>CP007051.1:0-1230000 GCA_000517565.1 Desulfurella acetivorans A63
CAAACGAAGAAGCACGTCATCTTTTAAAAATGAAATACCGCAAAGAATTCAAAGAAACAATAGAACAATTATTTGAAAAACCACCAAAAATTGAGTTTATAATAAAAAAAGAGTTTAAATCAAACCTAAACCCAAGATATAAGTTTTCCAATTTTGTTGTTGGTCCAAATAATCAGTTAACATACGCAGCAAGTTATGCAGTAGCAGAAAGCCTCGGTAAAGCATATAACCCGCTATTTATATATGGAGGCGTGGGACTTGGTAAAACACATATATTACATGCAATAGGAAACCATATAAAAGAAAAAAGTTCAAAAATAAAAGTTTTATATATCTCAAGCGAAGAATTTACAAATGAACTCATAAATTCAATCCAATACAAAAAAATGACACAATTTAGAAATAAATTTAGAGAACTTGATTGTTTGCTTATAGATGATATACAATTTATATCAAAAAAAGAGCGTACGGAAGAAGAGTTTTTTCATACATTCAATACGCTTTATGAAAATCAAAAGCAAATAGTTATAACTTCAGATAAACCACCAATTGATATTAGAGAAATAGAAGAAAGACTAAAATCACGTTTTAGTTGGGGATTAATAGTAGATATACAACCTCCAGAATTAGAAACAAGAATTGCCATAATTAAGAAAAAAGCTGAAAATTACAATTTATCTTTGACAGATGATATAGTGGAATTTTTAGCCAAAAACTTCGAATCAAATGTAAGAGAAATTGAAGGTATTATAGTAAAAATTAATGCATACTCATCTTTATTTAAACAAAAAATAGATATAGAATTTGTAGAAACTATACTCCAAGATGTTATAGAAAGAAAACAAAACACGCTTAATATAGAAAACATACAAGAAGTTGTTGCAAAACACTTTAATATTACAAAAGACACTATGTTGTCAGGAAAAAGAGATAAACACATCATACTTCCAAGAGAAATTGCAATTTTTTTATCAAGAAAACTCACACAACATTCATTATCCGAAATAAAAACCAAATTTAATATGAAATCTCATGCAACAATAATAAATGCATGCTCAAAAATTGAAAAAGAAATAGAAAAATCCCCACAACTCAAAGAAATAATAGAAAAAATTGAAAAAAATATAAAAAATGTCTAAAAATTTTTCAAAATCTGTCAATAATTCACATACAAATTTAACATTCAAAACAAAACCAATATACTTTTTAACATTATTAACAGGGTTTTTAACAAACAAATATAAAATATTAGACTACTACAATAAACAAAAAATATATTTTAAACAAATAAACATATTTTATTATTATTGCTATTTTTTTATTTAAACTATTTAGGAGAAAAAAATTTATACTAATCAAATAATGTATTTAGAAAACATTTCAATACTGAACTTCAGAAACTATAAAAACTTTACAAAAACATTCAGTCCACAAAAAAATATAATAAAAGGAGAAAATGCAACAGGAAAAACAAATTTACTTGACTCAATATATATATTACTAAATTCACATAGCTTTATAAGAAAAAATTACATGAACAAAATTGAACAATCTACAATAAAAGGTACCATAAAAAAAGATATAACATACAATATAACAATACACTTAGGAAAGAACAAAAAATCATTAATAAACTCAAAACCTTATGGGCTAAAAGACTTCAAAATATTGTTCCCAAGCATAATATTTTCCATAAAAGATTTTTTAAACTTCAATGAAAAAAAATACATACTATCACTAATCGACAAATTTTCATTTATAGAAAACCCAAACATAATACAAATTATTTTAAACACAGCAAAACATCTCAAACTTAAACGTATCCTACTTGAAAAGAAAGACATCAATACAGTTAAAATAATAAATAAAAACATACTAAAAAATGTAGAAATTATCCAAGAAAATAGAAAACAATCTTTACAAAAAATAAACCTATACCTCAAAGACCAAAACTTAATAAACAAAAATATAAAATTAAGTTACAAACCTCTAATTTTTGATGAAAAAATAATAAATCTTGAAATACAATCAAACCGCAATATATTTACGTTATACAAAGACACAATCGAGATACTTCTTGACGAAAACAATATTTTTAGCTATTCTTCATTAGGTGAAAAAAAAATGGTTTTGTTTTCTTTGATAATGTCTTTAATTAAACATTACAATTCTTTAAATAAATCACCAATTATATTAATAGATGATTTAGAAGGGGATATATCCAATACGAACCTTGAAAAAATGATCTCAATGATAAATACATTAAACAACCAAGTATTTATAACTACAATTGGCAATATAAATATTAAAAATGCAAATACAATAAATTTAAGCGAGGCAATATGACAGCTAACTATACAGCAGAATCTATAAAAATATTAAAAGGATTAGATGGTGTTAGAAAAAGGCCTGCAATGTATATCGGAAATACATCTACAGAGGGTCTTCACCATCTGATTTACGAAATAGTAGATAACTCCATAGATGAATCTATGGCAGGTTTTTGCGATAAAATTGAAGTTACGATACACAAAGACAATTCTGTTACAGTGAAAGACAATGGAAGAGGTATTCCAACCGAAATACACAAAGAAGAAAACATTCCAGCAGTAACTTTAGTTTTAACCACATTACACTCTGGTGGTAAGTTTGATAACAAAAGCTATAGAGTCTCAGGAGGCCTACACGGTGTTGGTATAAGTGTTGTAAATGCTCTATCGTCGTACTTAAAAGTTGAAATTCACAGGAATGGTTTTATTTTTGAGCAAGAATTTGAACGAGGCATTGCTATAAATGATTTAAAGACTGTCAATACTTGTAATGATACAGGTACAATTGTTACATTTAAGCCAGACGAGTTAATTTTTAGCACAACTGTATTTAACTACGAAATACTTGAAAAAAGATTACAAGAACTTGCTTTTTTAAACAAAAATGTAACTATAAGTTTAACTGACGAAAGGACAGGTAAAAAAAATACATTCTGCTATGAAAATGGAATCGTAGATTTTATAAACTACTTATGTAAAAACAAAGAACCTTTATTTGAAAATCCAATTTTAATAAATATTACTTATGAAAACACTCAACTTGAGTGTGCTTTTGTATATACAAAGAATTATGAATCAAACATTTTATCGTTTGCAAATTCTATACTAACTCAAGAAGGAGGAACGCATCTTTCTATATTTAAAACTGTGCTTACAAAAGCAATTAATAATTATGCCAAAAAAAATAACTCACTAAAAAATATAACTCTAAGTGGTGAAGACTGTAGAGAAGGTTTAATTGGTATAGTTTCGATCAAACTACCAAACCCAGAATTTGAAGGTCAAACCAAAACAAAGTTAGGAAACTTAGACATAAAAGGTCAATTACAGAGTTTACTTTACGATAAAATAAGTGATTATTTTGAAGAACATCCAAATGTGATCAAATTAATACTAGAAAAAGCAATACTAGCTTACAATGCTAGAGAAGCGGCAAAAAGTGCACGAGAACTTGTTCGTAGAAAAACTGTTTTTGAAACAAAAAATTTGCCCGGAAAGTTAGCTGATTGTCAAGAAAAAGATCCTGAAAAAACAGAAATATTTATCGTTGAAGGCGATTCTGCAGGGGGTAGTGCAAAACAGGCTAGAGATAGAAAGTTTCAGGCAATTTTACCGATTAAAGGTAAAATCTTAAATACAGAAAAATCAAACTTGCATAAAATCCTATCAAATGAAGAAATAAAGAGCATTGTTGCAGCAATTGGCTGTAATATAGATAAAAATTTCAATATAGATGAGATAAGATACCATAAAATCATTATTATGACTGATGCAGATGTGGATGGAAGTCATATACAAACATTGCTTTTAACATTTTTTTATAATTTCTTACGTCCAATTATCGAAAAAGGCTACTTATATATTGCGCAACCACCACTTTATAGAGTAAGGTATGATAATCAAAGTAAATATTTTAAAGATGATATTGATTTAAGATCATTTTTAATAGAGAGAGCATTAAAAAAAGTTTCTTTTGATGTAGATTTTAATTTAAAAGATATATTGTTGCGTTTTGCAAATTTATCAAGCATTTTTGAACAATTTGAAAAAGAAGAAAAACAGGAAAAATTTTTACACTATACAATTACAAATGGGATAGACGCACAAAATCTTTCTAATAACCTGGATAAAATAAAAGAAGCTTTAAATTTAGAAAAAATTGAAGAATTTGATACAAATATCAAATGTTCTTATATCCAAGATAGGCAGCTTAAAGAGTTTTATATAGACAAATCAATATTTTCAAGTAAATTTTACACAAAGCTACATGAGCTTTACACTCTTGAATCTAAAATTAAATTTCCAATAATAGCTTTAAATCAAACAAAACAAGAAGATAAAGACAAGAATAAACTTGAATTTAATAATTTAAGACAACTATTTAATTACATAGATGAAATTTCCAAAAAAAATATAGAAATACAACGCTATAAAGGTTTAGGAGAAATGAACCCTACTCAATTATGGGAAACTACAATGAACCCTGCCACACGTACAATGCACCTTGTTACTATTGACGATTTTAATCAAACTAAAGAAATATTTGAACTACTTATGGGAGATAAAGTTGAACCAAGAAGAAAATTTATTGAAGAAAATGCAAAATTAGCGAACTTGGATGTGTAGTATGAAAGATTTATTCGAAAGAGTTATCAAAACAAATATTATAGATACAATGAAAAAATCCTACATTGACTACTCTATGAGTGTTATTGTAGGAAGAGCCCTACCAGATGCAAGAGATGGCCTAAAACCAGTACATAGAAGAATACTATATGCTGCTAGTGAACTTGATTTGTTACACAATAAACCTTACAAAAAAAGTGCTCGTGTAGTAGGTGATGTTATTGGTAAGTATCATCCACATGGCGATACAAGCGTTTATGATGCGATGGTGAGGATGAGTCAAGAATTTACAATGAGATACCCTCTAATAGATGGTCAGGGAAATTTTGGATCAATTGACGGTGATAGCCCTGCGGCCATGAGATATACTGAAGTTAGATTATCAAAAATTGCTGAAGAGCTTTTAAAAGACCTTGATAAAGATACTGTGGATTTTCAGCCTAACTATGATGAAAGCTTAAAAGAACCAACAGTTTTGCCAAGTCTAATACCAAATCTTTTAGTAAATGGTTCATCTGGTATAGCTGTTGGCATGGCAACAAACATCGCACCTCATAATTTAGGTGAAGTCATAGATGCATTAATTTATTATATAGATAGTAAAAGAACTGCCCAAACAAAAGAATTACTTAATTTTATCAAAGGACCTGATTTTCCAACCGGTGCCATTGTAATGTGCGATTCTTTAGAAGAAATATATGAAAAAGGTCTGGGAAAAATAAAAATACGCTCATTAGCAAAAATTGAAAAAATTGGCAATAAGCATGCAATTATAATAGAAGAAATACCATATCAGGTAAATAAAGCAAATCTTGTAAAAGATATAGCGCAACTTGTAAAAGATAAGCAAATTGAAGGTATAAGTGATTTAAGAGATGAGTCAAACAAAGAAGGTATAAGAATTGTAATTGAAGTTAAGTCTTCGGAGCAGCCAGAAATCATTTTAAACAACCTCTACAAAATAAGTAACTTAGAAGTTAGCTTCAGTATAAATAATTTATGCCTTGTGGATAATGTGCCAAAAGTTTTGTCTTTAAAAGAATATTTTAATGTATTTTTAGATTTTAGAGAACAGGTAATTAAAAGACGAACCATTTACCTATTAAATATTGCAAAAGAACGTATTCATATACTAGAAGGCTTAAAAATTGCTGTGCAAAATATTGACGAAGTAATAAGCATAATAAAAAAATCACAAACACCCCAGATTGCAAAAGATAGACTCAAAGAACGATTTAATCTAAGTGACAAACAAACAAACGCTATTTTAGAGATGAGGTTATCACGATTAACAGGTTTGGAAATAGAAAAATTAGAAAAAGAATACAATGAAATATTAGAAAAGATAAAAAATTACGAAAAAATTCTGGGTAATTACGATGAGCTAGTATCAATAGTAAAAAGCGAGCTTATATATATCAAAGAAAATTACTCTGACAGAAGAAGAACGCAAATTGTAACAAAACTTGAAGAAATAAACAAAGAAGACCTGGTAAAACAAGAAAAACTTTTAATAACTTTTTCTAATAAAGGTTATATAAAATCCATACCTTTATCATTTTACAATGTTCAATCGCGAGGTGGCAAAGGTAGAATAGCAGCAGTTTATTCGGAAGATGATTACATTTTAGATTGTTTGGTTTTAGATAGTCTAGATGTTGTATTAATGTTCTCAAACAATGGTAGAATTTATTCCATAAAAGCTTACGAGATACCAAAATCAAGTAATTATACAAAAGGAAAAGCAATAGTAAATCTTCTGAATTTGAAAAATAACGAGCAAATAAAAACAATAAATGCATATAAACCTGGAAATGATTACGTGTTAATTACTCAAAAAGGGATAATAAAAAGAATATCTTCAGATAATTTTTCAGACATTAAAAGTAATGGTAGAACAATTATTAATTTGTTAAACGATGATCAGCTTGTTTGTGTTATCCCAAATGTATCTGAAAAAGACGAAATTATAATATGTACGTCTTTGGGTCAATCTGTAAGATTTGGTATAGAACAAGTTCGCAAGATGGGTAGAAACGCCTATGGTGTAAAAGGCATTAGTTTAGCAGATAATGATTATGTTGTGTCTGGATTCAAGCTTCAAAATAAAGAAGAAAAAATTGTACTTATTACACAAAACGGTATAGCAAAAGTTATTTTGGCAGATTCTATAAGAAAAGTATCTCGGGGCGCAAAAGGTGTAAAAATTATTAAATTAAAAGGTGAAGATAGACTTGTTGACGCAGAAAGACTCCAGGATAATAGCGAGATTTTAATTACAACAAAACTGGGTAAATTAATTAGAATTGATTCTAATCAATTTAGAGAGATGTCAAGGTACGCTTATGGTGTTAAAGCTATAGAACTTGAAAGCGATGATTCTGTGGTAAAAGTAAATGTTACAAAAGACCAATATTGCGATATCTAATATACAAAGTATTATTAAAAATATTGATACACTTTTGCTAAATATTAAAAGTGAAAGTCTGCTACTTGATAAAATTATTGAGCATATATCGGGTGGTAAGCGATTAAGACCAATACTTGTAGTTGCAAGCGCAAGAAGCTTAGGCTATGATAATGAAGAAATTCTGCATTTAACAGCATGTATTGTCGAATATATACATATAGCAAGTTTGCTTCATGATGACGTCATTGATGAGGCAAAAATGCGAAGAGGCAAACAAAGCGTTAATGAAGCATATGGAAACAGAGTCGCTATAATGAGTGGAGATTATTTATATTCTTTAGCTTATAATAAAGTTTTGGATGTAAGCGTGGATGTAGCAAAAGAAATATCAAAAGCTGCTTACAATTTGGCATTAGGTGAAATTATAGAAATAGAGAATTTTTTTAATATAATCGATAAAAATACTTACTTTGATATAATTTATAAAAAAACGGCGAGCTTAATAGAAAGTGCGTGTGTAAGTGGTTGTTTGCTTTCAAATAAAACTGATGAAATTGAACATTTTAGGCAGTATGGTAAAAATCTTGGTTTGGCTTTTCAGATAAAAGATGATTTAATGGATTATTCAAATACAGATATAGGCAAAGATACGTATAATGACATAAACGAAGGTAAAGTTACACTACCGTTAATTTTGACATTAGAAAAAGATCCAGGTGTTAAATACCACCTTCTTGAATATTTTAAAACAAAAAACCAGGAACATAAAAATTATTGTATACAAGCTTGTAAAACTTTTGGGGTTAATGATGCTTTTGAGATAGCAAAACAAAAGGCTTTAATTGCAAAACAAAATATACAACATCTCCCGGGCTCCATTTATAAAGATATTCTTGTATTTTTAGCTGATTATGCTGTGGAAAGAAATAAATGACACATAATTTAAATTTAAGCATTGATAATGTCTATATCGTCGGTTTAAACTGGAAAACTGCACCGTTAAATGTGAGAGAAGCTTTTGTATTTGAAAACACTTCTATTCATGAGCGTGCAAAAGACATTAAAGAAGCATTTGATATAGCAGAAATTATGATAATTTCAACGTGTAATAGAACAGAAATCATAGCAGTTTCGTATTATGATCCTTGCGAGTCTTTAATAAAGTATCTATCCGATTATGCAAAGTATGAGTTGAATCAAGCCAAAAAATATATATACAAAAAACAATCTATAGAAGCAATACGACATATATTTGAACTTTCAAGCGGACTTGATTCACAAGTTGTAGGTGAAACACAGATTTTGAGTCAGCTCAAAGATGCATATCGCACAACTGTAGTATACAACCTAAGTGGTGCTATACTAAATAGGATTATGCGTAAAGCCTTTACTATTGCAAAAATAGTAAGGAGTCAGACAAATATACAAAAAGGACATCTATCTATTGCAAGCCTTGCAAGTCACGTAGCCTTAGAGCATTTTGGTCTTGATAGTAAAAAAGTAATTATTATTGGTAGTGGTGATATGGCTCGCTTGAGCGCTAAGTATTTTTCTGATAAAGGAGCACAAATTGCCTACATAGCAAATAGGCGAAGTGAAACTGTTTATTTTGCACAAAATTTCAATGCTAAAATTGTAAGTTTAGAAGATTTGAAAAACAAAGTTTTTGAAGTAGATATTGTTGTTTCGTGTATTTATACACCAAAACCTGTTATTGAAAACATTAAGGTAGAAAAAAAATTACTAATTATGGATCTTTCTGTGCCTTCTTCAATTAGCTTAAAAGTAAAGGAAAATCCAAATATTATTCTTTTTAATTTAGATGATTTAAAAAATATGTATAACGATATAGTATTATCAAAACAAAATAGTATTGAATTATCAAAGCAAATTATAGATGAAAATTTAAATGCATTTATAGAAGAAAATAGCGCTCTTGATTACAACAAAACAATTGATACACTAAGGCAATATGCAGACTGTATAAGAAAAATAGAGTTAAAAAAATTTCAAAAAAAATACAAAATAGATGAAAAATTATTTGATGCTATAGATAAGTTAACTCGTTCAATACTAAACAAAACACTTCATGAGCCTACTTCAAAAATCAGACAATTTATCAAAGAACCAGAAGGTGATATGTATGTTGAATTAATTAGGCGGCTTTTTAATATTAGTATCGAAAACAAACCTGTAAATTGCTTTTTTTCTGAAAATCCAGATGGAAAGAACAATTAAAATTGGCACAAGAAAATCAAAATTAGCTATGTGGCAAGCAAAATATGTGGAAAGCTTGCTAAATAGTCATGGCTATATATGCGAAATTATTGGTATTACAACACTTGGCGATAAAATAGAAAAACCTTTGTATGATTTTGGTGGCAAAGGTTTGTTTACGGGCGCACTAGAAGAAGCACTTTTAAGTAAAACAATAGATATAGCTGTGCATAGTGTTAAAGATGTAAGTGTTATTGAAAATGATCAGCTACCATTAAAGTTTATACTAAAAAGAGACTACCATCAAGATTGCCTTGTTAGCTTTAAAGGTCCTATTGACAAATTACCACATGGTGCTTTTATTGGCACGACTTCTCTAAGAAGGCGTGTTTGTTTAAAACACATAAGGAATGATTTAGAATTTGTTGATTTTAGAGGCAATCTTGATACGAGACTAGAAAAGCTTAAAAAAGGTATGGTTGATGCTATAGTTGTATCAAAATCAGGTTTAAAAAGACTTGGTTTATACGATAGCGCATACTGTTTTGATTTGGATATAGTAAGTTCCGCAGGACAGGGTGTAATTGGCGTGCAAACGCGCTTAGACGAATTTGATGAGCTTAATTTTTTAGATGATAGCCAAACGCACTTATGTGTTAGTATAGAAAGGAAATTTGTTAAAGCCCTAAACGCTTCATGCAATTTTCCAATTGGAGCTTATGCTTATTTTAGCGAAAATGATCAATTTTGCTTAAAAACAATGTACGCAGACCCAAAAACCTTTAAAAAAATTGATTGTTTTAAGTGTGGTTTGCCACAACAGGTTTTAAAAGAATGTATAGAATACACAAAGAACAAATTAGTTTATATATAGATTGTGGTATTGGTTTAGAGTTTTTCCCGGATATTTACAAATTAGCTTATTTTGAAAGTAATATGCCAAAAAAGTTTTTATTAAAAGCGCACAATAAAACAAAAGATATAAATAAAGCTGAGGTTATTGTAAGATGCCATTATAAGCAAAGCGAAGTGACTAATTTTTCTAATGCTCCAAAAATACTGTTTTGCGCAAATAAAGATGATTTAATTAAATATACAATTCAATATGAAAATATATACAATATGTGTCCTGTAAATGTATTCGATTTTGTTGCGCTTGATTTTGATTTACCAAAAATTAGCACAAAGCGAGTGTTTTTTTCAAGCAAAAGAGCTTTTGACTTTTTTGTTAAAAAAGCTGGTATGAGTTTTTTGTGCGGCAAAGAACTGCTTGCAGTGGGCAAGCAAACGGCAGAATACATAAAAAACTTTGGCTTTAGCGTGAAACATCCATTAATTTACACATCAAGCGAGTTTGATTTAAAAGATACGCTTGTTGTTTGTCCAAAAGAACATGGAGTCTATGATGAAAAAGCGATAGTGCTTGAAGTATATCAAACACTTATGGCAAAAGATATTGACTATTATACTTATGATTGTGATTTTGATTTTGCACTGATCAGCAGCCCACTTGCTTTTAAGTATTTAATAGATACTTTTAAAGACTACCCTGGGCGTGTTAAAAAAAATATTATCTGTATTGGTACCACTACGCAAAAAGCAGTAGAAAAAATTGGATATTCTTGTATAATACCACATGAGTTTACAATACCTGCAATGTTTAAATTATTGGAGGATTTAAATTGAAAACAAAAGAATTAGAAGAGTTTTCTAAAACACTAAGAAAAGCAATACTAGTTTCTCTCAATGCCGCCAAAAGTGGACACAGCGGTGGTAGCTTAAGCTCGATCGATATCCTAAATACACTCTATTTTGGTGGTGTTTTAAATATAGATCCAAATAACCCAAGAAATGATAATCAGGATAGGTTTGTTTTATCAAAAGGACATGCAGCACCAGCACTTTATGTGTGCCTTGCTTATAAAGGCTTTTTTGATAAGGATTTATTGTATACTTTAAGAAAGCTTGGAAGTCCGCTGCAGGGTCATCCTGACTCTAAAAAATTAAAAGGCGTATGTGCGTCTACTGGCTCTTTGGGTCACGGATTGTCCCAGGCAGTTGGTATGGCGCTTGCGCTGAAACTTAAAAATAGTCCTGCAAATGTATATTGTTTAATTGGCGATGGAGAAATGCAAGAAGGCCTTGTTTATGAAGCTTTAATGTGTGCAAGTCATTATAAATTAGACAATCTATGCGTTATTTTGGATTTTAATGGTTTGCAGATTGATGGGGCGATTAGCGATGTTATGAATATAAGTCCTGTTAAAGAAAAATTCGAAGCGTTTGGTTTTTCAACATACGAAGTAGATGGTCACAACTATGATAAATTGCTTGATGCATTTGAGCGATTTAAAAATACAAAGAATTCTAAACCATTTGCACTAATTGCACACACAATAAAAGGAAAAGGCGTAAGTTTTATGGAAAACAAATACGAATACCACGGTAAACCACCAACAGATGAAGAGCTTGATAAAGCACTTTTGGAGTTAGGAGTAGAAAATGGAATATAAAGCAACAAGGGATGCGTATGGTAAAGCTCTTGTAGAAATAGGTATTGATAAAAATATCGTTGTGCTTGATGCAGACCTTTCTTCTTCTACAAAGTCTGCAGAATTTAGAAAAGCATACCCAGAGCGTTTTTTTAATATAGGTATAGCAGAGCTGAATATGGTAGATATTGCAGCTGGTTTTGCACTCGAAGGTTTTAAGGTATTTGCATCAAGCTTTGCAGTTTTTATTACAGGTAGAGCTTTTGAAGGTGTAAGACAATCTATCTGTTACCAAAATTTAGATGTAGTGCTATGTGGTTCTCACGCGGGCATAAGCGTAGGTGAGGATGGGGGATCACACCAGGCAATATGTGATATATCATTAATGAGAAGCTTACCAAATATGCAGGTAATTGTGCCAGCAGATTACAATGAAACATATAGAGCTGTTTTGGCTTTACATAAAAACAAAGGCCCTTTTTATTTAAGAACCTCAAGAGAAAAATCGCTTAATTTTACCACGCATGATTTCGAAATAGGAAAAGCTCACATTCTAAGACAAGGCATACATGCCTGTATATTTGCATGTGGCCCAGTGATCGAATTTGCACTTAAAGCTGCGCAGGAGCTTGATAAAGAAAAAATAAGCGTTTGTGTGGTCGATGTTAGCACTATAAAACCATTAGATACAGATACGGTTTATAATAGCGCAAAAAATGTTGGACACATTTTTACACTTGAAGAACATTCTATTATTGGTGGTCTTGGAAGTGCTATTTGTGAGTTTTTGGGAGAAAATTTACCAAAGCGCATTAAAAGGATTGGGATTAATGATAAATTTGGTCAATCTGGAACATCGGCAGATTTATTTTGCGAGTATGGCTTTAGTGTGGAAAATATAGCAAGTAAAATAAAAAAGAGTTTAGAAGATGATTGAATTTGTTGATGTTAGCAAGTTTTATAAAGATAGGTGTGTTTTTAAAGATATTAATTTTTATGTAAAAGAAGGCCAGCTTGTCCAAGTAAGTGGTGGTTTTGCCTGCGGTAAAACCACACTTTTAAAACTTATTTGTAGGCTTGAAAAACCTACATCTGGAGATGTTAAGATATTTGGCGAACCGTTAAATCGTATAAAGTATTCAAGATTGATGCATCTTAGGCGCCATATGGGTGTAGTATTTGATGATTTTGGACTTATAGAAAATTTAAGCGTAAAAGCTTATTTGTATTTAGTAACAAAATTATTAAAAAGAAAACAGTATTTAGAAGAAGCTATAGATTTTTTTAGTCTGCAAAATCTTCTTGATACTAAAATATTTAATTTATCATTATCGGAAAAATATAGACTGGCATTGGCTAGGATTTTAGCTTTAAGGACCCCTTTGGTACTTTTAGACGAGCCATTTTCTTATTACAAAAACAAACAAGAGCTTATAAATATGTTAAAAACACTCAATGAAAATTATAAGATGACAATAATTTTTACAAGTTATGCGCCGATTGAGAGTATTGACCACTTGGATATTTTTAATTCATGTAATGTGGGTGAGCAATGAAGAAAGATTCAACAAGACTTGTAATAACATTTGTAATGTTGATTTTTTTATTAGTTATTAGCCTTTCTACGTCTATTTTGTATACTGTAAATAACTACCTTGAATCAAAACGTTCAAATGTGCCAGTTTTTGTTTTTTTTAAAGATAATGTATCAAAAGAGCAAGCTTTATTGTACGCAAACTCACTTAAAACACATCCAGGTGTTAAAAGTGTTAAATTTATAGATAAGAGTCAAGCTTTATTAGATATATTGTCAAAATTAAATTTACCACAACAGCAATTCAGTGAAAACCCACTACCTTATTCTTTGGAAATTTTTTTAAAACCTCAGTTCGCAGCTGAACCATCAAATATTAATTCAATAGAAAAAACATTTAAGTCAAATAGCTTAATTGATGAAGTGCGTATTCCAAAAGGTTTATTTGCAAATATTAGTCAAACTACATTAACTTTTAAAGAATTTTCATATGTTTTGATTGGTGTTTTTATATTACTTGAAATTATAATTTTAGCCTTGCTTTTAAAAATTACATATGAACATAAGCGTGATAGCTACGATAAGTTAAAGCTTCTTGGTATAAAAAGGGTAAAAATCTTTTTAATGTTTCTAAAGCATATTTTTTTATCGTGGTTTTTTGCTAGCTTGCTCGCAGTAATTTTGGGATCTATTATAATGTTTTTATATATAAACTATATAAATTTAGTTCCTGTTTATCAAAATGATATACTTATTTCTTTTGGTGCAAGTGGAGGTTTATATATAGTTTTTTCATTTATAATACTTATGGTTTTAAGTTTATTTGTGTTTTTTATTGAAGATGAAAAAATTTAATGCACTTCTTGTGGTTTTAATAACCATTCTTTGTACTGTTTTAGCTTATGGAAGCCAAAAACAGGAATTGGAAAATAGAATAAAGCAAATAAATACTTCGATTTCAAACAAGCAATATCACTACAATCTTGCAGAAAAAAAATATATAATCTATACTAATCAATTAAAAGATCTTAACGCTAAAGTCCAGGTTTTAGAAAAAAAACTTGCGCAAAACGAGGAAAATTTAAAAAAATTATCAGCAGAAATCGAGAGTTTAAATAAAAATATAGAAGAGTTAACTAAAAAATTAAACGAAGAAAAAGCCAAAAGCTCAAAGGCTCTTAAAGCTTATTATTACTTTTATAATGTTGAAAAATATTTTCCACAAGGTCTCTATTTTGAGTATATGAACAAAAAAATTGCACATTACCTGCAAGAGCGCATAATATCATACATGCAACATCAGGTGTTGTTAAACAAACAAAAACAAGAGCTTGTAGTCAAAAAAAACAATCAGCTAAAATTGATTCAAAAAATAAACGAACAAAAAAATTCTCTTGCCCAGCAAAAAAACAAAATAGCTTTATTGGCACAAGAAGCAGCACGGTTGAAACAAGCTTACATTAATGATATAGTTTACCTTCAAAGGCAAAGAAACTATTTGCAGTCAGTATTAAATAAAATAATACAAGAAGAAATAAAAAGACAAGAAGAACTCAAACGACAAAGGGAACTTGAACGACAAAGGCTACTAAAGTTACAACAATATAAAAAAGCTCAAGAGCTAAAAAAACAGCAGGAAGAAGCAGAAAGCAGAATGAAGCTCGAAAATTTGCATACAGGACTTAGACCACCGGTTGAAGGTATAATAGTTGATAATTTTGGTGTAAAAACAAACCCGGTCTTTAATGTGCAAACCAGAAATGATGGTATAGACATAAAAGCTCAAAGTGGTTCACCAATTAAGGCTATAGCAAAAGGTCAAGTAGATTATGTCGGGACAATTCCTGGTTTGGGTGGTGTTATCATTATAAATCACCTAAATGGATACTATAGTATTTATGCGCATGTTAATCCAAATGTGTCAAAAGGTCAGGTAGTTAATGAAGGTCAAATTATTGGTCATTTAAGTGGTGATATTTTGCATTTTGAACTAAGAAGAGGTTCAGTTCCAGTAAACCCTTTAAATTTTATCAATAGAAGATATTTAGGAGGTTAGGTTTATGAAAAACCGTTTTTTATTTTTAGTAGGCATTGTTTTTAGCTTAATTATTATTGTTACTGCCATCTTAAGTTTTCGTGTTACACCAACAGAAGCAACTTCTAATCAATATAACGATTTAAAAATGTTTTCCCAGGTTTTGGCTATAATACAATCTCAATATGTTGATAAAGTAAGTCCATCTGAGCTTATCATAAATGCCACAAAAGGCATGGTAAGCTCACTTGATCCACACTCAGCATTTATGACTCCACAAGAATATAAAGATTTACAGGTATCTACATCAGGAGAGTTTGGTGGTATTGGTACATCAATTACACTAAAAGATGGACTGATAACAGTAGTTACACCTATTGAAGGAACACCAGCCTACAAAGCAGGCATTAAAGCGGGAGATATCATATTACAGATAAATAATAAAAGTACTTTGGGTATGAGTTTAGATGAAGCAGTAAAATTACTAAGAGGCAAACCCGGTAGTGAAGTAAGGCTTGTTATTGGCAGAAAAAACGAGAAAAAGCCTTTAATTTTTAATATCAAGCGAGAAATTATACACATAAAAAGTGTGGATTATAAAGATTTAGATGGCATAGGCTACATTAGAATTATCCAATTTCAAGAAGGTACAACAAAAGCTGTAAAAAATGCACTTGATACGCTAGAGAAAAAAGGCATTAAAGGTTTAGTAATCGATTTAAGGGACAACCCAGGCGGTTTATTAACCGAAGCAATAGGTGTATCAAATCTTTTTGTCAATAAGGGTATAATTGTATCAATTAAAGGCAGAAATAAAAGCGACGATCAGGTATTTTATGCAAAAGACGAAAAAGTACCGCATATGCCTATTGCGGTTCTTATAAACTCAGGGACTGCTTCAGCCGCAGAAATTGTAGCAGGCTGTTTAAAAGATCATAAAACGGCTGTCCTTGTAGGTACAAGGAGTTTTGGAAAAGGTAGCGTTCAAAGCATTATACCTCTTGAAGATGGTTATGCTTTAAGACTTACTACGGCCAAATACTACACACCAGATGGCCACAGCATACAGGCTGTTGGAATTGTACCAAATGTTGAAGTAAAACCAGCAAAGGTAGAACAAGAAGATTTTGGCTATGCCCTAAGAGAAGAAAACCTGATTAATCATCTAACAAGCAACGAAACAGAACAATCAAAACCACAGGAAGTTATCCAAGAACCCAAAACAACACAAGACTTCCAGCTTTTGACAGCTATCAATATACTTAAAGCCCAGATTGCAGAATGGCCCAAAAAATAAATATTTTACTTAGAAAGAGCTTGGTTTTATGGCTCTTTCTAAGCTTTTTATTATTTCCTAAACTTTCTTTTGCAAATGGCAGTATTTCTATCATTATCGACGATATGGGCTATAATCATTATGTTATGCAAAAATTTTTAGACATTAATTTACCCTTAACCTTTGCTTTTATACCGGATACGCCTTTTGTGCATATGTCAAGTGATTTTTGTAAAAAAGGCTATACTGTAATGCTACATATGCCAAGTGAGTCTATCGATAAGCATTTAAATACAAATTATCCACTTTTTCTAAGAGTGACTGACTCAAAAAAAGATATATTTGAACAATTAGACAAGGCTATGCGCAATATTCCTTGTGCAAGCGGTTTTAATAACCATATGGGCTCGAAATTCTTACAAAGCACAGCTAAAATGAGTGATGTTATGGAGTTTTTGAAACAACATAACCTTTTTTTTGTGGATAGTCTAACAACACCCAATAGTGTAGGCTACAAGCTTGCTTGTGATTATAAAGTGCCTTACGCAGTGCGATATATTTTTATTGATAATAAGAAACGTTTCAATTATGTAAAGCGAAATTTACTTACAGCTATTAATCTTGCAAAACAAGGTAGAAATGTTATAGTTATTGGACATGACAATATTGTTGATTATGAAGCTATTGTTCATTTAAAAGCTAGGCTCAAGCCATACCTTAAAGATATTAAGGAGAATTTGATTCAATGTCGATAATTTTGGCGTTTGATACATCTTGCGATGATACATCTTGTGCAATTTTGGGTGAAGGCAAAAAATCAAACATAGTTATATCGCAAAATTTTGTCCACGAAGCATATGGGGGCATAATGCCCGAACAGGCTGCTAGAACCCATTTTGAAAATATTGATCAGGCTACAAAGGAAGCTTTAAAGCAAGCTCAGTGTAATATAAAAGATATAGATTTTATTGCAGTTACGATTGGGCCTGGGCTTTTGCCATCATTACTTGTAGGTGTAAGTTATGCAAAAGGTTTAGCTTATAGGTACCATTTGCCCATAATACCGATAAATCACATAGAAGGTCATATTTTTGCAAACTTTATAGAAAATGATATAGACTTTCCATTTATTGTTTTTGTTGTTTCTGGTGCGCATACGCATCTTTTTTTGGTAGAAAATTTTGGTAAATACAAGTTACTTGGGAAAACCTTAGATGATGCGGTCGGGGAGGCCTTTGATAAAGTAGCAAGGATTCTTGGGCTTGGCTATCCTGGTGGCCCAATAATTGACAAATTGTCAAAAAATGGCAACCCTTATAGTTTCAGAATTCCAAAGGGTTTGTCTCAAAAGAACACGCTTAATTTTAGCTTTAGTGGTGTTAAGACATATGTCAAAAACCTTGTCGAAAAATCAAAAGACCTGTCAAAAACTTTTATATGCGATGTAGCAGCTTCGTTTCAAAAGGCTTGTGTTGATGTATTGTGTGAAAAAACACTTTTAGCATTAAAAAAATATAAAATAAGTAGACTTGTATTGGCAGGTGGTGTTAGTGCAAATTCATTACTTAGACAACAGATGAGTCAACTTGCCACGGAAAATAATTTAAATTTATATTTGCCTTCAATTAGTCTTTGTACTGATAATGCTTTGATGATAGCAAAAGCTGCTCAATTCAGGATGGATCTTGCCACATTTGATTTTGATTTAATAGATGCAAAAGCCTCTTTAAATCTGGTTTAATTATCTAAATAGCGCATCAAGCTTTTTTCTGGTTGAACTATTTTTGGGTACAAGTTTATCGCGGAGATTTTTAAAAGACTCTCGCGCGTTTACATAGCATTTAGGACTTAAGAAGCCTGGTATTGCTTTTGCATACTCGCAGGTTTGGCACAAAATTTCGCCTTCTTTTTGACCAAGCATTATAAGTAGTATTTCCTTGAGTTTTTCGCCGTTTAAAATATTTAAATAATGTTCCTCAAAGATATTTCCAACAATATGTTTTAAGCCAAAATCCATACAGCATAAAGCTAAATCACCATTTGGCAGAGCAACTTGACCTAAATTGTGTTTACAAATAAGCTTTTTATGTGGATTTGTCTTCAAAATAGAGCCCGTGTATCCTGCTCTTGTTGTGTATCTTTCATATTTTATTGATATATTGAATTTATTTTCAATGCTTTTTAAGTCATTTTTCATTGATTGTGTCAGTCCGTTATCCAAACACCAAAATACAAGATAGCATTTTGGGTCCAAAGACAATAATTGCTCTACATTATTCCACGATGTCGCATCGCTTAGACCCTTCCTGTTGTTTAAATTGGGAGGCTGAATACTTATGTGACATTTTATAGGCAAATTCTTGATTGTTTCAAAGCCTGCCTTGGAAAAGTTTTTTAATGTTGTTATTAACTCAACACGAAATCCTTCTTTGTAAGCTTCTAAGATACAATCATAAATATATGCATTTTCCAAAGGTTCACTAAATCCACTAAACTTTATTTCTTCTATGGTAGAATTTTTATATTATTTAGTGCCTTTTTGAAACTCTCAAGTGTAAAGCTTTTTATATTTGATCTGTAGTTTTTTACAAACACGCCTTGGGGACAAAAGTTACATCCTACAGAACACCCTACTTGCATCGTAAATTCTATGCTTTTAAAGTAAGATACAGGCAATTTTAAATCATCAATAAGCAAATTTTCCTCCAAAAGGCATTCTATACAAAATTTCTTTTAAAATCAAACTCTATTTACAAGCATTTTGTATATATTAAGATAATTTTTAGATGTAATCTTATAGTTAAAATCTTTTACAAAATCGAATGCTCGATTAACAAGTGTTTGCGAAAAATCTTTTTCTGAAAGCAATTTTTTAATTGCAAAAGCTAATTTTTGAGAATCTTTGATTGGTACCAACAAACCCCTATAGTTATCACCAATAAGCTCACTTACTCCACCAGCATTTGTTGCAACAACAGGTATTTTAAATAAAAATGCCTGAAGTATGCTTGAACATATACCTTCGTTTTGGGATGATATTACAAACAGATCAAATGCAGCCAGGTAATTTTGTATATCATCTCTAAAACCCAAAAACACAATATTGGTAATACCTTTTTGTTTTGCGTAAACTTCTAACTCTTGCTTTAGATTTCCTTCGCCAAGTATCAGGAAAGTATAGCTTTTATCAAGCTGACTTGCTGCATCAATTAGAGTTTTGTGATCTTTTTGAGCAGTTAGCGCTCCAATGTTTCCAATTATTAAGGGTCCATATTGCTTTTTAATAGTTTCTACTTTTTTTGTATCTACTTTGTCAATCAAGTCAAAATCTACAGAGCTGTAAATAGTTTCTGCTTGAATGTGAAAGTTTTTATATAAATCTTTTTCGATAGATTTTGCAACACACACTACTTTGTCTGTTAGTAAATACTTAAGTTTTGATATCTTTTTTTGTTTATAATCCACCCTTCTTGTGTATACAAGTGGTTTTTTTGTTAATAATTTAAGAAAAACGCCTAGAGTATGAGCTTTTGAAGCATGAGCGTGCAGAATATCGCATTGTTTTGCTGCACCTAATAATTGCTTTAAATTACTTGAGTCTATTGTTTCAAAACCCATTGCGCTTGCTTTTTTGTATAGCTCATCCTTAGCGGCAATAATAGAATCTATACCAAGCTCTCTTAAGCCTTCTGCTAGGTATATTAGCTGCTGCTCGCCGCCTCTAAAGCCTTTTTGTGTATCTAAATGCAGGATTTTCATATTTAAATACATAAAGCTTTAGCTTTACTTTGTCAAGTCTTGTATAAATTTTTCTTGCAAATTAAGTAATATTAATTAAAATAATACTTAAGGCTAAATAAGGGGGTATTGATGTTTTATTACAAAAATAACGAGCTTTATGTAGAAGATATGAAGGTAGCAGACATTGCTTTAGAGTTTAAAACACCACTTTATATTTACAGTAAAAGTCATTTTGAAACTCAATATAAAAAACTTGATGAAAAAATTACAAGAAGGCACTTAATATGCTTTGCGCTTAAAGCAAACAGCAACTTAGCTGTTATAAACACATTTGCAAAATTAGGCGCAGGCGCAGATGTGGTATCTGCTGGAGAGATTTTTAGAGCAAAAAAAGCCGGTCTTGATACGACAAAAATCGTCTTTAGCGGTGTTGGCAAAACGCCAGATGAAATAAAATATGCTCTTGAAAATAACATTTTAATGTTTAATATTGAATCATTTGAAGAATTAGAAGAAATAGAAAAAGTTGCTTGTTTGCTAAACAAGACTGCACCGGTTTCTTTTAGAGTAAACCCAAATGTTGATCCAAAAACTCATCCATATATATCAACAGGTTTAAAGAAAAACAAGTTTGGCATATCACACACACAAATTGTAGATGCATACAAGAAAGCATCTCAAATGAAGCATATTAGTATTAAAGGCATTCAATTCCATATTGGAAGCCAGCTTACAGATGTATCTCCATTTTTTGAAGCGCAAATAAAAGTAGCGCATATTATGAGAGAGTTACTTTCTTTGGGTATAAAACTTGATATTATAGATATAGGTGGTGGACTCGGTGTAGTTTATGAAAACGAAAAAGAACCGGATCTGGACCAGTATGCAAATTTTATCAATGAAGCATTTAAAGATTTTCCGGATAGTATGATTGTATTGGAGCCTGGCAGATTTTTAGTTGCAAATGGCGGTATATTTGTTACAAAAGTCCTGTATAGAAAACAAAATGAAGGTAAAAATTTTATCATTGTAGATGGAGCAATGAATGATCTTATTAGACCAAGTTTGTACGATGCATACCACAAAATCGAACCGGTAGTAAAAAAGAATGCCAAAAAAATCACAGCTGATATTGTAGGTCCAATTTGTGAAAGTGGTGATTTTTTTGCCAGATCAAGAGAAATAGAAAGCCTTGAAAGAAACGATTTAGTTAGTATATTTAGCAGTGGAGCATATGGTTTTACAATGGCAAGTAATTACAATTCACGTTGTAAACCAGCTGAAGTTTTAGTGGATAAAGATAAAGTAAAACTAGTAAGAGCAAGAGAAACATTCGAAGATTTAATTAGAGGGGAAACTATTTAATGCGAAAAATTGAATTTTTTAAGATGAACGGCTCAGGTAATGATTTTATTTTAATAGACAATAGAGAGCATGTTGTAGAAAATATCGGTTTAAAAACAGAAGAATTTGTTAAGCGCATTTGTAAAAGAGGTTTATCCATAGGTGCAGATGGTGTTATCCTAATAGAAAATACAGATGAGCCAGATTGCGATTTTGCATGGCAGTTTTATAACAATGATGGTTCCATTGCATTAATGTGCGGTAATGGTTCAAGATGTGCTGTACGTTTTGCCTATTTAAAAGGGATAATAAGTGATACAAAAACTACATTTTTAACAGGCGCTGGTAAGATTTATGGTGAAATCGTAGGTATAAATACAGTCAAAGTACAGCTTACCAAACCCACAGATTATAAAACAGTTGAGCTGGATAACCAAACAATGTATTTTATAAATACAGGTGTGCCCCACCTTGTGATATTTGTTGATGATATAGAAGCTGTAGATGTAGAAAAACTTGGCGCAAAGTATCGCTATCATGAAATTTTTGCTCCAGCAGGCACAAATGTTAACTTTGTAAAGGTTTTAGATGATAATACGATTGCAATTCGTACATATGAACGTGGCGTAGAAGCAGAAACTTTAGCTTGCGGCACAGGCGCAACTGCTTCAAGTTTAATTAGTGGACTTACAAACAAAGCAATATCGCCCGTTGAGGTTAAAACCCGTTCTGGGAAAATTCTTAAAGTGTATTTTCAAATAAAAGACAATAAATCCAGTGAGCCCATAGACATGGTATTTTTAGAAGGTGATAGCATGCTTAGTTTTGTGGGTACCATGATTGACGAAGCGTGGGATTATTAAAATAAAGGGGGTTGTATATGTTTGAATTAAAAGGTGCTATGACGGCTATTGTAACTCCATTCAAAAACGGCAAGTTTGATGAGGTATCGTTCAGGAATTTAATTAAAAGGCAAATTGAAAATGGTATCGATTGTATTGTACCATGTGGTACTACAGGAGAAGCTGTAACTCTGGATTTAAATGAATACGAAAAAGTTGTTGGCTCATGCGTTGAAGAATGCAAAGGTCAGGTAGGTGTTCTTGCTGGTGCTGGCAGCAATAATACAAAAAAAGTTATTGAAATGGCAAAATTAGCCCAAAGTTTGGGCGCTGATGCAATTTTATCTGTTACGCCATACTACAATAAGCCAACGCAAGAAGGATTATACCAGCACTATAAAGCAATAGCAGATGCTGTTGATATAGGCGTTGTTATATATAATGTACCAGGTAGAACGTCAGTTAGTATTTTGCCCGATACAGTGGCAAGGCTTAGCGAGATTGACAATATTATAGGCATAAAAGAAGCAAGCGGCTCTTTAAACCAGGTATCAGAGATTCTTGAAAAAGCAAAAGAAGGCTTTAGCGTGGTAAGTGGCGATGATTTTTTAACACTACCCATGCTATCCATAGGTGGTTCTGGCATAATTTCTGTTACATCAAATGTAGCACCCGCAATGGTTAGCGAGCAGTACGATGCTTTTGTGTCAGGTGATCTAGAAAAAGCAAGAATGCTACATCATAAAATGTATCCACTTCATCAGATGATGTTTATTGAAACTAACCCTATACCTGTAAAAACAGCTGTAGCACTCATGGGCCTTGTAGAAGAAGAATTTAGATTGCCATTGTGCAAAATGTCAAGTGCAAACAAAGAAAAACTAAAAGCTATGTTAAAAGAATACGAATTTTTGGGTGGATAAACTATGGTTAATTTAATAGTTTGCGGCGTGTGTGGTAAAATGGGCAGACGTATCGCAACACTTGCTTTACAAAGTGATCAATTTAAGCTTATTGGGGCAACTGAGAAAAACCCGGATTGCATAGGAAAAGATGTAGGTACAGTATTAGGTATTGCTCCAATAAATGTAAAAGTTAGCGAAAAATTATCAGATTGTATCGATCAAGGTGACTGTGTTATTGATTTTACAAACTGTAAAGCCACACTTGAAAATGTAAGGTGTGCATGTGAAAATAAAAAATCAATTGTAATTGGCACAACAGGTTGCGATGCTGAGTCTATTGAACAAATAAAAAAGCTATCTGTAATGTGTCCTGTGGTTATGGCACCAAATATGAGTTTAGGCGTAAACATACTGTTTGAGATTGTAAAAGAAACAGCTAAGTATTTGGGTAGTGATTTTGATGTAGAGATTGTAGAAATGCATCATAGGGCAAAAAAAGATGCTCCAAGTGGAACTGCTTTAAAGTTAGGTCAAAAAGTAGCAGAAGGTCTGGGCATAAGTTTTGAGCAAAATGCAAGGTTCTCAAGAGTGGGCGAAGCACCAAGGGCAAAAAACGAAATAGGCATAATGACTCTTCGTGGCGGTGATGTAGTAGGTGAGCATACTGTGATTTTTGCAGGCGATGCAGAACGTATAGAAATTACACATAAAGCATCTTCACGCGATGTCTTTGCAAAAGGTGCTCTCAAGGCAGCCTCCTGGGTAGTTGGTAAATTACCTGGCTTTTACGATATGAATGACGTACTTGGAATAAAATCTAAATGAGAGTCCCATTTGATAAACTAAGCGAACATTGTGCGATTTTTGGTATATACAATATTAAAGAAGCATCGAACTATGTGTATTTAGGCTTACATGCCTTGCAGCATAGAGGTCAAGAAGGCTGTGGAATTGTAACAAGAGACAAAGGCATTTTTTGCAAAAAACGCTCTCGTGGTTTAGTGCTTGAAGCATTTGATAAACAAGACATAGAAAATTTAAGAGGCGATATTGGCATAGGTCATGCCCGTTACTCAACAAGCGGCGATTCTTCTTTAGTAAACTTACAGCCTTTGACCGCAAGCTTTGATTTAGGCGATATTGCCATTGCTCATAATGGAAACATAACTAATGCGCAAAGCATAAAAAACAAACTAATAAGCGATGGTGCTATATTTAGCTCAAACAGCGATACAGAGGTTATTATTCATTTAATAGCAAGACAGAAAGGTTCTTTTGACGAAAGGCTAATTGGTGCTTTAAGCCAGCTAAAAGGTGCTTTTTCGCTTGTGATTCTATTTAATGATATTTTGTATGCAGTAAAAGATCCATGGGGTTTTAGGCCGCTTGCAATGGGCGAGCTAAATGATTCATATTGTTTTGCAAGCGAAACCTGTGCGTTTGATTTAATTGGCGCAAAGTTCATAAGGGAGCTTGAAAGTGGTGAGATTGTCAAGGTAGACAAATACGGTGTAAACTCATTTAAGCCATTTAAAAGCGAAAATTCATATAGATGTGTTTTTGAATACATATACTTTGCAAGACCTGATTCTTATCTGTGGGATAATCATGTATATGAAATTAGAAAAAAAATAGGTCAAAAACTTGCTTTAACTTCAAGAGTAGATGCTGATATAGTTATAGCTGTACCAGATTCTGGCATGCCAGCAGCAATTGGATATGCTCAAGCTTCTGGCTTGCCATTTGAGATGGGTATTATAAGAAATCATTATGTAGGCAGAACATTTATAGAGCCTACAGATTCTATAAGGCATTTTGGCGTTAAATTAAAATTGAATCCATCCACCGATGTTTTGGAAAATAAACGGGTTGTTGTTGTGGATGATTCTATAGTAAGAGGCACAACAAGCAGGCGTATTGTTAAAATGATAAGAAATGCTGGTGCCAAAGAAGTGCATTTACGCATAGCAAGTCCGCCTGTTACGCATCCTTGCTTTTATGGTATTGATACGCCGACCAAGACCGAGCTTATTGCGTCAAGCCATACAATTGAAGAAATTACAAAGTACGCGACTGCTGATTCCATAGCCTACCTATCGCTTGAAGATTTAAAATCAATAGTAGGCGAAAGCGGTTATTGTTTTGCTTGCTTTAGCGGGCATTATCCAATAAGTTTTGAATAAAGGAAGTTATATGAAATTTTTATTGTTGCTTTTTTCATTTGTATTTTTTTTGAGTTCTTGTGCAAGCATCCCAAAACCACAGGAAAGTACTGCCCAGATTCCAACAGCTGCAACAGGTATTTTTAAAGCCAAAACAAAGGTAAGAAACATTGATGGATTTTTTAGAATATCGCCTACAAATTCGACAATTGACATTGCAAGCCCGTTGGGTTTTGCACTATACGGAATATATATAAATGGCAATGATTTGTATGTAAAAGATTATATGAGTGGTGTTAAATTTACGAATGCAGATTTAGAAAAATTAAACATACCAAAAAAAGACAGTATTTTGCTTTATGAAAATAACCTTATATACTTTACACAAAATTTTTTTAATATATGTGACCACAATGACAACTCAAATATACACATTATAGCATGTGAAAATGTTTCAAATTACCGTTTGCCAAAAGTAGTTGAGTTTGTTCACAAGGATGATTTATTAAAGCTTACGATGGAAAAGATGCGCCTTGAAAACCTGCAAAAAGAAAAACAATAAAGCTGGAGGTGAAATTATGGTTCACTACAGTGAGCTTGGTTTTGTAAACACAAAAGATATGTTTAAAAAAGCTTTTGAAGGTGGCTATGCGGTACCTGCTTACAATTTTAACAATATGGAGCAATTGCAGGCAATTATTACAGCATGCGTAAATACACAATCACCTGTAATCTTGCAGGTGTCAAAAGGTGCTAGAAATTATGCCAATCAAACGCTTTTGAGATGGATGGGTCAAGGTGCTGTTGAGTTTGCAAAAGAGCTTGCAGCATCTAAAAATTTAAAAGAAATACCAATTTGTCTGCATTTAGATCATGGTGATAGTTTTGAATTATGCAAAAGCTGTATAGATTTTGGTTTTTCGTCTGTTATGATAGACGGTTCTCACCTTCCTTATGAAGAAAACGTTGCTATTACAAAACAGGTGGTAGATTACGCTCATAAGTATGATGTAAGTGTAGAAGGTGAGCTTGGTGTGTTGGCTGGCATAGAAGAAGATGTGTCATCTGACAGGCATATTTATACAAATCCTGATGATGTTGAAGATTTTGTCAAAAAAACTGGAGTTGACTCACTTGCAATAGCTATAGGCACAAGCCATGGCGCATACAAGTTTAAAGTAGAAAAAGGTAAAGAACCACCGCCTTTGAGGTTTGATATTTTAGAAGAAATAGAAAAGCGTATTCCTGGTTTTCCAATTGTGCTTCATGGGGCTTCAAGTGTGTTGAAAGAGTATGTTGATATGATTAATGCTTATGGTGGCAAATTAGAAGATGCAATAGGTGTAAGCGAAGATCAATTGAGAAAAGCTGCAAAATCGGCTGTGTGCAAAATAAATATTGATACAGATGGTAGGCTTGTAATGACAGCAAAAATAAGGGAATTTTTTGCAAAAAATCCATCCGAGTTTGACCCAAGAAAATATTTGGGACCAGCGCGCGACGAGCTTATAAAGATGTATGAGCGAAAAAACAAAGAGGTACTTGGCAGTGCCTTTAGGGTGTGAAAAATGAACAATATAGTATTTAAAACTGGTGTTAACTATCAAAAACTCATTAGTGATACAAGCGTTAATTATGCATTTTCTCAAAACTTGTGCAAGGCAAATATCGAAGAGATAGTTAGTTTTGCAAAATCTCTTAAAGTAAGAAATTTTGTTCAATTAGGCATAGGCGGCTCTGCTTTGGCAGCAAGCGCTGCCATTTCTTTTTTACAAAAAGAAAAACCAGATAAAAGGTATTTTTGCCTGGATAATATTGACCCACAAAGACTAAAGACGGTATTGGAGCTTGACCAAGCCGATACTGTTTTTCATGTTGTGTCAAAATCTGGATCTACCATAGAAACCCTATCGCAATTATTTGTCATAAAGCAACATGTTAAAAATGCAAATATTGTAATAAGTACAGACAATACAGATACTTTTTTGAGAAAATTTGGCATGCAAAACAACTACAAAATATTTGACATACCAAAAGAAGTGGGTGGACGCTACAGCGCGTTTACAAGTGTTGCACTTTTACCCATGGCTTTTTTTGGGTTTGATATAGCATCCTACATTGAAGGGGCAAAAGAAGCTGTAAGAAAAACACGCGATAAGTGGGGGTTTCCTATAGATCTGGCAAACCTTGTTGTAAGCACATATGATAGGTGTAAAGTATTTGTTATGTTTGCATATAAAGATAGACTCTATGAAGTTGCTGATTGGTTTAGGCAGCTTTGGGCAGAAAGCCTTGGTAAAAATAACCTTGGCCAAACCCCCATAAAAGCACTTGGCACAACGGACCAACATTCTCAGTTGCAACTTTATCAGGAAGGCATAAAAGATAAGCTTATTGTGTTTTTGGATACAATCTCAGATGTTGATTACACAATTGAACAAGCTTATGAGCCATTTAACTATTTAAAAGGCAAATCCATTGCAAAAATTATGGAGATTGAAAAACAATCAACAATAAAAGCCCTTAATGAGTCAAATGTGCCAACAGCTGAAATTTTTCTTGAAAAAATAGACGAGTTTACTTTAGGTGCATTTTTTTGTTCTCTCATGATTACAACAGCAAAAGTTGGAGAGTTCTGGAAAATAAACCCATTTGATCAGCCAGGTGTGGAGCTTGGCAAAAAATATACAAAAGAAAGGTTACAAAATGATTAGCTACAAAACGCGTATTTACTATGATGATACGGATGCAGGTGGTGTTGTTTATTATGCGAATTACTTAAAATTATGCGAGCGCGCAAAACAGGAGTTTTTTTTACAAAATGGCATAGATTTGTTTAAACTTCACAATGAAGGGGTTTTGCTTGTAGTTAGCCGCGTTAATGCATACTACAAAAAGCCTATATATTTGGGAGAATATGTTGAGGTAGATGTTGAAGTTTCTGAAGTTAAAAATGCCAGTTTGACATTAAAGTTTAATTTACTTGTAAATAAAGAAATACGCGCAACGGTAGATATTTTGTCTGCCCTTATAAAAGACTCAAAGCCTATAAAACTACCTCAAAGCATAAGGCAGTTGTATGGAAAGTAAACTTGGAAAGTCTGATATTTGTATCATAACAGGTACCGGTGTAAAAATCGATTTAAAATCATTTACAAAGAAAAAGCAGATAAATTACTGTGAGTTTGATTTGCCAAAACCTACAACTTCTTCTCATAAAGGCTATTTTGAAATATTTGAAGGTAACAATTTGCGCATTATTGTAGCAAATGGTCGTTTCCACTACTACGAAGGCTTAAGTCCTTCAAAACTCAGGGCTTTGCCTGAGATCCTTTGCAAAACTGATCCAAAGCTTATGATACTTACAAATTCAACAGGAGGCCTTGATCCGTTTTTTAAAAAAGGTGATTTAATGGTTATAAGAGATCACATAAACCTAACAAATACAAATCCCCTAATAGGTATTGATTCTGATAATAAATTTGTTGATATGGTTGATGCATACAGTCCATATTATATAGAAAAACTTAAAGAAAGTGCTTTAGGTCTTTCAATAGATTTAAAAGAAGGTATATATGTTGGTGTTAGCGGTCCATCGCTTGAGACACCTGCTGAAACAAGATTTTTAAGATTGATTGGCGCAAGCTGCGTAGCAATGAGCCTTATAAATGAGACGATAGTATCAAGATTTTTTGGTATTGATGTGCTTGGGGTATCTATCATAACCAATGTAAATAAACCCGATTGTATGGGCAAAATACCCATAGAGGAGGTAATTAATCAAGCAAGTTTAGCCTCAAAAAAGCTATCTATTTTGCTTGATGATTTTTTGTTAAAAAATGATTTTAATAAAAAACGCACTTAACTTAGACGGATTTAGAACATCCATACTTATTGAAGAAAATAGAATTCTAAAAGTCCAAAGCGACATTAAAGTTGATTTGCCGCCTGATACTATCATAATTGATGCCAGCGACAAACTTGCAGTTTCTGGTTTTTTTAACGCTCATACACATGCTGCCATGACGCTTTTTAGGGGCTATCAGGACGATCTTAGTTTGCAGGATTGGCTTGATAAGATTTTTAAGCTTGAAGCAAAGTATGTTGATAAACACATGGTTTACTGGTGTTCAAAGCTTGCTTGTTTGGAAATGGTATCATGTGGCACCACAGGCTTTATGGATATGTATTTTTTTGAAGATGAAGTGGCACAAAGCGCTTTAGATATAGGCTTAAGAGTTGTTATTGGCGAAGGTTTGCTGTCATTTGAAACACCATTTTGCGCAAGTTTCAAAGAAGGCTTAAAAAAGACACTTCAGTTAAAAGAAAAATATAAAAATAACCCAAAAGTGAAAGTTTCTTTTGCGCCTCATTCCCTATATACTTTAGAAAAAAACGATCTGGAGGAGTTAGCGAGCACGATCGACTCTAATGATTATATTCAAATACACCTATCAGAAAATATGAATGAAGTAAACACAATTTTATCAAAATACGGCCAAAATGGTGCTTTTGTTTTAGATGAGATTGGGCTTTTGAATAAAAATACTTACCTGGCTCATTGCACGCATCTAACAGAAGCCGAAATAGATTTAATAAGCAAAAAAAATGCACATGTTATACACAATCCTCAAAGTAACCTAAAACTATCAAGTGGTATAGCAAATATTTGCAAGATGATACAAAAAGGTGTGTCTGTTTTGCTTGGCACAGATGGGTGTGCAAGTAACAACAATCTGGATATATTGGAAGAGTTAAGGACCGCTGCTTTGCTTCAAAAACTATTTAATCCTTCTTACATGAATGCAAAGCTCGCAGTCAGAATTGCCCAAGATTTTGGCGGTTTTTTTGATGTAGGGCTTAGTGAAGGCAAGCTTGCCGATGTGGTTTTGTTTGATTTAAATGCAATTGAAGCACTACCTATGTATAATCCAGCTTCTTATCTGTCATACGCTGCAAACTCAAAAAGTGTTGACACAGTTATAATTGATGGGAAAATAATTTACAAAAATAAAGAATTTACAAATGTAGATGTTGAAGAAGTCAAATTTAATGTAGCTCAAATTGCAAAAAAGATTGGAAGCCTGTGATTGTCAAATCTTATGCAAAAATCAATTTAGCCCTTTATGTTTTGGATAAAAGAAACGATGGCTACCATAATATAGTTTCTCTTGTAACAAAAATTGATCTGTTTGATACTATTGAAATTAAGCCTTCAAAAACTTTGCGCATTTTAACAAGTATAGATAGCATAAACAACGAACAAAACTTAGCCTACAGGGCAGCAAAAGCGTTTTTTGAGCAATGCCACATTAAAGATGCAGTTCAGATAGATATAGAAAAAAATATACCCTTGCAAGCAGGACTTGGTGGGGGTAGCTCAAATGCAGCATATGTACTTTTGGCTTTAAATAAAATGTATGAATATCCACTAAGCTTTGATGAACTTGTTGGTTTGGCTTCAAGCTTGGGTAGTGATTGTGTGCTGTTTTTATACCAAAACGCGTGCATTGTATGCTCAAGGGGCGAAATAGCCTATAGACTTGACTATACATTTAAACCCGAAGAGCTTATTATTGTCAAGCCCCCCTTTGGTGTTAGCACAAAATTAGCCTACAGTAATTTAATATTGACAAAACATAATAATATCAATAGAATGGATCTGGTGGATAAATTGAAGAAAGGTGGACCTTTAGCAATTATGCACAACGACTTAGAAAGCAGTGTATTTAAACTTTACCCTGTTTTAGAGCGCATAAAGTTAAAAATTTATGAGATTGTTCAAAATGCTTTGCTTTGTGGTAGCGGCTCAAGTGTCTTTGCTTTTGCGCAAAGCAGTGCAGATCAGATTATCTCTGTCTTTGACGAGTCTTACTTTATAAAAAAAGCAACAATATTAAATAACGAGGGAAGGTTTTTGTATGAACATTACAGAAGTTAAAATCAGCCCAATAAGCGGCGACGAAAAACTTAAAGCATTTGCAACTGTAACCTTTGATGATTGTTTTTTGGTTAGAGATCTAAAAATTATCAATGGAAAAAAAGGCTTTTTTGTAGCTATGCCAAGCAGAAAAATGAAAGACGGCACATTTAAAGATATAGCTCACCCGCTAAATAATGCAATGAGGCAGCAGCTAGAAGCAAAAGTTTTAGAAGAGTATAATAAAGCAATAGAAAATCAAAAATCTTAAAACCAGTTTTGCTAGCTTAGTATTACATAGCTTTGGGGTGTAGCCAAGCGGTAAGGCAGGGGACTTTGGATCCCCGATTCGGAGGTTCGAATCCTCCCACCCCAGCCATAGCTTTTTTAAATTTACTATATTTTTTGGTTTAGTGTTTTGGTTTTTTTAAAATTTTTTCAATAATGATTAATAATACTAGCTTTTGTATCATAAATAAAAGCAGGTTAGCGTATTTTTGTCTTTTATATATTAGGTATAAATAGTCTGGCTATTTCCTCTTGTCATTCTAAAGCACACGAAAGTGTGCGAAGAATCCCACAAGTAGATCCTTCGTTTCACTCTGAATGACTGACTTCACATGCGTTCAGGATGACACCCCTCTTGTCATTCTGAAGCTTCAGCGAAGAATCTCCCAACTGCATAAACCCTACCCGTCATTTTGTGGGTACCGCGACGAAGAATCTCCACGTGTTTATTATTTTATAGTTTTTATTAGAAATAAACAAATTGCAAAATAGCTCTTTTTATATTAGTATAAGGGTTATCATGAAAGTTGCTCTTGTACACGATTGGCTGCCTATTTTGGGTGGCGCAGAAAAAGTTTTAGAAAGCATATATGAGCTTTACCCATCTGATATTTATACATTATTAAAAAATGATGATGCACTAAAAGGTTCTGTTTTTGAAAGCGCTAAAATATACACATCATTTATTCAAAATTTACCCTTTTCTAAAACTAAATATAGGAGTTATCTACCTTTTTTTCCATTTGCTATTGAGCAATTTGATTTATCAGCATATGATCTTATTATTTCTTCAAGCTATGCCGTTGCAAAAGGTGTTAATGTAAACCCAGATCAAATACACATTTGTTATTGTCACTCGCCCATGCGTTATGCATGGGATATGTATTTTGAATATCTAAAAGATGCAAACCTGGAAAAAGGTCTTAAAGCTTTGTTTGCCAAAATTGTTTTGCACTACATTAGAATATGGGATTATGCAAGCGCTCAAAGAGTAGATTACTTTGTTGCAAATTCTTTCAATGTAGCTAAAAGAATAAAAAAATATTACGGCAAACAAAGCACAGTCATTTATCCACCTGTGGATGTAGAAAAATTTGAACTGTGCGAGCAAAAAGAAGATTTTTATTTAACTGCATCGCGCCTTGTGCCATATAAAAAAATAGACTTAATTGTCGAAGCTTTTTCAAATATGCCAGAAAAGAAGCTAATTGTTTGCGGAGATGGGCCACAGCTTGAGCTTATAAAGAAAAAAGCAACAAATAATATTGAGATTGTTGGGTATGCCAAGTTTGATACACTAAAGCATTATATGCAAAAAGCTAAAGCTTTTGTTTTTGCAGCAAAAGAAGACTTTGGAATTGTGCCAGTTGAGGCTATGAGTTGCGGTACCCCAGTTATTGCATACAAAAATGGTGGAGTTCTTGAAACGGTTGTAGATAATGTTACAGGTATGTTTTTTGAAGAACAAAGTGTAAGTAGCATTATAAAAGCTATAGTGGCTTTTGAAAGCAAAAAAGACAACTTTGATCCCACAATAATCAGAAAGCATGCTTTAAATTTTAGTAAAGAGCGTTTTAAAGAACAATTTAGGGCTTTTGTAGAAGAAAAATACAATGCAAAAAACTAATTTATTAAAAAAATTACTGTATGTAATTATTTTGATTTTTGGAGATTTTGCTGCTTTTAGTTTATCTTTTGCATTGGCTTTTTATACAAGAAAATACATTGGTTATTTATTTTTGCTTCCAAAATTTATTGTATACGGCTATTTATCAAAGCTTTTCTGGCTGCCTTTAGTATATTTTTTCTTTTTTTCAATAGAAGGCCTATATACAAAAAAAGTGCATTTCTGGTATGAGCTAAAAATACTGTTTAAAGCTATATTTATAGCTTTTATTGTATGTCTATCAATTGTTAGTATTGGTAAGCTTACAGATTTTGTTTCAAGACTATTTTTATTTTTTTTGCTTTTTTATAGTTTAATTGTCTTCCCAATATTCAGGGTAGCGCTAAAAAATTTACTATTTTTTCTTGGTATTTCACGAGAAAAAGTATTGCTTATTGGTATTAGCCCAACAAGCGTAAAGTTTGCCCAAAGTTTTAATAACAACAAATATTTATGTTTAGATATTGTAGGTTTTGTAAATAAAACAAAAGAGCATATTAATGGATTTAAAACAATTAGTCCACTTACACATGCAAAAAAAATAACAAAAGCACTTGGTATTGACATAATAATAATAGACGAAAATGCTTTAAGCGAAGAAGAAGTATCTAAATTGTTCAAAGAATTGCAGGCTTTGGTTAAACGTATTATTTTAATACCAAAAATGAGCTTTGTTTTTCTTTTAAATAGCCAGGTAAACTATCTATTTGTAGAAAAAATTTTTGTTTTAAGTGTAAATAACAATTTAAAATCGTTTCTAAATAGATTTTTGAAAAGAATTTTTGATTTATGCATAAGTATAATTTTATTGCCGTTTTTAATTATAATCATACTTATCATTTCTGTAGCAATAAGACTTGATTCAAAAGGGAGCGTTTTTTATGTAAGCAAAAGACTCGGTCAAAATGGCAAATTATTTAATTTTTTAAAATTTCGTACTATGTATAAAGATAATGACCGCTTATTAAAAGAGTATTTGTCCAAAAACAAAGAAGCGCGCTTAGAGTGGGAAAAATATCAAAAACTAAAAAATTTTGATCCAAGAGTTACACGAATTGGACGTTTTTTAAGGAAAACTTCACTTGATGAGTTACCACAGATTATAAATGTATTGTTTGGACAGATGAGCTTGGTTGGGCCAAGACCTTATTTACCGCAAGAGTTAGAAAAAATTGGAGATTCAATTAATACAATATTATTAACTAAACCAGGTATTACGGGGCTCTGGCAGGTTTCGGGTAGAAATGAGCTTGACTTTCAAACACGCGTTGATCTTGATTGTTTTTATGTTACAAACTGGTCTTTGTGGTTTGATATAGTAATTCTTTTAAAAACAATTTATGCAGTACTAAAGCAAAAAGGAGCATACTAATGAATATTGATACTAAAAAACTGTCTTTTCAGTTGCTTTATATTAGCAGTTTAATGTTTGCTGTTTTTGTTGCTACATCTATTGCTGCGGATAGTTTGGCTATTAGTATTGGTCTAATCGGTTTAATAATGTTAATTTTAACCAAACAGTTTAGATTTGAAAGAAATGATTTACCTCCTGCTTTATTTTCTATTACTTATTTTTGGTCAAGTGTTTTTTCTATAAATCCAATACATAGCCTTTCTAGCTTTCACTATATATGGCATTTTGCTCCATACTGGATTGTTTCGCGAATAAAAAACAATTATAAAACCATTATTAATGTATTAGCAATATTCATTATTATAAGTTCAATTGGCGTGTATTTTAATGCTTTTTTTTGTATCAAACCTGCAAATATTTTTAGTGTTGCCTGGTCAAGTTTGCATTTTAGCCTACCAAACAAAGCATGTGCTCCCGAAGGGTTTAGTGGTTTTCCTTCATATATTGGTGCAATAATGCTTGTTTCTACATTTTTTTTTGGGGCTCTTGGGTTTTATAATAAGAAAAAGCTTTATTTGTTGGCTTCACTTTGTGCTTTGATTGCTACAATTTTAACTCAGGAACGCCAGGATTGGCTGGGGCTTTTGGTTGGTATTATAAGTATTGCCTTTTTTGTAAAAAATAGAAAAATTTGGCTGATTTACCTTGCAGGTATCGTTTTGGTTGTTTGTTTGGCACAAACGGGTTTTGTGAAAAACAGACTACACTATACACTGCATTTTACAAAAGATCCAGATATTGTAATTCGCTTTGCAATGATTAAAGCATCTTTTGATATATTTAATAAATCAAGTCTGACAAGGAAACTTACTGGTTATGGGCCTAGCTTTGCAAGCAAAATTGTCCACGATGATACAGTTAAAATTTATAAACAATTAGCCAATAAGTATCATATAAACCCAAACGCTAATATTGCTACAGTAATTGACAATTATTATGTAAATATTTTGATGAGTGCAGGCCTAATAGGGCTTATTTTAATTTTAAGTGCGTTTTTTATACTTTTAAAAAATAATATAAAAGCCATAAAATACTCTAGTGGCGAGCAAAAAGCCATTTTAATTGGTATGAGTTTGGGTTTAATAGCATTTTATGTAGCAAGTGGGTTTGATAATCTTTTAGGTAGCGCGCAGGTTAGCATATTTTTGTCGTTTATGTTAGGCATAAATAGCCTGGTTATTTCCTCTTGTCATTATGATCGTCATTCTGAGGTCACGTAAGTGACCGAAGAATCCCACCCCCTTTATAGCGGTACAAAGTAGATCCTTCGTTTCACTCAAGATGACACCCCTCTTGTCATTCTGAGCGAAGCGAAGAATCTCACAACTTTAAAGTGGTACAAAGTAGATCCTTCGGGCTTTGAGCCCTCAGGATGACTAACTTCACATGTGTTCAGGATGACGACAACAAAGCCTTCAGGGACGACACTACCGTCATTCTGAGCGAAGCGAAGAATCCCCTTTCTTTAAGTAGCGATATCATCATACAAATCAACCCAGTCTGGGTTAAAAGCATTAATCAAGTCTATCTTTTTTTGTCTTGTTTTGCCTTTTATTTGTTTTTCTTTCTTTATAGCTTCTGCAATATCATCAAAAGCTTCATAGTAAACCAGCTTTACTATATTGTATTGTTTTGTAAAGCCTTCAATTGTTTTATTCTTGTGTTGATATACTCTTTTGGCCAGGTTGCTTGTTACACCAGTGTATAATACACTATTGTATTTGTTTGTCATAATATATACAAAACCTCTTTTCATAAAGGAAAAGTTAGCAGTTTTTTGAAAGTTTGTAAAGGGTTGACCCCTCTTGTCATTCTGAAGCGTTAGCGAAGAATCTCACTCTGCAATATTTACATCAACTTAATTTTATTTATTATATCAGATGAATCCCACATTTTGATTGACTCATTAAGACCCAGAATGTACATTAAAAAGTAAAACATATCTATGTACAAAAAAGCACTAAAAAAGAAAGACGAAACTATAAAAGAAACAAATGCTATGGTTGTAGCTTTATTAAAAGCTGTTGCAAATTTTGATATGGTTTGAGCATTTAAGTTATTTCTAATTATTATAAAAAAAGACAAAATCAATAATAATTCTCCTATTACTCCATAATCTATAAGTGTCTGGAAATAAAGATTATCCATATAACCAATACCGTTTAATTGAGTATATGAGCTACAATGTGTCGAATATTTATTGCATATATTTTTAAAACTTTCAATTTTATATGGCAATATAGCTTTATCTGCATTATTTAGCCCAAAACCAAACATTATTGTTTTTAGATTTTGCTTTTGTATTGCTTTTATAGCAGCATCCCACTGAGCAAACCTTAATAATATGCTTGTATTTTTATGATAATGTACTGCATTGATGATTTTTTGTTTTACAGGGCTTGCTTCAAATAAAATTATAAAAGCAATTATAATTATTGTATAAAAAAATATTAAATTCTTTTTTTTGATTTTTTTTATAAAAAACGGTATTAGCATAATACCAATAAACAAGCCAAGCATAGCTGATAATTCTCGAATAAAAAACAAAGACAAAAAAGCAAAAGCTGCGCTTGTATAATAAAAAATACTTTTATAATAAAAGCTCAATGTTACAAAAAGCAAAGCAAGCATCATCATAATAGAGCCAGTTGCTAAAAAACTTGTTGACCACAAGCTTCCAGCTTGAATCGGCGGATAATGAAAATATATATGCCGCGCAGAAAAAATATCCTGTATTTCAAAATTAAAGAAAGCTTTTACCATAATGCAAATTGATGTAAAAATAGTCACAAGAGCCAATAAATTTACAATAAATTTGTGTTTTTCGCTAAGCCTACTGAGTATAAAGTAAGGTAAAAATAAACGCACTGGATTTAAATTTGTAAAGCTATTTTTTACATTTATACCAAAAATAGATAAAAGGTTTTGTAAAAAAAGTAAGCCAATAGGTATGTCTTTTTTTTCGAAACTAAAGGTTTTAGATAAAGCTAAAATAAGCAAACCTACAAAACCTATTGTTAAAGCAATATTTGTAATAGCTATTGATGTAGTAATGCCTATTGTCAATAAAAATGCACTGACAAAAATAAATTTTTTGCCAATATAATCAACTGATGGAAACTCAATATTGTTAAAATAAGATTGTTTCATAAAAGTCCTTCATTCAGCAAAGCCGCCATTTTCTAGAAAATATATTATAGAATAAACAATTTTATGTCAAACAATTGTCATTGTAAGGAGCGAAAGCGTGCGAAGGATCTTATAAGTAGATCCTTCGCTGACGCTTCAGGATGACGCCTTTTTCGTCATTCTGAAGCCGCGTAAGTGGCCGAAGAATCTCACACTTTAAAGTGGTACAAAGTAGATCCTTCGCTATCGCTTCAGGATGACTATTCTTTTTCGCCAAAAAAGCAAAAAACAAAAATGCATTCATGATTAACTTAACATAGCACTATAAGCTTTTGCTACAATTGCAGGGCTTCCTAATTCTACAATTTTACCTTTTTCTATAAGCATGGCTTCATCGCATATTTTTTCAACTAAATCAGGATCATGGCTAACTATGATTAATGTCTTACCTTTTTTTTGGAACTCTAATATTTTTTCAGAACTTTTTTTCTGAAAGGATTGATCGCCTACGCCCATTATTTCATCAAGTATTACAATATCAGGATTTATGTTTATTGCTACAGAAAAAGCAAGTCTTATATACATACCAGATGAAAATGTACGCAATGGTTCGTTTGCTACATGGCTTAATTCTGCAAAATCAAGTATTTCATCGTATTTTGCCTCTATTTCTTTTTTAGATAGCCCAAGCATAAGTCCGTTTATTAGTATATTTTCTTTTGCAGTAAGTTCTGGATGAAAGCCTGCACCAAGCTCTAAAAGTGGCACAATTTTTCCGTTTCTTATAATTGTACCACTAGTTGGTGTTATAATGCCACAGATTAGCTTTAAAAGTGTGCTTTTGCCAGCACCATTTCTACCCATTATACCAAATGTTGTAGATTTTTTTATTGAAAACGAGATATCATCAAGCACAGTTATTGTTGGCCTTTTTTTTCTTTTAAAACCGCTTTTAATAAAACCTACAAATTTAGTTTTTATAGAAGTGGGGTTGTATTCAACGACTTTAAATCGTTTTGTAAGATGCAATACTTCTATGGCATATATACTCATACTAACTCTGGAAACTCCTCTTTGTGTGATCTAAAATATAAAAACCCCAGAGTATATACAACAATAGCTACTAAAGCAAGTAAAGCCAGATAAAAAGGTTTTGGAAACCAATTGTAGTAAAAAATACTCTGATAAGATTTAATCAAATAAGCAAGCGGATTTAAAAAAATGAGTTTTTGGGCTTTTAGGGGTAGCTGTTGCTCAAAATACATAATTGGCATACCAAAAAATAAAAATTGCAATAAATTCATTACAATATGTTGCATATCCCTGTAGTAGACTTCCCAGGTTGCTACAAAAAAACCAATTCCACAGGTAATTAAAAATTGAATAATTACAATTACAGGAAATACAATCAAAGGCAAGCCTATTGAAACACCGAAAATAATTATAAATAAAAGTAGCACAGGCAAAGACAAAACATAATTTATAAAGTTTGATAATACTTTTACCATTATTAAGATTTCGGATGGAAGCGTAGATTTATTTACAAATGCCCCAGAGCTTACGATAGCCATTGTAGACTCATTTATAGAGCCAGCAAACCAGTTCCACGGCAAAAGACCCACAAACAAATACACTGGGTAGGCTTTAGCGGATGCTTTAAATATAACAGTAAAAACAAAAACATATATCAATAACAAAAGCAGAGGGTTTAATATAGACCAAAAAAAACCAAATGCGGATCCTCTGTATCGGATTTTAAGCTCTTTTAAAGCTAAAATCCATATTAAGTGCCTGTACTGGATGGGTATTTTGAAGCCTTCTTTAATGGCTGATAATTTTTGACTCACGCATCACCTTTTATTACCATGCTAAAAAACATTATATATAGATTTGATTTATTGTAAATTGATTTTTTCAATTAGTCACTATACCCGTCATTCTAAAGGCCGCGTAAGTGGCCGAAGAATCTCATAAGTAGATCCTTCGTTTACACTCAGGATGACTGACTTCGTTTACACTCAGGATGACTGACTCTACCGTCATTCTGAGCGAAGCGAAGAATCTCACAACTTTGCAATGGCACAAAGTGGATCCTTCGTTTACACTCAGGAAGACTAACTTCGTTTACACTCAGGATGACTGACAGGAGAGAGTCAGGATGGCCCACCCCCCGTCATTCTGAGGGCAACGCCCGAAGAATTCCATCCCTTGACAAACGCCGTTTGTTTAGTTTATACTCAGTTGATTTATTGTGTTTTTTGATTTGGTAAATTGCGGTGTTAAAGTGGAAAAGCCTAAAAACATTTTTATAGATTGCACAGCTACTTACTACACAGGATTAAATACCGGTATTCAAAGAGTGGTAAGAAATATAATTGCACGGGTAGATTATATTGAAACTAATTTTGGTATAAAGTGCACGCCCGTTATTTTAAAAGAAGGCCAATTCATACCGATATCCAAAGAAGATTTGCTAAATAAAAAACCAGACCCAAAAGTTTTAAAGGCAAAAGTTTTGCTGTCAAAAATCCTACCTTCAAAAGTTTATTTTTTTGCTAAAAATTTATATGGAAGGCTTTTTTTATTTTTTGCAAAACCTTCAATTAAAGCTAACCCAATAGTTCCTCAAAAAGGAGATATTATTCTTGGAATTGATGTTTTTTGGGAGCTTGGGTTGTTTGAGGCTATTATAAAATACAAAAAGCAATTTGGCATTTTTTTTATATTGCTGATTTACGATATTATACCATTAATGTTTCCAAAATATTATAGAGATCAAACTCCAAAAAAATTTAAAGCAAATTTTAAAAAAACTGATGTTTTTGACGCAATTGTTACAACATCTCATGCAAATGTGTATCAAATAAAAAAATTAAGCGAAAATGAATTTAGTGGAATTTCAAAAAAACTCATAGATGTATTTAGTTTGGGGAGTGATATAAAACCATTAACACAATCAGTAAATCACAATGAACACATTAAAGACATTGTTAAAAATTCTAAGATATTTCTTATGGTAGGCACGCTGGAACCCAGAAAAAACCATGACTTTGTATTAGATGCTTTTGAAAAGATATGGGAAAATGATTTATCAAAAAAACTTGTTATAGTAGGCAGAATCGGCTGGTTATGCGAAAATACCTTAAAAAGGATTAAATCTTCAAAATATTACAATAAAAATCTTTTTATGTTTAACTTTTTAAACGATGAAGATCTTTCTTATTTATATAAAAATGCAGCTGCAGTAATTGTAGCTTCTACTATAGAAGGTTTTGGTTTGCCTTTGGCAGAGGCAATGTATTACAATGTGCCTGTGATTGCAAGCGATATTGATGTTTTTAGAGAAATAGGCGGCAATTATCCTGCATATTTTAATCTTTCAAGCATTGAGAGTTTAGTTTATGCAATAAATAACGTAAAACCCCCAGCTGACAAAACGCAAACTATAAAACTTACAACATGGGACGACTCAGCCACTCAGCTAATAGATAAAACTCTAATTTTATATAATCAACTAAGAACAAATTTGGAGGCATTTAATGAAAAAAGCACTGATAACAGGCATTAGAGGTCAAGATGGCGCATATCTTGCAAAGCTTTTGCTGGAAAAAGGCTACAAGGTATACGGCGCAGACAGACGCAGCGGTGATTCTGGTAACTGGAGGCTAAAAGAGCTTGGTATAGAGCAGGATGTAGAAATTATCTATATGGATCTTTTAGAGCTTACGAACATCCGCCATGTGATATCAAAAATCATGCCAGATGAAGTGTATAACTTGGCAGCACAAAGCTTTGTAGGTGTATCGTTTGAACAGCCGATACTAACAGCAGATATTGACGCAATAGGTGTTTTAAGACTGCTTGAGTCACTAAGAGATATAAAACCAGACACAAAGTTTTATCAGGCATCTACTTCAGAGATGTTTGGCAAAGTAAGGGAGATTCCTCAAACAGAAAACACACCTTTTTATCCCAGAAGCCCTTATGCGGTATCCAAAGTTTTTGCGCACTATATAAGCGTAAACTATAGAGAAGCCTATAATATGTTTACAGCCTGCGGTATACTGTTTAACCACGAATCAGAGCTAAGAGGTCTTGAATTTGTAACAAGGAAAACCACATATGCCATAGCTCGCATAAAGCGTGGTCTGCAGGATAAACTTGTCCTTGGCAACCTTGATTCAAAAAGAGACTGGGGCTATGCGCCAGAGTATGTATATGGTATGTATCTTATGCTTCAGCAGAACAAACCCGACGATTATGTCCTTGCAACGGGTGAAACGCACACAATAAGAGAATTTGTGGAAAAAGCATTTGAAATAGCAGGTTTTAACATAGAATGGTCTGGAGAAGGCATTGCTTCCAAAGGTATAGACAAAAAGACTGGAAAAGTATTGGTAGAAGTATCAAAAGATTTCTACAGACCATCAGAAGTAGAGCTCTTAATTGGCAATCCACAAAAAGCAAAAGAAAAATTAGGATGGCAATCAAATACAAAATTTGATAAATTAGTGCAGATTATGATGGAAGCTGATCTAAAAAAGGATAAAATAAAATAATCAATAGGTAAATTATGGCTGTTAAAAGAATTTTAATTGATTGCTCTGATACTTACACATATAATTTGCAAACCGGTATTCAAAGAGTAGTGCGTAACATTGTGTCGAGAACTGATTTAATGGAAAAAAAATTAGGAGTATCTGTGGTTCCAGTGATTTTAACAAAATATGGTTACATCAATATAGAAAATTTCCTTTCATCCCTGCCATCAGATATTACCAATATTACCAACAAGACAAGTTTTAAAAAGAAAGTTAAATTTTATCTAAAAAATAAAAATGAGATTACATATAATATTGTTCAAACATTGTGGGATTTTTATTATGGTTGTATCTACCACCCTATTAAAAATTTTTTGGTAGATTTTATTAGCTCTATATTTTACCAAAAAAATACGCTAATAATGAATGAAACCGATTTTTTATTTATAATTGATGCTTTTTGGCAAATTACTTATACTGAAAATAAACTTTTTTTTAAAATCCAAAAGAAATTAAAAAAAAAGGGTGGCAAAGTTGCCTATCTGGTATATGATATAATACCAATAACAAACAAAGAAATAGTAATTGATACTCTGGTTAATGCTTTTGAAAAGAGTTTTAATAAGATTATCAAATATACAGATTTTTATATTACTATCTCAAAAAGTGAGCAAATAAATATTGATAACTATTTAAAATCACAAAAAATTAATAAACCAATAGAATATTTTTATCTAGGCGCAGATTTGCCAAAATCTAAAGAAGACGAATCAATTCAATCTGATATTGCCGAGATTATAAAAAATCCATATTTTCTTATTGTAGGTACAATTGAGCCAAGAAAGGGTCAAAGTATTGTTGTTGAAGCTTTTGAATACCTGTGGAATAATGGTTTTAGTGATGCGTTGGTTATTGTTGGAAAGTATGCTTGTGAAAGCCAGAATTTATTGAATCGTATCTTAAGTTCCCCATATTACAATACAAAGCTATTTATGTTTAACAATTGCAATGATAGTGAGTTGAATTTTTTATACAATAATACTAAAGCGCTCATTTTTGCTTCTCAAAGAGAAGGCTTTGGACTGCCTTTGGTGGAAGCTATGCAATACAAAAAACCAATTATTGCAAGTGATATAGAAGTTTTTAGAGAACTAGGTGGTGCTTACCCAATATACTTTAAACCATATGATGTAAATGATTTAATTAACAAAATAAAATTTTTTATAAAGCAGCCACACAATGTTAAAGAAAAAGAAACTCCCTCTTTATTAAGCTGGGATGAGTCTTTAGAAATGCTGTGTGATAAATTAAAAAACTTTTTAAGCTAAAAAGCCTTGCCATTATGGCAAGGCAAAAAATTAACTAGAAAAAGTAACATGCCCTCCTACAACAGTTGGGTTAGGTATATGTGAGCCAACTATTTCAACTTCTGCATCTACGCCGCCACTAAAAGTAGTAGACCCAGCATCTGTATAACCATGGTCAACAATATATGTTTGGCCTTCATATATAAAGTATGAGTATGGATTTGTAGGTGTGGTTTTGGCAATTGCCGTATTTAAATCCGTTAGAAAATTTCCAGAATCTTGAATGCTGATTATATTTGTTGTTGCTGAGTTATTTGGGTTAATTGAATCAGAAAAAACAACTCCATTTTGATAATTCATCAGAAAGAATCCGCCAGGGTATGGTATTGTAAAGGGTGTGCTGCTACTTGAAGTACCTATACTACTTGAGCCTGTATTGATGCTCGTTGTTGGTAAATTTAATATATTTGCAACATCGCTTATGGAAGGCAAAGTAGAGCCGCTAATTAAACCTTTTACTGTTGAGCTGTTGTAGGCAGTAGGATTGTTTTGGTATAAAAGCGTAGCTTCATTTGCTATAGCAATTTTATCTTGTATGGTATTTAAATCAGAGCCACTGGCACTGTGTAAAATATCGTATGCTAAAAGCCCAGGATTCATATTTGGCGTATGTGTGTAAATATTTTGCCAATATAACAGACCGCTTTGATCCGGGCTTCTGTCGAATAAATTCTGGTATATTGTATTTATCATGTTGTCAATAATGTTGTCAATAGAGTTTATCTGTTGTTGGGCTGCTGGAAATGTAGATTGATAATAGCTATCAAGAGCACTATTTATACTTGATAAATCGCTGTTGCTTATAGGCTTATTATTAGTATTTGCTACATTTATGAAAAATGAATCATACGCATTTATAAAGTTGCTTTCTGATGGCAATTGATCACTTTGATTTACATTTTGTAATAAGGCATTTATCGGTTGCAAATCATTTACCGTAAGCTTTATTCCACTTTGGTTTGCTGCATAAATCATTATATTATCAATCTGGCTTATTATGTTATTAAAATCATTATTTACATCTGCTAAATTCCCATTAGCATAGTCTTGATAATAGCTTATAATAGCATTGTTTAAACCTTGCGGGTTTGGTGCATTTAAACCGTTCATAGTAAAAAAAGTGTTAACATAATTATCCGTTGTATTTATCAAAGTGTTTAAATCCGGTGTAGGCGGGACGTTGCCATAGAGTGTAGCTGATTCTTGAGAACTGGCAAAAGAAGGCAGTATAGCATTAATGTTGTTTGCGTTTTGAGATAGCACATTTGACCAATATTGCAAACCAGCTGGATCTGCCGGTCTATCGTAGAATGCCATATACAAAGATTGAATAGTGTTTTGATTGTTCATATTATTTAAAAAGTTTTGTATATCGTTTAATGAAGGCACACTGGTAGATACAGATTTCAAAAAATTATCAAGCAAAGGAACCTCTCCTTGTGTTATGCTGATATTTGGATTGCTTGCTAAATAGTTTGTGATAGTTTGGGCCGTTGCAATTTTATTGTTAATTACAGTAACATCAGAATTTTGAGCGCCTTGCATAATATCATAGGCAAGATCTCCAACACTCATATGGTATTGGTTATATGTATTTTCCCAATATTGTAAGCCGACTTGATCTATAGGTCTGTTAAATAAATTTTCGTAAATATTGTTTAATACGGTTGGCAGATTGCTTGAGCTAATTGTGCCGTATAGGTTGTTGGCTTCTGTAGAATTGGTAAAATTTGACACAATGGCGCCTATATTGTTTCCGTTTTGGTTTAGCACATTAGTCCAATACTGAAGTCCAGCCGGGTCTGCTGGTCTGCCGTATGCAGCAATATAGAGCTCTTGCACTAAGTCTTGTGGCGATGAATTCATAAAAAGCCTCCAATAATGAAATTTTTTTAAGAATTTTATAAAAAATGGGTTTTGTTTGTCAACAAAAAGTATATATTTGAAAAAAAATTTTTTTTATGATATAAACCTGTATCTATGGAAGGCTTTTTAGCAAAAAAAGACACGCTTGTTGATACACCAAAGTATATAAGATTTTACAGGCAAAGCCCTGTTGATAAACCAGATGTTTCAAACATAATAATTAACAACATTGGCGAGGCAAAGTATCTGCTTGATTATCTAAAAGAGCTTGATATAGAAGCATCTTTGAAAGAACTTACAGCCTACAATGAATCAGCTTTGCTTTCCTGGCCAAATGCCCCACTTAAAATTGGCAGAGTATCTTACAATATTGCTTTTGCAAATAAGTTTTACACGCATAGTGAGCCGTTTTGCCTGGGCGCTCAGTTAAGCGTTTTAAAAGCAAAAAAGCCAAACAGAAATCACTACAGGTTTTTGATTGTAAATGGCTTTGGCGGTAATCTGGGCGATAGCCTTGTTGGCATAAATGCATTTGATCATGTAGCAAAAGTTTTAAAAGATGAAATTGGCAGTTTTAGCGTTGATATCCTGCTTGGTATAGATGCAAACCCATACAATGCCTATATACTATCAAGTAAACCCTACATTGAAAATATATACTTTGCTGGTTTATCTTTAGTTGATTTAGGCGCATATGATGCATATTTTGACACAACTGGCCTTATAAATTTGCCAAACTACAATACTTCCAATAGATTCGACTGGTATTTGTGGTGGTTTGGGCTCGATCCAGATAGTATAGATAAAAGCAAAAAACGAAACAGTACTACAATACACTATCTTGCAAATTTGTCTGTGCAGGAGCTTTTAAAAGATATAAAAGGTAAAAAAATCCTTTTTGTGCATAAAGCATCTGTGCCTTTGAGGACTTTCCCAAAGCACATTGCAGCGCCTTTTGCAAGAAACTTTTTAGCCATTGCAAAGGATTGTACTTTAATAGTTGACAGCACGTTAAACATAAAACACCCAAGGCTTTTGGATTTAGAAGGCAAAATTGATAACCCCGAAAAATTCAAAGCTTTATGTGCCCAAGTAGACGGCATTATTAGTATTGATAGTTTTGGCATGCACCTTGCTGATGCCTGCGATAAGCCCTGCGTGGCACTATTATCTTCTATCGGTGCTTCGTGTTTCACAAACTATCCTACGGTGGATTTTGTAGAATTAGACAATGCAAAAAATCTGCCTGCCTACGGTAAAGTTAAGGTTTCAGATGAAGAGTACAAAGAAATAGAGGCAACCTATGAAAAATCGTGGCGCACTCTAAGCACAAAAACTGTCTATGAAAAACTGTACAAAAAGTTTAGTGAAGTTTCGCCAAGCAAACCACGCATTGAAATAACAGGTGATTTAAAACTGCCATCCTTTTGCAATGTGGCTGATACGATAGGCTTTATCAGGGAAAAGCCAAACAACTTATACTCAAAGGTAACTCAAAATTTTTTAAATTCTATTTCACTCCTTTTAAAGCAAGGCAGTATTTTTGTAGGAGCTATGCTTGATACAAAAGTCTATATAACAGCATCCAAAATATGCGCATTTTTTGGCAAAGTCATAGCTTTTGAGCCAAGAAGGTTAAAATTTCAGGCATTGTGCGGCAGTTTTGCAATGAATGGCTGCAAAAATATCTACGCCTATGAGTCTGCATGCGCCCACCAGATAAACAAAATAAATGTTATTGATTTTGACCCTCAAAGTGAAAGCGACCCGCTTGCTATAGGCAATGTGCCGAGGCTTGTAAGTATTAATCTGCAGACAATAGATAGCCTAAACCTTGATTACTGCAATATGATTGCACTGTGTGCTCCGTCGGATTTTGCAAATAGCATAAAAGGCGCAATGCTAACTATAAACACACACAAGCCATTTATAGCCTTTGGGCCTATAGCAAAGCAAAATATAGCTGTAGCGTGCAGTCTGGTAAAAGATTTGTATGATTTTTGGGCTTTGGAGATTGAGCAAAACTCTCAACAATTTTTTGTTTTGGCCACGCCAAAAAGCAAAAACATAACGGTAAACGGCTTTTTAAAAATAAACTTAGACGGAGAAGAAAATGTACCAAACACCCAAAATTAGCGTTTCGTGGGGAGAAGTATTTGATAAAATTACAATATTGCAGATAAAGCTTGAGCGTATTAAAGACGAGCAGAAGTTAAAAAACATAAAGTTTGAGCTTGATGAGCTATTAAAAGCAACGGAAGTTTTGCAATTGCAAGAAAGCTTAACAAACGATATAAAAGAGTTAAAAAAAGTAAACGAGGAACTATGGGACATAGAAGATGCCATCAGGCAATTGGAGAAAAAAAAGCAGTTTGACAGCGGGTTTATTGAGCTTGCAAGAAGCGTTTATATAAAAAATGACCTGCGCTACAGCATAAAAAGACGTATAAATGATAGGTTAAACAGCACCATAAAAGAAGAAAAATCTTACACGGATTACAAATGAGTATAAAATTAAACCTTGGGTGCGGCGATAAAAAATTAGACGGCTTTGTCAATGTAGATTTTGTGGAAGCTGTTAACCCTGACGTTGTATGGGATTTAGAAAAAGTACCTTGGCCTTTTGAAGACTCAAGTGTAGATGAAATTTTGCTAAATCATGTTTTGGAACATTTAGGCCAGCAAACTAGCGTGTATCTTTCGATAATAAAAGAAATTTGGCGTATTTGTATCAATGGCGCTATTATTCATATACGCGTTCCCCACCCAAGACATGATAATTTTCTTACAGATCCAACGCATGTAAGGCCGATTACTGTAGAAGGCTTACAAATGTTTGATCAAGAGTTAAACAAACAGTGGATTGCAAACAAATGGGCAAATACACCGCTTGGGATTTATTTGGGTGTAAATTTCAAAATTTTATCCTACAATTATATACTGGATCCTATCTACATAGATAAGCTAAACAAAGGCGAGATAAAACAGCAAGACTTGCCTTTTTTGATGCGCACAAACAACAATGTGTGTTCTCAAATAAACATTGAATGGCTTTGTGTGAAGTAAATTTATTGCAATAATAGGCTAATCATCGCCTGGTATTTTGCAAAAAAGCTGCGGTTAAATTATTAAATCGAATTTTTTTTATAAAAAAGACTTGACTTTGTGAATTTTTTTGTTACTATGTAAATAAGGGTGAGTAAATTATGGATGCGTATTAAAGTTGGTAGGTGGATTGTTATCAAGTTAATAATAGGAGGTGTAGTATTGGATGCACTCTTAACGGTTTTGGTTGCAAAGTAAAGTTATTTTCTAATTAAAAAATTTTGTGAGGAGGTTCTTTTATGGCTTTTACGGATTATTTTAATCAGGTTCAAGATTTGTACATTGCCTATTATCAAAGGCCAGCTGATCCGGCAGGTCTAATTTATTGGTCTCAAATGGCAGCTGCTCAAGGAGGCTTAACACCACAGATTATAAATGCTTTTGCCAATTCTCCTGAAGCCCAAGCCAATTACGGCAGCGCAAAGATCGAGGAAGTTATTACAAAAATTTATCAGGCTTTATTTAACAGAGCTCCGGATCCGCAAGGTTTGGCTTTTTATGAAAATGGTTTTAACAATGGCACATTTACACCAGGCACAATAGCATTAAACATCCTAAACGGTGCTCAAGGAAACGATGCCATTATGCTACAAAACAAACTCAAAGCAGCCATGCAGTTTACACAGGCGATTGATCCCTTACTAGACACAGGAAGCGCAAGCCAGCTTACAGCAACCTATAACGATGCAGATATTGCTGCTGCAAAATCCTATTTGTCTAGTGTAACTGCCGATCCTTCCACACTGTATACACAAAACCAGACTACTTACTATATAGCAAAGAATATTGCACAGCCTACGGATCCTATAGTCCAGACTTCTTTAACAAACTACTACGAGTTTACAACAGGCATAGATCACCTGCAAGGAAGCGGTGCTGAAAATATGTTTGAAGGCACATTAAATAATAATATTCCTAATGTTGCTACTATCCAGCCAGGTGATACAGCTTCAGCTCCAGCAACTTCAAAAAATACTTTACAGATTTATGGTAATGATCAAAACAGTGCTTTTTCTTTTTCGCTTAACCACGTGAGCTTAACAAACATACAATATGTAGATATTTACAATGATAAAAAGGGTCTTGACTTTAGCAATACAAGCGGAATTTTAAATTTGACTTCTAATTATCCTAATTCAGCGGTAGGGGTAACGTATACACTAAACGGTCAAAACGCTACAATTAATAATGCTGTCGCAAATTCTGCTATTAACCTTTCTGGCACAATAGGCAATGTAGTGCTTGCAAATGATTCTGGCAGTGTTATTTACACTCTTGCCAACGACCCTAACGCAGCTCCTTCAACGCAGAATTTAACTATCAATACAATCGGTAAATCAGCATCAGGTGATACTCTAAATACAACTAATATTGCCACGCTGAATCTAAATGTTTCAGGCAAAAACTATGTGAATAATTTAATCTCAGACGACAAACTTACCACACTAAATATCTCAGGTGCCGCAAATGCTTCGTTGAATAACGATATCATTAGTCAATTTGGCACTCGTATTTATGGCGCTAGCGCTCTTACGACACTAAACATTTCAGGCGCAGCTGAAGTGCACCTGGATTTGTCTAATACAAGCTTAACCAATCTTGCTACAGTAAATGCAGCAAGTGATACTGCTAATCTGTACCTAAACTTTGCAGGGCCAACTTTAGCTTCCGGCTTTACATTTACTGGCGGCACAAGCCCAACAACAGAGCTTGCTTTCAGCAGCAGCCAGCTATCTGGCACACAATTTGGCACAATAACACCAGGAAGCGGAAACAATATTTTGGGCATAAATGATGGTAATGCTGGCACAACAATAGACAGCAACGCTAGTTCACTGACAAAGGCTATAAATAATACATTTTCTGGTTTCCATACACTGGATATATTGAGTGCTGGTGGTTCTAATATTAGCGGTAATCTTTTGACTTCCATTAAAACATATAATATTGACAATACAGCTTCAAACACAATTTCAGGCCTAACAAGCAGCAATACTGTAAATATTCTTAATGGCGCAGCAGGAGCAACTGATACCCTATCAGCTTCTGGCGCAAATCAGATACTGCATCTAAATATAGGTGATAGCTCAAATCCAGGCTTAACCATTAACACGCTCAATACAAATACAACAAGTAGCACCACTGGTTTTGACAATGTAGTATTGAACTCCTATGGTAGCGGAACTAGTGGAAATGTAATTACTACGTGGAACTATGCAGGCACTTCTAGCAGTGATGGCAGTACAACTGCACATACTGTTAAAATTGGCGGAAACTATGATTTAAATATAAGTAGTTTATCAGGTTTCTTTTACTTACTTACTACAAAAACAAATATCACAAATGTATTTGATGCAAGCCAATTCAGTGGCGCAAGCCAGACATTAAATGATTATCAAACTGGTCATTTAAACATAGTTGATAAGACAGCAACAGCAACATCAGGAGGAAATAATAGTTTAGGTACGCTTAACAATTTGTTTATAGCACCTACAAACACAACTATGAGTTTAAAAGACAGTACCAGCACTAATGGTGGCACAGTCAATATCTACTTTGATGTTCACAATGCTCAATACGGCAACCTCTCAGGCGGCTTAGTGGATTACTTTACTGCTGGTGCCAATCATGGAAACGATTACCTTCTGTTTGACACAAATGCTGTAGGATTTGGCGCGGGATCACCATATAGCACTATTAGCACAGTCACAGTCCCAGTAACAAGTAGTACAAGCCCTCTTCTTCCTGCTGCTGACCTACAATATGTTAACGGGCTTGGCCATGCCAATACGCTGTATCAGTTTACTTATAACGGCAATCATTACATCGTTGATACAGGCGCAAGCATAAACACAATAAATGATGATATTGTAGTTTTGATTGGCACAGCTAGCGCAGATGGCAAGAGTGTAACAACAGCAAGCGTAAACGGCACACAGTATCACGCAGTTCAAATAGCTTAAAGCTAATTTTCGCTTAACTTTTAAGTTTTCAAAAAAGTTCTATTAGCCCTTCCAGCTGGAAGGGCTTTTTTGGTTGATAACATGATTGATAAGAATAATATTGCAAAAAAAATTAAAGCATTATCAAATACATTTGCTATAGAAACTCAATCAAATAGCTTGCAGATTCAGACACAATCAAAAAATAATCTTTTTAGTAAAATCGTTAGATTTTTTAAAGCGCTTGTTAAATTATCAAATACAAGATACGCTGTCTTGAATATCCAGCAGGATTTTGAATCTTTTAAATTTTTTACACAACAAAAGCTTGAAAGCACAAAATCAGACTTTCAAATACAGGTAGATAAATTAGCAGAATCAGTGCATGGTATTTACAGCCAAAACCAAGAAAAAATTGCAGAGTTAGAACAAAAGATTAGCGATTTAAAAGCTATATCTGAAAACAGATACGCAATTTTAAATCTAAAATTAAATCAGATTTTAAATAATAACTCGCAAATTCAATATTTAAAGCAAAATGCACCAGACATTGATAATCCAAGCCGGTATAGTCTTGATGCCTTATATGTTGCTTTTGAATCTGAGTTTCGCGGTAGCGAGCATCAGGTAAAGAAAAAATTAGAAGTGTATCTGCCATCTGCACTTGAAGCTGCAAACAAAACTGAAGATTTAGGGTTTATTGATTTAGGGTGCGGAAGAGGCGAGTGGCTTGAGCTTTTAGCTCAAAATGGTCTAAATCCTATAGGCGTTGATGCAAATAAACTTAATGTTTTGTTATGCAAGGATAAATCGCTCAATGCAGTATATGGCGATGCATTTGATTTTTTGCAATCTCAGCCTGACAATTCTGCATGCGGCATAAGCGCATTTCATTTTATAGAGCATATAGACTTTAAAGGGATTCTAAACCTGATCTGGCAATCTTACCGCATAATAAAGCCAGGCGGTGTTTTAATTTTTGAGACACCAAACATTGCAAACATTTTTGTTGGTTTTTATGATTTTTTTAGGGATTTTTCGCATATAAGCCATATTCATCCAGAAACACTGGAATTTTTGGTGAGATATGGTGGTTTTTTAAATGCAGAATGTTTTTTTGTAACAGAATTTCAAAAACTCATACCATTTAAAAGCTATAAATTTGATACGCTTGATGATTATATAAAAGCACCAAGGGATTTAGCTTTGATAGCCCATAAGCCTTTGACTATCAACAAATAACATTAAATAATTTTGATACAATAACAGACCAGTCAAATTTTTTTGAAGCAGACTCAAAGGCTTTTTTTGCTGATTCTTCAAGATTATCTTTGTCAGAAGATAACAGTTCTTTTATTTTGTTAGAAAAGTTATCAATATCTTGCGTAAATAAACCTTCTATATCATAGCCCCTTTTGCCTGTTGGTGTTGTAAGGCAGGCTACGCTAAAAGCTACATAATCTATAAGTTTAATATTGCTGCCTGCGCCTTTTAGGATAGGATTTAGCGCAAGATCAGAGATATTGTACACAAGAGCTTTTTCGTTTTCACTAACGATACCTAATGGGACAATATTTTCTAAATCTTTTTTTAAGGCATTGCAAACAGAACCTATAATAAAAAAAACAATGTCGTTTAGTTGAAAGGCAAATTGTTCTATGTATCTTAGAGCGTCAATGTTTGGTGAATGGTACGAACCTGAAAAAACTACGCATTTTTTATCCAGGCCAAGCTGTGCTTTAAGTTTAGACCTATCTGATGGGTTTAAAGTTTTTGAAGCAGCATATTTAAAATCTTCGCCGTTTGGTACAGATAAGAGTTTATTTTTATTTAGATTGTATTTGTTTACAAAAAAATCCAGATCATGATCAGAAACATAAAATACATACTTTGAATTTGTTGCGCAGTTTTTTTCTATATCGTAAACTTTTGCTAAATATTCCTGTTTGTGAGCACTTTGTGGTAAAACTATATCTTTCATTATGTACTCTGCATTGTGAGCATCATAAAATACATTGCCTCTAAAAAATTCGTTAAATGCATAATAAAGATAGGGATGCTCTAAAACAGCCACATCTGCATCAAGAGCATGTTTTCTGATGGCTTCTAAAAATTCAAGCGTATATTTATAGCCTTCTATTGCAGCAATATCTTCTATGGCATTAAAATTAAGCATTAAAGCAATGTCTTTTTCATGCTCAAGGTGTTTTTTTGATTTGAGAATCGCTATTTCTTTAAAGTTAGCCGATATATGTTTTACGCCTGCTTGTGAAGGATTGCTGGTCAGGCTAATGAGCACCACATCAAATCGCTTCGATAGCTGTTTGTATATGTTATAAATTCTTTTTTGACCACCCTGAACGGCTGGATAAATGCTGAAAGTAGATAATACAAGCATCTTAGGCTTTTTTGGTATGCTTATCATTTTTGAAGGTAAAGATTCTTTTAAAAGTTTGGAAATTGTGTTTTGCCAATTTATGTAATCTGTTGAACTTTTTGCGTTTTTTCCTAATTTTAGCGTTAGTTCCGGGTTTTCTATAAGAGTTTGCATAGCCTGTGCAATGTCTTGTTGCGTTGGGGGTACGATAAAACCGTTTAAACCATTTTGGACAAGCTCGTTTGTCCCTCCAGCGTCAGTTGTGGTAATAACACTTTTTTGGGATTGCATAGCTTCAAGTGTGATTAAACCATAATCTTCGTCGTATGGCACATAAGGCACAAAATACGCTCTGCTGTAGTGCTCAATCATTTGATCGTCGGATATAAAGCCTAAAAATTCAATCCTTTCATCATCTTTTGCTAAGTTTTTCAATTTATCAAAAGCAGATCCAGTGCCGGCAATTTTAAACTTCATAGGTGATTTTACTTTTTTATAAGCATTAATTAGCAGGTCAATGCGTTTTAAATCTTCCAGGCGACTTGCAGTAAAAATATAATTGTATTCTTTTGAGTGCAAATTATCAAGCGCACTTGGGTGATGTATGATCTGAATATCAACATTTTCTGGAAAATAATTTTCTCTTTGGGCAACATTGTATGAAATAGCGCTGTAGCTTTTTATATTTTTGGGAGACAAAGCTATTTTGTCAAGAAAATGTATAATTGCTCGAGTAAGAGGACCGGGAAAAACAAATAGCTCTCTAAGGTGTTTTAGCTCATAAAGCCCAAACAACTCGGAAAAAAAACTTGAAAGGCAATTGAAATCCGCTTTTGGGTCGCTCATTATAGCGTAAAGGTTTTTAAGTTCTTTTGAATTTGGGAGTGGTTCAAATATATTTGCTTGCTTGTGATACAAATCGTAAACGCCCCTGCATGTGTGCTGAAGGTACAAATGGTGATTTTTATGGTTAATCATCCACGCAGGGTATTTTGTAGTAATAACCATATCAAAATAATCAAGCTTTAGCTCGCTAAAGCGTTTGTAGCAATCCATTAGCGACCAGAATTGCTGGTCTTTGCAGGGTAATTTTATTAACTCTACACTATGAGGCGTTAATTTATTAAAGTACCACAAAAGCCCCATAAATAATTTTTCTGCTCCCCCCACCACAAAAGGTACAGGAGAAGGCGTAACAATAGCTATTTTCATAATTAAAAGCTATTCCTTAAACGCTTTTGAAAAATTTTCTGTTAATGGTTTTAACAAATATTCAAGCATGCTTTGCTTGCCTGTTTTTATAGTAACTTGCACTGGCATGCCAGCAACTATTTTTTTGTGAGCTAATTTTTTTATGGCATCTTTAGTTAACTCAATGCGCACGATATAGAAAGGCATTTTAGCGTTTTGCGTTGTAATTGTATCTGCAGAAACATAAATTACCTTGCCATGGACTATGGGCGTTGTGTGGACGTTGAAAGCTATAAAGTTTAAATCCGCATCTTGATTTAAATGCACTTTATCTATGTCTTGCGGTTCAACCTGAGCTTCAATGATAAATTTTGAGTCAATAGGCAGTATTTCTAGCAATTCCTGACCCTGTGCTGCGACTGCTCCTATGGTGTGCACGGTTAAGTAAAGCACTGTGCCGTTTATTGGAGATTTTATAGTCATGCTCTCGTAAATTTTTTTGTAGTACAGATACTGGTACTTTGCTGATGACAGTTGTGAGTCAACTTCTGCAAGTTTTCCTTGCGTATCGGCTAAAAACTGACTTTGAAGGTTTTGAAGTTTTGCGTTATTTTCGGCAATTTGTGTTTGTATACGACCAATTTGACCAAGCAAATTATCTAAATTGCCTTTTAGCTCTTCGTACTGTCTTTCTTTGTCTAAAAACTGATTTTTTGGGTAGTAGCCTTCTTTTGCAAGCGGCTTTAGAGACGAAATCTGCTGGGCTAAGATGCTTACCTGTGATTTGAAAGAATCGGCATTTAACTTTAGACCATATAGTTCAGATTGCAAGCCAGCAGTGTTTTGTAAAATTGCATTTTTTTGACTTTGAAAGTTTTGCATAGTTGAAAAAAATAACTGCCTTTGTGTTTGTATAAGATTTGAAACATACGGATCCTGGGCGTTTTCTAAAAGCTCTTTTGGAAATGTAATGTCGGGGCTGTTTTGAAGCTGGGCTTGAAGCCTTGATTCCATTGATAAAAGGTATAAATACTCGCTTTTTGCTTTTGCGTATGTTGCTTTTGCTTCAGAATCATCCAGAATGATAAGCGGTTGATTTTTTTTGACTACTTCTCCTTCTTTTACAAGAATACTTTTGATTTTAGCTGTCTGCGGGCTTTGAATGATATTCAAACGAGCGTTTGTTGCAACTGTGCCTGGCACAACTATACCGCTGCTTAGAGGCGCTAAAGCTGCCCACAGTAAAAATCCTCCAAAGAAAATTAAAACAACTGCTATTGCTATATGCATCATTTTTTTTGTGTTTGTATTTAATTTTTGAGTACCAGGTGGCAAGTAATCCATAACTTTAGGCTCCTTTTTGTGGTGTTTGTGGCGCTTGATTTGGGTTATTTAAGTGAGCGTTTTGCTGTGCTTGCATCTGGGCTTGCTGTTCGTTTACAGCTTGAAGGGCTTTTAGTATTTCCTGAGATGGGCCAAATGCCTGCACGCTGCCATTTAGCATCAGTATGATTTTATCTGTTATGGCAAGTATTGGTGTTCTATGCGTTATCAAAAATACTGTTTTTTTCATTTTCTTTAAATTTAACAAAGCGTATATCAAAGCTCGCTCGCCCATATCATCCAAGCTAGAGTTTGGCTCATCTAAAACTATAAGTGTTGGGTCATTGTAAAGGGCTCGGGCAAGGCCTATTCTTTGCTTTTGACCGCCTGAGATTATTGCGCCGTTTGTGCCTAATTTTGTGTCATAGCCTTCTGCAAATTGTAAAATCATCTCGTGTATGCCTGCCATTTGAGCAGCTTTTATAACTTTGTTGGAGTCAATTTCTCCAAATCGCGCGATATTTTCTGCTACTGTGCCATCAAGCAACTCTACATCCTGCGGCAGATAGCCAATATATTTTCCTAAGTCTTCTCTATCCCATGTGCTTATTTCTGCGCCGTCAAGCCTTACAGAACCGCTGTATGGGGGCCAGATCCCTACAAGCATTTTGCCAAGCGTTGTTTTACCAGATGCTACAGGACCTATAATGCCGACCATTTCACCTGGGTTAACTTCAAAACTTACATTCTTTAGTATCATCAAATTTGATCCTGGCGGAACGGCAATTAGATTGGATACAGATACTCTGCCAACAGGCGGAGGTAACTGGAGACCCTTTGGCTTTTCTGGGTATTGAGCAAACATAGCTTCAAGCCTTGCGTATGATTCACGCACAGAAACAAACTGTCGCCAAACGCTGATTGCCAAATCCACAGGGCTTAATGCCCTGCCTATAAGTATTGCAGAGGCTACTATCATTCCCATTGTCAGTTGACCTTGTATAGCGTAATAAGCACTTACACCATAGCCCAAAAGGGATTGAAATGTTATTCTTAATGCTTTAGTTGTAGCGCTAATAGTTCCAGCTTTAGAGCTTGTGTCAGATTGGTAGCTTAGAAAGTTAATGTACCTGCTATACCAGTGTTTTTTAACATTTTCTTTCATGCCCATAGCATAAATTGCTTCAGCATTGCGAAAGTTTACATTTGCAAATACCTGAGATTCTTGATAATGTTTATTGGCTTCCCCAAGTCCTTTTTTTGTAACAACCTCTGTAAGTATAGCCATACCCATCATTACCAAGCTTGCCACAATTGCAAGTATGCCTATAACTGTGTGTATCATAAAAAGAATTATTATATAAATTGGCGTCCACGGTATATCAAAAAACGCTAACACACCACTTCCTGTGAGAAACTGTCTTATATTTGTAAAATCACTGAATGCTTGAGATGGGTTGCCTGTGTTTGCGTATAGTGCGTTTGAAAATGCTACAGAAAACACTTTTTCATTTAATTGGGCATCCATGTTGTTGCTTATCCTAATTAAAAGCTGTGAGCGGAGCCATTCAAGAACTCCCATAAAAGCGTAAAAACCTAAAACCATTAAACTAATCAAAATTAGCGTCGGCACACTTTTTGAAACCAAAATTCTGTCATAAACTTCCAGCATATATATTGAAGGTACTATCATTATAATATTAATTATAGCGCTTACTATGCCTGTTGTAATGAATGCCTGTTTAAATGGCTTTAATGCTTGCAGCAGCTGGCTTTTTGGCTTTTGTCTGCCAAAAAAATTTGGTCTGGAAAACACGAAACCTCCGAAATTATTTAGTTGTTGCTAACAATCAACTCCGAACTTGGTGCCAAATATGTATTGAAAAAATCAATGTCATCTTTGCTTAGCACGCCAGAGTAATATTTTAGCTTAAACATATCTGTAATATAGCTGTATTTTGCGTTTAAAAGTTGGTTTTCTACATCGTATAGCTGTTTTTGAGCATTTATCACATCTGCAATAGTTTTTATGCCGGCTTTTAGGCCCATGTAATTTGCTTTTAGTGCGGTTTGAGCAGCTTTTTTTGCAATTCTTAAACTGTCAATTTTTGATATATCGCTTGATAAATTTAAAAACGCTTCTGTAACGCTTGAAGTAATGTTGTTTTGGTAATTTTCTTTGTCCATCTGAGCCTGTTTTACCCTATAGTGGGCTTCGTCAATTCTGGCTATTGAGTTGCCGCCATTAAAAATTGGCACATTTATTTGTATGCCGATGCTTGCGTATTTTATAGTTTCTGTTTGTATATAGCTATTTGTGTTTGTGTAAGTATAGCTTGCAATAAGCGCTACGCTTGGCAGCTGATCGCCAATAGCTTTGGTTAAATCTTGCTTATAGTAATTTACATTTTGTTCGTAGTATTTAATTACAGGACTGTTTTGCTTTGCCAGTTCTATCCAGTCATCTAATTTTGATGGTGTGGGAAATTTAAAACTTATATCATCTTTAAGCGGAGAAATGCTTCTTGGCATAATACCGATAATTGCCTTAAATTTTGTAAGGGCGATATCAAGTTTATTTTGAGCCTGAATTAGTTTTGCCGATGTAATATCGTACCTTGATTGCGCATCATCAACATCAACCAGCGTTGCTTCACCTGCTTTGTATAATTTTTGGGCAAGAACCAAATCTTCATGTGCAGCTTTTTTTTCCATTTTTGTAAGATTTATTTGGTCTAATGCAGAAAGCACATCAAAGTAGCTTTGCGCAACATTATATATAGTTTGCTGGTCGGCATCTTTAAATTGATATTCGCCCATCTTGGCTTTTGTGTTTAGCTCTTTAAACATAGCAAAGCTTGATAGGTTAAATAAATACTGTTGAGCATTAAGTGAAATAGTGTTTGCCATGTAGTTTGCATAATAATATGGGGCAGTTCTAAAATCGTACTTGGATCTATTAGCGCTAAGAGAAATTTGTGGCAATAAGTATGATAGGCCTTGCATTTTGTATGTTTGCGAGGCTTTATATTGATAAGTAGAGGATAAATAGCTTGGATTATAGCCTATTGCTTTATAATAGCTTTGTGTCAAATCAATAGCGTTGGCTTTTGGGCTTAAGCCACAAAATGATGCAGCCAAAAGACCAATGCCTAACAAATGTGTTTTTTTAATTTTTAGCACTTTTAACGCGATACCTCTTTGCTCCAAATAAAATGTCTTCAAAAGCGTGTGAATGATACAATAAATAAGTTCTTATGTCAAGGCTTGTTTTAAAAATGTTTCAATATTTTGCTTTTTTGGAGCGTAAAAAGTATTTATAAGGCTATTTTTAACTGTCTGTCATTCTGAGCACACGAAAGTGTGCGAAGAATCCCATAAGTAGATCCTTCACATGCGTTCAGGATGACGCCTTTTTCGTCATTCTGAGGGCAACGCCCGAAGAATCTCACCCCCTTTTAGGCGGTACAAAGTAGATCCTTCGTTTACACTCAGGATGACACGCCCTTTTGTCATTCTGAGGCCGCGTAAGTGGCCGAAGAATCTCACCACTTTAAAGTGGTACAAAGTAGATCCTTCGTTTACACTCAGGATGACACACCCTTTTGTCATTCTGAGGAGCGAAAGCGACGAAGAATCTCACCACTGTACAATGGCACAAAGTAGATCCTTCGCTAAAGCTCAGGATGACACACCCTTTTGTCATTCTGAGGAGCGAAAGCGACGAAGAATCTCACTACTTTGCAATGGTACAAAGTAGATCCTTCGCTGACGCTCAGGATGACTGGCTTCGCTGACGCTCAGGATGACTGGTTTGGCTTGCAATTTTCGGATGACAAGGAGCTCAAAATGACAGTGCACAAGGTTTGAGAGCTTTACTTTTTTCAAATTTAATGGTATAATTCAAAAATCAATAAAAAAAGTTGTTCGTGAGTGTATGTCTAGAAAATTAGTTAAATGTCGATGGTTTTTAATATAGTCAATAAGGTCGTTAAAAGGCGAAAAAGCTATTGTTTAAGCTCCCGACTTCATCACTTTTCCACCTAAAACCCACTCTCTAAAGTATTTTAATTTTTTTTAGGCACTACATTTAAGTGTTTTTGAGAGAATGGGATAGATAATTGAGTTGTGGAAGAAGAAAGAGGAGAAAATGTAGTGGTTTAATGAAGTCGGGAAAAAGTCTTAATTTTTTATAAACAATTTATTAAATAAAATATACAAAAAAGTAATCGAAAAAGCATTGTATTTTGTTGATTATTTAACTAAAATACAACTTTTAGATATTTATCTGTGGAGGGTTATCTATGAAAAAAAGCGTTATTTCTTTAGCGGCTATTTGCTGTGCGTCATTTTTGGCTTATGGTTGTTCTACTGCACCTAAAAAACCTCTTGCTGAAAAGCCAGCTCCGCAAAAGCAAGAAGTTCAAAAGCCTGTTAGCACACCTGCTGTATCTCCAACCACTACACCATCTGTCAGCGAGGAAGAAAGGCTAAAGGAAATCTTCCAACGCATTCATTTTAACTTCGACAAGTATAATTTAACTCACATTGACAAATGGGGTATTAATCAGGATGTTCCAAAAGTACTAGATGGTATAGCAGATTATATGGCAAAACATCCAGACATCAAAATTAAGATTGAAGGAAACTGCGATGAGCGTGGAACGGAAGCCTACAATCTAGCTTTAGGCCAAAAAAGGGCTGATGCAGCAAAGAACTACCTTGTAATGCATGGTATATCACCAGATAGGATTGAAACATTGAGCAATGGTAAACTAAAGCCAGTTGATCCTGCTCATAATGAATATGCCTGGGCAAAAAATAGAAATGATCAGTTTGTGATTTTAAACAAATAGGAGCACTAAGCTCCTATTTTTTGTAAGAATTAAATGGAGGTATGTTTATAACTTTTAGATATAAACCACTTTTTAAAATTAATCAAACTGATTTTACTTTCATTTTACATTAAAGGAGTTAATATAACTTTAAGTTCAAATAGGAGGTACTTATGTTAAAGAAACTTTTAGCTTCTTTAGTAGTTATGGGTCTTATGGCTTCTCCTGTGCTTGCTGCCACAAAAAAGGTTGAAAAACCAAAAACAGAAAAGAAAGTCGTAAAGAAAGCTGTTGGTAAAAAAGCAACAGTTAAAAAAGCTCCAGTAAAGAAAGCAGTAAAGAAAGCAGTAAAGAAATAATAAAAGAAGGTATTTTGTGAAAAAAGAAAAACCAAAACCAAAACCAAAAGACAAGTAATCCTAAACTTCTTTTTAGCCAGCCTAAAAGGTTGATTATGTTTTTTAATTTTAAAAAAAATGAAAGTATAGAAATTTAGAATTTGAGTTTGGATGTCAAAATAGTTTATAAGTGTAGTTGTAAATTATGCATATTGTAGATGGATAAAGTTTGTAGAAATAAAAAATGCATTATCATTTTATATTTATTTCTTCAATTACTAATAACTTTTCAAAACGCACGTGCTCTTGGTAATTGGTATGTTTTTGGTGATAGTTTAAGCGACAATGGAAATATACCCAGATTAACCGGTGTTCTTTTACCACCTGCGCCATACTATCAAAACAAATTTTCAAATGGTCCAGTATGGGCAGAAGATTTTCCGCGAATTGCACATTTTAAATTTAAACCTTCAAATGATTATGCTGTAGGTGGAGCTTTTACCGGTCCAATAACTGCAAAAGGCTTAAATGGTAAAGCCAATATATATAATAACTTAGAAAATACTGGCTGGAGTTCATTTAAGCCTTTTTTTGTAACACCACAATTACCAAGTTTTTTAACAGAAATTCAAAGTTTTGCTATAAATCAAAAAAAGTTTAAACCAAATGATTTAATTGGTATATGGATTGGCGCAAATAACTTTTTTGTTGCAGCCAAACAATCTATAGCTTTTGAAAAAACAATTTTTACAAACAATCCTTCATATGCTATCAATGCTGGCATAGAACCAAATTTACTTTACCGCATGTATTTTTTATATATGCAAACAAAAGATTTTAATACAGCTATTGGTTTACTTATTTGGAGTACTGCACAAACTGCAGTATCTCAGACTGTTTATGGTGTAAGAGAACTTTTAAAGCTTGGAGCAAAACATATAATCATATTAAATCTTCCACCTATACAGGATACACCTGCTTTAATTCAATCGGGTTTCAAAGCACAAGCTTTAGCTTCAATTTATGTTGAGCTTTACTATTTGCAACAGATGATCGATAGTATTAAAAATCAAACAAAATCAAAAATATTAATACTAAATACTAGTTTAATGTTTGAAAAACTTATAAGCAACCCAAAAGCTTACGGTATAATTAACACTTATTCAGAAGGAATGAAAGCTTGTTTAAATGGTAAACCTTACTATTCACATTACCTTTTCTGGGATGGTGTACATCCAACAGCCTACACACAAGAAATTATAGCTCACTTTGTATCAAAAAAAGTTAAGACCTTTTATCCTTATAAATCTAACTCATAAGTTTAACTAAATTATAAACAGATAAACATATATGTTACAATTGAATACTTCCTTCATATCAAATCAAATTTTTGTTTTAGGATAGTATGATTTTTAAAAACTATAATAAACACAAATAATTGCAGCCTTGATTTATCCAAATAAAAGCTGCAATTAAGACTTTTTAGAAAATGGTAAGTTTAGAGCCAGTAAAACTTGATTTGTGTTAGAAAAATGTTTTGGCAAAGTGTTATTCATAGGACATAATCCTTTAATTATTGTGCTGGACATACTTCTTTTACTATATCGTTTATGAGCTGACCGTTTTGCCATGTTCTAATTCTTACTTTTTTACAACCTGTGTATGGATTGTAGCCTATAGGATAAGCCTGAACTGTACCTTCTACTCCATTATTGGCAGTTGTTTGGTATTGAACTGGTTGGTTATAGTAAGCAGCTTGGTTAGCAGATTGTGATTGGATTTGAGATAGAGTATAACCAGATACAGCTCCTAAAGCAGCTCCAATAGCTCCACCTTTCCATCTATTGTTTGGACTTAATAATGCTCCAGCAACAGCTCCTAAAATTGCACCTACGCCAGCACCCTGATAACTAGCCTGAGTTGGCGGTTGAGACATTGGTTGACATCCCGTTAGATTTAAAGTGGTAACAACAAGCGTCAGCAGAAGCATAAAAGACACAATCCTAACTTTAAAATTCATTTTAGCCTCCATAATCTAAATTTATTTACCAATATTATTTTCTGGAAAAGTATGATGTATAGCTATTGGAAGGTGTGGATTAAGCGAGTTTTGAGGTGGAGGTGTATATGTATATTGAGCTTTCGCTAATCCGTAGAATTCTGTGACTGTATTTGGGCCACTTATTACCCATACATTACCATACTTGTCTATTACTAAAGGCCCAGGAAATTTGCCAAGAGCATATGTGTGTTTCTTTCCTGATTCATTGATCTCTTCCAAGACACCTTCTCCGTATTTTTTATTTCCAGAAACCCATATGTCTTTATTATCTATTGCTATCCCTGTTGGTTGTATATCTAATTTATAACTTTGAGGTAAAATTTCGCAATTTGGATTTATATGCCTTAAAAATACGCTGTTGTCTAAAAGCTTACCTGTGGTAATCCAGGCTGTGTTATCATTTGCAATAATATTACTTACGCAACATTGAGGGCATTTTTTCATATAACCATTAGGGTAAAGTATCATTAGATGATCATAACTTGCAACAATCCATAAATTACCCGCTTTATCTATAGCCATTTTGTATGCTCCGTTACCCGCTTGATATGTGTCTATTATATTACCATTTTCATTAAGCTTATAGACCTTTCCATTTTTCCAGTCATCTACCCAGATATTATTTTTAGGATCTATTAAAACATAGTTTAGACCATCTGATATTTTGTATATACCTGCTATTTTTCCTTCTTGAGTAAGTTTTATTACGCTGTTTTTAACTATAGTAAAAACATTTCCATAGCTATCTATAGCAATAGATGTTGGGCTGCCTTTTAGGTCAAAATAATCTACTTTTCCTTCTTGATTAATTTTTGCTATATTTTGGCTTTGATAATTTGCAACCCATATATTACCAAATTGATCTGTAGCTATAGCATCAGGTGCTTGTCCTACGTAAATTGTGCGATTTTTATTTAAATCTATTGGGTTAATAGATTCTGATTGAGAGTAAGGGTTTGTTCTATAAACTTGAATCTGACCATTAGGATTTAGCGTAATTTCTGAAATTGCGCTTTGGGAATTGCAGCTTTGCAATAAAGTTTTTGGTAAAATTACTTTATTGTTTTTAGTAATTATTACCCAATGACTATTAAAAGCACCACATTGACCCGCAGGGTTTGGGTTTCCAGCCATTGACCCAATAGTTATTTTGTATGCAAAACCTCTCATTTTGCATAATAGGTTTAAAAGTTTTGAAGAAATAACAAACCCATTGTTGTTTCTTATTAAAAGTTGACTTGGACTTCCAAGATTTTTATAACCAGATTTTTCTAGACTCTGAATAATGTTAAATTTATTGATTTGTGCATTTTGCGTATAAAAGTACAAAGCTTTAATTTTAAGTTCTTTATTGTTGCATTTATAGAAAAGATAATCATCACCAAAGGCTTTTGAAAAGCCTAAAAAAATAAAAATTGCTATGAATAGTATTTTATAATATTTTTTCATACAATTTTCTCCACTATGTCACCTATTAAAGGAAGCTTGTATTTTTCGTGATTATAAGCCTTATACATACAAACAAGCCATACAATAATACTTAAAACATTTAGTAAGTAGCGAATAATATCTACTAAAATGTTCAATACAGGAACGCCAATTAAAGGCATAAGAATTATTTGAGCACTAAAGAAAATAAGAAACGTAATTGTAGACTGCAACGAGTGAAAATGAACAAATTTATTTTCTTTTTCCACTATTAAAAAGAAAATACCACTTATAAAAAACATTATGTATGAGAGGGAAGCTTCCATATTTTCTTCAAGACCAAGAGAGGTTTTATCCATATTAACTCCCAATTTTGTGACCAAACTTTGAGTTTGGCCACAAAGCTCATTAATATTATTGCATTATCCAGGTTTGGTAAGTACACTGTGGTCCTTGATCGCCATTGTGGGCAAGCAATTTTCCTGGATATTCGTTTGGGGCTTTCCATACATTTACATACTCTCCATTTATGCAATAACTTGGAGCGTGGAGCTGACATTGACCTACAAGTTGTGCATCGCTAAAACCTTCTACTGTTACGTTACTAATGTGTTGAAGTGGTACTTCTTGCCCTTGCCATGTGCATGTTGGACCAGGAGCTGGAGCTGATGTTTGCATTATCCAGGTTTGATATGTAGGTTGTGGTCCTTGATCGCCATTGTGGACAAGCAATTGTCCTGGATACTCATTTGGAGCTTCCCACACATTTATCATTTCACCGTTTATTGTATAACTTGGTGCATTAAGTTTGCACTGTCCCACAAGTCGTGCATCTCTAAAACCTTCTACTGTAACATTACTGATATGTTGAAGTGGTATCCATCTTCCATGCCAAAAACAGCTTTGAGCCATAGCAAAGTTATAGCTAAAAATTATAATTAAAAAGACAAATAAAAATATAAATTTGTGTTTCATGGATCACCTCTTAATAATTCTATTGCTTTATTTTTTTGGTGTTGCATAGATGATTACCTATGCCCCCTCCACCGCCTACGCCACCATTTATTCCCCAAGCACCTGGTATACCGCCATTTGAATCGGCAGGGCCTGTCCAAGGAGCACCTGGATCATCTGCACTTCTAATAGTAGTATGGTTAGTATTAATACCTTGAGTTTGAAAGTTTGAAGCCTGAGTATAATTGAATGTAAAAAATGTAAATAAAGCAATTGTTCCAAACAAAACCAGGCTTGTAAGAATAAGTCTCTTCATTTTTCATCCTGCACTGAAAAGAAAAAATTAAGTTACTAAAACATACCCAATTTAAAAATCACACCTTACTTTAGACTGCTTGTTAAACAACAAACAGTCTAAAGCCATTTAACCTCCTAATCTTTTACTGAGGCTGTAGACCTGGATGTGGTTTTGGACCTGGATGCGGGTTAGGATTTGGTATTAGTTTTGGCTTTGGCTTGGGTTTAGGAACAGGACCTGGTATAGGGCGGGGGCAAGTTATTTGTGGACATGGTCCTCTTGTTACAATTACCTTACCACAAATAACACATTTGTGTGGTGGTGGTGGAGTAGGTGGTTTCTTTTCTGCAGCAAAAGACTGCCCATAAACAAAACCAAGGACTACTAAAGAAAACAAAACTTTTTTAACATAAAAACCTCCCATTCTTTTATTTTTAGTTAATATAATTCGTATCACATTTAAGTAAAATTAATTTAAAATTTAATAAGTTTAAAAATTAATTCAAGAAATAAATATAAAATCAACTAATATAGCTCAAGATAAAATATTTACTACGTATACCTGTAACATAAGAGGGCTCATTAGAAATGAACTGGATTTTAGGAGGTGTTTATGTTTCTCTTAAAACTAAACAGCAAAAAACCAATAAAACATAACAAAGATTTCTGCAGATTATATTTGTGGTTTTCTGCAAAAGACAATGAGCCTTTGAATAATGACAATGTGTTTTTAATAGTAATTGAGTTTGAAGACGGCACTAAAATACCTGCAAAAGGAAAAATAATAAATAAAATTGTTTACATAAAGCTTTTTAAATATTACAATTAATTAGTTTTCTTTTGCAAAGTTTTGGGGATAAGATGAAAGGTCTTTTAAAAATTGCACTTAAACTACTTACAAACGATAGGGGTAAATTTTTTACCCTAATTCTTGGCATTACATTTGCTGTATTTTTAATGAATCAGATGACTTCTATGTTTGCTGGCATTATCAGAAAATCTACATCAAATGTAATTAATATCAATGCAAAGATGTGGGTGATGGATCCTTCGATAGAAAACGATATGAACTCAATTCCTATGCCAAACTATGTACTTGATTATGTAAGAAGCATAAAAGGCGTTGCTATGGCTGTACCAATTTACTTTGGATCTGGTTTAGCAAAACTTGCCAACGGTAAATATCAATCTGTAAGCATTATAGGTCTGGATGATACAACACTTTTTGGTAGGCCTCCCATAATAAAAGGCAACTTAAACAAGATTTACAATTCTGATGCTTTTATTGGCGTAAAAGATTCTGATTATAAAAAATTAGGTTCACCTGGAATTGGATCGATTTTAAGCATAAATGACCACAGAGCAATAATAGTGGCGCTTGCAAATACAACCAGCGGTGGTCTTTTTGGCATACCCACACTTTATACTACATATACACGAGCTACTAGGGATTTGCCACAAACCAGATACTCTATTTCTTATATCTTGATAAACCCAAAAAGTTCAAAAGATATTCCCTACATTCAAGAGCAAGTTAAAAAAATAGGTTATAAAGCTTTAACCCAAAAACAGTTTCAAAAAACAATAGAAAATTTTTACGAATATAAAACAGGTATGGGTATAAGCATAATGATGATGACGCTTATTAGTTTTATTGTAGGCTTATCAATTGCAGGACAAACGTTTTATGCTTTTGTTCTTGAAAACCTTGAAAAGTTTGGTGCTCTAAAAGCAATAGGGGCAAAAAAGTATGAACTAGTATCAATAATACTGTTTCAAGTTTCTGTGACAAGCTTTATAGGTTACGGTTTTGGTATTATGATTTCATCTTTAGTTATCGCTATATCTAAGGCAAATATACAAAATTACGCAGCAGTTGTCACATATAAAAACATGCTTGTTGCATTTTTAATGGTATTGGCAATTGCAGGATTCTCAAGTTATATTGGCATCAGAAAAGTTTTAAAGATAGAACCTTTTGATGTTTTTAGAGGTTAATAAAGAGGGAGGGGGCATCCCTCTTTATATATTATAAGCCATTATCTTGTAGGTACTTTGAGATTGTATTTTTGGTTGACTGAGGCAGTGGAATATAGCCCAAACTTTCAGCAGCTTTGTCACCATGGGCAAAACCCCATTTGAAAAACTCAGCTGCTTCTTTGTGTGGTAATGTAGGTTTTTTAGGAATAAGCACAAATGTGCCAGATACTATAGGCCATGTGTTTACACCAGGCTGATATGCTAGAGATTGACAAAAACCGTTTTGAGGAGCCCACTGTGCTTTTGCTGCAGCTTCTTTGAAGGCTGCTATGCTTGGTATAACCCATTTACCTGCTTTGTTTTGCAATTCTACGCTTGTTAGATGATTTTGTAGCCAGAATGCATACTCAACATAGCCAATCGAGCCTTTTATCTGCTTTACATAGTTTGACACACCCATATTGCCTTTTCCGCCAACGCCTACTGGCCAGTTTACAGATAGGCCGTAATGAACTTTTTCATTCCAAGCTTTGCTAATCTGACTTAGCCAGTAAGTAACATTCCAGTTTGTACCAGAACCATCTGCTCTATGAACTACAGTGATTGATAGATGGGGAAGTTTAAGCCCTGGATTGTCTTTTTCTATACGAGGATCATTCCAGTATTTAATTTGCCCCATAAATATTTCTGGTATAACAGCGTTGCTTAATTTTAATTCGTTATTTTTAATGCCGGGTATGTTAACCACAATTAGAATACCACCTACCATAGAAGGAAACTGAACTAAATCTTTCTTTTCCAATTCTTCTTTTGATAGACACATATCTGTGCCACCAAAAGCAACCGTGCCCTGGCTAACCTCCTGTATACCTGCACCTGAGCCTACACCTTGATAATTTACTTTATTACCCGTTGCCCTTTCAAACTCATAAGCCCACTTTGTGTAAACTGGATAAGCAAACGTAGAACCAGCTCCGTTAATTGAAAACCCTGCATACGATCGTGTCGGGCTAAAAGCAAGACTACTTAGCGCAAAAACCCCAAACAACAGTAGCTTTGCTACTTTTTTAAACATTGCTAAAACCTCCTAAAAAATAGTAATTAATGTAAAACTACACTTACTGCAGCTTTTTCTTTTAAACCCTTAACACGCGATAACCACCTTGGTGATTTTTGAGTTACATCGCTTTCCACACAAACACCCCCTAAAATTTTAGTACATATTACAAGATGCTGTGTTAAAAATTCATCAAGGTATTGTAAAATAAAGGTTATAAATGTTAAAAAATCTATTAAATTATGTAATTAATATGATATAATGGACTTTTGGTTCTAAAACCACAAAAAGCTTATAAAATTAAGGTAAAGACAAATTAAAAGAATGCAAAAAGTCCAGTGAGAATTGCATGAGTTTTAAATGGATAAATGCTATTAAGAAAAGTAGAATGGTAATTTTACAGTGGCTCTAAATGTGTCTTTTGTTGTAGTAATCTCAATATCACCATTTAAAATATTAAGGGTTTTGTAGACTAAGTAAAGCCCAAGGCCTTTGCCAAAATGTAGCGCTTGAGAGTTTATATCTGTATCACTTTGTTGATAGTTGTTTTCTACTTTAAGATATAAATGCTTATCTCCAAGGTTAGATTCTATTAGAAGAATACCACCTTCTATATTATATTTAATAGCGTTGTCTATTAAATTACGCAAAAGAATATAAAATATATTTTGATATGTCGTGATTTTTGCGTCCTCAATATTAAGTTTTAGTCGTATATCTTTTAAATTAAGTGCGAAATTTAATTCTTGTAAAATCGTGTCTATTAGAATTTTTATGTTGATTTCAGATTTTCCCTCCTGTTTTGTTACATCAAATTTTTTTATTTCTAGTATACCATTTAATATGTTTTTTATACGATCAATACTATGTTTAATACGCTCATCTTCGCTTATTAAGCTAATATATGCAAGTGGCGTTAAAACTTCGTGGGCCACTGTGTCTAAAAATTCTTCTGTTGTTTTGTATAAAGACAAAAGCGGTGTAGACCACTTTTGCGATAAGACATAGCTTATTCTATGATAAAGTGCTACAATAAATAAAGATATTACCAATGCAATGCCAAAAAAATAAGCAATATTTTTATAAATTTCATTAAGTGAATATGCTGCTATAATTTGAATATGTCCAAGCGTAGCGTCTTCAAAGCTTATTTTTCTAAAAGCAAGTCCAGCAAATTGAAATTTTTTTTCTTTTGATTGTATAATTTTTTCAATTAAATCTTTATTTATGCTTACATTTGAGCTCATTACTTTATTTTTATTATCAATTATCAAATAAAAAATATCTTGAGGCTTACTTTGATATATACCTGTTGTTTTAATTGAAAGCTCAATATTTTCAATTACCCTTTTTGCTAAATTTTCTCTGGTTTTTTGAAGATCTAAGTATCTTTGATAAGACAAAATACAATCAAAAAAAACAAGCATTATGAAAACTAGCAATGTATGCAAAAGTATAATATTGTTAATGAATTTTTGTATGTATTTATTCATTCATTCATTCATCTATTTTATAGCCATATCCTTTGATGGTCTTAATTAAATCTTTGTCTGAAAGTTTTTTTCTAAGGCTATATATATGCGATTTAAGTGTTTCTATACTGCCATCTTCATTCCATATATAATCTATTAAGCTATCTGTTTTTACAACCTTATTTTTGTTGCGCACTAAATACTCAAGTAACATAAATTCTTTTTGGGTTAGATTTTCTATAGGCTTTGAGTCTATATAAACCACGTGTTTTTGTGTGTCAATCTCTATATTTTTAACTTTTAGTATACCTTTTGGCATGTTTCTATTTGCAATAGCTCTTATTCGAGCAAGCAATTCTTCTTTGTAGAAAGGTTTTGTAATATAATCGTCTATTTGAGCCTCAAAACCTTCTAATTTATCACTCAATGAGCTCTTTACGGTTAAAAAAATAGCTGGTGTTGATATAGTTTTTCTTAATTCTTTTAGAGTATATATGGAATCTTTATTTTTAATAGCTCTATCCATTATAAATAAATCATAAGTACGCGTTTTTGCAAATAGAGAAAAGTCGTCTAATTCAGTTATCCATTCTGTTTCGAAGCCATTTTGTTCAAGCAACTCTTTTAACGCTTTTCCAAGCGTTTTGTCATCTTCCAAAAGTAGGATTTTCATGTTTTTTTGCTTTTTGTATGTTTGATAAGCTTTTCATCAATAGTATTGCACTCACTGATCTGTAATAGCAAGCTTCAAACTGATTTTGTGAGAGGCTTTCTTGAGCCTGAGATATATTTTGATCAACCAGATTTAATTGATTTTTATATTCTGGATTGCTGGCAAACTTAGTAACCAGTGGGCTTTTTCTCATTTCTTTAGCCGTGCGTAAGTAAGAAATACACATAGATTTATATGATGGCTCTACTTTTTTGAAATCTTTTCCAAAAGCGTTTGAAAATAAAAATAAGCTAAATAAAACTACAAAAAATTTTTTTAACCACATTGTTAATCTTTTAATCCTGCAAGGTAAATTCAAGGTAAAATTTGTTTTAATATATCTATTTGTTTGTTTTTTACGCAAATTATACCTTCTTGAATAAGTTGTTTTTCAATTCTTGAGAATGTTTCTTTGCTCATACCAAGAAGTAAAGCAAGCTCCTGTTTTGGTAGATCCAGCACAATTGTATTTGATTTTTGTGTTCTTTTTAGGTAATTTAGATAATTTAGAAATCTTTCTTTGGCATTTTGTGTAGATAAACGTTCAAGTGTATCAACTAGGTAATTTATGCGCTGCGAAAACAAGTATATTATATGAAGCGATAACTCCGGGTTTGGTTTTAGAAACGATAAAAGTATGTTTTTATCTATGCCTATCATTATTGAATCCATAAGCATTTGAGCATTTACTGGATATACATCTTGTGTTAGTAAAATTTCTGCAAAAAATTCATTGTTTCTAACAAAGTGCACAACACACTCATTGCCTTTTTCGTCTAATCTATAAAGTTTTATTCTACCATCAATCAAGTAATAAATAATAGAGCCTTTTTGATATTGTCTAAAAAGTATTTCATCTTTTTGTTTTTTAACAATAGTACATGTTTTTTCAAGCATCTCTAAGATTTTTGGATCGTTTATGCCAAAAATTGATTTAAATATTAATTGTATCAATTTTTTTTCTTTTGTATCCATACAACATTACAATAGTCAAAAATGTATTTTATGTCAATAAATTCTTAATATAAAGCTTGAAAATACTTAAACTTAAGCTTATAATAGAAAAGCTTTTTATGCACTATTAAAAAAGGGGTTTTTATGTATCAAAAAACAATTGGTTATTCTAGGCAATATATTGATCAAGATGATATAAATTCGGTTATCGAGGTTTTAAAAAGTGATTTTTTAACAACCGGCCCAAAGGTAGATGAGTTTGAAGAAGCAATAAAGAAATATTTAAATGTAAAACATGCTGTATGTGTATCAAGCGGTACAGCTAGTTTACATATAGCTGCATTGAGTTTACTTAATAAAGGTGATAAGGTTCTTACAACTCCAAACTCATTTTTGGCTACTTCAAACGCAATAGTTTACGCAGGCGCTATACCTATTTTTGTTGATGTAGATGCTCATGCCAATATCGATTTAAACTTATGTGAAGATATATTAAAAAAAGGCAATTCTATAAAGGCAATTTTTGCCGTGGATTTTGCAGGAAATATGATTGATCCAGAAGGGTTAATATATTTGAAAGAAAAATACGGTGTAAAAATATTAGAGGATTGTGCCCACTCGCTTGGTGCAACGTGGAAAAACTACAAGGCAGGTGATTGTAAATTTTGCGATGTTGCAACTTTATCCTTTCATCCAGTAAAAAGCATAACAAGTGCTGAAGGTGGTTGTATTGTAACCAATAATGATTATATTGCAAAAAAGGCTTTGATGCTTAGAAATCACGGTATTGTAAGAAATAAAAATGAGTTTATTTATAAAGATGATGATAATCCTTTGTATTTTGAAATGCAGGATCTGGGTTTTAATTATAGGCTTAGTGATGTCCATAGTGCCCTTGGTTTATCTCAACTGAAAAAAATAGATTTCTTTTTAGAAACTAGACGAAAGCTTGCAAAAATCTATGATGCAGCTTTTGTAGATACACAAATAAAACCATTACATACAAATGCTGAAAGTTCTTATCATCTTTATGTTGTAAGGGTTAATTTTAAAGAACTTGGTAAAAATAGATCCTCTATAATGAAATCATTAAAATCAAAAGGTATACATCTTCAAACGCATTATATACCAATAAATGCTCAGCCTTTCTACCAAAATATGGGATATAACCCTCATTCTACACCTAAAGCGCTTGAATACTATAATCAGTGTTTATCAATTCCTTTATTTGTGGGTTTAACTGAGCAAGATCAAAAATTTGTTATTGATGCTTTAAAATCCGAAATACTGTCCTAGAATAATGTAGATTTTTCAATTAATGCTTGATTTACGGCAACGCGACCTTTTGGTGTTTTTTTTATATACCCGCATTGTAATAGATATGGTTCTACAACTTCTTCAAGTGTTTTTTTATCTTCGCCTAAACTTGATGCAAGCGTTTCGATACCTACAGGTCCGCCATTGAATACATTATTTATAATATCTAGATATTTTTTATCCAGATAATCCAAGCCATTTTCATCAATATTTATAATTTCTAACGCTTCTTGAGCGATACTCTTTGTAATTTTATCTATTTGCTTAACTTGAGCTAAATCTCTTACACGCCTTAGGATTTTATTTGCTATACGGGGTGTTGAACGTGAACGCTGAGCAATAATTTGCGCACTTTCATCATCAATTTTTATATTAAGAACAAAACTTGAACGTTTAATTATGCTAACAAGTTCATCTAAACTATAATAATCAAGCCTTAAGATAAGTCCAAACCTGTCTCGTAGTGGGTTTGTAAGCATCCCTATGCGTGTTGTAGCCCCAACGAAAGTAAACCTTGGAAGATCCAATCGAAGTGTTTTAGCACCTGGTCCTTGTCCGACGACAATATCTAATTTAAAATCTTCAAGGGCTGAATAAAGCATTTCTTCAATATTACGGTTAAGCCTGTGTATTTCATCCACAAAAAGCACATCTTTATCATCCAAACTCGTTAATATTGCAGCAATATCTCCAACTTTTTCTATAGAAGGACCGCTTATTGTTATTATATTTGAGCCCATTTCTTTGGCTATTATATGTGCAAGCGTGGTTTTTCCTATGCCAGGAGGCCCATAGAGCAAACAATGCTCTATGGGTTCGTTTCGTTTTTTTGCTGCAGCTATTGCAAGTGACAAATTTTCAACTACATGTTTTTGGCCTATGTACTCATTTAACCTTTCTGGCCTTATAGACACATTAATTTCACTGTCTACTAAGCGTTTCATGTATAGATTTAGCAGCTTTTTTACCAGCGCCCACTGCCAAAATAACTGTAGCTGCACCAGTTACTATATCACCGCCTGCCCAAACTTTTGGGTGTGTGGTTTTACCGTTTTCATCAGCAACAAAATAGCCCCATTTATTTGTTTCTACACCTGTTGCGCTTCTTGCTACAATGGGGTTTGCACTTTGACCAATTGCAACAATAACTGTATCTGCATCTATTACAAAATTTGAACCTTTAATTTCTTTTGGTCTTCTTCTACCTGATTCGTCTGGTTCGCCTAGCTCCATTCTAACGCACTCTATACCTACCACATTTCCATATTCGTCGCCTAATACTTTAACTGGGTTTGTTAACAGTTCAAATTTTATACCCTCTTCTTCGGCATGTTCAATTTCTTCTGCTCGTGCAGGCATTTCTTTTCTGCTTCTTCTATAAACAATTATAGCTTCTTTTGCACCAAGTCTTTTGGCTGTTCTAACTGCATCCATAGCAACATTGCCACCACCAACCACAACTGCGCGTTCGCCTACTCTTATTGGTGTTGCATAATTTGGAAATTCATAGGCTTTCATTAGATTTGATCTAGTTAAAAACTCACTTGCAGAATAAACACCATTTAAGTTTTCACCAGGAATATTTAAAAATGATGGTGCTCCAGCTCCATTTGCTAAGAATACGGCATCGTATTCTTGTATTAGTTCATCTACTGATTTAGTTAAACCAATTACGTAGTTTAAATTTATTTCTACTCCTAATTCTTTAATTTGATCCACTTCATAATCTACGATAGCTTTAGGCAATCTAAATTCAGGTATACCATACACAAGAACACCACCTGCTTTATGAAGTGCTTCGTATATGGTAACATCATAGCCTAATTTTGCAAGGTCTGATGCACACGCAAGACCAGCTGGTCCAGATCCTACTATAGCTACTTTTTTGTTAAGTCTTACAGAAGCTTTTTTAGCATCTGAATAATTAAGTTCTCTTGCCCAATCTGCTACATAGCGCTCAAGTCTACCAATAGCAATAGGTTTGCCTTTTTTATTCATTATGCATGCACCTTCGCATTGTTCTTCTTGAGGGCACACTCTACCACATACTGCTGGCAAAGCATTTGTTTTTTTAATTTCTAAAAATGCGCCTTTTATATCTTCTTCTATTATTTTTTCAATAAACTCAGGTATTCTAACATCTGCAGGGCATCCTGCTACACAGTAGGGCGGTTTGCATTGCAAACATCTTTGAGCTTCCTCAATAGCTTCTTGTAAAGAATACCCAAAGGGCACTTCAAGAAAATTATTTATTCTTTCTTCTGGTTCTTGAGCTCTCATTGGAACTCTATCTTTTTTAAGCCTTTCAGCAGGTTTTAATTTTTCAGCCATTTGAAGCTTGCCTCCTTATTTTTTCTTCTAATAACATTAAAGCTTCTCTTTCCTGATCACAATACTGTTTTTGTCTTAACATCATTTCATCAAAATTAACTAGGTTACCTCTAAATTCAGGACCATCCACGCATGCAAATTTTGTTTTCCCACCTACACTTACCCTGCATGCACCACACATACCAGTACCATCTACCATAATTGAGTTTAGGGAAACCCATATTTGTTTGTTATGTTCATTCGCAACACGAGTGCACATTTTCATCATTATTGGCGGTCCAATGGCCCATATATCTTTTATAGCTTCCGATTCTTTTTTTAATATATCATCCATAATGTTTGTTACAAAACCTTTTTGCCCATATGTACCGTCATCTGTAGCAATGTGGAGTTCATTTGACGCTTCTCTCATCTTATCTTCCATTATAATTAGATCTTTTGTGCGTGCACCTATAATAGACACTACGTAATTACCAAGCTCTTTTAGTTTTTTTGCAATTGGATGTATTGGTGCAATACCTATGCCACCCCCAATAATTAACACTTTACCACCAAAATTTTCTACCTCAGATGGTATACCCAAAGGACCAACGAAAGCATATAAACTATCACCTTCGTTCATTACAGAAAGCTCTAATGTGCTTGCTCCAACAACCTGATAAACGATTTGAACCCAACCTTCCTTGGCGTTTGAATCTGCAATTGTCAAAGGGATTCTTTCGCCTTTTTGATTTGTAATCAGTATTATAAACTGACCAGGCTGGGCTGCTTTTGCAACAAATGGAGCTTCTATCCAGTTGGAATAGATAGTATCGCTCCATTTTTGCTTTTTTAAAATTTTGTACATCAAAAACCCTCCTTTACCTAAAATTTAAAATCTAAACTGCCAACAATAGAAGCCATGTTAAAATCAATAGAATTATTCAGACAACTTTTATTAAATTCCACTATATAATTATTAGACCAATAATTTTTTGGCTTTAAATATAGCCAGACATTTAAAGGACTATCTTTTGAGACCTTCTCAATTTTTAAAGGTTGTATTTTTTCACCGTTGCAATCCAAATAAATATTCCAAAATGAGTTTTTACTTGATATATTGCTTGATTCATAATCTGAGCTATATAAATTAACCCAAAAAACTTTATTTTTAGAACACTCGTTAACGAATGATTCGTATAGTTTTTCATTTGAGCTTGAAATTGCATTGTGTTGTTTTAGATAATTGTAGTATTGGTTTGCAAGTGCTGAGTTAAAGTATGTAACTTTTGCTATAGCTATAGTTTCAAAATCTCTGTAGAGTTTCTTTTCTTGTGTTTGTTTATCTAAATTTTTTGAAAATTCTGTTTCATAACTTCTAAAACCTACCTGCTGCATCTGTGTACAAGAAGCAATAAATATAAGCATTAATACGGGAAAAAAAAATTTAATTTTTCTCATCTAAAGCCTCCAGAGCCTCTCTGGCTTGAGTATTTTGAGGGTTTCTTGCAAGTATTTCTCTATATAGATTTTTAGCATCTTCAATATAGCCTTGTTCGATATATAATTTTGCTATATTTAGTTGATCATCTTCTTCTAAATCTATAGTGGGTATGTCTTCAAAAACTATTGGTTCTTCTTTGTTATCAAGTAGAGATTGTTTTTCCTCATCTAAAGCATTGTCTATCTTATCAACATCCAATATTACAACATCACTAACCTCGGTTTTTTCTTGTGCTTGTTGCTGTTTTGGATTGGTTTGCTCGACAATTTCTTTTACTTTTTCTATGCTTGGCGTATATACACTAGCAAGAGATAATAATCTGGATTTAATTTGAGAAGATGGATTAAGTATAAGTAATTTTTCTAAAGTTTGTATTGCTTGCTCGATTTTACCTTGTTTTTCGTACGCATTTGCTAGTAGTTCTAATGCAAGTACATTTGCATTATTAATCTGTAAAACTGTTTCAAGATAGCTCTCTGCTGCTTCGTATTTTTCTTCATCCATAAGAATTTGAGCAATTTTAATTAAAGCAAGCAGATAATGAGGAAATTTAGAAACGCCTTCTATTAGTATATCAAACGCTTCTTCTTTGGCACCATTTTCATAAAGCAAACATGCTAAAGGATAGAAAAACAGGCTTGTTTTCTTTGTTTTATAGTACTTTTCAATTTTTTTGATAAGCCTTTTCATTGTAACTCTCTAATCGTTTCTGTAAGTAGACTATTATTTATGTCGTTTGCAATAATAGCCTCTCCTATCCCTTTTGTCAATATAAATTCCAATATGCCGCCTTTGGATTTTTTATCATGTTGCATAATATTTATAAGCTCGATTGGTTCAATTTTATCTATTTTTGTTGGAAGATTGAATTTTTCAAGCAAATTTTTAATTCTATAAAATGTTTTTTCATCAATAAGACCTAATTTATAAGAAAGTTTTGCAGCAAATACTTCACCTATTGATACTGCTTGTGAGTGAGTGTATTTTTTATACTCAAAAAAAGCTTCAATTGCATGTCCAAGTGTATGACCAAAGTTTAATATTGCCCTAAGACCTAATTCTTTTTCATCTTTTTGTATAATTATGCTTTTATTTTTTGCACAATCATAAATAATTTTCGTTATAGTTTTATAGTTTCTTTTTAAAATATCATCAATGTAAGTTTCTAGGAATTCAAAAAGCTGTTTATCCATTATAATACCATATTTTATAATTTCAGAAAAAGCATTAAAAAATTCTTCATCACTTAGTGTATCCAAGAATTTTGTATCAATAAATACAGCATTTGGCTGATAGAAAGTGCCAATTAGGTTTTTACCCTTTGCATGATTTATAGCTGTTTTTCCTCCAATTGAACTATCTGTTTGAGACACAATAGTAGTAGGCACATGAATGAGGGGTATACCACGCATAAATGTGCTTGCGGCAAATGAAGCTATATCACCTACCACTCCACCACCAAATGCCAATAAAGGGGTTTTTCTATCTGCATTGTTTTCTATTAAAAAATCATATATGTCAAATAACACTTCTTTACTTTTGCTTTGTTCTCCAGGCTCAAAGCAATATACTGAGTATACAAAATTGGTTTGTTCTATATATGACAAAAGGGTTTGTAAATGTAATCTACATACAGTTGTATCTGAAATAATAAAAATTTTTCTTACAAAATTTGAATTTTTTAAAAAATTAACTAAATCGTTTAGGTTATCGTAACTTACATTAATATTATAGCTTTGAGATGCATTTACCGTTATTATCTGATTCATTTAGCCTCCTAAGTACTGCTTTGCTGTTTTTAGATCATTTAAAAAAATTTCTATGGCTTTTGGATTTCTTAATAGGTAGGCAGGGTGATAGGTAGGGATTGCTATGTATGTTTTTTTGTCAAATATTAAGCCCCTTGTTTGTGTGATTTTTTTATCGTTTCCCAAAATTTGCATTAAAGCAAATCTTCCTAATGTAATAATAACTTTTGGTTTTATTAATTCCATTTGTTTATCCAAAAATGGCCTACAGGCTTTTAACTCATTTTCTTGAGGATCCCTATTATTTGGAGGCCTGCATTTTAAGCAATTTGCTATGTAAACATCTTTTCGCGCAATACCTACTTCTTTTAATAATTCATTCAATAGCTGTCCAGCTCTACCAACAAAAGGTAAACCCTGCTCATCTTCACTTGCGCCAGGTGCTTCACCGATAAACATCAATTGGGCATTTGGGTTTCCATCGCCAAAAACATAGTTTTTTTTTGTTTTATGTAGGTCACAAGCTTTGCAGTTTTCTACGGCTTTTTTTAATTTTTCAAGTTCAGCTTCCACGTTTTTTTGTGTTTCAGTGGTTTTTTTAAATTTGATATTCAAATATTCAACACCTAAATCTTTATAAAAATTTAAAATGTTACTCAATTGATTTTCTTTCATTTACTTTAATAATTCAAGAAGATTAGTTATTTCTTTGTTTTTTGTGTAGTAACTGACACGGTTTGAAATTAAAAAAGCGCTTGAGTCCATAATTTTTTCTATAATATGCAAACCATTTTCTTTTAAAGTTTGTCCTGTTGAAACAATGTCAACAATGCAATCTGCAAGCCCAATAACACCTGCGAGTTCGATTGATCCGTAAAGTTTAATAATTTCAATAGCCATACCTTTTTTTGCAAAAAATTCATCCGTTATATTTACAAATTTTGTAGCAACTTTTAGTTGTGTAGGGGTGTCTGGATAATTAGGACTTTTGCCTGCTACAACGACACTGCATTTTCCTATACCTAAATCCATAAGCTCGAATACATCTTTTTTGTTTTCTATCAATACATCTATACCAGCAACTCCTAAATCAGCGCCGTTTCCTTCTACATATGTAGCTACATCTTGAGCTCTCACAATCAAAAATCTAAATGTTTTGTCGGAGCTTTCAAAAATTAATCTTCTACTTTTTTCATCGTAATCTATTGGAATGCCTTTATTTTTGAAAAGCTCAATCGTTTCATCCATTAAGCGCCCTTTTGCAAGAGCAATTGTTAACTGTTTCACTGTGGTAGCCTCTTAATTCTTGCACCAAGTACTTGTAATTTTTTATCCAAATGTTCGTATCCTCTATCCAGATGATAAATACGTAAAATCTCCGTTGTATTTTCTGCAGCTAAAGCTGCTATTACAAGACTTGCGCTTGCTCTTAAATCTGTTGCCATTACGGGAGCTCCATAAAGTTTTTTAACACCAACTACAATTGCTTTATTGCCACTTATTGAGATATTTGCGCCCATTCGGTTAAGTTCAGCTACATGTTGAAAACGGTTTTCAAATATTGTTTCTTCTATTATACTTGTGCCACTTGCAAGTGTTAACATAGCAGTAAACTGAGCTTGCATGTCCGTTGGAAACCCTGGGTAGGCAAATGTTTTAATGTTAACAGGTAAAAACTTTGAGTGAGAAATGACTATTGTATTGTCATTTATTTGTACTTGAGCACCCGCTTCTTTAATTTTGTCGATAATAGCATGCATGCAGTAAACTGGCGCATTTTTAATAGTTAGAGTTGATTTTGTAGCATGCGCTATACACATAAAAGTGCCTGCTTCGATACGGTCTGGCATTACTTCATAGTCGCATCCATCAAGATTTTCTACGCCTGTAATTTCTATAGTTGAGCTGCCAGCACCTGTAATTTTTGCACCACATTTGTTTAAAAAATTTGCTAAATCAACTACTTCTGGTTCTTTGGCTGCATTGTATATTGTTGTTTTACCATCAGATAGCGTAGCTGCCATCATTATATTTTCTGTACCAGTAACAGTTGGTGTATCAAGATAAATATCTGTTCCTTTAAGTTTTTTTGCACTTGCATGAATATAGCCTTGTTCAATATTTATTTTTGCTCCCATTGCTTTTAAAGCTTCAATGTGTAAGTTGACAGGTCTAACGCCAATTGCACATCCACCAGGCAAAGAGACAATAGCTTTATTGTATTTTGTTACAAGAGGTCCTAATACTAAAATTGAAGCTCGCATCTTGCGCACAAGCTCATACTCAGCTTTCGTGGATTTTAAGCTTGAACAGTCAATATGTAGTGTGTTATTTTCAAAGCTATACTGACAGCCCATATTTTCAAGCAATTTAAGCATTGTATTAATATCAGCTAGATCCGGCACATTACGTATACTACAGGGCTTACTACATAGTATTGTTGCTGCTATAATGGGTAGTGCTGCATTTTTTGATCCGCTTATTTCAACACTACCATGCAAGGTTTTTGAGCCTTCTATAACAAATTTATCCATACAATCCCTCATTAAATATACTTGCAACCCCAAGCAAACCAGCAAATGAAGGGTTTTCATCAACTGCAAATTCACAAGGTTTTATTCTGTATACAAAAGATCGTCTTTGAACAGTTTTTTTTAGCGTTTGAATAAAAGCATCAAAATTATTTGCAATGCCACCGCTAAATACAACAAGATCACTTCCAAAAATATTTATAAGATCTGCTACCACAATGCCTAAGTATTGTGCAAACCTATCTACTATGCGTTTGTAGGTTTTATTTTGTGTGTAATTGGAAAAAATGTATTCAAGTGGCTTGTCTACATCGTTTTTTTTAGCAAAATTAAGTATGTTTTCTATTCCAGTGTATTTTTCTATGCAGCCTCTATTATTACACCCGCATCGTTTGCCATTTATTGTGGCGCTTATGTGGCCTACTTCAAAAACACTTATAGAGCTTTTAAGGAGTTTGCCATTAACTATTGCTCCACCACCCAGGCCTGTTCCCAATGTTAAGTGTATCATATTTGGTATTTTGTGTTTCCTATAAGAATTTAGACAAGCTGCATTTGCATCATTTTCTACTTCAATATTTATATTTGGTTTTTGGAATTCTTTAAATGAAAAATCGTTTAAAAATAACATGTTAGGTGAGTATAAGATCTTTTTAGACATATAATCAACTATACCAGCTACACAAAACCCTATACGTTCTAATTTATTTTTTTGTATAATACTAAATATTTCGTTTTTAAAATCGTATATATTTTTTGGTGTTTGTATGGTATTTACTTCTTCTATATTGTACAACTTGTCAATTATTGCGTATTTTATACGTGTTCCACCGATGTCAAAGCACAAAGTCAACGAAGCGTTCCTTCAATATATTTTTGATAAGCTTTTTTTAGGCAGTAATCCATTATAAATAAAATTCCTGTACCTTCGGTCATTTTTTTGGATTCAGGGCTTATAATGTCTTCCTGAAGCCATATTGCTTTGGGTTTTATCTTTAGGGCAGATTCAACGACAGCTGGACAATCTTTGGCATTTCTAAAAATATCTACAACATCTACTTCAAATGGTATGTCTTCTAATCTTGCATAGCATTTTTCTCCCAATATTTCACTCACGCCTGGTCTTACTGGTACGATTTTGTAGCCTTTGCTTTGCATGTATTGAGCAACATCAAAACTTGGTCTATCTGGTTTTGGTGATAAACCAACCACAGCTATTGTTTTCATTTTTAGAATTTCTTTTACTATTTCTTCATCTTCTTTTGATATCTCACCAAAGCCTAATCTACAACTTTCCATTTTTTACTAACCCCCAAGACTTTTTATTCTATCTTCTTTTGTACCCACATGTGTAATTTTTATGCCAAAATTGCCACCAACTACTACAACTATACCTTTGGCAATTGTCTTGCCGTTAACTAAAATTTCCATTGGTTCATCAACATTTTTGTCAAGGTCTATTATAGTGCCTTCTGATAATTTTACAATATCTTTGAGTAACATTTGTTTTGAGCCAATTCTTACGCGGGCATTAAGTTCTATATCCATTAGTAAATTTAGATTGTCTTTTGAGGTCTCTTGAACTTGATTGTGCTTGGATTCATCTGCGATTTCAAATATAGGGGCGGTATTTTTAGTATCTTGACTTTGTGAGATTTCAATTTTTAAACTATCCAAAACTTTTTTAAACTCATCAATATTTATATATTGATATAAAGAGCTTTCAGTTATATTTTTAATAATAATTTCAAATTCTGATTCAAAAAAAGAGCCATCTTGTGGTTTCTCCGAAGAAAATCCATCAAAACTAACTTTATAGCCATTTTCTCTAATTACTTGCGCATATGCACCAAAAATTTGAGAAAATAGCTCTTTTAAAGAATCTATATCATCTGGGTCTAAAATATCTTTAGCCTGACCTGGCCCCATAAGCATCAAGTCGGATATAATAGATGCCAATTTTGCATTCATGGATACATATAATCCTAAATTTACACCATTGATATTTAGATTATATTTTCCGAAAAAATCACCTTCTTCAATTTTATTTGTAATCTGGGCTTTTGTAAATTTTACAAAACAGTCTATGTTTAATGCTTTTTTTATTGTTTCTTCTAAAACAATAGTTTCTTGTGTAAAAAAGATTTCAATATTTGACTTAATGTCTTTATTTAAATCAAACAAGATGCGCCTCCTAAAAGGTAAGTTTAGCTATCTTGATAGCTTTTTTATTTTTTACTTTACCTAATTTTGCTTCGAACTTTTTAACACCATTGCAATATACTTCAGAAAATTCGTTTGTATTTTTATGTAGTATGTATATATCATTTGGCTTTAAGTTTAAAAAATTTTCCACACTTATATTGAAATCGCCCAAATATACTTCGATTCTCATTAAAACGTTATCTAAAATTTGCAAAATATTTACTACCCTATTTACATGCTCTTTTCTTGAAATTGAAAGCATATCGTGTGTGCTTATTTTTGTTAAAATTGGCTCAAGTGTTATAACAGGTATGCAAAAATTTATTATGCCTTTGTAATCGCCCATTTTAACTTCGAATACAATTAATACCACTACTTCTGATGGTGCTACGATTTGGACTACATTTGGACTTGTTTCTTGGGCTGTAACCTCGAATCTAATTTCTGCAATTGGAGCCCAGATGTTTTTTAAATCACTGAGCATCAAATTAACAATATCTAATAGTATACTTTGTTCTATGTCTGTAAAAGGTCTTATATTTTGAAAAGTTGTTCCAAAGCCACCAAGTAATCTATCTATTAACACAAAGCCAATATCTGGTTCTATTGCTATTATACCACTACCTTCGAGTGGATATAGATTTATAACATTGAAGCTAACAGATTGAGACAATGATAGGACAAACTCACCATAAGTCATCTGGTCTACACTTGCAACGTCTATTTCTATAATGGTGCGCAAAAAACCAGAAAGTTTTGATGAAAAATTCCTTGCAAATTTATCGTGAAGGTTTTTTAATGCTCTTATTTGCTCTTTTGATACTTTATCAGGCCTTTTAAAATCATATATAGATACTTTTTCTTCAATAAGCGTTTCTGGTAATTCTTGGAGAGCTTCTTCTTTGCCTATTGCTGAAAGCAGTGCATCTATTTCTTCTTGAGACAAAATTTCTGCCATTTTTTATCCAACAATTTTTTTAACAATTTCTGGTATTTCTTCTAAATCACCTATATAATCAACTATATTATTTTCCGTAGGTTTTCTTGGCATTCCCCAAACGACACAAGATTCTTTGCTTTGTGCAATAATTGTACCACCTGTTTTTTTTAACTTTACCAGGCCTTGGTATCCGTCATTTCCCATGCCTGTCATAATAATTGCCAGTGTTTTGTCTTTTGTTGTTTGTGCGCACGATTCAAACAAAACGTCAGCGCTTGGTACATAAATTGTCTTTGGCTGGTCAGAGATTTTTATAATAAGCAAACCACCTTTTTCTTGTATCATCATCTGCAAGCCCCCTGGCGCTAAATAGCCTTTGCCATTTTCAGCAATTTCTAGGTCTTGGGCTTCTTTTATAGGTATAGTTGAAATTCTATCTAGCGATTTTGCAAAGATTGGTGTAAATGTAGCAGGCATATGTTGTACAATTAAAACTGGCACATTAACTTTCGGAAATTCGCTCATTATTTTTTCTAAAGCAACTGGACCGCCAGTTGAAGTAGCAATAGCAATAAGTCTTATATCCTTTTTTGTTATTTCAGATATTTTGGGAGGTTTTACAGACACAGGTTCAGTTTGTTTAATAAGTCTTGGTTTGGCAACTTTTGAATTTTTTGCTGCAATAATTTTTTCAATTAATAATTCTCTTGCGTCTTTTGTAATTTTATTGAAATTTAAAACATCATTTTTTGGTATATAGTCAACTGCACCAAGATGAAGCGCTTCAAGTGTTGTGCTTGCGCCTTCAGTTGTTAGGGTAGATACCATAATTACTGGCGTTGGGTTTTCAATCATTATGCGCTTTAGCGCTTCAAGACCATTAAGCTTTGGCATTTCTACATCCATTGTAATAACATCAGGTTTGAGAGTTTTTGCTTTCTCTATGGCTTCTAGCCCATCTGAAGCTGTATCTATTACTTGTATTTTACCAGATTCTTCCAATATTCTTGTTAAATATTTTCTTGAAATAAGCGAGTCATCAACAACTAAAACCCTAACCATAAATTCTCCAAAGATTTGACATTTATAAAGAAATAATATAAATTTTGTGTCAGAAAAGCAAATAAATTTTCTAGGAGGTAGAGCATGGGATTGACAGTAGCTCAAAAGATACTCAAAGAGCATTTGGTTGATGGTAGCCTCACAGAAGGAGACGAGATTGGTATAAAAATTGATCAAACACTCACACAAGATGCAACAGGCACAATGGCAGATCTCCAGTTTGAACAAATGGGTACACCTCGTGTCAGAACTGAAGTTTCTGTAAGCTACATTGACCACAAAACAATCCAGATGGGCTTTGAGGATGCAGATGACCATACATATTTGCAAACATTTGCAAAAAAGTATGGACTCTATTTATCAAAAGCAGGCAATGGTATATGTCATCAAGTTCATGTAGAACGTTTTGGAAAACCAGGTAAAACATTGCTTGGTTCTGACTCGCATACGCCAACAGGTGGCGGTATTGGTATGATAGCAATTGGCGCTGGTGGACTTGATGTGGCAAGTGCTATGGCAGGTATGCCGTTTTATATGCCAAGGCCAAAAATCGTTGGTATTAAACTAACTGGCAGGCTTCAGCCATGGGTTTCAGCAAAAGATATTATTTTGAAAGTGCTTCAAATACTTACGACAAAAGGTAATGTTGGTTGGATAGCGGAGTATTTTGGAGATGGTGTAAAACACCTAAGTGTTCCAGAGCGCGCTACAATTACAAATATGGGTGCAGAGCTTGGTGTTACAACAAGTGTTTTTCCATCAGATGAAACAACAAGGTATTTTTTGAAAGCGCAAAAGAGAGAATCAGACTGGATACCTTTAGAAGCAGATCCTGATGCAGTGTATGATAAGGTAATCGAAATTAACCTCAATGAACTTGAACCAATGATAGCTCAACCCCATTCACCAGATAATGTTGTTAGCGTAAGGGATGTTGAAGGTACACCTGTAGATCAGGTTATGGTTGGAAGCTGCACAAACTCTTCTTACAAAGACGGCAAAATATTGGCAGAAATTCTTAAAGGTAAAGTAGCAAACGAAAATGTTAGCTTTGGTTATGCGCCAGGATCAAAGCAAGTTTTAAGAATGCTTGCAGATGAAGGTGAATTAAGCCATATTATAGCAGCCGGTGCTAGAATCTTAGAATCAGCATGTGGTTTTTGTATAGGTGCAGGTCAAGCCCCAAGAAATAATGCAGTCTCCATAAGGACTAATAACAGAAATTTTTTTGGAAGAAGTGGAACAACTACAGCTAAAGTTTACTTAGTGAGCCCAGAAACAGCAGCTGCATGTGCTTTGACTGGTAAAATAACAGATCCAAGAGATTTAGAAAAACTCTTTGGTATCAAATATCCAAAAGTAGAAGTGCCAAGCGAGTTTACAATAGATGATTCTTTAATTATACCACCAGCAAGTGAATCTGAAGCGTCAAAAATTGAGCTTTATAAAGGTCCAAATATTGTTGATCCTCCTGGTGGTAGCGCTATGCCATCCGATTTGATTGGCGAAGTTGCTGGCAAATTTGGAGATAAAATAACTACAGATGATATAATGCCAGCAGGTGATTTGTTAAAGTATCGTTCTAATGTGCCAAAGTATGCTGAGTATGTTTTCGTAAAAAGAGACCCAACATTTGCTCAAAGATGTTTAGAAAACAAAAAAATGGGTATTCACAATATAATTGTAGGTGGCGATTCATACGGTCAAGGTTCATCAAGAGAGCATGCAGCCTTATGTCCTATGTATTTAGGTGTAAAAGCTGTTATCGCAAAAGCTATTGAACGTATACATAGAGCTAACCTTATAAATTTTGGCATATTGCCGTTAACTTTCAAGAACCCAGACGATTATGAAAAAATCGATCAAGGCGATAGAATTAAATTACCAAACATAAGAAAAGCTCTAATCGAAAACAAAGGAGAAGTAATACTTTATAACGAAACAAAAGGCATTTCTATACCTTTGCAATATCACTTAACAGATAGAGAAATTAAAACTATACTGGCTGGTGGCACAATGAAACTAGCAAAAGATTTTCCAGGTAAAAGCTTTAAAGAAATAGTTTTTGATTCCTAAAAAATAAAAAGGAGGAAAGTAATGAAAACATTATTTTATGTATTAAAAGACCCATCAAATACAATGGATTATTATCATTTATTTCTAAATGTAAAAGATCTAAGAAAGAAGAATTATGATGTCAAAATTATATTGGAAGGTTATGCAACAAGCGTTGTCCAAAAAATGTCAGATAAAAATCACCCCCTAAATGCTGCGTATGAAGATATAAAAAGTGCTATTGCGGCAGTTTGCAAAGGCTGTGCTATTGCTACAAAAAGCTTAGAGGCTGCAGAGGCTCAAGGTTTGCCAGTAATTGGAAATCTTGATAATCATGTTGCACTTGAACCATACATAAAAGATGGCTATAGTATAATTGTGTTTTAAATTTTTTAGGAGAGCATGGTCTCTCCTAAATATTCTTCTTGTAATCAATTTTTAAAAGATTATAATAATTAATTATGATATTTGTTTCTTTTGTCTGGCACATGCATCAACCCTACTACAAAGACGATATTGAAGGTAAATATTTAGCAAGCTGGGTAAGGCTTCACGCTTCAAAAGACTACCTTGATATGCTAAAAATTGCCCAAAACAACAATGCACGTGTTACTTTCAATCTAACGCCTGTACTTGTAAATCAAATTTTGTCCTATAAAAGCCTGGAATGCGAAAGCACAGCAAGTTTACTTGCAAAGCCCGTTAAAGAGCTTAACGATAAGCAGAAGTTGTATATTTTAGAAGATTCTTTTAAAATGAACCCCAACATTATACAAACAATGCCAAAATACAGGCAACTTTACCATAAAAAACAAAATGCTAATTCAAATATTTTGAATGTTTTTAGTGATGAAGAAATTTTAATATGTGAAGTAGCTTATTTACTTTCGTGGTTTGGGAATCTTCAAAAAGATGAAACAATAAAAAGAATAGAAGAAAATTTAAGTACAGTTGGTGAAGAAGAAAAACAATACCTGCTTGACAAACAACTCCAAATTCTTCAATCGATTGTACCAGAATATAAAAAAGCTGTCCACAATGGTGATATTTGTTTAACTACAACACCATTTTACCATCCAATTTTGCCTTTGCTTATTGATACTGATATAGCAAGAGTTTCAAACCCAGAAATTAATTTACCAAAAAAATTTAGCTACAAAGAAGATGCAAAATGGCACATACAAACTGCAAAAAACTATATGGAGCGCATTTTTGAATCTAAAATAGAAGGTATGTGGCCATCGGAAGGCTCCGTGAGTGACGAAGCACTTTGTTTAATTGCTGAATGTGGTTTTAAATTTGCAGCAACAGATGAGCAAATCATAAAAAATTCAGGTTTCAGTGATATTTATAAACCGTATTTATATGAAAACAATAATTTATCGCTACATATGTTTTTTAGAGACCATACATTATCCGATAAAATAGGTTTTGTATACTCACATCTAAATTACAAAGATGCAGTAGAAGATTTTTTAGGCTCTATAAAATCTATAGAATCAAATAATCCACGCTCAATTGTAAGTATAATTTTAGATGGTGAAAATGCGTGGGAATACTATGATAACAATGGTTATGATTTTTTGAACCATCTATACGATAGCTTGCAAAAAGACCCAAAAATCGAACTTGTAACTCCAAATGAGTATCTAGAGCTACAAGATATTAAAGAACTAAAATTCAGCAAAATCTGGCCTGGTTCGTGGATTGGGGCTAATTTTAATATATGGATTGGCGACGATGAGGACAACAAAGCATGGGATTTACTACACAAAGCTCGCCTTGAGGTTGGATCAAACAAAGCAAGCATGCAAGAGCTTTACAAAGCTCAAGGTAGCGATTGGAACTGGTGGTATGGGAAAGACCACTCATCTACAGACGATGTTTTGTTTGATAATTTATTTAGAAACTTGCTTATAAAAGCTTATTTACTTGCAAAAAAAAATCCACCCGAAGATCTTTATTTACCTATTAAAAAACAGGTGAGCGCTCTGGAAAGCAAAAATCCAATTAGTTTCATAAACCCAAAAATTGATGGCATAATTAGTTCTTATTTTGAATGGGCAGGATCTGGCGAATTTGTAGAACTAGAATCTGCAATGAGTATTTCAGATAGAATGATTAAAAAAGTTAACTATGGTTTTAATGAAAACGATATTTTTTTGAGGGTAGATTTTAACAGCAGACCACGTGATTTATTTGATAAATATGGTATTTGCATAGAAATATTTGACAATATTAAAACCTTCCTTTTTCTATCAAAAAAGTCAAGTTATATCCAAAGATTTGATAGAAATGGAAAAATAATTGCACAGGAGAATTTTCTGGATTATGCTATAGATAAGATTCTTGAACTTAAAATTTCAAAAGATTTTTTAGGTGTCCATGAAAAAGAAAAAGTTTATTTACATATTAATATTAAACATGAAAATCAAATTATAGAAAGATTTCCAACCAACAAAGACATACTTATTGAAATACCATCCAGAAATTTTGAATATGAGAATTGGTTTATATGATAGTTTCTATAGTAGGCAGACCCAATGTTGGCAAATCAAGCCTATTTAATTTACTTATAGGCAAAAATAAAAGTATAATAAGCGATATTCCTGGCACAACAAGGGATAGAATAGCCGATTACATGTACATTAAGGATAAAAGCGCTATGCTTATAGATACTGGTGGATTAAATGATGAAGACTACGCTTTATCAAAAAAAATCAATGCACAAACACAAGCAGCTATTGAATCAAGCGATATTGTTATCCTTGTATTTGACGCAAAAGAACCCTTAAATGATTTTGACATATCTTTGTTTAAAATGATTGCAAAACTCAAAAAAAAATACATTGTTGTCGTTAACAAAATAGATGAAAAAAATGAAGAATTTTTTTACGATTATATTCGTTTCAAAAATGCCATATTTATTTCAACAAAGCGTAGAACCAACCTAAACATTCTAAAAGAAAGGCTCTATGAGTTAATAGAGAAAAATGTTAAGATTGAAGATGCCAATACAAGACTGGCTATTGTTGGCAGAACTAATGTTGGAAAGTCAAGTTTGTTTAATGCTATTTTACGAAAGGAACGCTCAATTGTTGACAATAATGCAGGTACAACGCTTGATAGTGTTGAAACTTTAATAAAGTATCATGAAAAAACATATAAAATTATTGATACGGCTGGTTTAAGATTGAAATTAAAAAAAGAAAGCCTTGATAAATTGGCATCTTACCTTACATTGTTTTCTATTGAAAGGTGTGATATAGCGCTTTTTGTAATTGATGCCAGTCAAGGCGTAACAACACAAGATTTAAAGATAGCTTCGATACTTGAGCGCAAACACAAAGGTATTATTGTTTTGTTTAATAAGTGGGATTTGGTTGAAAAAGATGCCGAAAAAGTTTTTAAGGATTTAAAAAACAGACTTTCTTTTATAAATTTCGTTCCATTTTTGAAGGTAAGCGCTAAAGAATCAAAAAACATCGATAAAATTTTTAAGTATGTAAGTATTGTTGAAGAATATTATAATAAAAGAGTTTCAACGCACAATCTTAACGAAGCATTTCGTTTTTTAAGCGCAAAACACCATGCAGTAAGTGTTAATTCCAAACCTATAAGGATAAAATTTATTAATCAGGTCGATATAAAACCACCAACATTTGTTATTTTTACAAATGTAAAAAAAGTGCCCAAAAACTACGAGCACTTTGTTAAAAACCAGCTATATTCAATATTTAAATTTACAGGTTGTCCTTTAAAGCTGATTTTTAAAAATGATTAAAGATTAATCATAAAATGTTACAAAATCTTCTACGGCAATCCTATCCATAGTTAATTTGTTTATATAGGCATTATTATCTGGATACCCCAATGAAATTCCCATAACAACAATTTTTGTATCTGGTATATTAAGTGTTTTTTTAATAATTGGAGCATATGCAGCAATGGATGTTTTTGGACAAGTAGCAAGGCCAAATTCTAAAGCAAGTAACATAATAGTTTGAGCCATAATGCCAATGTCTATAAATGTATTTTCGCCTAGATTTTTTTCTCTCAATAAAAGCAATTCTACAGGTGCATTGAAAAATCTGAAATTTTCCAATATGTGTTCTTGTAAAGCAACTTTATCTTTTGGATCCAAGTTTTTAAACTCAAATACCCTTGTGTTGCAAGCTTTACGCCTGTCTTTTATGTATTGGGGCATGTCTTTGACTTCATAGATGTAATCGTATTGTCTTTCAACGCCACTTTTAACAGCTTCTACTAAAGCGTCGCTTAATTGCTTTTTGGTTTTTCCTGTCAATACTAAAATTTCCCATGGCTGCACATTGTGACCAGACGGTGCAAACCTTGCAATATCAAATAGTTTGTAGAGTATTTCTTTGTCAACTGGTTTGTCCAGGAATGCACGCGTTGATTTTCTAGATTTTACAGCTTCAACAACAGTCATTTTAAAACCCCCTGCTTTTTATTTAAAGTGTAAACAATAAAAGCGAAAAAATCAAGAGGGAAATTTCCCCCTTGATTTTATAAAAGGCCAGCTTCTTCTAAAATGTCATCTACATATTCTTTTAATGGATCAAGACTTTGGTGGAATAGGCATTCTGGCATTGTCTCAAGTTTATCAGCAATTTGAGGCTTGAAGTTCATCTTTGCTAATATATCTTTTTCAAGATCAATACCTGGTGCAATTTCTTTTAGTATTAAACCGTTTTCATTTAGGCCAAACACAGCCCTTTCGGTTACATAAATGATTTCTTTTTTTGCTTTTACGGCTTGTGGACCGCTAAATACTATTTTTGCAATTTTTTCGTTAAACTTTGGTATATTTCCATCATTTTTTATTATCAATTTTCCTTTAGCAGCATCTATATCAAACTTGCCAGCAGTAAAACCACCAGCAAAGAATGTTCTAGGCGAACCTGCACTAATTACAGGAAAACCGCCCGGGCCTGATACCCTTGTAGAACTGTATGATGGGTTTAGATTGCCTTTTGGATCTATTTCCATAAAACCAAGTGAAGCAAAGTCTATAATACCACCTTCATAATTTGTAAACATATCAGGCATAGGAATCAAAGCCTGCGGAGATATTGCAACGCCAAAATCTGGTCCAACTAAAGCTATACCGCCAATTGGACCTGGCTCAACTGTTAAAGCAAGTAAATTGCTAAGTCCCAACTCGCCAGCAAGCCATGAAACATACACAGGTATGCCTATACCTAAGTTACCAAACAAAGGTTTTTTCAATTTTGCTGCTGTTCTCATCACTTCAATCAAAACTCTACCGGCTGCAATTCTATCCCTTATTTGATCTGGTGCAGGCAGGAGTTCTTCTAGTTCTTTTGTTTTTTTGGCTTTTACATGTCCGGCTAGCCTTGGGTCATATACATAGCTACCAGAGAGTTTATGATATTTTTCTGCATCGGGAGCTACAACCACATAGTCAACAAGTGGAGCTGGAACAATTACTTCTCTTGTTGGTATAGTATCTTTTCGTGCAACATACTTTACCTGGCAAATAACTTTACCTTGATTTGGAAGCGCTTTTGCAGCTTGAGCCATATTTAGAACTGTACCATATATGCCTTCTTCTTCCATAGAAATATTGCCATCTTCATCTGCTGTTGTGCCTCTGATTAGTGTTACATCTGGCGTTGGTGCTTGATAGAGTAGCCACTCTTCACCATTAATGTTTAACACATCTACTTTACAGGTCTTTTTCTCTTTTGCAATATCATTTGATGCACCACCATCAATTCTAGGATCCAAAAAAGTTCCAAGACCAACTTTTGTTAATAATCCTGGTCTATTGCTTGCAACTTCTCTAAACCAATAAGAAGTCGTTCCAATGGCAAAAGAATACACTTCAATTCTGTTTTCAAGTGTCATTTTCATCAAAGCAGGCGACCAACCAATAAAAGGCATTAAAACGCCTCTAATGAACGTTTGGTTTTTATCTTGATAAAGTTCAGAAAAGACTTTGTCAAGGCCTCTGTCTGGTACAGCTGGTAGTGTGTCTGAGATGATAAATAAATTGTTTGGATGTCCTGTTTTTTTGTACTGCTCAAAAAGCTCCAAGATAAGGTACTCTGGTGCGGTTGAGAGATTAAACCCTGAGATAGCAACAACATCGCCATCTTTGATAACGCTTAATGCGTCAGAAACGTTTACAACTTTTCCGTGACCCATTAAATCATACCTCCTAAAAAAATTTTTTCTTGCGCTTATACTAAAAGATTTAGCCTAAAAAGTCAAATTAATTAAAATTAATTTTATTAAACAGCTATATTTGTTATTTTTATAAAAAAATGTTAAAATTGAAAAAAGAGGTGTCATGTGTCTTTAATTGGACAGTTATTACTAAATAACCAGAAAATAACACAAGAACAACTAAAACAAGCTATACTTGAACAGGAAAAAACTAATAAACGTTTGGGAGAAATTTTAAAAGAACATAATTTAATAACTGATGAAGATATTGCCGATGTTCTAAGTAGACAGTTTAACTTAAAGAGAGTTAACTTAAGTAATATCGTTATTGATAAATCAGCTTTATCAGTAATTAAAGAAGATGTGGCTAAAGAGCGTTTAATTTTACCTTTTGCTAAAACGGACAATGAACTCCACATAGCCGTAGTTGATCCTACAGAAAATACCTATTTGATAGATGAAATTAGATTTAAAACAGGTATTAAAAAAGTAGTTTTATATATTACGACGCCACAAGATATTATAAATGCTATAAACACAAGCTATACTGTGTATAACAAACTTGAAGAATTTGTAAAAAATCTACCTCAGATGCAAACTATAGAAGAAATTAAAGAAGAAACTCAGACTATTATAGAAGAAAATGATCCGCCTTTAATTAAATTGGTTAATTCAATTATTGAAAATGCTATTTTTGCAAGGGCTTCAGATATTCATATAGAGCCTTTTGAAAACATCTTAAGAATTCGTTATAGAATTGATGGTAAAAATATAGAAGCTATGCGTTTACCAAAACAATTTGCTTTAAGTATTATTTCAAGAATTAAAATCATGTCTCACTTAGATATTGCAGAAAAAAGACTCCCTCAAGATGGAAGAATAAAGCTTAAGGTATCAGGTAAAGAAATTGACTTGAGGGTTTCTACCATACCTGTGGCTTTTGGAGAAAAATGTGTTATGAGAATTTTAGACTCTACCAGTATAAAAGTTAAGTTAAATGATTTGGGTTTTGAGCCTGAAGATTTAGAAAAATACATAAAAGCAGCCAAATCTCCACACGGTATTATTTTAGTTACAGGCCCAACAGGTTCTGGTAAGTCAACCACGCTTTATGCAACACTAAATTTGTTAAATAATATAGGCGTAAACATACTAACAGCAGAAGATCCAATAGAGTATAATTTAGAAGGTATAAATCAACTTCAGATTAACGAAGAAATTGGTTTGACTTTTGCAAAAGCCTTGCGTTCATTTTTAAGACAGGATCCAGATATTATTATGGTTGGAGAAATTAGAGATACAGAAACTGCAGATATTGCAATTAGAGCGGCACTAACAGGTCATTTAGTATTGTCAACACTTCATACAAATGATGCACCAAGTGCCATAGCAAGGCTTGTAGATATGGGTATAGCTCCTTATTTACTTTCTTCATCGCTAAGGCTTATACTGGCACAAAGACTTGTTAGAAAGATTTGTGAGTCTTGTAAAACTGCATATGAGCCAGAGCCAGCATTGATAAAAGACCTAGGATTAGATAATACTAAAACTACCTTTTATCGTGGTAGAGGATGTGCTTTTTGTAACAATACAGGTTATAAAGGCCGAATAGCAATATATGAAGTTATGCCAATAGATGAGCAGATAAAAAAAGCAATAATTTCTGGTGCAAATACAGATGAAATAAAAAAAATAGCAATTAAAAATGGCATGCAAACACTAAGGCAAAGTGGTATAAAAAAAGTTTTGGATGGTATTACTACAATTGATGAAGTTCTCGAAGTAACAATTTAAAAAATGCTTAAAACAAAACAAGTATTAAATTCACTTGAAACTCAAATTCTTAAATTTGTCCATTTAAAAGATTATAAAAGCGCTGAAGTTTATATTAAAAAAGAAAATTCAGTGCTTAAGTTTGATAAATGTGCCGATTGGTTGTTATCAAAACTTGTTTTAAAGCCACAGGTAGAAAAAATTTTTAATAAAAAACATATTTATTGTGTTTGGGATTTACTACTAACAAAACCTTTGCGAAACGAACATTACACTCAAATAACGCCTATTATCCACGCAAAAGATTATGCTTGTATCCAAGGTACTGTTGTATCAAAAAAAGCTGGTAATCCTTATACAATTGTAATTGATGATGGCTATGGCAGGCTTGATTGTAAATGGTTTAATCTTAATCAGTTTTTAAAACATATACTGAAAAATATAAAGGTTGGATCACACGTTGTTTGCGAAGGAAAAATAACGGAATTTGGGCTTTTTAAAGAAATGCACCATCCTCGCATAAAGGCATCTAGTCAATTTAAACCACATATTGAGGTAATCTATCCTTCGTTTGGAAATCTTAAAAACACCACAATTAAAAAAATTATAGAACAGCACTTATTATTATCACCAAACCCACCTTATGATTATTTGCCTTATACAATAATTGCAAGAAACAATTTGCCATTTTTAAGTGAAGTATTTGAAGCTTTACATGTTAAAAGCGCTTTTGATGAAAAAATAGAAAAACGTTTAAAGTATGATGAGCTTTTTTTGATGCAGCTAGGACTTGCTTTGCAGGAAGCATATAAAACAAATGAACCAATCAGTATTGAATTTGATGAGGATTTTTTACAAAAAATAGAAAAAAAGTTGCCATTTGAGCTTACAATTGATCAAAAAAAAGCTATCAATACAATTTTAAATGATATGCATTATACCAAAACTTCATCAAGATTGCTACAAGGTGATGTAGGATCTGGTAAAACCATAGTAGCTTTGATTTGCGCTTTGGCTGTATTGAAAAACAATTACCAGGTTTGTATAATGTCTCCAACCACAAGCCTTGCAGGACAAACATTTACAGTTGCAAAAAAGTTTTTAGAGGATGAGGGATTTAATGTAGGTTTGCTTGTCAGTACAACAAAGAAAAAAAATGAAATTTATCAAGCAGTTAAAGATTTTAAAATTCATTGTTTGATAGGAACGCACGCTTTGCTAAACGAAAAGCTTGAGTTTAGTAATTTGGGTTTTTTGGTGATAGACGAACAGCACCGCTTTGGCGTTGACCAAAGAAAAATTCTCTCAAGCAAAGGAAAAAGCGCTTATATGTTAATTATGAGTGCAACTCCTATACCAAGGAGTCTGGCTTTTGCAATTTATGGTAAAACTAAAATTGTTGAAATCCGTTCTATGCCAAAAAACAGAAAAGCGGTTCATACAATTCATCTTTATAAAAAGTCTGAAGATAAAGCCTTTTTGCATGCAAGAGAAGAGATATTAAAAAAACATCAGGTTTATATTGTATTTGCTTTAATAGAAGAATCACAGTCAAAAGTAGATTTTGATTCATTAATGGGAAGTTATGAGGATATTAAAAATAAATACTTTGGTGAATTTAAATGTGCTTTTTTGCACTCAAACATAAAAAGTGCTCAAAAAGAAAAAATTTTTCATGATTTTGTACATGGCAAGATTGATTGTCTTATGAGCACAACTGTAATTGAAGTAGGTATAGACAACCCAAATGCTACAGTTATAATAATTGAAAACGCAGAAAATTATGGCCTTGCCCAGCTTCATCAGCTTAGGGGAAGGGTGGGAAGAAGCGATCTGGATTCATTTTGTTATTTAATTACAAAAGATAGAATATCTTCATTGGCAAAAAGGCGCATTGATGTATTGCTTTCTACAAATGATGGTTTTGAAATAGCAAAGCAAGATTTAATTTTGCGAGGGAGTGGTGAAATTTACTCAACAAGGCAACATGGTTTGCCAGATTTGGAATTTGCTGATATACTAAATGATAGAGAACTATTGGAAAAAGCCCAAAGTGATATTTATGAGCTTTTGAGCCTAAAGTATCCATTAAGTAATGGACTGATCAAGATGGTGGAGCATAAGTGGCAGAAAAAATTTTCTTTTGCGAGGGTAATATGAAAATAAGTGTAGCTCAAATGCAAGTTATTGAGGGCAATATGGAAAAAAATTATGAAACTTCTTTGGATATGATACAAAAAGCTAAATTAAATGGAAGCAATCTTGTGCTTTTTCCTGAACTTTTTTTGTCTGGGTTTGATTATACAAATTTAGATAAACTATCAAGACTTTCACCGAAATATATCGATAAATTGCTTGAAGAATCAAAAAATATTGCAATTTGTGGTACTTTTTTGGAAAATATTGACAATAAAATATACAATACTTTTTACTGTTTATACGAAAGAAAAGTTTTATTTAAGTACTCGAAAATCAAGTTATTTGAAGTAACAAAAGAAGACTATTATTTTAAAGCTGGCAATAAAAGTGAGCCAAATACATTCGATTTATTTGGTGTCAAATTTGGGGTATGTATATGTTTTGAGTTACGTTTTCCAGAAATTTTAAGAAAAGCAGCACTTAATGGTGCACAGGTTTTGCTTGTGAGTGCAATCTGGCCCGTTGAAAGACTACATGCATGGCAGAGTTTGTCATGTGCAAGAGCAATTGAAAATCAGGCGTTTGTTGTAACTTGCAATGCAAATGATAGATCTGGTAAATGGATGTGTGCAGGACATTCAAGTGTTTATGATCCAAATGGTTTACTTCTTGAGTGTGCTTTGGATTGTACAACTTTAAAAAGTGTTGTTTTTGATCCGGAATATTCACGCAAAATTCAAAAAGAATTTCCAAGTTTAATTAGAGCATATGATTTGAATTGTATGGGGGAAAAATTATGAAATTTGCTATTATCACACTATCTGATAAAGGTTATGCCAAAGAAAGAGAAGATTTAACAGGGCCTGCTTTGATAGATTTTATTCAAAAAAATTTAGGTTTTATGGAATTATCATACTATACAATAATACCAGATGATAAAGATGCGCTTAAAAGAGAGCTTTTAGAGCTTTGTGAAGCAAATGTTGATTTAGTAATAACTAATGGTTCAACTGGTATAGCTCCACGCGATATTGCACCCGATGTTACACAGGAGGTAATAGAAAAAAGACTTTGGGGATTTGAAGAAGCTATGCGATTAAAAAGTTTTGAAAAAACACCAACGGCTATTGTTTCAAGAGCATGCGTGGGCACAAGAAAGAACACGCTTATTATAAACTTGCCAGGCAGTCCAAAGGCGGCAATCGAAAATATTGGTTTTATATATAAAGCAATTGAACATACAATAAAAAAATTACAAGGTGATCAAACTCCTTGTGCGGGTGCAGTATGAGTGTTGATATAGGCGAAGTACTGGTTTTTTTATCTTTTACTTTTTTAGCACTAGAGATATTTTTTGCAAGTGGTGGTATCTTTACATTTGTAGGTTTGGTATCATTTATAATTGGGACTTACTTTTTGTATTTAGGTTTTAATGGTTTGCCGCCGGTGTTTTTGTACGTTATATGTCCTATTTTTATAGGTATCTTTATTTTTGTTGTTTTTGTAGTTGGTCTTGGTTTAAAGGCTCAAAAGCTTCCTGTGAAAACTTTAGAAAATCTTGTAGGAAAAACTGGTATATGCAAAAAACCGATTAAAAAAGATAATCCAGGTCAAATTGAAATAGAAGGCGAAATTTGGACTGCATATAGTGATTCTGATATAGAAATTGGCCAAAAAGTTACAGTAATTAAACAAGAATCTTTAAAATTATTTGTAAAAAAGGAGGCATAGTTTATGGAAAGTATCGTATTTATTGTTGTTGTTATTTTTTTATTACTTGTTATTTTAAACTCTATTCGTATTGTTCAAGAATACGATAGAGCAGTAATTTTTAGACTTGGTCGAGCAGTAGGCGTCAAAGGACCTGGTTTGATTATACTTTGGCCAATTATTGATAGTATGGCAAAGGTTTCTTTAAGGATTAATACACTTGAAGTGCAACCGCAAGATGTTATAACAAAGGATAACATAACAATTAAAATAAACGCCGTTGTGTATTTTAAAGTAGTAAATGCTCTAAATGCAGTAGTTCAGATTAAAAATTACGCATATGCAGTAGAGCAGCTTGCGCAAACTACATTAAGAAGCGTTTGTGGTCAGGCTGAGCTTGATAAACTGCTTTCAGAACGTGAAAAAGTTAATTCAGAAATCCAGGAAATTCTTGACAAACACACAGATGCCTGGGGTGTAAAAGTAACACTTGTTGAGTTAAAACAGATTGATTTACCACAGGATATGCAAAGAGCCATGGCGCGCCAGGCTGAAGCAGAAAGAGATAGAAGGGCTAAAATTATTAACGCTGATGGTGAATATCAAGCAGCTGAAAAATTAAACGAAGCAGCACGCATTATATCACAAAATCCAATAGCACTCCAGCTTAGATACCTTCAAACATTAAATGAGATTTCTTCTACAAACAACACAACCACGATTTTGCCTATTCCGCTTGATATATTAAGGGAAATTGGAAAATCAATTGCGCAAAAAGAACAAGCCTAAAAGCTTAAATTTTTGTTATTGCTTTTAAAATAGAGAAATACTAGTGATATTTTAATTCTATTAAGTGGTTTTTACTATTAAAGCTTTTTTGAGATTACACAATAACAGAATATATACCTAACACGATAATTGCTAAAGCAAGAAGTGCAACTATGCTTATATAAGCTTTAGAATACGAATAATTTTTGAGTATTTTTTGCTGCTTGCAAGTGCTATTAAAAAACCGATTGGTAATACAAAACCATTAAAAGCTTCTACATCGACCATAATTTTTACAAGTGGTATTCCAGGTATTAATATAATAATCGCACTTAGGGCAACTAAAGTAATGTATATTAAGTAAAATAATTTTTCTTGCTTAAAATTAGCATTTAAAGAGGGACCAAAATTCCAGGTTTCGCCAGATGCCCACGCAAATGACATAGAAACGACAAATGCAGCTAAAATACTTGAAGCATACAGCCCAACAGCAAACAGCAATGCGCTGTATTTTCCTGCAATTGGCACCAAAGCCAGAGCAAAGTTATAAGCATTATTAGGAGAAATATGTTCTCTATATAGCACAGATGCGCCAAGTATAATTACTACAATCATTAAAATTTGTGTTGCAAAACTACCGATCAATGTATCCCATTTTGCAAATTTTATATCGCAAGCTTGTAAACGTTTTTCTACTGTTGCACTTTGTTGGTAGTAAATCATCCAGGGCATGATAACTGCACCTACATTTGCAGCTATAAGGAAAAGGTAATTTTTGTTATTAAAAGGTTGAGCTAAACTGAAACTTTTTGCTATTTCTGAATAATTTGGATGAGATATTAAGCAAGCAGGTATAAAAGCGAAAGAGACTAAAGAAAAGATAATAGCGATATTTTCTGCGCGCTTATATTTGCCGCTTAAAGCTACAAAAACTAATAACAATGCGCTTGTAATAATAGAATAATCCTTTGGTATACCTACAATTTCTGAACTTGCTGCAATACCTGAAAACTCTGTTAAAAGTGCGCTAAAAACCACAACAAGTAATAAAATAGTGGAAAACGCAGCCCAATTTTCACCAAAATATTCACGGATTAACTCGCCATGCCTTTTACTTGTAACGCATCCAAGTCTTGATGCAATTTCTTGTACTATATATAACAATGGTATAAGCAATATTTGTAAAGGTATCAGAGTATAGCCATATTTTGCACCTGACACAAAAGCTGTTGTAATTGAACCGGCGTCCACACCCGCAATCATCACTATAAAACCCGGACCAAATGCAGCCAAAAAGGATAAAAACCAGATTTTGAAGTTTTTTTCATAAAGTGTTCCTCTAACTTAAAAGAATAATTAGTCTCATATAAATCAAATATAAAAAGTCAACTAAATTAAATTGAGTCAAGCATAAATACTTGTTGTATTTAAAAGTCCTTTTAATCTACATATTGTTGACAAAATCAGCGCTATTTGGTAGATTAAGCTGGTAAGTTTTGAAGGGCTTTTGTGTGGTAGGTTAAAGCCAGATACGTTTTTTAAAAAAAGGGCTAAAGTAGAGTTTTAAATTTATTATTTATCTATAGTGCTTTAAAAAGGTGGTTTTGATGAGGGGTCTAAAGTTAATTGCTGGCTCAGCTAACAAGGAATTATCTCAAAAAATAAGTGATTATCTTAATGAGCCAATTGTCGATACAGAGATCTCGCGCTTTAGCGATGGTGAAGTTTCGGTTCAGATAAAGGAAAACATTCGAGGCTCCGATGTATTTTTGATTTGTTCTTTATCTAGACCCGTTAATGAAAACATAATGGAGATGCTTGTTACAATGGATGCGATAAAACGCTCAAGCGCGAATTCCCTAACTGTTGTTTTACCATATTATGCGTATGCTAGGCAAGATAGAAAAGTAAAGTCACGTGTGCCAATAAGTGCAAAACTTATGGCAGATTTGCTTACTGTATCTGGAGCAGACAGGATTGTGGCTATGGATTTACATGCTGGTCAAATCCAAGGTTTTTTTGATATACCGGTTGACCACTTATATGCGTCGCCTGTTATAGCTAATTATATTCGTGAACTTCACAAGGAAGATATTGTCATAGTTTCACCAGATGCAGGTGGCGTTGAGCGAGCTAGAGAGTTGGGCAAAAAGCTTGGATGCAGTCTTGCTATTGTAGATAAAAGAAGACCTAAACCCAATGTAAGCGAAGTGCTACATATTATAGGTGAAGTAGAGGGAAAAACCGCTGTGCTTGTAGATGATCTTATAGATACAGCAGGTACAATTGTAAATGCAAGTATTGCTTTGGCAGAAAAAGGTGCATTGGAAATTTATGCATGTTGTACACATCCTGTACTTTCTGGACCTGCGCTTGAACGAATAGAAAACTCTCCTATAAAAGAACTTGTTGTTACAGATACACTTGTGTGGAATAAAGATAGGGATTGCAAAAAGATAAAAACGCTTTCTGTTGCCAATGTTATTGGGGAAGCAATTAGAAGAATTTATAATAAAGAATCGGTGAGTTCACTGTTTGATTAAAAGGAGGAACAATGCAATTTAAAGCACAAATCAGGGATGCAAAGGCAAAAACACTTAGAAAACAAAACCGCATACCTGCTGTAATTTATGGGCAATTGCCTAAGCCTATTAATATAAGCCTGGATAAAAAAGAAACACTTGCAATTTTAAGAAAAGCAAGACGAACTGATATTTTTGAGGTTAGCTTTGATAACGAGACTTTTAGATGCATTATAAAAGAAGTACAAAAACACCCCGTAACTTCTGATATTTACCATGTAGATTTTTATAAATTTGACCCAAACAAGCACATTAATATAGAAGTGCCAATTGTGCTAAAAGGCGAACCAAAAGGTGTAAAAGCAGGTGGTGATTTGTATCAGCCAAGAAAGAAAATTGCACTAAACAGCCTACCAGATAAAATACCGCATGAAATAGTTTTAGATGTAACAAATCTGGAAATTGGCGATTCTATTCATGCTTTTGATTTAGAACTTCCCGAAGGAGTAAAGATAGCAAGCAGTAAAAATTTTGAAATTGTAGGTGTTGTAGGTAAATCTAAGGAAGAATTGGCTGAAGAGAAAACTGAAGCTCCTCAAACTTAATAATCTTTTATGCATGTAATTGTTGGGCTTGGAAATCCTGGTGAGGTTTACGCAAATACTTTTCATAATGCAGGTTTTTTAGTTCTTGACTTAATAGCAACAAAACTAGGTGCAAAATTTACTACAAGCTCATTTCATGCAATGTATGCATTGTCTTACATTGAACAGACAAAAGTATTGCTTGTAAAACCAACCACCTACATGAACTTAAGCGGAAAGGCTGTAGGTTTAATTGTTAGTTTTTACAAAATTGACATAAAAAACCTAATTGTAGTAAGGGATGATATTGATATAGAGCTTGGGAGAATTAGACTTAAGCGGAATTCATCAAGCGGTGGGCACAAAGGTATACAATCAATTATTGACACTTTGGGCTCAAAAGCTTTTGTGCAGGTAAAGATTGGAGTGAGAAATATATCATTGGTAAATGTTTTTAAGGGTGATGTAGCAAATTATGTGTTAAAAAAACTTAGCGAAGATGAAAAAAAAAATTTAAGTCAAAGCGCTGAAATTGCATGCGAAGCTTGTATGAAAGTTGTGACGGATGGATTTGAAAAAGCGGCAAATTTATATAATAACTAGATTTGCTCTGAGGATGGGTTGTAAGCAATAAAGTTCTTCGGGCGGTGTCCTTAAAATGATGTATTAGCTAAATTGACAAAAGTTATGAATAAAAAGGATGTAAAGAGCAACGATGGCACTAAAGAAACTAAAAATTAAAGATAAAATAGTCGAACATTGTATAATACAAGGTGGTATGGGTGTAGGAGTAAGCCTGTATCCTTTGGCAAAAGCTGTTTCACAAAACGGCGGTGTGGGCGTTGTATCAAGTGTAGCTTTAGATAGAATCTTAAGTAAGCGAAATAACAAAAAATATTCTATATATGAAGCTTGTGAAGAAGAAATCGCACTTGCAAAAGACGGTTCAAACTGTATAGGCATAAATATTATGGTAGCTGTGCAAAAAGATTACGAAGCAAGCGTCAAAGGTGCAATAGCTGGCGGTGTAGACATAATCATATCTGGTGCCGGACTTCCTACTGAACTTCCGAAGATAGCTACAAGTAAAGATGTGGCGCTTGTCCCTATTGTATCAAGCCTAAGGGCATTCGATATTATTTGTAAGCGCTGGGAACGTTTTGGGGCAAGGCCTGACGCTGTTATAGTGGAAGGGCCTTTAGCTGGGGGACACCTGGGTTTTCATTTTGCAGATTTAGATAAAGAAGAAAATAAACTTGAAAATCTTTTTCCTCCAATAAAAGAAAAAGCAATAAAATGTGGTGATATACCTGTTATTGTAGCAGGAGGCATCTACACGCACGAAGATATAAAAAAATTTTTGAATATGGGAGCAGATGGTGTGCAGATGGGTACAAGATTTTTAGCAACATTTGAAAGCAGTGCTTCCGATGACTATAAACAGGCAGTAATTAAAGCAAATAAAGACGATATTATTGTAGCATATAGACCAGGCTCACCTTCTGGTTTACCATTTCGCGTAATAAAATCATCGCCCATGTATCAGGATGCACTTTTAGCAAAAAGACCACCAAATTGCGATAAAGGTTATTTATTAAACAAAGATGGATATTGCCCTGCTATGGTAGATAATGTAAACTATTTTTGCATATGTAATGGTTTACTTTCGAGTGCTGGTTACAATAGTGACAAGGAAAGACCTATTTACACTGTAGGCACAAATGCTTATAGAATTGATAGGCTTTTAAGTGTAGAAGAGTTGATGAAGGAGCTTGTTTATGGATAAAGATATAAATATTGGGATTTTTGGTCTTGGCACTGTAGGTTGCGGTGTTGTTAAAATTTTACAGGATAATGCTGATTTAATAAGAAAACGATTGGGTTTTGGCATCAATATTAAAAAGGTTTTTTCCCGAACTTCCAAGTGCAAGAATCTAATAACAAATTACATTTACGCAAAAGATTATAAAGAATTATTTGACGATGATATAGATATTGTTTTGGAACTCATTGGTGGTATTGATGTAGCACGTAAGTTTGTTTGCCAAGCTATCGATAACAAAAAAAATATTGTTAGCGCAAATAAAGCACTTTTTGCAAATCATGGTTTTGAGATTTTTTCTAAAGCTGCTCAAAATGGTGTAAAAATTGGGTTTGAAGCTTCAGTGGCAGGCGGTGTGCCTATTATAAAGGTTATTACCAGGGACTTAATGGCAAATAATATAAAAAGCATAAAAGCAATTGTAAATGGTACATGTAATTATATTTTGAGTCAGATGTTTGAAACACACGAGTCTTTTGAAACTATATTAAATAAAGCAATTAAAGAAGGTTACGCTGAACGTGATCCGTCATTTGATATAGATGGTATTGACTCTGCTCAAAAGATGGCGATTTTAGCTTCCATTAGTTTTAATGCTAAAGTTGAAGAAAAAGATGTACATGTTGAAGGCATAAGAGATATTGACTTTATTGATATAGATTTTGCCCAAAAGTTAGGCTATAGAGTAAAATTGCTTGGTATAGCAAATTCAAAAGATAATAAACTACTTGTACGTGTTGCACCATATTTTATAGAGCAAGATAATATACTTGCTAAAGTGGATGGTGTTTATAATGCAATAAGCGTTATTTCTGATATGACAGGTCAGACTACATATGTGGGAAAAGGTGCAGGTAGTTTACCCACAGCTTCATCTGTGGTTGCAGATATCATTGATATTGCAAAAGATATTGAATCTGGTACAGTAAAAGATACACTTTCTATGCGTGTGTTTGAAAAAATGGAATTTGTAGATATTGATAGTCTTGAGTCTCATTTTTATATAAGGTTTAGTGTTGTAGATAGTGTTGGTGTGCTTAGCCGTATTGCCAATGTTTTAAGTAAGTACAATATTAGCATAAAAAGTGTTGTACAAATAGGAAAAGGTTTGGATGTTGTGCCACTTTTAGTATTAACGCACAAAGCTAAAGAGTCTAATGTTAAAAAAGCAATAAGAGAAATTGAAAAAAATCATCAGACTATAATTAAAAATGGCACTGTTTTGATTAGAGTTTTGGATTAATCACATTGTGTTTTAGGTTCATCCTGAGCGTCAGAGAAGGATCTACTTTTGGGATTCTTCGCACACTCGTGTGCTCAGAATGACAAGTAGTTTGCAGAGTTTTTAAAAGGAGTGTTTATGAATGGTAAATTGTGGGCTGGACGCTTTAATACTGGCCAGGATAATCTAATGGAACAATTTTCAGAAAGTATAAGCTATGATAAGCGTCTTTATAAATATGACATATTAGGCAGCATTGCTCATGTTAAAATGCTTGCTAAGCAATCAATTATTTTACAAGAAGAAGCCGAGAAAATTATTGATGGTTTACGTAAAATTGAAAGACAAATTGAAGCAGGTGAATTTGAATTTAATCCACAAGATGAAGACATACACATGGCAATAGAACGTGCTCTTATTAATTTAATTGGTAAAGTAGGGGGTAAGCTTCATACGGCACGCTCAAGAAATGATCAAATAGCACTTGATGAGCGTTTGTTCTTAAGAGATATAAGCATAGAAATAATAGATAGACTAAATGGATTGTTAAAAAATCTTGCACTTTTTGCTAAAGAGCATATTGATGTTACAATACCAGGTTTTACACACATGCAACATGCCCAACCGATATTATTTTCACATTACATAATGGCTTTTTTTGAAAAATTTAAGAGAGATAAAGAAAGATTTTTAGATACAATAAAGCGTATTGATGTAATGCCACTTGGTGCTGGGGCGCTTGCTGGCACAATTTGGCCTATAGATAGACGTTACACTGCAAGTTTACTTAATTTTACACAAATATCTAAAAACTCTATCGATGCGGTATCTGATAGAGATTTTATGATAGAGTTTTTAAATAATTGCGCTATATTTTCTATGCATGCATCAAGACTTGCAGAAGATTTTATCATTTACTCATCTTCAGAGTTTTCTTTTATAGAACTACCTGATGAATTTTCAACAGGCTCAAGTATTATGCCACAAAAGAAAAACCCTGATAGCTTAGAGTTGATAAGGGGTAAAACAGGTAGAGTATATGGTAATTTGTTTACACTTTTAACAGTGATGAAAGGTTTGCCACTTTCGTATAATCGCGATATGCAAGAAGACAAAGAAGCACTTTTTGATACAATTGACAATTGTTTAATGATTATTGATATACTATCAAAACTAATCCCAAAAATTAAACTAAATATTGATGAAATTGAAAAATCACTTGAAAAAGGCTTTATTACAGCAACTGATCTGGCTGATTACTTGAGCCTTAAAGGTTATCCATTTAGAGATGCTCACAAAATTGTTGGTTCAATTGTAGCATATGCTATAACTAAAAACAAAACGCTAAAAGAACTGACGCTTGAAGAATACAAGCAGTTTGCAGACCAGATTGAAGAAGATGTTTATGATTACATAGACTATAGGCGTAGTGTAGACAAAAGAAAATCTTTTGGTGGCACTTCCAGAGCCAACGTATTGGAACAAATTGAAGAAGCACTTAAAAGTTTTGATGAAAAAAGCTCTCATGCAGATTTGTGCCCGAGATGCTCCTACCCGGTTAAAATATATAAAAATCCATCTTTGACTGTGGATTGTATAATAGAAAAACAAAACAAAGTCCTCCTTGTAAGCAGGAAAAATTATCCTTTTGGCTTTAGTTTACCAGGTGGTTTTGTAGATTACGGCGAAAGTGTAGAGCAAGCTGTAATTAGGGAAGTAAAAGAAGAAACAAGCCTTGATATTGTAGAGCCAAAGCTTTTTGGTGTTTACTCAGATCCAGAAAGAGATCCAAGAAGCCATACGGTAAGCGTTGTATTTTATGCCAAAGCAAGTGGTACCCCAAAAGCTTCGGATGATGCTGAGGATTTAGGTTTTTTTGATCTGGATAATTTGCCTGAGCATATCGTATTTGATCACTTAAAAATCTTGAAAGACTATTATGAATTCAGAAAAAAGATATAATACCAAAGGTGAGTTGGTTGAAATTATTATTAATGAAGATTTTTGCAATATCGAAAATAAAAAAGTAAAAATTGGCAACACGTATACATATCTTGCTCTTGTAAGGATCTTAAAAAATAGAAATATCTCGGATATTGACAAATTTTTAAGACCATCACTATCGCACCTATACGACCCATTTTTACTAAGTGATATGGATTTAGCTGTAGCTCGCACTGTTAGGTCTCTTATTGCAAAAGAGCGTATTTGCATTGTAGGTGATTATGATGTTGATGGAATAACTGCTTGTTCAATACTCATAAAATTTTTTCAAGAAATTGGCGCAAACATAACATATTATATACCAAAAAGAGAAGATGGCTACGGTTTATCGCTTTCTGCTATAAAATACGCACATCAAAAAAAAGCAAAATTAATTATAACCGTAGATAACGGTATTTCTAGCCAGGACGAAATAGAATTTGCAAAACAATTGGGTATAGATGTAATTATAACAGATCACCATGAACCAAATACTGTACCCAATGCATATGCCGTTGTAAATCCAAAGATGAAAAATTCCAAATACCCCTTTAGTGAGCTTGCAGGAGTAGGTGTTGCATTTAATTTTTTACTCGCTTTGAGAAAAACATTGAGAGAGAGAAATTTTTTTACGAAAGAGCCAAATCTTGCAAACTATTTAGATCTTGTTAGTTTGGGCACACTTGCTGATGTTGTACCACTTGTTGATGTTAATAGGGTTTTTGTAAAGTATGGCCTATCAAAAAGCTCAAAAGCATTGGATAAATTAAAAGCTGTTTCAAATATCTCAAGCAATTTAAGTACTTATGATGTTGCATACAAAATAGCGCCAAGAATAAATTCTGCTGGTAGGCTTGCCGATGCTAATCTTGCAATAGATTTGTTTACAACAACACAAGAAATTAAGATGCTAAAGATAGCAAACTGGCTAGATGAGTTAAATATAAAACGAAAACGCCTGCAGCAGACAATTTTACAAGAAGCAAAATCAATAGTAGCAGGTGCAAAACATTATGATGCAATTGTAGTCAGTGGTAAGTGGCATAAAGGAGTAATTGGTATAGTAGCAGGAAACCTTGCTCATTTTTATAGAAAGCCTTCCATTGTTATATCAGAAGATAATTATTTATGTGTTGGAAGTGGAAGAAGTATCGAATCTATAAATCTCTTTGAAATTGTAAAGCGTCATGAAAACTTGCTTGATAAGTTTGGTGGTCATAAATTAGCTGTTGGGCTTACACTTAAAAAGGAACATATAGAACCATTTAGAGAAGCTATCAACAAAGAAGTCTCAAGACTTAAAGTAAACGCTTCTTACAAGCTTAGAGTTGATTTATCCTGCAATATAAACATTTTTGATAATATTGATTTTTTAGAAAATCTAAGAGAACTTGAACCATTTGGCGCAGGGCATGAAGAACCAACATTTTTTGTAAGAGGCGGTATTTTGAAAGATATACAGAAAAAACCTTACCATAATATTCTTTTTTTTGATTTCAATGGCAAAAGTAAATCGTTTGTGTCAACAGATGCCGATAACTTAAAAATAAATGAGTGCTACAGTATAGCTTTTTATATAACTTTTAATAAAGCGTATTACAACTTTACAATAAAAGATATATTTAAGGAGTAAATATGGGTTTTAGTGAAAATGCTATAACAGTATTAAAGTCTCGATACCTTAAAAAAAATGAGCGTGGTGAGATTATAGAAACGCCAGATGAGATGTTAAAACGTGTGAGCAAACACATAGCGCAGCTAGAAAAAGATTTTGATTATTGGTTTGAGAAATTTTATGATTTAATGGCTTCACTTAAATTTTTACCAAATACACCTACTTTGATAAATGCAGGAAATCCATTGGGTCAGCTATCAGCATGTTTTGTGTTGCCTGTCGGTGACTCTATGGAAGAGATATTTGAAGCCGTAAAACAAACTGCAATTATACACAAAACTGGTGGTGGTACAGGTTTTTCTTTTAGTAGACTAAGACCAAAAGGTGAGGTGGTGCAATCTACAAAAGGTGTAGCATCTGGTCCTGTATCATTTATGAAAGTATTTGATTGTGCTACAGAATCTGTTAAGCAAGGTGGCGTAAGACGCGGTGCAAATATGGGAATTTTAAGGGTTGATCATCCAGATATCTTAGAGTTTATACACTGTAAAGAACAGGAAAATGCCATAACGAACTTTAATATAAGCGTTGCTATAACTGACGACTTCTTAGAAAAACTTAAAAATGATGAAGAATATGAACTAATAAATCCACATACAAAAAAGGTAGCAAATAAACTTAAAGCTTCATTTGTATGGGATGAGATTGCAAATAATGCATGGAAAAATGGAGAGCCAGGTCTTGTTTTTATTGACAGAATCAACAAACTTCACACTTTAAAAGGTGTTGAAATTGAAGCAACAAACCCATGCGGTGAACAGCCTCTTTTGCCTTATGAATCTTGCAATTTAGGATCTATCAATTTATCAAAATTTGTTAAAAATAGTTCAATTGACTGGGAAGATTTAAAAGAATGTGTTCACACTGCAGTACGTTTTTTGGATAATGTAATTGATGTTAATAGCTATCCGATTGAACAGATAAAAACAGAAACGCTAAAAAACAGAAAAATAGGTCTTGGCATAATGGGATTTGCAGATATGCTTGTAGATTTAAATATAGCATACAATAGCAAAGAAGGTGTTAAATTAGCAAGTGATGTTATGAGTTTTATACAAAAAGAAAGTCACATAGCATCAAGCAATTTAGCAAATGAGCGGGGCTGTTTTCCAGCTTATGAAAATAGTATTTTCAAAGATCAAAATATACCAATGCGCAATGCCACAACAACAACTATCGCTCCAACTGGTACAATATCTATGATAGCTGATTGTTCATCAGGTATTGAACCATACTTTACGCTGGCCTATTACAAACAGGTTCTTGATGGCAAAAAACTTAAGTATGTAAATGAAAGACTGCTTGATAGACTGCAATCAAGCGGTATTAATGTGGATGATTTTTTAGAAGAACTTATTGCAAATGGTGGAAGACTAAAAGGCCTAGGCTTGCCAAAGTCTATTGAAGATTTAAGCAAGATTTTTGTAACTTCAATGGATATGGACTACACTGCCCACATTGATATGCAAGCGGCTTTTCAAAACTACACAGACAATGCTGTATCAAAAACAATAAACATGCCAAATTCTGCCACTGTAGATGATGTTAAAAAAGCATATTTTTATGCTATAGAAAAAGGTTTAAAAGGCCTAACCGTATATAGAGACGGCTCAAGAAGTGTTCAGGTTTTGGTATCGGAATCCAAACAAGAAAAACTACAGGCTATTAAACGCGGACGTGTATTGCGTGGCTTTACAGAAAAACTCAAAACATCCCGAGGAAGCTTATATGTAACGGTAAATACCATGGGAGGCAAACCTGTGGAGGTTTTTGCTAATATTGGCAAATCAGGTGGCGATATATCGGCATTGTCAGAAGCAATTGGCAGACTTATTTCAATAGCTTTGCAAAACGGAGTAGATGTTGAAAAGATTGTAAATACGTTAATAAACATTACAGGCGCTCAGCCTATTTGGAATGAAGGCAGGCTTATTAAATCTGTGCCAGATGCTATAGCACAGGTATTGAAGGATCATTTTTTAGACAAAAAGGTTGAAAAAAATTATGAAGAGTGTCCTGAGTGTGGTGGTGTGTTAGAAGAAGTAGAAGGATGCGCTGTGTGCAAAAACTGTGGGTATTCGAGGTGTAGTTAATGGATATTGAAAAGTTAGCTATTGAACAGTTCGAACAAATAAAAAGAGGAAGTATAGAAATAATAGAAGAAGAAGAGCTTAAAGAAAAAATAAAAGAATCACTTAAAACAGGAATACCGCTAAAGATTAAAGCAGGTTTTGATCCAACTGCAAAAGATTTGCATCTTGGACATACTGTGCTCATACAAAAACTTAAGCATTTTCAAGATTTGGGTCATGAAGTTTACTTTTTAATTGGCGATTTTACTGCTACCATAGGAGATCCTACTGGTAAAACACAAACAAGGCCATCTTTAAGTAAAGAAGAAGTTGAAGAAAATGCTAAGACATATAAAGAGCAAGTGTTTAAGATTTTAGATAAAGATAAGACGAAAGTCGTTTATAATTCAACATGGTGTGAAAAGCTATCTGCCGCGGGCTTAATTGAGCTTGCAGGTCATATGAGTGTAGCAAGAATGCTTGAGAGAGATGATTTTGAGAAAAGGTACAAAAGTGGAAAACCCATATCAATAAAAGAATTTTTATACCCATTGATTCAAGGATATGATTCTGTTGCGCTAAAAGCTGATGTGGAGCTTGGCGGAAGCGATCAGAAATTTAACCTTTTGGTTGGTAGATTGTTACAGTCAAAATTTGGCCAAAGGCCTCAAAGCATCTTGATGATGCCTATACTTGAAGGTACAGATGGTAAAAACAAAATGAGCAAGTCTTTGGGTAATTATATCGGTTTAAATGAGAGTCCAATCGATATGTATGGCAAAATAATGTCTATATCGGATGAGCTTATGTTTAGATATTACGAGCTATTATCAGATAAATCTGTACAGGAAATTGAAAGCTTTAAAAAACAAATACAACAAGGTTCTTTAAACCCAAAATTTGTTAAAGAACAACTTGCTTTAGAAATAGTTGAAAGGTTTCATCCAGGTCAATCTCAAAAAGCAAAAAAGACATTTGATGCCCTAACACACAATGAAAGGCCCGATTTGCTTGAAGAGATAAATTTAAAAATTGATACGCAAACAATTTGGATATGTCACTTGATAAAAAATATAGGCTTTAGTGATTCTACATCCAAGGCAAAACGCTTAATTGAGCAAAAAGGCGTTTATATAAACGATAAAGTATTAGAAGATGTAGGATTGCAAATAAAAAAAGGTGAAAGTTTTGTATTGAAAGTTGGTAAAAAACAAATTGCAAAGGTAACAATTAAGTAGAGGCTTTTATGCTTTTGACTATCGATGTAGGAAACACAACAACAGGATTTGGCGTCTTTGAAGGAAAAACACTTATATATACATTTCGCATAAGCACAATAAACCGTACTGATGACGAAATAACAATACTGCTTTATGATTTGTTTAAGATTAATGGCCTCGATTTTAATATAGAAGGTGCAATCATTAGCTCAGTTGTGCCATATTTAACACAAAAAATCATAAATGCAATTGAAAAAATATTTAAAGTAAAAACTAAAGAAGTAGGAGCAGGAATAAAAACTGGTGTAAAAATTCTTTACGATAACCCAAAAGAAGTAGGTGCAGATAGAATAGTGAATGCCCTTGCTGCCTATGAGAAGTGTTTGGGTGCTGCAATTGTTGTAGATTTTGGTACGGCTACAACATTTGATTGTGTTAGTGAAAAATGCGAGTACCTGGGCGGTGTTATAGCACCAGGTGTAAATATATCTATGGAATGCTTAAGGGAACACACGGCAAAATTACCAAAAATCAGTCTTGAAAAACCACTGCGAATTATTGGTAAAAATACCATAGAAAGTATGAGAAGCGGTATTTATTTTGGTTATATTGAAATGGTAGAAGGCATTATTGAAAGATTAAAGCTTGAGATGCAAAACCCCTCTGTTATTTTTACAGGAGGAGATGCTCAGTTTTTCATAAAAGAAATAAAACATGTTGATTATTTTGAGCCGAACTTAACATTTTACGGGCTCTGGAGTATATACCACAAAAATGTATGAAATTTGTGTATATGGTGCTGGAAGCTGGGGTACTGCTATTGCTAATTTGCTTGCAAAGAAAAATTTAAACGTTTGTTTGTGTGCGCGAGATGAAAAACTTGTTGAAACAATGCAGGCAAGCTACCAAAATGACAAGTATTTAAAAGGTGTATATCTATCTCAAAATTTAGTTTTTGATACACCAAAAAACTCGTCTATTGGCATTTTTGCAGTACCGGTTAAGTATCTGCGAGGATTTATAAAACAATTTTCTATAAAAGTTGATTTGGCATTAAGTTTAAGCAAAGGTATTGAAGAAAAAACCTTTCTAACGCCTTCTGGTATATTGATTGAAACACTAGGTATTACAAAAGAACAATTTGCTGTATTATCTGGACCTAATTTTGCACTTGAGGTTGCATTAGAGTTGCCTACAGCATCCGTTGTAGCTTCATGTAATAAAAAATTAGCTAAAAAGTTTCAAAATATTTTTAATACGATGTATTTTAGAGTTTATACATCATCGGATTATATTGGCATAGAGTATTTAGGTGCGCTTAAAAATATCCTAGCAATTGCTTGTGGTATTAGTGACGGATTAAATTTAGGACAAAATGCCAGAGCCGCTTTGATTACTCGTGGTGTTGCAGAAATTACAAGAATTTTTAAATTTTTTGGTGGTAAAAATAAGACAATGTTTAGTCTTGCAGGCATTGGCGATATAATTTTAACCACAACAGGCAACTTAAGCCGAAATCGTATGCTTGGTTTAAAATTAGCCCAAGGTTTGCCTATTGACGAAATTTTAAGCCAATTAAAAGGTATTCCTGAAGGTTATAATACAGTGATGGCTGTATTTGAATTTTCTAAAAAGTATTCTATAGAAACACCTATAATAAATGAAATTTACAATATTATAGTAAACAAAAAAGACCCTTTTGAATCGATAACCGCATTAATGAGCAGACCACTTAAGTCAGAATAAGTCCCTTATTCTGAGGAGCGTTAAGCGAAGAATCCCACAAGTAGATCCTTCGGGCTTTGCGCCCTCAGGATGACTAACTTCGCTAGCGCTTAAGGATGATATTAATTTAATTTTTTTTCCTTCCATGCTAAAAGTTTTGCAATTTCAGAGGCGAAAGATTTTAACAGAACATTTGTATTTTCTATTGATTCTCTAATTGACAAAGGCTTGTTTGTTATACTTAAAGCAATGTCGATTGTATCTTTGTATGTGTCTCTATCTGATATGCTACCAGCCAATGCAATTGTTAAACCATTTTTATTTATACTTTTAAACCTTTTTGCTACACGGTATGGAGCCTTACCACTTGCGGTTTGTTTGTCGAGTGCACCTTCACCTGTTATTAGACAATCACAATTGGATGCTTTTTTGTTGAAATTTCCAAGGTCCATAAATAATTCGGCACCGGGTTTTATTTGAGCGTTTAAATAACAAGAAGCAAATCCGCCTATTCCACCTGCTGCTCCTGCACCTTCTATATTTGCAATATCAATATTAAAATATTTTTTTGTAAGATCATTGAAATGAGCCAGTGCATTGTCTAAAAATTCAACCATTTTAGAATCGGCTCCTTTTTGCGGTCCGAATACATAACTTGCCCCGTTTGTTCCAAGCAGTGGGTTTGTTACATCGCTTGCTATTGTTATTTTAGGGAAATTTATAGGACTTTTTACAATAGTTTTTATATTTTGTAAAGATTCGCCACCTATCCAAGATGGATTTCCTTTTGAATCTAAAAATTTAAAATCGAGGGCTGTTAGCATTCCGATACCACCATCGACTGTAGCAGAACCACCAATACCAAGTATAATTTCTTGTGCACCTTCTTCAATAGATTTTTTTATAAGCACACCTGTGCCAAAAGATGTAGTTTTTAGTGGATTTCTTTCTTCAGGCCTAATTAAAGCAATGCCACTTGCTTTTGCCATTTCAATTAGTGCGGTTTTACCAAACCATGCAATAGGTGCTTTAATTGGTCTCATTAAAGGGTCATATGTATCGTAATATTTTAAGTTTGCACCCATAGAAGCTGCTACATCTACACTTCCATCACCACCATCTGCTATGTAGCATTTTTCTACCAAAAGGCCAGATTTTAGAAGCTCTTCTGATACTGTATCGGTTGCTAGTACAGTAGATACTGCACCTTTAAACGCATTAATACTTACCAATATTTTCATATTTTCTCCTATATATTAAAACCTATTCTTAAAGCTCCCCAATGTTTGCCTTCAAATAATATTGGTACAGACAACCTATACATAATCTCACCTGTATCTCGTGGATAAATCTGAATATATACTGATTCTTCGCTTTTAGCTGATGCTAAGCTAATTGGATCATTTAAAAGTCTTTTTGATCTGTTATTTTTTAAATCAGTTTTATAGTCCCCCGTTAGGGGTTTATCATATTTTGAATTATGTGCTGCTAGATAACCATTATCATCTACAAGAACAACTGTAGAAAAATTAGGGTCTTTTGCTAAAAGTTCATCTTCAATTGGTTGTATATAATCTTTAATAAATTTTGTGAAACGCGTTTCATATTTTTGAGGTTTGGTGTTTGGTATAGGTATATAGTTTCTATCCCAAAGATCATTTGATGCAATAATGCCTTTTTTAACTGCATCATTAAATATCGATTCAATTTTTTCTTTACCAATTAGTGCAATTTCGTAAATTTTATCTAAATAATGTCCACTATTTACTTTCTGGAGCATTTTGAAACTATTTTCGGCTTTTTTTGCAAAATTAGCTGTATTTGAGCTAATTTGATCAACACTATTTGATGCATTTTTTAAGTGTTCAGTAATTATTTGCATCCTTTGATTAATATCGTTTATTAATTTTGATTGTTCTTCAACTGCACTGGCAATATTATTTATCATATTATTGGCTTGGTTAATGTGGTTAGTTACATCTAAGAAAGCATGTATACTTTGCTCCACTACTTTTTTATTTTGAATTACTAACTCACCAACTTGATTATTAGCTTTAATAACCGTTTCTACGTCGCTTTGCACGGTTTTTATAAGGTTTGAAATTTCATTTGTTGCATTTAGTGTATTTTCAGATAGTTTTCTTATCTCATCTGCTACTACTGCAAAGCCTCTTCCATGCTCGCCAGCACGGGCTGCTTCAATTGCAGCATTTAAAGATAAAAGAGAAGTTTGATCAGCAATTTCATTTATTACGTCAATTATCTCGCTTATTTTTGAGGAAGATTCATTTAACTTGATAATATGTTCACGGTTCTTATTGATTTTAGCTGAAATATTTTCAGTTGTTTCTATAACACTTTTTGCATTTTTAGATGAAGTTTCTAAGACTTGATTAATTTTACCCATATAATCTACCATTGAAACGGTGTTTTGTGCAATATTTTTTACTGCCTCATTTGAATCATTCAAACCTGTTTCTATAATGGATAGTTCTTGAAAAATTGTTTTTACATCATTGCTTGTTTTTTGCGTATCAAAACTAATTTTTGCAGCAGATATTGCAATATGGGTATCATTTGTAAATTTTTCGTTGAATATTTCTTTAAATTGAGTTTTAATGTTATTCAGTATTGTATTAAATTCAGAAAAAATATTGTTTAAACTTATTTTGGTTATTAAATCAATACGTTCTTTTTTAAAGAAATTATCTGAAAGCTTAGCTGACTCAGATTTTACTAATTTTAAAAACCTATATTTTGTTAATATTCCATTTATGATAAAAAAAATTACAGAGATTAAACCAAAAATCAAAAAAATTAAATTTTGATTAAAATAGTAAAATACAGCGCAAAGCAATATATACATACTAATTGATTCTAAAAAATTTTTATCCATGTATATACCTCCTATTTATAGTTTACAAACTAATTATATAATTATCATTAAATAAAGTCAACGCACTAAAAGTTAACTAAAAATGAATTTTTTAGCTAATTCTATAGCTTCTTGGGGGCTATTTGCAAATTTCATACCTTCTATGTTCCACGAACACTCAAGACCAATTACTGTTTTTTGCAGATTGAGTGCAGCAGAAATTTCATTTAATGTACCATAGCTTCCTTCAATAGCAATTAGGCAATCTGCGCTTTGTACTATACAAAAATTTCTAGCGTATCCCATACCAGATGCAATAGGAATTTTTATATATGGATTTGCATTTTTTTTGTCTTTGTCTGGTAAAATACCAACAGTTAAACCACCATGGTCAAATGCCCCTTTACTTGCAGCTTCCATTACACCGTCTAAACCGCCGCAAACCAGCACAAAATTATTTAAAGCTATAAGTTTTCCAACCTCATAGGCAATGGATTTTGCTTTTTCAGAAGCTTTTTGAGAGCCTATTACGCCTATTAGATGCATTTGATTTCTCCAATTTTTCTTTTAAATACTTACCTGTAATTGATTTTGGGTTTTTTGCAATTTCGTATACAGTACCTTTAGCAACTACCTGTCCGCCTTTATCTCCACCACCTATACCCATGTCAATAATATAGTCTGCACATTTTAATATATCTAAATCATGTTCTATTATAATTACACTGTGACCACTATCTATAAGCCTATTTATTACATGCAATAGTTTTTTTATATCATCTGGATGAAGACCTCTAGAAGGCTCATCAAACAGGTATAGAGTTTTTTTGTTAGGAGGCGTTATTAGTTCTTTTGCTAATTTTATGCGCTGGGCTTCTCCACCAGATAGCGTTGTCGCATTTTGACCTAGTTTTATATAGCCAAGCCCTATGTCTTTTAAAATTCCAAGTTTATTTTTAATTTTTGGTATGTTATCAAAAAACTCATAAGCTTCATCGATACTCATATTAAGCACATCAGCTATATTTTTATCTTTGTAGTAAACAGATAGTGTGGCATCATTGTATCTTTTTCCGCCGCAGGCTTCACATAATACATAAACATCAGGTAAAAATTGCATTTCAACTTTTATGTAACCTTCGCCTTTGCACTTTTCACATCTGCCGCCAGCTACATTAAAGCTAAAGCGAGAAGGGGTAAAACCTAAAATTTTTGCTTGTGTAACATTAGCGAATAATTCTCTGATATCTGTAAAAACAGATGTATAAGTAGCTGGATTTGAGCGAGGTGTTCTGCCTATTGGTGATTGATTTATGGCAATGATGCGTTCAATTAGTTGAAAGTTTTCAATATCTCCAGAACTTTGAGAAGAATCAAAAAATTCATTATCGTTTGAATTAAAGTCTGTTTCTTGAAAAGCTTCTCTATTTAAGGTTTGGTGAATGTTAATTTTTTCTTTTAATTTTGGCAAAAGGAAATCAAAAATTAAACTTGACTTGCCGCTTCCAGAAACACCACTTATTCCAACTAAACATCCAAGCGGTATATCAACGTTTAAATTTTTAATATTGTGAACATTAACATTTTTTAATTTAAGAAAATCTTTAAAATTTCTTTTTGGCGGTACTTCAATTTTTAGTTTTCCAGATAAATATTTACCTGTTAGAGAGTTTTCGTTTGTTAGTATTTGATCTAGTGAGCCTTCAGCGCATATTTCTCCTCCAAATTTGCCACTCTTTGGCCCTATATCTATGATATAATCACTGTTTTTTATTAAAAACTCATTGTGTTCTACCATTAAAATTGTATTTCCTAAATCACGCAATTCTTTCAAAATTTTTATAAGTTTTTCTGTTTCTGAAGGGTGCAAACCAATTGATGGTTCATCCAGGCAATAAGTTACACCGCTTAAAGATGTACCTATCTGTGTTGCAAGTTTAACCCTTTGAGCTTCTCCACCAGATAACGTAGCCGTGCTTCTTGAAAGCGATAAATAATCTAAATTCAAATCCACAAGAAACTGCAATCTTTTTATAATTTCATTAAGTGGGTTTTTTGCAATTTGTTTTTGTGTTGGATCTAGCTTTTTTTCTAAATTTTTAAAGAAATCCAATGTTTCATCAATGCGAAGGTTTGTAACTTCTATAATATTTTTACCTTCTATTTTGGCTGATAGGCTTTCTTTGTTTAACCTAAAGCCGTTGCAATCTGGGCACACAACACTTTTATGCAAAAAAGCGTTTTGAGTTGCAAATATTGGATCTGATTCAAAAAAACGCTCTACCATAGATATGATTCCATCAAAATCGCCACTTCCAAAATAAACAACATCTTTTTGCTGAGTTGTAAGGTCTTTAAAAGGCATATAAACATCTATGTTAAGAGAAATGCATTTTTGTATTATATAATTTTGAGCCTTAGCGTATCTTGGTTTAGAAAATGGAATTATAGCGCCTTCTTTTATGGATAAATTTTCATTTATCAAAGCACAAGTGCGTAGTTTATTTACAAAACCTAGGCCATGGCAAACCGGGCATGCGCCAAGTGGAGAGTTAAATGAAAAACTTTGAGCATTTTTTGGTGAATAATTGATATTGCAAACCGGACAGCTAAATTCAGTTGAAAATACTTCAATTGCATTTGTTTGTATATCTTTTACATACACAGTTTTAGAATTTTTAAGTGCAAGTTCTATAGATTGCTGAACGCGCTCTTTTGAGTCTTCATTTACAACAATTCTATCTACAACTAAGAATATTGTGTGTTTTTTATTTTTGTCTAACTTTGGGGGATCATCAAGCGTATATTCTATATCATCAGCAATAATTCTTACAAAACCCTGTTTTGCAAGAAGGTTAAATTCTTGACTAAATTCACCTTTTTTATTTATAGCTATTGGTCGCATTATAAGTATCTTTTTTCCTTTTAATTGGGATATTTTGTTTATAATGGCCTGAGGGGTTTGCTGTTCAATTTTGCGACCACAATTATAGCAATAATACTGAGCAAGATTTGCCCATATAAGCCTCATGTAATCGTATATTTCTGTTGTTGTACCAACAGTGGAGCGGCTATTTGATGAAAGTTTTTGATCTATGCTAATAGATGGCGATAAGCCAGTTATGTAGTCAACATCACTTTTTTCTAGCTTTTCTAAAAATTGACGTGTATAAGCGGATAGCGACTCTATGTATCTGCGCTGGCCTTCTGCGTAGACTATATCAAAAACAATTGTTGATTTTCCAGAGCCAGATGGACCAACAAAACTTACAATTTTAAATTTAGGAATTTTAACATCAATATTTTTTAAATTATGTTGTCTTGCACCTTTGATAAATATATGATCTTGCATAGGAATCCTGTTTGTCATTCTGAGAGCAACGCTCGAGATCCTTAGCTAGCGCTTCAGGATGATTTACTTCGCTTGCGCTCAGGATGATGACTTAAAATTCTTCAACTTCGTTTACATTGTTGTAAAATGTATCTACAGTTTGTTCATCGCTCATATTTTTAAATGTAGTTGTATTTTTATGGAAAAGCAAATTTACCGTACCTGTTGGTCCATTTCTATGTTTTGCAATATGTATTTCAGCTGTTGTAGTTTGTGGTTCATCTGATTGATTTTTTTTGTTATTTGCATCATTTTTTTTATGATATACATCATCCCTGTATATAAACATGACAATATCCGCATCCTGCTCAATAGAACCCGATTCTCTCAAATCAGACATCATTGGACGTTTGTTATCTCTTTGTTCTACGCTTCTGTTTAGCTGTGATAATGCAAGAATAGGAATATTTAGCTCTTTTGCTAATATTTTTAGAGATCTTGATATTTCTGATACTTCTTGAGCACGATTTTCTCTTTTTAGTCCTTCAATAAGTTGAAGGTAATCTATAATTAGAAAATCAATATTACGCTCTATTTTTAGTTTTCTAGCTTTTGTTCTAATATCGAGGCTTGTTATTAGTGAAGAATCATCTATATATATACGCAAATTACGTGCTTTGTCTATTGTTTGTACAAGTAAATTCCATTCGCTTACGCTTAGTCTGCCAGATTTTATTTTATGAAATTCTATATTGCTCATTGAAGATAAAATTCTCATAGCAATTTGCCTGTAGGTCATCTCTAAACTAAAGATGCCAACTGAAATATTGTTTTTTTGTGCCATATTAAGAGCAATATTAACGGCAAAAGCAGTCTTTCCCATACTTGGTCTTGCAGCAAGAATTATTAGATCACCTCTTTGAAAACCATTTAGCGTTCTATCTATGTCGATAAAACCTGTTGGTAGACCAGTAACTTCAGTATTTCTTTGTTTTAAATTTTGTATTAACTCTTGTATTTCATCACCTATATCATTTAGGGATTTGTAACTTTCTGTCTTTTTTGTTGAAATATTAAATATTTTTTTTTCTGCAAGATTTAATATTTCTTCTGTATCTAATGCATCTGCATATGCAATATCGGTAATTTCTTGAGAAGCAAAAATTAATTCCCTTAAAACGCTTTTTTGGTAGATAATTTTTGCATAGTGTGTAACATTGGAAATGTTTGGAAGATAGTCCGTAATTTCAATTAAGTAATCCATGCCGCCAATAGTATCTAGCTTGTTGCCTAAATAATTAGCTATAATTATGTGATCAAAACTTATACCCTGTGAATACAAGACGAGCATTGTCTGAAAGATTAACGCGTTTCTTTTATCGTAAAAATGTTTATCAGTTATATATTCTAATGCTTGACCAATTTTAGAGTTATCTAAAAACAAGGCAGAAAGCAAAGCTTTTTCTGCCTCATATGCATTTGGTAATTCAATAGAAGTAGACGAGCTTGTAGCAGGTTTTAATGGTGTATTAATTTTCATCTAAACTACGTACAATAACTTTTATATTAGCTTTTATATCTCTATAAAGAGCTATTGTTACTTCATATTCCCCTATTTGTTTTATTGGATCCTCAAGCCTTATGCTTTTTTTATCAATCTCTATTTGTTTTTCTTTTAATGCCCCATAGATATCGTTTGTTCCAATTGAACCAAACAGCTTGCCACCTTCACCTGCCTTTGCTTTTAACTCAATAGTTAAACCATCAAGCTGCTCTTTTTTTGCTTGTTCTAGTTGTAGTCTTTTTTGTGCCCTTTTTATTATACTGTTTCTTTTTTCTTCTATTAGTTTTACATTTTCTTTTGTAGCTTTTAGAGCTAGTTTTCTTGGAAATAAAAAATTGCGTGCATAACCATCTTTAACGTCTAAAACATCACCTGCCAATCCTAAATTTTCTATATCTTCAAGTAAAACAACCCTCATATACATATCCCCTTTTTTTAAACTAAAATCAGCTTTTCAGCTTTGTATTAATGGTAAATGGTAACAATGCCATGATCCTTGCGCGCTTTATGCTTGTGCTGAGTTTTCTTTGATGTTTTGCACACACACCGCTAGCTTTTCTTGAGACAATTTTGTATCTTTCTGTAATAAATCTAGATAATACATCAGTATTTTTATAATCAATTTCATCAATATTATTGATACAAAAGTAACAAACCTTTTTCTTTGAAAATTTAAATACTCTTTTTCTTTTGTTTTTATCGTTGTTTTCCATTTTTACTCCTTTGTTTTTTAATTTTAAAATGGTACATCTTCATCGTCTTCAGGCAATTTAATGTCATCCTTTATATTGTTGTTTGCGCCACCAATAAATTGGAAAGCATTTAAAACAACTTCATGTTTTGAACGTTTGTTGCCGTCTTTGTCTTCCCATGTACGCAACCTTAAGCGCCCTTCAACAAATAATGGCGTGCCTTTTTTGCAGTATTGCGCTATTGTTTCAGCTTGTTTGCCAAATGCAATAATATCCACAAATAACACTTCAGTTTTTCTGTTACCATCAGCATCTTTTCCTACATTAGAGTTAACTGCAAGTCCAAATGTTGCAACGCCAACATTTGAGGGTGTATAGCGCAATTCTGGATCTCTGGTAAGGTTACCCATAAGAAAAATTCTATTTAAGTTTGACACTTTCGCTCCTAAGATTGTGTATTTTGCTCTTGATTTTCTTGCACTGTAGATACTTTTTGTTCACCCTGGGTTAAACGTGCTATATCTTTTTTTAACATTTTGACAGTCATCTGTCTTAAAACATCATCTTTTAGGGCAAGAAAGCTTTCAATTTGCTTTGGGACAGTTGTATTTGCTTCATAAAAAAGATTTACATAAATACCTTGCCTATATTTTTTAATTGGATAGGCGAGCTGTTTTTTGCCCCAAATGGCGCTTTTTAATACTTTACCACCACTGCCTTCAATCCTTGACACTACATCTGAGAGTATAGTATCAAATTCTTCATCTGTAACATTTGGTTGAACAATGTAGAGAAAATCGTAGTACATTAAACCTCCTTTTGGACTTTTGGCTATCTTGTTTACAAGATAGCAAGGATATACACCACAATAATTGTATCAAATTCTTTAAAAAAATCAAAATATTATATATTTTATTGGTGTTTTAATAATTCTATGTTTTTTTTGATCCAATTTATAAATTCACTTAAGCCTTCATTTTTTATGGCGCTTATTTTAAATATTATAGCATTTGGGTTTAATTCTTTTATCTCATTTTCTACTTTTTCTACGTTAAAATTTACAAATTGGGCTATATCCATTTTGTTAATCAACACAACATCTGCTACATTAAACATTGTAGGGTATTTTTTTACCTTATCATCACCTTCGGGTGTACTTATTAATACAGCATTTTTGTGCGTACCTAAGTAAAAACTTGCAGGGCAGACTAAGTTTCCTACATTTTCTATTATTAATAGGTCCAGATCAAGTGATATATCGTTAAGTGCTTTTTGAACCATCGAAGAATCTAAATGGCATGTGCCAGATGTGTTTATTTGAACAGCTTCTATACCAAGTGCTGCGATACGCTGTGCATCCCTTTGTGTATCTAAATCACCATCAATTGCTGCAATTTTATACTCGGGCTTTAGTGCTTCTACTATGCGTTCAATAAGTGTTGTTTTACCAGCACCTGGTGAGCTCATTACATTTAAACTAAAAATATGATTTTTATCTAGTAGGTTTCTAATGCTATTTGCGATGTCATCGTTTTTTTCAAGTATCTTTTTTTCAACAACGATCCTTTTCACTATTGTCCCTCCACATCAACAATTTCTAATTCTTTGCCATTTATTATTGCAAGTGGCATTTGACAATCTGGACAAATCATAACCAGATCATCTGTATTATCAAATTCAAAAGTTTTACCACAAATACTACACCTTGCTTTTACATTTACATAGATTATATTAAGTTTTGTGTCTTTGATAAAATCTTCTTCTTTTTGTATTGCTTCAAATGCAAAAAGAAGGGCGTCAACTACAACGCCCGAAATTGCACCAATTTTAAGGGTAGCGGAAGTTATGCTCAATAGCCCATTTTGGTCTTTTATGTCGCGTAAAACTTCCACGACAGATTGGGCTATTGCCCCCTCATGCATAACTTCCACCAAATTCTTTTATTTGTTCTAACACTAACTTTTCAACGGAAGGCATTTTTTCTTCCATTAAAGGCGTTAGCTTAGTAGTTAAGTTATTTGGACATACCGATAGTGGTTCAATTCCAATTACTATTGTCTCTTTTTCTAAGCCCATTAACCTTACGTGTCCTAAAATGTCTCCCAGGCCAATTTCATGAATAGATGATACAAATGTAATATTTGGAGGAAGCTCTTTTACATTGAATTTATATATACTGCCTGGCGTATCATTTGCTCTTATTGCATCTATAAAAATAAGTTTATCATTTTCTAAAAAATGCTCAATAAGGAGGAACCCAATGGTTCCCCCATCAAAAATTTTGACGTTTTCACTGAATGTATATTTTGATTTCAATTTATTAACAAAATGAACGCCAAAGCCTTCATCGCCAAGCAATGTATTACCTAAGCCAATGACTGCAATAGAGTTCATTCTTTTTCTGCCTCGTATCCAGAAATCATAGATGATACTGTGCCTTTTTTATCTCCTACATCATGCGCTAATATCATATACACATGACCTATAAAAAATACTATAAAAAACCATGTAAGTAATCTGTGCAAATCATACACATGCGCATAGCCGCCCATTAGGCTTACAAACCAGTACAGTACTGTTTGCATAAAAGACATACCGCGAATGGAGTTTTGACCCATTGTAAACATTACAAGGCCAGATATGATCTGAAAGAAGCAAGCTACAATAAATAAAAAGTAAAATAGCGATTGAAGTGGATTGTACTTACTTTTAATTGGCACACCATATGGTTTGAATGTAATATAATACGAAAGCACAGTTTTCCATTCTTTAATATTAAACCACTCAAATAATAAACTTTTCCAATCTGCATCGTATCTTGAAAAGAAAGCATAATATAGTCTCATAATAATAGCAAACATAAAGATAAAGCCAAAGGTAAAGTGAATAAACCTTACATCTGCCATAGCAAAGGTATTGTATGCTTCTCTTGTGCCTGGTGAGTAGATAAACCAGAAGGGATCTGCTATATAAAAACCAGTGAAAGTTAACACTGCTATACATATAAATGTTGTCCAATGAATGAGTCTTCGTGCAACTGTCCACCTATAGTGCATTTTGACTTGACTATCCATATTACACCTCGACTTTAAATTCACGCAACTTGCCACTATCTGTATCAATTAAATGCACAGCACACGCCAAACACGGGTCAAATGAATGAATGGTACGGATAATTTCTAGTGGTTCGTCTGGATTTGGTACTGGCAAACCGGTTAATGAAGCTTCGTAAGCCCCTTTTTGTCCAATTTCATCTCTTGGAGAAGCGTTCCATGTAGATGGTACAACTACCTGATAGTGTTTAATTGTTTTGCCTTTTATTGTTACAAAATGACCTAAAGAGCCCCTTGGTGCTTCAACAAGCGCAACGCATGCATTTGTCTCTTCTTTTGGAAATTCAAAGCGCGTCCATGTGCTTTCATCCCCTTGTTTTAGGTTTGCGACTAAATCTTTTATGAACATATAAGCGCCATCACAAATATAGGCAGTTTCTAATGCTCTTGCTGCAGTTCTGCCTACTGTTGAATACATTTGTTCAAATTGTGCATTGTGCTTTTTTAAAAATTCATCCAAGCGTTTTCTCATGTCTTTGTGGTTTATAGCATATCCTACAACCCATCTGGCAAGCGGGCCTACTTCCATAACTTTTCTTTTGTATCTAGGGGCTTTTACCCATGAATACTTACCATCACCTTTAACTGTATTATCTGGGTTTAAGCCGGTATATTGAGGTATGGTTTCTTCAATTCCAGGATACAGTCCAACTCTGGGTCCTTCGTACCAGGAGTGGGCAACGGTTTCTGTTATTGATTTTTCATCCACTGTAGGTTCAAAAATATTTAAGTCGCCTTCGTAAACAACACCTTGAGGTAGATATCTGTATTTTGCTTCCCAATCGTTTGTTTCTGGAAAACCACCATAACTTAAGAAATTATAGTTTCCAATTCCCCAACCTTTCACAAACTCATCTTTGTAAAAATGCACAAGCATGTCAATATCAGGCAAATATGCGTTATGTATAAAGTTTTTAACACTATCAAGCTTAAACTGAAACTCCGCAAGCCTATTTGGGTCAAGCATATCCATTACACTTGATATACCGCCAATTACTAAGCTTTGTGGGTGAGGGTTTTTAGCACCATAAATGGCTTGCATTTGTGCCACGATAACCTGTATATGCAAAGCATCCAGATAATGACTTATCATTACAAGATCTGCTTCTGGAGGCATTTTATATAAAGGATTGCCAAGGTAAGCATTTGTAAATGGACCTAATTGTCCACTTGCTACAAATTTTTCCAGTTTGGCTTTGACTTCTCTGTAATGAGAAACAGAAGCATTATATGGTGTTTTTGAAAATTCATAAGCTAAATCTGCTGCCTTTTGAGGGTCGGCTTTTAATGCGCCAGCTACATCTGCCCAATCGAGACTATGCAAAGCATAAAAGTGTACTATGTGGTCGTGCATAAACTGAGTAGCATTAATTAGGTTCCTTATTAGCCTTGCATTTGTTGGTGGTCTTATGCCAAGGGCTACTTCTGTAGCCATAGTGTTGCCTTCATAGTGAGAGTATGTGCAAACACCGCATATACGCTGGGCAAGCAAGCCGCCATCCCTTATATCTCTGCCTTGCAAGATAGGTTCTATACCTCTCCATAATGTACCAGAGCTCCAAGCATCTACTACTTTGCCATTTTTTATATCAACTTCAATACGCAAATGCCCTTCAATACGTGTAATAGGATCAACTACTAAATGTTGATTAACTTCTTTTTGTACCTTAGCCATATTACTCCCCTTCTTTGTTATTTATTTTCACCTGTATTGTTTTGATCATTTTTATTTTTTTCTTCTTCTTTCTTTTTCTTTTCAGCTTTTGCCTTAATTATTGAGCCAGCAGCATGTACGCCAACTGCACCGATTGTAATACCAGTTACGAGCTCTCCGATAGCATCGCTTGTAGCTTCTACACCGCCAAAAGCTGGTATTCTTATGCCTGCTTTATCATTTGGCTCTTCAAATGGTGCCATGGTGTCCCAAAAGTTTGGTTCTGAGCATCCAATACAGCCATGGCCTGCGCCCACTGGCCAGTTTGTGCCTTGGTTAAATCTATACCTTGGACAGTTGTTGTATGTAAGAGGTCCTTTACAACCCATTTTATACAGACACCAACCTTTTTTTGCGCCTTCATCGCCCCATTCTTGAACAAATTCACCTGCATCAAAGTGTGCCCTGCGCTCGCAATTGTCGTGAATCCTGCCACCGTATGCCCAAATTGGCCTATAGCTTAAATCAAGTGGTGGGACCCTATCAAACAATAAAATATGTACTAATGTTCCTATCATGTTTACAGCGTTTGGTGGGCAACCAGATACATTAACCACTTCACAACCCAATATATCATGAACGCCTTTTGCACCTGTTGGGTTTGGATATGCTGCCTGTACGCCTCCAAAAGACGAACAGGTGCCAAAATTTACTATGTATTTTGCGTCTTTTGATATTCTTTTTAATCTATGAAGGCCAGTTTCTGCATTTGAGCCAATACGTAAATATATGCCATCGTCTTTTGTAGGTATACCCCCTTCTACTACCAATATATAATTGCCTTTGTACTTTGCTATTGCAGAATCCAAAGCTTCTTCAGCTCTTTTGCCTGAGGCCATCATTAATGTATCATGAAATGCGAGATTAACCGTATCAAAAATTACTTGTTCAATGCTTGGGTTTATAGTCCTTAAAAACGACTCAGTGCAGCCGGTGCACTCTGCAAAGTGGAGCCAGATTACTGTAGGTCTTGGAGCAATAGCTGCAACTGCTTTTGCAACACGTGGTTCAAATATAGGTGGTAAAGTTAAAGCAGCTGTAATCATTGATGTCCATTTCAAAAAATCCCTTCTTGTAAAACCTGCTTCTTTGAGATTGTTGTAGAATAGTTGTTCTTGTTCTTTAGAACAACTGTTTTTTAGCCGTTCATCTACTTCTGGCAATAAAGCTTCATAGTCAAGAGTGTCTTTTTTCATAGCCCCCCTCCTTCGTATATTTTGAATGCAATTTTAAGAATTAAAATTAGCTTTGTCAATAAAAAAGCTAATTATTTTTAATTAAATCTTCTAATATTTGATAATAAATATACTGCAAATTACATACAAAACTAAATAATATTATAATAAAGTTATATTGACATTGAATATTATTGTTGTTACAATTGTAATACGAGAGGGGGAATTTTTGATCCGTAATTTTAAATGTTGTTTAAAAATATTTAATTTCATTAATCGATGTTAGCAATCAAAGCTAAAGTATATGGTATTGTTCAGGGTGTAGGTTTTAGACCAGCACTTTACAATGCCTTAAAAAAATATACGGGGTGGGTACGAAATAGCTCTTGTTGTGTTGAAATTTATATTGAATCTGCAAAACCAATAGATATTAAAAAAGTTATTATAAAAAATAAGCCACAAAATGCTTTTATAAAATCAATAGACTCAAGTATACACAAAATAAAAAAAAGCGCCTATAAAAGCTTTATAATAAAATATAGTCAACAAAATACTCAAAAAAATATAAACATAACGCCAGATTGGGGTATTTGTAAAAAATGTGAGCAAGAATTATTCGATAGCTCAAACAGGCGTTTTTTGCATCCTTTGATTACATGCACAGATTGTGGGCCCAGATTTAGTATTGCAAAAGATGGTTTGTTTGATAGAAACAACACCACAATGAACGCATTTAAAATGTGTAAAATGTGTGCAACAGAATATTCTGATAGCTCAAATAGGCGTTTTCATGCTCAAACCATTTCTTGTAAAGAATGTGGCCCGAAATATTTTTATGTAAAAAATAAACATGTTGAGTTAAAAGATATCAAAGCCGTTAAAAAGGCAGCTTTTGATTTGGAAAACTCTAAAGTTGGTTTATTAAAAGGCATAGGTGGTTATCATTTAATTTGCAATGCGTTTGATGAATCTGCTGTTGAAAAAATAAAACACATAAAAAAAAGGGAAGAAAAACCGTTTGCTGTAATTGCAAAAAACATTGAAACTGCAAAAAAACTTGCTTATCTATCAAAAAAGGAAATTGAAATACTAAACTCGCACATAAAACCAATTGTGCTTGCAAAATATAAAGATGAGCGCTTAAAGTTTGTAAATCTCAAAAGCCCATTTGTAGGTTTAATGCTTGCTTATGCTCCAATACACTTGCTTTTGTTTAACTTTTCAAACCTTGAGTGTATTGTTGCAACAAGTGCAAATTTAAGTGAATTTTCGCTTATTTACAAAGATAGGGATGCTGTAAATTTTGATGGTGTAGATTTTGTACTGCTTCACAATAGGAAAATTATAAGACCAATTGAAGATTCTATTGTACATTTCAGTTTAAATAAGCAAATAATTTTTAGGTATGCAAGGGGTTATGCACCTTCGCCATTTTATTTAAAAGGCGTAAAGCCCAACATTTTAGCGTTGGGTGCCGATATGAAAAATAATATAGCAATAAGCCTTAAAGATACAGTAATTTTATCTCAATACACGCCAGATTTATCAAATTATGAAAACTATGAGCAATTTAATAAAAAAGTTAATGATTTTTTGTCGTTTTTTGATATAAAAAAAGTTGATATGGCTATTTGTGATAGGCATCCAAATTATTTATCAAGTAATTATGCAAGGCAAACATTTGCAAATGTGTTTGAAGTACAGCACCACAAAGCGCATTTTGCAAGCGTTTTAATGGAACACAATCACTGTGGTGATTGTATTGGGATAGTGCTTGATGGTACAGGTTTTGGTGATGATGGCAATATTTGGGGTGGTGAATTTTTTGTAAAAATGGATAAAACCATAAAACGTATTGGACATATTAAAAATATGAAACTTTACTTTGGCGAAAAAGCAATAAAAGAACCATACAGAATAGCAGCTTCTTATATTTATGATATAACAGATGATATTGAATATGTAAAATCCTTATTTTCTGACTATACTGATGTAATTGAGCTTATGCCAAAAACACCTTATTTGATTACAAGCTCAGCAGGTAGATTATTTGATGCAGTAAGTGCCCTTTTAAACATAAAACACAAAAACACGTTTGAAGCACAATCTGCAATGCTTTTAGAATACGAAGCAAAAAAACACAAAACTTCTAAGATACTTGATTATAAGATTGATAATTTTGTTGTTGATTTTTCAATGACACTAAAAACAATTGCAAAAAGGCGCGATCTAGTAAGCGCAAGGCTTTTTCATAATACTTTTGTTGAAGCAATATATGAAAATACAATGTCTATATCAAAACTTACTGGCATAAAAGTGGTTGCGCTATCAGGTGGCGTATTCCAAAACGATATAGTTTTTAGCCTACTATATAAAAAATTAACCAAGGCTGGCTTTAATGTATTATTTAACTCAAGGTTTCCAATAAACGATGGTGGTGTAGCCGTAGGTCAAATCTATATTGCAAAGGAGGGATTATGTGTATAGGTATACCAATGCAAATTGTTGAAGTTTATGAAGATGGAATTAGTGGTGTTGTTGAAGCAGGTGGTACAAAGAAACACTGTTTTTTTATGCTAATAGACAACCCAAAAGTGGGGGACTATGTGCTTGTGCATGCAGGAAACGCTATTGCAAAACTAGACGAACAGGAAGCAAAAGAAAACATAGAGCTAATAGAACAATGCTTATTGGGGGCAAAAGGTGCAACTGAGTAAGTTTAAAGACAAAGATTTAGTATTGGCACTTGCTCAAAGCATAAAAGTCAAATCAAAAAATTTCGAGAATTTGCGCATTATGCATGTGTGTGGCACACACGAGAATTCTATAGTAAGATACGCACTAAGGGATTTATTGCCAGATAATATTAAGCTTCTTGCTGGACCTGGATGTCCAGTATGTGTTACAAGCTCAAAAGATATAGATGCTATAATAAACTATGGTATAAAAAATAATTGCACAATTGCCACATTTGGCGATATGTTGAGGGTAAAAGGAAGCAATTATTCACTTTTTAGTGCAAGCAAGATGGGTCTTAGTGTTAAGATGGTTTATGGTTTAGATGAAGCGATAGATTTTGCAAAAAAAAGCAGACAAGATGTGATATTTTTTTCTGTGGGATTTGAAACTACAGCAGCTCCAATTGCAAGCATAATAAAGAGTATAAGCTTGCCAGAAAATTTAAGCTTTTTTAGTGTCCACAAATACACGCCAAATGGTGTTTTAGAATTGTTGAAAGCAGGTAAACTAAATATTGATGCATTAATATTGCCTGGACATGCAAGCATAGTTTCAGGGTTGGTGCCTTATGAAAAGGCCTCAAGCGATTTTAAATTGCCTTGTGTTGCAGCGGGTTTTGAACCAGCTGATATTTTAAGTGCCATACTTATGATAATAAACCAGATTGAAAATAATACCTGCAAGGTAGAAAACGAGTATGAAAGGCTTTTGAGCTATGAAGGCAACAAACTTGCCCAAAAAGCTCTAAATGATGTTTTTGATATTGTGCCTTGCATATGGAGAGGGCTTGGCACAATAGAAAATAGCGGTTTTGAATTTAAAAAAACATATGACTTTTTAAATGCAAAGGTAAAATTCAATATTCCATTTAGCGAAGATTATATAGAAGAACAAAAAGGCTGCAGATGCGCAGAAGTTATTTTAGGTTTGATTGAGCCAACGCAATGCCCAATGTTTTCCAAAGTATGCAATCCTCACAATCCTGTAGGACCGTGTATGGTGTCAGATGAAGGTACATGCAGAAACTGGTGGGAGGTTAAAGGTGAAATTTGACAAAATTACAATGGATCACGGATCTGGCGGTAAATTGACGCTTGAATTAATAGAAAATGTATTTAGAGCAACTCCGGGTCTTGATAGTGCGATTTTGGGCGATATAGCCTTTACGACGGATTCTCATTCAATAAAGCCGCTATTTTTTAAAGGCGGTGATATTGGCAAACTATCCGTTTGCGGAACTATCAATGATTTGTTGTGTGTTGGAGCAAAGCCCATGTATCTATCAAGCGCATTTATAATGGAAGAAGGTTTTGATCTTGATGAGTTAGAAAAAATTGCACAATCAATGCGCGATGAAGCAAAAAATGCTAATGTTAAAATTGTATGTGGTGATACAAAGGTTGTTGAAGCTGGCAAAGGCTTTTATATAAATACATCAGGCATAGGAAAAATCATAAGGCCAATAGATGGCTCAAACATATGCGAAAATGATCAGATAATTGTAACAGGCAATATTGGAGAACACGGCTTTTCGATTTTAAACGAGCGCGAAAACCTAAATCTTGCATCAAATTTGCAATCTGATTGCGCCCAGCTTACAAGCCTAATTTTACCAATAATTGAATCTGATTTAGATGTTCACTGGATGAGGGATCCCACACGTGGCGGTATTGCCATGTGTTTAAACGAATTATGTTACAAAAGAGATTTTGGCGTTGAAATATTTGAAGAACTTGTCCCAATTTCTGAAGAAGTGTCCTCGATTTCTGAGTTGCTTGGCATTGAACCTTACTATAGCGCAAATGAAGGTAAGATGGTAATAGTTGCAAACCCGGTTGATGCCCCAAAAATTTTAGATATTTTGCACAGCAATCCACTTGGTAAAAATGCAAATATAATTGGAAATATTACAAAAGATCACCCACAAAAGGTATTGCTTAATTTGAATTATGGCACAAAAAGATTGCTTTCTATGCCACTTGTAGAAAAAATGCCAAGGATTTGTTAAAAATAACTTGACTTTTTGTTTTTTTATGTTAAAATACAAGTAATTTGGTGTGGACTATATAGGCGCATCAATAGTAAATTTTTTTTTGGAGTGTGTTTTGTGAATACGAACAAGTTGTACGTAGGTAATTTAAATTACCGAACGACGGAAGAGAAACTTAAAGAAGTTTTCTCAGGTTATGGTAATGTAGTATCGGTAAAGGTTATTGAAGGTAAAGGGTTTGGATTTGTAGAAATGGAATCAAAAGACGATGCCCAAAAAGCTAAAGACGCTTTAGACAACACAGATTTAGACGGCAGAAACATCAGGGTAGATGAAGCAAAACCAAGGGAGTCAAATCCAAGACAAAGGTCAAATTACTCTAACTCAAGAAACAGATTTTAATCCACTTTTAAAAGCAGGGTTTTAAGCCCTGCTTATATATTTCTTAACAAATTTTGCTGAAAAATATATATTAGTTATCGTCATTAGTATTTTTTGTTATTGTTTAAGTGTACCTTTGTATCTTAAAAATTTTTATTTATATACCCTCCAATTCTTAAAAGGTTTATATAAAAAATTGAAAAAATATAAATTTGGGTTATAATTAATTAAAAAGTTAATCAGGGAGGTTTCTATGTCAAAGCGAATTAGAATCGAACCTTCAAAGTGTATTGGTTGTAAAACCTGCGAGCTTGCCTGTTCTTTTAAACATCATGGTATGTTTGCCCCAAGTTTGTCTCGCATCTACAATGAAGTATTTTTGGAAGAAGCTTCGTTTGTTACGGTTACATGCCAGCAATGTGATGATCCATGGTGTGCTAGAGCATGTCCATCTGGTGCTATAGTAAAGCACCCAGACACAGGTGTGGTAGAGGTAATTGAAGAAAAATGTGTAGGTTGTAGAACATGCGTAAGTGCTTGTCCGTTTGGTATGATAAAGTATGTGGAGTACAAACAAAAAGCGGATAAATGTAACCTTTGTGGCGGCGATTACCCGGAGTGTGTCGCATTTTGCCCAACAGGTTGTCTAACATTTGAGGAAGAGGATGCACCTCTTAGGACAAAGATTCTAAACTATGTAAATGTTGTAAAAGAAGGACGATTGGAGGTGTAGTATGTTTGGTGGATGGATAGGAAATGTCTTAAGGATAAACCTCTCTAAAATGACTTATGCTTTTGAGCCTTTAAACTACGAGTGGGCCAAGCTGTATTTAGGCGGCAGGGGTCTTGGTTCAAAGTATTTCATGGAAGAAGTAGACCCAACGGTTGACCCATTTTCTGAAGATAATAAGCTGATACTTGCCCCAGGACCGTTGACTGGTACATACGGTGCAGCAAATGGTCGCTATATGATGATTACAAAATCTCCTCTAACAGGCACGATTGCTTGTTCAAATTCTGGTGGTTATTTCCCAGCTGAACTAAAGTATGCGGGTATTGACCTTGTAATAATAGAAGGCAAAGCAGCTCACCCGGTTTATGTTACAATCTATAACAACCAGGTAGCCATAAAAGATGCTTCTAAAATATGGGGCAAAACCTCTGATGAAGCAGAAGATTATCTACATTCAACTTTCCATAGAGATGCAAAGATTGCTTCTATTGGTCCAGCAGGTGAAAAGCAGGTATTATTCGCAGCTATTATGAATGATAAGCACAGGGCAGCAGGCAGAAGCGGTGTTGGTGCTGTAATGGGCTCAAAAAATCTAAAAGCTATAGCTGTAAGGGGCACATTGGGTGTTAAGGTAGCAGATAGAGTAAAATTTAGAGAAGCGGCAACAGATGCTTTCAGGGCAATAAAAGAATCGCCTGTAACTTCAGCTGGGCTTCCTGCATATGGCACAGCTGTGCTTGTGAATGTTATAAACCAAAATGGCTTGCTTCCAACAAGAAACTTCCAGGCAGATGTGTTTGAAGATGCAGAAAAAATATCTGGTGAGACACTTGCTAGCACCTTGCTTGTTAGAAATAAAGCCTGTATGTCCTGCATGATAGGATGTGCAAGGGTTACAAAATTAGTTGACCCTAGGTACAAGGCTCAAACAGGTGAAGGTCCAGAGTACGAAACAATATTTGCTTTGGGCTCAGATTGCGGCGTATCAGATTTAAGTGCAATTACAAAAGCAAATTATTTATGTAACGAGTATGGTATGGATCCAATAAGCGCAGGCGCTACTGTAGCATGTGCTATGGAGATGTTTGAAAAAGGCATAATTCCTCAAGCCGATATAGGCATGCCTCTAAAGTTTGGAGATGCTGATGCAATGGTTAAAATGATTGAGCTAGCAGGTAAAAAAGAAGGTTTTGGAGAAAAGTTAGCTCTTGGCTCATACAGGCTCGCTAGTTTGTATGGACACCCAGAGTTTTCCATGACAGTAAAAAAACAGGAATTTCCAGCATACGATGGTAGAGTAGCTCAAGGTATGGCTTTGGAGTATGCTACATCAAACCGTGGCGCATGCCATGTTAGAGGCTATATGATTTCACCAGAAATTATGGGTGTACCGGAAAAACTTGATCCTTATACAACAGAAAATAAAGCTTTCTGGACAAAAACTTTCCAGGATGTGACAGCAGTGGTGGACTCTGTGGGTATGTGTTTGTTTACCACATTTGCAATAAACATAAACCACATAACAAACCTATTTACTGCAGCTACTGGCTTGAATTACACGCAAAACGATATGATGAAAGCAGGAGAGCGCATATATAATATAGAGCGCTTATTTAACCTCAAGGCTGGTATTGATCCATCTCAGGACACACTTCCAAAACGCTTGCTTGAAGAGCCAGTAAAAGAAGGCCCGGCAAAAGGCATGGTTGCAAAGTTATCTGAGCTTTTGCCTGAGTACTACAAAGAGCGTGGTTGGGGATCTGACGGAGTGCCAACGCAAGAAAAGCTAAAAGAGCTAAATATTGCATAAAATTTTAAGCGCAAAGTCTTTTAAAGCTTTGCGCTTAAAACCAAAGTGAGGGATAAATGCACTATGATTTAATTATAATAGGCAACTCAGCAGCGGGTTTAAGTGCAATAAAGACTATAAGAGCTTTTGATAAGAAAATGTCTGTTGCTGTATTTGATAAAGAAGCTGAGAGCGCATACTCAAGGGTCCTAACACCTTACTATGCAGGATTTGATACAGATAAAGATCATCTCTACATTGTAGATAAAAGCTTTTATGCAAAAAATGGCATTGACGCTTATTTAGGAGATGAAGTATTTAGAGTTGATACAAATAAAAAAACAATCTATACGCAGTTTGATACATATACATACAGGTATTTGCTTATTGCAGTAGGTGCTTTTGCAAAACAGTCGCATATAAAGCATGAAAAGGTGTTAACTTTGAGAAATATATCCGATGCAGATAAATTGCGCAAGTTATTTTCAAATGCAAAATCTGTTGCGGCACTTGGTGCAGGTCTTGTTAGTTTACCAACGCTATCTCATTTAAAAGATGATGTTAAAAAACACATAATAGTTTCATCTGATAGAATTTTTTCTCAGGTGGTGGATAAAAGCGCTTCATATATCTTAGAAGAAATATTTAAAGACAAAAATGTATTTATCTACAAACATGATGATGTAGAAAGCATAAAAGATAATTTGGATGGCTCAATAAAACTTAGCTTAAAATCCAATCATCAAATAGATTGTGATTTACTCCTTGTAGGAAAAGGTGTTGTGCCTAATGTAGATTTTCTAAAAGGCGAGATAGAAACAGACAAAGGAATCATAATAGACGATTTTTGCAAAACAAGCGCTCAGGATGTTTATGCAGCTGGCGATTGTGCTCAAGGTAGAGATTTTGTCACAGGAAAAAGCGTCATTCAAGGTAACTGGATAACGGCAGTTGAGCAAGCAATTATTGCAGCAAAAAATATTTTAGGTATCAATGTAGCCTACGACGGTAGTATAAAAAACAACACAACAGAGGTTTTTGGTATAGATGTTGCTGTTGTTGGTTACAATAAAGACGATGCACAAAATATAGAGTTTTACGATCCAGGCAGGTTTTTTTATAGAAAACTCTTTTTTGATGAATCTGGTTTTATAATTGGAGCAACACTTATTAAAGACACAAACGATGCAGGACTTTACTATAATCTAGTAAAAACACGCACCAAAATAGATATTTTTCATAATCTAAATCAATTTATGAACTATCCAAAATTTTTAAGTAAGCTTAACTATAGGTAGGTTCTCATGACCACATTTTATGAAGCAATCCAATCAATTCAGCCAGAGCTTGTAGCTCAAACCCAACAGGTTGATTTAATTGAGTCTATAAACAGAGTACTGGCAATTGATATTATATCAAATATAGATTTTCCCCCATTTAACAAAGCCACAATGGACGGTTTTGCTTTCAGATTTGAAGATGATTTGCCTAAAAGGCTTAAAATCCAAGATGTAATTTATGCAGGCCAAGAAACAAACATTAAGACCCAAAAAGGGTATTGCGTGCGCATAATGACAGGCGCTAAAGTGCCAGATGATTGCGATAGTGTGGTAGAATTTGAAGCTGTAATAGAAAAAGACGGTTTTATTGAATTTATAAAACCACCAAAAAAAGGTTCAAATATAGCTTACCTTGGAGAGGATTTAAAAAAGAATGAGCTTGTTTTAAAAGAAGGTACTCTAATAAAACCAAATATGATCAATTTACTTGCACAACTTGGCTATAAAAGCGTAAAAGTTTACAGAAAGCTCAATATTGGCGTTATTACAACAGGTGATGAATTAGTTGATATTGGTGAGCCACAAAAACCAACAAGCGTTGTTGACACCTCGCGCTACAGTTTAATTGCCCAGATAAGACAGTTTAATCAAGAAGCGATTGATTATGGACGTATTTTAGATGACCCAAAATTGATCGAACATACACTGCATAGTGCTGTTTTAAACTGTGATATCGTAATAATAACAGGCGGATCTTCATTTGGCGATAAGGATTATACCCAGGAAGCGCTAAACGCCATAGGCGCCAAAATACTAATTAGAACCATTGATATGAAACCAGGAAGACCAACAATTATAGCAAAAAAAGACAATTGTTTTATTATTGGTTCACCAGGAAACCCGGTATCAACATTTAGTGTCTTTAGGTTGTTTGTAGGAAATATTATTTCAAAGATGTTAAAATGCAAAGATTTTGATGTGGATTTTCTAAAGTGCAAGATTGATTTTGATTACAAAAAAAAATCGGATAGAATGCATTTTTTGCCAACAAAAGTAGCTTTTTGTCAAGACGGTTATGTAGCCTATAAGATAAATTACAATGGTTCTGGTGACTTTAGTGCCCTATCTAAAGCAAATGCGTTTTTAGCTATACCAAAAGAAGTAGAAATTGCAAAAAAAGGTGAGATGCTCGAATTCTTTTTTATATAGGGTGTACTTTATGAAATTATTTTCCAGGCTTGTATTGGTAATTGCGGTATTATTTTTTGCAAGCAGGGCTTTTGCTGATGAGCTTGTTGTTATGCAGGCAGGAAGTTTGGCTAAACCGTTTAAAGAAATTGAAGAAGCTTTCAACAAGACTTATCACACAAATGTAAAGTTTCAAAATGAAGCTTTTGGCAGTGTAAAGATTGTGAGAATGATTACAGATTTGCATGCTACACCGGATATTGTTGCACTGGCTGATTATTCTTTGTTTCCAAAAGACCTGATGCCAAAATACACAAGCTGGTATTTGCAGTTTTCTACAAACCAGGAGGTATTGGCCTATACGCCAAAAAGTAAATATGCAAAACAAATCAATTCAAACAACTGGTATGAGATACTTTCAAAAAAGGATGTTAGCTGGGGTTACGGCAACCCAAACCTTGACCCAGGTGGCTATACAGCCGTTATGGTTTTAAAACTTGCTTCTATTTATTATCATAAGCCTCAACTTGCAGATTATCTTTTATCGCATGTCAATAAAAACAACATAAGACCAAAAGCTGAAGATTTGATTGCTTACCTAAAAGCAGGAGAGCTTGATTACGCTTTTGAGTATTTATCCATAGCAAAACAGTACGGTTTGGACTATGTACAATTACCAAATGAAATAAACTTTGGTGATCCAAAATATGCAAAATATTATTCACAGGTATCATTTAAGTTAAAATCCGGTAAAGTAGCACCCGGTATACCAATAATTTATGGCATATCAATACCCAATCAAGCAAAACACAAAGAACTAGCTGCAAAGTTTTTAGCCTTTTTAATTTCAAAAGAAGGTCAAAAAATATTAAGCGACAGTGGACAGCCAGCAATCAGTCCAGCTATAGCTGTAGGGGACATAGCTCAGATACCGCCAGTTGTTAAAAAATTGACTAAGTGAGAGGAAGCTTTTTCCTCTCTTCTATCAATATGAAGCACAATTATTTAAGCGATAAAGCTCTAAAAGTTTCATTTTTAATCATAAGTTTTTTAGTGATTTTTTTTATAATTGCTCCTCTTGCGCGTCTTGTGCTTTTTATAAATCTAAAGACTGTTAGCGTAATAGAGCAAAGTTCTGTATTGGAAGCAATTTTTAATAGTCTTTCTTTATCGTTTATTTGCGGATTGATTTCTATAATAGTTGGTGTGCCATTTGCTTATCTTTTGTCTAAAAATTTTTTTAAAAGATTCAACAAGTTTGTAGAAACAATATCTGATATCCCAATTTCTATACCACACACTGTAGCTGGTATAGCTTTGTTATTTATATATGGGAAAGAAGGTATTATCGGCAGTCTTTCTTATAAGTTATTTAAATTTCAGATTACAGGTACGCGCATTGCCATTACAATAGCAATGCTGTTTGTGTCTTTGCCGTATATGGTTAATGCTGCTAAAGAAAGTTTTAAAAGCATTGATAAAGAACTTGAAAAAACAGCAAAAATGCTTGGTGCAAGCGAGTTTAATATCTTTAGAGATATTTACCTGCCATTATCAAAAAGTGCAATTTATTCTGGTTTTATATTGGTATGGGCAAGGGCTATTTCTGAGTTTGGAGCAGTCGTTATGCTTGCATATTATCCAATGACAGCTCCTGTTAAAATTTACAATGCTTTTAACGAAATGAACCTTGAGACATCAGCTGCTATTGCAGCCTACCTTTTGCTTATATGTATTGGTTTCTTTTTGACACTTAGGTTTTTGATAAAGCGATGAATGTTTTGGAAGTTGAAAATTTAAATGCTACATTTGGCAGCTTTAGATTAAAAGATATAAGTTTTAGTTTAAAAGACAATAGCATTTTAGTAATACTTGGCAAAAATGGCGCAGGAAAAACCAAGTTGCTTGAGTGTTTATGTGGTTTAGAGCCTATCACATCAGCATTCTAAAAAATACAAATATAGCATACAAAAAGCCACAGGAAAGAAAAATAGGCTATATTGGTTCAAACCTGGGATTATTTCCACACTTAAGTATTTTGGAAAACGTATCTTATGGTTTAAAGTTCAATAAAGGCAGATTAAAACTTGAAGAAATAATAGATATATTCAACTTGAAAGATTTTTTAAAAAGAAAACCACACCAGCTAAGTAGCGGACAAAAACAAAGAGTTGCCCTTGCAAGAACGCTTTGCACTGACCCTGGTATTATCTTGTTTGACGAGCCCACATCCGATATTTCTTATCTTGAAAAACCTCTTTTATTAAAAGAGATAAAAGCTATATTAAAAAAATTTAATTACGCAAGCTTGTTTGTAACACACGATATCACAGAAGCAATTTATGTAGCTGATTATATAGGCATTATGAGCGATGGGTATCTGAAGTATATCCAGAGCTCAAGCGAGTTTTTGATTTCCCCATACGATATGTATGGTGCAGAATTTTTGGATTTCAATATTTTAAAAGCAAAACGCACTTCGATAGATAAAGTTAGCATACAAGATCAAATTATAACTACAGACAATCTAGAATTTGATAAAGTGCTTTGTCTTATAAGACCAGATGTGATTATTTTAACAAGACAAAAAACAAATCTTGAAAATTGTTTACCATGCGAGGTAATGGATTATAGTTTCAACGGACATGTGTATAGTGTTTATTTAAATTGCGGCTTTAAGCTAAAAGCAAGTCTCACAAAATACTATTTTGATGAGCTGAATATAAAAATTGGCACCAATGTTTATGCAAGCTTTTCTAGAACGTCTGTTAGAATTTTGCCAGATCAATAGTTGAAAAAAATTACATTATAGCTAATATATTCAATATTAAATGCTTTGTGGCAAAGAGCCATTTTTGCATTGAAGGTAATAAATTAAATTTTTAGAAAGGAAAAGTAATGAGAATAGCTACATGGAACGTAAACTCTATTAGAGTTAGGCTTGATAAAATTTTAGATTGGATAATCCAAAAAAACATAGATGTTATAGCTATGCAAGAAATTAAAGCACCGGATGATAAATTTCCATATAATAATTTCAAAGATTTAGGTTATAATGTTGAAAGTTTTGGAGAAGTTGGTTTTAATGGTGTTGCAATTGCTTCGAAATTCCCAATGGAAAACATTAAAAAAGGTTTTGCACTTGATGCAAGAGCCCAAAAGCGTATGATAAGCTGCGAAATTAATAGTATTAAAATTATAAATGTGTACATACCAAACGGTAAACAAGTTGGAACAGGTGATTATTACTATAAGTTAGATTACCTTTCTAAATTAAAAGAGTATTTAATTTCTTTAATGAAAGATACAAAACAAATAATACTTATGGGTGATTTAAATGTTGCATTATCAGACCTGGATGTTTATAATAGCTCACAGATGAGTGATCAAATCGGCTTTACACACTCAGAGAAAAATGCCTTACAGGATATATTAAATATCGGTTTTTTTGATATATGTCGCGAGTTTCATAAAGACAAAAAACTATTTAGTTTTTGGGATTATAGAGCAAATTCTTTTTTAAGAAACAAAGGCATGAGGGTAGATTATATTTTGACAACAAAAGAAATTTTTGAAAAAGTCGTGTTGTGCGATATAGACGAAAAAGAACGTGCAAAGCCTGGTGCATCTGACCACGCACCAGTTTATGCAAAAGTAAACATTAATACAGGCGGTGTATCATGAATTATCAGGACATACCACTAAAATTATCGGAGTTTTGGAAATCGAAAGGCTGTGTAATATTGCAACCCTACGATATTGAGTCTGGTGCAGGAACATTTCATCCTGCTACAGTATTAAAATCGCTTGGCGATAAGCCCTGGAGTGTTGCCTATACTGCTCCTTCAAGAAGACCAACCGATGGTAGGTATGGTGAAAATCCCAATAGACTCCAGCATTACTACCAATATCAAGTAATTATTAAGCCCTCACCGGAAAACATTCAGGAAATGTATTTAGAAAGTCTTGAATTCTTAGGCATATCGGTAAAGCAACACGATATAAGGTTTGTTGAAGATAACTGGGAATCTCCTACGCTTGGCGCATGGGGTCTTGGCTGGGAAGTATGGTTAGATGGTATGGAAGTAACACAGTTTACATATTTTCAGCAAATAGGTGGTGTTGATTTAAAACTCATACCTGTCGAAATAACGTATGGCACAGAAAGACTTGGTATGTATATTCAAGGTGTAGAAAATGTTTTTGATATGAAATTTAACGATCATTTAACTTATGGCGATATTCATAAGCACGATGAATGGGAATATTCTACATACAATTTTGAAGTTGCTGATGTAAAAATGCTTTTTGAGTTATTTAACATGTTTGAAAATGAATCAAACAGGTGCATACAGGCTAATCTTATAAGGCCAGCGTATGATTATTGTATTAAATGTTCTCATGTTTTTAACCTGCTTGATGCAAGGAGTGCAATTAGCGTATCAGAGCGTACGCATTATATAAAAAGGGTGCGCGATCTGGCTGTTGCCATAGCAAAAGCTTATGTAGGAGAAAGCCAATGAGGGTATTGTTTGAATTGTTAACAGAAGAATTACCAGCAAAAGAGTTGCTTAATATAAATGATAGCTTGCTTTGTGCGGTCTTGGACAGACACAATATTGATTATCAAAGCGCCAGTGTATATTTTACGCCAAGACGCATAGCTGCTATAATTAATTGTAAAGAGTTTACAAAACAGCAAAATCAAAAAATTTTTGGACCGCCAAAAAACGTATGTTTTGACAAAGATAATAAGCCAACAAAAGCTTTATTAAGTTTTTTAGAAAAAAACAATGCAAATATTGATGAGTGCTTTTTTGAAAATACAAGCAAAGGTACTTATGCTTGCGTTTTTGCAAAACAAACACAAAAGTTAGTAAAAGAGCTTTTATGTGGTATTTTTAGTGAATTTTTAAGCTCAATCCCATTTGAAAAGCAAATGCGCTGGGGAAGTGGCGATTTTGTTTTTTTAAGGCCCGTACACAATTTGGTGCTTTTAGCTGACAACGAAGTAATAGAATGTTCTTTGTTTGGGAAGCCTAGCGTTTCTTACACATTTGGTCACAGATTTTTGGCTTGCCACAAAATAGATTTAATATCAAAAGACTACAAGGAAGAACTTAAAAAGCACTATGTAATAGTAGATCAACACACAAGGCAATCAATTATTAAAGATTCGCTTGAAAAACTATCAAACGCGCAAAAGCGCTATGTTTTAGACGAGGATTTGTTAAATGAAGTTGTAAATTTGGTAGAATACCCAAATTGCCTGGAAGGGACTTTTGAAGAAGAGTTTCTTAAATTGCCCCAGGAAGTTTTAATAAGCTCAATGAAAGCCAATCAAAAATACTTTTACTCTTTAAACAATGGTAAGCTTACAAATAAATTTTGTATAGTTTCAAACATGATTACAGATGATGATTCTGTTATTGTAAAAGGTAACGAACGTGTTTTAAGGGCCCGTTTTAGAGATGCAGCTTTTTTCTATGAAGAAGATTTAAAAGTCAAGTTATCAGACCTAGTAGATAAACTAAAACATATGCTTTTTCATAAAAAACTAGGGTCAATGTATGATAGGGTAGAAAGGCTTGTTGAGCTTACCAAAAAAATAGCAAGTGATATTGGTGCAGATGTAGATGTGGCGCAGCGTGCAGCATATTTATCAAAAGCAGATCTTTTAACGCATATGGTTTATGAATTTCCAGAAGTACAAGGTATAATGGGCTCAATTATTGCAAAAAAGCAATCAGAAAAAGAGCTTGTAGCAAACTGCATATATGAACAGTATTTACCCAAAGATGAAGTTTACCCTAAAACAAAAGAAGGTATAGCGCTATCATTAGCTGATAAGTTTGATTTGATTGTTGGTGGTATGATAGCTGATCTAAAGCCAAGTGGCAATAAAGATCCCTACGGACTGCGCCGGGCAGCTCTTTCGATTATAAAAATTGCATTAAACACAAAACTAAATTTTAATATTAAAGATATTGTTGAATTCTCGGCAAATCTTTATGATAAACAAGGTATATCTCAATTAAATTCAGTAAGCCAAACACTTGAATTTATAAAAGTGAGATTTATAAATATGTTCGAAGAACACAGTCAGATTGTAAAAGCTGTGGTTGAGGTTGATTTTAGTGATATTTACGATGCATTTTTAAAAATCGAGGCATTAAAAGATTTTTACACTCAAAGCAATGAAGAAAATTTGTATAGTATAAAAAGGGTGTTTAATATAGTGCCAGATAGTTTTAAAAAAATAGATGTTGATCGTGGGCTTTTTGTTTTTAGCGAAGAATCTAAATTTTTTGAATTTGTAGGATCTTTAAAACAAAATCTGGAAAAATTTTTGCAAACTAAAGATTATTTATCTTATTTAAAAAACATGATAGACAACAATATAATATCAAGTTTTTTTGATAATGTTCTTATTATGGATAAGGATGAAAAAATCAAAAATAATAGATTGGCTTTATTAAACAACTACAAACAATTAGTATTAAAAGTAGCAGATTTTAAATATTTAAACATTTGAAGGTGAGTGTATGATTAGACTTAAAGACACTTTGGGTTTGACATTTAACGATGTGCTTTTAATTCCAAGAAAATCTCATGTTTTACCTAACGAAGTTGATACAAGCACAAACCTGACAAACAGGTACGCACTAAAGATTCCAATAATTTCAGCCGCTATGGATACAGTTACAGAGTACCGTATGGCAATAGGCATGGCAAGAAACGGTGGCCTTGGCGTTATACATAAAAACATGACTATAGAAGAACAGGTAAGACAGGTAATTAGGGTCAAAAAAAGTGAAAGTGGTATGATAACGGATCCTATTGTTATTCACCCGGATGCTACGATAAATGATTGCCTTAATTTAATGCGAAACTACCATATCTCTGGCATACCGGTAACTGATAGCAATAATACGCTCGTTGGCATTATAACTAATAGAGATTTAAGATTCGAGACAGATTATACAAAAAAAGTAAAAGACCTAATGACTTCTAAAGGTTTAATTGTAGCTCCAGAAGGTACAACGCTCAAAGAAGCAATTGAATATCTCAAGAAAAATAAAATTGAAAAATTACCCATTGTAGATAAAGATTATAAATTAAAAGGTTTAATTACAATAAAAGATATAATAAAAAAAGAAGAGTATCCAGATGCCACAAAAGACTCAAAAGGCAGGCTTTTGGTAGCTGCAAGTGTTGGGACAAAAGATGGTGAATCAAGAGCTAAAGCACTTTTAGAAGCAGGTGCTGATATTATAGTATTAGATTCAGCGCACGGACACTCTGTAAAAGTATTAAAGACTATAGAAAGGATAAAGTCAAAGTTTGACTGCTGTGTAATAGGTGGTAATGTAGCCACACGCGAAGGCACAAGAAGCTTGATAGAAGCTGGCGCAGATGTTGTAAAAGTAGGAATCGGGCCAGGTTCAATTTGTACAACACGCATTATTGCGGGCGTTGGTGTGCCGCAGATTACAGCAATATCAGAATGTGCAGAAGAAGCCGATAAATTTGGCGTAAAAATTATTGCTGATGGTGGAATTAAGTATTCAGGTGATATTGTTAAAGCTTTAGCTGCAGGTGCTGCATGTGTAATGATTGGTAATTTACTTGCCGGCGTGGAAGAATCACCTGGTGAGTCCATTATATATCAAGGTAGAAAGTACAAAGTTTATAGAGGTATGGGGTCGCTTTCTGCAATGGAAAAAGGAGGCAAAGAAAGGTATTTCCAAGACGAAGTTGAACCTGAAAAGTTTGTACCAGAAGGCATTGAAGGTAGAGTTCCCTACAAAGGCGAATTAAAAGATGTATTATACCAGCTTGTTGGTGGTCTAAAGGCAGGTATGGGCTATACTGGTTCAAAAACCATTGAAGAGCTTAGAGAAGTGCCATTTATTCAAATTTCAGAAAACTCATGGAGAGAAAGTCATGTTCACGATGTTATTATTACAAAAGAAGCGCCTAACTATAATATTTAGCGTTTTATTTTTAGTTTTAATCAATGTTGCTTATGCACGGGATATTGAAGTTTATTTTACACCATCTGATGTACCTATAGAAAAGATTGTTAACCTTATAGACCACTCAAAAAAGTCTATTGATGTTGCTATGTACTCATTTACATCAAGACCTCTTGCTCAAAGCCTAATAAATGCGAAAAAGCGCGGCGTAAAAGTGCGATTGCTGCTTGATGGAGAATGGAATAGCCCAAAAAATAAATATTCAAAATTTGCTTATTTAATAAAACATGGTATTGATATCAGATTTGCAAAGCCACACAGATATTACGATAGATACGGCATAATGCATAATAAGTTTGCCATTTTTGACGATAAAATTGTTGAAACGGGCTCTCTCAACTGGACAGCTCAGGCTCCCAAAGCAAACGATGAAAATGTTTTAATTATTGATAGGCCAGATATTGCAAATATTTACAAAAAACAATTTGAGGAATTATGGAATCAAGCGCTGCCTGCAAAAGAATAATTGATGCTAATTTGAACCGTTCAAAAGAAGCTCTTCGCGTAGTTGAAGATATAATAAGGTTTGAGTATGATGATGAAGAATTAGCAACTTTCTCTAAAAGTATACGTGCACTTTTAGGTTCTATTGCAAAAAAACATATTGATTCAATTGAACACAGAGATACACAAAATGACTGTTTAACAAAAGTAACACTGAAAGAAGAAAAAAATAGAGATTCTTTATTTGATGTTTTAATTGCAAACTTTAAAAGAACCGAGGAATCTTTACGTGTTTTGGAAGAAGTCTTTAAATTAATTGATATTGACAGTTCATTATTATGCAAACATGCAAGATACGATACTTATATACTGGAAAAAAAAGTGTATGATAGATATAAAAAACATTAGAAATTTTTCAATCATAGCCCATATTGATCATGGCAAATCAACGCTTGCTGATAGACTGATTGAAAAAACCGGTTCTCTTGATAAAAGGCAGATGAAAGATCAAGTTTTAGATAATCTTGAAGTGGAACGCAGGCATGGTATAACCGTAAAAGCTCAGGCTGTTAGAATGGAGTATTTATACGACGGTGTCTTATACGAATTAAATATGATTGATACTCCAGGGCATGCTGATTTTACATACGAGGTATCAAAAAGCTTATCAGCATGCGAGGGTGCATTGCTTGTAGTTGATGCTACACAAGGTGTTGAGGCACAAACGGTTGCAAATTTATATTTGGCTTTAGAAAATAATTTAGAAATAATACCTGTTATAAACAAAATAGATTTACCCACAGCAGATATAGAAAAAACAAAAAGTGAAATAGAAAATTTGGGTTTAGATGCTTCTGGTGCTATTTTGATTTCAGCAAAAAACGATATAGGTACAGATAAAGTTTTGGAAGCCATAATAAAATATATACCTCCACCAAAAATCAATAACGAAGAGACACTTAAAGCTCTTATTATTGATTCATGGTATGATAATTATAAAGGTGTTGTGTGTCTTGTTAGAGTATTTGAAGGTGAGATTAAGATCCATGACCGTGTAATGATATTTTCAAATAAAAAAGAGTATAATGTTGAAAGTATAAGCGTATTGACACCAAAACCAAAAGAAATAGAAACTTTGCATGCCGGTGAAGTTGGTATTTTAATATCCAATATTAAAAATATAGATGATGTGCTTGTTGGTGATACAATAACACTTGCAAGTAATCCTGCAAAAGCTGCCCTGAAGGGTTTTAAAAAGATAAAACCTTTTGTATATGCAGGTATATACCCAACTGACACTGAAAAATATGATGATCTTAAAGAAGGTTTAGAAAAACTTAAATTAAATGACTCAAGTTTAGAGTTTGAACCAGAAAAAAGCGATTCTTTAGGTTTTGGCTTTAGATGTGGCTTTTTGGGCATGCTCCATATGAATATAACAAAAGAACGCTTAGAAGAAGAATTTGATTTAGATATAGTTGTTACAACCCCTTCTGTTTTGTATAAAGTAGAAAAAACAGATGGTAGCATAATTGAGATATCAAATCCCAAAGACTTACCTGAACCCCAATTTATTAGATCTATTTTAGAGCCTTATGTAAGCATTGATGTTATAACTCCTTCTGAGTATATTGGTAGCGTATTAAACTTGTTGCAGGAAAAAAGAGGATATCAAAAAAATTTAAGCTATTTATCTGCAAATAGATGTTTAATTACTTACAGTGCTCCTTTATCTGAAACAATAACAAACTTTTATGACACACTTAAATCAATAACAAGGGGTTACGCTTCTTTTAATTACGAATTCGAAGGCTATAAACCATCGGATCTTGTAAAAATGATAATTTTAATCAACAATGAACCTATAGATAGCTTTTCTCAAATCGTCCACAAGGATAAAGCTTACGCTCAGGCTCGCGAGGTTTTAACTAAATTAAAAGAATTTGTGCCAAGACAATTGTTTGAGATAAGGCTTCAGGCAAAAGTAGGTGGCAAAATTATAGCAAAAGAGGAAATAAAAGCTCTTCGAAAAGATGTGCTTGCAAAATGCTATGGTGGTGATATAACACGCAAAAGAAAACTATTAGAAAAGCAAAAAGAAGGCAAAAAAAAGTTAAAACAATTAGGAAAGGTTGCTATATCAAAGGAGGCCTTTATGAAACTTTTGGAACCCACAAAAAGATAAAAAGGAGTAGTTATGTCAAAAAAATTTTGGGATTGGACAAAATCAATACTTATAGCGCTATTAATAGCGCTTTTTATAAGGACATTTTTTATTGAAGCTTTTAAAATTCCATCTGGTTCAATGGAGCCTACACTATTGCCAGGTGATTATATACTTGTAAACAAGATATCATATGGTATAAAAATACCTTTTACGCATGAATTTTTATGGAAAGGCAAAGACCCTAAAGTTGGAGATATTGTAGTTTTTAGGTATCCACCTGACCCAAGCGTGCATTTTATCAAACGTTGCATGGGTGTACCAGGTGATACGGTTCAGATAATAAACAGGCAGGTTTATATAAATGGTAAAAAAGTCTATGAACCATACGCTTATTTTTCGAGTCCTATTATTTATCCAAGAAATACTCAAATACCAGGCATTACAACGCCCTACGGTTCAAGAGATAATTGGGGGCCTGTTAAGGTTCCACCACATGAGTATTTTATGATGGGCGATAACAGAGACAATTCTTACGATTCAAGATTTTGGGGTTTTGTGCCACGCTATGATATTACAGGTGAGCCATTTATTATTTATTTTTCAATTTATCATTGGAAAATAAGGTTCAATCGAATATTTAAAATTATAAATACAAATGCTCAAGATGGAAGATAAATTTTGCGATGAAAAAATTATAAATTTACCAAATAGTTTATCCTTTTTTAGAATTATACTCATTGCTCCAACAATCTATTTACTTTTAAATGAGTTTTACAAGCAGGCTTTTTTTGTATTATTTATTGCATCAATCACAGACTTTCTTGATGGTTTTTTGGCTAGAAAGTTAAACCAGACTACACTTATTGGCAAACTTCTTGATCCTTTGGCAGATAAAATTTTGATAAATTATGCATTTTTGCTTTTTACAATAAAAGGAGCTATACCACAATTTTTATGGGTTACAGTATTTTTTAAAGATACAGTTTTGATTGTTGGAAGCCTTGTAATTTTGACATACAATAAAGAACATGTCATAAAAAGCTCTTATGCAGGTAAACTTGCTACATTTTTTCAAATTGTTCTTTTGCTTTATATTTTGTTTGAGAAACTTAATATTTTGCACAATAATTTAGCTTTAAGTGTTATCGTATATATAACTTTTGCATTTTCGATTTTTGCCCTCTTGCATTATGTAAAAAAAGCTTTATACTTAATTAAAACTTAATGGAGGTTTTTAATGAAAAAAAATGTAGGTGGACTTGACCAAAAGATTAGATACGCAGTTGGTGCTGGTTTGATTTTATGTGGATTACTAAAAAAGAAAGCACTCATTGTTCCAGGCGCGATGGTGCTTGGCACTGCAATCTTGCAAAAATGTACATTGTACGATTTAATAGGTGTAAATACATATGAACGCAGACAGGATAATTAAAAAAATACTCAAAGACAATATGGGTTTGAAGCCATATGAGCGATGTCTTGTGTTTACAGATATTCTAAATGAGGATGTTGATGAAAAAGAAAAATTACGAAGGAAAAAGCTTCCATACATAGCAAAAGCTTTTTTTGAAGAAGCATCCAATATTGCAAAAGCGTTTTATTATGAGTATCCATCACTAGGCTCACCTGCAAGTGAGCCACCTTTTGAGCTTTGGGAAATAGCTTTTGGGAAATCCTGTACAAGTCAGTTTAAACACCTAAAAGACAAAATAATTGCTAAGACTTTAAGTGATGAAGAAAAGGCTTTTATAGAAGATATTGTCAAACAAAAGTGCGATTGTGTAGATGTTATTATTGCGCTGCCAAATTATTCTACAAGCCACACATTTTTTAGAAAACTTTTAACCAATAGCTGCAAAAGCAGATTTGCAAGCATGCCATTATTTGACGAAAGTATGCTTTTTGGACCATTAAGCATTGACATAGAAGAACTAAAAGATAAAACGCTTCAAGTATACGAGGTCGTAAAAAACGCTAAAATAATAAAAATTAATGCCAAAAATGGCACACAAATAGAGTTTAATTTAGAAGGTAGAGAATTTTTAACTGATTATGGTTTATTGGATAAACCGGGTAGTTTTGGAAATTTACCTGCCGGAGAAGTGTTTATTGCACCAAATGAAGGCAAAACAAATGGTTATTTTGTAGCAGAGTTTGGACCTACATTTAAGTTTGATGGTAATTTATGTTTTGTTATAAAAGATGGTATGCTAAATGAAATTATAGGAAGTGATAATTACGCTAAAACGCTAAAAAAGATAATTGATCAGCATCCACAAGCTGCAAATGTAGCTGAGCTTGGCATTGGTACAAACACTAAGGCAAAAGATCCACTCAATATCCTAGAAGCTGAAAAAATTTACAGAACCATACATATGGCTTTGGGAGACAATTCATCTTTTGGCGGCAAAGTTAGTGTCCCATTTCATCAGGATTTTGTACTTTTTAATCCCAATGTGATTGTTATAAAAGACGATGGTTCTCAATATTTGAATTTTGATTAATTAGTTAAGGTGGAGGATGTATGAGTTTCAAAACAAAAATGGTTTTATACGGTGTTTTAAGTGTATTAATTTTTGTTGGTTTGTTTGGTGTATACGCAATTTACTGGAATTTAAACTTAGAAAAGCAGGAAATTAACTCAACAAAAGAATTAATTATTTCATATAACAAGAAAAACTTGGTTCTCATTATAGATTCTGTGTCATCTATGATTCAAATACCATACGAAAGGTACAAAAATGGAGAGTTGAGCTTTGATGATGCAAAAGCAGTCGCGCTTGATTTGATTAAAAAGGATAAGTACGGAAATAATAATTATATATTTGTAGTTGATAGAGATGGTATATTGCTTGCGAACAGGGCAGCCCCTTCGCTTGAGGGGAAAAATGTTTTAGACTTTAAAGATTCAAATGGTAAATATATTTTTAAAGAAATAATTTCTACTGCTTTAAAACAAGGTTCAGGCTATGTCGAATACAATTTTAAAAATCCTTCAACAAATAAAATTGATAGGAAAGTAACTTATGTAAAATACGATAAAGATTTTGGATTTATTTTATGCACAGGATTTTATTTGTCTAGCCTAAACAAAGATATTGAACAGCGAAGAAATATAATTATTAAAAATATGATTTCTTCTTTAATTGTATCATCTATAATTGTAATTTTTATAATTGCTGCTGTGGCTTTAATTGGTATGTTATTAGCAAAAAAACTTATTAAACCCCTCTCTCACATAAACTCTCTTGTCTCCACCCTTGCCAAAGGTGGTGGTGATTTAACTATTGTATTGCCAAAGAACTCAAATGATGAATTTGGAGAACTAACAGACAATCTCAACAAATTCATATCAACACTTAAAGATATTGTTAGCCAGATTGTTTCAAAGGCAAAAGAAGTCCAATCTTCTGTAAACTCTCTTGCCACTTCAGCTGCTCAAATATCTGCTTCAAGCGAACAGGTAGCATCAAACACAAAAGAGATATCACACGCAACAGAAGACACAGCAAATGCACTATCCGGTATTGCAAGATCAACAGAAGACATAAGGGTATCTTCCGATGAAGCAAAAGAAATAACAGACCAAATGGTAAAACAAATTGAGTCCAATGTAGAAGCAATACTGGAGCTATCTGATTCTATATCCAAAGCAAGCCTTGATGTAAATGATCTAGGAGAAGCTTCAAAGAAAGTAGGAGACATACTAAAGATAATAAACGACATAACTGACCAGATAAACCTGCTTGCCTTAAATGCTGCTATTGAAGCAGCCCGTGCTGGCGAGCATGGAAGAGGCTTTGCAGTGGTAGCAGATGAAATCAGAAAACTTGCAGAAAAAACACAGAAAGCTACAGATGAAGTAGCTTTGATAATAAAATCCATACAGGAAAAAACCACAAAAGTAGTCAAAGTAATGAACCAAACTCAGCTTAATACACAGGAAAAAGCAAACTCCATTGCCAAAACCAAAGAAAGTGTTTCAGTTGTATCAGATAAAATCTCCAATGTATCAGACCAGGTAAACTCTCTATCTGCTGCAACACAGGAGCTTTCTTCTACAGTTTCAGAGCTTGAGATGCAGGTAAAAGAAATCAGCAAAGCCCAGGAAGAAAATGCCAAAGCAGTAGAAACAATATCAGCCAATGCCCAAAACCTAAAGAACATATCAGAAGGACTGTTATCTAGCGTAGGTAAGTTTAAGACTTAAGGTAGCTTTATCTCTTGCGCCTGGCAATGGCTGCCTACTTTTTGTCATCCTGAAGGGCGATAGCGACGAAGAATCTCCCCACTTAAAAGTGAGATCCTTCGCTATCGCTTCAGGATGACTGACTTCGCTTAACGCTTTAAGGATGACTGGCTAAATTAATACACGAAGTGATCTAACCAAAAAATACAATCCAAACACCAACAAAGCAATACCAAGGCCTATATTAATGCGTTTTTCTATTTTTTCAGAAAGAAACTTTTTTGCCCATTTAAGCACAAACGTTAAAGTAACAAGGTAACTAGCAATACCAAAACCACCTGCAAACAGAAAACATACTTTGTCTAAAGTTGTATAACCATTAATTAAACCAATATCTTTTTGTATCTGGTAAACTGCAAGCCACCAGAATATCATCATAGGGTTTGTGACAGCTAAAGAAAAGCCTGTGACAAAAGAAACTTTCAGATTTTTTATTATATCGTTTTGTGCTGAAACAGAAAATGTTTTTTTATAATTTATCAATGTATGTATACCAAGCACAAACAAAATAATACTTGCTAAAAGCCAAAAAACAGACATTACGGTTTCACTTTTCAAAAAAGGTGCAATACCAAAGAATGCTATAAAACCATACATTGTATCAGATATTGCAGAACCAAGTACAATCATCAAACTTGCGCTTGTTAAATTTGCAAAGGCACGTTTTGCGATCTCTATTTGCGTAGCGCCAACTGGTATTGCTGTAAAATAACCCATTATATAGATAACAATCAAAGATAAGATAAATTTTATATCATGCATTTAAATCCAAATAATTTTTTATATCAGAAACTATCTCTTTAGTGTTTATACCATAAAAACAACGAATAGTCTTGCATTTTTTTGCAGCTTTGTTTATGCAAGTTATATTTTTGCATGGACTATCTGAAACATAAGATTTTGATAAAGCATCCTGTGATGATTTCAAAAAATTTTGTCTATAGGAGTCATACGAGTAAATATTAGCAGGTGTAGCACCAAAAATTGAAAATATTGCAGTTTTATTTTTAAAGCTTTGTTATGTTCGTTTAACTTATAAGAAGATGCGATATGTAAACCACCTGTGTCTGAGCTTATAAAGCAATCGCAAAAATCAATCAGTGCTGCATAAGCATCAATAGGTAAGTTATTGCTCAAAGGTATAATCTATTGATTGTGCTCCGATTTTTTTTAACAAATAAGCAGCTATTTGGATGTTTACTGCATCGCCAATATTTAAATCAGAAATTATTAGAATCCTTTTTAATGAAGATCGTTGGGCTATTTTTTGAGATTTTTTGATTTGCATATTTAGCAAGATGTTGTTTGCAAAAATGTATCTAACTGCAGTATTTGCAAAAATACGACTAGCACTTGGTGAAATACCACTTATATAAGATGTAAGACTTGCAAATAAGTTTGCAACATTAAGTTTTTGATTTACTAAAGAAAATATTTTTAAAAAAAACAAACGAATTAGTTCAATTAAACGGTTTATACGGATTAAATAATTTTTTTGCGTGTATTCTTTTATCATATCTTAAGTCCAAACATATTAAAAATTCTTATTTGCAATTTAATTAAAAAATCACTTACTTTACTGAAATAAGCCACAAAAGCATTAAGTAAAGTCAAAGCTACAATTGCAACAAAAAAAGATCCAACAATGTCAAATGGAAAATGCACACCCACAAAAATTCTGGCATATCCTGTTATTATAGCGAAAATAAAGCTTATTATAGAAATTGTTTTTTCTTTTGCATACCAGAAGCCAAACGATATGGCAAATGCAAGTGTGGCATGATCGCTTGGAAATGAAGAGTCTTTGGCGTGCGGTATTAACAGGTTACCAAGTCCTTCAACAAACGGTCTTGGATGGTAATAAAAAAGTCCGATTAAGAAATTTATAGAAAGTCCTATCAAAGCTACATAAAAAGCGCATAATGCCTGTTTTTTGCGGTTTGATAGATATACAATAACTAATCCTAAAGCGTAAATATATGGAGAAAAAAGCGCAACAAATATGCAAAAAAAATTTAAAATGCCTATTTTTAATAAAGATAAATTGTTAATTGCTAAAAAAATTTGATCATTTAAATTCATAATACCACCTTTAGCTTATCCTAATAAGGTGGTATTAATTATTGGTTACACAAAAATGATATAGTGTTAATTATTCAAGTTCAATTATCAAATCTTGTTCTTCTATTGTATCTCCTTCTTTTAAGAGTATATTTTTGACTTTGCCTTCTTTTATGGCAACTATTTTTGTTTCCATTTTCATTGCTTCAGTAATGCAAAGTGGCTGGTTTTTATTAACAAAATCACCTTCTTTGACAAGTATTTTAGATATTTTTCCAGGCATTGTGGCAATTACATGATTTGGATTTTTTTTGTCGCCTTTAAGATTTTGTTTTAATGTAGCTTGTAGATTTAGATCTTTTACTGTAACAAATCTTGATTCACCATTTACTTCAAAAGTAAGTATTCTTTGACCTTTAGAATCTGCTTCTCCTACGGCAATAAGTTTTACAAAAATTGTTTTTCCTTCTTCAAGGTTAATTACAGTTTCTTCACCTACATTTAAAGGAAAGAAAAAGTCTTTAGTAGACAGTACCCATACGTCGCCATAATCTTTATTAAAATTAAAGTAATCTTCTATAACTTTGCCATACAAAGCGTATGATACAACTTCTCTAAACTCTACATCGCTTCCAACAATATTTTTCATTGTTTCTTGCGCCTGATTAAAATTATATTCAGGCAAGATTTCGCCAGGTCTAACGGTTAGGGGTTTTTCACCTTTTAATACTTTTTGTTGCAATTCTTTGTCAAAACCGCCATAGGGCTGTCCTAGGTAACCTTTAAAAAAATCCACAACGCTTTGAGGAAGTGAAAGTTTATCAGCATTATTTTTGAAATCTTCAATAGTTAAATTGTTTCTAACCAAAAACAAAGCCAAATCTCCAACTACTTTTGAAGAAGGTGTTACTTTAATCAAATTGCCCAATGCATCATTTACCTGTTTATACATTTTTTTGATATCGTCCCATTTGTCAAGCAAACCTAAACTTATAACCTGTGGCCTTAAATTGCTATACTGACCTCCTGGTATTTCGTGTTCATATACTTCTGCTGTTGGTGCTTTTAGACCACTTTCAAACATAAAGTAGTAAGGTCTTACCTTTTCAAAGTAATTGGCAACAGTATCTAAATCTTCCTGGTTTAGACTAGATTCGTTTGGAGTGTTTTTAAGTGCTGCAACTATGGAGTTTAGTGAAGGCTGACTGGTTAGACCACTCATAGAACTAACCGCAGCATCTATTATTTTTGCACCAGATTCTATGGCACACAAAACAGAGCTTTCAGCATTACCTGAAGTATTGTGTGTATGAAAATGCAGTGGTATACCTACTTCCTCACTTAGAGTTTTAAATAAGACTTTGGCTGCATATGGTTTTAAAAGCCCCGCCATATCTTTTATTGCTATAATATCTGCACCCATTTTTTCAAGTTTTTTTGCAAGATCTACATAGTAGGAGAGTGTGTATTTATTGTTTTTTGGTGATAATATATCATCAGTGTAAGAAATAGCAGCTTCACAGATTCTATCTAGTTTTTTTACTTCTTCCATGGCAATTACCATCTGGTCTGTCCAGTTGAAACAGTCAAAAATCCTAAATACATCAATCCCGCTATCAACAGCTTCTCTAATAAAGGCTTTTACTACATTGTCTGGATAATTTGTGTATCCTACGGCATTTGCACCCCTTAAAAGCATTTGAAACGGTATATTTGGGATTTTTTGGCGCAACATATCAAGTCTTTCCCAGGGATCTTCTTTCAAAAACCTGTAGCATACATCAAATGTGGCACCGCCCCACATTTCAATTGAAAACAGTTTGTTCATTTTTCTTGCAACAAAATCAGAAACCTCAAGTAGATCCTTTGTGCGCATCCTTGTGGCAAGCAATGATTGGTGAGCGTCCCTAAACGTTGTATCGCAAAATAAAACTTCTTTTGATGATTTGATTTTTTCTACAAAACCTTTTGGGCCTTCTCTTAAAAGCACACCCCTTAAGCCTTCTGGTATTTTGCCTTGAGCTTTTGGCTTTACTATTGTTGGAAAAACAATATTTTTCGCTTCACCATTTGGTTTGTTAACAATATTATTACCTAAAAATCTTAGAAGTTTGCTGATTCTATCTCTTGGTTTTTCAAATCTAAATATTTCTGGATGTGTTTCTAAAAAATGAACATTAAAATCGCCTTTTAAAAAGTCTTTGTTTGACACGAGATTTTCCAAAAATCTTAAGTTGTTTTTAATACCTCTAATTCTAAATTCCCTAAGCGCCCTGTGCATTTTTTTTGCAGCTTCTTCAAATGTTAAACCAAAAGCCGTAATTTTTACAAGGAGCGAATCGTAAAATGGTGTGATTAATGCTCCAGTATACGCGCTTGCAGCATCAAGCCTTATACCAAACCCTGCGGGTGATCTGTAGGCTTCAATTTTACCAGTGTCAGGGAAAAAGTTGTTTTGTGGGTCTTCTGTCGTTATGCGGCATTGAAAAGCATATCCTTTTTTGTGTATATTTTCTTGTGTGCCTAAAATGTCTTTAAGTGGCTGATCGCTTGCAATTTTTATCTGGGATTGAACAATATCTATACCCGTAATCATCTCAGTTACTGTATGCTCTACCTGCAATCTCGGATTTACTTCCAAAAAGTAATAGTGCTTTTTTTCTTCATCAACCAGATATTCAAATGTAGCTGCATTGTAGAGTTTTGTTTCTTTTGCAAACTTTATTGAATCTGAATACATTGATTGTAACAACTCATTTGGTATATTTAGAGATGGTGCAATTTCTACTACTTTTTGGTGTCTGCGCTGGATAGAACAGTCCCTTTCAAACAAATGTACATAGGTGCCAAATTTATCACCTAAAATCTGAATTTCTATATGTTTGGGATTTTTTACTAATTTTTCGGCTATAATCTCATCGCTGCCAAACGCTTTTAGGCTTTCTGATTTTGCCATTAAGTATTCTGATTCTAAATCTTGAGGTTTCTCAACAACCCTTATACCTCTGCCGCCACCACCTTTTGTAGCTTTAATTAAAATAGGATAGCCATACTCATTGGCAAATTCTTTTAATTCGTTTATGCTTGTTATGCAGTTTTTAGAACCTGGTATTGTAGGTATGCCTAATTTTTGTGCTGTTTGTTTTGCCATTAATTTATCACCAAAAATTTCTATAGCGCTAAAGTGCGGTCCGATAAATATAATGCCTGCTTCTATACATTTTTTTGCAAATAAAGGGTTTTCGCTTAAAAAGCCGTATCCTGGATGAATTGCATCTATGTGTTTTGATTTTGCAAGTTCAATAATTTCATCCATTGATAAATATGCATCAACGGGGCTTTTACCTTCGCCAACAAGATAGGATTCATCACATTTGTAACGATGCAAGGAATAGCGATCTTCGTAAGAGTAGATACCAATTGTTTCAATGTTTAGTTCTGTTGCAGCTCTAAAAATTCTTATGGCTATTTCACCTCGGTTTGCTACAAGCAACCGTTTAATTTTCATACAACCCCCTTTTATTTTCTTGCAATCTTTATTTTACTATATCAAAAGCATACTGGTTAAGTCAAATATTTGTTATTTTGTAGCATTTTTCTAGTTAATATTAGAAAAATTAATTAAAATTAAACAAAAATTAGTATTATTGATTTGACTTTTAAAAAAATCGTATTAATTTAAAAGAAAAAAGAGGTGATTTATGATTTGTCCTGTTGTTGAGTGGGAATTGATTGGTTCTGATGATGTAGGTAATGTGTATTACATGGATAAAGAAGGTGCAGGTATAATTTCAGAAGGCATTAAAAATATATGGCTTGAAAAAAAGTTTAGTAAAGAAGGTTTAGAAAAAGAAATTAAAGAATTATTAAATAAAAAAGCAGATTCTTTAGTTGTTATTGATTATGAGACAATAAAAAATGCACAAAGCGCAAGAATGCTATATAGGATAGATTATACAGATAAAACGAAAGTTGAATTTATTTTAAAATTCATATCCTACCATGACAAAGATGGTAATACTTTATATTCACAAGCAGACATAGAAGATTTTAAGCCCCTTCCACAAAATATTAAAGATTATTTGTTTGATAAACTGCTTGATGATTTTAACCTAGAATAGTTTTTGTTATAAGTTTTCTTCTCATATTTTTTCCATAAGCAAAAAAATAAAAACAGTATTGACATTTTCAAATTTTTATACACAATATATTGTGTTGGTAGATACTTAAAACACAAAATGTTGAGGTTTGTTTATGCGTTGTCCGTTTTGTAAAGCATCTGATACACGCGTTATTGATAGCCGTGTTATAGAAGACGGTAAAGTTATAAAGCGCAGAAGGGTTTGCGATGAATGTGGAAGCAGATTTAACACCTATGAGCGTATCGAGAATATACCTATAGTTGTTATAAAAAATGATGGCTCAAAAGAGCTTTTTGAAAAAGAAAAAATTATAAAAGGCATAGTAAAAGCCATAAATAAAAGACCACTTACATACGATGATGCAGAAAAAATTGCAAATGACATAGAAGACTATATAAAAGCAAAAGAACTTTATGAAATAAACTCAAAAGACATTGGAAATCTGGTAATGGATGCACTTAAAAAACTTGATCAGGTAAGCTATGTAAGGTTTGCTTCCGTGTATAAAAAATTTGCTGATGCAGAAGATTTTATTGAGCTTTTAAAAGAATTTAAAAATAAATAATTTAAGGAGGTTAGATGTTTAGGACAACGGCTAGTTATTTCCCAAGGATTGGTTTAAAAAGAGAATACAAACAAAACCTTGAATCGTATTGGGAAAAAAAGATTTCAAAAGAAGAATTTGTAAGTAATATGCAAGAAATCCAAAAATACCGCCTTGATGTATACAGCAAAAGCGGTCTTGATTATATCGTTTGCAACGATTTTACTTATTATGATTTTATGCTTGATTTAAGCTTTATGTTTGGTTGCATTCCTGAGCGTTTTTCACACATTCAAGATGAACTAGATTTGTACTTTGCTATGGCAAGAGGGGACTCAAAAGCTCAAGCGCAGGAAATGACAAAATGGTTTGATACTAATTATCATTATATTGTTCCTGAATTTGATGGTCATTTTGAGCTTAAAAATAATACGGTGTTAAAAAACTGGCTTGAAGATAAAAAGCTTGGATATGATACTACACCTGTTATTATTGGACCATTTACATTTATAAGTTTGGGGAAAATTAACGATAACAACAAATGGCTTAAACCATCGCAAACTAAAGAATTTAGAAGTTTGCTTTTGAATGTTGCAAAGCAATATAATGCTTTGCTTATTCAACTTCAAGAAAATGGTGTAAGAAGGATATGCTTTGATGAACCAGCTTTTGTTCTTGATTATGATAAAAGTTTTTTAAAAGACATATTCGATGCTTACGAAATAGTCAAAAAAAACATTTTTTTAGATATAACACTTAATTCTTACTACGAAAGTTTATCTTATTTTAATGAAATTATTGAAAATATTAATTTTGATACATTGGGTCTTGATTTTACTTTTAGAGAAAATGTCGAAAATGTTATTAAATTTGGCTTACCTAAAGACAAAAAACTTCAAATAGGCCTTATTGGCACAAGGCATCCATTTAAAGACAACTTAAACGAAGCAAAACAGCTAATAGAGCTTGTTCAGAAAAAACTTAGCTTATCCTCAGATCAAATGATTTTGAGCACAGCTGGGCCTCTAATGCATTTGCCTGTTAGTCTCGAATTAGAAAATTTTGATCCGAAAATATCAAATAAACTATTATTTGCTAAAGAAAAACTTCAACACTTAAACTTGCTAAAAAATATATTAAATGGAAGATCGGATTATGACTTTTCAGACGAGCAATTGGAAAAAGACGAAAACTATGAAGAAACTCTGTTAACTATAAAAAAATTAAACCCAAAAAGAGCTCATCCATTTAAATTACGCTACATCGAACAGGTAAAATCACTAAATCTACCAAAGTTTCCTACAACTACAATTGGCAGTTTTCCTCAAACCAAAGAATTAAGGCAAAAAAGGTCACAATTTATATCTGGCAAAATAAGCGAGAGTGAATACAATCAATACATTAATGATCAGATAAAATACATTGTAAAGCTACAAGAAGATTTAGGAATTGATGTACTTGTTCATGGAGAATTTGAAAGAAGCGACATGGTAGAATTTTTTGCCCAAAAGTTAGAAGGTTTTTTATGCACAAAGCATGGTTGGGTCATTTCTTATGGTTCAAGGGCAATAAGACCACCTATTATTTATGGCAAAGTAAAAAGAACAAAACCTATGACAATAAAAGAGATAGTCTATGCTCAAAGTTTAACAAAAAAGCCTCTAAAAGGTATGCTAACAGGGCCAATTACAATTCTTAATTGGTCGTTTACAAGGCCTAATGTTCCAAAAGAAGTAATCGCTTACGAAATAGCACTTGCTTTAAAAGAAGAAGTAATGGATTTACAAAAAGCCAATATAAAGATTATACAAATTGATGAGCCGGCATTTCGAGAAGGTCTACCTTTAAAAGAGTCAAAGAAAAAGGATTATCTTGAGTTTGCAAGTAAAATCTTTAGATTTGTTGTTGAAGATGTTGACAAATTAACTCAAATTCATACACACATGTGTTACTCTGAATTTGATGAAATCGTTAATTACATTTATGACATGGATGCAGACTGCATATCCATAGAAGCATCTCGAAGCAAAGGTGATATAATTTCAAGTTTTGAGAAATTTAAATATGATCACGCAATCGGGCTTGGTGTGTGGGATATTCATTCTCCTCGTGTACCTAGCGTAGAGGAAATGTTAGAAATAGCAGAAAGGTCGTTTATGTATATAGATAAAAATCTTTTTTGGATAAACCCTGATTGTGGTTTAAAAACAAGAAAATATGAAGAAGTTATACCTTCATTGAAAAACATGATTGAAGCTGCAAGAATTTTAAGAAAAAAATATGGAGAAAAAATAGAGGGGGTTTTATGAAAACAAACATAGCAAGCATTAATTTGACAGATTTTTTTAGTAAAGTAGTTGTAATTAAAAGAGACTACTCTAAAGTAGCCTTTGATAAAACCAAGATAGAAAATGCTATCAAAAAAGCGTTTTTAGCTGTTGGAGAAGAAGATTACTCAACACTTGTTGCAAACAATGTGCTTTTTAGTTTAAAAAGAAAGTTTGCAAACCTTAAAGAAATTAACATTGAAGACATTCAAGACACTGTCGAAGAAGAACTTATAAAGCTAGGATTTGCTAAAGTTGCTAAAGCGTATATTCTCTACAGAGAAAAGCGCGCTGCTTCAAGGGATACAAAAAAGGCAATTTTTGATGTTGAAAAAACTGTAAGCGAGTATGTAAACCAAACCGATTGGCGCATAAAAGAAAACTCAAATACAACATTCAGCTATCCTGGTCTTTATTTGCATCTGGCTGGAAGCGTTTTAGCAAACTATGTGTTAAATAATATCTACCCCAAAGAAGTAGCTGATGCACACACAAACGGTGCCATTCACATACACGATTTGTCGCATGGTATTGTTGCGTATTGCGCTGGCTGGTCTTTAATGGACTTAATATCAAGGGGATTTGGTGGCGTTGAAGGCAAAATTACAGCAAAACCAGCAAGACATTTATCTGCACTTACTGGGCAGATGGTTAATTTTTTGGGCGTAATGCAAATGGAATTTGCAGGCGCTCAGGCATTTAACTCTGTTGATACGTTGCTTGCGCCTTTTGTAAGGGCTGATAAGCTTGATTATAATGAAGTCAAACAGTTAATCCAACAAATGGTATTTGCAATGAATGTACCAAGCAGGTGGGGGTCTCAACCGCCATTTATTAACTTTACATTTGACTGGATAGTGCCAGATGATTTAAAAGACAAACCTGTTATTATAGGCGGTGAAGTTTTAGATACAGTATATGGCGATTATCAACATGAAATGAATATGATAAATAAAGCGTTTTTAGAAACAATGCTTGAAGGCGATGCTCAAGGCAGAATATTTTCTTTTCCAATACCTACATACAATATTACAAAAGATTTTGACTGGGATGGTCCAAATGTTGATTTGTTGCTTAAAGCTACAGCTAAATATGGTTTACCATACTTTCAAAATTTTGTTTCAAGTAGTTTAAACCCTGGCGATGTAAGAAGTATGTGTTGCAGACTTCAATTAGACTTAAGAGAATTAAAAAATAGAGGTGGTGGCGGTCTTTTTGGCGCAAGCGATAAAACAGGTTCAATTGGCGTTGTTACAATAAATTTACCACGTATTGGTTATTTATCAAAAACTAAAGATGAATATTTCAAAAACTTGAAACGAATGATGGATATTGCAAAAACATCGCTTGAAATCAAACGCAAAGTAGTAGAGCAAAACTTAAAAAACGGTCTTATGCCTTATACTTTAGCTTACCTTGGGCACTTTAACAATCATTTTTCAACAATAGGTATTGTAGGTATGCATGAGTCTTTATTAAACTTCATGGGAAAAGGTATCCAAACTAAAGAGGGCAGAAGTTTTGCCATAGAAGTTCTTGAATTTATGAGGGAAACACTAAAAAACTATCAAGAAGAAACAGGTAATCTTTACAATTTAGAAGCAACGCCTGCAGAAGGTACATCTTATAGACTTGCTTACAAAGATAAGCAGTTATACCCAGACATAAAACAATCAGGCGAATCAGATCCATATTATACAAACTCTACATTTTTGCCAGTAAACTATACGGATGACCCGTTTGAAGTATTGGATCATCAATCGCCATTGCAGGTATTATACACATCCGGAACTGTAGTGCATATATTTTTGCAGGAAAAACCGCAGGAAGATGCGCTAAAGAGTTTCATTAAAAAAGCTTTTGAAAATTATCCAATACCGTATATGACAATAACGCCTACATTTTCAATATGCAAAACTCATGGATACATAGCCGGTGAACATTTTAACTGCCCAATCTGTGGTGAAGAAACTGAGGTTTATTCAAGGGTTGTAGGTTATTACAGACCAGTTCAAAACTGGAATAAAGGCAAGCAGGAAGAGTTTAAACAACGTTTGGAGTATAATCTGTGAAAATAGTAGCAATTCAAAAGGTAAGTTTTATAGACTATCCTGGCAAAATAGCATCTGTGCTATTTTGCCCTTTCTGCAATTTAAGATGCCCATATTGCCACAATCCCGAACTTGTATTTTTTAAAGGTGAGATGATAGACGAATTTAGCGTTTTATCGTTTTTGCAAAGCCGTATTGGCAAAATTGAAGCGGTTGTTATAACAGGTGGAGAGCCTACTCTACAAAATGATTTGCCTGATTTTATAACTAAAATTAAAAAACTAAGGTTTCTGGTAAAACTTGATACAAATGGTCATTGCCCTGATATTTTGGCCGATGCAGTTAATCTTGTAGATGTAATTGCGCTTGATTTAAAAGCAACATGCGATAAATACAAAACATTTGGCGGTGATTGTGAAAAACTAAAAGAATCCTTTGAGTTACTAAAGCATTTTCAAGGACATTTAATTATCCGTACCACAATGTATCCACCATTTACAAGTGAAAGTGATTTACAAGAGATGAATAAGTTAATACCAAAAGATTTAAATCATGAAAGACAGTTTAATGAGTTTAGAGATTTAGTTACGCTGGAAAAGTTTTTAGCCTAGGCTAAAACCCAGGCTAAAAAAAAGATTAGGTAGGGATATCTTGAGTGTAGTAAACATTTGGTAATGTGCCATCTGTTTGTTTTAAAACATGGTATGAAGTAGCTTCTTTGAGTAGTCTTGATACGATTGATTCTTTGTCATTTAAATCACCAAAATTTCTTGCATGCATTGGGCAAGCTTCCACACATGCGGGAGGTAAGCCTTTTTCTAATCGTGGCAAGCAAAATGTACATTTATCAACAGAGCTCAATTCTTCATTGTAGTATCTAGCATCATATGGGCAAGCTTCCATACAGGCTTTGCACCCGATACATTTATCAAAATCAACAAGGACTATACCATCGCTTTTTCTTTTATAACTTGCACCTGTGGGGCAAACCCAAACGCAGGGAGGATTATCGCATTGATTGCACAATATTGGCAGCCAATTCATTTTATAACTATCGCTTTGAGCTTTACCAATATATAATACTTTAGTCCTATAGTCCTGTGGGTTTTCTGGTATATGCCATGTGGTTTTGCAAGCAACCTCGCAAGCTTTACAGCCTATGCATCTATCTTGAACTATTACCATAGCGTAGTTGTGTTCTTTTTTTAGACGCCCTTCCTTTATGGGACTTGGCTGGCTCCATTCATTTTTTTGATTAAAAACAATTGGTAATGGTATAAATGATAAAAAAGCAATACTACCTATAACACCTTTTAAAAAATCTTTTCTTTGCATTTTTAATACTCCTTTAATTAAAGTTTTTTAAGAGGTGTTGGGGGTTTTGGGATTTTTGCACCATGACATTCTGCGCAGTTAAATTGGGCCGTAATTCCCACTTTTTTTGGTGCAAACCATGCAATGTTTTCATCATATTTTCCTTTGTGCCATTTATTTAGCTCTTCAACCAATTTATATGCTACGCTTGCAGCTACGCGAGCGCATCTATCTTTGCGCTCTGGGCTATTTATTGGGTAGCCGCTTGCATGCATCCATTTTCCTACGCTAATATGACATAGTGGAGATTCGCTTACAGTATGTACAATTGTTTTTTTATTTGCTTTAGGGTTTTTGGGAACAAATATAGGCATGTTTGCGTGTGAGTACCAATCAAGCATATTTGAAGCAATAATATGTCCATCTTCACAACCTTCCTGTGTCATAGGACCAATTATACAGCTTGCAACAACTGCTGCACCATTTACAGAACCGCACAATGTGCCCCAGCCGGCTAATCCGCCTTCAAATATTGCAAAAGGATCAATAGGAAATGATTTGTAAGGCTCACCAACTTTTTGTGCTAACTGATGGAAAACACTATAAATTACTGTACCGCCACACCAAAGCCTATACCATTCTTCATAAGCGATTTGAGCAGTTGTTTCTGGATCAAGCTCTACATAAGGCCATGGCCACTTGTTTGCGCTCCAGTTTTGTGTTTTGTCAGCATTTGCAATTTGTGTAGCAAATCCACCCACCAATGTGCCAATACCAACAATACTTGCTCTTGTTAAAAAATTTTTTCTTGAAATTTTTTCATCCATACAAATACCTCCATTTGTTTCATTATATATTTTCTTATATAACGCTTTTAAATTTTTGTCAAGAAAATAATTTATCCGATATCTAATAATTTTGTTAGAGTTTACAAAAAGATTCAATAATATATGTTTGCTATTGTATTTTTTATATTTGCTTTAGCTCATCTGACAATTCTTTAAAGAATGTATCAAAGAATTGCTTGTCGGTTATGGATTTTTCACTTTGCTTGCTTGTGGTTGCAGTTGAGCCAATCGGCAAAAGACCAAACAGTGTAGTTTGCGTGGTTGTCCTTATGACATTTTCATACTGCATGGCACTTATAAACACAGTTGATTTATTTTGCGAATTTTGCAAAACATTTATATTTACAACAACAACCGTGCTGTCTTTGCCAGATGGAAAATACCTTGTGGCAACAAAACTAAAAGCGTTTGGCTCGTCTTTTTCTATTAAAAAGCCTCTTTTTAGCAATACTGCTTTTGAAGCAAGATAACACTTTTGAGCGCTTACATCAAAAGTTTTTGAGTTGTCAATGGTTGAGTTTAGAGAACTTTTATATGGGTTTGTTGCGCAAGATGCAATAAAGATTGTAAAAATAAGCATTAATAAACTATATTTGCCTTGTTTTGCTGCCATAGCCCTCCTCCTGTATACATTAACGAAATAATTACCACAAAACTGTCATTTTTTCAAATATAAATTAATGATTTTTTAAAAAATAAAAGCCCAAGGCGTAAACCTTGAGCTTTCTAAAATTGTTATTGCATTAGTCTTAGTACTAATTGCTGAGTTGCGTTTGCTTGAGCTAAAGCGTATGTACCGGCTTGTGCCAGAACTTGCAGTGTTGCAAATTTTGAAGTTTCTGCTCCAAAGTTGGTATCTGTTATGGCTGATTTTGCCTGTGTAACATTTACTTGAGCTACCTGGATATTTTGCACTGTTGCATTAATTTGGTTTTCAATGGAACCCAACGATGCTCTAATTTTATCTAACGCTTTTAGTGCAGAGTTTGCAATAGTTACAGCAAGGCCTGCACTGTCTTGATTTGTTACATCCACATTTGAAAGATTAACATTTGGGCTATATGTGCCAGCAGCTAATCCGGCGTAACCTACAAATGCATTATTATTTTGACCGCTAACTGTTATCGCATTATCCGAAGTTAATGTAATTGTTCCATGATAGGAGTTGTTGGCAAGGTATGCTCCTGGACCTGTAGTAGTACCACCTCCCACATTTTTTAATCCTACTGCAGATAGTAGTTGGGCGGTAGTACCAGCAGCGTTAACAATATTTAAATCACTGCCGTTGTTAGCTACAAATCTAATAGTTGACACACCTCCGGTACCTGTAGATGCAATTGCCTGTACGCCTACTACACCAGCTGCCTTAAGCTGAGTATTAATAAGATTAGCGGCGCTAGCCGCAATACCGTTTTTTGTTGTATCGAACTTACCTAAAGTGATTTTCACACCATTTAAGTAAAAACTTTGCGCAGCAGTTAAAGCATAATTTGCACTTCCACCACTAGTTGTTGTCGTACTGTCCTTGATATTGATTATTCCTTGTGTGTTACTTGAAGCCTGTATTGCAATGTTACCACCAGTCGTATTTGTCAAAACAAGTTGGCCTTGCGAGTTAACGCTTGCAACTACACCAGTTTGACTGGTGTATTGGTTAATGGCATTTACTAAATTTCCACCGGAATCTCCTACACCTACTGTAATTTGACCTATATTAACGCCATTTATTAGCAAACCACCAGCAGAAATTACTCCAGCTTGAATTGCTTTCGAGCCAACAACGGTTGTTTTTGCAGATGCAGATACACCTGTTTGGGCACTTACTGCGTTTATAGCTTTTGCCCAGTTACCTGCATCTAATTGTTGAGTTTGGCTTGTACCAAAAATATTTATGTTTACGCCATTAATTTGGACATCACCATTTGCAATAGTTGCAAATTGTTTGTTTGCGGAAAAAGCAACCCCAAATTTAGCAAAACTAGTTTGAGTAATACCGGTACTTGGTCCGGTACTTGGTGTAACAATATTCACCATTAAAGATGCAGAACCTACAGGTGCGTTATTTGTAAATGTCTGATTTGCTACCCAGCCTATTGCATTTGCAGCAGTATTTTGTATGCCAATACCGATAGTTTGATTTTGGTAGGCGCCAATTTGGACAATCTTATTTACAAAGCTGCCATCAAGTAAGTTTATACCTTTGTAGGATGTGGTTGCTGCAATATTGTTAATTTCTGCAAGCAAACCGTTTATATTACTTTGCAGAGCCTGTCTTGAAGCTAAATCTTGCGTGGCGTTTGCAGCTTCAATTGCCTGTTGTGCGATGTTTGTTACCAAATTTATAGATTGCTGTAGTGCTTGATCTGCTATGTTTATCAAGTTTACTGTGTCATTGCCGTTTGATATTGCCTGACCTAAGTTTGTTGCCTGAAAATTCAAAGAGTCTGCTATAGTCATACCAGATGGATCAACTGCAGCACTTGTTAGCCTCAAGCCTGTTGATAAACTGTTTAACGTGTTTGATAACTTTGTGTTTGTGTTGTTTAGGCTATCTATAGCCTGCATCGCCGCTATGTTTGTGTTAATTTGAAGACTCATGGTAAACCTCCTTTTTGTTTTTTTGAGCTTCTAAATATTGAATCGGATGAATTTTAAAAAATTAAAGGTTTAAAAAAAATTTTTTTAAAGGCACTAAAATGCTTTATTTTACTAAAAAAACGCTTAGATTATAATGATGAATATTTACGCAGTTTTAGCTGATGCTGTTGTTATAATACATTTTTTATATGCATTAACTATTATTGTTGGACTCATTCTAATATATATTGGCAAATATATAAAATGGCATTTTGTAAAAAATGCAACATTCAGGATTATCCATTTAGTTATGATAATGATTGTAGCATTTGAGTCTGTTTTTCATATAGAATGTCCTTTGACATACATAGAGTATAAATTGCTAAGTTTGGCTAAAATGCATTATCAAAATACACCTTTTATAGCTGGTTTTATTAACAAAATACTATTTTGGAATTTGCCAAATGAGTTTTTTGATATGCTCTATATTGCGCTTGCCATATTCATATTACTCAGTTTTTTTATTGTGCCCATAGATTTCAAAAAATAATTGACAACGGTCATATGTTCATTTATAATACTTTTTAAGGAGGGTTAAATATGAAAATACTGCTTGCGACAAAAGGTCAAACATTAGATAGCGCAATAGATGAGAGGTTTGCAAGAGCCAGCTATTTTTTGATTTACGATGACAAAACAGGTCAATTAGATGTAATAAACAATAATCAAGAGCTTTCGCACGGCGCAGGTCCCCAAGCGGTTCAGATCGCCATAGATAATGGTGCAAGTGCAATAATTTCTGCAATGCCCGGTCAAAATGCCCTGCAAGCTATTAGGGCAGCAAATATTAAAATTTACGAGGCAGTTGGTTTAAGCGCAAAGCAGGCTATAGAAAAGTTAAAGTCAAATGAATTAAAAGAGTTATGATAATAGCAATATTGTCAGGCAAAGGGGGCACGGGCAAAACCACCGTTTCAACAAACCTTGCTTATGTTTTAGACAAAAAAGGCCATAGCGTAAAACTCATAGATTTAGACGCAGAAGAGCCAAATGCGCATCTTTTTTTTGATATTGACTATAGTGAACATATAGATGTAGATGTAAAAATACCAAAAGTTGATAATGCAAAGTGCACTCACTGTGGTGATTGCGCAAAAGCGTGTCAGTTTAGCGCTATTGTTGTATCAAGCAAATCAGTGCTTGTGTTTGCACATTTGTGCCATGCGTGCGGTGCATGTTTACTTGCATGCAAGTATAATGCTTTGGAAGAAATACCAAAAAATATAGGAAAAATTTCTTTGGGTAGTGCAAATGGCATTGATTTTGTAAAAAGCCAGATGAATATAGGAGAGCCATCTGCTGTTAGAATTATAAGACAGGCAAAAAAATATACAAATAAAGATAAAATCAACATTTTAGATTGTCCGCCAGGTGTATCTTGTCCTACAGTTGAATCAATACAGATGGCAGATTTTTGTGTACTTGTAACAGAACCTACACCATTTGGTTTGCATGATTTAAAGCTTGCAGTGGATCTTACAAGACAATTTGGTTTAAAAATAGGTATTGTAATAAACAGATACGATAATAAATTTATTGAACTTGAGTCATATTTGGAAGAAAACAACATACCAATGCTGCTAAAGATACCCTACGATATAAAAATTGCTCAAAGTTACTCAAAAGGTAAGTTGTTTTCAAAAGAAATTCCTCAATACGAGAATATGTTTGTTGAATTATACAATAAAATTTTGGAGATAGTGCAGTGATTGTAAAACAGCTTGCTATTGTAAGCGGAAAAGGTGGCACAGGCAAGACAACACTTAGTGCTTCTTTTGCACATCTGGCAAAAAATGCTTTGATGGTGGATTGTGATGTAGATGCACCAAATCTACATATTATACTAAAGCCTGAAGTTAATAAAACATTTGAGTATTTTGGTTCTAAAAAGGCATTTATTGATTTTGATAAATGTATAAATTGTGGTATCTGCGCCTCAGTTTGTCGATTTGAAGCAATAGATTTTGAGCAAAATCAATACAGGGTTAAAGAATATGCTTGCGAGGGCTGCAATGCATGCGTGATTGCCTGTCCAGTTAATGCTATAAGTTTGAAAAAAACTTTAAATGGCAAGTATTTTGAGTCTACCTGCGAGACAGGTTATATGGCACATGCGCTGTTGAACCCAGGTGAAGAAACCTCAGGTGGTTTAATATCTGAAGTAAGAAAGCTATCTTTAGAAATTGCCTACTCAAAAAAGATAGAATTAATTATTATTGATGGAGCTCCAGGTATTGGCTGTCCTGCTACATCATCAATTGTGGGTGCAAAATCTGTAATAGTTGTAAGTGAGCCTACAAAAAGTGGTCTTCATGATCTGGTGCGCATTGTGGAAACAATAAAGCATTTTAAAATACCACATGGAATTGTGATTAACAAGTTTGACATAAACGATGAGCAAACAAAAGAGATTGAAAAATACGCTCAAGAAGAAAATTTAGAAATAATTGGCAAAATTCCTTTTGATAAAACTATTGTAGAAGCTACAAGAAAAGCAAAGCCAATTATTGAATATGATTGCAAAAGCGCATTTGCTGTAAAAGACATATTTGAAAAAACAATCCAAAAGCTAAATTTATCGCCCCAAAGCTAAAAGCCTTGAGGCGATTTGTATATATTGTTAGGAGAGGAGCTCTTCTACTGTTACGTAGTCGCCAACGCGACCTGTCATTTTTTCTTCGTCTGTATTGACAGGCAAAGTTTTCTTACCAGGTCTCCAGTTGGCTGGGCAAACTTCGCCTGTCTTATATGAATGCTGATGGGCTTGGATTTGTCTTATGAACTCATTTACGTTTCTACCTACAGGTGGTGCTTGAACTTCTTCTGCTACTATTACACCATCTGGATTTATTAAAAATCTGCCACGTAAAGCAATACCGGCACCTTCTATCATGACATTAAATTTTCTTGAAACCTCACCGGTTGGATCTGCGCCAATAGTTAATTTCAAGCCTTTTAGTAGTGGCTCTGTTTCTACAAAGCGTTTGTGTGAAAATTTTGTATCTGTTGAAATTGCAAGTATCTCGCAGCCAAGCTCGTTATGTAATACATCATATTTTGCATTCATTGCAGCAAGCTCAGTTGGGCAAACAAATGTAAAATCTGCTGGGTAGAAGCAAACAATTGTCCACTTACCTGCGTAATCTGCGCTTGAAACCTTTTTGTAATGGCCACTTTGTGCATCGTATGCATCCATTTTAAACTCTGGTATTTTTTGAAGAACTAAACTCATCGTACACCTCCAAATCAATTTTAATAAATATTATCAAAAAATAAAAATTTGTCAAGGAAAAAAATTATTATTTGCAATTTTTTAAAAAAGTATTATATTTGCTTTTATGGAAGTAATTGATTATGCGTATTTAGAAAGTATACTAAACAAAAAAAATTTAAAAGTAACGCCACAAAGATTGCATATATTATCTCTTATCAAACAGTTTGGTCACATGGATATAGATGAATTGTATTTACAGATTAAAAAAAACTACCCCTACATGTCACTTGCAACAATTTACAAAAATATTTCGGTAATGGTAGAAAATGGCATATTAAATGAGATAAAAATTGCTCAGCAAAAAACAAAATATGAGTTATTGGCCGACTTTCATGCACATTTTATCTGCACAAACTGTAAAAAAATAGAAGATCTAGATATAGATATAAGTTGTATTCTAAAAGGTTTTGATCAAGCAAGCGTGCAAAGCGTCCAATTGCAGATTTATGGTATTTGCAACGCCTGCCAGAAAAAAAAGAATTTAATCTAAAAAAACTACATCAATGGATTTTACATCCCATCTGTACTCAAATTTCTCGACAATTTCTTCTTTTATTGCATTTGCAAATTGATTTGTATCTTTAAGATTTAAATATATCGTAAGCTTGCCATCTACAAAATCTATTTTTGAAAGTAGTTTTGATCCTACCAAGTCTCTGCCTGTATTTGGGTCTATTACGCCCCTTAGGCGTTCTTTTATCAATGCTTCATCAGTTGGCTTATCTTTGGGTACAAGGCCGTTTTTTTCTTCATAGTTTTCAATTGCTCGCTTAAGAGACTGTATGGCTAAAATAGAACAGTGTACTTTAACAGCTGGCAAACCTCCAAGTTCATCTACTACTTGAGAATATTTTAAGTTTTTTGCTTCTTCAATTGTTTTGCCTTTCGCAATTTCAGTAATAATAGATGCTGTTGCAATGTTTGAAGCGCATCCGAAAGATTTAAATTTTATATCTTCAATAACATGCGTATCTTTATTTACTTTTAATTGTAACTGAACCATATCACCGCAAGCGGGAGAACCTTCTGTTGCTTGAGCATCAGGGTTTTCGATTTCACCTAAGTTTTTTGGATTTAAAAATAAATCCATAACTTTTTTTGAGTATGGTATACTTGGCATTTAATCCTCCTTGTATAGTGGGCTTAAATTTCTTAAAAAAGCTACATCTTCTTTTAAATACTCTATTGTCTGGTCTATTTCTTTTAATGTGTTAAATTTACCAAACGAAAATCTAATAGAACCATGAGCCAACTCGTGCGTCAAACCGCATGCAAGAAGCACATGTGAGGCTTCAAGTGATTTGGAAAAACAAGCACTACCCGTTATCACACTTACGCCCCTTAAGTTTAGCCTTAAAGTCAAAGATTCACCTTCAATAAACAAAAAAGTTACATTTACTATACCTGGATGAGACATTTTGGGACTATTTATTCTAATGTGCGGTATTTGGTTTATTTTTTCTAGAAAGTAATCTTTTAAGTTTTTAATATAGTCGTATATTTTTTTGTCAAATATCTCTATAGCTTTTTGCATGCCAACAATTGCAGGTATATTTTGAGTGCCAGCTCTTAAGTTATATTCCTGATAACCACCAGTAATAAGTGGTTCAAGCTCAATAGAGTTTTTTGCAATTAAAGCTGATGCTCCTTTTGGGCCATAGTATGTATCTGAACCTATAGTTAAAAGATCAATATTGTATTTTGATAGATCAATATCAAAAAAAGGAAAAGAAAAAGTTGCATCACAGTGATACGCACAATTTTTCTGCTTACAAATTTCACCAATGCTGATTATATCCTGAAGTGTACCTATTTCTTGATTTACATGTTGAATGCTGACTAAGATTGTATTATCATCAATTAGATTATTTAATTCATTAAGATTAACCAATCCTTCGTTGTTGACGCCTATATACCTTATCTCAAAGCCTTTTTTTTGCAAAAACCTACATGTATTTATGATTGATAAATCTTCAATTTTGCTAATTACGATATTGCCCTTTTTTTTACTAAAAGCTATTCCTTTTAGTGCTAGATTATTTGATTCTGTAGGATTGGATGTAAAAATACACCTATAATCTTTAGCGTTTAGTTTATCCAATATAAATGCTCTTGCACTCTCAAGTGCTTCTTGGGCAATCAAACCATCTTCATGACTAAATATTGATGATGCTATGGCATAGTTTTGTGTAAAAAAAGGTATCATTGCTTTTAAGACTTCATCATCTACTTTAGTTGTTGCTGCATTATCAAAGTAAATTCTGTTCATTTTTCCCCCTTGCTATTAATTAGAGCTTCTTTAAAAGCTTCAATTGCACTATTTGCGCACTCAAGGCGTTCTTTTGGAATACCTACTAAATTAGAATTTAAAAAGTTTTCATCTATGCTTAAGGCATTTTCTATTGTCTTATTTTTAAATGTTTTGGCTAGAAAACTTGCAACTGCAATAGCAACAGGACAGGCTTTTACTTTATAATCGATAGCTACAATTATACCTTGTTTAGTTTTAACATAAAATATGATCTTTGCGTTGAATTCAATATTTTCTCTAACGCCTATGCCATCTGGATCAAGTACAGTATCTTTAATAGGGTAAAAAAAATGGCTTTCAAAGCTTTCCATACAACCTCCTATTTAGATACTATAATACTAACTTTTAAAAAGTCAATATATCTTGATAAGTTTTGTCAAGTTAAGCTAAAGCGCCTACTTATTTAGGCGCTTTAGTGGTATTTGTAAATATAGTTGATTGGGTTTGATTTTTGTAGACATAATACGAGATAGCAACAGAATTAATCATAAACAAAAAGGCTAAAACCCATGTGATTTTGGCAAAAAACGACATTGCGCCTGTTGCTCCAAAAAGTGTATCAGAAGCTCCAGCGCCAAAGGATACGCCCATATTTGCACCTTTTCCTTTTTGAAGCAAAATAAGAACAATTAATAAAATAGACATTATACCCTGCAGTATCATAAGGACAGTAAGCATCAACTAACTCCTTTTTCTTTTTCAAAATTCAAAGCAATTTCATAAAATTTTTGCGCATCTAAACTTGCACCGCCTACCAAAAAACCATCAACATTTTGTATTTTTGAAAGCTCTCCTGCATTTTGAGCATTTACGCTACCACCATAGAGTACTTTTGTGTCTATAAATTTCTTTATAAACTCATGTACCTCAAAAATTTGCTCAGAATTTGCAACTTTCCCGCTTCCTATTGCCCATATAGGCTCATATGCGATTATAACAGTTTCTTTTATATCTAGCAAATCTTTGGCAAGCTGATTTTCTATGATTGTAAATGTTTCGTTGTTTTGTCTTTGAGATAAGCTTTCACCCACACATAAAATTGGAGTTATGTTGTGTTTAATAGCGCTTTTTATTTTTTTATTAATCATATTGTCATCTTCACCAAACAATTGTCTGCGCTCACTGTGTCCAACAATAACAATCTGACAGCCTACAGATTTTAGCATCATTGCTGAAACTTCACCAGTATAGGCACCTTCGTCTTCAAAGTATAAATTTTGTGCCCCAAGCTTTATGTTTGAATTTTTAAAACACTCAGATAGGTCTTTTAGGTAGACAAAGGGTGCACAAACGGCAATTTCTGCTTTGGCATCTGATAATTTTGATTTTATGGCGCAGCCTACCTCTAAAGCCTTTTTGTAGTCAAAATGCATTTTCCAGTTAGCTACTATCATTTAGGCCTCCAGTGCTTCGATACCTGGCAACTTTTTGCCTTCAAGTAGCTCCAAGCTTGCACCACCTCCTGTGGATATATATGTAATATTGTCTGTTTCGTGTGCACGAGCTATGGCATCTGCTGTATCACCTCCTCCTGCTACACTTAATGCATAGCTTGAGCCTACGATGCGCGCCATTTCTCTTGTGCCACGAGAAAACCTGTCGATTTCATATACACCCATGGGACCATTCCATACAATAGATCCGCAATCGTGCATTACTTCTTCAAACATCTTGCATGAAGCAGGACCTATATCAAGCCCCATATAGCCATCTGGTATTTCCTGGTAGGGTACAATTTTTGTTACAGCTTTTTCGTCCATTTTTTCTGAGACTACAAAATCTACAGGAAAGTACATTTTAATTTTTTTATCCTGAGCTTTTTGGTATATATCCTTTGCAGTTTCTAAATAGTCATTTTCTACCAGAGAATTCCCAACCGGTAAGCCTAATGCTTTATAAAAAGTAAACACCATAGCCCCGCCAATTATAATTTTGTCTACCTTATCAATAAGATTATATACAGCTGATATTTTTGAAGATACCTTAGCTCCGCCAAGCACAGCAATTAAAGGCCTTACTGGGTTATCCAAAATACGACTGAAGTATGTAATCTCTTTTTTAAGCAAAAAGCCTGCAGCTTTAATCTCACAAATTTTTGGAAGTGTGTATACAGATGTATGTTTTCTGTGACTTACGCCAAACGCATCATTGATGTACACATCAAATAACTCTTTTAGTTTTTTTGCAAATTCTATGTCATCTTTTTCTTCGCCTGGCTGAAATCGCAAATTTTCAAGCAACAAACAATCCCCATAATCCATAGAATCTATAGCTTTTTTGACTTCATCACCAATGCAAGAATCTATAAATTTTACTTCTTTATTCAATAGTCTAGAAAGCCTCTTTGCTACATTTGCAAGAGAGTATTTTGGGTCTTTTTTGCCTTTTGGTCTTCCCATATGAGAAGCCAATATTACTTTTGCTTTTGCATCCATGCAGTAATTTATGGTAGGCAGTGTTTCTCTTATGCGCTTATCGTCCATTATGTTTCCTTCATCATCGATTGGCACATTAAAGTCGCACCTGACAAAAACCCTTTTATTTGTAAGGTTAAGCTCATTTATAAAAATCATAATTTACCCCTTTAGATCATTTTTAACATAACATCTTTTAATCTTGAAGAGTAGCCAAACTCATTGTCATACCAGGCAAAAACTTTTACCATATCATCTATAATATGTGTCATTGTACCGTCAAATATGCTTGAGTGTGGGTTTCCATTTAAATCATGCGACACAAGGGGCTCTTCTGTATATTCTAATATGTTTTTTAACTTAGTCTGGCTAGCTTTTTTAAAAGCTTCATTTACCTGCTCAATTGTTGGGATATTTTTTACATTGCATACAAAGTCAATCAAAGATACATTGGAAGTAGGCACACGTATTGATATACCGTCAAGTTTACCGTTTAGTTCTGGGATTACTACGCCGATTGCTCTTGTGGCGCCTGTGGTGGTTGGGATCATATTCATTGCAGCAGCGCGCGCCCGTCTTAGGTCTTTGTGAGGCAAATCAAGTATTCTTTGATCGTTTGTATACGAGTGAACTGTTGTCATAAAGCCTTTTGTTACTGTAAAATTATCATGAAGCACACGGATTACTGGCCCTATGCAGTTTGTTGTGCAGGATGCATTTGATATAATCTGATTATTTTTAAAATCAAAGTTATCGCTATTTACACCAAGTACCACTGTGGGAATGGTTTTATCTTTTGGAGGTGCACTTAACAATACTTTTTTTGCACCTGCCTGAAGATGTTTTTGGGCTAATTCTTTTGTTAAAAAAATTCCTGTTGACTCAAGTACTACATCAATATCAAGCTCGCCCCAGGGAAGCTCAGCTGGGTCTTTTTTTGCAAATATTTTTATTTTTTTGCCATCAACTATAATGTTTTCATCATCATAGGAAACTGTTTTTTGAAAAATACCATGGTTTGTATCATATTTTAATAGGTGTGCAAGCGTTTTTGTATCTGTTAGGTCATTTATTGCAACAACTTCGATTTCTTTATAATCGCTTGCAATGCGAAAAAATATTCTACCAATTCTACCAAATCCATTTATAGCTACTCTCATAAAAACCTCCACGATTTTTTTTAACTTTAGTATATTATTAATTTATTTTTTTTCAAGCGCTTTTTAAAAAGGAGAGTAAAATTTTTTTTAAAAAGTTTATAAAAAGCGTTTTTAAAACTCTTGACAAAAAAGCGTAATTGGATTATTTTTAACTGTAGGTTTGAGGTTAAGAGAAAAATTATTGCAAGTTAAATTTTTTTCTTGACAAGTGTGAAAAAAGTTGTTAAATTTAGAAACGAATTTAAAAAAGTTTTCAGTTAGGAGGTTAAGTATGAAAAAAAGGCTAGTCTCACTCGTTGCAGCAGCTGCGCTTTTGGGCAGTGTCTCATTAGCATCTGCTGGCACAGTTACCACAAAAGGTGACACAAACATTTCTATCGGTGGCTTTATCCAGACCTACTTTGACTGGGCAAATAACCAGAAAAATTTGGGCTATCAAGCAAACCCAGAGTATACTGCACCAGGTGTAAAAAATACTCCCGCACAGACATCTTTTGGTACAAGCACACAATTTTCCAGGATTTCACTAGGCCTTAGCAACCCAACAGAAGGCATAACTGGTGTAGTCGAAGGTGATTTCTTTGGCCCTGGCGCAGCCCCTGGCACAGGACAACAATTGTATGACAAAGGTAACTTCAGGTTGCGACATGCTTACATTGTAAAAGAATTTTGTCAGGAAGGCTGCAATTACACACCTTGGCTGTTGATCGGTCAGACATGGGATCCACTTGAGATGCTAAATAGCTTTTCTTTAAATGATATAGTAGGTATAGCTGGTCAAAACTTCGGTGAAGGTGTAGTTAGGACTTCGCAGATAGGTTTTGGTGTAAAATTTGATCTTGGAAGCGTAAAGCTAAATCCTGGTATTTATGCAGCTAATTTAGGTGGTGATTCCGATTTTACAAATAGTTATTTAGTTGCTACTACAGTCCCTACTATACAAAAGCCAGATCAATATACATTGTCCCAAAGGCTTGTTTCACCAGCTTTTGCTTTCAAATTACCTGTTGAATTTAATACAGGTTTTGGCTCACCAGCCAGTGCTTATGCAGGCTTTGAGTGGCAGCCAATGAAACTTACCAATGCTCCAGCAGGCATAGACAACGAGAATGAAAATGCATGGATGGCAACTGTAGGCTTAACGCTGCCTGTATATTTTGTTAACTTAACAGGTAACTTCCATTATGAGCGTGGCATGACAGCGTTTGATATGCCACTATTTAACGGTCAATATACTATGCCATCTTTCTACATTGATAGCCCTGGCTCTGTACAAGCAGTTCGTGGCACAAGCTGGAACGCACAGGCTCAAATTGATTTTAATAAACTAGCTCAGGTTCCGGTAACATTTGCATTTGGCTATGGTCAAACTGTATTTAGCAATTACGGAGAATTAGCTGACGGCAACAAGCCTCTTGTTAGAAAGATGGGAACAATGTTTGCAAACGTAAACTATAATTTGACTAAATCTTTGGCATTAGGTTTGGAATATGATAGAAACAGAACTTACTATGTAGGCGCTGGTAACGATGGTGGTTCTGCACAAAATGGCAATCAAGTATTCTTAAGAGGAATGTATAGGTTCTAAGATTTAGCTTTTTTTCTACTGATACAAAACCCTCCCTTTTGGGAGGGTTTTTTTTATGCCCATTTTGATAAGTAAATTATATAGATTAAATTTTTATTTTTTTCTTGACATATAAAAATAATTTTTTTATAATATGAATTAGTAATATTATTACATTCTCATTTAAATGAGAATATTAAAATTGGAGGTGTTAGATGAAAAAAAAGTTGGTTTCTGCAGTAGTTGCACTATCTATTTTTGGTTGTGTGGGTATTGCAAGTGCTGGTAGTGTTACCACAAAGACTGATACAAATATCAGTCTAAGTGGTTTTACTCAGATGTATTTTGATTGGGCAAATAACCAGGGATTTTTAGCCAATACTGCAAACCCAGAGTTTATCAAGGCAAACACTAAATCATCTGCGGCACAAACATCATTTGGTTCAACTGCAAATTTTACAAGACTGTCTCTTGCATTAGAAAACAAATCCGAAGGCATTAAAGGCTTAATTGAAGGTGATTTTTGGGGTGGTGGCGCAAATATTTCAACTGATGGTAATGGTAACTTTAGACTTCGCCATGCGTATTTTGTAAAAGAATTTTGCCAGGAAGGCTGCAACTACACACCATGGCTATTAATTGGTCAAACGTTTAACTCAGGTTTTTATGTTTCCTACACTATGAATGGTCCGTGCAACATTGCAGGCTCATCAAACGGACCTACTAATAGAATCCCACAGGTAGGGTTTGGTGTTAAGTTTGATTTAGGAAGCGTAAAGCTAAACCCCCAAATTGCAGCGCAAGATTTATTAACTACATTTATTTCTCAAAGTGGCTTTGATAGCTATAGATCCACAATGCCGGGTTTGGGTGTAAGATTACCAGTTGAGTTTAATACTGGTTTAGGTAAACCTGCTAGTTTTTATGCTGATTTTCAGTGGCAAAATTTAAAATTAACAAAGCAAACAGCTGGTATTGATAGCTCAAACCAAAATTCGTATGAATTTGGCGGTGGGTTAGAGTTGCCAATTTATTTTGTAAGTTTTAAAACCGATGCGCACTACTCAAAGGGATTTACAAAATATGATTTGCTATATGGCAATGTTATGCCTCCATCATATTACCTAAATGGTACTTCAATAGAAAAAGTTAGTGCTACAGCATGGGATGCTATGTTAAAGGTTGATTTTAACAGTCTTGCACAAGTACCGATAACAATAGCTGGTGGTTACTCTCAGGTAGTATTTGGCAACTTAACTACTCTAAGCAACACAACAACAACCGCGTATGCGCGAAAAGCATCTACAATATTTGTCAATATGGGCTACAATTTAACAAAATCAGCAACGCTGGGTTTAGAGTATGACAGGAACAAAACATACTATGTAGGCTCAAACAATGATCCCAATAACGGCAGAGTAAGCAATCAGGTATTTTTTGTAGGTACTTATAAATTTTAAAAAAGCCTTTTTTTCATATTTAAACCTTTTAAAACCCTTCCTTTTTGGGAGGGTTTTTTGTCATTCTGAGCGAAGCGAAGAGTCCACAAAGTAGATCCTTCGCTGACGCTCAGGATGACTGGCTTCGCTGACGCTCAGGATGACTGGCTTACTGGCTTCGCTTGCGCTTTAGGATGACGCACACCAATTAGTCATTCTGAAGCGCACGAAAGCGCGCGAAGAATCTCAAATAGATCCTTTTACATGCGTTTTACGATGACACCACCTCCTTGTCATTCTGAGCAAACTATAGCATAGCGAAGAATCTCCCCACTTCAATTCAAAAACAAACCTTAAACTTCTATATCAATGTGTTTTTTACTGCTTTTTGGAGTATTTTCTTGAGCTTTTGGTTTTTGATGTTCGCTAATATTTGGATTTTGAGAATTTTGAGCGTTTTCTACTTTTGTGTTTTCTTCTTCTTGTTCTTTTTTGTGTGCTATTCGCTTTACACTGTCTGCCTGGGCTGCTTGAAGTAGCATGTTATTGTTTACGTTAGACTGAGTGTAGGAGTTTAATATAACACTTTGCATATCAATTGGGCCTACCATTTGCCACTCCTATTTGGTTTTGGGGCATTTTTATTATGTATCTTTAAAAAAGAATTTTCCAAATTCTGTACCGTTTTCTAAAAAAATACCGATTTTACCTAAATCCTCGCAATATTTTTTTGAGCCAGACTGTCCATGCCAGATGGCAAAAGGCACCGGATCGCTTGTGTGCGTTTTTAGACTAATTGGTGTGGGATGATCTGGCAAGCATGCAATTTTTAAATCAAATTCTTTAGCAAATTCAATTGCTGGTGCTGCTATATTTTTGTCAAATAATTCAATAGCTTTAATCTTTAGCTCTAAATCTCCCATATGCCCGGCCTCATCTGGTGCTTCAATATGCACATAAGCAAACCCAAGCTCTTTTAAAGCATTGTAGGCAGCTTTCATTTTGCCGTCGTAGTTTGTATCAATAAAACCAGTTGCACCTTCAACATAAGGTGTTTCAAGTTTTAATAACTTGCCTATGCCTTTCATTAAATCCACCGCGCTTATAACTGCGCCATCAATGCCGTAAATTTCCCTGTAGGATGGTGCTTTTGGCGCTTTGCCTTCCCCCCAAAGCCAGATTGCATTTGCTGATGTATTATTTATCGGATTTTTTAGGATTTCTTTAGCCATTTGCATGATTTTTATAAGCTCGTTTCTAGCTTCTCCTTTTGGTAGGTAATCGTTTATATTTTTGTCTGTGATATCGTGTGGTGGTGTAGTAGAGTCTGTTTTGCCATTTTTCCAAACCATTAGGTTTCTGTAGCTAACCCCTGCAAAAAATTTGATATTATCAAGCTTTAATTGCTCGTTTAACAAATCAATAAGTTTTTTTGCATCATCTGAGCTAATGTGTGATGCGCTAAAGTCTTTCATAATGTCATTTTCTATGGTTACAAAGTTGCATCTATAGGCTACATCATCTGGGCCAAGTGCAATATTTTTGGCAAGCGCTTCAATTGGTGCTCTTCCTGTATAGATTTGTTTTGGGTTATATCCTATTGCACTTAAATTTGCCACATCAGAGCCAGGCGGCAAACCGTCTGGTACAGTTTTTAAAAGCCCCACTGTGCCACTTGCAAGTTTGTCCATGTAAGGTGTGTTTGCATATTCAAGGGGTGTTTTATTGTCAAGTTCTTTGATTTTGTAATCTGCCATGCCATCGCCTAATAAGATCAAATATTTCATAAAGTCATCCTTCTATAAATTTTACATACACGCTTCGATTGCGTGGACCATCAAATTCTACAAAAAATATTTTCTGCCAAACTCCAAGTATAATTTTTCCATTTTCGACTATTACTTCTAATGAAGTGCCAATTAGGCTTGATGCAATATGCGCATCAGAGTTACCTTCAATATGTAAAAAGCCAGCATTTTTGGGTATCAGTTTTTGCAGGTGGTTTACAATATCTAAACTTACGTCTTTATCGGCGCCTTCGTTTATTGTGATAGCTGCGGTTGTGTGAGGCACAAATATAAGACAAATACCATTTTTTTTGGGTAAAACCTGCTGGATTTTATCTGTTATATTTAACAGGCACTTGTGACAATCAGTTTTTATATTGATTTTTTCTAACATATTTTAATACTAATCACTTTTTGCAAAAAAGTCAATGTTTAAATATGGACAAATTCTAAAATTTTGGCTTTTAAAAAAATAAAAAAGATAATTTGCCTGTCTTTGAATTTTTTAAGTGCAAGTAATGTTTTTTTGATGTTATTTAATCGTTTTAAGCCGTTTTTTTGCAGCGTACTTTCAAGTTCATAAATTTCGCTTTGTATATCAAAATTTTTAAGTATCATTTGTATAATTTGTTTTTCGAATTCTTCTCTCATATCATTCTTTAAGCTATATGGTTTTTATTTCATATTTGTGACTCAATTATGAAATAATGTAAATATTTCTAATTAGTTTATATTATCTTGACAAATTTTTAATTTTGGTTATATTACTATAACAAAATATATCTGGAGGTGTTTCAATGAATGATTTTGAAAAATTGGTAGATCAACTAGGTTTAGATGAAAAAAGGTCAAGGCTTCTTGCATCAAGCCTTGCAATTCATGGCCATGTATGCGGTGGTATGCCGCTTGGCTTTATAGCAGGCGAAGCTGCACTAAAAGCTTTAGGTGTAGAAAGAGAGCAGAATATGGATAAATTTGTAATTCTTGAGTCTGGAGACAATCATGCAGCAGGCTGTTTTGCAGATGGTGTGCAGTTTTCAACGGGCGCTACATTTGGCAAAGGGCTTATGAAAAAAGACCCAAAAGGTAAGTTTGCTTTCTTGCTAATAGACAAGCTAACCAAAAAAGCTGTGCATGTACGTATAAAAAATGAAGTGATAAAAAATGCGTTTAATTCACCGTTTATTACAGAGTTTAGAAAAAAAGGGATAAAGCCATCTGACATACCATCTGAGATTGCTTTTGAGATGCTAAAAAAACCTTTCAATACGCCTGTTGGAGAGCTTATTGAGATTAAAGGTCCATTTGAATATGACTTTTTTGAGCCACCCGCAACATTTAACCTTGTAGAATGTGAAGTATGCGGTCAGTTGTGCGCAGAAAATTACGCAAGGATTGAAAACTCTAAAAAGGTTTGCCTTGAGTGTTTTACTTACTCAAAGTGAGGCTTAGATGCTGACTTTAATACTTGGACCCCTTCTTATATTTATATTTACAATCTTTTTAACTGTAGCGGGTTTAGGCGCAGCATTTATTGTAATTCCTACGCTGTATTATCTGGGTATTCCACTAAAAGAAGCTATGGCTATTGGACTGCTTCTTAATGCTGTGAGTATGAGCTTTGCAAGTATAGGCTACATTAAAAATCACCTTGTAAATTTCAAGGCAGCCACCCCTATAATAGTTTTTGGGATTGTATTTTCACCGCTTGGAGCATACAGTACAAAGTATTTTTCAAAAGAACTTTTGCTTTTGTTTTTTGTATTGTTTTTACTTTTTGCCGGTACAATGATGTTGTTTTACAAACCAAAGCAAACTGGGCAAAAAAAGGTAAACGATTGGGCACTGGGAAGTATTTTAGGAGTTGGCGCAGGATACCTTGGCGGTTTGCTTGGCGTTGGAGGGGGAAACTTTATAGTGCCTGGACTGGTCTGGAGTGGATTTAACCCAAAAAATGCATCGGGCACCACCGCTTTTATTGTAATATTTTTGTCTTTTGCGGGCTTTTTGGGGCACATTGCAATTGGCAAAATTGATATTATGCTGTTGAGCTTATGTATTGCTGCTTCAATTGCAGGTGCTTTGGTAGGTTCTTGGGCAATGACCACAAAATTGAATGCCAATCAGGTAAAAAAAATTATAGCTATTGTTTTGTATGTTGTAGCAATAAAGATGATTTGGGGACTTCTAAAATAATTTATTGCGCGAAGTCTTTTTGTCTTTTTGGGAACGCAAAAAAGCGTTTGAAAGGATCTTTACACAATTCAAGGGATTCTTTGTTAACGTATTAGATAACACCGCATTGTCATTCTGAGAAAGCGCAAAGCGCGACGAAGAATCCCATTTACTTTATAATGGTTGCTAGGTAGATTCTTCGCTAGCGCTTCAGAATGACGAAAAAGACACTTCAGGATGACTAACTTCGCTTGCACTTTAAGATGACAAAATTTGCGTTTGAGTATACTTGTTTTTACGTAGTTTTGTTCATATTTTTACCAATAATCAAATACACTGTAGGTACAATAAATATTGTTAAAAAAGTACCTATGCCCAGGCCACTTGCTATTACAAGACCTATATCAAACCTGCTAACAGCACCTGCGCCTGTTGCGGCAAGCAACGGGACAACGCCAAAGACCATTGCAGCGGTAGTCATTAAAATTGGGCGTAGCCTAATTTGAGCAGCTTGCTCTATAGCTTGTCGTTTTTTAACTCCCTGATTTTGCAAGTCATTTGCAAATTTTACAATTAGTATACCATGTTTGCTAACCAGACCGATTAATGTAACCAGACCAACTTCAGTATAAATATTAACAGTAGCAAACCCGAGACTTAAAAATATTAATGCACCGGTTATAGACATAGGAACGCTAATTAGTATTATGAGCGGATCTACAAAACTCTCAAATAATGCTGATAAAACAAGATATATTATTACAAGTGCAAAGATAAAGGTAATGAGCATACTCGAGCCTTCCTGGACAAATTGGCGTGATTGTCCAGAAAAATTGTAAGTATAACCTTGAGGAAAAATTTTTTTTGATAATTTTTCTAAATAATTAAGTGCCTGACCAAGCGTTACGCCTGGCTTCATTGTAGCAGATATAATTGCGCTATTTTGCTGGTTAAACCTGTTTAGAGCTTCGGGGACAGTGCTTGTTTTGATGGTAATAATGCTTGATAATGGTACCAGCTGGCCGTTTGAAGCACTAATGTAATAATTTTTTAGGCTATTTTGATCCAGTCTGTATTTTTCAGGTACCTGCGGTATGACTTTATAACTGTAACCTTGCATGCTAAACCAGTTTATGTAGTTTTCACTTAAAAGCGTAGAAAGACTATCACCTATTGTTTGCATATTTATTCCCATACTTTGAGCTTTGCTTTTATCTATTTTTATATCTATTTGAGGCTGGTCATATTTAAGATCGCTGTCCATGAAAGCAAAAAGACCGCTTTTCATAGCTTGAGCAATAAGTTCATTTGAGACTTCATACAGTTGTTGGTAATTTGATGTTGTTGTTATTACAAATTGAACTGGCAAACCCTGAGAACCAGGCAAACTTGGCAGAGGAAAAGCAACAATTTGCAAACCAGGCACTGTGTTTAATTTTTGCTGCAAATAAGGCATTATTTCCATTTGTGTTTTTTTGCGCTGGTTCCATGGCTTTAGCATAAATCCAGAGATTAGAGCGTTGTTTGATGAGCCAAAACCCAATGCCATAAAGTACTGCTGAAGCTCGGGGAATGTTTTGTATATTTGCTCAATTTGCTTTGCGCTTTTTGTAAGGTCATTGAGTGTAGCTGTTGGTGCGCCTGTGCCTTGGACAAATATTACACCTTGATCTTCTGTTGGGGCTAGTTCCGATTTGCTTGTAATAAACAAAAAATACGCACTTGTTAGCACAACAACAATAACAAATACAACAACGGGCTTTGAATCCAACACTACTTTTAAAATTTTTGAGTATAGTTTGCGCACCGCTTCAAATTGTTTATCTAAAAAGTGAGAAAAACCTTTTTTTGTTGTTTCTTCTTTTAAAAATTTTGATGCAAGCATTGGAGATAGTGTCAGTGCTACAATACCAGATATTACAACATCGCCAGCCAATGTAAAGGCAAACTCTTTAAACAAAGCACCAGTTAGACCACTCATAAAGCCAATAGGTAAAAATACGGCAACAAGTGTTATTGACATGGCTAAAATCGGTACTCCAAGCTCTCTAGCTGCTAAAAGAGATGCTTCAAGACGGTTTTTGCCTTCACTTATGTGTCTATCAACATTTTCAACAACAATTATAGCATCATCTACCACAAGACCAATAGCTAAAACCATAGCTAGTAATGTTAGAAGGTTTATAGTATATCCAAGCAAGAACATCATAAACATACCGCCAATTATAGATAGTGGTATTGCAATAACAGGAATTATAACGCTTCTGTATGAGCCCAAAAACAAAAATATTACGGCAATAACAACAATTAATGTTTCTAAAACTGTTTTTACTACTTCATCGATTGATGTTCTAATGTAGGTTGTTCTATCGTATGCAACTTTCATTTTCATTGCGCTTGGTAGCTGGCTTTGTATTGATGGCAGTATTTTATAAATATTGTCTACAACTGTTAGGGGGTTTGCCGTTGGAGTAGTAAATATACCAAGCACTATTGCTTCTTTGCCGTTAAAAATATTTGTTGCTGAGTAATTTACAGAGCCTAACTCTACTTTTGAAATGTCTTTTAAGCGTATTAGCGTACCATTGTAATTGGCTACAACTAAATTTTTAAATTCATCAACTGTGTGCAAATCAGTTGCAGTAGATATATTTATTTGAATGTATGGGCTTTTTGTGTAGCCTGTAGCAGAAATGTAGTTATTTGCCGAAAGTGCCTGATAAACCTGCAGGGGTGTTATGTGAAATTCAGCCATTTTTGTAGGGTTTAGCCAGACGCGCATTGCAAATGTTTTGTTGCCATAAACCATAACTTGCCCAACGCCATTTACTGCTTGAATTTGAGGTACTATAACTCGGTTTATATAGTCAGTCATTTGAGATGAATTCATACCGTTTGAAGTAAATGCAAGATACAAATACGCAACATTTGTAACGCTTGTTTTTGTAATAACGGGCAACTGTGCCTGCTTTGGCAACTGATTTAAAACAGAGTTTACCTGGGCTAATACTTCGGATAATGCAGCGTTTGGATTGTAGTTTAGTTTCATATAAACATTTATTGTGCTAATGCCTTCCTGACTTGAAGAAGTCATATAATCAATTCCTTCTGCTGAGGCAATTGCGCGCTCAAGTGGCGTTGTTATGAACCCTTGCACAACATCAGCGCTTGCACCAGGGTAGGCGGTTTGAACCGTAATTAGCGTATCTTCTGTTTTAGGGAATTGTCTTATACCAAGCTCACTTATTGACCTTAAACCCAAAAATAAGATTACAAGGCTAATAACAACCGATAAAACAGGTTTTTTAATGAAAATATCAGTAAATTTCATTTTAATAGTCCTTATCTATAGACTCAATAATTACGCTTGAACCATTTCTCAGTTTTAGCTGGCCTTGAGTTACAACCATCTGGCCACTTTTTAGGCCTTTTAGAATAACCACTTTGTTGTTTTGAGTCTGACCTGTTTTGACATACACCGTATTTGCAATATACTCATTGCCTTTTTTTGTTACAACATATACAAAATCACCATATGGATTATAGGTAATTGCTAAAGCTGGCACAACAACCACATTTGGTATTTTAGGCAATATAATGTTTACCTTAACAAACATTCCAGGTTTTAGTAGGTTGTCTTTATTGTTAACAATAGCTCTTATTGTTGCATTTCTTGAAATATTATTTATGTTTATACTGATTGTTTTTATTTTACCTATTATGGTTTTATTTGGATCTGAATCGGTATGAATCTCAATTTTTTGACCTACACCGATCTTTCCCAAATCATTTTGAGGCAGTGTGAAATCCACATAAATTGGATCAATCGTATATAAAGAAACAATTGGTTGACCGGGGTTTACATATTGACCTACACTTACATACCTCATACCTAAAATGCCTGAAAATGGAGCTTTTATGGTCATTTTGTCAATTATAGATTGAGTTTGAGCTATTAAAGCCTGAGTTTGCTTTAATGCCGATAGTGACTGTATGTAAGAAGCTTTTGAAGAAGCGTTTTTTTCATATAATTGCTTATACTGAGTGTAGTTAAATTCATCAAGAATTAGTTGGGCTTTGTATTGTTTTAGCTGGGCTTTTTGTGTGGAGTCATCCAATTTAGCAAGTATCTGGCCTTTTTTTACAGATTCTCCCGAATCAAAGTAAATCTTTTCAATCTGACCGCTCACCTGTGTTGTTGCGTTAACAGAATCAATCGATACAACATTGCCAATGGATTCCAGGTAGGGCTGATAGTTTTCTAACTTTGAGTATGCAACACTTACATATACTTTTGGGGTACCATGCATCATTTGAGCTTGTTTTAGTTTTGAGGCCATATAAGCTTTAAAACCAAAAATACTGCCAAAGATTACCAAAAGCACTATAAAAGCAATTAAAAAACGCTTCCACATAGTTTCTCCTTTTGAGTTTTAAAATTAATCAACCATATAATTAACGCATTTTATAAGAAAAAAGTCAAGAATTTAGTTGAATTTGAAATAAAAATTTAATTTTCTATACCAAAATATGCTTTTTTTACTATATTATTTGATTTTAAATCTGATAGATTGCCTGAAACTACCACTTTACCATTATCTATAACATAACCTCTTTGCGCAAAGTCTAAAAAAGCTATGTTTTGTTCTGCAATTAGTATAGAAAATTGTTCTTTGTTTTGTAAATCATCTAAAATATTTATTATTAATTTTACAAATTTAGGCGAAAGGCCGTTTGAAGGTTCGTCTAAAACCACAAGTTTGGGGTTTGACATCAAAAGCTTTGCTATACCAAGCATTTTTCTTTGACCGCCACTTAAACTACCTGCTAAAGCCTTTTTATGACTCAATAAATCCTGAAAGTATTCATACATTTGCTGTTTTCTTTGATGCGTAAGTTTACTGTCTAAAAAAAATGCACCTAACTCCAGGTTTTCATCTACAGTAAGATTTGGAAATATTCCTATCTCAGACATATATGCTATGCCCAACTTTACTCTCTTGTCGGTTCTTAAGTGTGTTATATCTTTGCCTTCAAAATAAATTTTACCATTGAATATTTTTAAAAGGCCCATAATTGCTTTTAAAAGCGTGGTTTTTCCAGCACCATTAACACCAAGTAAAATAACTCTTTCTTTTTGCTCAACATTTAAATCAATACCCCACAAAACTTTCAAAATCTTATATCCAGATTCTAAAGATTGGACTTCCAGTAGGCTCAATGCTAACCTCCCAAAAATACTTCTACAACCCTTTTATCATTTGCCGCTTGCTCTAGTGTACCTTCAAAAATAGGCGACCCAGAATCCATTACAACTACCCTTGAAGTAATTTTGTGAATGAAATGCATCAAGTGTTCAACTACAATGATAGAAATAGATTTTTTAACAAGTGTCTGTAAAATTTCCGCAATTTTATCTGTTTCTTCCTGATTAAGGCCAGCTGCAATCTCATCTACAAGGAGTAATTTTGGTTTTGTTGCAAGAGCTCTTGCAAGCCCTAATAATTTTTGCTCTGATGTATTTAGTTGTGTTGCTTGCTTGTCCTGCAATTTATCTAAACCTACTATTGAAATGGCAGTTTGGACATCATCTTCGATATTGCAATAGCCTTTTTCCATAAATTTAAAGTTTTTTAAGTGTTTAAAAAAAGATTTTAGACATTGTTTGCCAGAATACAATGCAGCTACTTCAACATTTTCACGCACGGTCAAACCATGAAAAGGTTTTGGTATCTGAAATGTTCTATTTATTCCTAAATGAGCAAGTTTATATGTTGCTATACCATCTATACGTTTGCCAAAAAAGTAAATTTTACCAGCATCAGGTTTGTATATGCCAGATATGACATTTATAAGCGTAGTTTTTCCAGAACCATTTGGACCTACAAGACCCAATATCTCATTTTCATAAACGCTTAAATTAACTTTATTTAATGCTTTTAGGCCACCAAATCGTTTTTCTACATTTTCAACTTTAAGTATTTCTTTAGGGGACATAGTCTTTTACCTTCTTAAACAAAGAAACAACGCCATTTGGCAAAAACATTATTAACATAACAATCAAAAGACCATAAATCAACTGAAAATATTGAGGTGTTGATATACCTATAAAATTATACATTCCGTATAAAATAACGGTGCCAATTAATGGTCCAATCAATGTTGCAGCTCCACCAAAAAGTACAAATACAATAGCAAATATGCTTATATTTAAACTAAAAACCGTTTCCGGGTAAAAAACAGATGTATACCAAGCAAAAACTCCACCACACAATCCTGCAACAAATGCACTCAAAAGCCAAGCAATGGTGCGTGCAAGTACTACATTTACGCCAGCTACGCTTGCAGTTATACTATCTTCTCTTATTGCCATAAGCGATAAACCAAACCTTGATTGTCTAAAAAATAAAACAAGCATAAATGCAAAAAACATAACTATTAGCATAGCATTGTAACTTGCTGTTGCATCATATACGCTAGATAGCATTATGCCGTAGGGGCCCTGTGTTATATTTTCCAGATGAGGATTTGATATTATATAATAAATAGCTTGGGAAGCAGCCAGATTTGCTATAGCAAAATATGCACCAGAAAGCCTCAAAAGAGGTGTTAGGATTATGCCTACTATGCTTGCAGCTACACCGCCCAGTAAAATGGCTGGCACAACGCCTACATGCAAAAGTAATATTAAAAGAGATGCACTGTATGCACCTATGCCAAAAAAGCCCACATACCCAAAAGGCAAATATCCTGTAAAGCCATAGATAAGATTTAAGCCTTCGGCTAAAGCGATATAGAGCATTATATTAAAAAGTAAAAAATTATTGTTGTAGATTTTGGGTAGCAGAGCAAACAAAGCTGTCATGACTAAAATTAATATTATTCCAATAATCAGTCTTATGTTTTTTTTACGCATTTCTCACCTTTTTACCTAAAAGCCCACTGGGTTTTACTAGAAGAATTAAGATTAAAATAACATAAGGAACAAGATTGGTCCACGATGCTAAATATGTTTGCATAAACATCATGGCAAGTCCATATATAATACCCCCAAGGATTGTACCAATTGGTTTACCCAAAGATCCAATTACAACGATTGCAAAAGATGTTGTGGTAAGCGATGCACCAATAGATGGGTCTATGCTTCCAATCATAAAAGGGGCAAGTACTCCAGCTATAGCTGCTAAGCTTAAACCTATACCCATTGCAAAAGCAGATATTTTAGAAACATCTATGCCTACACTTGAAGCTTCTTCTGGGCTTGACATTATTGCTCTTGTAGCATATCCAGTTCTTGTAAAGTATAAATAATAATAAACAAAACCTATCATCAAAAGACTAATAGCAGCGCTAACAACCCAGGAGAATGGGATCGACTGTGAGAGTATACTTATGCTACCTTTACCTAATGTAGAAAACGGTATAGATTTTTGATTATTTCCAAAGGCAAATATAGCAAGTGCTTCTATAATCTGAGCAATTCCAAAAAAAAGTATAAAAGATAGCATTTCGGGATCTCTTGATTTTGAAAGCCTTGGCACAAATGCATAATAAACACCAAAACCAATTATCATAAAAATAAATATTTCTATTGGTATAGCTAAAAGTGGATTCATATTTAATTTACTATAAGCAAGCCAGGCGCCAAAAGCGCCCAGCATAATAAAATCTCCATGCGCTAGATTAACCATTCGCATGACGCCAAAGATTAAATTTAATCCTATACCTACAAGAGCAAAAAATATTCCATATAAAATTCCGCTAATTAAAGCGTAGAAAAACAATTCCATAGCGTTTTGCCTTTAAGGTGCTGGGTAAATTGGTTTTCCAGTAGCAATATTTTGTGGATATACAACATGTAATACTATACCTGTTTTTGTTGGTTGGAATTGTCCCACAGGCAAAAATTCTCCAATTTGAGCACCTTCATTGTTGATTTTAAACAAGCCATTGAGTGTGAATAATTTTCCTGAAAAAGTATTTATTGCGTTTCTTAATGCCAATTGATTAAATTCTTTGCTTGTTGCAAGTGTTTTTTGTATTATCAAACCAGCATTATAGCCTGCTACAGTTAGAAAATCTACAGGTCTTTTTGTTGTTTGTGTGTAAATCTTTTCAAACTCGCTCATTGGCATACCATAATTTACTTTGTTGTAAACCAGCAAAGGCGGTGTTGGGTATGTATAAGTATACTCAAGTGCTTTTGTTCCAACATTTTTTTCTATCAAAGCAAGTTGTTGACCGGGGAAGATGGTAAATACCATATTGAATTTAGCTCCACTTGCCTGCAAATTTTGCAAGAATGCTATATCATTTGTTGGATATCCAAATTCTATAAGTGCCTTGGGATGTGTTGCTTCAATTGTTCTTATAAGCACAGTATAATTTGAAGTATCGGTTGGTACAGCATGATAATAAACAGGTTTGATCTTGGCAGCTTCTAATTTAGATTTGAGTGTTTCTGCTTGTGATTGATTAAAGTCGTTTGCTGAATAAATTACAGCGACTTTGTTTATCTTGTGAGAAATTAGAAAGTCAGCTAATACAGTTGGCCATACGCCACTTGTTGGTAGACTTGTAAGAACAAGGTATGGATTATGCGGTGAAAAGAATTTTGCAGAAGTACCTGTTGGATCAAAAAGTAACATTTTGTGTTCTTGAGCAATAGGCACAGCAACAGATGTTAACACAGAACCAAAGTCAGCTACTAAAATATTTACTTTATCCCTTGTAATTAACTGGTTGTATAGTGTAGCTGCAAGTGTTGTAGAGCTTTGATCGTCATATGCTACTAATTTTACCGGTATCTTCTTTTTAAAAGCAGCTACATATACACCGCCTTGTTTGTTAACCTAATTTACCCAAAATTCTAGACCATGATACTGCGATGTAGAAGAGGTTGCAAATGGTCCCGAGCTTGCATAAAGTGTGCCAATAAGTATTTGTTTTGGTGCCGCAGCTTTAGCATAAAAAGGCATCAAAACAATACCCGTCATTAATGCAAGCATAAAAAATATACTTTTTTTGAACCAGCCCATGGTTCACCTCCCAAGTCTAAACTTTAAATTAATTTATAAATTAATTTAAAAAATTTGTCAATAAGTTTTAATTAAAAATTATTGCGAGAATATAAAAATTATTTATTAATTATTGATTACAAAAATGTAATTTTTGTAAATAAATTATAAGTTAATAATATATTGACTTTTATTAAAAAATATAATAATTATTTTAAAAATATTAAGGAGGATTTATGAAAACTTACAAGCGTTACCATCCACTTGTATGGATACTTACCATTATACCTATTTTAATTTTATCTTTTGGGGTACCTTATTATAACAGAAGCGATATTGTATTCGGACTCAATTTCATGTCATTTTTTCTCATTGTTATGGATATTATTACAATTATACTGACTTTTGTTGCCTATAAGATTGAGCAAAAAACCAGTCAAAGGAGAGGTAAATGAATATTTTAGAATTATCTATTATGCTTGTGTTTATTGTTATTGTGGGTATTGTTGGAATTTTAGCAGAGCTACCATATATAGGCCTACAGATTTTTGGGATGAATTTTATGCTAAGTGTTACACATGTACCTTCAAACATTACCATAATAATCTCTTTGCTTTTAGTTATGGGTTTTACGGTTTTTAATGGACTTAGAGCTCCAGCATTAACTGCATTTATAAAAGACTTTTTTGTATAGGCTATGGTGTTGTTTTTAATTATTTACATTCCTATACATTATTTTGGCTCAATTGGACATATGTTTAGCTGGTTTAATTAGCATTATACAAAAAAATCTGTACTTGCTCCTGGTCAGATTAGTGTATTTGGCACGCTTGCATTTGGATCTGCTGCAGCATTATTTTTATATCCGCATGCAATAACTGGCGTTTATTCGTCAAAAAGTGCAAATACTGTAAGAAAAAACGCTATTGTGCTTCCAATATACAATATAATGCTGCTATTTATAACATTGTTAGGTTTTGCGGCATTGTTTGTAGTTCCTGGTTTAAAAAATCCCAATATGGCATTTCCAATGCTTATTTCAAAAACATTTGGACCTATTCCTACAGCATTAATTGGCGCAATTATAATACTTGGCAGTATGATACCTGCTTCCATTATGTCAATTGCAAGTGCCAATCTTTTTACAAGAAATATTTACAAAAACTTAATTAATCCAAACATAAGTGATTCTACTGAAAGAATAATAAGTAAAGTTTCTGTTGCAATAATAATACTGCTTGCTCTATATTTAAGCCTTGCAATGAGTCCTTCATTTATTATTACTTTGCAGCTAATGGCTGGGTCGTGGGTGGTGCAGTTATTTCCACTCATCTTTTTGCCGCTTTTTACAAACAGGGTTTCAAAAATTCCAGCTGGTATTTCAACAATAGCGGGTATAGTGCTTACTACTTACATTTTATATTTGGGTCATTTTAAGTTGGCTGTTTATAAGGGAATATGGGTAGGTTTATACGGCATTGCTATTGAAATTGTTGTTTTGTTAGTTTTGACTTTTTTGTTTAAGCCTATGGCGAACATAAGCCTTGATGATTACCTGGATGATTAAAGCTATAAACCTATAAACCTAAAAAGGCTTCTTTTACTTGGGGATTTTCCAGCAAATCCCCACCGCTTCCAGATAGCACTAATTTGCCTTCTGAAAGCACATAGGCGTTGTCTGCTATTGACAAAGACAAGTGAACATTCTGCTCAACAAGAAGCATAGCAATGCCTTTTTCTTTCAGATTTTTGATAATACTAAACACTTCAATTGTCAGTTTTGGTGATAAGCCAAGGCTTGGCTCGTCAAATATTAGTATTTTTGGGTCTGCCATTAAGCCCCTTGCAATGGCAACCATCTGCTGTTCGCCGCCAGATAGACTTTGGGCCTTTTGATTAATCCTTTCAGATAGCTTTGGAAACAAACTAAATACGAAATCTAGGTTTTGCTTGTATTTGTCTTTGGCTCGCTTCAGATAAGCACCCATTTGCAAATTTTCAAGGACACTCATTTCGCCAAAAAGCAATCTACCTTCTGGAACCATTATAACGCCCATTTGAGCTCTGATATGGGCTGGTAGTTTTGTTATGTCTTTGCCGTCAAATATGATAGAGCCACTCATTGTAGGTATAATACCTGTAATTGCTCTAAGCAGTGTGGTTTTGCCTGCTCCGTTTGAGCCAATAATTGCGCACAGTCCACTGCAAGTTTTAATACTGACATCCCATAGTATTTGTATTTCACCATATCCTGCATTTAAATTCTTAATTTCCAATACACAACTCATTTAGCACCTACCAGCTGCATAGCAAGTTTTGGGTCACCCAAGTAAGCTTCAATAACTCTTTGGTTATTTGAGATTTCTTGAGGGCTTCCTTGTGCGATTTTTTCTCCGGAATCAAGCACCATTATATAATCGCTAGCTTTCATTATGGCATGCATGAGATGCTCAATCATAATAATTGTTATGCCATTTTGTTTTATTTTTAATATTACATTTAGCATGCTGTCAACTTCTTTTGGGTTTAAGCCAGCTAAAACTTCATCCAATAGGAGAATTTCTGGCTCATTTGCAAGCGCTCTTGCCAGCTCAAGTCTTTTTTTAAACGCTACATTAAGCTGGCCTGCCTGTGTAAACATTTTAGTAGACAAACCCACAAAATTAATAACATCCAAAGCTACTTTTTGAGCTTGTTTTAAATTGTAATTTTTTTTCCCAAAGCAAGCTCCTACCATGACATTTTCTATGACTGTAAGTTCAGATAGAGGTTTTACAATCTGGTGTGTTCTTGCTATGCCAAGACGAGCTCGCTTATATGTAGGAAAGTTTGTTATATCTTTATCTTTAAAAAATAATTTTCCCTCTTGAGGTTTGTAAACACCACTTATTATGTTAAAAAGTGTAGTTTTACCAGCACCATTGGGACCGATAATGCCAAATATCGTTTTTTCTTCAATTTCAAAAGACACATTATTTACAGCTACAAGACCGCCGAAGGATAATTTTAAATTTGTTCCTTTTAAAATCATTCAAGTACCTTCCGCAAATTTTTAAAATATTTAGTTAAAAAGCCCACTATACCGCTTGGAGCAAACTGTACAATAATAAGTAATATTAAACCAGAGACTGCAAGATGTAGGTCTTTAACATAAGGCATAACAAGCAGTATGCTTTTAATTTTTTCATAAAATAGCGCACCAAGTGCACTTCCAGCAACGCTGCCGTAGCCACCAAGCATTACCATTACAATCATTTCAATTGATTTTACAAGGTTAAACGCCCCAGATGGCTCAATATTTCCTGCTTTGAAGGCAAAGATGCCGCCAGCTATAGCAGGGAAAAACGCCGAAGTTGCGTATGCTAAGGATTTGTAAAGCTTTGTTTTTATACCAAGAACTGCGCTTGCATCTTGATCTTCTCGTATAGAAAACAAGCCGAGTCCAAATTTGGATTTTTTTATATAGTATGCAGCGATTACACTTAAAATTGTCAGAGTACCCATAAGGTAATAAGATAGCCAGATAGCTTTTAAAGCCCCACCATAGTTATCATATATGCTAAAATCAAAATACAATCCCATTGCGCCGCCTAAAATTGATATGTTATTAATGAGACTTTTTACTGCTTCATTAACACCAATTGTAGCAATGGCAAAAATTGCGCCCCTTAGGCTTAAAACCGCCTGGCCCAAAACAAACGCTATTGCAGCAGAAACAAGTCCACCTAAAACAATTGAAACTATAAGGCTTACTTTATATGCATACATCAAGTAAAATGCAAAATATGCGCCAATACCATAGTATACAATGTGTCCAAAACTTACATATCCAGTAAATCCCAGAATAATATTTAAACTAATAGAGAGCGTAATACTTAACAAAATCAAAAATACTGTTTCTCTAAGCATTACATTATTGGTTACAATTGGGTAAATTACAAGCGCTATAAGTGCAGGTAAAAGCCAAAAGAGAGTATAGCCTTTTTGCATTAGCGCCTCCCCAATATACCATTTGGTTTAATAAGCAAAATTATAACAAGGATACTAAATTCTATAAAAGGCATGTAATCTACAGGCATTTTAAGCGATAAGAGATTTTCTAGCAGTCCCAAGATTAAACCTCCCAAAATTGCACCAGCAGGACTTCCAAGACCACCAAGTACGCAAATAACAAAACTTTTGAGTTCATAAACACCGCCAGATAGTATGGTAAACGGAAACAATGATGCAATAAGGGCACCAGATACACTAGCAAAAGCAACGCCAATGCCAAAAGAAATAGACAATACCAATGTTGTATTTATACCGTATAGTTTGGCTGCAGTTGGGTTTTGCGATACTGCTCTTATGGCTTTACCTAACGATGTTTTAAATAAGAATAAATATAATGTTCCAGCAAGAAATAATGAAATTAAACCTACAATTATGCGCGAATACGATATGCTGGAATAGCCAAGAGTAATTGAACCTAGATGAGTGTCAATTGCCCTTGGGTTTGTTGTAAAAAAAAATGTTCCAAGTCCAATTAATATAAGACTCAAAGAATAAGTAGAAAGCAATGTTGTAAGCTCAGGGGCATTTAGCACCCTGTATAAGCTTACAAAAAAAGCTACGATACCTACAATTAATCCTGCTACAAAAATGGGTATCAAAGACGTATAAACTGAAACCCCAAGTAGCTTTACTGACATATATGCTGCAAACATGCCAAAAGCTATAAAAGCTCCATGAGATAAATTTATTACTTTCATTACACCCCATATAAGGTTTAAGCCTAATGCAGCAATAGCATAGGCTAAACCTATAAGAATACCACTAATTACAGCATTTACATAAGCTAACATAACAACTTACTTTTTAAACTTAATGTTGTATGGAAATACAAGCTTTGTATTAGCAGCAGCAAGTGGCCACACAACTTCTTTTGATATTTGACCATTTTGTTTTACCCATTGTAAATAGACCATCTCATGGCCAATCTGCAGACCATGGTATTTGCCTTGAGCAAATTTTATCTGTCCGTAAAATGTCATAATGTTCATTCTATCAAGTGCTTGCTTTATTTTGTTGGAGTCCAGCGTGCCTGTTTCTTCAATGGCTTTTTGTAACACTAAAGCTGAGGCAAAACCGCCTGCTGCGTGGTATCCTGGTTCTTGTTTGTAAGTATTTCTATAAGCATCTGCAAACCACTTTACGCTTGGACCATAATAAGCCAATTTTAATTTTTTGGCATTTTCTGGTGAGTATGTAGCTTCTGGTTCCCACTGAGAAGGAGCTGTTACATATAATGCAGCTTCACCAATTTCTTTGAACTTTGGAACTGCTGGTGCGACTATTAGCGATATTAACTTAAGAGACATTTTTTGCTCGTAAACCTGTTTTGCAAGTGTTTCACCGTCAGCAAAATGACCACCACCAATTAATGCATCTGGTTTAAGCGAAGCCATTTTGTTTAGAAATGCACTAAAATCTGTTGTATTTGGAGTATAGGCTTCAAACATAACTACATTAAAGCCATGTTTTTGAGCATAATCTTTTGCTGCATCACATACAGCTTTTGCAAATTCACTTTGTTCATAAATTATAGCGACTTTTTTAGCTTTAGGATCGTATTTTTTAAGCATATCCAAAGCTCCAGTTAAATACCTGGAAGCCGGTGTATACATTTGATAAACCACTGAAAAGCCTTTTGCAAAAATATCATCTGCAGCAGCACCTGTGCTTATCATGATTTTACCGTATTGTTGAGCAATAATTGCTGCCGTTGCCGTGAGATCTGAACTATATGGGCTTATCAAGAAATCAACATGATCATTATTAATTAATCTCACATACAATTGTTGAACGCGTTCTTTGTTACTTTCATCGTCATAATACTTAAGAGCAACAGGTAGCTTTTTGCCCATGGATTTTACATAAATACCACCATTTTTGTTTACGTTATTTACCCATAGCTGAATACCTTGTAATTGAGCCTTTGATTCTGCATTAAGTTTGCCCGTTAGAGAAGTTGTAAAACCAATTAAAATTTGGTCTTTTGCAAAAGACTGTGTAGAAAAAATACCAAAAAGAGCAACAATTAAAAATACAAGCAGTCGTTTCATAGCGCTACCTCCTTAATTTTTAACTCAATTCTATATTCTAACTACTAATTACATTTTGTCAATAATAATTAAATTATTTTTTAATGATAATTTAAAAAAAATTTTTTCAATATTTTCATAAATCGCAAAGCATCTTGATTTTTCGTAATTTTAGTTTATACTCAAAAATAGCTTAAAAGCTTTGAAAGTTATGTTGAAAAGATTACTAAGGTTGACTTTTAAAAAAATAAACTTTGACATTAAAATGGAGATTGCATGATAGGTAGTTTTTTGAAAAAAGTTTTTGGTACACAGAATGAACGGGTTTTAAAGAGCATTGAGCCTCTTGTTTTGAAAATCAATGAAAAAGAATCTACATACAAAGTTATGAGCAATGAACAATTGCAAGCTGCATATAAAAAGCTTCAAATTGATTACGAAAGCGGTAAATCCTTAGACGATTTGCTTATTGATTCTTTTGCAATAACAAGAGAAGTTGCTAACAGAACGCTTTCAATGAGGCATTTTAATGTGCAATTAATAGGTGGTATTGTGCTCCATCAAGGTAAAATTGCTGAGATGAAAACAGGGGAGGGCAAAACACTTGTTTCTACATTACCTATTGTACTAAATGCGTTAACCAAAAAAAATATTCATTTAATAACCGTAAATGATTATCTTGCAAAAAGAGATGCCTTATGGATGGGTCCTATATATAAATTTTTAGGTTTGAATGTTGGTGTTATACAACAGGAAAATAAATCGTACCTAGTTGAATTTGAAGATGAAAAGACTTTTAAAACAAAGCTTGTACCCTGTGAGAGAAAAGATGCCTATTTGGCAGATGTAACATATGGTGTAAATAGTGAGTTTGGCTTTGACTATTTGAGAGATAATATGGCATATTCTAAAGATGAGTGGGTACAGCGCGGTTTTTACTATGCCATAATAGATGAAGTTGATTCAATTTTGATAGATGAAGCAAGAACGCCACTTATAATATCAGGTCCAAGTGGTACTCCTACTAAAGTTTACTACGAAGTAGACAAAGCAGTAAGTCAGCTCACCAAAGATGATTATGAGGTGGATGAAAAACTTAAAACAGCTGTTTTAACAGATAAAGGTGTAGAAAAAATTCAGAAACTTCTACATTTGGATAATTTATACGATAGCAAAAACATAGAAATAATACATATAGTTAACCAATCACTTAAAGCTCATACATTATTTCTAAGGGATAGAGACTATATAGTAAAAGATGCCAAAGTAATAATAATTGATGAATTTACAGGCAGAATGATGCCAGATAGACGCTATTCTGACGGCCTTCATCAGTGCATTGAAGCAAAAGAAAAAGTTAAAATTCAAGAAGAATCTCAAACGCTAGCTACAATTACGTTTCAAAACTATTATAGAATGTATGAAAAGTTGTGTGGAATGACGGGTACGGCAGATACAGAAAGTAGAGAATTTAAGGAAATATATAACCTTGATGTGGTGGTTATTCCTACAAATAAACCTATGATAAGAATAGACAGACAGGATTTAATATTTAAAACACATAAAGAAAAAATTAATGCAATCATAAATGAAATAAAAGCAAGATACGAAAAAGGCCAACCTGTACTTGTTGGTACAACAAGTGTTGAAAAATCAGAAGAATTACACAAAATCCTTATTAAAATGCGTATCCCACATATGGTGTTAAACGCCAAACACCATGAAAAAGAAGCAGAAATTATCGCTCAAGCAGGCAAAAAAAAGGCAGTAACAATTGCTACAAACATGGCTGGACGAGGTGTTGATATAAAAATAGATGAAGAAGTAGCTAAACTTGGCGGTTTGTTTATACTTGGTACAGAACGCCACGAGTCAAGAAGGGTAGACAATCAGCTAAGAGGTAGAGCTGGCAGACAAGGCGATCCTGGAGAATCAAGGTTTTTTCTTTCACTGGAAGATGATTTATTAAGGATATTTGGATCAGAGAGAATTCAAGTTATAATGGATAAGCTAGGCATAGCTGAAGGTGAGGCTATAGAAAATAAATTCGTTACAAGAGCAGTTGAAAATGCTCAAAAGAAAGTTGAAGAATATAACTTTGATATAAGAAAACACCTGCTTGATTACGATAATGTGGCAAATACTCAAAGAAGTGTAATTTACAGGCAAAGGAAAGAAATACTCGAAAGTGAAAGCGTTAAAGATACAATTTTAGATTTTATAGATGATGTAATAAGCTCCATTGTGGATAGTTATTTAGAAAACATTATCGATTTAAAAGCACTTAAGTTAAAATTTAAACAAATTTTTAATTTAGAAATTGATATCGATGAAAATGAAAAAGATAGAGAAAAGATATTTGATCAATTAAAAAACTTAGTCCTTGCAGTATATAAAGAAAAAGAAGACATACTACAAGACCAGATGAGAGATCTAGAAAGAAACATATTGCTACAAGTTTTAGATTCAGCTTGGAGAGAGCACTTAAAGAATATGGATGCATTAAGAGAATCAATTGGGCTTAGAGGTTATGGTCAAAGGGATCCATTAGTGGAATATAAAAAAGCTTCTTTTGAGATGTTTGAAGATATGATAAATAATCTCAAAGAAGAATGTTTATCAACCCTTTTCCATTTAAAAATTGTATTTGATAATTAAAACTCCTTTTTCAAAGGATTTGTTGATTATGGGTGAAAATAAGATAGACAGAATTATTTTTGTTCAAAAAAATAATACATATAAACAAACTCCTTTACAAAAAATGTTTTCTATGGTATTTAACAAAAAGGATTTGTCTTTTTTTGATTATGATTTACTTAATTGGGAAAAGTTAAGTGATGAACAAAGGATGGTGTATGACTATTTAAGGCTAATCAATGGGATTATCACTTATAAAGAATTGGGCGAAAAGTTTGGTTTTCATCAAAGGAAAATTGCCTATTTAATGAAAAAAAATCCTTTTGTATACGTTGTACCATGTCATAGAGTTGTTGCAAAAAATTCAATTGGTGGATATCAGTATTCTGTTGAATTTAAAAAAGAGTTATTGGATTTTGAAAAAAACACTAAAAGGAGTTTGCAGGATGGATTTATTTGATAAATGCAAAAATTTTGTGGTTTACAAAGAAATAGAACAAGCAGGACTTTACCCTTATTTTCAGCCAATTTCAAGCGAGCAGGGTACAGAAGTAATAATAAATGGCAAAAAAATACTAATGCTTGGTTCTAATAGTTATTTAGGTTTAACTGTTCATCCTAAAGTAAAACAAGCAGCAATTAATGCAATAAAAAAATATGGGACTGGGTGTGCTGGATCTCGTTTTTTAAATGGAACATTAGATATTCATATAGAGCTTGAAGAAAAACTTGCAAAATTTACAAAAAAAGAAAAAGCGGTTCTTTTTTCTACAGGTTTTCAAGCAAATTTAGGAGCAATAGCTGGTCTTGCAGGCAAAGATGATTATGTTATCATTGATAAATCAGACCATGCAAGCATAGTTGATGGCACAAAGCTATCATTTGGGGAAGTAAAGCGCTTTTTACACAACGATATGCAATCTTTAGAGAAAGTGCTTCAATCTATTGATATAGATGCGGGTAAGCTTATTGTAGTAGATGGTATTTATAGTATGGACGGAGATATTGCTAATTTACCAGAAATTATAAAGCTTAAGAAAAAATACAATGCACGCGTAATGGTAGATGATGCACATGCTTTTGGTGTAATTGGTGAAAATGGTTCTGGGACTGCAAGCCATTTTAATTTAATAGAAGATACTGATATTATAATGGGCACATTTAGCAAGTCATTTGCTTCACTTGGTGGTTTTATTGCTGCAGATGCATATGTTATAGATTATTTAAAGCATTTTGCGCGAAGTTTGATATTTTCTGCAAGTATAACGCCAGCATCATGTGCTGCTGTACTTGCAAGCCTTGAGATAATGCAAAGTGAGCCTCAGTTGATAGAAAAATTGTGGGCAAATACAAATCGCATGAGGAACGGTTTAAAAAGCGCTGGTTTTGATACGCTTCAAAGCTGCACTCCAATTATTCCTGTACTTGTAGGGGAAGATTTAAAGGTATTGCAGTATAGAAAAATGCTTTTTGAAGAGGGCATATTTGTTAATCCAGTAGTCTCGCCTGCTGTACCAAAAAACAAAGCTCTCATAAGATTAAGTTTGATGGCTACACATACATTTGATCAGATAGATTTTGCTATTGAAAAAATTACAAAAGTAGGCAAAAAATTAGGCGTTATATGATTGTTGAGGTAACTGGCAACAATTTATTAAAAGAATTTATCGATTTTCCCTTTTTATTATACCAAAAAGACAAATTTTGGGTGCCGCCGTTGCGTTTTGAAGAAAAAAAATTATTTGACCAGAAAAATCCATTTTATAAAAATGCCAAAATAAAACTATTTCTTTACAAAAAAGAAAATAAAATACTTGGTAGGATAGCTGCTATTGTTAATAAATGGCACAATGATTATCATAAAGACAAAGTTGGTTTTTTTGGGTTTTTTGAATGCATTGATGATTATGAAGTTGCAAAAGCCTTATTTGATGCTGCAAGCGATTATTTGAGACAAAATGGTTTAAAATCCATAAGGGGACCCGCAAACCCTTCACTTAACCATACCTGCGCAGTATTATATGAAGGTTATTTTCAAGAACCAGTTTATATGATGCCTTATAACCCTAAGTACTATATTGAATTAATCGAAAATTATGGCTTCAAAAAGGCAAAAGATCTATATGCTTTTTATTTATCTGTGGCAAACAAGCCTAACCAAAAGTATATAGAATTAAGCAAAAAGATTGCAAAAAAATACAATATTACTTTAAGAAATCTTTCAAAAAAACATTTTAAACGAGATTTAGAAATTTTATGGGGCATATACTCTAAAGCCTGGGCTGATAACTGGGGATTTGTACCTCCAACCAAAGAAGAATTTTTTTATTTATCAAATGATATGAAAAATCTAGTAAGCTCAGAACTTGTTATAATTGCAGAAAAAGACGGAATTCCTTGTGCTTACTCTGCAATTATACCTGATTTTAATTATATTTTAAAAAAAGCAAAAGGTTCTATAACACCTTTGAATTTGGTTTCAATTATGTCAGCATTACCTAAAATTGATAATTACAGACTTATTACACTTGGAATCTTACCAGAATATAGAAAGTTGGGTATTGATTTGCTTTTATATCTTAAAAGTTTTGAGGTTGTTGAAAAAAGAAACGGAAAAGGCGGTGAGCTTTCGTGGACATTAGAAGACAACGATAAAATTAATAAAGCTATTTTATCAATGAATGCAGAACATTATAAAACTTATCGTATTTATGAAAAAATCCTATAGCTTATTTATTTGGTTCTATCAAATGATATTTTAATAATCCCTCATAAATTTTTTTTGAAACAGCTGCTGCATAGTGACTATCATAGCCATGCTCCAAAAACACTACCATGATTATCTGAGGGTGATGTTTTGGTGCAAATGAAGCAAACCATGCTTGAGGTAAATATTTTCTGATTTTGTTTAAATCCCAGTTACTATTTACAAGTAACGTATTTAGCTGTTGACTTGTCACAACCTGAGCTGTGCCTGTTTTGCCACATATAGTTAAGTTTGGGATGTAAGCATTGTGGGCTGTGCCAACCGGGCTTGATACGGTTAACTCAAGCGCATCTTTGATGATTTCAAAATCTTTTTTGGCATTTTTAATATCATATAGAATTTCATGGGGCTGGATATAACTTAATCTAGGCTTATAGGCAATTCCATCGTTTGCTATTACAGAAAATGCAACAGCAAGTTGCAGTGGCGTAACAAGTGTATAGGCTTGTCCAATAGCACTTGTAATTGTATCTCCTAAATACCATGGTGTATGATACATTTCATATTTATATCGCGGAGACGCAATAATTCCTTTTGATTCATATCCAAATAAACCTACACTTTTACCAAACCCAAATTTCTGCAAATATTCATCAATAGTTTTTATACCCAATTTCATACCTATCTGATACATAAAAACATCTGATGATCCAGCTAAAGCTGTATATAGATTAATTTTGCCAAAACCACCCGGTTTCCAATCTTTAAAAGTATATTTGCCAATTTTAATTTCGTAAGGGCAGTATAAATAGGTATCAGGCGTTATAATGCCTTTTTGAAGTGCAGCAAAAATTAAAAAAGGTTTGATTGTTGAGCCTGGAGGGTATGCGCCCTGAACAGCTCTATTAAAAAGGGAAATTTTGTCGCCTTCTTGTAATTGTTTCCATTCAGCTTCACTTATGCCTTCAACAAAATCATTGGGATTAAAAGATGGTTTGCTTACCAGGGCTAACACATCACCGTTGCTTTTTAGAATAACAACAGCCCCTTTATAATTACCAAGTGCATCATAGGCTATTTGTTGAGCTTTATAGTTTATGGTTAATCGTATGTTTTCTCCTTTTATTGGATTTTGCTGGCCTAAAACCTTTACCGTTGTGCCAGAAACATTACGTTCTACTTCTTTATAGCCCCAAACGCCTTCTAGCTGTTTATTAAATATTTTTTCAACGCCCATTTGTCCAACATATGAGCCTGGAATTGCACCTTTTTCAATGTCTTGCTGATTGGCTTCTTGAATATATCCTACAACACTTGCGTAAATATATGGGTTTCCAAGGTAAACTCTTTTTGGTTCTATTTCAACATCAACATTTTTTAATGTATTTTTATGCGATAATATCTCAAAAACTTGGTCATGACTTATATTATTTGCTAGTATTTGAGTTGAAAAGTAGCCGATAGAATTAATTTTTTTTTCAATTTTATTTTTAGGTTCATTAAGGATTTTGGATAATAGATCTATTTCTTTTTGGTCGGTTTTAATATTTCTTGTAAAATACAATGTAAATGACGGTTCATTTGATGCAATAATATAATTATCAGAAGTTAAAATTTCACCACGTGCTGGTCTTATCCCAATAAGGCGCAAGCAGTTATTTTTTGCCATTTCATTATATTGGTTATAGTTTATAACTTGCAGATAAAATAACCTGCCTATAATTATAATTGTTGCTATAAGTAAAATAAATTTAATGTAATTTTTTGCTGTGGTAAAATTTTTTGATACAGGAATATCAATCTTTCTTGGCATAGTTAATTTGCAGAAGTCTTTTAGTAATATGATAAAAAACTAATAGCAAAAAAAGATTTAATAATGAAGTAAAAACGGGTATTTTAAATACCAAATTATCGTATATAGCAATAAATAATAAAAAAATATAAACAAATTTAGAGCCAAACATATTTTTTAAAAAATCATTTAAAAAAACTATAAAAGAAAAGATAATTGCATTATAAAAAATTGTATTATGCTGTAAACTATCCAATAAAAAACCTCCAAAAAAAGCTACAAGGTAGAGCTTGTTATTACTTTTAGAGCTGGATTGTGTATTATTGGATAAAGCAAGTATGATAATTATTAAAAAAGAAAAAAAGTTATAAGGTATAAAAAACATATAGCTGCTAAATATTGAAAATGCACATGCTATAATAAAAATAACTGTTAAAATCAAAAATTTCATCTATTTAACCACAAAAACAAAACTATCATTTAAAAATGTTTTGTCAACTTTAACTATAGCGACTTTGTAAAAGCCTCTAACTTCGTAAATCTTTTCAACTGTACCGATATTTATATTTGGTGGTATATTACCTATCAAACCAGACGTTATTACTAAATCATTTTTTTGTATATGACTTTGTGTATTTAAAAATTCTATTTTAGGTTGATTTAGTGAACCTTTGAAAATACCTCTGTAATATTTACCCTCGTGTACTATAAAACAATCTGCTACAAAATTACTATTGAATATTGTTTTTACTGCATAAAGATTGCCTAATTTTGATTCCACTGTTCCAACTAAATTGAGTTTTTGAGATACAACTGTTTTATGAAGGATGTCTTTTTCAGGTGCATTTGATTTTATGTAAATATAATTAATATCAGAGAAATCTTTAAATATAAATGGACATTTTATTAAATTTGGTGCAATGGAAGTATCAATATTGCGAAGTTTTGCTTGCAAAATCTTATTTTCTAAATTTAATTTATTAATTTCATTTTTTAAATGTCTATTTTCTTTTTGAGCATTTTGCAAGATTATGTAGTTTTTTGCAATATTTGAAATTGAATCCAAAGCATAAAAGCTTTGAGTTTCAACTGGATTTGCAATATACAATAAACTCTTTGCAATAAAAAAACTAAAATCTGTATAGTAATTTATGAGTGAAAGAATAAAAGCAAGTAACGCATATATAATGAGTTTTTTCATTCAATTGTAACTTCACTTAGAAAATCAAGATTTTCAAGTACTTTTCCAGCTCCTAAGACAACAGCAAGTAGTGGTTGTTCAAAAACCTTTACAGATAAACCAGTTTCTTTTGAAATCAGTGTATCCAAACCTTTTATTTGAGATCCACCACCAGTTAGTGTAATACCATTGTCTACAATATCACTTGCAAGTTCGGGTGGAGTTTGCTCAAGCGCATCTTTTACAGCATTAACAATTAACTGTATAGGCTCTTTTATTGCATCTCTAATTTCTTCTACCGTAATTTCTATTGAGGTTGGTATGCCTGTTATTAAATCAATGCCTTTAATTGATATTTTTTGGCTGTCATTTTCTTGAGGATAAGCGCTTCCGTAGTTTATTTTAATGTTTTCTGCGCTTGATTCGCCAATTAGTAGTGAATATTTTTTCTTTATGTAGCTAGCTATAGCTGCATCTAATTTATCGCCGCCACATTTAATAGAAACACTATTGACAATACCTCCAAGTGAAATAACGGCAACTTCTGTAGTACCACCACCAATATCTACTATCATTGAGCCTATTGCTTCTTGGACTGGTAGGCCAGCACCAATTGCTGCACTCATGGGTTCCTCTATTAAATATACTTCTCTTGCTCCTGCATCGTTTGCTGCATCCTTTACTGCCTTTTTTTCAACTTGAGTAATTCCATGAGGTACAGCTATTATAATTCTTGGTTTAAATATTGTTCTTGAGTTCTTTGATTTTTTGATAAAATACCTTATCATTCGCTCTGCTATTTCAAAATCTGCAATAACTCCATCTTTCATAGGTCTTATTGCTGTAATATTACCTGGTGTTCTACCAACCATTTCTTTAGCTTCTTTACCTACTGCCAATACTTTTTCAACACCATTTGATTCTTTTTTTACTGCAACAACACTTGGTTCGTTTAGTATAATACCTTTGCCATTTGCATAAACAACTGTGTTTGCTGTTCCAAGATCAATTGCTATGTCATTTGAAAAGTAATTAATAAGTTTACCTAACAAGCTAGTCATTTTATTATTCTCCTCTTCTAAAATCTTTTTTTAATCCTCTTTCAACTTTGATAATGCTCGGTTCTTTTGATAGTGCATTTATGCATTCATTTATTTCTTTGATACTAGATACTTCTATTTCAAGTAAAAATATATCTTTTTCTGATTTTTTTTTCATTTTAAAGTCTGTTATATTTATATTTAAATTTGCTATTGCAGAAGAAATTTTTGATATTAAACCAAGTGTATCTTTTGCGTGTACAGTGAGAATGGTTTTAATTTTCTTTTTAGATTCTTGCCATTGAGCCTTAATTAGGCGTTCTGAATTATAACCAATTTTTGCAATATTTTCACAATCAAGTCTATGTATCATAATAATACCTTTTTTTGAAATATACCCAATAATTTCATCTCCTACAACAGGACTGCAACATTTTGCTAATTTTATATCAAAGTTGTTTGTGCCGTCAATAGTAATCATAAATTCAGATTTTGCCTGAGCGTCGATTTCTTTTTTCTTTGTATCTTTTTGAGGTTCTAAAGAGCTTAGCAGGTTTTGGGGATTTATTTTTTTTAGTCCTATATTTTCAAATAAGTCATCTTCCTTTGCAAATCCTAAACTTGAAAGCATATCTTTAAAGGTTTTAGACTTAAGATAAGAGGTAAGAGTTATATTGTGCCTTAGCAATTCTTTTGATAATAGATTTTTGCCTATTGCAACCATTTCTTGTTTTTCTAATTCTCTTACGCTTTGTTTTATTTTGTTTCTTGCCTTTGATGTCTTTACAAAAGAAAGCCAATCTCTTGAGGGCTTATGAGATGGGCTTGTTAGGATTTCTACAATATCACCACTTTGCAATTCATGTCTTAGAGGCACTATTTTATTATTGACTTTAGCACCTGTGCACATATCTCCAATTTGTGTATGAATTTCATATGCAAAGTCAACACAGGTTGAACCTCTAGGCAGAACTTTTAAATCGCCAGCAGGTGTAAAGACATATATTTCACCACTTTCCAAATCATTTTTCATGTTTCTTAGAAATTCCTGTGAACTTTCACTTTGTGTATTTTCAAGGAGTTTTCTTAGCCACACAAACATTTTATCATTTAGGTTAAATTTTTTGCCTTCTTTGTAACGCCAATGAGCAGCCAAACCTTCTTCGTTTATTTCATGCATTTTTTTTGTTCTAATTTGGATCTCAAGTATAACATCACCTGGTCCAAAAACAGTTGTATGCAACGATTGATACATATTTTGTTTGGGAAGGGCGATGTAATCTTTAAAGCGATTTGGAAGAGGTTTGTAAAGCTTGTGCACCACACCTAATGCATTGTAACAATCCCTTTCTGTGTCTGTTATGATTCTAAAAGCTACAAAATCATAAATACTATCAAGATCAATATTTTTTCTTTGCATTTTGGTATATATACTGTATATGTGTTTTACTCGTCCGTTAACTTCGCATTTAATATTGTTTTGCAATAAATCTTCCTTTAAAGAATTTTCTATAAACCTTATATATTCTTCTTTTTTTTCCAAAATATTTTCCAGGTAAGATTTTATTTTATTATAAGTTTTATAATCTATAATTTCAAAGCTTCTGTCTTCAAGTTCGCTTTTGAGCCAGTATATTCCAAGTCTATGGGCCATAGGTGCATAGATATCAAGTGTTTCACGGGCTATTCTTTGTCTTTTTTCTTCATTTAAATAAACAATGGTACGCATATTGTGTAATCTGTCTGCCAGTTTTATAAGAATAACCCTTAGATCATTTGCAACTGAAATCAAAAGCTTTCTAAAGTTATCTGCTTGTTTTTGTTCTACGCTTTTGTATTGCAAAGATTCAATTTTGGTTAATGCTTTAACTAGCATCAATATATCAGATCCAAAAGCATTTTCTATTTCTTCTTCTTTTGTTTGCGTATCTTCTAAAACATCATGCAAAAGTGCAGCTGCTATTGTATTTTCATCTAATATCAATCTAGTTACGATTTTTGCTGTATTTATTGGATGGATAATGTAACTTTCATTTGAAGCACGCTTTTGAGTTTTATGCTTTTCATAAGCAAACAAAAAAGCTTTATCTATAAGTTCAAAATTTAAATTACTCTTTTGTTGCTTTAGACATGCATCCTTTATAGTTTCTATTAAATCTTTATATGCAATCTCAATGTCTGGTTCTATTTTATACTCCAATATCCTTGAGCTATTTCTTTTAATGCTATAACAGTATTTTTGTGTGTATTTGGTTTAATATTTATAAGAGGTTTATCTCCTCTGTAAAGCGCGTGGGTTCTAATTGCTGCTGCTTTTACTAAAGCGTATTTGCTTTCAATGTGTTCTAGTGCCTTATATACAAGCTCAACAGTTGTTTCCATTAATCCTCCTCATATTGCTTAATGTTAGATTTTAGCTCACTTATTAAACTTTTTATATTTTCTTTACATTTTACTTCTTCGCAATATACAATTGTTTGAATTTGTTTAACGGTTTTTTCTACTGAGTAATTCACAATAGCATACTCGAAATTCCATACCTCATCCAATTCTTTTATAGCATTTTTTAAACGTATATCAAAGTTATTTCTTTGGGTTTTATTTATTCTTTTCATCCATTCTTCAAAAGAAGGTGGAAGTAAAAAAATTGTTACAACAGAAGGCATAATTTTTTTTATTTTAGCAGCACCTTGGACATCTATGGTGAGTATTTTGTGTTTAGAATTTGACTTTAAAGATTCTTTTGATATACCATAAAAATTATCATGCACCAATGAAAACTCTGCAAAAAAACCCTGCTTAATTAATTCATTAAATTTTTCTTTTTCTATGAAATAATAATCAACCCCTTCTGTTTCAATTGGACGCTTTGGTCTTGAAGTATAAGTTACAATACGCTCAAAATTTGATTTTTCAAGTTCTTTTGCAACTGTTGTTTTGCCCACGCCACTTGGGCTTGAAATAATAATAATCATAGTCTAAGTCTCATTTATGCGCTCAGCTAATGTTTGAGGCGCAATTGCAGACATTATAATATGTCCTGAATCTGTTATCAATATAGCGCGTGTTTTTTTTCCTTTTGTAGCATCAATTATTTTGCCAGTATTTTTAAATTCATCTTTTAATTTTTTGATTGGTGTTGAATCTGGGTTTAATATGGCTATAACCCTTTCTTTGTTTACAATATTGCCAAAGCCGATGTTAACACAAACCTTCATATTTACTCCTTATACTGGCTCTAAATCTATTTTTCCTTCATAAATATCAACTTTTATAGGTTTGACTTTTATAGAATCACCTAGTCTAAAAATTTTTTTTGTTTTTCTTCCAATTATCATTTGTTTTTGGTCAAAAAATGTATAAAAGTCATCTTTCAAAGCACTGTATGATAAAAATCCTTCTACAAACATTTCTTTTAGTTCAATAAACATACCACTTCCTATCATATAAACAATTGTACCATTAAAAATTTTACCAATATATTTTTCAATAAGTCTTGCTTGCTTTATATCTTTTGCAAAGTATTCGGCAGCTTCTGTAATAAGTTCTCTTTTTTGTACTTGTTTAACTATAATTTCAAGCCTTTTGTGGGAATATTTTTTTTTATTAAGTAATGTAGCTTGAAGTATTTTATGTACTATCAAATCAGGAAAGCGCCTAATGGGCGATGTAAAGTGCGTATAATTTTCAAAACCAAGTGCAAAATGTGGGATTTCCTCTAGTGAGTATTCTGCTCTTTCCATACTTTTTAAAATTATTTTTGATATAATGCTTCTTTTTGTTTCCTCTATTGACCAGATAAATTTTTGCATTTTTTTTGCATTTGGTTTTTTAGGGAATGCATAACCCATTTCTTTGAGTTGATTGCTTAAATCCATAAGTTTAGTTATTTGGGGTTTTTCATGTATTCTACGCAAAAAAATTGTTTTATTGTTTAGGTAGTCGGCAACAGTTTTATTTGCAGCCAACATAAATTCTTCTATTATTGAATAAGAAAACAATCTTGGTTTTTGTATGACATTTACTATTTCGTTGTTATTTATTATAAAAGTGGCTTCTTTAATGTCCAAATCAAGACTTCCTTTTAAGAATCTTCTTGCATGTAAAATTTTAGCTAAAATTTTCATTTTTTGCAAATAAGACTTTAAGTTTTCTTCACAATCCACCAAATCGTTCAAACAATTTTCTACAAAATCATATGTAAGGCGATTTTTATTTCTTATAATGCTTTTTGTAAACTTAAATGACTTTCGATTACCTTTTTTGTCAAAATCTATAATAACTGTAAATGCAAGTCTGTCTTTATCTGGAACAAGTGAGCAAATATCGTCAGAAAGTTTTCTTGGTAACATCGGTATGTTGCTTTGAGGAAAATATACACTAAAGCCTCGCTCAAAGGCACTTTTTTCGATTGCGCTGTTGTCTTTAACATAATAGCTTACATCAGCAATATGCACATATAACCTATAGCCATTTTTTAAAAACTCTATATCAATTGCATCATCAAAATCTTTAGCATCAGCACCGTCAATAGTTATGGTTCTTAAGTTTCGAAAATCACTTCTTCCAATAAAATCTTTCTCGTTTGGTTCATTTATAGATTGAAGTTCTTTTTCAACTTCCGGGCTAAATTCTGTTGGCAAGCTATATTTGTCTATTACAATTAATTCGTCATTTAAAGATGAATTAGAGTAGACTTCAACAATTTTTGCAAACTCAGTATTTTTTTGCTGTATAATTCTAGCTTTAACAAGCTTACCTTCCTCAGCTTGGCCTGAGAGTTTAACAAGAAATTTTGTTTTTAAAGGTTCAAAAAAATAATTAGAATTTATTTTTTTTATATAACCAACTACGTATTCATTGTACCTTTTTGCAACATTTAACAATTTTGCTTTTGGATGTTTTGCCCAAATAAAAAGTGCTTCAACTTCATCACTATCTTGAGCAAATTTATCTGAAAAATCAAAAAATTCTTTTTCAATACTGTAAGTATTTTTGTCTGTAATTATTGAGTAATGTGTTTTTTCTATTTTAAATAGACCTTTTATATAAATTCTTTTACTTTTGTTTTTTTTAGACATTATAAAAGAAACTCGCTTTTTCTATCCTTTGCCTTTGGGATTTTAAGTTCTTGTCTATATTTTACAACTGCGCGTCTTGTTACATTAATATTGTGTTTTATCAATATCTGTCTTAGAGATTCATCATCGAGTGGATTTGAAGCGTCTTCTTGAGCAATGGCAGCTTTTATTATTTCTAATATTCTATGCTTTGATATACCTTCTTTTGATGCACTTGAGAAGAATACTTTAAATGGGTAAATTTTAGATTTAAATAAAATATATTTATTTGAAAGTGCTCGACTTATTGTAGAAACACTATATCCTATATGCATAGCTATTTGAGACATAGAAAGGGGTGTAAGCACGCCTTTTTCAAAAAAAAGCCTCTGTTTTTGCACAACAATATTTGCGATTTTTAAAAGCGTTTGATAGCGCATATTTATAGCATCGTGGAGTATTTTAATTTCTTTAAGTTTTTCCTTTAGGAAATCTACGTCTTTAATCTGATTGATAAGTGTTTCATTTACTATTAATTTATTTGAAAATTCATCATTCACGATGGGTATAAATTCGTTACCAATTTGCTTTATTTCTATATCGTAATATAAAAAATCTTCCTGACGTGACTTTATATAGCCATATAAAGGATAAGGCCTAAAAGCTTTTATTTTTTCTAAAAAAAACTGTACCTGTTTATCGTTTAGATTGAATTTTTGAAGTTTTTTTAGATCAAGACCAAAAGTAAAAATTGTATCTAAAAATTCATTTAATTTATTAAAATAAGGTTCGTTTTTATAAAAAAATTCATTTTGTAAATGAAAAAACTCTTGAACATTTTTAGTGCCCACACCTAATGGTTCGAGGTTCATTATTAATCTTCTGATATACTCATATTTTTTATCTAGACCGTGATCTAAAAAATAACCTTTTTCATCTAAGTTGTATATTATTTGCTCAGCAATTTGTATTTCTTTTTGATTCAAATTATAAGATAAAACCAAATCTTGTAGTAATTTTTGTTCGAATGTAGTTTCTTGTTCAATAAAGTCTAATTCATCATATTCTTCTTCACTTTCAAATTTAACTTTATAGTTTTGATTTATTTCTTTAAATTTACTTTCAAAATAGTTGTTTGGCGCAGTACGATAATTTGCATCTATATCAATTAATGGATTTTGCAAAACTATTTCATCAATTTGTTCTTGTAACTCTATCAGACTTGCACTTAAAATTTTAAGCGATAAATCAAGTTGGTGAGTAAGAATAAGACCTAAATTTATATTTAATTCATGCCTTAGCTCTACCATAAGTTTATAGTTTAAATGTTTCGCCTAGATATATTTTAGCCAACCGCTCATCATTTACAATATCCATTTTAGAACCTTCTTTTATAACCTTTCCATCATATAATATGTATGCTTTATTTACTATATCAAGCGTTTCCCTTACATTATGGTCTGTAATAATTATTCCCAAACCTCTTTCTTTGAGATCAAATATCATTTTTTTTAATTGTTCAACCATTAAAGGATCAATACCAGAAAAAGGTTCGTCTAGTAGTAAAAATTTAGGATTTGTTGCAAGGGCTCTGGCTACTTCGACTCTTCGTCTTTCGCCACCGCTTACCGCATATGCTTTAGTTTTTCTTATGCTGGTTAAGTTAAATTCAGAAAGCAACTCCTCTAAACGCTCTTTTTTGTTTTTTATATCAACAAACTCAAGTACAGCATAAATATTTTGTTCCACTGTTAATCCGCTAAATACAGAAGGTTCTTGCGGAAGATATGAAATGCCTATTTTTGAACGCTTGTGTATTGGCATCTTTGTGATTTCTTGACCGTCAAGAAAAATTTGACCGCTAGTTGGTCTGATAAAACCTGATATCATATAAAATGTTGTTGTCTTGCCTGCACCATTTGGACCAAGTAGTCCTACAATTTCACCTTTTTTTGCAATTAAATTAATGCCTGCCACAGCCACTTTTGTTTTATACTTTTTAACAATGTTTCTACATTCAATCATTATTACCATTATATACTATAGTGCTTTAAATTCAAATATAATTTGTTGCTGATACATTAGATCTATCAGTTTGAAATCAAAAAATGCTAGATTTTGTACAAAAACTTGAAAATTGCTAATATTGTATACATAGAGGGAACAATAGTTTAGAAGCTTTGAGGGGTAATTCTTATGTCTATTTTTAATCTAAAAGATAATGGATAAAATTAGTTAAAAGTTTGCTTGTAGAAATTGATTGTATTAACCTATAAAAACACAATAAAGATTACCAGAATAGTTTAGAAGAGATGCTTGTGCTATTAATAGACAAATAAATATCAAGGTCATAATAAATTATCTTATATGTCTTTTCTAAATGCAAGTTTCATTTTTTGATTATTTTTATTCAATTTTTATAACTTAAAACCATAAAGTGTGAAAATTTAAGTTGTCCTTTATTTTTTATATTTTACAATACTAAACAAACTGAACAAAGAAGGAGCTATTATTAGAGATGCAAAAGCACCAAAAATCAAACCACCAATAGTAGCAGTAGTAAGGGGTTTCAATAAATCAGTACCTTTGCCAATACCTATGGCTAAAGGCAAAAAACCAACAATATCAGCGCTCATTGTCATAATAATTGGTCTTAATCTGCTACGAACAGCAAGGGCTACACTTTTGTGCGTGTGAGTTTTGCTTAATTGTTTTGATCTTGTAAATATGAGTATTATATTGTTTACTACAATAGCAAATACAAGCAGTATGCCTAAAAAGCTGTACTATCAAGATTTAGTCGCGCTATTAAAAGTGACAATAAAGAAAAACTCGCAGTAGAGCTAATAACTATTATTGCAACTATAGCACATTTTTGGCTTGAAAATTGAAAACCAAAAAGTATTAGCAAAATAAAAAGCGCTATCGTTAGTATTAGATACATATTTTGAAAACTTTTTGTTTGTTGTTTGTAATAGCCACCAATAGAATAGCTAATGTCATGTGGAAGATTCATATGCTTAACTATATTATCAATATCATTTGCAGCCTTTGTCAAACCTATGTGAGAATATGGTTTGACCCACACCCACGATTTTATTAACTCCGTTAAACGTTGTTAGCATTTTTAATAAATTCTGTGTTACCACCACCTAACGGATCAGGCACAAACGGGGTGATGCAACACTGCCTGATGCCTTCATAATACCGATTGAGTATGTTTTTAATTGTCCATTTGTTGAGTTTCTTAGGCGTTAATCTGCCGTAATCATCGGTATTATGAAGATTTGTTTTCAGAACATCTGAAACAAATCTTAAAAGAATATTTTTACTTGCGTTTAAGTCTGCGTTAGCTTTGTGTCCGCAATTTTCACACTCAAAATCTTCCTGGGTTTTTCTATTTGATCTTGATATATGTCCGCATACCGGGCAGGTTTGAGAAGTATAGTGGCTTGGAGTAATATGAACCCTGATGCCTCTTTTTTCTGCCTGGGTAATAAGTTTGTTTTTAACATTAGATAAGTGCAGGAGTTTGGAAAGTCTTGAGTATTTTATGTCAAATTCTTCATTGATGCCGAATTTACCGGATAACAAAAGGTCTTCTATTACAAGGTCTGTAATGCTGTTTTTTTCAAGATAGTTTAAGAGACTATATATGAGATAAGATACATACCAGTCAAGCTGTCTGTATATTTTTTTAAGTTTTTTAAGCTGTTTAGCTGTTAGATTCTGATAACCTATTTGATCTAACTCTTTAAGGTTTGACACAATACGTTTCATATAGTTTCGGTCGTAATCTACTATGTAACCATCAGAAAGAGTGGCAAAGTTGTTTTTAAGATTCAAGTCCATACCTATGGATTTACTGTAAGGTTTGAATTCAGGTTTCTTTGCTTCATAGACAGTTGCTATGTTTATCTTATTGCCTTTAGCAGACGGATAAATGACAAATTCTTTTGCTTTAGGCTTTCTGGTTTCGTTGTGGTAATCACCGTTTATCTGCAGCGGCAATCTAAATTCTCTGCCGTTTTTCATTCTAAATACAAACCAGTATTTATACAGAGTATTTTCATTATCGTAATCAATGCGGGCTTTATTTACAGTGTGGTCTAGGAGTAAAGAAGATGTTTCTGTAAACTTTATGAGCTTTAATTTGTTTAAAATTCTTGTTTGTATGTTTTTTGCAAGGTTTACAATGCGGGCAAAATAAGGCTTGGTTTTGTAATACTCATATAAAGCTGTAATACCTTCATTTTTAAGCTGTGGCAGTATGTCTTTGTCTAACTCAAGGTAAACAAGGTATTTGACAAACTTTGTAAGTTTTGTTGATTTGAATTTTATTTCAAAACGCTTTGTATCGCCTTTTTTAGCATATTTTGTGTCTTTTTTGTAGCGTTCTATAATCATTTCACTTTGCAATCTGACTTTGAAGTTCTGCAGGCGCTTGTTTAAAGCGTTTTTATACTTATCTACAAGCATTTGGTGTTCTTTCTGGATGTTCCATGAAAGTATAAGCGGGTCTTTCGTTGGATTTTCAGCTGTTTCATCATTGTAAAGATTAACACTGCTGTAAAGTGCGTTAAGCTTTTTAATGCCGTCTGAAACTAAGAGGAGATGCCTATTAGCGTAAATACACTCAGAAAGATTGTTTTTAATCTCTGTTGTTCGTTTCAGCACAGCAAAAACGTCTTCGCCTTTAGTTTTATTGTAATATTTAGAAGTAAACAAAACAGATTTAATCATTACTGATGTCTTCCTTAATAAGCTGATCTATGAGCGTTTTTTTTCTTTTGCTGTAGAGTTTCATAGAGTAGCAATGAAGCAGGCTTACTATTTCTTCAAATATCTCTTCGCTGTCCAGTTTTTTAGAACCAATTTCGTTTACAACAACTATTTGCGTATTGTATTTTTTAAACAGATAATCAAATAAATCAAAACCAACCCTTGAAAGCCTGTCTTTGTATGAAATAATTACTCTTTCTATTTTTCCTGCTATGACTAAATCAAGCATATTAAAAAACTCTTTTCTGTCTTTAAAACTTATACCGGATGCAATGTCGGAAAATACTGCATTAATAGTCCAGCCGTTTGAGTAACAGAATGTTTTGAGCATTTCTATTTGGTTTTCCAAATCCTGTTTTTGTTTCCTTGTTGACACTCTTGCATATATCACAGTCTGGCGGTTTATGCCTTTGTTAAATATCTTATATACATCTTCATCGTTATAATCATAATGTCCGCTTGGAAGAACAGTTACTCTTATTGTTCCGTTTTTGACATATTTAGTAAGTGTTTGGCGTGTAATACGCAACAGGTTTAAAACTTCTTTTGTCTTCATAATAGCATTATATTCCTAAATCAAAAAAGTCAAGGTTTTTAATCAAAAAAAAGAATATAATAGAATAAAGTTAATGAAAGAGGGAATGATATACAAGAAAAATTAGATGTAGTTAACAAAAAACTCGATATAGTCCTGGAAGAAGTATATGCTCAAAAAACCCATAGAAAATCGATGGAAGATTTAAATGCAGATTTGATGAAAATAGGGGAGAGTGTATACGATATAGCATTAAAAAATCTTGAAGAAGTTTCTGAGTATGCAAGTATAGATAATGTATTTTATTTTCTAAAAAAACTCGCACGAAATATTGATAATTTAACAAAGCTATTTAATAGATTGGAAAGTTTAATAGATTTTTGGGAATCTTTTGAGCCTTTAACAAGAGAAATAGCAATTTCTACGCAAGATTACTTGGATAATTTAGAAAAAATTGGCTATTTTTCGTTATTAAAAGAATTTAAAAGTTTGATGAATGATTTAGTAAAAAATATTACGGTTGAAGATGTAAACCGTTTTAGCAAGACACTTTTGCTCACATTTAAAGCTTTAAAATTAGCTGATACAAAAAAAGCTGATGATTTATCATTTTTAGGTATGGTAAAGCTTTTAAATAGTAAAGAAATAAAAACAACTTTGGCATTTTTTGTAAGTTTTTTAGAACATTTTAACAAGCTAAACCAAAAACAATAAAAATTTGGAGGTTTTTTATGGGAGTTTTAATTGTTGGAGAAAAAAGTATTCAAACGGATGATGAGGGTTATTTAGTGAATTTTTCTGATTGGAGTAAAGAAGTAGCTGAAGTTATAGCTAAGCAAGAAGGAATTGATAAGCTAACCGATAGGCATTGGGTTGTAATTGAGTTTATGCAAAAAGAATTTAAAGAACACGGCACTGGCCCTTCTATGAGAAAATTAACAAAAGAAAGCGGTGTGTCTACAAAAGAATTATACGAATTGTTTCCCAAAGGGCCAGCTAAAAAAGCAGCTAAAATCGCTGGTATCAAAAAACCAGTTGGTTGCGTTTAGAGGTTTTTATGAGTAAAATTTCTATTATTATATCAAAAGGTTCTCTAGATGGGGTTTATCCTGGTCTTATAATGGCAAATGGAGCCTTAATGGAAGGTCATGAGGCAATATTGTTTTTTACATTTTTTGGTCTAGATGCGATTATTAAGTCTAGAATGAATAAGCTAAAAGTAGCAACTGTTGGCAATCCCGCACTACATATACCTTCTTTAATTGGTATATTGCCTGGTATGTCTAGTTTTGCTACTGCTCAAATGAAAAAAGAAATGGAAAAATTGGATATACCACCAGTTGGTGAATTCATAGAAATGATACATGATGCAGGCGGTAAAATATATGCTTGCAAAGCAACTGTGGATATGTTTCATTTAAAGAAAGATGATTTTTGCGAACAGATGGATGATATTGTAACAGTGGGTCAGTTTTACGAAATGTCATTAGATGGACATATTATATTTACATAGCCCCCTCTTTGTTTGCATAGGCTTCCTGCTTGAAAGCGGGGAGCTTTTTTGTTAATATAAAAATTATGAGTGATTTTGTAATTATTCTTACAACTTCAGATAAAAAAGAAACACTTAAGCGTATTGCCAATTATTTAGTTGAACAAAGACTTGCAGCATGTTGTCAGATTATAGGCCTAATTGAAAGTTTTTATATTTATGAAGGTAAATTTGAACATACAGATGAGTACTTATGCATAATAAAAACACATAGTAGTTTGTATAACAAAGTCGAAAGCGCAATAAAGCTTTTACATAACTACAAAACACCTGAAATAGTAGAGATTGATATTCAAAAATTAAATTTAGACTACCTAAAATGGATGAAAGAAATATTAAATATTTGATTTTTTAATTTTTGAGCGATTTTTAAAAATTTAATTTCACGTAAACTTTAAGTTAAATGTTTTTTGGTAATATTTTGGTAGCCTGTATTGCCTATAAGCTAGTTGAGTATTGGGATTTTAAAACTAAATAGAATTTTTATGTTAAATTTAGAAGAAATTCAAAATCTTGATATAAAAAAATTAGAAATACTTGATAGATCATTTTTTGTCAGAAACGATATACAGCAAATAGCAAGACAACTTTTGGGTAAATTACTTATTACAAATACAAATGAGGGCTTAAGTGGAGGTATAATTTGCGAAACAGAAGGTTATTTTGGTTCAATCGATCTTGCTTGCCATGCTCATAAAAATAAAATTACAAAAAGAAATGCTGCTTTGTATAGGGAAGGTGGCATATTGTATGTGCACACATGTAGAGGTCATGTGATGCTGAATGTAGTGACGAATAAAGAAAATATACCACATGGTATTTTAATAAGAGGTATTGTTCCGATAATAGGTATTGATTTGATGAGAAAAAGAAGAGGATTTATAAAAGATTCAATGCTTGCAAATGGCCCAGGAAAGCTTACGAAGGCTTTGGGTATTACAATGAAACATAATATGCTAAAGATTTGTAAAGACAAATTTGATATTTTTTTGGAATTACCAGAAATTTGTATACTGGATTTAAATTTATATATTGATAAGAAAATGATTAAACAAACTCCACGCATTGGTGTAGATTACGCAAAAGCATGGGCAAATATACCTTTGAGGTTTGTGATTTTGCCACAATTGTTCCATAAAATACAATTTTAAAGAGTCATTTACTAAAATTTTTTACACAAATATTCCATAAAATTTTCATATTATAGTTTATATACTTAGCAGAACAAAATAAGGAGGTTTTAAAATGTTGGATGATTGGCATGTAATGGTTGTGGTTTTGATATTTGCTTTGATTTTTGGAGCAAAAAAGTTGCCAGAGATAGGTTCAGGTATAGGTAAAGGTATAAAAAATTTCAAGGAATCATTAAAGGATGAAGAAAAAACGCCAAATAGCGAGGATACAAAAATAATTGAAGACAAAACACATTCAAAAGATTGAGTGATTTATAATATAGTTATAAGTTTTAAAAAAATTAATCATGTTAAACGGATTGTAAAGAATGGATGTGTTAGGTTTTGTCTCATCAGTAGTTTTTGTTATAATTTCATTTTTTTTAATTTTTTTTGTATTTTGAAGGTGGTTTATGCAAAATTCACCATTTAGCATCGGAATTGGAGTATTTATTTTTTTTGTTTTATCTGGTGGACTTATTCTTCTGTTTTTAAAAAAGAAATGAATCGATTAAAATTATGAAAAAAATTCTTATCATAGTTGGTTTATTTTTCTTTTTAATTTTTATGGGATTGGGTTCGTTTGCATATACGCTTTATTTGCAGACAAATAAAGATTTTAATAATCTTTTAAATGGAGAAAAGTTTTCAAAACCCACTAAAATCTATGCTCAAAATGGTCAATGTATAGCCATTATAGGACCACAAAACAGACAGATTGTAACATTTAATCAAATTGATTTGAATATGAAAAAAGCTATATTGGCGGCAGAGGATAGCAGATTTTATCAACATGGACCAGTAAGTTTTAGAAGCATTCTGAGGGCAGCTTTTGAAGATTTAATACATGGTAAGGTTGTGCAGGGTGGTAGCACACTCACGCAGCAACTTGTCAAAAATTTATATTTGACGCCTAAAAAGACGCTTTATAGAAAACTCAAAGAAGCGGTATTATCATACAAAATATCAAGGCATCTTACAAAAAATCAGATACTTACCCTGTATTTAAATACAGTTTACTTTGGAAACGGTGCTTATGGTATTCAAATGGCAAGTAAATCATATTTTAATGAAAATGCTGACCAATTAACCATACCTCAAGCAGCTATGCTTGCCGGTCTTGTCCAGGCACCGACATTGTACGATCCTTATGTTAACCCTTCTCTTGCAGAAAAAAGAACACTTTATGTCTTAGATAGAATGTATGAAGATAAGTTTATTACAAAAAAACAGTATTGGCAGGCAGTACATTCTAAAATTGTTCTAAGAAAGCAAAGTTCGTTTTATGCTTATGGATATCAATATAAAGATGGATATTTTATTGAGCATGTTAAAAATTGGCTTGTTAGACATTATGGTGAAGAAGTGGTAGATAAAGGTGGTTTAAAAGTATATACAACTTTAAACCCTAAACTTCAATATTATGCTTATCTAGCAGTCAAAAATGGCATAGCAAGGCTCACAAAAAATCTTAAAGCTCCATATTACGTAGTAGATGTTAGAAAGTGGTTGATTGAGCATTATGGTAAAAATCCTGATCTGGAAGCAGATTTGATATCTGTAGACCCAAAAAATGGCTATGTAGAGGCTTTGGTGGGTGGAGTTAGCTATAAAAAAACTCAGTATGATAGGGCAATTCAAGCTCAAAGGCAGCCAGGTAGTGCTTTTAAACCTATTGTTTATCTTACAGCATTAGAGGAAGGTTTCACACCTTTGGATAAGATTGATGATGAGCCAGTTGAGTATAGATACGGCAATAAAGTTTGGGCACCTCAAAATTATACGTTAAGATTCCATGGTCCTATTACACTTGAGTATGCTCTTGCACATTCTGTAAATGTTGCGACAGTAAAATTACTGGATAAAATTGGTATTGAAAATGTTATTGCCAATGCAAGAAAATTGGGTATTACAGAACCAATACCGCATAATTTAACTATAGCCCTTGGTTCATCTTCTGTAACATTAGAGCAACTAAGCCGTGTGTATTGCACAATAGATAATTATGGTTTAAAACCAAAATTAATTTTTATAAGAAAGATTTACAATAAAGACAATCAATTGGTATACGAAAATAATCCTAAATTAGTAAGAGTTTTTCCTAAAGATTTAGGATTTATCTTAACAAAAATGTTAGAAAAAGTTGTAAAAGAAGGCACAGGTGTCTACGCAAAAGCACTTGGAAGACCTATAGCAGCAAAAACTGGCACATCCAATCATGCTAGAGATAACTGGTTTATGGGTTTTACACCTCAACTTGTAACTGGCGTTTGGGTTGGATTTGATGATTATAAACCTTGTGGGCCTTACGCAGTAGGCGCTACAATGGCTTTGCCTATATGGTTAAATTATATGCAAAATGCTTTATCTGGAAAACCTGTGGAAAATTTTCCCGTGCCAAATCATTTACCACTTATAATGTCAAATTTTTTGTTTAAAAAAACACACATGCAGTCTGGTTGAAAAATTTGAAAAAGCTTTTCAAGTTTAGTATACTTTATTGAGTATGAGATATGGCGAGGAAGCGATATTAAACAATAAACTTGAAAAGTGGGAAAATAAGAATGAATTTAAATTTGAAATACATATTGAGTTTGGAGAATTTACTTGTTTGTGTCCACGCAGTGGTTATCCAGATTTTGCCACAATAAGGATTAAATACGTACCGGATAAATACGTTGTAGAGCTTAAAAGCTTAAAATTATTTTTAAATAGTTTTAGAAACAAGTATATATCGCACGAAGATTCAATAAATTTAATTTATTCCACTTTGTTTAATTTTTTAGAGCCCATTTATCTTGAAATTATAGGAGATTTTAACCCCAGAGGTAATGTAAAAACTATAATAAAAATTGATTCTAATATGCAGGGGGAGTATTTTGAGAAAAATAATAAGCGGTAATGAAGCAATAGCAATAGGCGCATACAGGGCAAACGCGAGCTTTGCAAGCGGCTATCCTGGAACACCATCCAGTGAGATTTTAGAATATACAAAAACTTTTGAAGATATAAAAGTTCAGTGGGCAAGCAATGAAAAAAGTGCTTTTGAGCAGGCACTTGGCTCAAGTATAGCAGGTAGACGTAGTTTTGTCACAATGAAGCACGTTGGCTTAAATGTAGCCGCAGATAGCCTTATGAGTTCATCCTATACTGGTGTAAATGCTGGTTTTGTTGTTGTAGTAGCAGACGATCCTGGGATGCATTCTTCTCAAAACGAGCAAGACACCAGGCTTTTTGCAAAATTTGCACAAGTGCCAATTTTAGAGCCGTCTGATGCAAAAGAAGCTATGGGATTTATGCAGTATGCTTTTTCTCTAAGCGAAGAATACGATACGCCTGTAATATTGCGTTCTACAACACGTGTGTCTCACACCCAAGAGCTTGTGTATTTTGATATGCACAAACTAGGGGGAACGGAAGATAAACTTTTAGCTAAAAATATTTCAAAATATGTGCTTGTGCCAAAAAATGCGCTTTTAAGGCATAAAAAGTTGTTGGAAAGAAATACAAAACTACAAAAGCTAACAAACGAAACACCATTAAATAGGATAGAGCAAGGCAGTTTAAACGTTGGCATCATAACAAGCGGTGTTTCTTACCTTTATGCAAAAGAACTTTTGCCAGAAGCAAATTTTTTAAAAATTGGCTTAAGTTGGCCTTTTCCTATAGATTTAGCAAAAGAATTTACTAAAAACTTAGAAAAAGTTATTGTTATTGAAGAGCTTGAGCCATACATTGAAGAGCAACTCAAAATAGCTGGCATAAATAATGTAGAAGGTAAAAAGTTTTTCCCTCAAGATGGAGAATTTAATTTAGATATTGTAGAGGAAGGTTTAGTTAAAGCATCTGTTTTGGAAAAGCGCCATAAAAAATACTTTGAAGTGCCTAAAAATTTGCCGGAAAGACCACCTGTTTTATGTCCGGGCTGTCCTCATAGGCCAATATTTGATATACTGCATTCATTGAAAGTATATGTAACAGGAGATATAGGATGTTATACTTTGGGTGCAGCACCACCATTATCCAGTATACATACAACTGTTTGTATGGGTGCCAGTATTTCTATGGGCTATGGGATTGCAAAAGCCAGCCAAAATCACAAGATTGTATCTGTTATTGGAGACTCTACATTTTTGCATACAGGTATCCAGCCATTAATTGATGCTTATGTAAATAATGTAGCCTACACCGTAATCATACTTGATAATTCTATTACAGCTATGACTGGTGGTCAGCCTGATGCTGTATCTGGTTTTAATATAAAAAATGAACCTGCTCCAAAGGTAGATTTGGAAAATTTAGTGCGCTCAATTGGCATAAAAAGAGTATTTAAAGTTGACCAGTATAATTACAAAAAAACCAAAGAAATTATAGAGCAAGAGATAAATACAAAAGAATTAAGTGTAATAATTGCTACAAGACCCTGTGTTTTAGCGCCAATAAAAATCAAAGAAACGCCCTATTTTGTAATTGCAGATAAATGCATTGATTGCAAGAGATGTTTAAGAATAGGCTGTCCTGCGATTGGATACAAAGAAAGTAAAGCCTATATTATTGAAGATTTATGTACAGGATGTGCATTGTGTGCTGAAGTTTGTCCTACACTTGCTATAGTAAAAGGTGAATCAAATGAATAAAGGTATAATATTTTGCGGTGTGGGTGGTGATGGTATTATTACTGCATCAAATATTTGCGCTCTGGCTTTAATGAGAGCTAGTTTTGATGTTAAAAAAAGCGAAGTTCATGGTATGAGTCAAAGGGGTGGAAGCGTTAATGCATTTTTGGTTTTTGGTAAAAAAGTTTACTCTTTTCTGCCAGCAAAAGGTAGTTTAAATTATATGTTTGCAAGTGAAAAACTTGAAGCTTTACGCAATGTAGATTACTTAAACCCAGACTCAAAACTTCTTGTGAATGATAGAATAGTCCCTATTGTTGGTGCAAATATAGACGAAGTTCAAATTGAAGAAAACCTAAAAAGTTACTCTTTGGATTTAAAGCTTGTAAACTTCAATGATGTAGCAAAACAACATAACATGCAAAAAGCAGTTAATACAATTATGCTTGGATACTTTTCAAAAATCATAGAAATAGATAAAAAGTACTTTATCAGAGCGATCTCTGACAATTTAAGTCCCAAACTGATTGATATAAATATTGAAGCTTTTGAGATAGGATTTAATCTCCAATGAACCAATTTTTGCATCTAAATGAATTTACAAAACGCCTGGATAGTACTCAAGAAATAGAACAAGTTGCAAAACTAACCGAGTATGCTCTAAAAAAAATTTTTAATGCAACATTTTTTGGTTTTTTTTTAAAAGAAAACAATACTATAAAACCTATATATACTAATTTTGATGCTCAAATAATTTTTGATTGCAAAAAGTTGTATAAAATAAGTAACGAAAGTTTTATCGTTCATGTAGATAATATTGATAGCAAAGATTATTTGCACAAAATTTTGAAATTTAACAAATTAAACTATTTTATAGCTCAATCGTTTGTTTGTGAAAATGGTTTTGATATTATTTTAAATTTTGGCGTGAAAGATTTGTTCAAAGACTCTCTTGAATACATGGAAAGTTTCTTGAATGTTATAAAGTTAAAATTAAAATACCTATTTTCTATTAATAATTTAAAAAAATCACTTGAAAATGCAAAATCTATTTTAAACAGTTCATTAAATCTTTTATCCAATCTAGCTGAAATAAGAGATGTTTACACCAAAGGTCACATGCAACGTGTAGCATTTTATGCTAAAAAAATAGCTATTAATTTAAAATTAAAAAATGTTGATGTTATAGAAAGGGCTGCACTTTTACATGATATAGGAAAAATTGGCATCCCTGATGCAATTTTACTAAAACCTTCCAAATTATCAGAGCAAGAATACAATTTTATAAAAAAACACCCTGAATTTTCTGAGTTTATATTATCTCAGGTAAAAGGTTTTGAGGATATTGTGAAAATAATAAGATCTCACCATGAATTTTTAGATGGCAGTGGTTACCCTGATGGTTTAAAAAATGGACAGATAATGCTTGAAGCAAAAATTATAACTATTGCAGATATATTTGATGCACTAACAACAGATAGGCCATATAGAAAAGCAATGAAGCCAGATGAAGCTATAGAATTTATGTTTGATAATTTTAAAGGAAAAATTGACGAAGGCATATTAAGAAACTCAATTGGAGTTTTGTTAGAAGCAAAAAATATGATTTGCGATGATCAAGATTATAATAAACAATTTGAAGAGATGAGAAATATGGTATTTTTTATAGATTATGAAACAGGCTTTTACTCTAAATACTATCTACCAAAATTTTCGCATAGGTTAGATAAAAAAGTACAATTTTTGTTGCTTGATTTACAAGATATGAGAACAATTAATTTTACATACTCAAGGATTATTGGAGATCAGTTGATTTATAAATTCTCTCAATTTATAAGAGAAGTTTTTGCAAAGTACAACAGTGAATTCTTTAGAGTAGGCGGTGATTCATTTATAGTGGTATTAAAAGAAAAACCAAGTAATTTGATAAACGATATACTTGATTTAGATTCCAAACTTAAAGCATCATTTATAAGCATAAATCCATCTTTTTGGTATGCTTGTTGTGATTATAAAGATACTGATAATATTAATATTTGTTTACAAGAGCTAACAAATAAAATATTTTATAAAAGGAGAATTTCGTAAGCTATGGATACCTATAATAGTGATTTTGAAAAAGATATATACAGATTCTGGGAAGAAAATGATCTTTTTAAACCAGAAGTAAATAAAGATGGAAAACCTTTCAGTATGGTAATTCCACCTCCAAATGTTACAGGTGCTTTGCATATTGGTCATGCATTAAACCAGACACTCCAGGACATTTTTGCAAGATACAAACGTATGTGTGGTTATAGTGTGCTGTGGCTTCCAGGCACAGACCACGCTGGTATTGCAACACAAACAATGGTAGAGCGCGATCTTGCAAAAAAAGGCATAAAAAAAGAAGAAATTGGTAGAGATGCTTTTATTGAAAAAGTATGGGAATGGAAAAATACCTATGGTAATAGGATAATAGACCAAATTAAAAGACTGGGGGCAAGTTGCGATTTTTCAAGACTGCGCTTTACAATGGATGAAGGCTTATCAAGGGCCGTTAGAAAGGCATTTGTTGAGTTATACAATGCAGGCTATATTTACAAAGGCGAGTATATAATAAATTGGTGTCCAAGCTGCCACACGGCTTTATCGGATTTAGAAGTAGAGTATGAAGAAGAAAACTCAAAACTTTACTATTTAAAATATTTTTTAGAAAATTCAGACGTTTTTTTGGTAGTTGCCACTACAAGGCCAGAAACACTATTTGGCGACACAGCTGTTGCAGTTAACCCAAAAGATGAACGCTACAAGCACCTTGTTGGTAAAAAAGTAGTTTTGCCACTTGTTAATAAGCTAATTGAGATTATTGAAGATGAGTATGTTGATATGAGTTTTGGTAGTGGTGTTGTAAAAATAACACCAGCCCATGATGTAAATGATTTTGAAGTAGGCAAAAGGCACAATTTGGATATTATAATCGCAATTGATGATTACGGTAAAATGACGCACAATGCGCCCGGATTAGAGGGTGTGGATAGATTTGAAGCAAGAAAAATTACTATAGAAAAACTTAAAGAAGCAAATTTGATTTACAAGATAGAAGATTATGTGCACTCTGTTGGTCATTGTTATAGATGTGGGACTGTAATTGAACCATATATATCAAAGCAGTGGTTTGTAAAAACAAAAGATTTGGCAAAAAAAGCCATAGAGGTTGTTGAAAATGGATCGATTAAGTTTATTCCAAAACACTGGGAAAAAACTTATTTTGAGTGGATGTATAATATAAAAGATTGGTGTATCTCAAGACAGATCTGGTGGGGACATAGAATTCCAGCATATACATGTAAACAATGCGGTGAAGTTTTTGTAAGCGAAAATCCAATCGATAAATGTCCAAAATGCTCTGGAAAGCTTATACCAGAAACCGACGTATTAGATACATGGTTTTCTTCTGCTCTTTGGCCATTTTCCACGCTTGGTTGGCCGGATAACACAGAAGATTTAAAGAAATTTTACCCTACAAGTCTTCTTTTAACAGGCTTTGACATAATTTTTTTCTGGGTTGCAAGAATGATAATGATGGGTATGTTTTTTATGAATGATGTACCATTTAAAGATGTGTATATACACGCTTTGGTAAGGGATAAGTTTGGCCAGAAGATGAGCAAAACCAAAGGTAATGTTATAGATCCTCTTGATGTAATTGAAAAATACGGAGCAGACTCATTGCGTTTTACTTTGGCAATACTTGCAGCGCAAGGCAGAGATATAAAGCTTTCCTACGATCAGATAGAATCATACAGACGATTTATGAATAAGATCTGGAATGCTTATAGGTTTATTGAGATGAACACTAAAGATTTCCAACCAGCAGTTAATACAAATGCTTACTCAAGTGCAAGTTTGTGGATAAAATCGAGGCTTTCCAAAGCAATTGAACAAGTTAGGCAAAGTTTGGATGATTACAAATTTAATGAAGCAGCCGATAGCATTTACCAGTTTGTGTGGCATGAATTTTGCGATTACTATATAGAAATGAGTAAAGCCCATATAGGAAAAGATGAGTTTAGTGATGAAGTAAAAGGTACTTTGCTTGAAGTATTTGAGCAACTTCTTAGGTTATTGCATCCATTTGTTCCTTTTATAAGCGAATTTTTATGGCAAAAACTGCCAAACAAATCTGCTAAGTCAATAATGATAGCTAAATACCCGCACTCTCAAGAATTTGCTACGCAGATTGAGGAAGAGTTTGAATGTTTGATTGAACTTATTAAAGCTATGAGAATTTTAAGAAGCGAAAACACAATTGCTGCAACTAAAAAATTGAGTTTTTATTTTAGACCAATAAATGAATTTGCAAAAAATATTATAGAAAAATATCAAAAGTATGTTTTGCTACTTGCAAATGCTAAAGAAATATCTATAATTAAAACAGATGTGCCAAAAAGCTTTATACAGCCTACTAAGTATGGCGATATTTTTTTAGAAGCAGGTCAAAATATCGATGTGGAAGGTGAAATTTTGAGGCTCAAAAAAGTAATAGAAAAAGCACAAGTATCAATTGATTTTTTAAATAAAAGACTCCGCAATCAAGAGTTTATTTCAAAAGCTCCAAAACAGCTTATTGAAAAAAGTAAAAAAGAGCTTCAAGAGGCAATTTTAATTAAAGAAAATGCCAAAAAAAGAATAGAACAGCTTCAGAGTGTGTTATGAAAAAATTTTTATTTTCTGTTTTAGCTTTTTTTATTTTTGTAAATATTGCAAAAGCAAATGTAGGGCAGGATTTTGCAAACGAACTTGTTTCAAAATTAGTTGAGCAAAAAGGGGAAGTTATTGGTGTTGAAAACAATTATGTTATACTTGATAAAGGTTCAAATAGTGGTGTACTAAAAGGTGAGCTTGTATATATTTATAAAAACCTAGGAACTTTTGTTGATCCTACAACACAAAAGCGTGTTGAATTAAAAAGTGGTAGAGCTTATGCTCAGGTAGTGGAAGTAAAACCTGATAAAAGCATAGCAAAGATTATAAGAGGTACGCAAAAAATACAAAAATACTTTTTAGGCTTACCGTTGATACCAAATGGCTATACTTACTCAAAAGCCCATGTAAGCGATAATGATGAGTGGATAATAGGAAAGAGTTTATATAGGGTAGCTATTATTACAAGAAATCCTGTTTTATTTGAAGACATAAGAAACGCGCTTAATTCTACAAATAAGTTTGATGTGATTGATCCAGATACAATTGAAATTGCAATGACAAAGGAAAAGATTTCGTCAATTAGCACACCAAAAGATGTAGAAAGATTATGCAGTGATATTAACTGCGATTTTGTAATTCCAGTATATCTAAAAAGTAACAATCAGCTTTCTTACAATATCTATAATGGATATACAGGTGATTTAATATTTTCAACAAGTTCAAAGTTAACTGAGCAAGAAATGCAAAATATAAAAACTGCCAAAGTGGAAAATTTGCCTCCGGAAAATATTGTACCAAGTACTTTAAACATCGAGCCTAGATTGACATTATGGGAAAGCTTGCTTAATAAATTTGGACTATATAGCAGATACTCAAATGTGGGTGCATCCAGTGCTACTATGAGACTAGTTAATTACGCAAATATTGGCTATTCTGCAAAAGCATTGGCTGTAACTTCAGATTTAATTGTTGTTGCAAATAAGGGTGATCTTGAATTATATAGGTTTGATGGCTACTCATTAAATAAAGTTGCAAGCACCAAAGTAGGTTATAATATATTTAATATTGATAGCGCCCAGATTGATGGTAAAACATACCTTGCCATATCAAATTTTAATGCCTATGGACAGTTATCATCTTCAATAGGTTATATTGAAGGTACCTCTATACATATAGTAAAAGATTCAATAGGTTATTGTATAAGATTTTTTGATAAATACTCAAAGCCAGAGCTAATTGCCCAAAATTTATCCATTGGTTCAAAATTTTATGGGCCTATTTATGAAATGAATTTAGATGGTACAATTATAAAAGAACTAAAATTGCCAATAAATCCTGCATCTTTTTATGAATTTGAGCAAATTGGCAACAAGTTAGTTTATGAAACGCCAAACAATGAAATTGCTATATACGATTTAGACACCAAAAAGAATTACTTAACAGGTTATTATGTTGGTTCAAGTATAGAGCCTATACAAAGGTACACTCATAATTATAACCCCAATGAAAGCTACTTTGAAAACAAAAATGCTGGAAAAGTATATATTAAAAATAGTTTGAAATTTTACAAGCAGGGTGAGAATTATTACGTACTCTCACAAACAAGCTATAGAAGTAATGTGGTTCAAGTTGCAGGTAGCCATTACAATGCGTATAGTATATCTATGTACAGATTAGAAAACGATAAATTACAGGATATATGGAACTCCGGGAGTGTCTCTGGGCGTATTGTAAGCTTTGCAAGGCAAAATGATTATATTGTGGGTTTAATTGCAACACCTGCACCATTTTTTACACGATTTATATTGGGTGAAGACGACATTTATAGGTTAACTATATTTGAAATTAACAAATGAAATTTCAAGACAATGAAAAAATTGCCTCAATATTTGAAACAATAGCAGATGCTCTGGAGTTTTTAAATGAAAATGCATTTAAAATAAGGGCATATAGAAATGCAGCAGAATCTATCAGAAATTTAAACGAAAGTATCACAGAAATTTATTCTAAACCAAATCCTAAAAAAATAGAAGGTGTAGGCAAAGATTTGGAACAAAAAATTAAAGAATATATTCAAACACAAAAAGTAGCTTATTTAGATGAGCTTTTAGAAAAAGTGCCATACACACTGTTTCGATTAAAAGATATAAGAGGACTGGGCCCTAGAACTTTGTATAAAATGTTTGAGAAGTATCGTGTAAGGACACTTGAAGACATCAAAAAACTTGTATTTGAAAATGATGAGTTAAAAGATATATCATTGCTTGAAAAAAGTATAAAAAAAATAAGAGAAGGAATAAAGCTCTACGAAGAAGGTCAAAGCAGATTTCCTTTAGGAGTAGCTTATCCTATTGCAAAAGATTTGGTTGATAGAGTTTACAAAATAGATAATGTAAAAAAAGTCGAAATAGCAGGAAGCGTCAGACGGGGTAAAGAAACTGTTGGAGATCTTGATATACTTATTTGTACCAAAGATTTTAATAGTGTATCAAAAGCTTTGGCAAATTTAGAACACAAGCAAATAATTGCAATGGGTGATACAAAAGTAAGTTTGCTTTTATCAAATAATATGCAAGTGGACTTCAGGCTTGTAAATGAAGATTCTTTTGCAAGCGCTCTTCAATATTTTAGTGGATCAAAAGAACACAATGTGCGCTTGCGTGATATTGCAATAAAAAAAGGTTTTAAACTAAATGAGTATGGGTTGTTTGAAAAAGATAAAAAGATAGAAACAAAAACCGAAGAAGATATTTATAATGCGCTTGGTCTTTGCTACATAAAGCCAACATTAAGAGAAAACAAAGGCGAAATCGAAGCGTGTTTGGCTAATAAATTGCCAAACGTGGTAGAGCTTGGCGATATAAAAGGCGATTTGCATGTGCATACTAATTATTCAGATGGGTTAATGAGTCTTGAAGAAGTTATTCAAGAAGCAATTAAGCGAAACTATGACTATATTGCAATAACTGACCATTCAGTTTCTTCATATGTTGCAAATGGTTTAAGCGTGGAACGTCTTTACGACCAATTAAATGAAATTGATAAACTAAAGGATAAATACAAAGGCAAGATACACATACTTGCAGGCAGTGAAGTTGATATAAAGCAAAACGGAGAGCTTGATTTTAGCGATAATGTGCTAAAGGATTTAGATATTGTTATAGCTTCCATACATCAGGGTTTTGCAAACTCAAAAGAAATAAACACAAAAAGGATTATTTCTGCTATAGAAAACCCATATGTAAACATTATTGCTCATCCATCTGGTAGACTCATTGGCCAAAGAGCACCATACGAGATTGATATTCAAAAAATTGCAGAACATGCTGCAAAACACAAAACAGCATTAGAAATAAATTCTTTTTATTTGCGCCTTGATTTAAACGATGAACATGCAAGATTGGCAAAAAATGCAGGTGCTAAAATATGTATTAATACAGATACACATACCAAAGAAAACTTAGATTATATGATTTATGGTGTTTTAACAGCTCAGCGAGGCTGGATAGAAAAAAGCGATTGTTTGAATACGCTAAACTATAGCCAGCTTAAGCAATTTCTTAAGAAGCACTAGATTGTTGTAATTTTTTATTTGCTGCTTTTGCAAGTCTTGAAACCAATCGTGCAGCTTTATTTTTATGTATAACACCTTTACTTTTGATTTTATGTATTATTTTTTGTGCTTTTTTTAATTCTTCTTGTAAGTCTTGAACATTTTGACTATTTATAGCAAGCCTTGCTCTTTTTACAGCATTTTTCAGTCTCGTTCTATAAGACTTATTTCTAGCATACCTTTTTTTGTTTTGTTTAACTCTTTTTAGAGCCGATTTATGATTTGCCACAAACTACCTCCTTATAAAAACTACATAATTAATAGCATATCAAAATTGTAAAGTCAAATTTTAATTGTTAACATTATTGTTAAAAAGTTTTATAAAAAGCCTGGATTAGAATGACAGTTCCTGGTAAAACAAAGTCTGACTGAAAAGATACTCAATATTTTGTGGCAAATCTGGTTTTGCAATCAAAAAACCCTGTACTTCATCACAATTGAGCTCCTTTAGAGCTCTTAATTGTTCTTTTGTTTCAACACCTTCTGCGATTACCTTAAGATTTAAAATTTTTGATAGATTTATTATAGTTCTTAGAATCTCGAAGTTTTTTTTCTCAAACATTTCTCTAATAAAGGATATATCTATCTTGATTCCACTTAAAGGTATCTCTTTTAAATAAGACAAAGATGAGTATCCTGTGCCAAAATCGTCTATAAAAATTTTTATGCCATTTTTGTTTAATTTAGTAAGTTTATCCAAGTGTTTAATAAGCGTGCTTTCTGTTATTTCTATTTCTATCAAGCTTTTATCAATTTTAGAATTTTCTATTAATTCAACTACATTTTCTACAAAGTTTGGATCATCCAATTGGATAGGCGAAACATTAACAGCTATTTGTATGTTAAATCCCATTTTTTGCCATGCTATAATTTGATTTATTGATTGTTCAAAAATTTTGTAGCCAAGTTGTGTTATTAAATTTGTTTCTTCTAATAGCGCCATGAATTCATTTGGCGAAACAATTCCATTTTTTGAGTTCCATCTAAGTAAAGCTTCAACAGAATGTATATGTAAATCATTCAAAGATAATTTTGGTTGATAGAAAAGTATAAATTCATTGTTTTTTATAGCATTTTTGAGTTTGACTTGAAGCTGAAGTTTTTCCTGGATCTGTATATTTGAGTCTTCTTGATAAAAGCTTAAAAACAGATTTTTCTTTTTTGCATCAACAAGAGCTATTTCAGCGTTTGTTATGAGTTTTTCCTGCCTATCTGCATCTGTTGGGTAAATACTAACTCCTATTGTAAAGCCAAGATTCATATCTATATCAAAAGATAAAGATTCTATTTTTTCTTCAATGGATTTTGCGATATTTAAAATTTCATCTTTGTTTGATGTACTTAAAATAAAGCCAAATTCATCACTACCGGTTCTTGCTGCATAATAGATTTTGTCCACTTCCAGGATTGCTTTAGCAACATTTTTAATTATACTGTCTCCTTTTATATAACCATGTTTATTGTTTATAGCCGTGAAATTGTTGATATCACAGATAATAACAGAAAAATTTTTTTTATGTTTTATAAAAGACTCAATTGTATACCCAAACATTATTCTGTTTGGTAAATTAGTTAAAGGGTCAAAAGATGACAAAAAAACAACCTTTTTCTTTTTTTCAATAAAATCTATTGCATATGCTATATCACTTGCTATTTCTTCAAATAAATTGATTTCTTTTTCGTCAAAATAATCTATTTCATCTGAGTAGGCTTTTAAAACTTTTGAAGGACCTTGAGACTCCAAAATAGTTATAGGTACAGTTATTGATGAGTGGAAATTAGATTGTTTTGCCTGATTTCTCCATGGGCTCATTATAGGGCTTTTTTGTATATCATTGCACACAACGATTTTGTTGTTTCTAATTGCTATACCTGATGGACCACTGCCTTCTGGTTTGTCTTCTTCTATTGAAACAACGATGTTTCTTAAATACTTTTTATCCCCTGCATACGCTTTAGGTTTTATTGTTTTTGTTTTTTGATCAACACATCCAATCCATGCAAGCTTAAATTTGCCAAAATTAACAAGTATATTGCATACTTCTTCAAATAATGCATCTACATCCTGTATGCGAACAACCAGATTGTTTATTCTTGATAGTACTTCATAGAGTCTATTTAGCCTAATTAGAAGCTTTTCATTTTCAATACGTTTTGTTATATCTCTAAAAACTACAACCATTGCAGATTCATTTAGCATATTAACGCTTGCTTCAAGCATGAGAGGCTCGTTTTTTGCAGTTTTAAACTCCAAAATTTCAGTTATGCCTTTTTTTTGTTTGACAAACTTTTTAAATAATTCTTGATAGTAATCTTTTTTATTTTCTTGAGCAAAATTTAATATATCCTGATTAACTATATTTTTTGTTTTTAAAATATACTCGATAGATTTATTTGAAGAGAGTATTTTACGCGTATTTGTATCTATAACCAAAACGCCATCGTAAAGTTTATCAAAAATTGATTTTATTTCTTCCAGTTTAAGTTGTGTTTTTGAAACGCATTGCCTTGATATGGATAAACTTTCCTGCAAGATTGTTTTTAGTAAATTGTTTTCAAGTTGTTCTATGTTTTCAACCTTATGATCCAAAAAAACACCATGTGCAAAATCCAAAAATTCATTTACAAAACTCAAAAAATTTGCCGGATTGTCAAAAGAATCTAAATCAATTTTTTTGAGCTTATTGTTTATATATTTTCTTAGAATTTCTTTAGTTTTTTCATTGACATTTTTATTTTGAATTGTTTCACAGATATTGTAAAGTCTATTTAGTATCTCTTTATTAATATCTTTTAAATTAGAATCAAAGTAATTATTTGTCATTTAAAACTCTTAAACTATTTTCATATGTAATCTGAGCTATTTCTTCTGGTGATAATTTTAGTAAATTGCTAAGTTCAAAAAGCGTATATTGTAGAAAGGATGGCTCGTTTGTGTGCCCGCGCTTTGGAACAGGTGCAAGATAAGGTGAATCTGTTTCTAATACCATATTTTTTAGCGGTATATGCTTTATGTTTTTTCTAATAAGTGAATTTTTGAATGTTACTATACCACCTATTCCCAATAGGTAATTACGATCTAAAGCAAGTTTTAAAAGATCAAAGTCTCCGCTAAAGCAGTGAATAATGGCTTTTAAATCTAATTTTGAACTTAGTATATCAATGCTGTCAGAAACTGCATCCCTTATGTGAATTGATACCCATTTATTATGAAAGATTGCAAAGTCAAGTAAACTTGAAAATAGTATTTTTTGAGTTTCTTTAGTAGCGTAGTTATAAAAGTAATCCAAGCCAATCTCTCCTATGCCTATACATTTTTCATCTTTCAAGTAACTTTCTATGATATCTAAATCGCCGATTTTGAACTCGCCTGCATGATGAGGATGAATCCCGGCAAAAAAGTATAAATTTTCATAATTATGTGTTAGTTTACATGCTTTTTCTATATCACTGATATATGATGTAGCAAGAAAAACTTTTTCAACAGTACCAAATCTTTGAATAACTTCGTCTATTATATTATCAAATTCTTTTGATTGAAGATGGGCATGTGTATCTATAATTTTCATAAATCGACAAATCTCAAGCTTGTTAGTGTATGTTCCCTTATGCTTTTTATATTGGGTAGGTCTATTATTGTTTTGCCACCTTGAACTACATACTCAAGGATATCTTGCATGGATCCGCCACAAGAACATTCTTGGGTTTTGATAGTGTATGGCACTACTTTATCGCTAAAGCATTTTTTGCATCTAAAAAGGCTTTTTGATCCGGAATTTTTGCCTTTTTTAGCAATTGGTTTGCCTTCAATTTCTACAATATCCATAGAAAAATCAATTGTAGACGCACTTGATATGCTTGTGCCAACGCCAAAACCATCCACAACATCAACAAGTGGCTCAATTGTTTCTTCGTCAAGCCCACCGCTTGCAAATATTTTTACATTATCTGCGCCTCTTAAAGATAATTCCCAGCGGATTTCTTCAATAATGGCTTTAAGGTTTCCCCTTCTTGAGTTTGGCGTATCAAGTCTAATGCCTGATAATTTTTTTCCAAGAGCTTCAAATACCCTTAGAGTTTCAAACTTTTCATCGCCAAATGTATCGATTAGTATTATTCTTGGCACATTACTATCCATTGTTTCGTCAAAGTATTGAGCTGCACTAACTGTATCACCAGAAAGTAGCACAAGTGAGTGCGGTATTGTCCCGCTTGGTTGAATGTTTAATACATTTGCAGCTTGCACAGTAGATACACCATCACATCCACCAATATATGCAGCTCGTTCAATTGCAACAGCAATAGCAGGGTGCATTCTTCTTGCACCAAATGATAAAAGTTGTTTATCTTTAACCAATTTTCTAAGTCTTGCAGCTTTTGTTGCAACACCAGATTCTTGACATAAAAAGCCCAAAATTGCCGTTTCAAATTTTGCAAATTCACTATATAGACCCTCAATTTCAAGCACTGGTTCGTTTTCTCTAAAAATACTGCCTTCTTTAATAGCACGAATATTTAAATTTTTACCTTCAAGCAATTCCAAAACTTCTTCTAATCCAACAAAAATTCCCCATTTATAATTTTTTGGCAATTTTTTTACGCTAATTTCAGCTTTTACTTTTTTATCCAGACCCTTTACTTTAAGTGTATAAACAGTCCTATCAAAATATACATCTGTTACTTTTGCATTTAATATATCTTCTTTTGTTGAAATGAACAATTTTTACCCCCCTAATCTACAAACGCATTTAATATTAAGCCTATTATACTCATTATTATTGAGCCTGCAAGAGCACTAAAAAAACTTTCAACGACAAAACCTTTTACAATGTACGAGGCAAGGTAAAAAAGTAAAGCATTGATAATAAGCGTAAATAAACCAAGTGTTAAAATATTAATGGGAAGCGTCAAAATTATCAAAAATGGTCGTATGAATGTATTTAATAATCCAATTACCAAGCTTGCTGCAATTAGCGAAAATACACCTTCAACACGTAAACCTTTGACAATCATTACACTAATACCTAAAGCAATAGAATTAATTACCCACTTAATTATGAATATCATTTTACCTCCAAAAAACGGTTAATTGTAGAAAGCACCACTGAGTTTTTCTTTAATGCTTCAATGATTTTTACATAATAGAGTTCTTGAAGCCAAACAGGTGCCTTTAAGTCAGTTTTTTCAATCCATGCCCATGCCTCAAACTCAAGGCCGTATATGCTTTGTTTAATCAAAACACACTTTGGCGAGTATGTTTCATTGTCTAAAATATAATCTTGTTTCTTTAGTTCTTCAATAACAATTTCTTTAACTTTTTCAATATCTGAATTTATATCCACGATAAATGGTATTTTCAATTTTATAGCACCAGATGAATAAGTAGAATTTATAACTTTCGAATTTATAAAGTAAGAGTTTGGCACGATAATATCCGTATTATCGTAAGCTCTAATAATTGTAGATCTTAATTTAGTTTCTATAACAATCCCAGATATGTTGTTTTCTGGTATATTTATTATGTCTCCTGGTTTAACTAGCTGCTCAAATATTATTATGATACCAGAAACCATGTTATTGGCAATATTTTGTAGTCCAAATCCTAAACCAACGCTTAGCGCGCCTGCAATTAAAGCTATGGTAGATGCATTGACGCCTATAAATGTTAATGATATGGCCAAAATCACTATTACGATAATATATGATCCAAGTGTTTTTAAAATTTGAATATTTGCTTCACCTATAGATTGGCGAAGTTTAAGCTTTTCCAGGCTTTTTTTGTAATGCTTATCAAGCAAAAATCCTAAAAACAATAAGATGATTATTTTAAGTATCAATGATAAAGATAGATCAATTCCTTTATACTCAAAGAATGAGTAATTTAATACATGTGAAACCTGTATGCCTATGTTTTTGAGAGATTTTGCAGCTTTGTTTAATGCATATATTGAGGGATTTTGTATATGCAGTAATATTTTTCTAATTGTATTGAGTTTATTTTCCAGTAAGCTTAAGTTTTGCTTGTATGTCATTAAATCAAGTAATGTTTGCTTAAAATACACAAAATAAGAAACTTGAGAGTTAGCTGTATAATTTGGTGGAGAGTAGTTGGTTATAAACTGAATGTTTGTATCAATTGAATTTTCAATTTTTTGTATTTCTTTTTGGATTTGTGTGTATACAGCTACAGTATGTGTAGAGTTTTTATTTTCTATAATTTCTATCAAATAACGCCTAATTTTTAGATCAATTATTGATATTGCTATGCCAAACAATTGATTTTCATTGTAGAGCTTTTGATTTTCCAATTGGGCAAGCCTGTTTTGCAGGTATGTAGAGCTAGTAGAAGAATGCATTATTTGAGATACTAAAAGCTGTATTTGAGTATCAAGCTGTATATTTTGAGAAACTATATTGTCTTGCATTTCATCGTAGTATTTTTCTTGTGATTTGATTTTTTCATTTATATTTTTTAAAGCGTATTTGTCCAGAGCAATTTTATGCGTTAAACTATTCATTGATTTGTATGAGTCATTTAGGAATTGATTTATATTGTCTATACTTTTTTTAGCCTGGTCAAGTTTTGCCTGTGTAATTTTATAGCGCAAATCTAAAAGTTCTTCGTCAAGCGTATTTTTTTGAATTGATAAAAATTCTTCGTTTAAAATTTTCTTTCTTTCACTTAAGTGTTGTATTGTTTTTTCTAAGCTATTTATTGTGTTGCTAAGGTTTGTTAAATAGTCAACAAAATTATTGAATTCATCAAAGTAAATGACTTTGGCTTTTAATAGACGATCCAGCTTTTCGTTATTTTGAACCTTTGGTTTTGTTGAGTAAAGGCTCTTTAGTTCTCTTAAAAGATCGATTTTTACATAAAGTTTATCTAATGTTTCTGGATCTTTTGTTTTGCTTATTTGGTTATAGGTTTGTTGTTCCATTTTGTTTATTGCAGCAATATTATCTGAGGACTTTTGTATTAAGCCAAATGAGTGTGAATTTATAGTTACCGTAAAGAATATTGCTAATATAAGTATTTTTAAGAAACTCATATGAAACTTATATATGAAAAACTTTTATGTGTCAATACTATTGACTTTTTGGAAGTTTTTATTACTTTATAGCAAGTGGTAGAAATGTTAAGATTTGGTGCGCTTGTACTGTGTGGGGGTAGATCTCAAAGAATTGGCAAAAATAAAGCTTACCTATTAAAAGATAATGAGCCATTTATAAGTATAATTGTCAATAGATTGTTAGAGATTTTTGAAAAAGTGGTAATTGCGGTTGACGAAACCCAAAAATATACACAAATTATAAATAATAGGGTAAAAGTAGTGGAGGATAAAAGAAATTATTATGGACCTATTGAAGGCTTAAGGCAAGGTTTAAAAATATCGCAAAAAGATTACATTTTTGTATGTGGGTGCGATATGCCAAACATTTCAAAAGACTGCATAATTGAACTTGCAGGTTATATAGACTACTCGTATGAGTGCATATTGCCTTTTATAGAAAAACCTCAGGTTTTACATGGTTTTTACAGTAAATCATTATATACCAAAATTGAATCCGGTAGTTATTTTAGTATAAAAGGACTTTTGGATGATGTTAAAGTTAAGTATGTATCAAAATTCAATTGTAATATAAAAGAATCGGTTATAAATATAAATACAAAAGAAGATTACATTAAGTTTTTAGGAGGAGCAAATGGATAAAACATCAAGTGATGAAATTTTTTCAAGCAGCCTTTTAGAAGAAGGCAAGAAAAAGGGCTACCTAACTTATGATGATATAAATAAACTTTTGCCAGATGAGATTAACATCGAAGAAATTGATGATTTAATGGATAAGTGCGATGATCTAAATATTGATATACTAGATAGTGAAGCAGATGCAAAAAAATTAAGCGCAATAGTAAAAGAAGAAGAACTTTTAGAAGAAGACACAGAAATCAAAAGTGCAATAAAAATGTATTTTTCAGAAATGGGTACCATAGATTTGCTTGACAGAGATGAAGAAATTGAACTTGCAAAAAAAATTATTGATGAAAAAAACACATTGCTTGAAACATTAATAGAGGTACCCTTTTTTAGTTCGGCTTTGGATGATTTAATATACAATGTAAGCAACAATATTATAAAGCTTAAAAATATATCAAATGCCCTTGATAGTTCTTTTGATGATGTAAAGCAAGAAGATGAAGAAGATTTTACAACTAAGCAGAAGTTTTTGATTGTTTTCTCAGAAATAAAAGAGACACTTAATTTGTATAAAAAAGAAAAAAAACCAGAATACAAGGAAAAAATCATTCGCAATCTTACTGAAGTTTCGCTCAATGATACATGTATTGGAAATATGATAGAAAGTTTTAAACAAAAAGTTTATAAACTTGAACAGACTCCAGAAAAAGATAAAATTTTTGACCAAATAAATAAACTTGAAAAAAGCAAGCTTGTAATTGAAAACGCAAAGCAAAGAATGATTAAAGCAAATTTGAGACTGGTTGTATCCATTGCCAAAAAATATTTAAGCAGGGGTCTGTCATTTTTGGATCTTATCCAGGAAGGCAATATTGGACTTATGAAAGCTGTTGATAAATTTGATTATAAAAGAGGTTTTAAGTTTTCTACATATGCTACATGGTGGATCAGACAATCAATATCGCGAGCCATTGCGGATCAAGCACGAACCATTCGCATACCTGTTCATATGATAGAAACAATAAACAAGATTGTAAGAGCCTCAAAATTGCTTGTACAGGAAAATGGTAGAGAACCTAGTGTGCAAGAATTGTCAGAAACTCTTAATGTACCTGTTGAAAAAATCAAAAATATTTTAAAAATTGTAAAAGAACCTATATCGCTGGAGACACCAATTGGCGACGAAGAAGATACAAGACTGGAAGATTTTATAGAAGATAAAAATGCTGCTTCGCCTCTTGATACAGTTATAGAAGCTGATCTTTCAGAAAAAATAGAAGCAGTGCTTGCTACACTAAGCGAGCGAGAACAAAAGGTTTTGCGTATGAGGTTTGGCATATCTACAGGCTTTGATCATACGCTTGAAGAGGTGGGTAGAGTGCTTGGCGTAACACGGGAGCGTGTAAGACAAATTGAAGCAAAAGCAATCAAAAAATTAAGGCATCCAAAACGCTCTAAAGCACTTGTGAGCTTTATTGAATGAGGCTTAATAGGTATTTGGCAGCCTGCGGGTTGGGTTCTAGGAGAAAGACTGAAGAATTAATTAAAAACGGTCTCATAAGCGTAAATGGAGAGATTGTAAGAGATTTTATAGATATTGATCCGCGAAGCGAAAATGTCTTATATAAAGGCAAACCTATAAAACTGCAAGACAAATTATATTTTGCCTTTTACAAGCCTCCTTTTGTTATATCAAGCCTTAAAGATGGGACACACAGGTGTATAGGAGATTTTTTTGGTCATTTAGATATAAGGGTTTTTCCAGTTGGGAGGCTTGATTACTTATCAGAAGGTTTGATTTTTGTAACCAATGATGGATTATTTGCTAACAAGGTTACTCATCCTTCAAAAAAGGTTAAAAAGACTTATCTAATAAAAACAAAAAAACAAATAGAAAGTAAACTATTAAATGAACTTTCAAAAGGGACAATACTTGAAGATGGATTTTTTAAACCATTATTTATTTCTTTTACAGAAAATAAATTATGGATAAAGCTTGTAATGGATTCTGGAAGGAATAGGGTTATAAGAAGGTTTTTTAAAAAATTTGATATTGGAATTGATGTTTTAAAAAGAATATCAATTGGTGGTATTAAATTAGGAAATTTAGCTCCAGGGGAGTATAGATTATTGGAAGAAAGTGAAATATTGCAATTGACACAAAGCAAATGATAGTATAAAATTCACACGAATTATAACTTTCCAATATGGAGGTGTTGGTGTATGGCTAATTGGTTTATTGCGTTTATTGCATTGGTGCTTTTGTTTGTAATATTTGCCGGTATGGTTATAGCTGCTAAATACCTTGCGCCACGTGAGTATGATAAGGAAAAGTATGATCTTTATGAGTGTGGTGTGCCTATGGTGAGTGAGTTCAGGTATTTTAATATTCGCTTTTATATTATTGCGATTATGTTTACACTTTTCGATATTGAAGCGATTTTTATGTATCCATGGGCAGTATATTTTGAAGAATTAGGTATTTTGGGTGTTATTGAGATGGGTTTGTTTATTATTATGGTATTTGTTGGATGGATTTATGCTTATAAGAAAGGAGCGCTTGTATGGGAATAGAGAATGCCTGGATTACTACAAAACTGGATAAGTTGGTTAGCTGGGGTAGGTATTCATCTTTTTGGCCTGTAACATTTGGTTTGGCATGCTGCGCTATTGAAATGATGGCAACAGGAGCTTCACGATTCGATTTAGATAGATTTGGTGTGGTGTTTAGAGCATCGCCAAGACATTCAGACGTTATGATAGTAGCGGGTACGCTTACAAAAAAAATGGCAATAGCCGCACGCAAAGTTTATGACCAGATGCCAAGGCCAAAGTGGGTTATATCAATGGGTAGCTGTGCAAATACAGGTGGTATGTTTGATTCTTACAGCGTTGTGCAAGGTGTTGATACAATAATACCAGTTGATGTATATGTACCGGGGTGCCCTCCAAGGCCAGAAAGTTTATTATACGGTATAATGAAATTACAGGAAAAGATTAAGAAAGAAGGGTCGATGAATACATAATAAGGAGTTAGCAATGGATGGTCAAAGCGTTGTAGAGTTGGTTAAGGGTAAGTTTGGTGATGGTGTTTTGGAAGCAAGTGAGTTTAGAGGCGAGTACAGCATCCTTGTTTCAAGTAATATTGCTCACGAATGTCTAAAATATTTGCATGATGAGTTGAATTTTGAGTATCTAGTATTTGTTACTGCTGTAGATTTTGGCATTGATGCTGAATATAGATTTCAAGTAGTTTATGAGCTCAGATCTCTTTTACATAAGCTTCAGATACGTGTTAAAACCAATATAAAAGAAAATCAAGATATAGAAAGTGTTGTGGATATTTATAAATCTGCTACATGGGACGAAAGGGAAACCTATGATATGTTTGGTATAATATTTAGAAATCATCCGGATTTAAGAAGAATTTTAATGCCTCAGGATTGGACAGGATATCCATTAAGAAAGGATTACCCTCTAAAAGGCAGACCAGAAGACGATGATTGGCTGGATAAGCATTTACCGCTTGGTCAACTAAAAAGGCCAAGGCATACAAGAAAGCCTTTTAGTTTAGTCCAAAAATAGGAGTTTAAAATGAATAAAACTTATGTTGTTGAAAACGAAAGAGAAGTCATTGTAAATATGGGGCCACAACACCCATCAACACACGGTGTTTTGAGGTTTGTTGTAAAACTTGATGGTGAAAAAATCGTTGAATCGGATCCTGATGTAGGATACTTACACCGTGGTTTTGAAAAATTTGCCGAAAACATGACATATCAACAATTCATGCCATTTACTGACAGGCTTGATTATTTAGCTTCAATGAACAATAACTTTGCCTATGCAATGGCTGTGGAAAAATTGCTTGGTATAAGCAGCCAGATTCCAAAAAGAGCTGAATACATCCGTGTAATCATGGCTGAGCTTGGAAGGATTGCATCGCATTTGGTTTGGCTTGCTACACATGCTTTGGATATTGGCGCTATGACAGTATTTTTATATTGTTTTAGAGAAAGAGAGTATATACTTGATATGTATGAGATGGCATGTGGCAACAGGCTTACATATAATTATATAAGAATAGGTGGAGTTGCACGTGATTTGCCAGATGGATTTTTAGACAAATTAAAAGAATTTGTAAAACTTTTTCCTTCAAAAGTAAAAGAATACCACACTTTGCTTTCAAAAAATAGAATATGGCTTAAGCGTACAAAAGGTATCGGTTATATTTCGAAACAGGATGCTATTAACTGGGGAATTGCAGGCCCTTGCACAAGAGGTTCCGGTATTGATTGGGATTTAAGGCGTGATATGCCATACTCAGTTTATCCTGAGCTGGATTTTGAGATACCAGTTTATCATAATTGCGATGTGTACGATCGCTACCTTGTGCGTATGGACGAAATGATTCAGTCCAATAGGATTTTAGAGCAATGTATAGAAAAAATTCCAGATGGACCTGTAATGATGAAAGATAGCCCATATGTATGGGATCCAAAAGAAGACATAATGAAAAAAAATTATGCTTTAATGAAACATTTTGTAAAGGTTGTTCAAGGCATTAAGGCACCGCCTGGAGAGACTTATTTTGGCGCTGAAAACCCCAAAGGTGAATTAGGATTTTACATTTACTCCAACGGTGAAGGTGTGCCTTATAGGATGAAAATCAGATCACCATCTTTTATAAACTTAAGTGCTATGCCAGTTATGTTAAAGGGGCATTATATTGCGGATATTATCTCTGTAATTGGTAGTTTGGATTTTGTTTTTGGCGAATGCGATAGGTAGAGGTGAATTATGGAAAAAAAAGTTAAGATTAAAATAAACGGAAAAGAGTTTGAAGTGGATAGTGAAAAAAGTATTTTGCAAGCAGCAAGAGAAAATGGCATCTATATACCAGCTATTTGCTATTCTGATAGGTTTGGCGCCATTGGTGCCTGCAGAATATGTGCAGTTGAGATTGCTGGCATGAAAAAACCCATGCTATCATGTGCAGCAAAGGTAAAAGATGGTATGGAGGTTACAACTAACTCTCCTGCACTGGATCAGCTAAGGAGAGAGATAATTTATGAGTGGGACACATTTCACCCGCTTCAATGCGGTGTTTGCGATAAAAGTGGTGAGTGTGAGCTTCAAAATATAAATTACGAATTTAATATAACAGAAAACCCAAAAGAGGCTCAAACAGACCCGCTTAGCATACCTCAAGGCACAATACACTATGAATGGAAGATTATCCATCATGATGCAAATCTTTGTATTCAATGTAGAAGGTGCGTGGCAGTATGCGACAAGGTGGTTAATTTTGGTATTTTAGCTTTGGTAAAAAAAGATGGAGATAGAAAAGAGATTGATACAAAAGATGGTAAACCTTTAGATTGCGAGTTTTGTGGTCAATGTGTGAGTGTCTGCCCAACTGGTGCAATGTCTAGCAAGTTATTCAAATACAAAGCCAGAGCATGGGAAATGGAAAAGGTTCCCACAACTTGCGGTTTTTGTTCTTCTGGGTGTCAGATGGATTTAAATGTTAAAAATAATGAGATCCTAAGAGTAACAAGCGAAGAATATACTCCGAATATGGCAAACCTTTGCAATTTGGGCAGGTTTAATTATTCTGTTAGTAAATCAGATAGACTTATTAAGGATTACTCATTAAATTCAAAAACGCTAAATCAGGAAGCAATGTTATTAGAATTATCTCAAATTTTAAAAAATACACCAAAAGAGAAAATTTTTGGTATAAGTGGCGCAAGAGAAACGCACGAAGACAATCTTGCATTTAAAATGTTTTTTAACAATACATTGTCAAATAACAACATAGATAGTCTATCGTCTACCCATATAGGTAAACTTTATAAGTACTTGCCTCAAAGTGTAAATACACTTTATGATTTTTCGGATATTTCTGATGCTAATCTTATAATATGTTTTGGCGGAGATATTGCAAACGAGATGCCACGTATTGACTGGTCTATAACAAGGGGTGCAAAACTACTTAAAACTTCAAAAGTGATAAGTGCTTACTGGAAAGATACAAAGATTGACACGCTTGGTTCTATACCGCTAAGATATGAACCCGGAAGAGAACTTGATTTTTTAACTTCTTTTGCGTTCGCATTAAAATCTGAAGGATATGGTGCAGGGCTTGATGGTCTTGATAGTCTTACAGGTAGCGAATTTGATGTTTCAAGTATAATGGAAGAAGTTAAAAAAGCTTCAAATATAGCTTTTATTGTGTGTCAAGAAGCGCTTGAGCGTTCAAATGGCGAAGAAATTGCAAAAGCTGTTTCCAATATCGCTCTTTTACTTAAAGATAAGATAAAAGTTTATGCATCAAGTAAATACAATAATGCATTTGGTGCTTTGTACAATAATTACGGTTCATCTAATGAATTTAGCATCCAAAGACTACTTGAATTTGCAAAAGAAGGTAAAATTGAAACATTAATATTGCTTAATGCAGATTTGTTTAGTTTTTTGAGCGATAACGAGGCTAAAATAGTAAGGGATAGTGTAAAAAATATTGTTTTATTCGATACTTTTGAAAGCAAAACTTCTCTTATAGCAAATGCAATTGTGCCAGTACCTTTTTTCACCAGCCAAAGCGGTACCTTCATTAATGCAGAAGGAAGGGTAAATAAGATAAATAAAGCAATAGAGTGTAATGTACCTTGCGCATGGGAGTTTTTATTTAAACTATCAACTAATTTGGGATACAACCTTTCAAGTGCAAAACTACAATTAAAAGATAAGAAAATTACTCTAAATGGTCCTGCAGATAAAATTTATACAATAAATACAAATTCTAGCGTTAAAGGTGATGGTGAATTTGTATTTATAGCAAACTATTCTAAATTTAGGACTTCTGTTTACTCTGGTTATGGTGAGGGAGCTAAGCTGGCACAAAGTCAATCAGTTTTGCATATAAGCAAAGAAGATGCTCAAAGGATTGGCTTAAATGATGGTGATATTGCAAATATTGAAGCAAATGGAGCGTCAATAGCTCTTCCTGTAAAAATTGATGAACAAATGCCAAAGTCCGTTCTTGCTGCACAATTATGGTTTGAAAACACCAATCCATACAATATAACGGGAGGTTTTAATAATTTAGTAAGAGCTAACCTTACAAAAGCTCAAGGGGGATTAAAATGATAGAAGTAATAATTGGTATTGTTAAATTAATATTGCTTGTTACAGTTTTAAGTGTGTATGTTATGTATGCTACTTGGTATGAAAGAAAAGTTATAGGGCACATGCAACAGCGCATTGGACCAAAAAGGGTTGGACCATACGGTTTACTTCAACCTTTAGCAGATACAATTAAGAGTTTTTTTAAAGAAGATGTTATACCAGCAAGGGCAGATAAACCTCTGTTTTGGTTAGCTCCTATTTTAGCGCCTACTTTTCCATTTGCTGCTGCGGCTGCTATACCGTTTTTCCCGCCAATTGAGCTTTCAAATGGTACAATGTTTTACTTTAGCGTATTTCATTCCAATGTGGACTTACTATACATTTTGGCAATGATGGGTTTATCTAGTTTTGGTGTTATGCTTGCAGGTATTGCATCAGGTGGTAATAAATATTCATATTTTGGGGCTCAGCGCGAAATTGCACAAGTTGTAAGTTACGAAATAATTTTGGCCCTTGCTTTATTAAATCCCATACTTATGGTACAATCACTTAATTTAACAGATTTTGTAACTTTCCAACAACAGCATTTATGGTTGATTTTCTATCAGCCTTTTGCATTTGTAGCATTTGTAATTGCAATGGTAGCATCTGCTTCAAGGGTGCCTTTTGACTTACCAGAAGCCGAAAATGAACTTGTAGCAGGTTTTAATACAGAATTTACTGGACTTAAAATGGCTATGTTCTTTTTTGGTCAATATGTAACTATATTTGTAGTATCAGCTTTAGCAGCAATAGTATTTTTGGGCGGATGGAGTGGTCCTGCAATACTGCCTGGGTTTGTCTGGTATTGGCTTAAAGTACTGTTATTTATATTTATGTTTACATGGTTTTGGGGAACATTTCCTAGATATAGGTATGACCAGTTAATGGATATAGCCTGGAAAAAACTACTACCTCTTCTAGTACTGAATATACTGTGGACAGGATTTGCACTGATAGTGCATATGCCTATAATTTAAGGAGGTTGGTATGTTATTTAAAGATTTACGAAAAGGTTTAAGTGTTACATTAAAATATCTATTTACGCATGCAGTAACTTGCCAGTACCCAACTCAAAGGCTCAATGTGCCAGAACGTGGCAGATGGCTACATGCTCTTAATTTGCACGAAGAAAGTCAAAAGATTAAGTGTATTGATTGTGGACTTTGCGAGGAAGTATGTCCGTCAAAATGCATAGAAATAATACCCACAGAAAACGAAGATCATACAAAAAGCCCGGCAATTTACAATATAGATCTAGGTAGATGCTGTTTTTGTGGTCTTTGCGTTGAGGTTTGTCCAGAACTTGCAATATCTATGAGCGATAAATACGAACTTGCAGGATACGACAGGGAAAAATTTGTTTTTACCAAAGAAGACTTGATCAAAGTTGGGATAGAATATAACAATAAATTGCAAAAGAAAGAAGGTGCCCTATGAGTGTGGAAATAGTAGTTTTCGCAATTTTAGCATTAATGGCAGTTGGTGGTGGTTTTGGTATAATTGTAACAAAAAATCCATTTAGAGCCGCAATGTGGATGGTATTATCATTTATTGGCTCTGCTGGACTTTTTGTAATGCTTGATGCAGTATTTATCGCAATGCTTCAATTAATAGTTTATGCTGGTGCTATTACTGTAATGATAGTAATAGCAATGTATACAATGGACAGGTTAACCATTGCAAGCTTAAAAAGATTTAACAACCAAGCGTATTTTGGCGCATTATTTGGTATTGGTATACTATTGGATTTTATTGTTATAGCAGCAAAGCTTAAAATAAATACAGCACAGATGGGTAAAAATCTATCAATTGCAGGTAGTAATGTTAAAGCTATTGGTGATGTGCTTTTTAAATCATATTTGTTGCCTTTTGAGATAACTGCAATTGTGCTTTTAATTGCGTTGTTTGGTGCAGTTGCACTTACAAAGAAGGATCTTTAGGAGGCAAAATGTTAGCTGCGTATATGTTTGTTAGTGTATTGCTTTTTGCAATAGGGGCCACAGGGGCAATGATAAGAAGAAATTTTTTAATCGTCCTGATGTCTTTAGAATTAATGATTAACGGTGCCGGTATGGCTCTTATTGTAATGTCATATTTTACTGGTAATATTTCGGGGCAGGTTATGTTTTTGTTTGTTGCAGCAGTTGCAGCAAGCGAAACTGCCGTGGGTTTGGCTATAGCCGCTATGATGTACAAAAATAAGAAGAGTGTAGATATAAATGATTATACTACACTCAAAAAGTAAAAGGGGAAAGATATGAAAACGTTGGTGTTGTTAATTATTATCTGGCCTCTAATTGGTTTTTTAATCAATGGTCTATTTGGCAAATGGACCAAAAATTATGCTGGCATAATTGCGGCAAGTGCTTTGGGTTTAAGCTTTTTAAGTGCAGTTTACCCAATATGGCAGGTAATTTTGGGTAATATTTACGATTATGTTTATTTTACATGGATGCCACTGGGTAAGTTTAGCGTTCCTTTTGGCTTAAGGATAGACTCTTTATCTGCTGTTATGCTTTTTGTTGTTACATTTGTTTCCTGGATGATACATATTTATTCAAATGGATACATGAAGGGCGATCCTGGATATGCAAGGTATTTTACCTACCTAAATTTATTTGTGTTTTCAATGCTTCTTTTAATTTTAGGTGATAGTTATTTACTGATGTTTGTTGGTTGGGAAGGCGTAGGCTTATGCTCATATTTGCTAATTGGCTTTTGGTACGATAAAAAAACAGCTTCAGATGCTGGCGAAAAAGCATTTGTTGTAAATAGAATAGGTGATGCTGGCTTTATAATCGGTGTATTGTTTATTCTATTTAATTTTCATTCTGTAACTTACGCAGATGTGTTTCCATTCGTTCATCAGGTATTAACACCAGAGACTGCGACCATTATTGGCCTTGCTTTGTTTTTAGGGGCAATGGGTAAATCTGCTCAATTTCCATTATACATATGGCTAACTGACGCTATGGAAGGCCCAACACCTGTTTCAAGTTTAATACATGCAGCGACAATGGTTACAGCTGGCGTTTATATGGTTGCAAGGTCAAATGCAATCTATGATATGAGTCCTATTGCAATGGAAGTTGTAGCATCAGTTGGTGCATTTACAGCCTTCTATGCTGCAACTATGGCACTCACACACAAAGATATAAAGCGCATTTTGGCATACTCCACACTATCTCAGCTTGGATATATGTTTATTGGTGTTGGTGTTGGTGTATACTGGGCTGGCATATTCCACTTAATGACGCACGCGTTTTTCAAAGGCCTATTGTTTTTGGGTGCAGGCGCAGTTATGCACTCTATGAGAGGCTTATTATCAACCGATTTAATGGGTGGCCTTAAAAAGAAAATGCCCCAAACTGCTATTTTGATGGTTATTGCATCTTTAGCAATTGCTGGTATACCGCCTTTTGCAGGTTTTTTTAGCAAAGATGCAATCTTAGCAGGCGCGCTTGAGATGGGACATCCAATAATTTGGATAGTGGGTGAAGTTACAGCATTTATGACTGCTTTTTATATGTTTAGGTTTGTATTTACAGTATTTTATGGTGAAGAAAAAGTACCCAACTTGTATCATGAGCTGCATGTACATGAAGCACCAAAAGTAATGACGATTCCTATGTGGGTTTTGGGTGTGTTGTCGATTATTGGCGGTTGGGTTGGTTTGCACGTAAGTGGAGAAATACCTATTGAAGCTTTTATTGCACGCACTGCTCCAACGCTTGAAGTAGCAAATGAAGCCCACTATTCTGAAGCGTTTCTTATGGGTTTTTCTGCATGCGTGGGCTTGCTTGGTATATTTACAGCATGGGTTATCTACATCAAAAAATGGATTACAGCAGAGTCCATTGCAAATACATTTAAACCAATCTATACGTTGCTTGCTAATACCTACTATGTAGATGAGTTTGTGTATTTCTTTATTGTAAAGCCATTTTGGTGGGTATCCGAGTTTTTCTTATGGAAAATTGTAGATGTAAAAATTATAGATGGCGGTGTAGATTTATTTGGATGGATATCAAAAAGAATTGGATGGCTGTTTAGAACGCTGCAGACAGGTTTTGTAAGCCATTACGCTTACTGGATATCAATAGGTGTGATGTTGCTTACTGGCTGGTATTTAGTTAGGATTATATAAGGTGAGGTGAAAAGATGAATCAACTGCATTTTCCAATTCTTTCAACTATAGTGTTTTTGCCTGTAATTGGCGCACTACTGGTTTCATTAATTGATAGCAAAAAAGAAACTGCAATAAGATGGGTAACATTTATAGTTTTGTTGCTTGATTTTTTGGTATCGTTACCATTGTTTTTTTACTTTAATTCTTCAACATACCAGATGCAATTTGTTGAAAAAGTACCATGGATTAGCTCTTTAGGTATGAATTACTATCTTGGCATTGACGGTATAAGCTTATTTTTAGTGTTATTGACTACATTCTTATCACCTATTGCTCAACTTTCTACTTGGAGCGGTATAACTCAAAAAACAAAAGAATTCAATATTGTATTATTACTTTTGCAAACTGGTATGCTTGGTGTGTTTGTATCTTTGGATATTTTTTTGTTCTATATTTTTTGGGAATTTCAGCTTATTCCAATGTATTTAATGATTGGTATTTGGGGTGGTCCAAATAGAGTATTTGCTACTATGAAATTTTTCCTTTACACATTTTTTGGTAGTGTATTTATGCTTGTTGCATTAATGGCACTATATTTCTTGCATCATGCATATTATCATGAATACACATTCAATATGGTAACACTAATGTCTCAACCTCTACCAGCAAACTTGCAGTTCTGGCTTTTTATTGCTTTTGCTTTAGCGTTTGCAATCAAAGTACCAATGTGGCCATTTCATACATGGCTTCCATGGGCACACGTTGAAGCACCAACGGCTGGTTCTGTAATACTTGCCGGTATTTTGCTTAAAATGGGTACATACGGCTTTTTGAGGTTTAATTTGCCTATGTTTGCATCAATGACTCACCAGTTTGTTGATATTATTTTGATAATTTCACTTATTGGTATTTTCTACGGCGCATTTGTGGCAATGGTTCAGCCAGATATTAAAAAGCTTGTGGCATATTCATCTGTGTCGCACCTGGGATACTCTATGCTTGGTATGTTTGCACTAACTACAATTGGCATAGAAGGATCTATTATGCAAATGATTAATCACGGTATATCAACTGGCGCGCTGTTCTTAATTGTTGGTATAGTATACGAAAGGATGCACACAAGAAATATTTCAGAATACGGTGGACTTGCATCTCTTGTTCCAATTTTCAGTGTTTTTTTTATGATATTTACGCTTTCATCTATTGCAGTTCCTGGAACCAATGGATTTATAGGCGAATTCATGGTTTTATTTGGTACATTTGAGTCTCACAAAGTGTTTGCAATTATTGCTGCTTTTGGCGGATTATTTGCAGCTGTTTATATGCTTACAATGTTTAAACGCGTGGTATTTTTAAAACCTCTAAATCCAAAGTTGTTAAAACTGACGGATTTTAACTTAAGAGAATGGATTTACATGGTACCGCTCGTTGTGTTTGTATTCTGGATTGGAATTTATCCTAATACTTTTTTATCAAAAATGCATGCAAGTGTTAACCATTTAATAGAGCAAACTAAAATTACAAATGTAAATCCAAATTTAAACGGTAAGGTTTCTTTCGATAATAAAGTTATAATTAAAAAAAGTGGACTTAAGGGGTAGAGTATGAATTTTTTAGCATATTACAGTATAAACGATCTAATAGCCATAGCTCCACAGTTGATTTTGACTATTTTTGGGTTTATTGTAACGCTTGTTGATTTATGGCTTCCAAAAACAGAAAAAAGTGCAAACGCATTTATTGCTTTAATGGGATTTATACTAGCTGGTATCGTAAGTGTTATGATGTTTGATTCAGGTACAACAAGTGCTTTTGTTGGTATGATTGTAACGGATAATGCTTCGCTTTTTATAGACCTTGTTATAATTATTGCAGGCATATTAGCTATTGCAATGAGCGTTAATTTTGTTGACAGAGAAGATATAAATATCGGAGAGTACTACTCAATTATACTATTTTCAAGCGTTGCTATGATGTTTTTTGCTTCTACCTATAATCTTATTGTAATGTTTATAAGCGTTGAGACACTTTCTATTGGTATGTATATTTTGACGGGATTTTTGAAAAATAAGTCAGAAAGCATTGAAGCAGCAATGAAGTATTTTATACTGGGTTCTTTTGCTTCTGGTTTTTTAGTGCTTGGTATTGGTATAATGTATGGTTTGTTTGGCAGTGTAGATTTAAATGTAATAAGTGCAAGTTTAACCAAAGCTGCTGCTATTTACAAAGCTTTGGGTATACTGGCATTCATGCTGATTTTTATAGCTTTTGGGTTTAAAATAGCTGCGTTTCCATTTCATGCATGGACACCTGATGTTTATGCTGGAGCACCAACGCCTATGAGCGCTTTTATGTCAGTTGCTCCAAAAGCTGCTGCAATTTTAGCTCTAATGAGACTTTTAGTTGTAGGTATGCACCCAATCCAGATTGAGTGGACGCAAATGCTATGGATAATAGCAGCAGTCACCATGACATTTGGTAATACAGTAGCACTCTGGCAAAAAGATTTAAAAAGACTGCTTGGTTACTCAAGTATATCTCATGCAGGTTATATGCTTGTAGGTATTACTGCAGCAAATAGTCTCGGATATGGTGCAGTATTGTTTTACTTATTTGGATATTTATTTATGAATCTGGGTGCTTTTTCTGTAGCCGAATTTATAAGCAAGAAAGGTGATACAAATACAGAGATTGCAAACCTAAAAGGTATAGCCTACAAATACCCGCTAATTGGTGCTGCAATGCTTATATTTATGTTTTCGCTTGCAGGTGTACCACCAACTGTGGGCTTTATTGGGAAATACTACCTATTTTCTGCAGCTGTGCAATCTCACCTTTACTGGCTGGCAATTATTGGCGTTATAAATAGCGCAATTTCTGCATACTTTTATTTGAATGTAGTTGTAACAATGTACATGAAAGGAGATACAGAGGGTGAGTTTAGTATACTTAACTCTGGTTTGCTTAAAACTACGATATTAATTGGTGCTGTTGGCACAATCATTTTTGGAATATTTCCAAGCTATATTTTGAGCATTGCTTTGCACTCAATAGCGTTTTAATTTTTGGGACGCTAACGCTTCGGGATGATACCCCCTCGTCATTTTTGAAGCGTTAGCGAAGAACCACACACGAGCAGGGTGACCTAACCGTCATTCTGAGGACGCAAAGCGTCCGAAAGAATCTCAAGTAGATCCTTCGTTAACACTGCAGGATGACTGCTTACTTTTTTTAAAAAAACTTGACAAATTAAATTATATACCGATAATGATAATAAGAATATAATACATGTGGAGGTATGTATGAAAAGGTCAAAAAATGCAGGTTTTACTTTAATTGAGCTTGCCATTGTGCTTGTGGTAATTGGTTTGATTATAGCAGCAGTGCTTAAAGGTGAGGATTTAATTCAAAACGCAAGGATGCTAAACTTTGTAACAAATCCGGTTCAAAAAGCGCAAGTTGGGGCAATGGCTTATTATGACAGGACAGGGCAATTCCCAAGCGGAACTCAAAGCGGAACTAACTCAACTGGAGCACTATATAAAATGTATCAGGCAGGCATTGTTGGTGTGCTTGAAATTAATAACCCATTTACAAAAGGTTCAACTCAAATGGGCGTTGCTCTAACCACAATAACAGACAATACTAGTACTGCTACATATCCTGTTATTGTAATTACTCCAGTGACAGTTAGCAGTTCAGGTGTTCCTGCATCTACTACATGGACACCATCTGCTATAGGTTATGCAAATTACTTAAAAAGTAGAGTTGATGGCGATAGTTCAAGCTGGTCAACTGGTAATGTGAGGTTTATCAGGACTCCAATTGCTCCTTTATTTAAATCTTTACAAGTCGAAATTGGAAATCCGGCGGTTACTACCAATACTTATGATGGTTATTTTACATATACTCCAAGTGCTACTTTGACGGGTTCAAGTGCTGTGTATACTACACCGACAGCTAACCCTACAGGTACTCTTCTTTACTTCTACAACCAGCAGCCACATTAAAATTTGATTTTTAGCGGTGCAGACTTTGCGCCGCTATTTATATTTTATGAAAAAAGGCTTTACTTTAATTGAGCTTGCCATTGTGCTTGTTATAATTGGTTTATTAATTGGCGTTGGCGTAAGTTTGCTGCCTGGGCTTATAGCTCAGCAAAAATATACGCAAAATCAAAGCCTTATAAACCAAAACTACAATACGCTTATTGGCTACATTATGGCAAATGGCAAATTGCCAATGGCTGCATCAAACACAAATGGCATAGCTTCAAATCAAAACATAGGCTACCTGCCATATACTACAATAGGTGGGCTCCAAAAGGATGCATATGGCAATACATTTTACTATGCGCTAAATACAAGAACTTTAAATATTTCTATAAATGGCGCAAACCCAACAAGTATGAACCTTGCAAATACAAGCAGTATACAAAATTTTTGTGCAGTGCTTTATGCTCTAAATTATTATTATGCTCAAAATCCTACGCTTAGCTCAAGCGATGTTAGAACAATCAATGCTCCAAATGCTACACCTATAATGGACGCTTTTGTTATCATATCAAGCGGTGCAAACAACAAGCTTGATAGTCCAAATACAATTACAAACTCAAATGGAGTTTTTGCAAGCCAGCAATACCCACTTTCAAATACTTACGACGATAGTGTAATGGCATTATCCATAACAGATGCAATTGGCAAGTTTTGTTCTGGTTCACCAAACACTCAATTTAATGTAGGCTATTCAAATGGGACTTACCAGTTATATTCTTTAGCTAATATTAACAATTCTTCAAATAATACAGGAAATAATAATCCAGGAAATAGTGCCTATGGTCAGTGTATTTCTAATTGTAATCAAAATTTTTGGTGTAATTTGCAAGCAATAATTTCTTATGGTAGTTGTAATCAAGCTTGTAAAAGTAATCCCAATTTTTGTCAATAAACCACATGGCTAAAAAACGCTTAGGCGAGTTATTAAAAGACGAAGGATATATTAATGATAATCATATAAAATTTGCCCTAAAAGAACAGAAAGCTACAGGTGAGCTTTTAGGAGAAGTTTTAGTCAGGCTTGGCATTGTAACAGATAGAGAAATTGCTCAAAGCTTATCAAAACAGTTTAATTTGCCATTTATAAATATAAAAGAAATTAAGCCCGATAATAATGCAATGAAGCTTATAAACCTTAATTTTTGCAGACAGCATAAGGTGCTTGCTTTTGAAAAAAAAGACAACACTTTAAATATTGCTATTGCAAATCCAGATGATGAACGGCTTTTTGACCTAATATCACGCATTACCACATTAAAGCCAAATTTTTATATAGCAAGTCAAAGCGAAATACAAGAAGCAATTGAAACAAATTATTATCTCTTAGAGCACCCCATAGAGCAGGATATAGAGCGCGTTATAAATGTAATTAGGTCAAACCCCAATGCAGATATAAATATGGAAGATTTTACACGCTCAATTTTTATTTTAGCAATAAATATGCGCTCAAGCGACATACATATAACGCCTACAGATAAAAGCCTGCATATACATTTTCGCATAGATGGTGTTTTGCAACTGGTATACTCTATGCCACAAACACTTGCAAATCGTTTTATATCAAACATAAAAGTAAGATCAGGTATGGATATATCAGAGCAAAGAAAACCGCAAGACGGGCGCATTAGCTTTGAGTTTTTAGGAAAAACTTACGATATGAGGGTTTCGACTGTAAGAACAGTTTATGGTGAAAATGTTGTTATAAGAATATTAGGTGCAAGCTCCAGTTTGTACTCTATGCCTAATTTGGGTTTTGACGATAAAGATCTTGCAAAACTGGAAATAGCATTTTCAAAACCTTATGGTATTATACTGATAAGCGGCCCAACAGGTTCTGGCAAAACTACTACACTTTATGCTGCACTGCGCCGCATAAATGCTTTGGAAAAAAACATAATGACAGTAGAAGACCCAATTGAGTATAAATACCCAATGGCACGCCAGACGCAAGTAAATGAACTTGCAGGGTATGATTTTTCTAGTGCTATAGTATCATTTATGAGACAAGATCCAGATGTAATACTGATTGGCGAGATTAGAGATGCAAAAACAGCCCAAATGGCAATAAGAGCCTCTATGACAGGACACCTGGTATTGTCAACTATTCATGCAAATGATTGCATAGGCATTATTCCAAGACTCAAAGATTTAGGTGCAGATAGCTTTTTGATTGCAAGCTCTGTTGTTGCGCTTGTGTCCCAGAGGCTTGTTAGAAAGCTTTGCCCTTTTTGTAAGCAAGAAGTTGAAACATCGCGTGAAGATATGGAGTTTTTAACCATTGATAAACCAATTAGTATATATAAAAAACATGGTTGTCCAAAATGCAATTTTACGGGTTATATAGGGCGTACTGTTGTTTCTCAAATTTTGCTTATAAATGATACAATAAGAAACCTAATAGCGCAAGACGAACCCCTTTATAAAATAGAAAAAGAAGCTTATGAAAGCGGTATGCGCACACTTTTAGATGATGCAAAAAGAAAAGTACTGCAAGGTATTACAGATATTGACGAAGTGTTAAGGGTATTTGGTAGATGAAGTACAAGGTTTGGGTTATTGATAGCGAAGGTAATTTAGCAGTGCGCATATTTATTAGCCCATCTGAAGAAGCTTTATTAACAAGAATAGAAAGGGAAAATTTAACGCCAATAAAATTTAAACCTATAAGGTTTTCTTTTTTTGAGCCAAAAATCAAACGTAAAGAAATTATAGAGTTTTGCAATAATTTGTCTTTAATGTTGGGCGGTGGTATATCGCTGCTTGAAGCATTGGAAGAATTAGCTATAAATACAAAAAATAAGCGTTTTAAACTCATAACAGAAGAAGTGATTTTTGATATTAGAGAAGGCATGAGTTTTTCGGATGCACTAAAACGCCACAAGGTTTTCCCAGAGGTGCTTATACATTTAGTTAGAATTGGAGAAGAAACAGGAACACTTTCGGGTGTTTTAAAAGATGCAGCAGAACATTTACAAAAGATTGATGATATTATATCAAATACAAAAAGGGCTCTAATGTATCCATTGTTTGTTAGCTTTTCTATGTTTGGAGCTGCAGCTTTTTGGATGTTTTATGTTTTGCCTAAATTAACTGCTGTGTTTAGCACAATTGGTTTGAAGTTGCCTTTGCCTACGGTTTTGCTTATAAAAAGTGTGGCTTTTTTGAATCATTATTGGTGGATTTTTCCTTTAGTGTTTGGTATGTTTTTTGTTGGTTTTTTCTTGCTAAAGTTAAGTGAAAAAGGGAAATTTTTTTTAGATTCTGTCATGTACAAAATGCCAATTTTTGGCACACTAATTTTAACAAGCAACCTTGCATTTTTTTTTGAGTATGAAGCATTGCTTTTGCGTGTAGGCGTATCAATTACAAACTCGCTTGATATAATAAAAAAAGCTTTTAAAAACCTTGTATTTAAGTTTGCTTTAGAAAACACCAATAATAGTATAAAAAACGGTATGGGATTAAGCGAATCCTTTAGAAAAAGTAAAATATTTGAACCATTTATTGTGCGTATGATATCAGCAGGTGAAAAAACGGGCGAGATTGACAAACAGATGAGCTATATTGCAAACTCATACTATACAAAAGTTAATCGTATGGTAGAAGTAATGGAAAAAACAATAGAGCCAATAGTATTAACAATTGCTGGTGTATTCTTTTTTATCATTGTGCTAGCTTTAATTATTCCTGTATATCAGCTTGTTTCTAAAATGGGAGCTGTTAGGTGAAGCAAGAAGTGCTTGATTTTTTTAAGTTAAGTGATGATCCATTTAGATTAACGCCTGATTTAGATTTTTACTTTCCAAGCAGATCGCACACGCAGATACTTGATATATTAAAGTATTTTTTTGAGTCAAATGAAGCTTTTGCAGTAGTTGTTGGTGAAGTAGGATGTGGTAAAACCATGCTTATTAGAATGTTGCTTGAAAACATACCTGAAAATTTTGAAACAGCAGTTTTAATATCACCAATTTTGCAGCCAAAAGAGCTTATTTTAGCAATTTTATACGATTTGGGCGTAAAAACTGATAGTGAACTTAACCTTGATGTGCTTTTGAGGCAATTTCAAGATTATCTTATACAACTTTCTCAAAATAGAAAAAAATTAGCAATTATTATAGATGAAGCACAAGACTTGCCCAATGAAACACTTGAACAATTGAGATTATTATCAAATATAGAAACAACAAAAAACAAATTAATGCAAATTTTACTTGTAGGCCAACCAGAACTTAATAATAAACTTTCAAGCTATGCTATGCGCCAGTTGAGGCAACGCATAAGCATTTATGAATCTTTGGATCAATTATCTAAGCAGGAAGCTTTGCATTATATTTTATTTAGATTATCAAAAGTCCAAAAAGGCGATCTGTCTTTTACAAATGTTGCGCTAAAAACTATTGCAAAAAGCTCACTTGGGATACCAAGGCTAATTAATACAATTTGTTCAAGATCGCTTTTTATTGCATATTCACTCAATACAAATAGAATAAATTTTGCTATTGTTAAAGAAGCTTTGCAAAGCTTAAATATAAAACTTAGGTTTGGTTTTTAAATGAAAAAACTACTGTATTGTTCAAAAAAAGGTATAAAAATAGTATCATATAAAAATGGGAAAAAATTTGAGATATTGGATATTAAAGAATCTGATATAGAAACTTTGCCTGAGTTTATTAAACCAAAAGATATAGTTAGCTTAGCATTTGAATCTAATTTGTATGTAGATACAGGTGAATTTACAAGCTTATCAAAGCTTGCAACTCATGCTTCAATAAAAAATACAGTAAGTAATCTGGGTATTTTTGGTAAGGATTTTGAAATCAGTTTCAAAAAACTAAAGCCGATAGATAAAACAAAAGCAATATTTTATTATGTAGTGGTAAACAAAGATAGTTTTGATTTTATAGATAGACTTGATTGTACAATTGAACAGTGTGTGCCTGTTGAAATTGCAATTAAAAATTTATTTTGTAATCAATATGCAAATCAGTTGCCTATTTTGGCAATAATCGAAAAAGATGAATTTATCATAACTATTGCCTTTGACAAAGATAGATTGTTAAATGCAAAAAAAATTCATAAAGAAGGTTTTGGCACTGAAACTCAAGAGTTAATTCAGTATATAGAGCAAATTGTATCGCAATACAGTGTAAAAAATATTTACTGCTTAGGTTCAAAAGAATTGATTGACAATTTACAAAATGCAAATATTAAGGTTAGTGCACCAACTTTTAAATTTGATAGCAAGCTTGAATTAAACGATTATATTGAAGTATTGGGTTTGCTTTATAAAAGCGATATTAATTTTCTAACGCCCAAACATAAAGAAAACTATGAAACATTTAAACACGCTCAAATTGCTAGTAAACTTTCGATTGTTGTTTTGATAGGTGGGGTTTTGATATTTTTTGCGGGTTTTATTAATTACTTTAAAATTTTAGATTTAACTAATCAGTTGAATGCTGAATTATCTTCATATAATAAAAGTTTAGGGTCAATAAATACAAAAATCAATGCTACAAACATACAAAATAATATAAATTTGTTCATTAAATATCAAAAATTACCAAGATTAGACTCAATTTTAAGTGAACTTTCAACTTATAAATTACCTAACTTGTATTTTATAGAAGTGGATATTTCAAATGCTCAACCTGCAAACATTCAAAACGCTACATCAAATAATACGCTTGAAACTGTTAATTATACAATCAATATAAAAGGTTTGGTCTTTGGTGATCTAAAAAGTGCCAAAGGCGAGTTTAATGAATTTTTAAAAGAAGTTTCAAAAAATTATAAAATAAATGTATCTAACTTTTATTATTTGGATGGAAAATTGCTATTTGATTTGAGTCTTGAGGAAAAAAAATGTATTATCTTAAAAAAGCTTTGTTGAGTGTTTTTATTGTATCTGTTTTTAGCAGTTTTTCGATAATATTTTATAGGTATACTTTGGCTAAGCTAAATATACTAAATCAAGCTATGTCAACTTTATCATCTTATCAAAACAAAATTTCTACAGTTAAGCAAAAATTAAGTGTGTTAAAACGTGACGAAAGTATCATTAAAGGTATAGACACAAAATTAAAGACAAATTTTAAAATAAACTTATCAGAAAATAGTTTAATTAAGCTTGTTGAAGATATAGATAGTCTTTATAGTTCTGGTATGATAGTTATAAAGGATGCTAAAATCCAGTCTTCAAATGGTACTTTAAATTGCACAATTGAAGGTTTTAGGTGGGGTTTATGAAGCCTCAGAGCATTATTGTTTATATACCTTTTTTTATAATTTTGTTGGGATTGATTTGGCCTATTAAACTTAATCCGTATAATATTTTATTGCCTGATAGTCTAAAAGATATTGAAAGTTTGAATATCCCAAGTATACAGGTAAAAAAGCAAATAGATACAAAACCACAAGAGATATTTCTTATAAATAAAAATGTTTTGACTCTACAGCCTAATACATTTGAGTTTACTATGCCAAAACTTACTATTATATCAAAAGATAAATACGGATATTTTTGTTTTTTAGATGGAAAATTTTATAGAGTTGGACAGTCAAGTGATGGGTTTAAAGTTTTGAAAATAGGAAGTGATTATGTTATCCTGCAAACACCAATAGGGAGGCAAACATTGTATGTTAAAATACCTTAAGTATATTTTGTTATGTTTTTTAGTAACGTCATGCGCTACAAGCAGAGAAATTGCAAAAAATGACTTTTCTATAAAATCTGAAACTCAAGATGTTACATCACCGCTACCAAATAAAATTATCTTTAAACCTCAATTTGAAAGCGTTTCACCAATAAATACCCAGTATATAAACTTGATTGTAAAAGATGCAGATTTTAAAGATGTATATTATACAATAGCAAAGGTGGCGGGTCTTAATTTGGTAATTGATTCAAACTTAGAAAGTATTACTCAAAAGCCAAAAACACAAAATATACAACCGCAAGCCAATTACCAGGCACCTTATAACCCTTATTATAATCCATATGTTCCAAATACGAGCTTTAATCAATCACCAAATTCTTCTTACTCGCCTCAATTTGTTGGTTTAAATCCATCTGTGCCGCAAAACCCAAATTCACTACAAGCTCCACAAAATCCCAATATTACAAAACCCCAACAAGTTCAACCACCCTACACTCAAGAAATTCAGCATTCTCAAAACCAACAGCAAATTTACTATGTACCTTTAGTCACTGTATCTTTCAAACATACACCTATTAAAGAAGCTCTTGATGCATTATCCCAATCTTTAAATTTGGTTTACGAAATAAAAGGCAAAACGCTTTATGTAAAAGAATTTGGTACAAAGATGTTTTATTTAAACTTTATAGCTTCCAAAAAACAGGCAAGCATAAGTGTAGGTGGCGATGTGTTGGGTAGTGCTAGCCAATCTGCGACAGCTGCAACGGGTGGTTCTGCTTCAACGCCTTTGACGGGAGAGTTCAAAATAACAGATTCTATTGGTACATCTTCTACGGATATTTATGCACAAATAGAAAATACGCTTAAAGCAATGCTTTCAAAAGAAGGTAAATACTCTCTTGATCCTTCCATTGGTCTTTTAGTTGTAAGGGATAGAGAACAGAATTTAAACTTAATTTCAAAATATATCCAAAATTTAAAATCACACTACGATTCTCAGGTACTTTTAGAAGTTAAGATCGTTGAGGTAAACTTAAACGATTCTTCAAGCTACGGCATAAATTGGAATGCTTTATTTAGAGCGGCAAATGGTCGCTTTACAGTGCAACAAAACTTATCTAATATACCACAAAATTCTCTAAATGCTCTAACATCAAATGCAAATTATCCACCTGAAATCTATGGTCAGACTTTTCCTTTTAATCCAGGTATTTTTGGAACGGCACCAGGTGTTGCTACAAATAGTGCCAATATGCCAGCAGGCATAGCCGCGACTTTTAATACAAACAACTTTGGCGTATTGCTGGACGCTCTTGCTCAATACGGTAATGTAAAGATTATTTCAAATCCACGCATATTGGTAACAAACGGTCAACCTGCTTTAATCAGTGTAGGCAAAAGCATATCGTATATTCAGTCTGTGCAGGTTACAACTACAACTGTAGCCGGTGGTACATCAACCACACAGCCTACTGTCAATTTAAATAGCGTGTTTGATGGCGTAATGCTAGGTGTAATTCCCTATATTAACAATTCAACAAACACAGTTAATTTAAGCATTACTCCTATAAAAAGCACTGTTTTGAGCCTAACGCCAACTACGATAGGTCAAAATTCATATACACTACCGCAGGTAAACCTTGAAGAAGCGACAACGCAGATTGCAGCCAAAAGCGATCAGATGATCGTAATAGGTGGTCTTATAAGCAAACAAATAAATAAATCAAATACACGTATACCTGTACTTGGCGACATACCAATTGTAGGTAATTTGTTTAAGCAAAACAATGAGTCCATAAGTAATGTTGAACTTGTAATATTAATAAAACCAATAATTTTAAGGACAGATTCTTCGGTAGTTAGAGGAGAAAGTGAGTAAACTATATGAGGCTTTAAAGAGGTTAGAACAAGCAAAAAAACCACCTACCAATAATTATAATAAAAAACCAGACAAAAAAAACATAAAGTGGATCGTGCTTTTTTTTGTTTCAATTTTAGTTGGTAGTTTGCTTATTCATCTATCAGATTTTATTGGTAAATCCCCCTCTCAAAAAACGCAAAACGCAATAAAGATTTCTACACAAAACGAAACAAATTCTACAAACTCTACAAATCCAAAACTTTTAACAAAACAATTAAATGCTACAAATTCAACAAAAAGTCCAATTTTAAAGTCTGTATCAGAAAAAACTACAAATAAAAAAATTACAATTCAATCCAAACCTTCATATTCTCAACAGATTAGCACAACCAATCAAACAAAAACGGAGTCTACAAAAGAAAATCAATTAAAAAATGTTTTGCATTACCAGCAAGAAAAAGCAGAAAAACTTTCTAACTTAGCACTCAATATAAACAATAGTATAGAAAATGGCGATTATTATAGAGCAAAATTACTACTTAAAGAATATTTATCCATTCAAGAAGATCCTTTTGCCCTAAACGATCTTGCAGCAATATACATAAAAGAAGGACAATATTTACAGGCAGTAAAGCTTTTGCAAAAATCAATAAAGCAAAATCCATCCGCTGCAGCCTACATTAACATCATTTATTGTTACAAAAAACTTAATGATACAACTAAGCTTAATGAAATTTTAAAAACAATAAATCCTTCAATGCTTAATGATACCCAAAAAGCTATAATAAATGAAATCATAAATTCTAAATAGTGTTTATTTTAGTACTTTTTGATATAATAAATTTAAGGTTTAAAATTACAGCCAAAGGAGAGTTTTTATTAAAATTTTATCTCAAACCTTCAGTTCTCTTAGGTATAAAAATTTCAGGATTTTCTGGTTTGGCCAAATTATTTCTTCAATTGGTACCTGGATGCAAATTGTAGGTCAGGCGTGGCTTGTCTTGAAATTGACAAACTCACCTTTTTTACTTGGTCTCGTTGTTGCTTTTCAGTATTTGCCTATTTTGTTTTTTTCTTTATATGCAGGAGATGTTGCAGATAGATTCAAAAAACGCTATATTGTAATAATTACACAAAGCTCTATGGCGCTTTTTTCTCTAATATTAGCTATACTTACAGGTTTTGATGTTATAACTTATATTGAAGTTTTGATGCTAACTGCTCTTATGGGTCTTGCTCAAACATTTGATGTACCAGCAAGGCAATCATTTATGATAGATTTGGTTGGTAAAAATGATTTATCAAATGCTATCGCGCTAAACTCTACAATATTTAACCTAGCGCGTATTATAGGTCCTGCAATTGCAGGCATAATGATTGCAAAGATTGGTATCAAGGCTACCTTTTATGCGAATGCCATAAGCTTTGTGCCTCTTGTTATTGGTTTATTTTTTATTGATAAGGATGGTGAGCCTTCTGGCAAAAGAAGTTCCCTAAAAAACAGTGTAAAAGAATTAATTGCATTCATAAAGACAAATAAAGTTTTACTTGATATAATTATTTTGCTAACAATATTGTCAATATTTGCAATGAATTTCAGTGTGCTTGTGCCTCTTTTGGCAAAATATACACTAAAACAAAATGCCATTGGCTTTGGTATGTTAATGACTTATATGGGTCTTGGCTCATTTTTTGGAGCTATGTTTATAGCATATATCTCAAAAAAAACGTCTTACCTCAAATTAATGATTATAAATGCTTTTGGTTTAAATATTTTTCAAATTTTGATGGCAATATCTAAAAACTATACTCAAGCAAGCATTTCAATATTTGCTGCAGGCTTTTGTTTAATTGCATATATTATACTATCAAATACAATTATGCAGCTTTTATCTACAAACGAGTTAAGGGGTCGCATAATGAGCGTATACTCATTAGTATTTTTGGGTGTTACGCCATTTGGGAGTATATTTAGCGGAATAGTCGCAAATTATATTGGTATAAGATTTGCAATATTTAGTGGTGCAGTTATTGGATTTTTAGTTTGCTTGTTTTACTTGAAGAGATTTATTTTGTACATAAGGGAGGTTCTATTATGAGTGTTGGTATTTTAATTACAGGTAGTGAGTTTGCCACAGGATCAAAACAGGATACAAATTCGTCTATTTTTGCAAAAATAGCATTTGAACGAGGATTGGATGTTGTTTTTATACATATTTGCAAAGATATTGAAGAGGAGATTGAAAAAAGCGTTCAGTTTGCACTTGAAATGTGCGACATCCTTATTGTAAGTGGGGGACTGGGTCCTACATTTGATGATGTAACACGTCAGGCATTATCAAAAGCTTTTAATGAAAAGTTAATTTACGATGAAGCGTGGCTTAAGTATTTAGAAAATGAGTATAGTTTGCGCAATGTAGAATTCACAAATGCAAGGAAAAATATGGCGCTTAGACTTTTAAATTCAAAGCCAATAACCAATGATTATGGTAAAGCTTTAGGTTTTATCTATGAAAAAAACCACAAAGTAACAATTGTTTTGCCAGGCATACCGCAAGAAGCAAAAAGTATGCTAATTAAAGCTTTTAATGAGTTGGGTTATACAAAAAAAATTAGAGAAATTTCATTGTTTAGGACATTTGGCTTAAAAGAAAGTGATGTTAGCAGTTTAGTTAAAGATTTTGGCAATACATTTATTAATGTTTCGGCTTTGGGTGTTGATGTTTATGCCAAAGAATCCACAAGTGCCAGTAAAATTGAAGCTGTTCTTGGTAAATACATATATGCACACGATGAGTCTGAAATGGAAGAAATAGTTGGAAAGCTATTAAGGCAAAAGCAATTAACGATTGCGACAGCTGAATCCTCAACAGGTGGCCTTATTGTATCAAGAATTGTAAATGTAGCAGGATCGTCCGATTATTGTTTGGGTGGTATAGTTAGCTACTCTAACCAGGCAAAAATGAACATACTTGGTGTAAAAGAGCAAACGCTAAAATCTTTTGGTGCAGTTAGTGAGCAAACGGCAAAAGAAATGCTTCTTGGTGCTAAGCGTCTTTTTGGAGCAGATATTATTTTGTGTGATACAGGCATAGCTGGACCAGGTGGTGGTACATCCGAAAAACCAGTAGGTTTGCACTACATAGGTATTATGATAAAAAACAATATTAATATCTACAAAGAGATTTATCAGGCACAAAGAAACTATACAAGATTGTATATTTCTCAGTTTGCCCTAAATTTAGTTAGACTTGCACTTTCTTAAAAATTATTTTTTGCTTTACAATACACTAATAATTGTTTATACTTTTTTTGCAAGAAGGTTTCATGAACAATCTAGAAATGCATGAAACTCAAGAAACAATTTATAGTTCAAATAATCCTTTAAAATATTGGTTATATGTTTTAAAACACTCATTGGATTTTAAAACACGATCGCCTAGAAAAGAATTTTGGATGTTTTATCTGGGAAATATTATAGTATTTGTTATTTTGATATCTTTACTAACGCTTGTTTTATATATATTTAAAGTTACAGATTATACTCAGTTAGTTGCAATTTACTCAACTTTTGTTATTGTATGGAGGATTGTTTTATTGCTTCCTGCACTTTCACTACAGACAAGGCGTTTTCACGATTTAAACAAAAGTGGTTTTTATACAATTTTGTTTTTTGTATGTAATTTTTTGCTAGGGTATTTATCTAGTTTTTTAGAACACGTGTCAGAAGAAAGCAGTAAATTTGCTATTTTTGTAGCTATTTTCATAGTATGTTTTTTGATAGATATGTGGCTTTTTGTCCTACTTGGTTTTATTAAAGGCTCAAGTCAAGAAAATAAATATGGCCCAAATCCGCTTGCTTAAACTATATTGTTTTGTTGTTTGGCTAAAAATACAGTATTTTCTATTAGCACAGCTATAGTCATAGGCCCAACACCACCTGGGACTGGTGTTATATGGCTAGCAATTTTTGATACATTTTCAAAATCAACATCGCCTACGATTTTATCATTAATTTTAGTTATACCTACATCCACTACAACTGCACCTTCTTTTACCATATCTTGGGTAATTAAATGGGCTTTGCCTGTAGCGCTTATTATGATATCTGCATTTTTTGTTTTATCTTTGAGATTTTTTGTATATATGTGACAGATTTGTACACTGGCATATTCATTCAAAAGCATATAAGACATGGGTTTACCTGTAATATTGCCTGTGCCTATTACGCATACATCTTTGCCTTTTAATTCTATATTGTACTCTTCAAATAACTTCATTACGCCATATGGTGTACATGGATAAATAAATGGTTTACCGCGCAATAATCTTCCCATATTGTATGGGTGAAATCCATCTACATCTTTTTTAGGATCAATTGCTTCTATTACACGTTCTTCGTTAATTTTTGAAGGTAGAGGTAATTGTACTAAAATTGCATTAACCAGAGGATTTTTGTTCAACATATCTATTACATAAAGTAAATCTTTTTCATTTACTTCTTCAGGCATTCTATGATTTATAGAGTATATTCCTACTTCTTCACAAGCCTTTGTTTTCATATTAACGTATACTTGGCTTGCCGGGTTATTACCCACAAGGATAACAGCCAAACCTGGTATAATACCTTTAGATTTTAACTGATCTATTTCAGTTTTTGCCTGAGATTTGATTTTATTTGCCAGTGATTTACCGTCTAATACAACCATGCAACACTCTTATATAGCTTTTTCAATTTGTGTTATAAGTTTTCCATTTTTAAAAACGCTAACGTCTCCTGTCGATTCTGATACAACTATGCTCATTGCATTTGATACACTAGTGATAGCAGCAGCAGCCATGTGTCTTGAACCCAAACCTTTGGGTAGATCAGTAGTGTCAGCAGAAGCTGCAATATGAGCCCCAGCCGACTCCAATGTACCATCCCCGCTGATTAAAAAAGCACCATCTAACACACTATATTCTTTTATTGTATCATCAAGGTTGGATAACATAATATTTCTTTCTTTAGGATCGTAGCCCTTAAAAGGATTAAAAATCATTTGCTTAATGTATGGCTTTATATTTTCAATATCACCTAATACGAACAAAGCGCCAACAGATTTTCCTTCTCTTCCTTGGTTTGCTAGCTCAAGTGCAATACGCAATATTTTTTCAAATACTTCTGGTCTTATACTCTCACCAAAATCAATATTTTCTCTAAAAAGTAAAAGTTCTTTTTCTTTTTCTATTTCTAAATAGATCATACTATCTATATTATTTAGACCAGTTAAAGCTATAAGCCTTGAATCTTTGGATAAAATATTTGCAGCAAGAGCCATAACAATGGCTACTTTCAGTTTATTGGTTCTTGTAAAACTTATATTTGGTACTGTGATACTTGGAAGGTTTTTTAAATTTTGGAGTTGTTCATGATTATCTTCTTCAATCTCGGTACGTTTGAAAACAATAATTTTTCTTATGTCTTTTTTTAGAAGCTCATCTATGTTTAATTTTTTTATATCACTGTAATATACAAGCAAGCTGATATCTTTATCCGTTTCTATTATACTGATTGCGCTATTTAGTATTTGTTCGCTTATTTGCATTTTCGGTTTGCCTTTCTTTTTCTTTTTTATCTTCTTGTTTTTTTAGAAAAGCTACATCAAGTGTAAAGTCTGGACAATATCTGTTTTCTATAATTTCTTTTTTTGCACAAAATCCTCTCCACGCACAAATCAAACAGCTTTTATTTTCCATAATTTTATTATACACCTTCAATAAAATTTTGCAAAGTTTTTAGTTTTTCAAAATTTTACATATACATCAGCGCTTTATTAATAGCATCCAGATAAGCTTTGGCACTTGCTTCTATAACATCTGTTGCAACACCTCTGCCAATTATATTTTTATCAATATCAGGAAAATATACTTTTACAGTTGCTTCACCCAGGGCTTCTCTGCTTTCTGTTATGGATTTGATTTCATAAAATTTAAGTTGACCTTTGACGAATGTAATGCGCTCTAAAGCTTTATAAACTGCATCTACCGGACCATCGCCCAATGCTGCATCTTCAAAGATCTCACCGTTTTTGGATAACTTTATTGTAGCAGTAGGTGTAATGTTTGTGCCAGAGCTTACCTGCAAGCTAACAATTTCATACACTGATGGACTGAATTTTATTTTATCTTCTACGAGTGCATGTAGGTCTTCGTCGTATACTTCTTTTTTCTTGTCTGCAAGGACTTTGAATTTTTCAAATATGTCTTCAAGTTGTTCTTTGGTTAACTGATAGCCAAGCTCAACAAGCCTTTTTTCAAGACCGTGTTTGCCTGAGTGTTTGCCAAGCACAAGTGAACTTGAGTCAATACCTACATCTTCTGGTTTCATGATTTCGTATGTGCTTTTTTCTTTAATTACACCGTCTTGATGTATACCAGCTTCATGTGCAAAGGCATTTTTACCCACTATAGCTTTATTGCGCTGGATATCTATGCCTGTTAGCTTGCTTACAAGCCTGCTTGTGCGGTAGATTTCTTTCGTATTTATATTTGTTGAGGCTTTATATATATCGTTTCTAACCTTTATAGCCATAACAATTTCTTCCAAAGATGCATTACCTGCACGTTCTCCTATGCCGTTTATAGTACACTCTACCTGATCTGCACCAGCCAAAACTGCAGACAGAGAGTTAGCAACAGCCATACCTAAATCATTGTGACAGTGGACAGAAACTTCTGCTTTATCAATATTTGGTACTTTATTTTTTATGTAGGTTATAAGCTCATAGTACTCTTGAGGTGTGGTGTATCCTACTGTATCTGGTAAATTTACAACGCTTGCTCCTGCATTAATTACGCTTTCGACAACTTTGCAAAGGTAATCCCAGTTTGAGCGTGTTGCATCTTCTGCAGAAAACTCCACTTCTTCGCAGCCATTTCTTGCAAATTTCACTGCTTCAACTGCTGCATCAAGCACAGCTTCATAGCTCATTTTCAGTTTCTTTTCTACATGTATAGGGCTTGTTGCTATAAATGTGTGCAGTCTTTTGCGTGGAGCTGGTTTTATTGCTTCCAAGCCTTTTTCAATATCTTGCTTTACTGCTCTGGCAAGGGATGCTATGGTAGAATTCTTTATTATTTTTGCTATTGCATTTATTGCTTCAAAATCACCTGGACTTGCTGCAGCAAAGCCTGCTTCAATAACATCAACACCTAATTTTTCAAGTTGTTTTGCAATTGCTATTTTTTCTTCGATATTTAAACTGGCACCCGGTGATTGTTCTCCATCCCTTAGCGTTGTGTCAAATATTTTTACTATCCTGGAGCTCATGGTTAACCCTCCCTTTTTTGAAAAATTTTATTATTAACTCTATTGGTCCTGATAGGGCATACGATAGACCAATAAGTGGAACAAATACGTATGGTTTATATATAACAAGAGATAAAATCAATAGTATAAGCGCAAAAACCCTAATTGAAATTCTCCCATCTAGTTTAACTTTTTTAAAACTTCTGTATTTGATTGTGCTAATCATTAAAAACGAGATTACATACACGCTAACTAAAAAAAATACTTTATAATCTTTATACTCAATATTAAAATGTAAAATTGCTAGTATTATGCTTGCAATTATTATAGCCCCACCTGGTATAGGTAAGCCTACAAAATCAATTGTTTTTGTTGTAATAACGTTGAAACGTGCAAGTCTTAGCGCACCTGTTAATAAAAATAGTGATGCAGCAATTACGCCTATTCGGCCCATATCGCTTAACGCGAATGTGTACATTAAAAATGCTGGTGCAACTCCAAAGCTAACAAGATCTGATAATGAATCGTATTCAACTCCAAATCTACTTTCACAATGAGTAAGCCTTGCTATTTTGCCATCTAAATTATCAAATACCACAGCCAATATCAAAAGCCACGCTGCTGTCAGATAATCTCCCTGATAAGACTCTATAATACTGTAGAAACCAGAAAGCATATTGGCAGTAGTAAACAGATTTGGCAATATGTAAAGTGCGTTTTTTTGTTTCATAAATAACCTATTAAATCTCCACCTTTTATTTTTTGATTCATATGGACTGCTAAATTTAATTCATTTTCGCTGTAAATATCAACCCTTGAGCCAAAGCGTATAAGACCTATAATGTCTCCAGCTTCTACTTTGTCATTTGGTTTTGTGTATGTTACAATTCTTCTTGCTATAATGCCAGCAATTTGCACCACTACTATTTTTTTACCATCTTCATTTTCAAAAAGAAGGGCACATTGTTCGTTTTCAAGCGAAGCTTTTGGTTTATTGGCACTAATAAATAAGCCTTTGTTGTAAATTTTATCCAAACATACACCTTTAAATGGAGCAAGGTTTATATGCACATCAAATACTGACATAAATATGCTAATTTTATTAACTTCTGATTTAAAGAAAAACCTTTCGTAAGCGTTGGATATATCCACAATAGTGCCATCTGCTGGTGATAATACCATATTTTTTTCATAGTGGATATTTTTCTTTGGATTTCTAAAAAAATATACACTAAATGCACTTGCACCAAGCAATGTAGCTTTTAGAAATTTATTTTTAAAAAGAAACGAGCCAATAGCAAAAGAAGCAATAAATGGGTAACCTTCTTTTGCTATTATATCTTTTTTTGTAGTTTTCATGTTAATTTTTATTCCTATCAATAGATTTTGAAGCTGCTATCCATGGCATCATTGCTCTTAATTTTTTGCCTACTATTTCTATTTCGTGGTTCTCATCTTTTTTAAGAAGCGCATTAAATACCGGTCTGTTGCATTGATTTTCTAATATCCATTCTTTTGCAAAACTGCCATCTTGAATTTGTTTTAATATATTTTTCATTCTTTGTTTTGTTTCTTCATTTATTACAATTGGACCTCTTGTAACATCTCCATATTTGGCAGTATTTGATATAGAATACCTCATATCTGAGATGCCGCCTTCATACATCAAATCTACAATTAGCTTCATTTCGTGGAATGTTTCAAAATAAGCCATCTCAGGTGGATAACCTGCTTCAACTAATGTTTCAAAACCCGCTTTAACAAGCGCAGTTAAACCACCACAAAGCACAGCCTGTTCACCAAAAAGATCAGTTTCTGTTTCATCTTTAAAAGTTGTTTGTATAACGCCGGCTCTTCCACCGCCATTTGCGCAAGCATAAGATAATGCCATAGCAAGTGTATTTCCAGTGTAATCCTGATAAGCAGAAATAAGCATAGGCACGCCCATACCTTTTTCATATTCCCTTCTTACTAAATGCCCTGGTCCTTTTGGTGCAATCATCATTACGTTTATATTGCTTGGCGGTATGATTTGACCATAGTGAATATTAAAACCATGTGCGAAAGCAAGATAATCGCCTTCTTTTAAGTTTGGCTCAATTTCACTTTTATACAAAGCGCTTTGAGTTTCATCAGGTGTAAGAATCATTATAACATCAGCCCATTTACAGGCTTCAGCTACATTCATTACTTTGTGTCCATTATTAACCGCTTTTTGCCAGCTTTTTGAGCCTTCTTTTAAGCCAACTACTACATCACAGCCAGAATCTTTTAGGTTATGAGAGTGAGCGTAACCTTGGGAGCCATAACCAATGATTGCAACCTTTTTGGATTTTATTAAAGATAAATCCGCATCTTTGTCGTAATAAATGTTAAGCATTTAGCCCTCCTAAAAATTATTGTTTTGATTCTCTTGACATTGCAACTTTTCCAGTCCTTGCAATTTCTTTAATTCCAAGCGGTTCAAGAAGATTTAAAATAGCATTGATTTTTTCAGAACTTCCTGTTACTTCTATTGTATATGAATTTTGCGATACGTCAACTATTTTACCCCTGAATATATCAACTATGCGCAAAATTTCAGCTCTAGTGGATGAATCTGTGTGCATTTTGATTAAAGCCATTTCTCGCTCTACGTATGGCACATCGTCGCTGTATTCAATTACTTTTATAGTATCAATAAGCTTGTTAAGTTGTTTGCCTATTTGTTCTAAAATATTTTCATCGCCTTCTGTAACTATAGTCATTCGCGATAAATTAAGTTCATTTATAGGTGCAACATTTAAACTTTCTATGTTATAGCCTCTTGCACTGAAAAGATTTGCTATACGCGACAAAACGCCTGCTTCGTTTTCTACGATAACTGAAAATATTCTTTTCATTTTCCCCCCTAAGTTAAAATCATTTCGCTAAGTGGTGCGCCACCTGGTACCATAGGATAAACATTTTCTTCTCTTTCGATTTTTATATCAAGCACATATGGACCATTATAATTTATTAATTCTGTAAGTGCTTGTTCAACGTCTTTTTTGTCTTCAACTCTTTTTGCTATGATACCGTAACTTTCTGATAATTTTACAAAATCAGGTTGTACTTCTATATTGGTATTTGCATATCTTCTGCCGTAAAACAACTGTTGCCACTGCCTTACCATGCCCAAATAAGAGTTATTTAAAATAATAACCTTTGTTTGTAATTTATACGTTGCAAGAACAGCTAATTCTTGTAAATTCATCTGAAAAGAACCATCTCCAGCTATAACAAATACTTGTTTGTCTGGATTTGCAAAACTTGCACCTATACCTGCAGGAAATCCAAATCCCATTGTACCAAGACCGCCTGATGTTAAAAATCTTCTGGGTTTATTGAAATTATAAAATTGCGCAACCCACATTTGATGTTGGCCTACTTCTGTTGAAACAATTGGATCCAACTCTTTTGTTAATTTGTTTAGTAATTGTATTACGTATTGTGGTTTTATAACTTTATCGGAGTCTTCGTATGAAAGAGGATGTTCGCTGTCCCACTTTTTTATTAAATCCAGCCACTTTTTTCTGTTTTGGTGAATTTTGTTGTTATCTTTAAGAATGGAAAGAAGTTCCTTTAAAACCAGTTTTGCATCGCCTACTATAGGATAATCAACTTTAATATTTTTACTTATACTTGTTGGGTCAATATCTATGTGAACAACCTGTGCATTTGGAGCAAACTCAGATACTTTGCCAGTAATTCTATCATCAAACCTTGCTCCTATAGAAATAAGTAAATCGCAGTATTGAATGGCCATATTTGCTTTATAGGTACCGTGCATGCCAGCCATGCCCAGGCTCAAAGGATGGTCTGCAGGAAATGCCCCAATACCCATAAGTGTAGTAAAAGCAGGTATTTGCAATCTTTCTGCAAGCTCTAAAACTTCTTTATGTGCATTTGAAGTAATTACACCACCACCAATATACAAAAGTGGTCTTTCTGCTTGCTCAATTACTTTAGCTACCTTTTTTATCTGTTTTGGGTTACCGTGGTAAGTCGGGTTATAACTTCTCAAATGTATTGCATCCGGATACTCAAATTCACAGCTTGCTGTTTGTACATCTTTTGGTATATCAACCAAAACGGGACCTGGCCTGCCTGTTCTTGCTATGTAAAAAGCTTTTTTTATGGTATAGGCTAAATCTTTAACATCTTTTACTAAGAAATTGTGTTTTGTGCAAGATCTTGTAATGCCTACTATATCAACTTCTTGGAAAGCATCGTTGCCTATTAAATGTGTAGGTACTTGACCTGTAAAAACAACAAGAGGTATAGAGTCCATATATGCTGTTGCAATACCTGTTACAGCATTAGTTGCGCCAGGTCCGCTTGTAACAAGGCTAACGCCAACCTGGCCCGTACTTCTTGCATATCCATCTGCCATGTGAACAGCACCTTGCTCGTGTCTTGTTAGGATGAACTCTATATCTTTTTGCTTATAAATGGCATCATGCAAGTCAATAATTGCACCACCTGGTATGCCGAATAGATGTTTTACTCCTTCTTTTTTTAGACATTCGATAAAGATTTCTGCACCTTTTAACTTTCCACTCATATTTCCCCCTTGTATAAATTAAGCAATAATTATACAAAATATTACAAAATTTGCAAATTATTGTAGAAAATTGCAGATTGCTTTATTAAAATCATCAGGTTTCTCCCACATAGACATATGTCCAGCATTTTGGATAACAACCATTTGCGAATGTTTAATATTATCTTTTAGATATTGGGCATATTTAATCGGTGTAAGTTTGTCGCAAGAGCCTACAATAACAAGTGCAGGTTTATCTATCTGATTTACTTTTTGCATTATATCAAACTCATTGCAAGCAAGAAAATCATTGTATCGTACGATTTTGTTTGTATTATTAAATTCACTTTCAGCTTCTTCGATCAATTCTTTTTTTGTATGTTCGCAATAAGCCCAATCTACTGCATAGTTTGCACCTTCCAGGGTTGCTTTTAAAATATCTTGATGAACTTTTAATTTTGCGCCGCTTCCTGCAATGATAATTTTATCTATAAGTTGTGGATATTTAAGACTAAATAGCAGAACAATTGCACCACCCATAGAATGTCCACAAAGTGTTACATTTTTTAAGTTTAAGGCTTCAATAAATGACTTTATAAAATCAACATAATCATCAATAGAAGAATATCCATTTCCTTGAGAGTTACCATGACCAATTAAATCAATAGCAATTTTTGTGTAATTGGGTAATGTAGCTTTTAGCTGATGTTTCCATGTTTGTTTGGTAGCTCCAGATCCATGTATAAAAATAATATTCTTTTGTTGTTCTGGGCTTTCTTGTTCGTATGAAATTTTTTTGCCTTCTATATAAACTTCTTTTTCCATGATTTACACCTTTTAATTAAAGTTTAAGTATTATAGCATTTTTTGAATTATTTATCAAATTAAAAAAGTTTTTTAAAGTAGAGCCAATTTAATTAGATTTAAATTCAATAAGACTTGACAAAAAATAAAATTAGAATATCTTTGTTAGCAGGTAGAAGTGGTGATTGCTAATGAAAGCAGAATTAGATGAAAGATATTTAACGGTTTTAAATATAGTTGTTGAAAACTTTATAAACTACAAAGAAGCCGTGGGCTCTAGAGTATTAATAAAAAGGTATAATTTACCTTTTTCTGCTGCTACAATGAGAAATATTATGTCTGATTTAGAAGAAATGGGATACCTTAAACATTCCTATATATCAAGCGGAAAAATTCCAACTGAGCTTGGTTACAAAGCATATGTACAGCATCTATTGGAAAAGAAAAGAAAGAGTTTAAAACCAAGATTAAAACAAATTGATAATATAAATTTAAGCACCATTGAAGATTTTGTTTCAGATATATCGAATATCTTATCTAATTCGTGTGGTTTGATATCCATGGTTAGCTCTCCTAATATATTTAAATTAAAACTAAAAGATATTAGTTTGATAAAAATTGGATCTAATAAATTGCTGTGCGCTGTAATAGCTGAGCCGTCAGTTGTGGAAACAAAAATAATAGAAGTTGCAAAAGATTATTCTGAAAGTGAGCTAAATGATATAGTCCAGTTTTTAAGTGAAAATTACAAAGGTTGGGAGCTAGAAAAAATTCAGGAAGATTTAGAAAACTCATTGTCGAAAAGCAGACAAGAGTGCGATTTAATATTTAAAAAGTTAAAAGAAAAAAGTAAAGATCTGTACTTTTCTGGCGTTCAAAATCTATTAAAAGAAAGAGAATTTTATGAAGATTATGAACAGTTGAATAAAATTCTTGATGTTATAGAAAAAAGAAAACATGTTTCTGAAATAGTTGATTTGATTTTAAAAAATGATGAAAAAATATTAATAGGTAATGATATACCAAATGAGAAACTAAAAGGTATGAGTCTTATTGCCCAACCTTACTATCTGGATAATGTAAAGTTGGGTTTTGTAGGTGTACTTGGGCCTATGAATTTAAATTATGAAAATGTAATCTACACACTGGATTTATTGAGCAAAAAAATAGAAAAACTTTTTAAACAAGGGAGGTAGTAATGAATGATAAAAATAATATCACGGAAAATTTACAAGAAAATCAAGAGTTGCAAAATAATAATATAGAAAGCAAGGAAACAGATCTAAATCAAACCCAACAGGAGACAAAAGACGAATTGTCAGAACTAAAAGAACAATTAGAAAAACAAAAAGATGCATATTTAAGGTTATTGGCTGAGTTTGATAATTTCAGAAAACGCACAGAAAAAGAAAAGTTTGAAATTGCTGATGTTATAAAGGGTTCAGTAGTAAGAGATTTTTTGCCAATTTTGGATAGTCTGGAAAAAGCATATGAAGCTTGTGTAAATGATGAATCAATAAGATCTGGCATTGAGCTTGTTATAAAAGCGTTTAAACAGCTTTTGGAAAAGTATGAAATAAAGGAAGTAGATACTGAATGCGAGTTCAATCCAAATCTTCATGAAGCTTTAATGATTGTAGAATCAAATACGCCGAATAAAATTGTTCAGGTTTTTGAAAAAGGTTATACTTATAAGGATAAATTGCTTAGACCGGCAAAAGTTTCGGTAGGTAAATTGAATAATAATGACAACAATACAAATGAAGATAAAAATGAGGAGGTATAATTTATGGGAAGAGTGTTAGGTATAGATCTTGGAACAACAAACTCTTGTATGGCCATTATAGAAGGTGGCAAACCAAAAGTAATTCCAAATGCTGAGGGCTCAAACACAACACCAAGCGTTGTAGCTTTTACAGATAAAGGCGAAATATTAGTTGGGCAGGCTGCAAAAAGACAGGCAATAACAAATCCTAAAAAAACTATATTTTCGGCAAAAAGATTGATAGGTAGAAGGTATAGTTCAAAAGAAGCTCAAGAAGCAAAAGCTAAACTTCCATACGAAGTAGTAGAAGGACCAAATGATGATTGCAGAATAAGAATTAATGGAAAAGATTATACACCACAGGAAATTTCTGCTCAGGTTTTAATGAAATTAAAACGAGATGCGGAAAGTTATTTAGGTGAAAAAATAACAGAAGCAGTTATAACTGTACCAGCTTATTTTGATGATTCACAAAGGAAAGCAACCAAAGATGCTGGTACCATTGCGGGACTTAATGTTTTAAGAATAATAAATGAGCCAACTGCATCATCACTAGCATTTGGGCTTGATACAGCAAAAGAAGGTAAAGTGGCAGTTTACGATTTAGGTGGCGGTACATTTGATATATCAATATTGGAAATTGCCGATGGGGTTTTTGAAGTTAAATCAACCAATGGTGATACATATTTAGGTGGCGATGATTTTGATAGGGTGTTGTTGGATTATTTAGCTGATGAATTTAAAAAAGAACATGGTATTGATTTAAGAAATGATCCAATGGCACTTCAAAGATTAAAAGAAGCCAGTGAAAAGGCTAAAATTGAGCTTTCAAGTTCTCTTGAAACAGAAGTTAATTTGCCTTTTATTACAGCTGATGCTTCAGGACCAAAACATTTAGTAATTAAAATTACAAGGGCTAAATTTGAACAATTAGTCGATCCGCTAATACAACGTACGCTTGAGCCATGCAGGCTAGCCTTAAAAGATGCTAATTTGACGCAAAAAGATATAGATTATGTTATCCTTGTTGGCGGTATGACAAGGATGCCTAAAATTCAGCAAGTTGTTAAGGAATTTTTTGGCAAAGAACCTAGAAAAGATGTTAACCCAGATGAAGCTGTTGCAATAGGTGCTGCGATACAGGGTGGTGTATTAAAAGGTGAAGTAAAAGATGTATTATTACTTGATGTAACACCACTTAGTCTTGGCATAGAAACACTTGGCGGTGTTATGACAAAGATAATACCTAGAAATACTACTATCCCTACCAAAAAAAGCCAGATATTTACAACAGCAGAAGACAATCAGACTGCAGTTACTATCCATGTATTACAAGGTGAACGAGAGATGGCATCAGAAAACAAGACTCTTGGAAGGTTTGAGCTTGTAGGAATACCACCTGCACCAAGAGGGATACCCCAAATAGAAGTTACATTTGATATTGATGCTAATGGAATTCTTAATGTAACTGCAAAAGACAAAGCTACAGGTAAAGAACAGATGATTCGCATTACAGCTTCAAGTGGTTTAACTCAAGAAGAAATTGAAAGAATGGTAAAAGAAGCTGAGCTTCATGCAGAAGAAGATAGGAAGTACAAAGAATTAGTAGAGGTCAGAAATAAAGCCGATTCAATAGTGTATTCTACTCAAAAGAGCTTAAATGATTTTGGCGACAAAATTTCTGAAAGCGAGAAAAAAGAGATTCAAGATGCGATAGAAGCTACAAAGAAAGCTATAGAATCTGGTACTAAAGAAGAAATAGAAGCAAAAATGAATGAGCTTATAAATAAAGCTCATAAGTTAGCAGAAGAAGCTTACAAACAAGCTTCGTCCAAAGGGGATCAGGCTGGCAGCGATTCAAAAAAAGAAGAAGATGTTGTTGAAGCAGAAGTAGAAAAAGAAGATAAATAACATGAATTGCTATGAACCAGGGTAGATTTTGCCCTGGTTCATAATTCTTTAAGTAGCAGGGAGATTAAAACAAAAATGGCAAAAGATTATTATGCTATTTTGGGTGTAGATAGAAACGCAACTACAGAAGAGATTAAAAAAGCTTACAGAAAGCTTGCACTTAAGTATCACCCAGATAGAAACGAAGGCAATAAAGAAGCTGAGGAAAAATTTAAAGAAATTACAGAAGCTTACGCTATACTATCAGATGAAACAAAAAGGGCAAAATATGATCAGTTTGGTTATGTAAACGAAAATGATTTTGATTTTAATCCATCAAGTTTTGATGATATTTTTGCTTATGTTAATGATATATTCGGAGATCTTTTTGGTAATTTTGGCTCAAGACGCTCAAGGTATTATCGTCAAAAAAGAAAAGGTGAAGATATACAGTATCAGTTAACAGTTTCTTTTAAGGAAGCAATATTTGGGGCTTCAAAAGAAATTGAAATAAATTACCAAAAAGTTTGCGATGAATGTAATGGGCTTGGTGCTAAAGCGCAAGACTTTGAAACATGCGATTACTGCAAAGGGACAGGTCAGGTAGAATATGGTAATTTTTTCATATCAGTTAGAAAAACGTGTCCTAAATGTGGTGGTACTGGCAGGATAATAAAGAAAAAATGCTCAAAATGCAGCGGTAGAGGTTTTGTCGTTGAAAAAGAAAAAATTACAATTAATATTCCGCGCGGTATAGATAACGGTTATGCTATAAGAATATCATCAAAAGGACATGAAAGTATAGATAGAATTAGAGGTGACTTAATAATATACTTTAAGGTTTTGCCCGATAAAGTTTTTAGAAGAGAAGGTTTAAACATATATCTTGATTTAAATATTACGATTCCTCAGGCAGTTTTGGGTGATACAATAGAAGTAGATACAATTTGGGGCAAAAAAAAGATTTCAATTGAGCCTGGTACTCAAAGCGGTTCACAAATTTTACTAAAAGGCGAAGGTGTGGAGATTGAAGGTGCAAAAGGTAACCAGATAATCAATATACATGTAGATATACCAAAAAAATTAACACCAAAGCAAAGACAACTTATGGAAGAGTTTGCAAAAGAAATGGATCAATCACTTTCTTCTAATCAGGAAAAAAATATATTCAAACGCTTTTTTGGCCAGTAAACATTTTTAAAAACTTAAAGTTTATTGATAATTTTGATAAATTGTACTTTAAAATTGCCATATTAAGCAAAAAATTTAATATATTGGCCAGAAGTATTGAGAGCCATATACCATTTAGTTTAATATGCATAGATAAAAAATATGCAAGTGGTAGCTGGAAAACAAATAAACTAAAAAAATTCATTATGCTTGGCAAAAAAGTGTTTCCACAAGCCATTGTTATACGGTTTGCAATAGAACCTGCTGCAAAAAATGGATAACTTAAAGCGTAGTATAAAAATGCATTTTTTGCAATTTCAAAGCATGTTTTATCTGAAGTAAAAACTTTTATTATGATACCTGAAAATACAAACAATAAAATATCTAAAAAAACTATAAAGGCACTACCAAATAAAATTGATTTTTTTACACCTTCTTCCACAAATGGCCAGTTTTTTGCACCAATATTTTGACCTACAATTACGGCTGCTGCATTTGATATACCAAAAATCATAAATAACAAAATTTGATATATGCGTGTTACAATACTATAACTTGAAATTGCAGTTTGAGATTGAATAGCTATTATTTTAATAATTAATAACATGCTTAAAATCCTTACAATTAAATGAAATGAAGCAAAAATGCTTTTGCTTAAAAGTTGTTTAATAAGAGGCAAGTTAATGTGTAATTCAAATCTTAGTTTTGTTTTTAAAATAACAGATACCTGCAACAAAATGCCAACAAACATTGAAAAAATTGTAGCCAAAGCCGCACCTTTTACGCCCATTTTTAAAACAAATATTAATAAAGGATCAAGTAAAATGTTTATAATTGTAGCAATAAGCATAATAAGAAGGGTTTTGTGGGGTAGCGACATACTTTTTAGTGTTGAGCTATTTAGGCCAAACACAAACGATATTGGAAGCCCTAAAATAGAAATACTCAAAAACTCTTTAGCAAAAACCAATGTGGAATCTTTTAATCCAAGAAGACTTAAAATATTATCTAAAAATGGATAAAGCAACATTGATGCAAGAGAAAAGAATATCATAACAATTAAAGCGTTTGAATAAACAGTGTTTGCTCTTTTAAAGTTTTTTGCACCATAACTTTGTGTAAAAAAAATTGATGATGCAATAGAAATACCTATAGTAAAAGCAGATATTAGCATCATTAGTATGCTTGAAGAGACCAGTGCACCTATTGCACTGTAGCTTATCTTCGAAACAAAAAATGTATCAACAAGATTAAAAATGGTTTGAAGATTGCTTTCTATAATCATCGGTATAGATAATCCAATCAGACTTTTTATTATAGGATCTTTTGTAGGGTCTATATTAGTCAATTTATTGTGTGTAGTATTTTAGCATATCGGCTCTTTTTCTAGCATCCGCAATTTTTCTTTCAATGTTATTTTTTATCCATGAGCCGTCAAGCCATTCGATCGGGTTTACATAATAGCCGTCAATTAACAAACCAAAGTGCAGGTGGTCTCCTACTGCAAGACCCGTGGTATCTGTATGGGCAATGATCTGGCCTTTTTCAACAAAGTCACCTTTTTTAACAAGGAAATCTTCTAAATGGCCATATAGGCTAAATATACCAAGCCCGTGATCGATTAAAATACAATTTCCGTAAACACCGATTTTTCCAGTATAGACTACTATACCCGAGTTAGCTGCAGGTACTTTAGCGTGTTTTATGCTAGCAAAATCAACTCCTAAATGATATTCATGAGTCAGTGGCCTATTATCATAGTAAAACGTTCTATAATCGCCAAAATATGCCATAACAGCAGAGCCAGGCAATTGCAAAAAAGGGCCTTTAAATAGTATCTTGTCTGTATGAATAGAATTTGCTATTTGAGCAATTTGTTCGTTATTTTGTTTTTCTAATTTATTTATAACCAAGTCAAAAGCTTGTGCTGGATCTTGTTCATTAAAACTTATATTAGCTTCTTTTAATAATCTGTATACTTTTGTTTCAATAAAATGTGTATCGACCTGAACATCTGTTTTTTTGTTTTTAAAAGATTCATAATAGACAGGTACATGTACATAAATTTCATTTCCTGCATTGTTTTGGGCAACTATAGATGTATCCCAATTTTTTTGCTCACAAAAGGGGTAGGTGAAAAATGCTATATAAGTATGTGGATGATTTGTGAATTTTTCTGCATTAAAGCATCGAAATTTAGCAATTTTGTTATTTGCATATTTAACCTGCAAATATACATTTTTTAAACCAATTTTATCATTTGCATAAAACAATACTACAGCCGAACCACCTTCCAGTATATTTGCTGCATCATTTAGCAATATTACTTTTGGATAATGATTATAAACGGTAACTTGTTTTTCTATTTTCTTTTTAAATCCAAGAGAAAAATTGTTGTGTGAGTAATCTGTTACTTCAATTACGAATTTTGCTGGACCATCTGGAAGCCTTTGGTTTAACTTAAATTTAAGTGGAAAATTGTAAGTATTTTTGTTTTCAAATATTTTGCCATATAAAGGAATTTTTGTATTCATGGTGTATGTGTAAATATTTATTTCTTTTAAAGGATATTTTGTATCTTTGATATTTATATCAATATTTTTATCTGAGCTAAAATATTCATTTGGATAAACAATATTGATTTGTATCGGATTTTTAACAAAAAAAGGCGTATAATGATAAACTGCATAAGCACAGACAAGTAATATCAGGATAAATAAAAGTTTAGATCCAAAGCCTTTCTTTTTTTTCTTTTTTAAATAAAATGTGTCTTTCATTTTATACTCCTTACTATATCTTTTTGAATTTTTAAATTTTGCGTTGATATGCAAATTATTTTATATATGTAAGAGTTGTGCATTAGTTTATTTGAAAAATGATTTAAGTAAGGTAAGCTCCTAAGTATAATAGACACAAGTGCAATCAAAAAAATAGCTTTAAAAAATCCAAACAAAGCGCCGAGGATTCTATCAATGCTTGTTAATTTCATTTTTCTTGATGCACTTTGGCTTAAAAAACTAATAAGGTTTACCAGTGTATATATAATAATAAACAATACAATAAAACTCAGTAGATTTGCAATTAAATACGATACTTTTAGTGCTTTTTCTATGGGTAGTGTCAAAACACTGTGGTATATAACGGACAAATACAAACCCAAAATTACAGCTACCAATTTAAAAAATTCCTTTATAAAACCATTAATATAGCCTAATACCAATAAAACTAAAATAAAAATGCCAAAAATAGTATCTGCCATTAACCCACCACAACCGTTTTAAAATTAGAGTAAGTAACCCTGCCTTTCTTAAAACCCTTAGGTTTTTTTACAAATTTTACAAATGTATAGTCTACTTCAATTTTATCGTTTGTACCTAAATTTTCTCTTATTTTTTGTGCACATTTTTCTAAAAGAGTTTTGTCTAACTGTTGTAAGCGTTGTGGATTTTTTATTATTAAGTGCGGTCCAGGTATACTTTTTGTGTGCATCCATATATCATCTTTTGAAGCGTTTTTTAGAATTAAATCGTTTCCTTTAGCGTTTTTTCCTATATACACATCAAAACCAAGTATGTTAAAGTGCTCATATGGTATATTATCTAAAGGGACAATTTTTTGCGCATTATTATGAGGCAAGATTGTTTTTATATAATTAGGATCAATGTGTCCACTAAGTAGGTTTTCTTTTATTTTTAATAAAAATTTTTGCTCTTTAATTGCATTTTTTAATACATTTTCCAGTTTGCTCTTTGCATTTTTATATTTTTTGTATAGTTTATAGTAATGATTTATGTTGTCTTGAATTGTTTTTTGAGGATTAATCGGTATAGCTAACTCATTTGGTTTTTCAAGAGGTTTTAGGTAAATTATATCGGCATTGATATACTTTAATTTAGAAATATTTTCAAGTAAAGTGTCAGCGTACAATTTAAAAGTTTGAGCATCCTCGGCTTTTTTGATATCGCTTTGAATTTTTTCAATTTTTTCGCTTAATTTTTTAATTTTTTTGTCTAAAAAATTTATAATTTTAGTATTGTTTGAGTTAATATTTGTATTTTGTTTAAAAAATTGTTCAAAAAGCTCGTTTTCTTCAATAGCAGATGTATCTAAACCAAAATTAAGTAAAAATGGATATACAAATTTCTTTTTATTGTAAGTATAGCAAAATAGCCTGTCTGATGGTTTTTTTATTGTTTCTATGAAATTTTCTAAATTTTCCTCATTTATGAAGTTTTTTGTAAAGCTGTCTATACCTAAGATATTTTCTTTTTTTATAGCATTTTTTAAAGTATTTATATCTGATAAAGTTACATCTAACATTTGAGGTGGTTTTTTGTAAATTTTTCCTGGTATGATTTGTCTTTTTTGGTTTAAACGGAACACCTCAATTATTTTTTGAGCGTTATCGCATAGCAATAGGTTACCATTTCTACCGGTAATCTCAAAGATTAGATAATAATGATGCTCAATATCTAATCTTTTATCCAAAAGATGCAATGTTAAAACACGCTCAAGCCCTACAAAGTCTACCTCAATAATTCTAAGTCCACTGATTTTTTTATGTAAAGATACAGCAAAGTTATTTTGTGTTTTTTCAAGTTTATAATTACCGAAAAATAAAGCAGTTGGAGAGTTTAATTTAAATAGAATGGCTAAATTATTTTTTAAATTTAAAAAGAGTGTATCCTCATGTGCATAAATATTAAAAATCCTTTCCCCTATTGATCTTTCTTTTATTTTTTTTGCAAAATAGTTAAATAAAAAGTTGTTCATAAGCCAAATAAACTCCTCAAAGGGAGGAGTTTATTTTTTTCTTTCGCTAAGTCTTTTTTTCTTGAGAGCCTTTTTGCGAGCAGCTAATGCTTTTTTCTTTTTCTTTTCGCTGGGTTTTTCATAATGCTCTCTCTTTTTTATTTCAGAGAGAATACCAGCACGCTCGCATTGCTTTTTGAATCTTTTGAAGGCTTCTTCAAAAGATTCATTGTCCCTTACATAGACACCCGGCAAACAAATCACCCCTTTACTTTTAAATTCTTTTTATTATATTAAAAAAAAGATATTGGGTCAACATCAAAGTTTAGGTTTTTATCTAAAAGTTCAGCTGTTATAAAGTGAAGTGTTTTAAATATATCATTTGTTTTTATAATTATATGGTATCTGTATTTATTTTTTATTTTATCTATTGGACATTTAGTTGGTCCAAGAAAACTAAATCCACTATTTTTCAATATTTCAAAGCATTGTTGTATGTTTTGTTTTGCAACTTTTTCATTCGTGTTTTGAGAAAGGATTCTTATTAAATGTGAAAATGGTGGATAATTTAGAGATTTTCTCAAATTGATTTCTTCTTTTAAAAAACCTTCGTAATCATGATTTATTATAAAATTTTCTAACCTCGAAGGTAATTTTGACTCGATAATAACATTTCCTTTTTGCTTGCGACCACTTCTACCTGCTGTTTGAATAATTAGTGAAACGCACTTTTCATCTGCTCTAAAATCAGGCAAAGCAAAAATTGATTCAATATTTGATATTATCACTAGATTTATTTTTTCTATATCGTAGCCTTTTGATATCATACTTGTACCTACTATAATGTCTATTTTACCATCAAGCAAATTTGAAACTATGTTATAAGCGTTTTTTTTTGATGAAGCTGTATCTCTATCTAATCTTGCAATATTGATATTTCCAAAATTTTCGCGCAAAAATTCTTCCATTTTCTGCGTACCTGTACCAACATCTTTTATATTGTAACTGGAACAGTTTGGACATTTTTTTGGTATTTCAAAGCTTGATTCACAAAAATGACATTTAAGATCCTTTGTTTTTTTATGATAAACAAGCGAAACATTGCAATTTGGGCACCTAAAAATATAACCGCAGTCACCACAAATCAAAAAATGTGCAAAGCCTCTTCTATTTACAAGGATTGCGCAAGTTTGTTTTTCTTCTATTGATTTTTTTATGTATTCTTGTGATTTTATACTCAAAAGATTATTTTCTGGTTTTGAAAACTCAATTACAGGTAACTCACAATTATTTATTCTGTTATTGAGTTTAAATAATTTAAATTTTTTTGTTATCGAGGCTTTATAATAAGTTTCCACTGTAGGTGTTGCACTTGATAGAATTACTGGAATATTTAGTTGTTTTGCCCTGTATATAAGCAGGTCTTTAGCGTTATATGATGGCGTATTTTCTTGTTTGTATGAATCGTCATTTTCTTCATCTACCACTATTAAGCCTGTATCAGATAAATCTACAAAAGCAGCGGAACGCGTACCAAGCAATACTCTTTTTTCTTGTTTTTTAAACATTAACCACTCGAGGAATTTTTGTTTTGGTGTAAGTTGAGAATGATATACACCAACTGTATAAAGAAATTTTTCTTCAAAAACCCTTTTGTATTGATTTGTAAGCACAATTTCTGGTACCAACACAAGGGCGTTTTTTCCTTTTTCTATTACGTCTCTTATTAGATGTAGAAATATTTCTGTTTTACCAGATCCTGTAACACCAAATATCAAATTAACATTAAAGATTTTTAGATCAATAGATTCATAAATTTTTTTTTGTTCATCGTTTAAATTAAAAAATTTTTGATGGTTAATTTGTTTTTTAATAGAATTTTTTTCAAAATTTATTGGTTCTTTTGAAAAAGCTTTAGAAGGCAGAGCATTCCTCAGAATTAGACCTCTTGGAGATAAATAATAATAACTGGCGAAATTAATTGTTTTTATTAACTCTTCAGTAATAACCGGTTTATTATCTAATATAGATATAATTTCTTTTATTTCTTTTATATCATCTATATTTATTTGTGTTGTTTTTTCAAGGACAATGCCGACTTTTTTCCTATTGTTGAAATCCACCAGTACACGCGAGCCGACTTCAATATTTTGTGTACTTTTGTAAGTAAAACTTTTGCTTAAAGCAATATTAAATAGCACATTATAGTAATTCACAAAAAAATTTTATCATAAATCATTTAAAAATAAAATCATCATTTACCATTGTGAGGGTTTATTTTTTCTATTTCTATGTGTAAAAAAAGTTTGTTATAGGTTTTTTGAAAATAATTTGATAATTCTTTATTATTGAGTTGTTTATATATGTCTATATAATACTTTAAAACCTGTTTTAAATGAGTGCTTGCTAATTGATTTTTACTTTTAGATAATGTTTTTACCCAAATTTTGCTTATTTGTTCGCCTTTATTTTTGTCAATTTGATACTCAACAGGACCCATCATATCACAGCCTGGAATGTAATTATTATAGCAAGCAATAGAAAAATAGATAAATGCATTTTTATAATCATTTTTTTTCAAAAATTCAATAGCCTGATTGTATAAAACCTCGCCATTGCTTAGTGCTTTAGAGGTTATATTAAAGAGTAAAATGAAAAAACAAATTGCAACAAAAATTTTCATACAACCTATACTATAGTATTTTTTATTTAAATCTCAGTTGTTTAAAGCTAAGAGGGATAAATCCCTCTTAGCTAGCAGGCAAAAGTGTTTTTAAAAGCACAGTAACGACAATAACAAATATTAATGCCAAAACACCAATTAAATATTGCATAGAATATTCTTTAGATTCTGTGCGGTTTTTGTTGACATAAGATACAATGTATTGCATAAAACCCATAAAAAATCCGCCGATAGCTAATGTTATTATAAACGAAACTAAAGTATTTGCACCAAATAGTGTGTGCCAGTAAACTTGGCCTAAATCACTTGATACATAAAAATCTTTCTCAAATGGAAAACCGAATATAAATATAGCCATTCCAACAAGCATTCCCAGTCCAAATACCATAGCATCTTTTTTACCACTTGCTATGGCTGCTACAGAAGTACCTGGACAATAACCACTCATTGCCATGCCAACGCCAAATAACAATCCTCCAAATATATATGGCCATAAGTATAAATTTGGTGTCCAAATGTTTGGTATCTGTATAAGACCCAGTGAGCCAAATACCAAAAACCAGAATGTGGATGTCAAAATAGCTGTAACCATCATCTGTATGACGCGATTGTTTCTAAAATAAAACTCATCTGTGATGTTTTTACCCGAAGCAAAGCCTGTTGCTTCCAAAAAAAATCCAAACAAAAAGCCTCCAAATATTGAAAAAAGCATATTTGTATGACCAGATATAACACCGTTTATATAAAGTGGAGCACTCATAGCCACTGCCTCCTAAATAATCTTGCTGTAAGATACACACCAGCAAATACACAGAACAAAAATAACCATCCACCTATTGAATATGCACCTGCACCTGCTAGTCCTTGGCCACTTGTACAACCTCTTGCGTATCTGGTAGCATAGGCAATTAAAATACCACCAAAAAATGCCAGTGCATATCTATAGGATGTTGGAGTAGTTTGGCCTTTGTCTACTGAGAATCTTAATCTGCCACCAATAAGTGCACTTACAAAACCGCCAATAAATATCCCAATATCAATAAAGAAAATGCGGTTATAGAGAATATGAGTTATACCGTGTTCACCTAAATCTTTTGCAGTATATGCATTTGAAGCAATGTAGGATTTAGAAAACAAAGCTATAATGAAAGCTGAAAGTTGGGAAAAACCGCCACTTGCGCCAAAGCCTGCACCAGATACGTAATAGAAAATAAAGAGTGTTGTGCCAACAAGAAAACCACCAATCAACGTTCCCCAATAACCTCTTTGTTGCATAAAACCTCCCATTTTTATGATCTTGATGTGAAGTTTATTATTTTTGAGTGTAATATCAAGAATGATTTATTCATTTAAGTTACTTACTTATTAATGATAAAACCGCTATAGTTTCAAAATGATAGGTATTTGGAAACATATCAAGTAAAAAAATCTTTTCAAGTGTGTAGTTTTTTAAAATAGATAGATCCCTTGCAAGCGTTGGTGGCTCGCATGATACATATATCACTTGATTTGGTTTTTTATTGTTAATAAAGTGCATTAGATTTAAGCTTCCGCTTCTTGGTGGATCAAGTATTAATGTATCAATTGGTTTTTTGTATTCTAGTGGTTTATTTAAATCACAATGAGTTGCTTTAATATCAAGCGATAATCTTTTTGCGTTTTGTTTTAGTGTCTCAATGGATAACTCATCAATTTCAAAAGCTTCGACCTTGTGGTTTTTGAGTGCCAAAGGTATTGTAAAGTTCCCGATTCCGCAGAATGCTTCAAAAACATTTTCACCTTTAACTAAATTTAGTATAAGATTAATAAGAGTTTTGTTTGCATCAAGATTGACTTGAGTAAAAGAACCCATTTTATAATCAATATAAGCATCTTTTGCAATAAAAGATAAGTCTATTCTTAACGGTTCATTTTTATTTGTAGCTAGTTTAAAAAAGCTGTCGACTTCTATTTCTAAATCTTTATGATTTTTTATATAACTATTTATTTGTTTAACAAGTATCGGGCAATAGTTTATTTCTAGAAATTCATTTGAGTTTTGTTTAAAAAATCCTATTTTTTCAGCTTTTTTTTGAAATTTTACCCTGTGTCTGTAAAATGTTTGTTTACTTTTTATTATTTCAATGTTATCTAATGATATATGTCCTATACGTTTAAGTATATTTTTTAATATTTGAGATTTTATGTTTAACTGTTGATTATAGTGGATATGTTGATAGTGACAACCGCCACATAAACCAAAATATTTACAAAATGGTTTTTTTCTAGTTTTAGTGCTTTCCAAAATATCAACGACCTCTGCTAGACAATAGTCTTTTTTTTCTTTTGTAATTTTTATTGCTACTTTTTCATTTGTTTCTACAAAAGGAATAAACACTATTTTGTCATTTATAAAGGAATAACCGTAGCCCTTGTAAGCCTGTCCTGCAATCTGTACAATCTCAAACATCAAAGCAATTATACTAATATAATTTTTAATGACAAATCTACTTGAAATTATAGCTACTAGCAACTAAATTAATAAAAAACAAGGAGGCTGTATGAGAAAAGAAACAGATTCTATGGGTGAAGTTATGGTTCCAGATGAAGCATATTTTGGTGCTCAAACACAAAGAGCTATAGAAAATTTTAAGGTATCAGGTAAATCTATGCCTTTGGATTTCATATATGCTTTAGCTACTGTTAAGCTTGCCTGCGCTTTAAGTAATAAAGAGCTTAAATACATTGAAGAGAAAAAAGCTGATGCAATAATCCAAGCTTGTAAAGAAATTTTAGATCATAAGTTTGATAATCATTTTCCTGTAGATGTTTATCAAACAGGTTCTGGTACTTCAACAAACATGAACATTAATGAAGTAATAGCAAACAGAGCAACAGAGATTTTGGGAGGTAAAAAAGGTGAAAAACTTGTTCATCCAAACAATGATGTAAATAAAGGCCAATCTAGCAATGATACAATCCCAACTGCAATGCATATAATGATTGTAGAGCTTTCAAAAAAGAAGCTTTTACCAGCGCTAAATGGCCTTGAAGAAGCATTAGAGTACAAAGAAAAAGAATTTGCAAATATTATAAAAATTGGAAGAACACACATGCAGGATGCAGTACCTATTAGGTTATCTGATGAATTTGGGGCATATAAGACTCAGATTATTAACAATAAAAAGCGTATCACATTTGCTTTGGAAGGTTTAAAAGAACTGGCTTTAGGGGCAACAGCAGTTGGGACTGGTTTAAACGCACCAAAAGGATTTGCCAGGCTTGCAATAGAAAAAATTTCTGAATTTACCAATACAGATTATAAACAGGCACCTAATTTATTTGAAGCCATTGCATCAAAAGATGCTGTAAATTTTTTTGCATCAAGTTTATCAACATTAGCATCTAGTATGATAAAAATTGCAAGCGATATAAGATTTTTATCGTGTGGTCCAAGATGTGGGATTGGTGAGCTAATTTTAAAAGATTTACAGCCAGGTAGCTCAATTATGCCAGGCAAAGTAAACCCAGTTATTCCAGAGTCAGTGCTGCAGGTTTCCTATAGTGTAATTGGTTACTCACAAATAATTAATATGTGTGCTCAAGCAGGTGTATTGGAGCTAAATGTAATGATGCCAGCTATTATTTATCATATAAACGAAGCCATTAATATAATGTCTAATGTAATTGATGATTTTAGTACAAAATGTATTATACCAATTAGAGCAAATAAAGAACGTATAAACAGTTTCATAGAAAATTCTTTAGCCCTTGTTACACCTCTTGCTTTGATTATTGGATATGATAAGGCCGCTGCAATAGCACACGAAGCTTACATAACAAACAAAACAATAAAAGAAGTTGTATTAGAAAAAGGTATATTATCTAAAGAGCAGGCTGAAAAAATTTTGGATCCACGCAAAATGGTCTAGATTTTTTTAATAATAATAGGTTTTGCTGGAAAGTAAATATCTATTACAGGCTGATTTTTTAACAATTCAAGAGCTCTTTTAACTTTGTATTCGTATGATAAGTGTGTATATACTTTGTAACCTATTAACACCAAAAATAGTACAATTACTAAGATAATAATTTTCCTTGCATTCACAAATCCAAAAATATTCTATTTTAAAAAATTGTCAAGAGATTTTTTACTTTTCTTTAGTCATATATTGACTGATCGGTTTTTTTGGTATAATTTTAAACAAAAATAGGAGGTTTGATATGAAGATAGAAGGTAAAAGTTTAGGTTTGCTTCATTTAAAAAATCCGTTTATTGCTGCACCTGTTAAGACTGCTTATGCAGATTTAGAATCACATGTAAACCAAAGGCATCTAAATTACTATGAAAATTTAGCAAAAGGCGGGGTTGCGCTAATAATTATTGAACCCACAGCTGTATTAAAAAGTGGTAGAGAACATCCAAAGCAATTATGCATTGATGAGGATTATTGTATAGATGAGCTTTCAAAGATAACAAGGGTTATACACGATAATGGTTCTTTGGCATGTATAAATTTAAATCATGCAGGTAGAGCTGCAAACCCCAAAGCAAGTGGCGTGGTTTTGGCTCCAAGTGCTGTAATGTGTCCATCTACTATGCAAACACCAAAAGAGCTTACTAAAGAGCAAATTAAAGAAATTGTTAAGGCTTTTGGAAAAGCGACTGTAAGGGCAAAAAAAGCAGGATTCGATGCAATAGAAATACAGGCTGGCATGGGTTATTTAATTGCCCAGTTCTTAAAGGATCGTACCAATAAGCGAAATGATGAGTACGGAAAAGATAAATTACTTTTTGCAAAAGAAGTTTTTGAAGAAGTAGCTAATTTTAGTAATGGTTTAGAGTTAATTTTGAGAGTATCTGCAAATGAATTTGTTGAGGATGGGATTGTTGAACAAGACAATGTGGAATTAATTAATTTGGCTAAAAAATACGGTATTAAAGCGGTACACGCAGGTCTTGGGAATGCATGCGATACGCCGCTTTGGTATTACAGTTATGCTTCAACGCCCACAGATAAACAAATCGAATCATTTAAAAAACTGAAGAGCTTAATTGATTTACCTATTATTATTGATGGTAGAATGGGTAACCCGGATAGGATAAAGGCTTTACTTGAAGAAGGATGGGTTGACTTTTTTGGGCTGGGCAGATCTCTTGTGGCAGACCAATATTTTGTAAATAAATTGTTAAATGATGAGTTAGACAAAATTTGGTACTGTGGTGGTTGTTTGCAGGGATGCTTGTACAATGTTAGAAGCGGAATAGGCCTTGGGTGTATTACAAATCCTTTTGTAGATAAGAAATTCTTTGAACCTTCAGGTAAAAAACTTAAGGTTTGCATAGCTGGCGGTGGTCCAGCAGGAATTGCTACAGGTATTTATGCTAAAATGAAAGGTTATGATGCTATTGTTTTTGAAAAGAAAGAACTTGGCGGACAATTTATACTTGCAACAAAAGCTCCATACAAAGACGCAATGCTAAAGCCACTAAATGCTCTTATAAACGAAGCAAAAAGAAGAGGTGTTGAGTTTAGATACGAAGAAGCAAATTATGAAAAATTAAAAGAGCAAAATCCTGATTTAGTTGTTGTAGCAACTGGTGCCAACTCGCAAATACCAAATATTAAAGGCATTGAGAATGAGTATGTAATAGATGCATTTAGTTTTTTTGAATCAGTTGCCCAACCGAAAGGCAAAAGGGTACTTGTATTGGGTATTGGCTTAATTGGAAGAGAAGCTATGGAAATCCTGGCTAACCAGGGTTTTGAGGTGGTGGGTGTTGATATATTAAGTGAATTAACGCAGGATTTTACACTTGCAAGGCTAAAAAATAACCCAAATGTAAAAATATTTGTAGCAACAAGTGTTGAAGAATTTACAAACGAAGGTGTTTTTGCTAGACAGGAAGACGAAGTAATAAATTTAGGCAAATTTGACACAATCATTTCTAGCATTGGTACAAAGCCAAATAAGGCTTTGTATGAGCAAATTAAAGACAAGTTTAAAAATGTTGAAATTATTGGAGATGCGGCAAAGGTAGCAGACATTTACACCGCAACCCAATCTGCATACGAACTCATAAGTAGATACTAATTTTATTTAAAGGTGGGTCAGCCTACCTTTAAATAACTACTACATAAGCGTTTTCACAAATATAATTAAATTTTAAGAAAATGTGAAACATTATCGTTGGTGCCGGGGGCGGGAATCGAACCCGCATGGGGTTGCCCCCACTGGATTTTGAGTCCAGCGCGTCTACCAGTTTCACCACCCCGGCAATACTTTAATAATCTTATTATGAAGTTAAAAAAAAGTCAAGTTGTAATTTACTTACAGGATTTTTTTGAGATCAAATAGAATTTTTCCTAAATCTTTTGTATTATCTTGTTTTAATTCTAATACTTTATATTTAAATGTATTGCCCAAAAATTCTCTAAAATCTTCAAGGATGTAGGTAGCTCCAGATTCATCTGTTCCTGGTAAAACTAAGTAGATAAAATTATTGCCTTCGTTAAAAAATGCATCAGAATTTCTAAGTATCTTATTCAAAATTTCAACGGCATATTTGAGGTTTTTTTGATTGTCAAATTTTAAAATTGCAATGCAAAAAAAATCTAATGAGTTGATAGATTCATCTAAATTCAACTCTTTTTTTACTCTTGCGATATTTGCAAAAGAATAATTGACTAAACTTTGTAAACAGCTTAAATCAAATACTTGCGCCATTTTAACCTCCTTTTTTGTTGTTAGCAAAATTATATATTTAAATATTAGCTATTTGCAAGAAAAAAATCTTTATTATAATCCATTAGTTAAGAATATATGCTAAGTTTTTAAATTTTGGTGTTTTATTGAATTATTTAAAATTAGGTATTATAATTAACCTATGACAACTAGTTTTAATACAGTTGAGTTTTTTTCTTTTACATTAAAAAGCATTGTTTCTATTTTTGCTATACTTAATCCATTTGGTGCTATACCTGTATTTGTTAGTTTAACACAAAATTATTCCCAAAAAGATAAACACTATGTTATAAGGCGTTCAACATATTTTGTTTTTGGAATATTAACATTTTTTTTCTTATTTGGCGAATTAATTTTTAAAATATTTGGGATTAATATAGGTTCGCTGGAAGTTGCAGGAGGTATTTTGTTATCTTTGGTTTCTATTAATATGGTTTTTGGTAATCCCCATAAAGAGCGTACATCCAAAGATGAACTTGCAGATTTAGAAGATAAAGAAAATATTGCTCTTGTGCCACTTGCTATACCCCTTTTATCTGGTCCTGGTGCAATTGCTACTGTTATTACGCTTTCAACTTCAGTTCAAAACTTATTTTTATATGCAGCAATTTTTTTTGCTATTATTATTTCATGTTTTGCTGTGTACTTTGTTCTGATTAGTTCTTCCTATTTGAATAGATATTTGGGTAAAATTGGTATAGGTATAATTTCCAGGCTTATGGGTATTATATTGCTTGCAATATCAGTGCAATTTATCGTAAATGGTTTAAAAATACTGTTCCCTGCTATTTTAAAGTAATCATGTGTGTATTTTTTTATTACAAAATTTATTCAAAATATTAATTTGACTAAATGAATTTGTTTTGTATATTAGTTTTTGTGAGAGGATAAAGTGAATTTATTGACAAAAGAAGAGTTCAAAGAATTATCTTACGAAAAAATATTTGAGCGGCTAGAAACAAACGAGAGAGGTTTAACACCTAAAGAAGCTCAAAAAAGGCAACAAGAGTTTGGTTTTAATGAAATACCAGAAAAAAAGCAATCTCTTGTTATTTTATTTTTGAAAAAATTTTGGGGCCTTACAGCATGGATGCTTGAATTTATAATTATTTTATCAATTTTTTTAAAACATTATTTGGATGCTTATTTTATAGGTGCATTGTTGCTACTTAACGCTATACTGAGTTTTTACCAAGAATCTAAATCTTCTAAAGCAGTAGAAGCTTTAAAAAAACAACTTGCAATAAAGGTACGCACCCTAAGAGATCAATGGGTATTGATCGACGCAAGAGAAGTAACAGTAGGTGATATTGTAAGAATTCGAGCAGGTGATTTTGTACCAGCTGATGTAAAAATCATTGATGGTATGGTTGGTGTAGATCAATCTGCTCTAACAGGTGAATCTCAGCTTATACAAAAAACAATTAATGATACACTATACTCTGGATCAATAATAAAAAATGGTGAATGCACAGCAGTTGTTGTATTTATAGGCTCCAATACATATTTTGGAAAAACCACACAACTGGTTGAGCTTGCAAAACCAAAGTTAAATATAGAACATATGATTACAAAAGTAGTAAAATTTTTGATGGTTATTGTTGCAGGTTCTCTTATTATAACTTTCATAGTTTCATATATTAGAGGAGAAAATCTCTTTGCGCTTTTGCCTTTAATGCTTATCTTGCTTGTTAGCGCAATTCCTGTTGCGTTGCCTGCTATGTTTACTGTATCGATGGCACTTGGTTCACAACAGTTATCAAAAAAAGGTATATTGGTAACAAGACTCAATGCTTCAGAAGATGTAGCATCAATGACTACGCTTTGTGCAGATAAAACTGGTACGATTACTGAAAACAAATTGACTTTGTCAAAAGTGAAGCCAGTATCCAGTTTTAGTGAAAATGATATATATGTCTATGGGGCTTTATGTAGTCTTGAGGCTAATCATGATCCAATAGATTTGGCATTTATTAATGCATGTAAACAAAAAAATATAGATTTATCCGGCTATGAGCAAATAAATTTTATACCTTTTGATCCAAAATTAAAACGTACTCAGGCAGTTGTAAAATTTAATTTTCAGCAAATTATTATAACAAAAGGTGCATATGAAAGCATTTGCAATGTATGCCCTATTATAGATCACACTCTCAAATCTGAACTTGACAAAACAGTTAGCGAGTGGGCTACAAATGGTTACAAAACAATTGCTATATCTATAGAAAAAGATTCCAATATAGAATTTGTTGGTATAGCTGCATTATATGATCCACCCAGAAAAGATTCAAGTGTTTTTATAAAAGAATTAAGAAAACTTGGTGTTAAAATAAAAATGCTCACAGGCGATGCAAAACCTATAGCAAAAGAAATTGCAAAAGAAGTAGAAATTGGAGATAACATAGCTGAGCCTCAAATTATAAGAGATGCTATCTCTACTGATGCAAAAAAAGCATATGAGATTGCAAGTCAAGCAGATGGGTTTTGTGAAGTTTTACCAGAAGATAAGTTTTATATTGTAAAAGCGCTTCAAAGTGGCAATGAGATTGTTGGTATGACAGGTGACGGTGTAAATGATGCTCCAGCTCTAAAGCAAGCCGAAGTTGGGATTGCGGTAAGCAATGCAACAGATATTGCAAAAAAAGCAGCCAGTGTAGTTTTGGTTCAGGAAGGTTTGGGTACTATAGTTAATTTGATTAAAATGGGTCGAATAATTCATCATAGAGTATTAAACTGGATTGTAAATAAGATTGTCAAGACTTTCCAAACAGTTGTATTCGTATGTATTGCATATTTAATTACTGGAAAATTTGTAGTTTCTGCTTTGGATGTAGTTTTATTGTTATTTATTATTGATTTTGTAACAATATCATTTTCTACGGATAATGTAAGATGGAGCAAAAAACCCGAGGTATTTAATATCAGACCCATTGTCAATGTAAGTATCGTAATTGGTATTTTAACTGTTTTAGAATCGTTAGTGATATTGTATATAGCAGATAAGTATTATTCAATTTTTTCAAATTTAGACCAATTACACTCTTTTGGTTTTGGCATATTACTTTTTTCCAATATTTTTAATGTATTTGTGATAAGAGAAAGAGGTCATTTCTGGGAATCTGTTCCAAGCAGGGTATTGCTTGTATCAATGCTTGCAGATTTTGTAATTGGTATTTTAATGATGAGCTTTGGCATTATTGTTCGCCAGCTTCCTTTTGAGTTAATAGCCTTGCTTGTTTTTTATTTAATACTAGCATCTTTGTTTAATGATTTTATTAAAGTGGCTTTGAGTAAGCTAAAAAATCATTGACGCAATATTTAATAATGCGTTTTTTGCTTTTTCTTGCAAAAATATATGGGGCTTGCAGATATTTGTAGATTCAATTGCTGGATTTATTGTAATAATTTTAGAACCATAAAATTTAAATTTATTTGCGATATAATCATTCGTTGGCACTGCGCCACTTGATCCTATCAAGAAAATTATATCTGGATATTTGCACTCATTTATAAATTCATAGTAATTATTTGCCTGATATTCATTTTCTATATAATCCCAATCTCCAAACATCAATATATTTGGTCTAAGTAAACTACCACATACAGGACAATAAGGGAGGTTACTTGCCTGCATAGTTTTTTCATCTAAATCACAAAGCGGAACATCATAATTTTCTTGTACAAAATAGCTACATGCAAGCCCTCTTGTGCATTGCAATCTCCACATGGAACCATGAACTTCGTAAACTTTGTCTTTATCGGCTCCAGAGCGTAAATGATAACCATCTGTATTAGTTGTATGTATAAAGGAAGATTTAAAAACTTCTTTCATTAAACGTACAATAACATAGTAACCTTCATGCGGTTTGTTGTAATAAGCATTTCTCCTTCTCCATTCATAGAATGCCCAAGCATACTGAGGTCTTACTTCAAAACTGTAAGGGCTTGCCAGTTCTTGCGCTTCCAAACCTTTTTCTTTAAAAACTGGAAAATTGCGCCAGTAACCTTCTTTATCTCTAAATGTAGGGATACCCGAATCTGCACTCATACCAGCACCGGTTAAAAAAAGAGCAGTTTTGCTATTTTTTATGATATTTAACACAGCATCATAATCATTTACCAGCATTTTTGCTCCAAAACAAACAATAAGGATCAATTGCTAAGTAATCGCCAAAATATGCATCAGCCCTTGCTCTGCATCCTCCACATATACTAATATAATCGCAAGTTTTACATTTTCCAGTGTAGTTGCTAAAGTCCCTTAAGTTTTGGAATATAGGTGAATTATCCCATATATCTAAAAATGAATTTTGTATAATATTCCCAGCAGATCGCAAAAAATAACTGCATGGTTTAACTGAACCATCAAATGCTATAAATGCGATTGATTGGCCTGCAATACAACCTTTTGCCCCACCGGTTGAAAAGCTTAGTGAACGCCTGATATATTCTACATTGTGTGTTTTGGTATATAGATCAACTATAGCATAATATTCAGGTGCACAAGTAGGTCTGATAAACATAGTTTTTTCTTGAAGCTCCAGTTTAAAGTGCCACTTTAATATTTTATAGTAATCGTTTTTTGAAATTAGTTCGCTTTGTAAATTTTCACCTCTGCCTGTAGGCACGATTATAAACATATACCAGCTTTTTGCCCCAAGAGATTTTGCCAGTTTGTAAGTATTTTCTATATCATGTTGGTTTCTTTTTGTAAAAGAAGAATTTATTAGAAATGGGATATCATGTTTAGCCAGAAGCTTTGCAGCATTTATTGTAGCATCAAACGCACCTTCTTGCGCTCTAAAATTATCATGTATTTGTGCAGTAGAGCCATCAAGAGATAAAGAAACTATATCAAAATAGGCTTTAATTTTTAATGATAACTTTTCGTCAACTAATGTACCGTTTGTAGCAAGCCCTACTCGACAATTTTTAGATTTTGCAAAAGAAGCTATCTCAAAAACATCTGATCTAAGAAGCGGTTCTCCGCCTGTTAAAACAATCACGGGTTTATAGCGCTTATCAATATCTTCAATAGTTTGTGTTATTTGTTTATATGTTAAAACTTCGTTAAGATTAGCATTTGCATTTGTGCGACAATGGATACAGTTTAAATTACACTTAGGCGTTACTTCAAACGCTAACCACTTAAGCTCATTCATTAAAACGTTTATTTAGATATTCCCACTTCTTTTGAATTGATTGTCTTAAAAATTCAATATTTTCTTGTGTTAAATTTTTGTATCTACCTTGCAGTTTTAAGTATTCTGTAATATCAGTAAATTTAGGTTTTTTTGATAACACATATTTACCATCTATTATCTCATAAAGTGGAAATACACCGGTTTCAACAGCAAGTTTTGCTACTTCAATAGTTTTATCTTCAAGAAATTTTTGGCCTGGCGGGCAGGGCACAAAAATATGTATAAATTTAAAGCCCCTTATGGATTTTGCTTTTTCAAATTTTTTTGTAAAGTCCTGTGGATATGCAAGCGAAACAGAAGCAATATAGGGTACATAGTGAGCAGCAAGTATAGCCATTAAATCTTTTTTTGGTCTATCTTTGCCTTCTGGTGTTGTGGTTGTTTGAGCAAAGTATGGTGTGGCAGAGCTTCTTTGAATACCTGTATTCATATAGGCTTCGTTGTCATAGCAAACATAAATTATATCGTCATTTCGCTCAGCTGCACCGCTTAAAGCTTGCAAGCCGATATCAAATGTACCGCCATCACCTGCCCAACCTACAACATTTATACTGTCTTTACCTTGCATCTTAAAGGATGCTTTAATGCCACTTGCAACAGCTGCTGTAGTTTCAAATGCTGTATGAAATACTGGAACTCCTGCGTAATTTTTACCAACAGGACCATTTATAATTGTCCAGCAACATGCAGGTATAACAAGCACAGTATTTCTGCCTAAAGCTTTAAGCGCAAGTCGCATTGCCAGACTTGCACCACATCCAGGGCAAGCTAAATTATTTGGAAGGGCTATTTCATCTTTAGATATTTTCATATTTACCTCACAAGAATAATCCTTTTATCTGAGCATTTTTTGCATCTAAAAATGCATTAGCAATTGTAGATTCTGTAATTTTGTCGCCACCAAGACCTCCCACAAAGCCAACAACATTGCACAAATCCAAGCCACCAGCAATTTCGTCTTTTACAATACCACTTTTTCCATGTGAGATATCTCTATCAAATACCACGATAAGCTTTTTATCACTTAGCAATTGTTTTAATAGTTGTTGAGGAAATGGTCTTAACATATTTATTTTAACAAGGTTAACATCAATGTCGTCTTTTCTTAGGTTATCTACAGCTAACCTTGCAGTTTGACTAAGCGTTCCCAAAGCTACTATAGAATACTGACTATCTGGCTTTGGATAAACTTCAACTGGATTATAATGTCTATTTGTAATTTTTTCAAACTCAAGTGAAACATTGTCAAAAATATCTAAAACTTTAAGCATATCTAAGTGTTGCCCTTTTTTTATAATATAATAGTCTTTTGGAAAGGCGAGTGCGCCATATGCTTTTGGGTTTGCTGGATCTAGTGTATCACGTTTAATTTTTGGAAGCAATTGCTTGACTGTTTCATGTTCTAAAATTTCAACAGGTTCTTTTGTGTGTGTAAGCAAAAAACCATCCAGGCAAACCATAACAGGAAAAAGCGCCCTTTCAGCTACCGCAAAAGCCATTATTATAAAATCATAAACTTCTTGAGAGTTTGCAGCATACAATTGAACCCATCCAGTGTCTCTTTGAGAAAGAGAATCTGTAGCTTCAGCCCAAATATTCCAACCAGGAGCTATTGCTCTATTTGCATTGGCAAGCACAATTGGCAGTCTGGCACCACTTGCCCAGTGTAAAACTTCGTGCATTAGAAGTAGCCCTTGAGAGCTTGTTGCTGTAAATGTCCTTGAGCCAGCAATGGATGCACCAATGCAAGCTGCCATTGCTGAGTGTTCTGATTCTACTTTAATAAATTGAGCGTTTATTTGTTTGGCATAAATTAAATCAGCGATTTTTTCTATTATTGAGGTTTGTGGTGTTATTGGGTATGCACTTATAACTTCTACATCGCAAACTGACACAGCTTGCGAAACTGCATCATTTCCGCCTAATACTTTTTTCATAAATACCTCACACTATCGTATGCAAGCCTGGCACCTTCTATATTTAAATCGGCTTTTTTATCAATTTTAGATTTTATAGCATTAACTAATATATCAAAAGAAAAATCATTTGTAACCTTACAATAAGCACCAAGAATCGTAGTATTAATAATGGGAATTGCGGGGCTTCCAAGCCCAAGTGATAGCGCAATAGCATTAGCATCCACTGTGTAAATATCAATCTTTTTTTCTTTTACTTTAAAGTTTGAGCCATTTATGATTAAAGTGCCATTTTCTCTCAATTTTGCAGTATCTATTACAGAGAGACTAAATATAACTGAAATATCTTCTTCTTCTATCTCATAGCGCTGGTAAATTTTATTATTATCTGTGCGGATATAAGAATGTGATGGAGAGCCTCTGCGCTCTGCACCATAAGATGGCATAAACTGAACATATTTACCACTATCAAAGTAACACTGAGCAAGTATTTCCCCTGCTACTACAACACCCTGTCCACCTCTACCATGCAAACCAATTTGTTTCATAAAAACCTCACGCCATTTTATTGATATAATCTACCACTATTTCGGTTGGCTCAACCTTGTATTTTAAATGATAAAGACCACGCGGTGCTGGACCAGATACGCGATTCCCCCATGCGTCATAGACACTGCCATGACAAGGGCATATAAATTCTTTTTTATCATTGTGCCATTTTACGATACAGCCCAAGTGTGTACAGTGTGCATTTAGCGCTTCTATTTTATTGTCGCGATCTATTAAAAATACACTATCTTTATAATTAACACCATCGTTATTGGAACCTTTTTTTATTTCATCCTTCAAGAATCGTACCAGTCGTTTAGTATTGTTACCTCCAAGTGCAAAATCCAACCCTATAAAACCTATAAAACCAGCAAGTATAACTTTTGCACCAAGTACAAATAAATCTCTTCTGTTCATATCAATTTAACCTTTATAAATACTTTCTTCAAGTAATATAGATAAATTTTTGAAATACTCAAGGTTTGTTTTGTTTTTTATAACCTCGCAAAATTTATTGACCCAAAGTTTTAAATGTTCTTCTAATAAGCGCAACTTTATATCATGATTTTCAGCTGAATCATTTTCTTCCAAGTATGCGTAAAACGCAAGCTCAGCTGCAATATGATCTGGAAGATCATGCCAGTTTTTACTTGTATCTAAATTGCAGGCTGCATAGAGTTTTTTTATTGCAATTGTAGTTTCTCCGTAAATTTCTTTTTCTCTCCAGAATGATTCGTATGGTGGTGCAATAACTTTTGGGTATGCGTTTATAAAAAGTCTGGTATATTCTACCTGCAAATCTTCCAATTCGGGTAATTTTAATCCGAAGTTTTCAGCACAATTTTTATAAGGTTCTATTATATTTTTTTGAGGATACAAAAACAATACAGATAAGCAATCAAATTTATCCATAAACAACATTTATTATAATAAAAATTATTTAATTTGCAAGGAAATTTTCAATGAGACTTGCGCCTTAGAGAAAACTCTCAAGGCGCAAAAAATGACTAAAACTTATAAGTTAGCTGAACTGCATATTCGTCTTGGTGCATTTTTATGGATATTGGCATACCATCAAAAGTGCCGCTTTGTTTGTGTTCAAATGCGTGCTGGTATGCAGCAGTTACCTGTACGCTTGGAGTTACACTATACGAGGCACCAAAAGATAGGTGTGTTTGAACTATAGCTGGAGCTATAATGTTATTACCGAAAGCTTCTCCATTTGGCACAGGGCTTTTTCCATAGTTAAAGCCAGCCATAAGTGTTAATGGAGGTGTTGGTGTGTATTCAACACCAAGCATGTATACCCACTGGTTTTTCCAGTTAAAATCCCAAGAACTCATGCCTGCTACGCCAGTTACCGGCACTTTATCCATTACATTTGACCAGTTTATCCATTTTGCATCTGCTTCAATACGTAAATTATTTACTGGTCTAAAGTTTACACCGAATTGTATGGTTTGTGGCATATCAAGTCTCATACGCACTTTGTAGCCATCAAACATACCACCCAACATTCCTTGCCCTGTTGCAGGATTGAAAGCGTTAGGTATGGTATTCCACTGTAGGGTTTGCATCCAGCGCTTTGACTGATAAGCCAAGCCAAACTGCCACATGTCGTTTAGCTTATACACAAGGCCTAAGTTAAATCCTGCTCCATAGGCATTTTGAGCATTAAGAGAGTTTACAGCTGTACCTGTAGCAAAAGGAGCAGACCCGGCATACTGCCCATAACCATAAGCATTCGCTATCGCGGCATTATTCATATCCATTTCAAGTGACATAGCCTGATACACAAACACAGGCGCAAAACCTATGGATAAGTGGCCATCTATTCTATAAGCACCTGCTATATCCATCTCCATCATCTGCATGTTTGAATAAACTTTTTGTAGGGGTGCTGCCATACCAAAACCATTTGGATTGTTCCAATCAACGCCCATACCAGATACGCCATACATGCCAATGCCCCAGGTAAAGTTCGACTCTTGGCAGTTACATCCTTTTGGATTTATCGCAACACCAGCTGCAGGTACAACATACACATTTGATTGACTACCCTGGCCGTTTAGGTATCTAAGTGGTACAAAAATATCACCGCCAACAGATGCGCTTGATGTTGGAAGCCATGCAATACCTGCTGGGTTTGTAAGGATTGTTGATGCATCCTGTGGGTTAGCCACCACTGCGCCACCAAGTGCGAGCTGTTTTGCGCCAAGGCCAGTCATAAAATAACCATTTGTAGCAAACGATTTAGTTGCCACACCAAAACTCAAACCAACCGCCAATGCAACGGCTAAAGATACATGTTTTTTCAACATAAGACCCCCAAAATTGTAATTTTGTCACAGTATAATAAAATCATTTTATGCTTGTCAAGAAAAAAATGATAAATTTGAAATTTTTTTTATCACTTTTTAAAGAAATAGTGATATGTAAATAATTTATATATCGTATTTAGTCTTGAAGTAATTTGTTAATTTTGTTTTGAGCATTTTTTAAAAACTTATCTAAATCTTTTTCAATAGCTTCAAAAGCAGCAATAAGTTGTTTACCTTTTTGTGTTAGAACAGATCCACCACCACCTGCCCCGCCAATTTTTGTTTCAAGTATGGGGGATTTGGCTAAAGTATTTATTTCTTTTACAATATCCCATGCGGCTTTGTAGCTCATTTTCATATCTTTTGCTGCTTTTGATATAGAGCCATACTCATCAATTTTTTTTAAAAGCTCAATTTTACCTTTGCCTAAAAAATTTTTATTGTCAATATCAATCCATATTCTACCCAATACTTTTTTTTCTTCCAATAGAAAACTCCTTTTTTATGATTTATAATTTGCTTTATCGTATATTACATATCTAATGCCGCCTGTTGGGTTTGGTACATCGTTAAAGTATCTTGGAATAAGATGAAAATGCAAATGACTTATGGTTTGTCCTGCGGCTTCTCCTTCATTGAGTCCAAAATTGTAGCCATCAGGTTTTTTTGAAATGTATGAGCTTTTTAGCGCATTTTCTATAAAATCAAGAGACTTTTCGTTTATAGGACTAAGGTTTTCATATAAATCCTTTAAGTCATTTTTCTCAATGAATTCTTTTGATTTTGATATGGCTTTTTTCAAATAAAAAAAGTCATTATCGCTTAAATCTTCAATTGATTCAATGTGTTTTATTGGTATTATCAGCATATGACCTGGATTTACGGGGAATTTGTCTAAAATTACAAAAAATTTATCATTTTCAAATAACATGTCGCTTTTTTGTTCGTAAATTTTACAAAATAAGCACTCTTTCATAAATACCTCACTATTTCATAGTTTGTTGTTCTAAGTGCAGGAATAAATCCTGCTTGTTTTATAAGAGTTGCTAATTCTTCAACTGTTGAAGTTACTCTAAATCCAGCTTGAGCCATAACATTTTCTTCAAATAACAAACTGCCTAAATCATTTGCACCAAAGTAAAGCGCCACCTGACCAATTTGTTTTCCCTGCGATGCCCACGAAGCTTGAATATTTTCGATATTATCCAAATAGATACGCGTTATAGCTAGTATTTTGAGATAATCAATACCGCTTGCCTTTTTTGTAACAAGCTTTTTTAACGCTGTGTTTTCTGGCTTAAAATCCCACGCTATAGCGGCTCTAAAACCAAATGTTTCATCTTGCAACCTCCTTATATTTTCAAGATGTTCTATAATATCTTCTTTTGTTTCGATATGGCCAAACATCATTGTAGCTGTAGTTTTTAGCCCTGCATTGTGCGCTGCTTTCATAATTTCAAGCCATCTATCAGTACTAATCTTTTTTGGCGAGATTTTTTTTCGTACACGCTCTGATAGTATTTCTGCACCACCACCTGGCATAGTTTGCAGTCCTGCTTTTTTTAAGTCTTCAAATACCTCTTTTGGGCTTTTGTTTGTAATTTTGCACATAAGATCAATTTCTGGTGGTGAAAATGCATGTACATGTATGCCTATATTTGATAGTTCTTCAACCATTTTTATGTAGTAGCTATACTCAATTTCTGGGTTTAGACCACCTTGGATCAAAACTGTGCTAAGACCAAGCTCTTTTGCTGCAATGGCTTTTTGTTTTAATTGCTCTATACTTAGAACATAAGCGTCTTTATCATTTTTATTTCTATAAAATGCGCAAAAAGAGCATTTGGTCTCGCAAATATTTGTATAGTTAATATTCGTATCTGCAATGAATGTAACAAGCTTTGTGGGATGTTTTTCAAACCTTACTTTTTGTGCTAATCTGGCAAGCTCTATAAGGTCAAGATCAAATAATTCGAGTGCCTCTTTTTTTGATATTCTCATTCATACACCTTAATTTCATTATATAAAGCATCTCTTAATACTGGGATAAAACCTGCATTTTTAACCATTTCAATAATTTTTTCACTTAATAGTCCGCTTGCGCTTTTTGCACCAGCTGCATGAAATATATTTTCTTTTTCAATAGTCCCATCGATGTCATCTGCACCAAAATGCAAACCAACCTGAGATATGCTATCTGACATCATTACCCAATAAGCTTTTATATGGTCAAAATTGTCAAGGATAATTCTTGATATAGCAAGTACTCTTAATTGCTCAATGGCGCTTTTCTTTAGAATATGTCCTTCAAATACTGTGTTTTCCGGGTGAAACAACAATGGAACAAAGCATAGAAAGCCTTTTGTTTTTTCTTGAAGTTGCCTTAATTTGAATAGATGGTCAATAATTTCTTCTTTTGTTTCAATATGGCCAAAAAGAAGCGTTGCGTTACTTTTTATACCCATACTGTGAGCGAGTTCATGAACATAAGCCCACTTTTCAAATCCAATTTTTTTTGGGTATAGTTTTTTCCTAACGCGCTCACTAAAAACTTCTGCGCCGCCACCTGGCATAGTTTGCAAACCTGCTTTTTTTAATTGCTCTAAAACTTCTGTGTGACTTAGAGAGCTGATTTTAGAGAAAAAATCAATTTCGGCTGCCGTAAAAGCTTTAATATTGGCTAATGGCGCAGCTTTTTTTACCGTCTCCAATAATTTTATATAGTATGAAAAATCAAGTTTTGGGTTCAAAGCGCCAACAATGTGTACTTCTTTTAAGTTTTCAATACCAGATAGTTCTTTTTCTACTTGATCAAAACTCATAGTATAGGCATCTTTGTCGCCTTCGTTTCTATAAAATGCACACATTAGACACTTTGATGAGCAGACATTTGTGTAGTTTATATGTTTGTTTATAGTAAAATAAACTTTATTGCCCGTTTTTGACAATTTTATTTTTTTGGCAATTTGAGCTAGGTCTAAAAAGTCAGCTTTCTCAAATAAATCTAAAGCTTCTTTGTAAGAAATAGGCTCATTGTGGTATTTTTCAGTTAATGCAGTTTTCATAAAATTAACTCCCTAAATATTTCAAATGTTCAAAAAAATTAGGATAAGATGTAGTAGGTGATTTTGTTTCAGATAATTCCAGATTATACCCAAGCGCTTTTAGCACAGAAAAACTCATTGTGATGCGATGGTCAAAATAGGTTTCAATGTAGGCTTTTTGTATGTTTTTAGTAGGTTCTATTTCAAAGCCATCTTCAAATTCTTCTACTTTTACGCCCAATTTTTTTAAATTTTCAACAATTGATTTAATACGGTCGCTTTCTTTTACCCTGAGTTCTTTTGCATCTTTTAAAATACTTTTGCCATTTGCAAACAAAGCCAGTATTGATAATATTGGTATCTCATCGATTAGTGTCGGCAAAATTTTACCATCGATGTAAAAAGGTTTTAGGTTTGGAGAATATTTAACTAAAATATCTGCAACTTCTTCGCCGCACATGGTTTTTTTGTTAATTATTTCATAGTTTACGCCCATATCGCTAAAAACTTTCAATATACCAGTTCTAGTAGGGTTAATTAAACAATCGGCAAACACCGCCTCGCAATTTGGCTTTAATGCACACATTACCATAAAAAATGCACAGGATGAAATATCAGCTGGCACGTTTAGTTCAAAGCCGCCAGTTAATTTTCTATGTTTACCAAGAAAAACTTTGTTGTTTTCAGAAATTATATCTACACCAAATTGCTTTAACATAATTTCTGTGTGATTTCTGGATACTTGAGGCTCACTAAATTCTACATTTTCGTCTGTATAGAGCCCTGCAATTAAGACTGCCGATTTAACTTGAGCTGATGCTATTTTGGAAGCATAATTAATACCTTTTAGTTTGTCTTTACCAAATATTGCAAGTGGTGCCAAAAAATTTTTTCTTGACAGAATAGTTGCACCCATTTGTGTTAAAGGCTCAATAATGCGTTTCATTGGTCTATTTCTTAGTGAATTATCACCGGTTAAAATACTTAAAAAACTCTGACCAGCACACACCGCACTTATTAATCTGATGCCTGTGCCGGAATTGCCTAAATCAATGATATCAAAAGACTCTTTTAAGTATTTACCCGTACCTTTAATTGTTACTTTAGTTTTATCTATATCAATATCTACACCCAGTTTTTTAAATGCTTCAAGCGTGTTTAAGGTATCCTGTGCAAATAGATAGTTTTTTATTGTAGTTTTTCCTGATGCAATACTGGAAAAAATTGCACTTCTGTGAGAAATTGATTTATCCGAAGCGCATCTTAGGGTTTTTATTTGATCCATAAATCTACCTTGTATACCACCAATGTATTTGTGTTTTTGTTGTAAACAAAACCATTTGATTTTTTTATATCAATTTTTTCTGATTCTAAGCGGGTATTTGTGTTTGAAGATAGAGTTTCGTTTGCATTATCCCAGTAAGCTTTTTGAGTTTTTACTAAAAAGTTTTTACCTTTAGCTGTGCAATTGCCTATAAGTGAAGCGTTATTATTTTGGTAAATATACAATTTGCTTGCTGATATTTGAAACTCTGATTTGCCTTTGTTAAAAAAAGAGGCATTTTTAGCAAAAATAGTAGAACCAATATATTGAGCAAATGACGCATTTACTATTTGAGTTGAATTATCAGAAAGTCTTATTATATGAATATCTTCTGCATAAGAGCTAATTTGAGTTTTTTGTTTTTGTGATGCTTGAATATTAAACACGCTTTTTGATATATACATAATTAAAATAATGCTTATAATGCCAAGAACAATTTCTGTACCTCTAACCCACATCTGTTAATCCCAAAAGTTTTTAAAACCATTAATTTTCAAAATTTCTTCCACAATTTCTCTTACTGCCCCTCTACCAGCGTTTTTTGTAGAAATATAGTTTGCTGTCATTTTAACTTTTAGGTGAGCATCTCTAGGTGCTGCGCTAAAGCCACATTTTTTCATTGGCTTAATATCTATAATATCATCACCAATATAGGCAATTTCTGAGTAGTCTACATTGTAATAATTTTTTATATATTCAAGAGCCTGTGTTTTATCCAATTGGTTTTGAATGCATAATTCAACGTTAAGCTCTTTTGCTCTTTGAGTTGTAACCTTTGAGTATCTGCCAGAAATAAATGCAATTTTTAAACCGAGTTTTTGTACTATGTGAAAAATATGGCCATCTTTAACATCAAAAAATTTATATTCTGCGCCATTTTCGTCAATAATAATCCTGCCATCAGTTAAGACACCATCAACATCCATTATAATAACTTTTATCACTATATGACACCTGCTTTCATTATATCGTGAATATGTATAACACCAATGATTTTGTTATTTTCACACACAGCAAGACTCGTAATTGAGTAATTTTGCATCATATTGGCAGCTTTAATTGCAAGTGCCTTTTTTTCAATTATTTTTGGATTTTTTGTCATCATATCTTTGGCTTTAAGGCTAAAAACTTCGCTTTTATATTTTTCCAAAATCCTTCTTAAGTCTCCATCGGTAATAACTCCAAAAAGCGTAAAAGAATTATCCACTACAAAAGCTACACCCAGACGTTTTGAAGAAATTTCGTACAGTACCTGTTCAAAGCCATCGTCTAAATAGACAGTAGGCAATTCTTTACCTTTATGCATTAGATCTTCTACAAATGTAAGCAATTTTTTACCGATAGAACCACCTGGATGAAGCATTGCAAAATCTTCATCTTTAAAACCTCTTTTTACGATGAGACCACAAGCTATGAGATCACCAATTACAAGAGCAACTGTGGTGGAAGCCATAGGTACAAGTTTGATGGGAGAAGCTTCTTCTTCAATACTTGCATCTAAAATAAAATCGCTTAAATGTGCAAGCTCAGAATTTGTATTTCCAATAATTGAAATAATTTTTAATCCCATTCTTTTAATAGGGCTAACCAAACCAAGTATTTCAGTAGTATTTCCTGAATTTGATATAAAAACAACTAAATCATTAGGCTTTAACATACCAAGGTCGCCATGGTATGCATCCGTTGGGTGAATAAATATCGAAGCAACACCGATACTTGATAAAGTTGAAGCAATTTTTCTTGCAATAAGGCCTGATTTGCCAACTCCAAGAAAAATTATTCTACCGCCGCATTTGTCTATTTGGTCGATAACTTCCACAAATGAACCATTTAATATGTTTTCTATTTTTTTTACTGCTTTTAATTGCTGGTTCAGGGATTTTTTTAAAGAATCAAGCAAGTCGTTCATTGTTTTAAATTTTTACCTAAATTGCTGACTTTTTTATGAAGTAGGCTATCAAAAGGTCTTTTTTGTAGGGCTTTAGTAAGATAGTCAAGTGCTTTTTGAGTATCACCCATCTTTTCAAATATCTCTCCAAGCATTATATCACTGTATGTACTATCTGCTTCTATTGACTCTAACATTACAGTTTGATTATTATAATCAATTTCATCTATACTGAATTCTTCGTAAGAAATTTCATGATCAAAAAAATACTCTATCATGTTTTTTTGAGAATTATAATCTGATAATAAAAAATATTTAAATAAATCTTTAGCTTCAACATACCCGCTGTTTATAGAATCGACGCAAACAATACCAAAATAAGCTATATGGGCAAATTTCGAGCTGCTACTTAAAAGCGCAAAGTAATTTTTTGCAAGTTGATATTTATCGGAAAAAAAAGACTCAATAGCTTTTTCTAGTATTGTTTCATATTCTATAGCCATATGCTAAACCCCTCATAATTATCATTTTTTGCGTCTTTAACTTGAACGCTTTCTACAATTGCACGCTTTGGACCAATTTTGCAAGCACTTATGTATTGTGCAACGAGTTCTTTTTCACCGCATACAACACTTTCTACTGTATTTGTGCCTATATTTTTTACATACCCACTAAGTCCTAATTCTTTAGCTATATTTTCCAAGTATGCTCTAAAACCCACGTTTTGTACTTTGCCTGTTATTATAATAAGTTTACATACACTCACATTTATTATTTTACTCAAAGAATTCAATTAATCAAGATCAATTCTAAATTTAAAAAGTAATTGACAAAATAGCTTCAATTGTTTAATATATGAGTCGTCTTATTTTAATGGGAGGAATTGGTAATGAAAAGCTTTGTGGCAAAAAGTGAGCCAACAGATAAAAAATGGTACTTGATAGATGCCAAAGGGGTTGTGCTTGGTGATTTATGTGTAAAAATCGCAAATATCATAAGAGGCAAAAATAAACCAACTTTTACACCAAATGTTGATTGTGGAGATTTTGTTGTAGTTATTAACGCTAAAGATATTGTCCTAACAGGGAAAAAGCTCGATCAAAAAAAATACTTTACTCATAGCGGTTACATAGGTGGTATAAAGGAAATTACAGCAAGAAAGTTGTTAGCTAAAGATCCAGAGCGTATGATTAAACACGGTGTTTGGGGTATGTTACCAAAAAATAGGTTATCAAAAAGACTCATTAATAAATTAAAAGTATATATAGACGAAAACCATCCACACAAAGCTCAAAAACCTCAAGAGATAAAAGTAGGAGAATAAAATGGATAGGTATTACGCTACAGGCAAAAGAAAAACTGCAGTTAGTAAGGTTTGGCTTAAAGAAGGTAGTGGAATTATTCGCATTAATGGAAAATCGCTAGATGAGTATTTTGGTGGACTTAATAGTTTAAAACTTATAATTGAACAGCCATTTAAAGTAACAGGTTATGAATCGAAGCTTGATTGTGATTGTCAGGTTTTAGGTGGTGGCCTTTCCGCACAAGCGCAAGCAATAAGGCATGGCATAAGTAGGGCTCTTGTTATGTTTGATCCTCAAGCCCGCAATATTTTAAAGCCTCTAGGTTTTTTAACAAGAGATCAACGCAGTGTAGAAAGAAAAAAGTATGGCTTGAAAAAGGCACGCAAATCTTTCCAATGGTCAAAGCGATAAAATTTATTTATGCTACGTGTTGGCATAGTAGGTGTAAGTGGCTTTACAGGTTTGGAGCTTGTCAAGTTACTTTTACACCATCCTTTGGTTGAAATAGACTATCTTTCAGCAAGAAGCCATGTAGGGCAACCGTTAAGTGATATTTTTCCTTCTTTAAAAAATATTTGCGATAAAATAATAGAACCCATAGATGAAAACAGACTTAGCAAATTGGATGTAGTTTTTTTGGCTTTACCACATGGTATATCAATGGAATTTGTTTGTAAGCTATTTGGAAAGGTTCGCATTATTGATTTAAGTGCAGATTTTAGGTTACCTAAAGATTTGTATGAAAAGTGGTATAAACCACATTTGTGCCCTAATCTAATAAAAGAAGCAGTTTATGGTTTGCCTGAATTAAATAGAGAAAAAATTAAAAAAGCTAAACTTATTGCAAACCCTGGTTGCTATGCAACAGCTAGTATTTTGGCTATACTGCCTTTTTTAGATATTATTGAAAGTGATGTTATTATTGATGCAAAAAGCGGTGTAAGCGGAGCTGGTAAATCGCTTAGAGAAGATTTACTTTTTAGCGAAGTAGAGTCTTCTTTTAAGGCATATTCGGTTGCAAAACACCGTCATCAACCAGAAATAGAATATACACTTAGTTTAGTAGAGCCTGTAAAAGTTACATTTGTTCCGCATTTGCTTCCAATAAATAGGGGAATTTTGGCTACAGTATACGCGAAGCTTAAAGGTTTTTTTGATGAATCTTATCTATTTGAAAAACTCGAAAAGTTTTATAGAAATGAATTCTTTATAAGGGTTTCTAAAAGTTTGCCTCAAATTAACAATATTAGCGGGACGAATTTTTGTGATATATCTTTTGCACTTGATAAAGAAAATAATCGGCTTATTATATTAAGTGTTGTTGACAATTTACTAAAAGGTGCAAGCTCACAAGCTCTACAGAATATGAATATTATGTTTGGTTTAAAGGAGGAGGAAGGCTTAAAATTAAAGCCGTATTACCCATGAATTGCAAAATTACAAATGATGGATTTGATATATTTAAATCAGTAAAAACTTCTGCCATTAGGTCTGGCATTAAAAAAAAAGGCGAGGATTTAGCTCTAATTTATTTTGAAAGGCAGGCAACTTTTGCTGCTGTATTTACTACAAATAAAGTAAAAGCACACTGCGTAATTTACGATGAAGAACTTTTAAAAACTCAGCAAAATATAAGAGCAGTTTTAATAAATAGTGGCAATGCCAATGCATGTAATATAAATGGCGCTCAAGCTATACAAGACGTAACAAAAGCACTTTCAACTGTGCTAAATATTAAACAAAACGAGATTTTTATAGCTCAAACCGGTATAATTGGCGAAGAGTTTCCAACAAAGAAAGTAACAAATGCTCTAGCTAAGCTTAAAAATAATTTAGGTAAAAATTCACAAAATTTAGCAAGAGCTATTTTAACTACAGATAAAATTCCAAAAATTATATCAATTGAGTGCGAATATGCTGGTGTGATATTTCATATAGGTGCTGTTGCAAAAGGTGCCGGCATGATTCATCCCAATATGGCAACAATGCTTTCTTTTATTGTTACTGATTTAAAAATTACCCAGAATATTTTAAAAGTAGCCCTCAAAGAGGCTGTTGATAAATCTTTTAATAGAATTAGCGTAGATGGTGATATGTCTACAAACGATACAGTTTTTATTGCCAGTCTAAATAAAGTAGGAGATTTAATAAACGAAGAAAACGAATTTTATAGATACTTTGTTGATAAGCTTACAGAGTGTTGTGTGTATCTTGCAAAAGAAATAGTAAAAGATGCGGAAGGTGCAACAAAGTTTTGTGAAGTACTTGTTTTTGGTGCAGATAAAGATGAAGATGCGCAAAAAGTAGCACGTAGTATAGCTAATTCCTTACTAGTAAAAACTGCAATATTTGGCAAAGATCCAAACTGGGGTAGAATTATTGCAGCTGTTGGATATTCTGGTGCAAATATTGATGTAGAAAAACTCGAGATTAAAATTGGTGATTTTTTGGTTTATTCTTGGGGTAGACCGCAAGAATTTGATAAAATTGCCCTTCTTGAATACATGAGACAAAATGATTCAATAAAAATATATATAAACTTAAATATTGGCGCATCAAACTTTAATTTATACTTCAGTGATTTGACATACGAATATATAAAAATTAATGCACAGTATCATACTTGAGCCTTGACATTTTGATAATTATTATTAAAATTATATTAGAATAGTCAAGGTTAAAGGAGGCGTAAAATGGCAGTTTACAAATGTGAAAAATGCGGTTACGAGAAAGAGTCTAAGTGTAAGCCCAGAAAATGCCCACAATGCGGTAGTAAAGATTCATTTAAGAAAAAGGAGGTATAAGTATGGCAAAGATGACGGAAAGATTTTTATGGGAAGCCTTTGCAGGTGAATCTCAGGCACACATGAAATATTTAAATTATGCAAAAGCAGCGGAAAAAGAAGGAAAGACAAACATTGCAAGACTATTTAAAGCAATTAGCCAGGCAGAAGTAATACATGCATCGGGACATCTAAAATTATTAAACGGTATTGGAAGTACACTAGATAATGTTAAAAGTGCCTGGGAAGGCGAAAATTTTGAAAGCGAAGAAATGTATCCTGCTTACGAAGCTGTAGCAAAAGAGCAAAATCAAGATAAGGCAGCCAAGTGGATTAACCAGGTTTTGCAGGTAGAAAAAGATCACAGAAGCTTGTATGAAAAAGCCAAAGAAGCTCTAGAGCAAAATAAAGACGCAGATTTCAAAGATATATTTTTATGTAGCGTATGTGGTTATGTAGCATTAGATAAAGCACCAGATAAATGTCCAGTATGCGGCGCACCAGCTAGCGCTTTTGAAAAATTTTAAAGAAGTTTACTATGAATGAAAAAGCACTTTTTTTAATTAATTATGGATTGTATATAGTAGGTTCCAAAAAGGATAACTTAATTAATGCACAAATTTCAAATACTGCATTTCAAATTACAGATAATCCCAATACTATAGCCATATCTATTAATAAATCCAACTATACTCATGAATTTATTGAAGCAAGCAAATTATTCACTATTTCTATAATAGCTAAAACGGCACCATTATCGCTTATTGGCAATTTCGGTTTTAAAAGTGGCAGGAACATTGATAAGTTTGAAAAAATAAGTCACTTGTTAACGCCAAACGGATTACCTGTTGTGCTTGAGCATACGCTTGGCTATATAGAATGCCGTGTTATAAATAGTTTAGATGTATTTACGCACACACTCTATATTGGCCAAGTAATTGATGCTGATATATTTAAAAAAGAGGAACCAATGACGTATGCTTATTATCATGAGATTAAAAATGCTCAGGCGCCAAAATCTACACCAATTCATGAAGAATCAAAAATTAGAAAAAAGTATGTTTGCAAAGTATGTGGTTGGGTTTATGATCCGGAAGTTGGCGATCCAGATGGTGGCATAAAACCAGGTACCGAATTTGAAGATATACCAGATACCTGGGTATGTCCAGTTTGCGGAGCAGCAAAAAGAGATTTTGAATTATTAAAATAAAAGGAGGTTTTTATGTCAAAGTTAGCAGATTTTGTAAAATATGAGGCAGATGAAAAAAAGGAAAAACACGTGCCAGTTATTGATGCACCAGATACTGTTAAAAAAGGTGAGTTTTTTAGCGTAACCGTAACTGTAGGAAAAGACATACCACATCCAAATACAAAAGAGCACTATATTGGATGGATCGAAGGTTTTGTTGTACCAAAAAGTGGTGTAGCAAAATCAATAGGAAAGTTTATTTTTGAACCAGAAGTAACAGATTCTACGGCAACTTTCAGGATTAGGCTCGAAGAAGATGCAACGCTTTTTGCCTGGGGTTACTGTAATATTCACGGTGTATGGGAAAATTCAAAAGCAATTAAAGTAGAATAAAATGTTTTTGGCGCGCTAATTTGCGCGCCTTTTTTATAAGGGGGTAAAAATTGAAAGCAGGAAGAGATCCATTTGAGGTAAAAGATGGTATATATTGGGTTGCGACACTTGATCCTGAATTAAAGATATTTGATATCATAATGCGCACAGCACATGGCTCAACGTATAATTCTTATTTGGTCAAAGGCACAAATAAAAAGGCTATAATTGATGCCGTTAAGGAGCCCTTTTTTGAAGGTTTTCTTGAAAATTTAGAAAAATTAAATGTTAAACCAGAAGAAATTGATTATTTGGTTGTAAATCACAACGAGCCAGATCACTCAGGTGCTTTGCCCGAATTACTAAAGTATATGCCTAATGTTAAATTGGTTGTTAGCAAACAAGGTAAAGTTTTTTTGGATAATATTATCAATAAAAGCTATGATTGTATAGAAGCAGATGATAATTTAGAAATTGATCTAGGTGACAAGACGTTGAAGTTTATTATAGCCCCATTTGTCCATTGGCCAGATACAATGTTTACATATGTGCCAGAAAGTAAGGTACTTTTTACATGCGATTTTTTAGGTAGCCATTTTTGCGATGAGAGGATGATTGATACACAAGTAGAAGATTTTTCTGAAGATTTTAGGTTTTACTTTGATGGTATAATGAGGCCGTTTAAAGAGTATGTATTGCAACACATAGAAAAAATTGAAAAGCTCGATATAGATATTATAGCACCAAGTCATGGTCCAATTCTTACCCAGCCAAAGCACTATATTGAGCTATATAAACAATGGTCTCAACCTATGCAGGAAAAATTAGCTGCTGTACTTTATGTTTCTGCATATGGCTATACGAAGAAATTGGCTCAAGAAATAGCACGTGGTATACAATCAGAAGGTGTAAAAGTAATAACAAAAGATATTGTTGATGTTATTGAAAAAGAAAAACCGTACCTTTTGGATACAGTGCAAAGAGCATCTTTAGTTGCTGTCGGCTCTCCAACAATAAATGGAGATGCGGTAGAGCCAATCTGGGAATTTCTATCAAGCCTTGCTACAATTAAAATTAGAGGCAAGATGGGATTTGCTTTTGGATCCTACGGCTGGAGCGGTGAAGCTTCAAAGCTTATTGCTCAAAGAATGAAAGATATAAAGTTTGCTATGCCACTTGAGCCATTCAGAGTAAGATTTAGACCAACTGACGAAGATTTACAAAAAGCATTTGAAATTGGCAAGCAATTAGCTCAAAAAGTTAAGGAGATGCCATGAGCCAAAAAATTATTGATATTTTAAACGAAGCTATTCAATCAGAAATTGGTGCAATTATGCAGTATATGGCTGGTCACTATAGAATGCCAAAGGATAAGCACCCGGTTATTAGGGAAATGCTTGAGCGTATTTCTGTTGAAGAAATGAAACATGCAGAAAGTTTTTCCAAACGTGTAGTAGCGCTTGGAGGAAGGGAAGCCATAACGCCAGACATAGTCCATTTTTCTAACGATTTAGTTGAAATAATGGACTTAAACGAAAAAGCAGAAGATGGTGCCATAGAAATGTATCAAAAACACATAAAAATATGTGAACAGGAAAACGATCCTGAAACAAAAGCTATTTATGAAGATGTTTTAAAAGACGAACTAAGGCATAAAAAAATATTTGCAACATTTAAGAAACTTTTAGAATCAAACCAGGAGGGTATATGAAAAAATACAAATGTAAAGTATGTGGCTACATTTATGATCCAGAAAAAGGCGATCCCGATGCTGATGTTCCACCCGGTACACCTTTTGAAACACTTCCTGACGACTGGGAATGCCCAGTATGTGGAGCTGCTAAAGTAGACTTTGAACCTTACGAAGAAGGTTAATTTTTTGCCGACAAAACAATATCTATAATGTTTTGTCGGCTTGTTTTTTTACTGAGCGGGGCAAACCTCTTTAACGATATTACTTATTAACTGTCCATTCTGCCAAGTTTTGATTCTAACTTTTTTACAACCTGTTTGTGGGTTATAACCAATTGGTTCTGCTTGGACAACACCTTGTGTTCCATCATTAGTTGTTGTTTCATATCGAACAGGCTGGTTATATTGGGCTGCTTGCTGGGCTGATTGGGCTTGTATCTGCGATAGTGTATAACCTGCAACTGCACCGATCGCTGCACCTATTGCTCCACCTTTCCATCTATTATCTGGACTTAGTAAAGCACCAGCAACAGCACCCAGTAAAGCACCGGCACCAGCACCCTGGTATCCTTGTTGTGTGGGTTGTTGTAGGGTTTGGCAGCTTGTTAAGTTTAGACTTGTAGTTAAAAGAGTCGCTGCTAAACCTAAACTTACGATTTTACCTTTAATGTTCATAGTTTCCTCCTTTGTATTTTTATTTATTATTATACACTAAGGTCAAATTAAGGTAAAGAGAAAAACTACATTTCCGATATAATAATTTTTTGCATTTTTTGTGTTTTAGTTTTAATAAAAGGCAAAAAAATTAAAAATACAAGTATAATATACGTCATTAAATGAAAATCATCCTGGAAAGCCATTATAGTGCTTTGTGCATTGATTGTATTGTTTATTAAGCCTATTGCTTTGTTATAGCAAATTGTAGGATTAAAACCACCATAAGTAAATAGATAACTAGAAAGTATATGAAGATAATTTTGAAAAATAGGATTTGAAGCAGTTATGTTGCTAACAAGGACACCTCTATGGAAAGCTTCACGATGAGCTAGCATAGTAGAAGCCATAAGTGATATACCAAAACTTCCACCAATACTTCTTGCAAAGTTTAACACGCCACTTGCTTCTCCCATATCTTCATTTTTTAAAAAAATAAACGCTATTACATTGATAGGAATGAATATAAGTGGCAAACCTAAACCAATAAGTACTCGTCCAAGAAGCAAAAAATAGGGTGAAGCGGTTAAGTTAATTTGTTCCATTAAGTATAATGCATAAAGTCCAATTATCACGCAAAATATTATAAGGATTTTAAAACCTAATTTTTTTGATACTCTACCAATAAATATAACTGTAATAAGACTGGCAATACCGCCTGGCATCATAATAAGACCACTTTTATAAGCATCGTAGTTCATTAATGTTTGCATAAGCTCTGGTAAAAGAGTTAACGTAACAAAAAACAAAAATCCCAAAAAAAACATAGCAATTGTTGCTATAGCGTAGTTTCTATCTTTAAGTAAACTCATTCTGATAATTGGTTTGTCTGAAAAATAATTTTTTATCAAAAACATTGATATAAAAAAGAAACTCAAAAGAGCCAAAATTACAATAAAATTTGAATTAAACCAATCATCTTCTTGTCCTCTATCTAACATTACCTGGAGCGCGCCAATGCCTATTGCAATAAAGCTTAAAGCCACATAATCTAATTTTAAGGTTTTATTTGCTTTTGCATATGGTGGATCAAATATAAACAGTAGTGTCATTATTGTTGCTAATATACCAAATGGTACGTTAATCAAAAACATCCATCTCCATGAGTAACTATCTACAATCCATCCACCTATTACAGGTCCCAAAATAGGTGCAAATATAACGCCAATCGAAAAAATACTCATGGCTTGGGCTCTTTTTTCTAAAGGAAAACTCTCCATTAGTATTGCTTGGGATATGGGTTGCAAACCACCGCCTGCAAAACCCTGTATAGCTCTAAATAGCAATAATAAATCAAGAGTTGGAGCAATACCACACAAAAAAGAACTCACAGTAAAACCAATTATGCTTATAAGAAAGTAATTTTTTCTGCCAAATTTATTTCCCAAAAAACCTGTTATGGGCAAAATTATACCACTTGCAGCTAAGTAAACAGTAAGTGTCCATGTAGCATCATCTGTTGTTACAGATAATGGACCTGCCATGTAAGAAAGTGCCACAGTAACAATAGAAGTATCCATAAGCACCATAAAAGTAGGTAGCATAACAGTTAAAGCAATAATATATGGATTAACTTTTCTATCTTGCATTTCTATCCTTTATAAACAAAATAATAAAAAAATCATAACAGATTTTAAATATATAAGCCTTTAAGTAAAAATCAAGGAAAAAGGTATTTTAGTTGCTTACGTATGGGGTATAATACATAGAAATTTTAATAATTTGTCACTATTATTCTTGTATGAATGTTCTATATTAGGTTCAATAAAGACTGCTGAGTTTTTAGAAACATGTTTAGTAATATTTCCAACAGTGATTTCACACTCGCCGTCTAATATAAAAATTTCATGTTCCCATGGGTGTGAGTGTGGTGGAATTTCTGTGTGCGGTTGCATTTCAAAATAGCGCATGGCAAAGTTTGGTGCACCGTCTTCTTTTTTTATAAGCCATCTTATACTAACACCAGATACATTTTTACCATTAAATTCTACTGGTTGGTTTTGCAAGCTATCCAAATTTATAACTTTCATACACACTCCAAATTTTAGAAGTATTTAATTTTAAGTAACTAACTTTTTTTACAATATTTATTAATTTTTGTCAAAAAAAACTTTTAAAGCTCTTAAATAGTTATTTTTCTTACATATTTTATAGAATCTTTTTTAAATCTAAGTCTAAAAATTATTTAAGCTTTGAATTCATCCATTAGATTAAATTGATTAGAAACTTTCTATAACAAAATTATTTTGTTCAAATAAAATATAAATAATTATTTTTTTTGTTTTTTTGTTTTTTTTGTGATATACTATTTATGAAGGATTTTTGGATTTTTAGGTGTAAAAATTGGTTTTACAAAAAAAATTAATAATTTTTAGCAATAGATTTTTTGAAAAACGTGAACCATATGAAGTGTTTAATTCTTGGGAAAGTTTCTTAGATTCGGCAATTGAACCTATAGGGTTTTGGATTGCAAAAGATTTTAATGATAACTATTTAAGTATTATAAATAATATTAGACGTTCAAATTGGTGGTATAAATATTGTTTTAGTGAAGACAATTTAAATAATGAGCTTCTAGATGGTAGTTTAGATATAGATAAAGCCATAGATAAGTGTAATTTATCTGAGAAAAAAATTACCAAACTAAAGTTTAGCTTAGAAGGTCTTGCTGCCAGTGAAAAATTACTAGTTTATTTGTATTTACGTGAAGGTTTAGAAATTGTTCCTCAATTTAACCCAAATGCGCCAAAACTTTATACTTACCCTATTATTGAGATTTTAAGCGATAATCAAAACGATTTAGATTGGTACCAAGAATTGATTAGAAAAAATCTTCTTGCTTATAAAAAACTTATTGATAGGGTTAGACTTTGTAATAATTGTTCCAGTGCTCACATATATTTTGTTGATGTTTGCCCAAATTGCAAAAATATAGACATAAAACGCTCACGCTTTCTTCATTGTTTTGCATGTGGATATGTTGGCAGGCAGGAAGAATTTAGCAAAGGTTATGATTTAATATGCCCAAAATGTAATGCCCATCTAAAACATATTGGGGTAGATTATGATTTGCCTACTGCACAATATATTTGCAACAATTGTGGTTATGTGTTTGAAGAACCTGAAACAATATACCGCTGTATTGCGTGTGGAGAAGAAGGTAGTCCGGATAAGTTAAATATACAAGAATTTTACAGTATTGAAATGACTTTGTATGGCAGAGAATGGCTTTTACTTGAGCAAAAGAAAATGATATTTTCAGTGTTAAACGAAAGCTTAAAATATGTTTCTTTAGAATATTTTCAACTCTTATTAGATTGGTTTATAAAACTTTACAAAAGAGATAGTAATTTTTCATTTGCTTTGGCGCTAATTAAGTTTCAGAATATCGAAGAAATAATTCAATTCTATGGAATCAGTCAATCTATAGAAATTTATAGAGCATTAGCGCAACGCATAAGCGAGATGCTACGCAATACAGATATTGTGTGCAGAGATGACGAATACAAATTATGGATTTTTTTACCTGCTACGAAAAAAAAGGGTATTTGTAATAGAATTAATAAACTGGTAAATAGCATACAACCAGAAAGTGGTGTAAAAATTAAAGTTTACATTAATATACAATACTCTTCTGAAATAGACTCAGAAATTAATGCTGAATTTTTAATGAATAAATTGGATTCAAAAAATGATTGATTCAATTTATTTAGCTTTTATTAACATAATAACATCTCACAATTCATTTTTGACATTTATACTTATGTTTACGCCTTTTATAGTATTTTTTGAGGGCCCTTTGCAACTAATAACAATGATAGGCATATTTAGATTTGCCAAACAACAACTAGCACAAAGCGATTTATTAACTCAATTACCACATGTTAGTTGTTGTATTACTTGTTATTCTGAAGGAAAAAGCGTTATAAATACAATCAAATCTTTAACCTTTCAAACATATCCTGGTTTAATTGAAATCATAGCTGTTGTCGATGGTGCGCTACAAAATAAAGATACTTTGCTAGCCGTACAAAGTTGTAAAGAATTTGTCGAAAACACTACTAATAGAAAATTACTTATAATACCTAAATGGCAGCGAGGTGGTAGGGTTTCTTCTTTAAATGCAGCACTAAAAATAGCTTGTGGGGAGATCTTTATGGCTTTAGATGGAGATACTTCTTTTGATAATAACATGGTAGTAAATGCTGTTAAACAATTTAACAATGACAATATAATTGCAGTTGCTGGCAATTTGCGCGTAAGAAATGCTAGCAAATCATTAGCTACAAGACTTCAAGCCTTAGAATATATTTTGAGTATATCTGCTGGCAAAACAGGTTTGTCTGCTTTTGGTATTGTAAATAATATATCTGGGGCTTTTGGGGTTTTTAGAAAGAAAATTTTGGACTTAATAGGTGGGTGGGATACTGGTACAGCAGAAGATCTTGATATTACAACAAGAATCAAGCAATACTTTGGAAGAAATAAAAACTGGAAAATTGTTTTTGACCCTTATGTAATAGGGCATACAGATGTGCCAGAAACATTTTTGGGTTATTTTAAACAAAGGCTTCGTTGGGAAGGAGATTTATTTTATCTTATAGGTCGTAAATATTTGGATAATATAAGACCAAGATTGTTAAATTGGGCTAATTATATATCAACAATAATTATAACCTATTTTATGCAAATTATTTTACCATTTGTTATAACTTTTTATACCATCTATTTGTTTTACACCCTACCAAGCGCATATGTTTTAGCTTTATATTTTATGGTTTACTTATTTTATGTATTTGTTTTGTTTACATATTTTTTATTATACTGGCTTTTGGTATCTGATAGATTAAACGAAGACATTATTTACTTTTTGTATATACCTTTATTTCCTTTTTTTGCATTTTTTTCCAGAATCAATGCTGCATTGGCAATCACGCACTCTGTAATAAACAAATCGCATTTGGATTCGAGTATGGCGCCTTGGTGGGTTTTAAAAAAGGGTAAATTTTGATATGAGTCTAAACTATAAAATGAAAGTGTCAATTTTTACTTGTTTAGTTTTATTTTTAATTCCGTATGCTTGCAAAGCACAAACAATCACTTTGGAACAATTGCAACAATTAATACAAAAAGATCCCAATATTGAAATAGCGCAAAAAGAATATAATATTGCAAAATCACAGGTTGATATAAATGAATCTGCTCTTTCTCCAACGCTATTTGGCAGTGTAACCTATACAAACTATTCAAATCCTGTCCAAACTTCTACTTACAATGTTTCTACTACAAACCAAAACGGCTTAACAAATAATTATAGCGAAACACTAACTCCGCAACAACAAAGATACAATAATGTTTCTGCAAATATTGGTTTGAGTATACCTTTGTTTGGCAGCCATCAAAACCTAAAGCGAGACTTAATTGTAAGTAAATCTATATTAAACCAAAACTCTGCAAACATAGAACTACAGAAATGGCAAGCAATTAAATCCTTAATTTATGCTTATTCAGAGTATTACATAAGATCAATCCAAATAGCTTTAGCTAAAGGTTTTTTACATGACGAAAGCTTAGTAAAAGATATTTTATTAAAAAGACAAAAAGCTGGGCTAATACTGGAGTCAGATAGGCTAGAATTAAATACAGAATTTGGCGCAGTAAAACGCAATGAGTTTGTTTATTGGAAACAATCTCAAGATGCATTAAATACGCTACAATTGCTAACCGGAAAAACATTAAACAATATAGAGTTGGCCTATCCTTATTTGAATACAGATTTTATAACAAAACAAGTTCTAATTGAATCTATGTATAAAAATCCTCAAATTAAGCTATACACAGAAAAATTAGAAGGTTATAAAAAAGCATTGAGTGAAACCGGCTCAATATTTTCATCTGGTAGCTTAAGTGTTTCGACGGGTGTTCAAAATAGTTTTCAGGGAGGAATTGGGTGGAATGTGTCTGCTACTTTAAACATAGGTATGCCTCTGCTCGAAAAAAAATGGTATGATGCTACATATTCCAAGGCATTTTTGGAAATGCAAAAAGCCGAATTAGAGTTAGAAAACCAAAAGAAAGCCTTTAAAAACGCATGTAGCAGTTATTATTTGCAGTTTTACTCAAGAAAAGAAAATTTAGAGTTCGCCAAAGAAAGACTCAATGCTGCTCTTGTAAGTTATAATACTGCAAAACTAAGAAAGCCAATAAATCCTGGGGATTACTTTTATAATGTAGTCAAGTCTAAATACTATTTATATCAAACTGCAAATGATTATCTTGAAGCTTTACTTGAGTATTTTAAAGCGCAGGCAGACTTACTTGGGTTAATTGGCTATGATGATATTATGTACAAAAAAGACGCTATTAATGACAAAAATGAAAATGAAATTTCGAATATAAAAGGTATTTTTAATACACCTAAAATAAATTATCGAAATGGTTCATATTTGAGTTGGTATTTATGGAATGGTTTATATTGGTATAAAAAATTAGGCGAAAATTTCTGGGATAAAATTCCTAAGTCAACAAAAAGAATTTTTTTGTCTTTAAATAGCCAAGAAATACAGCTTGTAAGGTCTAATCAAAAAGATGCAGATGTATTAACAAAATTTATAAGACAAGCAAAACAAAGAGATATAAAAGTAGAATTGCTATTAGGTGATCCTTATTGGGCATTAAGCAAATATAGAACTAATCTAATAAATATAATTAAAAATCTTCAAAGATTTCCTTTTGATGGTATACAGCTTGATATAGAAAAAAGTCAGCTTCCTCTTAAAGATAGGCATCTTTGGGAAAATGGTATAGTTAAAACAATATCGGAAGTTAAAAAAAATACTTCTTTGCCTATAGGATTATCTATGAATTATAAGGAAGCTGAAAACAAGATTTTATTAAATGAACTTAAAAAAGCTGGTTTAAACGAAGTTATTCTTATGGTATACACTACAAATACTAAAAGAATTATAGAAATTTCAGATAATATTATAAAGCAAAACCCTAACTTGTATTTTAGCATTGCATTATCTTGCGAGCCAACATCTGTTTTGCCACAATACAATACCTTTGCGCGGTTTGGTGCAAATAACTCACTATTAAAATGGGAAGATTTGTATAAGCATTTTTCTACAATAGATAATTTTTTAGGTATCACTATACAATCACTTGAAGATTTTTGGAGTTTAAAAAATGAAAATTAAATTTAGCAGACCCCCTTCATCTCCAAATGAAGTTAGCGGTTTAAAAGTTAATTATGAACCTCCAAAAAGACCAATTTCAAAATGGCGTTTTAGGGCTGTGCTTATATTATTTTTACTGCCATTTTTAGTTTTTGGTGTATATTTGATTTATAAAATTACTTACAATCTATTGTTTATTAATGCACCCGGATACTTAATTTTTAACCAAATAACAATCAAAGCTCCTTATGATGGAAAAGTAGTATACATAAGAAAACCTGGTGATAATGTCAAAAAAAATGAGATTATACTCAAAATAAAAAATCCATTAGTAGAAAATCAGTATAGAGAATTATTTAAGAGTTTAAAACAAATAAAATCATCAGCTAGCATAAAGGTTAACCCTGAAGTGTTAAAAATTTACAAAGAAGTTTACGAAAGTCGTTTAAAAACATACAAAGAAATACTCAACCTACAACAAAAAAACGCAGCAACATCATATGAAGTGGCAAATGCACAAGATGCTCTGCACTCTGCAGAGATTGCTTATTTGCAAGCAAAGCAAAGTTTAGAAAGCAACAAAAATGTACCTGTTGCCGAGGATATGAAATTAAATGAATTGGAATCTATATTGCAAAGTTTAACTATAAAAGCGCCAGAAAACGCAACAATTGCTTTAGATCTTGTTAAAGAAGGAGAATTGGTTAATAAAAATGAAGATCTAATGGTGTTGCAAAACAATAACAATGTTATAATAGAAGCGTTTTTAGAGCCGAATAAGGTGAAACATGCTTTTTTGGGTAAAAAAACTAAAGTTGTGTTTCCAAATGGTAAATCGATAAAAGCTGAAATTATTGGCCTAAAATTACAAACCCAAAAAACTCCTCCAATTTTAGTATCTCCATTTGCAAAGGAAAATCTATCTGTGGTAGTTGAACTAAGGCCAATTAATGCAATCCCAAAAAACTTAATGATTAATTATATGCCAATAAAGGTTGTTTTTTAAAAAACAATGGTGCCGAGGGTGGGAATCGAACCCACACGGGAGAAACTCCCAAGGGATTTTAAGTCCCTTGCGTCTACCAATTCCGCCACCCCGGCAACTAGGTAGCTTCTGGAGGCGGCACCCGGATTCGAACCGGGGATCTGGGTTTTGCAGACCCGTGCCTTAGCCACTTGGCTATGCCGCCAATTTGGGTCTGTTTATAAAAAAATGGAGCGGGAAACGGGACTTGAACCCGCGACCCCAACCTTGGCAAGGTTGTGCTCTACCAACTGAGCTATTCCCGCTCGATACATTACTATTTATATAAAAAATTTCTCAGTTGTCAATAGAAAAAATTCACTATATATTCTCCACAGCAAGCCCAACTCTTACACCACCAAAGTGTTTGCCTTCAATAAATACAGGAACGCCAATATCGCTTATAACTTCGCCAGTGTCCCTTGGATAAGTTTGTATAATTAGGCTATCTGTATTTCTTGCTACATTTAAACCAACTGTATCGTTAAATATTCTCATAGAACGATTCCCTACAAGGTCTTTTTCGTAATTGCCAGTTAGGGGTTTATCATAGATTGAGTTGTGTGCTGCTATGTAGCCATTATTGTCTGTAAGCAATACATATCTAAAGTTTTGATTCATATTCAAGTATTTATCTTCTATGGGCTGGATGTATTGTTTAAAAAAGTCAGTAAATCTTGTGCGGTATTTTTGCGGATTGGTATTTGGTATTGGCACATAGTTTCTATCCCATATGTCACTGGATGAAATTATACCTTTTTTGATTGCGTTTTCTATTGTATCTGTCATTTCTTTAGCGCATTTGTTAGCAAGATCTACAACTTCTTCTAATGGGTTTCCTACTCTTACTTTCTTTAAAATATTTGCGGATTGTTCTGCGATTTTGCTTAAATCAAGACTTTTTGAGCTTACATTATCAAGACTTGTTGATATTTCTTTAACAGAACCTGCAAGGTATTCTACCGTTTGGGCTACTTCTTCAATTGAACTTGACTGTTCTTCTGTGGCTGCTGTTATTGTATTTATCATGTTGTTTGCCTGATTAATTTTATCTGCAAGGTTGTCAAAAGAAACAAGCATTTCTTCTACAGATTTTGTGTTTTGTTCAATTGTATCTCTTACTGTTTTATTTCGCTCAACAAGAATGTTGAAATTTTCTGCAACAGAATTAATTGTATTTTCTATCTCTTTTGATTGCTTTTGTGTTTGCTCTGCAAGCTTTCTAATCTCATCTGCTACCACTGCAAAGCCTCTGCCATGCTCACCTGCCCTGGCAGCTTCAATGGCAGCATTTAAGGCAAGAAGGTTTGTTTGGTTTGAGATATCATTTATAACATTTACAATGGATAGTATATCGTCTATTTGAGAATGCAGGCTTTCCATAGATTGTTTATTTTCATTTAATACTTCAATTGAGTTTTGAGAGGCTTTACTTATGTTTTGCGTTGTTTTTATCGTTTGCTCGCTTATAGCGTTTACTTCTTCCATAAACCTCACAAAGTTTTCCATATTGTGAGATATATCACCTATGGCTTTTGTAGAATCATTCATTGTTTTATTTATTGCTTCTAAATTGTCTTTAGTTTCATTCATGTGATGTGTAATATTTTTTAGCTCAAAGTTAAATTTGGCGTTAAAAACAGAAGTTTTTGTAGCATTTGTGATAAGCTCGCTAAAGATAGATCTAGAAAAGCTAACAAGTGTGTTAATAAACTCTCCAAGTGAAGCACAAAAGCCTGGTACAGAATAGTCTTTTGTTAAATCATACCTGTCTTGTTTTGTAATTTTACAAAACTCATCGGCTGTTTGTTTTGTTGGTTTTATTATAACAAGATAGTAATACCAGAAGTTAATAATTGCAAAAATAAAAGTTGCTGCAGTAAATGTGTAGATGAAGTACTTTTGCACAAAACTATTCAAAAAGATATAAGCTAAAATACCACCGATAAAGTATAATGCAAATGTAAAAATAGTAAAAGTTATCAATTTTTTAACCATAACTTTACCTCCTTGTGTCATAATAATTAAGCAAAGCTATTTTGTCAAATTTTGAGTTTACAAAATTGTAGTTTTATTTTATATTGTGTTTTAGTAAATATTTGGAGAACAATGCATGAAAGGTATAATCTTAGCAGGTGGTTCTGGCACAAGGCTTTATCCTGCAACAAGCACAATTTGCAAACAGCTTTTGCCAGTTTATGACAAACCAATGATATATTACCCTTTATCAATTTTGATGCTTGCCGGAATAAGGGATATTTTAATAATATCAACCCCGAAAGATACACCTAGATTTAGTGAACTGTTTAAAGATGGTACTCATTTAGGTTTAAATATTTCATATGCTGTACAAGAAACACCAAAAGGTTTGGCAGATGCATTTTTGGTAGGTGAAAGCTTTATTGGAAGCGATAATGTGTGTTTGGTTTTAGGTGACAATATTTTTTATGGTCAAGGTTTGTCTTATTTATTAAGAAAAGCCAAGACAATTGCAGAAGAAGAACACAATGCAGTAGTGTTTGGCTATTATGTTAAAAACCCACAGGATTATGGCGTGTTTGAGTTTGATGAAAATTTTAATGTATTAAGTATTGAAGAAAAACCGCAAAAACCAAAATCAAATTATGCAGTGGTTGGTTTGTATTTTTATGATAATACAGTAGTTGATATTACTAAAAACGTAAAACCTTCGTGGAGGGGTGAATTAGAAATTACAAGTGTAAACCAAACTTACCTATCTGAATCAAGGCTTAAAGCTATAACATTAGGTAGAGGTTTTGCTTGGCTTGATACGGGAACATTTGATAGTTTACTTGAAGCCAGTCAATTTATACAGACAATAGAAAAACGCCAGGGTTTAAAAGTAGGCTGCATAGAAGAGATTGCATACAAAATGGGCTATATTGACAAAGATAAACTCTTAGAATTAGCTCAACCGCTTAAAAAATCAGGTTATGGAAATTACCTAATAAACATATTGCAAGGAGATAGCAGTAATGAATAAAATGTTAATAAGTGGTGGTGCAGGTTTTATTGGTAGCGAGTTTGCTCGTCAAGCATTGCTTAATGATTTTAATATTGCAATTGTTGATAGTTTAACATATGCTGGCGATCTAAAACGTATTGATCATATTAAAAATAGATTAAAATTTTTTAACTGTGACATAAGCGATTTTGAATCTTTAAAAAAAGTATTTATAAACTTTAAACCAGAAATCGTAGTACACTTTGCAGCAGAAACACATGTAGATAGAAGTATATTAAATCCACATATTTTTATAAAAACAAACATAATTGGTACACAAAATATGCTTGAGTTATCCAAGGATGCGTTGTTTGTAAACATTTCAACAGACGAGGTTTATGGAGATTTATCGGAAAATGATGCAAGCTTTATGGAAAATTCTTGTTTAAAACCCAGTTCTCCATATTCCACAAGTAAAGCATCTCAAGATATGCTTGGACGAGCTTACGCTAGAACTTATAATGCAAATGTTATAACGATTCGTCCTTCAAATAATTATGGACCATGGCAATATCCAGAAAAACTAATACCTGTTGTAATATATAAGGCACTTCAAAATGAGCCAATACCAGTGTATGCACAAGGAAAAAATATTAGAGAGTGGACGTTTGTAGAAGACTGTGCAAAAGCAATCTTGCAATTAATTAAAAAAAGATGCGCAAATGAAATTTTTAATCTTGGAAGCGGTATTGAAAAACAGAATATTGAAGTTGTGAAATCTATATTGGCTTTATTAAATAAATCAGAAAGTTTAATAAATTATGTTAAAGACAGGCCTGGTCATGACTTTAGGTATTCATTGGATTCAACAAAACTCAAAAAAACAATTAGTATAAGCTTTACAAACTTTGAACAAGGCATAGAAAAGACAGTTAAATGGTATCTTGACAACAAAGATTGGCTATTTGAAAAAGCAAAAGAGTTAAAAGATTACTGGCATACAGTTTACAAATCTAAAAATTAAATAAAATGTTTTTTAAAAAGTTGTTTGACAATTTTTAAAATATATGTATAATCGTTTTTTGCTTGCTGGCGTAGCTCAATGGTAGAGCAGCTGACTTGTAATCAGCAGGTTGGGGGTTCAAGTCCCTTCGCCAGCTCCATAGTTATAATGGAGAGGTTCCCGAGCGGCCAAAGGGAACAGACTGTAAATCTGTCGGCTATTGCCTTCGGAGGTTCGAATCCTCCCCTCTCCACCATTTAACAAAAAATAGGCGGGAATAGCTCAGTTGGTAGAGCGCAAGCCTTCCAAGCTTGGGGTCGCGGGTTCGAGTCCCGTTTCCCGCTCCAAATAAAAAAGTAATGATTGCCTATGTAGCTCAGGTGGTAGAGCACTTCCTTGGTAAGGAAGAGGTCAGCGGTTCAAACCCGCTCATAGGCTCCATTGAGTTTAGGAGGTTTCCATTATGGCAAAGGAAAAATATGTTCGTACCAAACCTCACGTAAATATTGGTACAATTGGACACGTTGACCATGGTAAGACTACTTTAACTGCTGCTATAACAAAGGTTTTATCAAAAAAAGGTTTTGCGGAATTTAAAGATTACTCTCAAATAGATAACGCTCCAGAAGAAAGAGAAAGGGGTGTTACTATAAATACTTCTCATGTTGAGTATGAAACAGCCAAAAGACATTATGCACACGTAGATTGTCCAGGGCATGCTGACTATATCAAAAACATGATTACAGGCGCAGCTCAAATGGACGGAGCAATACTTGTTGTTTCAGCAGCAGATGGTCCAATGCCTCAAACAAGAGAGCATATTCTGCTTGCCCGCCAGGTAGGTGTTCCATACATAGTAGTATTTTTAAATAAAGTAGATATGGTTGATGATCCAGAACTAATTGATCTTGTAGAAATGGAAGTAAGGGAACTTTTATCCAAATACAACTTCCCAGGCGATGATGTACCAGTTATAAGAGGCAGTGCTCTAAAAGCCCTGGAATCTGACTCGGATAACGAATGGACTAAAGCCATAGAAGACTTAATGAATGCAGTAGATGAGTATATCCCAACACCAGAGCGTGATGCAGATAAACCATTCTTAATGCCAATTGAAGATATATTTACAATCTCAGGTCGTGGTACTGTTGTAACAGGTAGAGTAGAGCGCGGTATAATCAGGACAGGTGACGAAGTAGAAATAGTAGGTCTAAAGCCTACACAAAAAACTGTTGCAACTTCTCTTGAGATGTTTAGAAAGATACTTGATGAAGCTTTACCTGGCGACAATGTAGGTGTACTTTTGAGAGGTACAAAAAAAGAAGAAGTAGAGCGCGGTATGGTTCTTGCAAAACCAGGATCCATTACACCACATACAAAATTTAAAGCACAGGTATACGTCCTAACCAAAGAAGAAGGTGGTAGGCACACACCATTCTTTAACGGCTACAGACCACAATTCTACGTAAGAACTACAGATGTTACAGGTACAGTTCACTTAAAAGAAGGCGTAGAAATGGTTATGCCAGGTGATAATGTGGAAATGGAAGTAGAACTTATTGCTCCAATAGCACTTGAAAAAGAAACAAGATTTGCTATAAGAGAAGGTGGTAAAACTGTTGGTGCTGGTGTAGTTACTGAGATTATTAAGTGAGGCAAAAATGAGAGAAATAGTTTATCTTGCTTGCAGTCAGTGCAAAAATAAAAACTATACAAGCACAAGAGACAAAAAGAAATCAAAGGATAAGTTAGAATTGAGGAAGTATTGCCCTCATTGCAATACACATACTATACATAAAGAGGTAAAATAGGCCAGTAGCTCCAATTGGTAGAGCGGCGGTCTCCAAAACCGCATGTTGGGGGTTCGAGTCCCTCCTGGCCTGCCATAAATATTATATGTTTGAGAAAGTAAAAAGTTTTTTAGAAGAAGTTAAAGCTGAAATAAAAAAGGTTGTATGGCCAAAGAAAAGGGAGATTGTAACGGCTACTATTGCTGTTATAGTTTTCTCTTTTGTTGTGTCAGTGTTGCTTGGATTGTTGGATTTTATATTTTCATATGGTTTAGAAAAATTATTTAAATAGTTTGGTGACAAATGCTAGAAGATCAAGATTTTAAATGGTATGCTGTACATACGCAGGTAGGCCAAGAAGAAAAAGTGAAAAATATGATACTAAGTAAGGCAAAAGAAGTTGGCTTAGAAAGTGACATAGCAGAAATTTTAGTTCCTCAAGAAGAAGTTATAGAGGTAAGAAAAGGTAAAAAAGAGCTTGTAAAAAAATGCATGTATCCAAGTTATGTTTTTATAAAATCTAAAATGAATGTTGCTCTTTACAATACCTTAAAAAGGCTTCCACTTGTAACTGGTTTTGTTGGTTCCAAAAATGAGCCAATACCAATAGATGAAAGTGAAGTTAAAAAAGTGGTCGATAAAATTAATAAAGCAAAAGAAGCACCACGTTTGTCTATCTCGTTTGAACATGGTGAAAAAGTTAGAGTTATAGAAGGGCCATTTTCAAATTTTGTTGGCACAATTGAAGAAGTGGATATTACAAAAGGTAGGCTTAAGATATTAATTAGTATTTTTGGAAGACCTACACCTGTAGAATTAGACTACAATGAAGTTGAGAAAGCATAAAAGGAGATTGGTATGGCAAAAAAAGAGTTAGTTACTCAAGTAAAATTACAATTGCCAGCGGGCAAAGCTACACCAGCACCACCTGTTGGTCCGGCACTTGGACAGCATGGGCTTAATATAATGGATTTTGTTAAAAAATTTAACGATGCAACAGCAGACAAAGGTGACACAATAATTCCTGTACTAATAAATGTTTATAAAGACAGGAGTTTTGATTTTATATTAAAAACGCCTCCAGCCAGTGTTTTAATTAAAAAAGCTTTAGGTATACAAAAAGGTTCAAGTAGTTCATTAAAAGTGAAAGTAGGAAAATTGAGCAAAGAAAAATTAGAAGAGATTGCAAAAATAAAAATGCCTGATTTAAATACAAAAGATTTACACAAAGCAATGAAAATAATTGCAGGTACTGCTGTAAATATGGGCGTTGAAGTACAAGATTTTTAATAGTAGAGAGGTTAAGAAATGGCAAAGCATGGTAAAAAATACAGACAAGCACTAAAAAAATACGATTTAACTAAAGAATACGATTTAGAAAATGCAATAAGTATACTAAAAGATATAGCATATGCAAATTATGATGAAACAGTTGAAGTGCATACAAATTTAGGAATAGATCCAAGGCATGCAGAACAACAGTTAAGGGGCACTGTGTTATTACCAAAAGGAACTGGTAAAACAGTTAAGGTTTTAGTATTTGCAAAAGGTGAAAAAATAAAAGAAGCACAAGAGGCTGGTGCTGATTATGTTGGCTCAGAAGATCTTATAGAAAAGATTCAATCTGGTTGGATGGATTTTGATAAAGTTATTGCTACCCCTGATATGATGGGAGCGGTTGGTAAAATTGGTAAAATTCTCGGACCAAGAGGATTGATGCCAAATCCGAAAGTGGGGACGGTTACATTTGATGTGGCAGCTGCAGTTAAAAGATTTAAGGCTGGAGAAATAGAATTTAGAAGCGATAAAACTGGAAATGTCCACTTAATAGCTGGCAAAAAGTCTTTTGATCAAACAGATTTACTTGAAAATATAAAAACGATATATGAAACGATTTTAAAAGCAAAACCATCGGCTGCTAAAGGTAAATATATAAAGTCATTTTATTTATCAACTACACATTCACCAAGTGTCAAGGTTAAGCTACAAGCGATTTAAATATAAAATCAAGAGGTCAAAGATAGCGGGTAGCTTATGCTTTAAAATTGCCTGCTTGAGACTTGGCCCGTCTTTAAAAGGAGGGAAGTTTTGAAAAAAGAAAAGAAAATCGAGATTGTTGAAACAATTAGAAAAAATCTCGAGAATGCTCAAGCTGTGTTTTTAGTCGATTATTCCGGTGTTGACGTTAAAACACTCGAGTCAGTTAGAGAACAAGTAAAAGAATTGGGCGATTCTTTCAATGTTATTAAAAACACGCTTGTAGCAAAAGCAACTCAAGACACAAAATGGTCTAATATCTTGGGTTTGCTTGAGGGGCCCAATGCATTTGCTGTTAGCTATAATGACCCTGTGGCACTTGCAAAAGTCCTTTTGAAAGCAGAAAAAAACATTGAAAAACTACAACTAAAGTCTGCTGTGATGTATGGTAGTGTATTTAATCATGATCAAATTGAAGCTATCTCAAAATTGCCATCGAGGGAAATATTATTATCGATGTTGCTTGGTGTATTAAATGCCCCAGCAAGAGGTTTTGTAAGTGCTCTAGCGGGTATTTTAAGAAAACCTTTATATGCATTGAATGCTATAAAAGAACAAAAAACAAATTAATTTTATGGAGGAGTATAAATGGCTGATATTACAAGACAAGATGTTATAAAGTTCATAGAAAACATGACTGTACTGGAACTTTCTGAGTTTGTAAAAGAATTAGAGGAAAAATTTGGCGTAAGTGCAGCAGCTCCACAGGTTGCAGTTGCCAGTGCTCAGCCTGCTGCAGCTAGTGAAGAAAAAGCTGAAGAAAAAACAGAATTTAATGTTATTTTAAAGTCTGCTGGGGATAAAAAAATCCAGGTTATAAAAGTTATAAGAGAATTAACACAGTTAGGTTTAAAGGAAGCAAAAGATCTAGTAGATGGTGCTCCAAGTAAAGTTAAAGAAAATGTGAGCAAAGAAGAAGCTGAAAGTATTAAGGCAAAATTAGAAGAAGCTGGCGCAGTGGTAGAAATCAATTAACATAAGTTTTTTTCAAAAGAAGAGGCAATCAAGCCTCTTCTTTTTTTGTTTATTATACCAACAATAAATATAAAAAAGTATTGATGAGGTGAATTATGGTGCAGCCTCTTTGCTTAGATTATAGGTTAAGAGTCAATTTTGCTCAAACTCAAGAAGTGTTATCTGTGCCAGATATTTTAAACATGGCTATAGAATCATACAATAGATTTTTACAAAAAGGAAGTGATTTTGAAAAAACATTAGAAAATGCATTTAAAGAAATTTTTCCAATTGAAGATGTTCACGGAAAAATCAAATTAGAATACGTTGATTATTACCTACGAGAAGCTAAATATAACCCTATGATTTGTAAACTTAAAGGTATAACATATGGTGCTTCTTTAATGCTCAAAGTAAAACTAACGCTTTGGGATATTGATGCTTCTGGTAATAAAATTGGGGTTAAAGATATAAAAGAACAAGAAATTTATGTATGTGAACTTCCATTAATGAGTGAATCAGGAAGTTTTATTATAAATGGTGTTGAAAGAGTTATAGTAAATCAACTACATAGGTCTCCAGGTGTAATTTTTAAAAATTTAACCCAACAAAAGGAAAATAATTATTACGCTCAAGTAATACCTGAAAAAGGTAGTTGGATTGAATTTGAAACTGATAATAAGAATCTTCTACATATAAGAATAGATAGAAAAAAGAAATTTCCAGCAACTGTTATACTAAAAGCTCTTGGTTTTAGCGATTTGGATATTTTAAATAGAATTTACAAAGTGCTAAATATACATGTAAAAGATGGGAATTTTTATACAAAGCCCGATAAAAAATTACAGGGCTTTAAAGTTAAAGAAGATATTGTTGTAGAAAACGAAGTGATTGTTCAAAAGCAAAAAAAACTTACACCGAAAATTATTTCACGTTTAATAGATTTAGATATAAACGAAATTGTAATTGATGAAAACGAGTTTTTAGATAAATATATAGCTGAAAAAATTGACAATAATGGCTCTGTAATAGAAGGGCTTTCTTTAATAGATTCTAAGGTTTTACAAGAATTAAAATTAATGGGAAACTTTAACTTTAAGCTTGTATATAGTGAATATGATGATTACATGATTATTAATACGCTTAAAGCAGATCATGAAGTTTTGCAAAAAAGAAGGATTGGTCTAAAAGAAGATCTACCTATTGAAGACATTGCAAAAATTTATCTTCATAAATCTTTAAGACCTGGTGAGCATTCTTCTGTTGAAGAGGCTAATAAATTTTTTGCTGGTTTGTTTTTTGATCCTTTGAAGTATGATTTGTCAATAGAAGGTAGGGCTAAGATTAATGAAACACTAAATATAGATATACCAAAAGATATTAGAGTATTAACGGTTGATGATTTTTTTGGGATAATTAATCATATAATCTTGTTTAAAAATGGTAAAGTTTCAGCGGATGATATGGATAGCCTTTCAAATAGAAGAGTTCATTTAGTAGGTGAGCTTTTATATTCAGAAGTTAGAAAAGGTTTATATAGAATGCAAAGGCTAATAAAAGATAGACTTTTAATGCCAAAAGAAACAGAAGATTTAACACCATATGATGTAATTAATACAAAACCTGTTGCAACCGCAATTAAAGACTTTTTTGCAACAGGACAGTTGTCTCAATTTTTAGATCAAACAAATATACTATCTGAGATTTCTCACAAGAGAAGACTGTCGGCTTTAGGACCAGGCGGTTTAACACGTGAGAGAGCAGGTTTTGAAGTCCGCGATGTTCACCCATCCCATTATGGAAGACTTTGTCCAATAGAAACACCAGAAGGGCCAAATATAGGCTTAATTGTTTCGTTTTCAATATACGCTAGGGTAAACGAGTTTGGGTTTATAGAAACACCATATAGAATAGTAGAAAATGGGAAGGTTACAGATAAAATTGTTTATATGACAGCAGGCAAAGAAAAAGACCACATAATTGCACAAGCCAGTGTTGATTTAAATCCTGATGGCACATTTGCCCAAGATTATGTACCGTCAATGAAAAACGGTGAATTTATTATGGCATACAAAATGGATGTTAACCTGATGGATGTATCTCCAAGACAGATTGTTTCCGTTGCGGCGAGCTTGATACCATTTTTGGAACACGATGATGCAAATAGAGCACTTATGGGTTCAAACATGCAGCGTCAAGCTGTCCCACTTATTGCTCCTGAAGCTCCACTTGTGGGTACAGGCATGGAAAAAGAAGTAGGAACATACTCAAGGCATGCAGTGCTTGCTAAAAGAGATGGTAAATTTATAAGAATAGAAAGCAACAAAATTTATATAGCAGTGCAATCACAAGAAGGAGCTTATGAAATAGATAAATATGATTTAAATAATTTTGTCAGATCAAACCAGGATACATGTTTTTCGCAAAAACCAATTGTAAAAATTGGTGATTATGTTAAAAAAGGTCAGGTTATTGCAGATGGTCCCACCATGGACAAAGGAGAGCTTGCGCTTGGAAGAAATATGGTTGTAGCTTTTGTACCATGGCGTGGATACAACTATGAAGATGGTATAACAATTTCAAGACGTGTTGTCGAAGAAGATTTGTTCACATCTATACATATAAAAGAGTTTGAAGTTTATGCGCGCGATACTAAACTTGGACCAGAAGAAATAACTGCTGATATTCCAAGTGCATCTGCTGAGTTAATTAAAAATTTAGACAAAAATGGCATAGTAAGAATTGGTGCCTATGTAAAACCCGGAGATATCCTTGTTGGAAAAGTTACACCAAAAGCGGAAACCCACTATTCCCCAGAAGAGAGGCTTTTAAGGGCAATTTTTGGTGAAAAAGCCTCTAATGTGTCAGATTCGTCCCTTAGAGTTCCATCAGATACAGAAGGCACTGTGATTGATGTTAGAATTTTTAGGCGAAAAGGCACCGAAAAACTAGCACGTGAAGAGTATATACAAAAAGAGGATATAAAAAAGATAAATGAAGAACTAAAAACTCAACTGCACCTTTTAGAGAACTTAAAACTAGAATCATACAAAAAATTGTTGGAAGAAGAAACATTAGAAAAAGATTTGTCTTTGCAGGATATTGTTTACAAGAAAGGCAGCAAATTGGATAAATGTGCGCTTGATGCTTTGGATGAAAATCAAATTAAAGAATTGCTATCCCCAAAAAACAAGTTGAAAGCAAAAGAAATAGAAAAACACTATAAAAAGATATCTAAAGCTTTAAAAGATGAGTATGCTAAAAAAATAAAAGAAATTGATAAAGAAGATGAATTGCCGCCAAGTGTAATAATGAGCGTAAAAGTTTTTATTGCAACAAAAAGAAAATTATCCGTTGGCGATAAAATGAGTGGTAGACACGGTAACAAAGGTGTGGTTTCACGAATATTGCCGGTATGTGATATGCCTTTTATGGAAGATGGTAGGCCGGTTGATGTTGTATTAAATCCATTAGGCGTACCTTCGAGGATGAATTTAGGGCAAATTCTTGAGACTCATTTGGGTTGGATATCTAAAGGTTTGGGTAAAAAAATTAATGAGCTAATAAAAGAAGAAAAAAAAGATGTACTAAAGCAATATTTAAAACAAATATTTCTTGGCAATGCTGATAAATTTATTGATAGTCTAAGCGATGAGATGCTTGATAGGTATGTTAAAGAATGGAAAAACGGTGTGTATTTTGCAGCTCCTGTATTTGAAGGTCCAAAAGAAAAAGATTTTGATTATTATAAAAAGCTTTTAGGCATTGATACCTTTAAATCAACACTCTATGACGGCTTAACTGGTGAAAAATTTATAGAACCTGTTACTGTTGGTGTTATGTATATATTAAAACTACACCATTTAGTAGATGATAAAGTTCATGCAAGGAGCGTGGGGCCATACTCGCTTGTTACACAACAGCCTCTTGGAGGTAAGGCACATTTTGGCGGACAAAGATTTGGAGAGATGGAAGTATGGGCTTTAGAAGGCTATGGAGCTGCATATACTTTGCAGGAAATGCTTACTGTAAAATCCGATGATGTAAGTGGTAGGAGTAAAATGTACGAAGCAATAGTAAAAGGTAAACCTGTATTGCTTGGTGGTATTCCTGAATCGTTTAATGTACTTGTTAAAGAATTGCAGTCTTTGGGTTTGGATATAGAACTTTTAAAAGATGTTAGAAGAAGATAGGGGGTATAATGTTTACTGTATTAAAAAGTAAGCCAAAATCATCTAGAGATTTTGATAGCATAAGGATTAAGTTAGCTTCCCCTGAACGTATAAGAGAATGGAGTTATGGAGAAGTAAAAAAAGCTGAAACAATTAACTATAGAACTTTTAAACCAGAAAGAGATGGTCTGTTTTGCGCTAAAATTTTTGGCCCAATGAAAGATTATGAATGTTTATGCGGTAAATACAAGCGTATTAAATACAAAGGTATTGTTTGTGAAAAGTGTGGTGTTGAAGTTACAGAATCTCGAGTAAGAAGAGAACGAATGGGTCATATTGAGCTTGCAGTTCCTGTTGTTCATATATGGTATTTAAAAAGCGTTCCAAGCATGCTTTCTATTGTGCTTGATATGAAATTAAAGGATTTAGAAAGGATCGTTTACTATGAAGCGTATGTTGTTGTCCATTCAGAAGTTGATGAAATACCAGTAAAAACTGTTTTAACTGAAACGGCCTATAAAGAAGCAATAGAAACATATGGTATAAGAGTAAATGCTGAAATAGGAGCTCAAGCTATCTACACTTTACTCAAAAACATGGATCTTGATAAAGTTTTAGATGAGTTAAAAGAAGAATATGATGCTACTACTTCTGATTTAAAAAAGAAAAAAATTATGAAGCGCGCAAAACTCATCGAAAAATTTAAGAGAAGTCAAAATAAACCTGAGTGGATGGTATTAAAAGTACTGCCGGTATTACCTCCAGATTTGAGACCACTTGTTTCTTTAGAAGGGGGTAGGTTTGCATCATCTGACTTAAACGATTTATATAGAAGAATTATAAATAGAAATAATAGATTAAAGAGATTGTTGGAACTTGGTGCTCCTTCAATAATTGTAAGAAACGAAATGAGAATGCTTCAAGAAGCTGTAGATGCTTTAATTGACAATGGCAGAAGGAAACAAGTGGTAAGGGCATCAAACAATAGACCACTAAAATCGCTAAGCGATACAATAAAAGGCAAAGAAGGACGATTTAGAAGAAATCTTCTTGGTAAAAGGGTTGATTATTCTGGAAGGTCTGTAATTGTAGCAGGACCGGATTTAAGAATTGATCAATGTGGTTTGCCAAAAATTATGGCTTATGAGCTATTTAAACCATTTATTTATAATAAACTAATAGAAGAAGGTCACGCATTAACTGTAAAAAATGCTAAAAAGATAGTAGAAGATAAAGAACCTATAGTTTGGGATTTATTGGAAGATATTGTAAAAGAATACCCTGTTATGTTAAATAGGGCACCTACATTACATAGAATTTCCATACAATCATTTTACCCAGTTCTAACAGATGAAAAGGCAATAAGACTCCATCCTTTGGTATGCGCTGCTTTTAACGCAGATTTTGATGGAGACCAGATGGCTGTGCATGTTCCAATTAGCGTTGAAGCACAATTGGAATCAAAGGTGATAATGTTATCTTCTCATAATATTATTTCTCCTGCTCATGGTAATCCAATAGCTGTACCATCACAAGATATGGTTTTAGGGATTTATTATATGACAAAAGCAAGAGAAAACGCCAAGGGTGAGTCAGCAATATTTGCAAATGCCTGGAGTGTAAGATTAGCATATGAGAATGGCGTAGTAGATTTGAATGCTAAAATAAAATATAAAGTTGAAAATACAGTTATTAATACTACAGTAGGTAGGGTTTTATTTAGTGAAATTGTACCAAAAGTAGTACCATTTTCACTAATAAATAAGACAATCGGAAAAAAAGACCTTAATAACCTTATTTCATATATATATAAAAATACTGATTTACCAACAACAGTTGCTTTTTTAGATGATGTTAAAAAAATGGGTTTTGAGATGGCAACAAAATCTGGTATATCAATTTCTGTTGATGATATACTGGTACCTGAAGATAAATCAAGTATTATCGAACATGCAGAAGAAGAAGCAAGAAAAATTCAAAATCAGTATGAGCAAGGTCTTCTAACAGATTCAGAGCGATATAATAAAATTGTTGATCTTTGGAATAATGTTACAGAAGAAATATCAAAAGTTATGATGTTAAAATTGGGCGGTGCCTATAATGAAAGTTTTAACCCAATTTTTATTATGGCAGATTCTGGAGCAAGAGGCAGTTTACAGCAAATGAGACAACTTGCTGGAATTAGAGGTTTAATGACTAAACCTTCAGGTGATATTATTGAAACACCAATAAAATCAAATTTCAAAGAAGGTCTTAATGTTATTGAATACTTTGTTTCAACTCATGGAGCAAGAAAAGGTCTGGCAGACACAGCGTTAAAAACAGCTAATGCAGGTTATTTAACAAGAAAACTTATTGATGTAGCACAAGATGTTTTTATTACAATAGAAGACTGTGGAACAACAGAAGGCCTGGAGGTTAGCGCTTTAATTGTAAATGGTGAAGAAATTGAATCTTTACAAGAAAGAATTGTAGGTAGAATAGCTGCTGAAGATATAATTAGCCCATTAACTCAAGAATTAATTGTAAAAGAAAATCAGGAAATTACAGAAGAATTAGCAGAAAAAATTGTTGAAGCCGGCATAAGAAGTGTAAAAATATTTTCTGTTCTAACCTGCAAAGCAAAATATGGTGTTTGTGCTAAATGTTATGGAAGGGATTTAGCTAGAGGTAGAAAAGTAGAAATTGGCGAAGCTGTAGGCATTATTGCTGCACAATCAATTGGCGAGCCAGGAACTCAGCTTACGCTTAGAACATTCCATGTGGGTGGTACTGCTTTAAGGGCAGGCGAAAAAGTGAGTGCAGAAACGAAAAAAGGTGGTATAGTAAAATATTTTAACTTAAGAACCTCTGTTAATTCTGAAAACAACAATGTTATATTAAGTAGAAGAGACGCAGCAGTACTAATTATAGAACCTCAGATTGTTTCAGAAAGTACTGGCTTGGTAAATATTGAACAGACGAAAACAGATTTTGTATTAAAAATAGATGATAAAGAAAGTTATAATATTAGAAAAATTGATTTTATTAATGAAAAAGACATCATTCAAAATGATGCTAATGTAGTTGGAAAGTTGATTTTTAATGTTGAAAACGGCCAATTAGTAAAAGAAGGTGATCTTTTGGTGGGTAGAATACTTGAAGTTTACACAGTACCAAAAAATCTACCTTATGGCGCAAGAATATACTTAAAAGATAATGATACCATAAGGCGATTTATTAGAACAAGTGATGCTGGTATTGTCAAATTTGTTGTATTAAAAGGACAAACATTTGTAGAAGTTGATAGTTTCGAAAACGATATTGTAGATAAGCATGGTGCCCATATAATAATTGAAGATGAAAATGGTACATTAAAAAAGAGATACTATCTATCTATAGGCAGTAAAGTTTTTGTTAAAAGTAAGAGCAAAGTAAAAGCGGGTGACATAATAGCAGGTTTTGACGATGTCATTAAAAAACGCATCATGGAATCTGATCCATCAATTTATTTATCAAGCACTATTATAGCAGATTGGGATTCATATACAGACTTTTTGCTTGTAGATACAGATGGTTATGTAAGGTTTGTTGATGTAGTTAACAATGTAACTTTAAGGGTAGATATAGATAAAATAACTGGATTAAAGAGCAATATTATTATTGAAAGTAAAAATATTAATCTTAAACCTCGAATTGAGATTGTCGATGAAAATGGCAATGTAAAAATATCAGAAAATACTCATGAAAAAGCAGAATATTATCTTCCACCTGGTATAATTTTGCAAAAAGAAAATGGAGACTATGTAAGACCTGGTGATGCTATTGGTAAAATACCAAGAGAAGCTACAAAAACCACAGACATTACAGGTGGTTTGCCAAGATTAAATGACATATTTGAAGCAAAAAAACCAAAAGACTCTGCTGTATTAAGTGAAATAAGCGGTGTTGTATCTTATGAGGGAGAAATTAAAGGAAAACGAAAGGTCGTTATAACATCAACAATAGGTAAAGGTGAAGCAAAAAAAGAATACTTAATTCCTCGAAATAAGCGCATATTAGTTTACCCAGGTGATAGGGTTCAAGCTGGTGATCCCTTAACAGATGGTATTATAAACCCACATGATATTCTAAGAATCTTAGGTGAAAAAGTTTTAAGGTGGCATTTGGTAAACGAAATACAACAGGTTTATAAAATGCAAGGTGTTTCTATAAATGACAAACATATAGAAATAATTGTAAAACAGATGTTATCTAAGATTATTGTTGAAGATTCAGGGGACACAGATTTTATAGAAGGTGATTTAGTTGATAAATTTGTATTTGAAAGAAAAAATCAGCAGGCTATAGAAAATGGTAAAAAACCTGCAATAGGAAAGATCAGTTTACTTGGAATAACAAAAGCTTCTTTAAATACAGATAGTTTTATTTCTGCTGCTTCATTTCAAGAAACAGTTAAAGTTTTAACAGATGCAGCTATAAGTGGCTCAATTGATTCACTTAGGGGATTAAAGGAAAATGTTATTGTGGGGAGGTTAATTCCAGTAGGAACTGGTCAAAAAAGATTTGATGATATGAATATTGAGATGAAAATTCTTGACAAATAAAAGTTTTATTGGTAATTTAGTCAAGCTAATATTTCAAGGAGGTAATGGGTGCCAACTATTAACCAGTTAGTAAGGATAGGTAGAAAGAAAGTTAAAGAAAAAACGAAGACTTTGGCGTTACAGGGTTGTCCACAAAGAAGAGGCGTTTGTACAAGGGTATACACAACTACTCCAAAAAAACCTAACTCAGCTTTAAGAAAAGTTGCTAGAGTTAAATTGACAACGGGATATGAAGTAACGGCTTATATACCAGGTGAAGGTCATAATTTACAGGAACACTCTATTGTTCTTGTAAGAGGTGGTAGGGTAAAAGATTTACCTGGTGTTAGGTATCATATAATAAGAGGTACACTTGATACTGCCGGTGTTAACGATAGAAAACAAGGTAGATCAAAGTACGGAGCTAAAAAACCCAAGGAAGGTGCTGTAAATGAGAAGAAGAAGGGCTGAGAAAAGACAAACACAAAGTGATTTAGTTTATAATAGTGTTTTGGTTCAAAAGGCTATAAACAAGATTATGTACGATGGAAAAAAGTCACTTGCTCAAAATATATTTTATAAAAGTCTTGATTTAGTAAAAGAAAAAACTGGTCAAAATCCTTTAGAAATATTTGAACAAGCTTTAAACAATATTATGCCAAAACTAGAAGTTCGCCCAAGAAGAGTTGGTGGTGCTACCTATCAGGTACCTGTCGAAGTTAGAAAAGAAAGGCAGGTAAGTCTTGCTATTCGCTGGCTTGTAAATTATGCAAGACAAAGAAATGAAAAAAGAATGTTTGAAAAACTAGCAGGAGAAATTTTAGACGCTTTCAATAATAGAGGCGGCGCAATAAAGAAAAAAGAAGATACGCATAAAATGGCTGAAGCAAATAGGGCTTTTGCACACTATAAGTGGTGAGGTGGTATTTTGAGTAGAGCATACCCTTTAGAAAATGTTAGAAATATAGGAATTATTGCTCATATAGATGCAGGAAAGACTACAACGTCGGAAAGAATTCTATTCTATACGGGCGTTTCACATAAAATTGGTGAAGTCCACGAAGGCACTGCTACAATGGATTGGATGGAGCAGGAAAAAGAGCGTGGAATCACAATCACTTCAGCTTCAACTGTTTGCTTTTGGAAAAATCATAAAATTAATTTAATAGACACGCCTGGGCATGTGGATTTTACAGTTGAAGTAGAAAGATCCTTAAGAGTTTTAGATGGTGCTGTTGGTGTGTTTTGCGCAGTTAGTGGAGTTGAGCCACAATCAGAAACTGTTTGGCGCCAGGCTAATAAATATAATGTACCAAGAATAGCTTTTGTTAACAAAATGGATAGAACTGGTGCCAATTTTTTTAATGTTGTTAAAGAAATAAACACAAAATTAGGTTCTATTCCAGTAGTATTACAAATTCCAGTTGGTTCGGAATCAAATTTTGTAGGTGTTGTTGACCTTGTTAAAATGAAAGCAATTATTTGGGATTCTGATGTGCTTGGTGCTACATTTAGTGAAAAAGAAATTCCTGCTGATTTGTCTAGCTTAGCTAATGAATATAGGACAAAACTTATAGAAACAGTAGCTGATTATGACGAAGAATTAATGATGGATTACCTAGATGGTAAAGAAATCCCCGAAGATAAAATAATACAAGCTATAAGAAAAGCTACATTGTCAGGTAAATGTACACCGGTGTTGTGTGGAAGTGCTTTTAAAAATAAAGGCGTTCAGCCCCTGCTTGATGCAGTTACACTTTATTTACCTTCGCCGATCGATGTAGGTAGTATTAAAGGCAAAAATTTATCTGGCGAAGAAGAAGAAAGAATGCCTGACGATAAAGAACCATTATGTGCTTTAGCTTTCAAAATATTAAGTGATCCGTATGTAGGTAAACTTACATACTTAAGAATATATTCTGGGGTTTTAAAATCTGGCTCATATGTATTAAATTCAGCCAAAGGTAAAAAAGAAAGAATTGGAAGGCTTCTTTTAATGCACGCAAATAAACGAGAAGATATAGAAGAAGCTCATGCAGGTGATATTGTAGCTGCAATTGGTTTAAAATATACGGCCACAGGTGATACGTTGTGTGCAGAAGAAAAACCAATTATACTTGAAGCAATGGAGTTTCCAGAACCTGTTATATCAATTGCTGTTGAGCCTAAAACTAAAGCAGATCAAGAAAAACTATCAAATGCTTTACAAAAGCTAGCAGAAGAAGACCCTACATTTAGAATAAAATTTGATGAAGAAACAGCTCAAACGATTATATCCGGTATGGGCGAACTTCACCTTGAAATAATTGTGGATAGATTAAAAAGAGAATTTAATGTAAATGTTAATACAGGCAAACCTCAAGTAGCTTATAAGGAAAGTATTAAAGCTAAAGTTAAAAAACAAGGTAAATTTGTTAGACAAACTGGCGGCCATGGTCAATATGGTGATGTATGGCTTGAAGTTGAACCACAAGAGAGAGGCAAAGGTATAACATTTGTAAATAAAATAGTTGGTGGTGTTATTCCAAAAGAATTTATACCAGCAGTTGAAGAAGGTGTTAAAGAGGCCGCAGAAAATGGTGTATTGGCTGGTTATGAGGTTATAGATGTTAAAGCTACACTGGTAGACGGTTCATACCACGAAGTTGATTCATCTGAAATGGCTTTCAAAATAGCTGGATCTATGGCTTTTAAAGAAGCTCTTAAAGCAGCTAAACCGTATTTATTAGAGCCTATTATGGATGTTGAAGTTTCTACACCTGAACAGTACTTAGGAGATGTTATAGGTGATTTAAGTTCAAGAAGAGGTAAAATCAAGAGCATGGAAGATAAGTCGGGTGTTAAAGTTATAAGAGCTGACATACCCCTTGGTGAAATGTTTGGATATGCTACAACATTGAGATCTATAACACAAGGCCGTGGTACTTATGTAATGCAATTTTCAACATATGAAGAAGTCCCAAGTTCTATTGCGGAAAAAATAATAAAGAAAGAAGTTTAGGAGGTTTCCATTATGGCAAAGGAAAAATATGTTCGTACCAAACCTCACGTAAATATTGGTACAATTGGACACGTTGACCATGGTAAGACTACTTTAACTGCTGCTATAACAAAGGTTTTATCAAAAAAAGGTTTTGCGGAATTTAAAGATTACTCTCAAATAGATAACGCTCCAGAAGAAAGAGAAAGGGGTGTTACTATAAATACTTCTCATGTTGAGTATGAAACAGCCAAAAGGCATTATGCACACGTAGATTGTCCAGGGCATGCTGACTATATCAAAAACATGATTACAGGCGCAGCTCAAATGGACGGAGCGATACTTGTTGTTTCAGCAGCAGATGGTCCAATGCCTCAAACAAGAGAGCATATTCTGCTTGCCCGCCAGGTAGGTGTTCCATACATAGTAGTATTTTTAAATAAAGTAGATATGGTTGATGATCCAGAACTAATTGATCTTGTAGAAATGGAAGTAAGGGAACTTTTATCCAAATACAACTTCCCAGGCGATGATGTACCAGTTATAAGAGGCAGTGCTCTAAAAGCCCTGGAATCTGACTCGGATAACGAATGGACTAAAGCCATAGAAGACTTAATGAATGCAGTAGATGAGTATATCCCAACACCAGAGCGTGACGCAGATAAACCATTCTTAATGCCAATTGAAGATATATTTACAATCTCAGGTCGTGGTACTGTGGTAACAGGTAGAGTAGAGCGCGGTATAATCAGGACAGGTGACGAAGTAGAAATAGTAGGTCTAAAGCCTACACAAAAAACTGTTGCAACTTCTCTTGAGATGTTTAGAAAGATACTTGATGAAGCTTTACCTGGCGACAATGTAGGTGTACTTTTGAGAGGTACAAAAAAAGAAGAAGTAGAGCGCGGTATGGTTCTTGCAAAACCAGGATCTATTACACCACATACAAAATTTAAAGCACAGGTATACGTCCTAACCAAAGAAGAAGGTGGTAGGCACACACCATTCTTTAACGGCTACAGACCACAATTCTACGTAAGAACTACAGATGTTACAGGTACAGTTCACTTAAAAGAAGGCGTAGAAATGGTTATGCCAGGTGATAATGTGGAAATGGAAGTAGAACTTATTGCTCCAATAGCACTTGAAAAAGAAACAAGATTTGCTATAAGAGAAGGTGGTAAAACTGTTGGTGCTGGTGTAGTTACTGAGATTATTAAGTGAGGGTGTTTTGAATGTCGCAAAAAATTAGGATTAAACTTAGAGCTTATGAAGCAAAAATATTGGATAGATCAGTAAAAGATATTATTGAAACTGTGAAAAGGACAGGTGCTACAATTAGAGGACCTATACCATTGCCAACTGATATTACAAGGTATACTGTATTAAGATCTCCACATATTAATAAAACTTCGAGAGAACAATTTGAAATGAGAGTTCATAAAAGGCTCTTAGAAATAGATGATGCTACTCAACAAACCGTTGATGCATTGATGAAAATAGATTTAGCTGCGGGTGTTGATGTAGAAGTAAAACTTTAAAAATTAAAAAAGAGGTAAAAACCTTTTGGTTTCTCTACCTCTTATATATAGAGTATAGGAGTAAAAAATGATAGGATTAATTGCAAAAAAAATTGGAATGTCAAGGATGTTTATAAATGGTAATGCAGTTGCTGTTACTATTTTAGAATCCGAACCTGCTGTAGTTACACAGATAAAAACAAAAGAAAATGATGGGTATAATGCTATACAGGTGGGTTTTGTAGATACAAAAGAAACAAGAATTACAAAAGCACAATTAGGTCATTTAAAAAAATCTGGTTCATCACCAAAAAAATATTTAAAAGAATTTAAAGTAAGCGATATTAGTGGTTTTAAATTAGGCGATAAGATTGAGATGGATATATTTAATGTAGGTGACGAAATTGATGTTGTAGGTACATCTAAAGGAAAAGGGTTTGCAGGTGCTATGAAAAGGCATAATTTTGCTGGTGGTCCGGATGGCCATGGGTCTATGTTTAACAGAAGGGTAGGTTCTATTGGAAACAGAGAATGGCCTGGTAGGGTTATAAAAGGGAAAAAAATGCCCGGACATTTAGGTAACGAAAGAGTAACTATTAAAAACCTAAAAATTGCCTATATTGATAAAGAAAAAAATATAATAGCTGTAACTGGTGCAGTACCTGGCTCGAGGGGTTCTTATGTCACCTTATTAAGGAAAAAGGAGAAATTATCATGAAAATTGAATATTTTGATAAAGATGTTAATAGACTTGGAGAAATCGATTTTAATTTAAACTTTAAACCTTCAAGTAAGCCTGATATTATGTTAAACAGGGTAATCCGCGTATTGCTTGCAAACAAAAGACAGTGGACTGCTTCAACTAAAACTAGGTCTGAAGTTTCAGGTGGTGGTAAAAAACCATGGAAACAAAAGGGTACAGGCAGAGCCAGGGCTGGTTCAATTAGATCACCATTATTTAGAGGTGGGGGTGTAATTTTTGGGCCAAAACCAAAACTAGATTTCGAGTTAAAAATTAACAAAAAAGAAAAAAGAAAAGCGTTTTTGGAAGCACTTATAGATCATATTGAAGCAAAAACACTTATTTTACTTAATGATTTAGATTTTGGACAGCCAAAAACAAAAGTTGCTTTCGAATTAGTAAAAAAACTTAATGCTGATAAGTCATTATTTATTTTAGATAAAAATATGACAAATGCTTATTTATCGCTTAGAAATTTAAAATCAGTTGAGATTAGAAATGTAGACACAGTCAATGTCTACGATATAATGAGGTTTCCTAAAGTCGTTACAACAAAAGATATTTTTGAAAAATTAAGCAGGAGATTTGCAAATGGATAAGTGGGATATAATTAGAGGTCGTGTAGTCTCTGAAAAAGCTCTTATGATGCAAGAATTAAATAAATATGAATTTTATGTACCAGTCAAAGCTACAAAACCTGAAATTAAAAAATCAATAGAATCTATTTTTAATGTTAAGGTAAAAGATGTGAATGTTATTAATTCTAAGGGAAAAGTTAAAGTTTTTCGCGGCATTGTTGGTAAGAAGAATTCACGAAAAAAATGTGTAGTCACTTTAAAAGAAGGCTACAGTATAAATTTATAAAAAGGGGACGATATGGGTATAAAATATTATAAGCCTATTACAAACGGTATGAGGTTTGCAAGTGTTAGTGACTTTAGCGAAATAACAAAAACTGAACCAGAAAAATCTCTAACCATAATATTAAAAAAGAAATCGGGCAGAAATAATAAAGGTCATATTACCACTAGGTTTCGTGGTGGCGGCGCAAGAAGGTTGTACCGCATAATTGATTTTAAAAGAGACAAAAGAGATATAGAAGCCGTTGTAAAAGCAATCGAATATGACCCAAATAGAAGCGCAAGAATTGCCTTACTGAGTTATAAAGATGGTGAAAAAAGGTATATTTTGGCTCCAGTTGGTCTAAATGTTAACGATAAAGTGCAAGCAGGGGAAAATGTTGAACCAAAAGTAGGAAACGCACTTCCATTAAGAAAAATTCCAGTAGGTAGCTTTGTACATAATATAGAACTAAAAATCAATGGTGGTGGAAAATTAGCAAGAAGTGCCGGTACTTTTGCCCAACTTATGGCTAAAGAAGGCAAATATGTTACATTAAAATTGCCAAGTGGTGAAATGAGGTATGTATTAGCTGATTGTTATGCAACTATTGGACAGGTTGGAAACATTGATCATAATAATATAAACTATGGTAAAGCAGGAAGAGTCAGACATATGGGCAGAAGACCACATGTTAGGGGTGTAGCTATGAACCCAATTGATCACCCACATGGTGGTGGCGAAGGAAAAACAGGGACAGGTGGAACACCAGTAACACCATGGGGTAAACCAACAAAAGGTTACAAAACCAGACATAATAAACGTACAGATAAATTTATTATTAAAAGGATTAATTAGGGGGTTTAATGGCTAGATCACTAAAGAAAGGGCCGTTTGTTGATGAAAAATTGCTCAAAAAAGCAAATCAAGCAAAAGCGGAAGGTAAGAAAACTATCATAAAAACATGGTCAAGAAGAAGTGTGATTATCCCTGAATTTGTTGGTTTAACCTTTGGGGTTCACAATGGAAGAAAATTTGTACCTGTTTATGTAACAGAAAATATGGTAGGTTATAAATTAGGTGAATTTTCACCAACAAGGACTTTTAAAGGTCATAAAGGTGTTGTTCAAAAGAAGATAGGTAAATAGTGATTTCAAATAAACTAATCATGGGGGTAAGGTAGTGGAACACACAGTTAAATTGTCAAGAGCAAGGATTTCGCCTATAAAAGTTAGACAGGTTTTTGGTCTGATAAAAGGCAAAAAAGCAAATGAAGCAATATCTATATTAAAACTTATGCCTAAAAAAAGCGCTTTGATACTTTCAAAATTAATAGAATCCGCTGTTGCAGGATGTTTAGAAAAAGGTGAAGATCCTAATAAATTTTATATTAAAACAGTATGCGCTGATGATGGTATAAGATTTAAAAGGTATAGACCAATGGCTATGGGTCGTGCAGGTAGAATACTTAAAAGAACCACAAACATAAAACTCGTATTGGCAAAGGAGGTGGATTTTGGGTCAAAAGGTTAATCCCATTGGATTAAGACTTGGAATAATAAAAACGTGGTCATCAAGATGGTTTGCAAAGAATGATTTTAAAGATAAATTACTTGAAGATCAAAAAATACGAAAAGAAGTAAAAGCAAAGCTGTATTATGCGGGTATTTCTAATATAGAGATCGAAAGGAAAATGAATAAACTAACACTAAATATATATGCAGCAAGACCGGGTATATTGATTGGAAAAAAAGGATCAGAAGTTGAAAAAATTAAGAGTTTTGTAAATGATTTAACTAAATCTGAAGTTTCAATAAATATTAGAGAAGTTAATGCACCAGAAACGGATGCCCAGTTAATAGCAGAGAATATTGCTTTGCAGATTGAAAAAAGGACACATTTTAGAAGAGCCATGAAAAAAGCTGCATATCTGGCTTTGAGAAAAGGTGTTCAAGGTATTAAAATTCAATGCGCGGGTAAGCTTGGTGGTGTCGAAATGGCTCGCACAGAATGGATAAAAGAAGGGCGTGTGCCACTTACCACACTTAGAGCAAACATTGATTACGGTTTTGCAGAAAGTTTGACAACTGCTGGTATAATAGGTATAAAAGTTTGGGTCTTTAAAGGCTACGTAATGGATTAAAGGAGAAAAACATATGTTAATGCCAAAGAAAACAAAATATAGAAAATATCAACGCAATAGAAGTGGTGTGGAAGGTTTAACAAAAAGAGGAAGTGAACTTGCATTTGGTGAGTATGGCTTGAAAGCTATTGGAAGGGGCGAAATCACAAGTAATCAGATAGAAGCCGCTAGAATTGCCATAAATAGAAGACTAAAACATCAAGGTAAAGTTTGGATAAGGATATTTCCGGATTTTCCACTTACGAAAAAGCCAGCAGAAACAAGGATGGGTAAAGGAAAAGGTTCAATTGAAAAGTGGGTTTGTATAGTTAAGCCCGGACGAATTTTATATGAAATTGGCGGTGTAACTGAAGAATTGGCAAAAAGCGCTTTTGAGTTAGCTGCTTCCAAACTAAATATCCAGACTAAATTTGTAAAGAGTGGAGAGTGGCTATGAAGAAAAACGATATAGCAGCCATGGATATAAAAACTTTGAAAGAAACAGAGCAAAAAATTAGAGAAGAACTTATGCGTTTAAGATTGAAAAAAGGTTTTGAGCAGCTAGAGAATCCTAAAAGAATGAGAAATTTAAGAAAAGATTTAGCACGAGTTTTAACAAGAGTTAAACAATTGGAGAAAGCCTTATGAGTAAATTTGTTGGAGAGGGTATTGTAGTTAGTGATAAAATGAATAAAACCAGGGTGGTTCGAGTTGAAGAGTACAAATTACACCCAAAAATTAAAAAATATGTTAAGAAAACAAAGAAGTTTAAAGTTCATGATGAGCTAAATGAGTCAAAAGTTGGTGATATTGTCCAATTTATAAGTTGCAGGCCAATATCAAAACAAAAAAGCTTCAGGTTGCTTAAGATTGTGCAAAAATACTCTGGATTGGGAGATGAAATATGATACAACCATATACAATGCTTAAATCAGCAGATAATTCTGGAGCAAAAAAAATAATGTGCATAAAAGTTCTTGGCGGATCAAAAAGAAGGTATGCTTATGTCGGCGATATTATAGTCGCATCTGTCAAGGAAGCAATACCGAATGGTAAAGTAAAAAAAGGTGACGTGGTTAAAGCTGTGATTGTTAGGACTAAAAAAGAGTTTAGAAGAGATGACGGTTCTTATATAAGGTTTGATGAAAATGCTGCAGTTATAATTAATAACCAAAAAGAACCAATTGGAACAAGAATTTTTGGGCCTGTAGTAAGAGAGCTTAGGATGAAGGATTTTATGAAAATTATATCTTTGGCCCCAGAGGTTCTATAAGGAGTAAAAAATGGCGAATGTATACTCACAGATGAAAACAAAACTTAAAAAAGGTGATTTAGTAAAAGTTTTAGTTGGCAAAGACAAAGGAAAAACAGGAAAAATCATTTCTTTTGTGCCAAAGAAAAACAGAGTTATTGTTGAAGGCATTAAAATAATAAAAAAACATGAAAAAGCCACTCAAACATCGAAAGGTGGAATAATTGAAAAAGAAGCGCCTATTGACATATCAAATGTAATGCTTGTATGCCCTCATTGCAACAAACCTACACGGGTTGCAAGTAAGATTTTAGATGATGGCACAAAAGTAAGGGTTTGTAAAAAATGCAACGAAACAATTTAATAACGGAGGTTCTAAGTTGTATATACCTAGTATGAAAAAACACTATAGAGAAAATGTCATACCATATATGATGCAAAAATTTTCATATAAAAACGTTATGCAGGTTCCAAGATTGGAAAAAATTGTTATAAATGTCGGTATGGCTGAAGGTGCAACTGACATTAAAATGTTGGATTCTGCTCTTGAAGAGCTTGCTGCCATAACAGGTCAAAAAGGCGTAATTACAAGAGCTAAAAAATCGATTGCCAACTTCAAATTGAGAAAAGGTCAACCAATAGGTTGCAAGGTAACATTAAGAAAAGATAGAATGTATGAGTTTTTAGAAAGGTTTATCAGTTTTAGCTTACCAAGAATTAGAGATTTTAGAGGTGTTTCAAAAAAGAATTTTGATGGCCGAGGTAACTATACGCTTGGTGTTACAGAGCAATTGATTTTTCCAGAAATAAATTACGATAAAATATTAAAAATTCATGGTATGAGTATTTCTTTTGTTACTACTTCAAAGAGCGACGAAGAGGCTTTTGAGTTATTAAAAGCTTTCGGTGTGCCCTTTGCTAAAGCAAGTTAGGAGGATTAATGGCTAGAAAGGCAATGATTGAAAAAGCTAAAAAAACACCAAAATTTAAAGTTAGGTCTAAAAATAGGTGTAATATATGTGGAAGATCAAGGGGTTATATTAGGGATTTTGGTATTTGTAGGATTTGTTTTAGAAATCTGGCATCAAAGGGAGAAATTCCTGGTATAACCAAAGCAAGCTGGTAGGAGTAATCAATGAATAGAATTAGTGATTCATTATCAAGTTTAAAAAATGCCTTATCAACAAAAAAAACAGATGTAATAATATACGGAAATAGTGTTGTTAAAAATATCTGCGAAATATTAAAAAAAGAAGGCTACATAAAAAATTATGAGATTATTGATCCTTTAAAAACGCAAATAAAAGTTGAATTAAAATATCTTGATGAAAAACGAAAAAAACCTGCTTTAAGTGAAATAAAGATTGTAAGCAAACCATCAAGAAGAGTATATGTGAAATCTGATGAAATAAAACCAGTAGTAAGTGGCTTAGGTATTGGTATTATATCAACCAATCAAGGTGTAATGACAACTTATCAAGCAAAAAAGAAAAGACTAGGTGGAGAACTGATCTGTGAGTTGTTTTAGGAGGAAAAAATGTCTCGTATAGGTAAAAAAGTTATTGAGCTGCCTAAAAACGTTGATTTGAACATAGAAAAAGATAAAGTAATAATCAAAGGTCCCAAGGGAGTTTTAACTCAAACCATTAAACCAGAATTCGTAGAAGTAGTTAAAGAAGGTAATACTTTGATTGTTAAAAATATAAATGAAGAACATAAAAAAGCTAATGCATTTCATGGTTTATATAGAAGTTTGATCGCAAATGCAGTTTTTGGCGTAACTAATGGTTTTAAAAAAGAACTAATTATAGAAGGCGTTGGATATAGAGCAAGCGTAGAATCAAAAAAAGTAAAGTTAAGTCTTGGATTTTCACACGATGTTTTTTATCCAATTCCCGATGGCATTACTGTAGAAGTCGATAAAACCGGTACAAACATAACAATATCTGGGATTGATAAATATTTAGTAGGTCAAGTCGCAGCTGATATCAGAGCATTTAAAAAAGTTGAACCATACAAAGGTAAAGGCATTAGGTATAAAGATGAAAAAGTCAGAAGAAAAGCTGGTAAAGCTGCAGGAAAGTAGGAGGTTGAATGTTAAAAAAACGCAGTAGAAACGAATTGAGATTAAAAAGAAAAACTCGTATAAAGTATAAAATCAGAGGAACTCTGAAAAAACCAAGATTGTGCGTATTTAAAAGCTTAAATCACATATATGCTCAACTAATTGATGATACAACTGGTAATACAATTATTAGCGCTTCAAGTTTAGATAGTCAATTAAAAGGTAAGGTAAAAGGTTGTAATATTGAAACTGCAAAGCAAGTAGGTATTCTAATAGCAAAAAAGGCTTTAGAAAAAGGGATATCAAATGTTGTATTTGACAGAAATGGTTATTTGTATCATGGAAAAGTTAAAGCCTTAGCAGATGCTGCAAGAGAAGGCGGTTTGATATTTTAGGAGGTTCAAGTGGATAAAGGTTTTCAAGAATATGTTATAAAAGTTGGAAGAGTTGCTAAGGTTGTAAAGGGTGGTAGAAGATTTAGGTTCAATGCATTAGTTGTAGTAGGCGATGGAAACGGTCAGGTTGGTATAGCGTTAGGTAAATCAAAAGAAGTTTCCGAAGCAATTAAAAAAGCTGTAGAAAAAGCAAAAAAAGAAATGTTTAGAGTTCCTATTACTGAAGATGGCAGTATACCTCATATTATTCAAACAAAGCAGGGTTCTGGAATTGTTTTATTAAAACCTGCTAAACCAGGTACTGGTATAATTGCAGGTAATACTGCAAGGTCTATTTTAGAAGCATGCGGTATTAAAAATATAGTAACCAAATCTATTGGTTCAAATAATCCGTTTAATTTGTCAAATGCTATCATTAAAGCTCTCAAACTGCTAAGAAGCAAAGAAGAAATATTGAAAGGAAGGGGATTAGCACAATGACGCTTAAAATTACAATGACAAGAAGTTGCATTGGTCAAAAGGATAAAATAAAAAAAGTAGCAAGGTCTTTAGGTTTAAAAAGGCCAAACCAGTTTGTATTAAGAAAAGACACACCTCATATAAGAGGGATGATTAAAAAGCTATATTTTATGGTTAAAGTTGAAGAAGTTGAATAAGTTAATAAGGAGTATTAATATGCAGTTATTTGAATTGCCAAAAATAGTTGATAAACGCAAAAGAGTTGGAAGAGGTGATGCAAGCGGTTATGGTACCACAGCAGGCAAAGGCAATAAAGGCGAAAGGGCTAGAAGCGGCCATGGGCACTTGAGTGCATACTATGAAGGCGGACAAACACCTATTTATAGAAGATTACCAAAAAGGGGTTTTAAAAACCAATTCAAAATAGAATACGATATTGTAAATCTTCATACACTAGATAAAAAATTTAATGAAAATGATGAAGTTACACTTGAAACACTTATATCAAAAGGACTGGTAAGTGGTAAAAGGTTGGTAAAAATTCTAGGAAACGGTACTTTGTCAAAAAAATTAAATATTAAAGCACACGCTTTTTCAAAGCAAGCAATCAGCAAAATTGAACAATCAAATTCTACATTTGAGGTTCTTTGATGCAAGATTATTCAAACATGTTTAATGTGCCAGAGCTAAATAAAAGGCTTTTTTTTACATTTATAATGTTTGTTGTATTTAGATTGGCAGCTCATATACCAACTCCGGGCGTTGATACGCATGTTTTAGCTACTCTTGTAAATCAGAATCAGTCTACCGCACTGGGATTATTCAATCTTTTTAGTGGTGGTGCGATAAGTAACTTCAGTATAGTTTCGCTTGGTATTATGCCCTACATTTCTGCTGCTATTATTTTGGAATTGTTTACTGCTGTGAGTCCAGAGCTTGCAAAATTAAAAAAAGAAGGCGAATCAGGTAGGAGAAAGATATCCGAGTATACAAGATACCTAACTGTGATAATATCGCTTTTGCAGGGAATTGGCATTGCAATAGGTTTGCAATCTATGCATGGGCCAAATAATGCACCTGTTGTTATTTGGCATGGCATAGGTTTTATTATATTTGCAGACATAACATTGACAACAGGTACTGTATTTTTAATGTGGATTGGTGAGCAGATAACAGAACGAGGTATTGGAAATGGTATATCTCTTATTATTTTTGCAGGTATTATTGCAAGACTTCCTGCTGCTATAGGTAACACTTTTAACTTGGTAAGCTCTGGTGATATGTCGATATTGGCTTTGCTTTTGATATTTGTAGTAGTAATAGGAGTTATTGCGTTAATAATATTTGTTGAGTTAGCTCAAAGACGAGTAACAGTTCAATATCCTCGAAGAATGGTTGGAAAACGTTTATATAATGCACAAAGTAGCTATATACCATTAAAAATAAATGTATCAGGCGTTATACCACCAATTTTTGCTTCTTCTATAATGTTGTTTCCTGCAACTATAGCAAAAGTTATAAATGTGCCTTTTATCCAAAAAATATCTAACTGGCTAAATCCTGGCGGAACTTTATATAATGTATTCTATGTTATACTGATTTTCTTTTTTGCTTATTTTTACACATCTATTGCTTTTAACCCAAAAGATGTAGCAGATAATCTTAAAAAGAATGGTGGTTTTATACCAGGCATAAGACCAGGTAAATATACTGCTGATTTCCTTGACTGGATACTTACAAGGCTTACTTTTGTAGGTGGGATATATTTATCATTTGTTTGTGTATTGCCATGGATTTTAATGCAACATTTTAGTGTACCATTTTATTTTGGTGGCACAGCTGTATTGATTGTTGTTCAAGTTGCTCTTGATACAATAATGCAAATACAGGCCCATCTTTATATGAGAAATTATGATGGTTTTTTGAAAAAAGGAGGTAAATAGGTGATTTTAATATTACTTGGAGCTCCAGGAGTTGGAAAGGGTACTCAATCGCAAAACATTATTAAAAAATATTCAATTGTTCAAATATCTACTGGCGATATTTTAAGAAATGAAGTTAAAAACGAAACCGAACTTGGCCTTACTGCCAAGCAATATATGGAAAAAGGTGAGCTCGTCCCAGATGATACTATAATAAAAATGATAGAAAAACGCATATCGCAACCTGATTGCGCAAATGGTTTTTTACTTGATGGTTTTCCAAGAACAATTGAACAGGCAAAAAGTTTTGACAAAATGATAAAACAAAAAGGGTTAGATCTTGATAAAGTAATATATATAGATGTTGCTGATGATGAAATCATAGATCGACTTACGTTAAGAAGAGTTTGTCCAACTTGCGGCGCAATTTACCATTTGAAAAACAAACCCCCAAAACAAGATATGATATGTGATATTTGTGGATCAAAATTGATTCAAAGAAGTGACGATACAAAAGAAACTGTTGAAAACAGACTAAAAGTCTTTAAAGAACACACAAAACCTTTGATTGAATATTATGAAAAACAAGGAAAATTAAACTCGGTAAGTGGTTTAGGTACAGTAGATGAAGTGTTTTCTAGAATACTAACAGCATTAAGTAGCATATGATAATTTTAAAATCAAAGCAAGAAATAGAAAAAATGCGTATTGTAAACGCAATGGTAGCTAAAGTATTAAATATGTTGAAAAATGAAGTAAAACCTGGTATAACAACATATGAGCTTGATAGGCTTGCAATGGAATATTCTGCTAAATTGAATGCAAAGCCAGCTTTTTTGGGATACGGAGGTTTTCCAAACGCTTTGTGTGTTTCTGTTAACGAAGAAGTAGTGCATGGTATTCCTTCCAAGAAAAAAATCTTGAAAGAAGGTGATATAGTAAGCTTGGATTTTGGCTTATTTTATGATGGTTTTTATGGAGATTCAGCTATTACTGTTGGCGTGGGTAGCATTTCAAAAGCAAAGCAAAAGCTTATTGATGTAACTCACGATAGCTTATATAAAGGCATAGAGCAAGCAAGAGCGGGTAATTATTTATTTGATATTTCAAGGGCAATTCAAAATTTTGTAGAATCAAATGGTTTTAGCGTAGTAAGGGATTATGTTGGTCATGGTATAGGCAGAAATCTGCATGAAGAGCCTCAAGTTCCTAATTATGTACCTAGCAATAGTCCAAATGTCCTGTTAAAGGTGGGAATGACGCTGGCAATTGAGCCAATGGTAAACATGGGTTCTTACGAAATTGAGGTTAAAAAAGATGGTTGGAGTGTTGTTACAAAAGATAAACTGCCTTCTGCGCATTTTGAACACACTATAGCAATTTTAGAAGAAGGGCCTTTAATATTGAGCAAGGAGAATTAACATTTATGGCAAAAGAAAAGCCAGTAGTAGTTGAAGGTGAGGTTATTGAAGCACTACCTAATGCAATGTTTAGAGTAAAATTGGATAACAACCATGTAGTTTTAGCTCATGTTGCTGGTAAAATGCGTATGCACTTTATTAAGATCTTACCTGGAGATAGAGTAAAGTTAGAAATTTCGCCATACAGTATAGAAAAAGGTAGAATAATTTATAGATATAAATAAAAAATAATGGAGGTTAAATAAATGAAAGTAAGATCTTCTGTGAAAAAAATTTGTCCAAAATGCAAAATAATAAAAAGAAAAGGTGTTGTTAGGGTTATATGCGAAAACCCAAAACACAAACAAAGACAAGGTTAGGAGGTTAAATGGCTCGTTTAGTTGGTGTAGAGTTACCAAAAAATAAGCGTATAGAGATTGCCTTAACATACATATATGGTATAGGTAAATCTAGAGCTAAAGAAATACTTCAAAAAACCGGCGTTGATCCTAACAGAAAAACGGATGATTTAACACCAGATGAGTTGCAAAAATTAAGATCAGCGTTGTCTAACTATACAATAGAAGGTGAACTGAGAAAAATTGTTGGAATGAATATTAAACGATTAATGGATTTAGGAAATTATAGAGGTTTAAGGCATAGGAAAGGTTTGCCTGTAAGAGGTCAAAGAACCAGAACAAATGCAAGAACAAGAAAAGGCAGGAGAAAAACAGTTGGAGGTAAATAATGGTTTTTAAGGAGAAATTGAATGGCTGAAGCAAAAAGAAAAAAAGTAAAGAAAGTAAGTTCAAGTGGTGTGGCTCATATTCAGTCTACATTTAACAATACAATTGTTACTATTACAGATAAAGATGGCAATGTTGTATGCTGGTCATCATCAGGAAGTGTAGGCTTTAAAGGAACTAGAAAAGGTACTCCGTTTGCAGCCCAGATGGCAGCTGAGCAAGCTGCTAAAGTAGCATTGCAAAGAGGTATGAAAGAGGTTGATGTCCGTGTCAAAGGTCCTGGTTCGGGAAGGGAAACTGCTATTAGGGCACTGCAGGCAGCTGGTCTAAAAATTAAATCTCTAAGAGATGTAACACCTATACCACATAATGGTTGTAAACCACCAAAGAAAAGAAGAGTTTGAGGGGTGATATAATATGGCAGTTTATCATGGTCCATCATGCAGAAAGTGCAGAGCGTTAGGCTTAAAATTATTTTTGAAAGGTGAAAGATGCGTTACTCAAAAATGTGCATTTGAAAGAGCTCCTTACCCACCAGGAAAAGACAAAACATCAAGAAGAAAATTAAAAAGCTATACAGAGCATTTATTGGAAAAACAAAAAGCTAAAGCATATTATGGTGTACTTGAGAGACAATTTAGAAGGTATTTTAAAAACGCAAAACAAATGCCAGGTCAAACGGGCGAAAATTTAGTCAAAATACTTGAGTGCAGATTAGACAATATTGTTTATAAAGCAGGTTTTGCATCATCAAGAAAGCAAGCAAGACAGTTAGTTAGCCATGGCAATATATTGCTTAATGGCAGGAAAGTAACAATTCCTTCTCTAATTGTTTCTAAAAACGACATAATTAGTATTAAAGAAAAATTAAAAAGCTCTCAAGAATTAAAAGAAAAGATTGATTATGCCTATAAATCCGGTATTGCACCCTGGTTGAGTTTGGATCCAAACAATATGTCAGTAAAGGTGCTGGATATACCATCGATTGAGGATATAAGGGTACCATTTAAAGCTGATACAATAGTTGAGCTTTATTCAAGATAAGATTAAAGAAAGGTTGGATTATGAGTAATGATATTTTTGAATATTTACAGTTGCCCCAAGAAATAAAAGTTGAACGTATAAATGAAAGGCATGAAAGATTTATATTAGAGCCTATTAATGAAGGTTTTGCTACTACTATAGGCAATGCTCTAAGAAGGGTATTGTTATCATCCATTCAGGGTATTGGTATAGTGGGTATAAAAATAGAAGGCGTAGAACATGAATTTAGCGGAGTAAATGGCGTTAAAGAAGATGTTATTACTATTATTTTAAATTTAAAAGATGTAATTTTTAAAAGTTTGTCTGAAAACTTTAAAGAATGTGTTTTAAAAATAAATAAGAAAGGGCCTGGTGTGTTGAAAGCCAGTGATATAGAATTGACTTCTGATCTTAAAATCATAAATCCAAACCATTATATTGCTCAGCTTAATGATAATGTTGATTTTCATGCTGAAATTTACTTAAAAAAAGGCATCGGCTACAAACAATCAAATCAGGAAAGCGCTAATAGAGAAATTGGCTATATTCCTGTAGATGCTTTGTTTACTCCTATAAGACGCGTGTCTTTTAGTGCAGACAAGAGTATGGAAAGAGGCTTTTACGATTATGAAAGATTAGTATTAGAAGTGGAAACAGATGGTAGTATTACACCAAAAGAAGCTTTAGGACAGGCAAGCTATATTTTAAATTCTCATTTTAATTTATTTATAGGTAGTTTTAAAGAACCAGAGCCAGATTTAGGATATGGCAATGATAATGAGGAAATAGATGAAAATCTTTTAAAAACTGTTGATGATCTTGAATTGAATGTAAGGGCTTCTAACTGTTTGAGAAATCATGATATAAAATATATTTGGCAACTAGTACAAAAGACAGATTTAGATTTACTTAACACAAGAAATTTTGGTAAACAATCATTGAAAGAAATTAAAGCAGCTTTAAAACAAATGGGTTTAAGTTTAGGTATGACATTCGATGAAAAATATATAAAACGAATAGAAGAAGCCATAAAAAGGAGTGAGGAATGAGGCATAGAAAGGCTTATAGAACACTAAGTATAGATAGCGATAGACGAAAAGCGCTTCTTAGAAATTTAGCAATTGCATTAATTGAACATGGTCAGATAAAAACTACTGATGCTAAAGCAAAAGAATTGCAAAGATTCATAAGTAAGCTTGTAAGTATTGGCAAAAAAAATACGCTTTCTTCTAGAAGACTTTTATTATCAAGATTGCCTCATAAACCATCAGTTAAAAAATTACTTAATGACATTGTACCTAAGTATATAGACAAAAACGGTGGTTATGTTGGGATATACAAAATAGGCTACAGACAAGGTGATGCAGCTAAAATTTCTCTTATAAAATTTCAATAGTTTTCAAGCAATGTTTAAAAAGTACAGATACTTCCTGGGAGTGTCATTGACACTCCTTTTTTTTGCTATAGATTGGGTTAGTAAATACTATCTGGCAAAATTTACTATAAATCATACTATTACAGTTATACCTAATTTTTTTAATCTGGTTTATGTGCAAAATACTGGCATAGCGTTTGGATTTTTAGCTCACTTAAGCGGGATATATAGATTTATTTTTTTGATAGCAATAAGTGCTATCGTTGTAATTATTGCATTTTGTTTTATGTTTAAAGAAAACACATCCAAAACGTTATTCATTGGCTTAACCATGCTTGCTGGCGGAGCTTTAGGTAACCTATATGATAGAATCGTGCATGGCTATGTTTTGGACTTTTTTGATTTTTACATAAAAACCTATCACTATCCGGCTTTTAATTTTGCAGATTCATTTATTACGATAGGGATCTTGCTTATCTTATACGATAAGATAAGCAAGAAAAATTAATTTTATCGTGTAAGCATTTCTAATATTTCTTTGTATCTTTTAGCAGTTTTTTCAACAATATTATCAGGTAGGACTGGTCCTGGATATGTTTTATTCCAATCAAGCGTTAAAAGGTAATCTCTTACAATTTGTTTATCAAAACTATCTTGAGGTTGACCTTCTTTGTAAGTTTCTACAAGCCAAAATCTGGATGAGTCGGGTGTTAGCAACTCATCAATTAACATAAGCTTACCATTATAAAAACCAAACTCCATTTTTGTATCGGCTATTATGATACCTTTTTCTAATGCGTATTGACTTGCTTTATCGTATATTTTTAAGCTAATATCTTTTATTTGAGATGCAATATCATTTCCAATCATATTGGACATTTGCTCGAAAGTTATATTTTGATCATGGCCGCTTTCTGCTTTAGTGCTAGGTGTAAAGATAGGTTCGGGTAACTTTTGAGATTCTTTTAAATTTTTTGGTAATTCTATTCCACATATTTTACCTGTTTGTTTATACTCTAGCCAGCCAGAACCAGAAATATAGCCTCTTACAATACATTCTATTAGAATTGGCTCTGTTTTTTTTACAAGCATGCTGCGTTTCTGGAGTAACTTAATGTATTGTTTTAATTGGGATGGATACTCATTTATATCAGCAGTTATTATGTGGTTTTGTATGATGTTTTTTGTTTTGTCAAACCAAAACAAAGAAATCTGCGTCAAAACTTCCCCTTTACCAGGTATTCCATTTGGCAAAATTACATCGAATGCCGATATTCTATCTGTTGCAACAATAAGTAATTTTTCATCAATTTCATAAACATCCCTAACTTTGCCTCTTTTTAAAAGATTTACCCCCCCTAAATTAGTTTCCAAAACAACTTCACTCATTAAAACCCTCTTTATAATAAATTTTTTTCACATATTTATTATACAATTATTTAAATATTTTTCAACAACTTTTATATAAAGCCCTCCAACCTATCATAAAGCAACAACACAGGGTGTAGGTTATTTGCAGATAGTGTAGAAATAGAGTTTAGCTGGCTTATATAGCTATCAAAAAAAGTCTTTTTAGCATTTAGCAGTGCTTGAATACTACTGTCATATTCGTTTAGAATTTTCATGGATATTTTTACCATAGCCATAGTGTATTTTCTTATCATAGAAAATTGAGCAAACCTGTCCCACTCGTTTACAATTCTTATTGAGTTTACGTAGTCTATGACTTTTTGGAAACCAAAGACTTCGTTTGTTTTTTCTATTGTTTGAACCACCTGGATAAAGTTTTTGTCGGTTTTTCTTGTTATGTAGTATGCTAAGATAAAGTCGTCTATAAAGTAGAATTGAGCGATTTTTTCTGCTAGTTCTTTTGAAAAGTATTTAGATAGCTCTTTTGTTTTTTCTTCGTACTTTGATTTAAATACACCTTCTTTTATGGTATTTTCAACATAGTAATCCATGTAGCCTAATATCTCTTGTTTGTACACATACTCTATAATTGAATCACCAAATAGGTATAGCTGGTTTGTAGCAAATTTTTCTACTGCGTAAAACATATCTATTATGGTGTTATAGATTACTGATTGATCAATCTTATCTTCAAAAGAAAATATTTCGTTTCTTATATTTTGCACATCAAGAAGATCGTATATGAAAATAAGCGTTTTTATTATAGATGTGTAAGGCTGGTTTGTAAGCATGTTTAGCTTTATCAGACAACCCACACCATTGCTGTTCACAATAAGGTTTGTAATGTAGGTTGAGCCTATTTCTTTTTTCAATAGGTGCTTTTGTATGTGTTCTTTGTAGACCTCTCTTGCAGAAGGTGGAAAGTAAAGCAAAGCGTATTTATCTATCAGGTATTTGTCAAAGTTTGTTTCTTTTAGTATGTTTGTATACATAAATATCTTTAGAAAAGAAAGCATAATAGAAAGCTCAGGTTTGGTATAGCCAATACCTGAGTCAATGCGAGCTGCAAGTGTTAGCTTGTTTGGAAAGTAATATTCAGATTCGCTAAATAGCTTTTTTTGCTTGAAAAACTCAACTAGCTCATAGAATATCTCTGGTTCTTTGATAGACCTTATCTCGTCAAGAGACACAGCCAGGCTTTGCATGTAGTTATGGTCAAGCACCCTTTGTATGACTTCAGGTGTAAGTTTTTTTAAAATAGCATTGCGCTCATCTAGGTCTTTAATTACTTTAGATTCCATTAGATCATTTAAGAGAATTTTGAGGTTTACTTCCTGATCTGATAGATCAACACCTGCTGAGTTATCCAGAGAGTCTGTATTTATTTTACCTTTAAGCAGTGCATACTCAATGCGAGCTTTCTGTGTGAAACCTAAATTTGCACCCTCTCCTACAACCTTTGCCCTTACCTGGTTTGCATTTATACGTACATTGTCATTTGTTTTATCGCCTGCTTCTTCGTTTGTTTCATCGCTTGCTTTAACGTATGTTCCAACACCACCCATCCATAGCAGATCGACATCTGCTTTGAGTATCAGTTTGATTAGATCTTCTGAAGAGACTCTATCTTCGTTTGTTTTTAAAAACTCTTTGGCTTGAGGTGATAGCAAAATGGATCTTTCATCTCTTTTGCATATAAAGCCACCTTTTGATAGTACCTCTTTGTTGTAAAAACTCCAGCTTAGGGCATTGTCAAATAACCTTTTTCTTTCTTTGTATGAAGCTTCTATATCTGGGTTTGGGTCGATAAATATTTCTTTATCGTTAAAAGCTGCTTTTAGCTGTATATTTTTTAGTTCAATCATAGCATTTCCAAACACATCTCCACTCATATCCCCAATGCCAACGACGCTTATTGGCGTTGAGTCAAGTTTTATGCCAAGCTCTCTAAAGTGTCTTCTTGTGCACACAAGGGCGCCTTTTGAAGTAATACCAAGTTCTTTGTGGTCATAACCGAACTTACCACCGGAAGCAAAAGCATCTTTTAACCAGAAGTTGTATTCATTTTGGGCTATATCATTTGCAATGTCCGAAAACTTTGCTGTGCCTTTGTCTGCTGCTACAACAAGGTAAGGGTCAAAATCATCGTAGCATACTACTTCATCTGGCCTGATACGCTCTTTTGAGCTTGAATAGTTATCTGTGATATCAAGCATGCCTCTAATTAGTGTTTTGTATGATTCAATGGCTTTTTCTTGTAAGTCACCCCCACTTGTGTGCTTTATTATAAAACCGCCTTTTGAGCCCACAGGGACAATGACAGCATTCTTTACCATCTGTGTTTTCATTAGTTCTAAGATCTCTAATCTGAAGTCATCTTTTCTATCGCTCCATCTTATACCACCTCGCGCTACCTTACCGCCTCTTAAATGACAGCCTTCCATTAAAAAAGAGTGTACATATATCTCATACATAGGTCTTGGAAGGGGCATTTTTGATACCTTAGAAGAGTCTATTTTTAAAGATATGTAGTGGTAAGGTTTTTGTTTGTAAAAGTTTGTTCTGATTGTAGAGTCTATTATGTTAAATATAGCAATTAGTATCTTGTAGTCTTGTATATTGTTTATTGTTTCCAATTCTTTATTTATTTGCTCAAAGAGTTCTTTTGTATTGCGCTGGTCTAAAGTTGGGTTAAACTTTTGATCAAATGCTTCAATAAAGCGCTTTGACAAATGGGAGTACTTAATTAAAGAACTAAGCATTGATATCCTTTTTACGCTAAAATCTACCTGCATCAGGTAATTGCCAAATGTCCTTAATAAGTCTATCTGTTTGTAGTCCAAAAGCTCTTTTGTGGTAAGTATATTTAGCTCATCGTTTTCTACAACCTTATCAATTACAGCAAGAAAGTTTTCTTCTACAAGACGGGCATTTTTTTCTATGTCAAACTCAAAACTCTTTTCTATATTGTACCTTTGGATAAGTATATTTTTATCTTTAATGTTTAACTCAAAGAAATCTTCATACAATGCATTTAATCCTAAGTTTTTTAAAACAGGTAAAACTTCGTATAAAGGTATTTTGCAAAAAGCATAAACCTTAAAAAACAACTCATCTTTGTGCTTAAAAAACCTTACCTGTTTATTTTGAGTTGCTATTACATCCAGTATTGCCTGTGTATCAATCAGTGCTTCATCTGGTTCAATGTTTAGCTTGTAGTCATCATTGAAGCAAGATAAACATGAGTCTTTGATATTGTGTCTGGCTAAAAGCTCAGAGTAGGAAGAAGACCAGGTTTGTGAATCTAACATAAATAACCTCCTGTTAATTCTTAATTAAGATTATATTACTGACTAAACTCATGTCAAGCATTAGTTAATAAGTATTTTTACTTGAATTTATAAGTTTTTTTTGATAAAATATTTTTTAAAAAAGGAGTGAAAATATGACGATAAAACAAACAATTACTTATAATGATTTTGAAAAAGTAGATATAAGGGTAGGTAAAATCTTAACTGTAGAAGATTTTCCGAAAGCACGAAAAAAAGCTTACAAATTACTAATTGATTTTGGTAGTGAAATAGGCTTGAAACGATCAAGTGCACAGATTGTTGATAATTATACAAAAGAAGAATTGGTAGGAAGGTTAGTTTTGGCAGTTGTTAATTTTGCACCTAAGCAAATTGCAGATTTTTTATCAGAAGTATTGGTGTTTGGTGTTAATGACAAAAATAATAACGTAAAACTTTTATGTGTAGATGGTGAAGTGGAACTAGGAAAGAGTGTATTTTAAAAAAATTGTTGGTCAAAAAGATTGACAAAAAAACTCAAATTGAATATAGTTTAGACAGATTTAATTTAATTTAGGAGGTTTTATATGTTAGCAAATGCTAAAATTAGCGTTATTGGTGCAGGTCAGGTTGGTGCTACAACAGCAGTGAGGATTGCAGAAAAAGAGTTGGCAAGGCAGGTTGTTTTGGTAGACATAGTTGAAGGTTTACCACAAGGCAAAGCCTTGGATGAAATGGAAGCTTCTCCAATTGAAGGCTTTGATACAGAAATTATAGGCACAAACGATTACAAAGACACAGAAAATTCCGATATCGTTGTAATTACTTCTGGGCTACCCAGAAAACCTGGCATGTCAAGGGATGATTTACTAAGTGTTAACGTTAAAATCGTTAAAGAAGTTACAGAACAAGTGGCAAAATACTCTCCAAATTCTATAATTATAGTAGTTACAAACCCATTAGATGCTATGGTTTATACGGCAAGCAAGGTGAGCGGTTTTGCAGATAATAAAGTTATGGGTCAAGCAGGATGCTTGGATTCGACTCGATTTAAGAGATTTATTGCATGGGAAGCAGGTGTTAGTGTAAAGTCTGTTGAAGCTATGACACTTGGTGGCCATGGTGATGATATGGTGCCTTTAGTTAGCTACTCTACAATTAGAGGTGTTCCGATTAGTCAATTTTTCACAAAAGAACAAATTGATAGACTTGTAGACAGGACGAGAAATGGTGGAGGTGAAATTGTAAAATTACTAAAAACTGGTTCAGCATTCTATGCAACTAGTTCTGCAATAGTACAAATGATTGACTCGATCGTAAGGGATAAAAAAGATGTTTTACCATGCGCTGTTAAGACACAAGGCAAATATGGTTTAGAAAAGGATTTATTTGTAGGTTTACCTGTAAAACTTGGTATGTCAGGCGTAGAAGAAATTGTTGAGTTAAAGTTATCAGAAGAGGAATTAAAAGCATTAAAAGTATCTGCAGATCATGTTAAAGAATTATGCAATAGAGTTGAAGAATTAAAACTTTTATAGAAGGTGGCTTATGTCTAGCATTAGAGAAATAAATGTCTCTATCATTGAAGATGCTATTTATAATTTAGCAATTGAAGCTGCTTATAAATTGCCTGATGATATTCATCAAAAAGAGAAAGAAGCGTTTGAAAAGGAAAAATCTCCTGTTGGCAAAGCAGTATTGGAAACTATTTTAAAAAATGTAGAAGTATCTGCACAAGGGGTTTTTCCCTTGTGCCAGGATACAGGTTTGGCTGTAGTATTTATGGAGATAGGCCAGGATGTTCATTTTGTAGAAGGAAATTTGATAGATGCTATAAATAAAGGTGTTGAAAGGGCCTATAAAGATGCGTATTTAAGAAAATCAACATGTGATCCGCTTACGAGAAAAAATTTGGGCAATAATTTACCGGCAATAGTGCATACATTTATCGTACCAGGTGATAAAGTTAAAATTTTCTTTGATGCAAAAGGTGGTGGTAGCGAATCTATGAGTAAAGTTCAGATGTTAAAACCCGCAGATGGTAGAGATGGTATAATAAAAACCGTGGTTGATTGGGTAATAGAAGCTGGTCCAAATCCATGTCCACCCACTATAATCGGAGTAGGTATTGGAGGCGATTTTGAACGTAGTGCAATCTTAGCAAAAAAAGCAACACTAAGGCATTTAGGAGAAAAAAACCCAGATCCAAGACTTGCAGAAATGGAAGAAGAAATATTAACAAAACTTAATAACTCGGGTATAGGTCCTGCAGGCCTTGGCGGTATCACTACATCTCTTGGTGTTCATATAGAGATGGAACCTTGCCACATCGCAACACTGCCTTTGGCTATAAATACAGCGTGCCATGTAAACAGGCATAAAGAAATTTTAATTTGAGGAGCACTATATGGCAGAATATAAATTAAAAACACCTTTAACAGATGAAGACATTATTAAGCTTAAAGCAGGTGATAAGGTTTATTTAAGTGGTGTAGTATATACAGGTAGGGATGCGGCACACATGCGCATGATAGAATCACTTAAACAAGGTGGAGAGTTACCTTTTGATCCCAAAGGGCAGGTTATTTATTATGTAGGTCCAAGTCCAGCAAGGCCAGGCTATCCAATAGGCTCAGCAGGACCAACGACAAGTTATCGTATGAATCCCTTTGCTCCTATACTAATTGAAAAAGGCTTAAAAGGCATGATAGGCAAAGGTAAAATGAGTCAGGAAGTTAAAGATGCTTGTGTTAAATACAAAGCTGTTTATTTTGCAAGTATCGGTGGTGCAGCAGCTGTTGTGGGTAGTGCAATAAAAAAAGCTGAGGTTATAGCTTACGATGACTTAGGTCCAGAAGCGGTAAGGAAACTTGAGGTTGAAGATATGCCCGTTTTTGTTTGCTACGATGCTTATGGAAATGATCTTTATGAGCTCGCAAAAAAAGAGTGGGCTAATAAATTATGAAATATTTGACATTTTATAAATTTTAAGTTAATATTCTAACAAATTTTATGAAAGGGGGTTTGAGGCTAAGATTTTAGCCGAGAAACGCTTATGAATTGGTATCGACCAAGTGCATCTTATAAGTGGCACGAAGGTTTTGTAGCTTGGGTTTTGCATAGGGTGACGGGTTTACTTTTAATTTTGTACCTTTTTGCCCATGAATGGGTAATATCAAATTTACAAAACCCACAAAGCTACTCTCAGGCAATGGGCGTTCTTGAAAGTCCTGTATTTAAGTTATTAGAAGTTGGTCTGTGGCTTGTAGCAGCTTATCATGCTGTAAATGGTTTAAGGGTAGTGCTTGTTAATTTTGCAGGAGCAGCAGAACGCAGCAATTACAAAACTAACGTATGGATTTTTTGGGTTATTTTTGCCTTAGTTTTTGTGGCAGGCGCTATACCTATGTTGATGGGTTTAGCTGGCTAGGAGGTAGATTATGGAATACATGAGAGGATATATTGATAGGTATCAAGGCAGTAGCAAATCAGGTGAATTTAATTGGTTAATGCAGCGTGTATCAGGTATTGCTCTATTAGTACTTTTGCTTGGACACTTTTTTATACAGCACTTTATTAGTGCACCAGTGGGCGGAGCAGGTTATGCTGCAGTAGCTGCAAGACTTTCTGATTTAGGGTGGAAGCTTTTTGATATGACATTTGTGACATTTGCACTTTATCATGGTATAAATGGTATATTTATGGTTATAGAAGATTATGTTTATTCTGGATGGAGGGTTTTTTGGAAAGGATTTTTTTGGGTAGTTGGCGTACTATACTGGGTTTTAGCTGCGCTAACCATTATACCATTTAAGGGCTAAAAGGAGGCTAATGTGGCTGATATAAAAGTTAAACTTGAAGAATTTGATGTTATTATAGTTGGTGCTGGTGGTGCAGGTTTGGCTGCTGCTGTGCAAACCGGACTTGCTAGACTAAAAACTGCTGTTATTACAGAAGTTTATCCAACAAGATCTCATACTGTATCTGCTCAAGGTGGTATTGCAGCTGCTCTTGGTAACATGGAAGAAGACCACTGGATTTGGCATATGTACGATACTGTTAAAGGGTCTGACTACTTAGGCGATCAAGATGCTATAGAAGAGTTTATTAAACATGCACCTGAGACAATATACGAGCTAGAACACTGGGGAGTGCCTTTTTCAAGGAATGAAAATGGCACAATTTACCAAAGGCGATTTGGCGGACACACAAGAAACTTTGGCGAGTCAGCAGTTCAGAGGGCATGTGCAATAGCAGACAGATCCGGCCATGCATTATTGCACGCATTATTTGAACGCACATTAAGACCTGATATTGTTCAATATGTAAGTTATTATACAGAGTACTATGCAGCAGAATTATTCAGAGAAAAAGAAACTGGACGAGCAATAGGAATTTTGGCCTGGGATATGGTAAATGGTGGATTTACTATGTTTTTTGGCCAAGCAGTAATTTTTGCAACCGGTGGCAATACAAGAAACTATAGAACTGGTACTAACGCTCATATTAATACTGGAGATGGGTGGAAGCTTTGCTTAAAAGCTGGTGTTCCAATTGAAGACCCAGAGTTTGTCCAATTTCACCCAACAGGTATTTATGGTGTCGGCAACCTCATAACAGAAGGTGTTAGAGGTGAAGGTGGTTATTTAGTTAATGGTCTTGGTGAGCGTTTTATGCCAAAATACGCACCTAAAGTTATGGATCTTGCCTCTCGCGATGTTGTTTCACGTGCTATGGCAACAGAAGTAAGAGAAGGTAGAGGCGTGGGTCCAAAGAAAGACCACATACTGTTAAAATTAGACCATTTGGGCAAAGATTTAATTATGTCAAAACTTCCAGGAATATGGGAACTTGCTTATAAATTTGTAGGTGTGGATTGTACAAAAGAACCTATACCAGTCCAACCAACGGCTCACTACCATATGGGTGGTATACCTACTAATATAAAAGGTGAAGTTGTAGATTGGGATGGTGAAAAAGAAGTTAGAATTCCAGGTCTTTATGCAGCTGGTGAGTGTGCTTGTCAATCTGTTCATGGAGCTAACAGGCTTGGTACAAACTCATTGCTAGATCTTGTTGTGAACGGTAAACAGGCAGGACAGTGGGCGGCAAGATATGTTTTAGAAGAAAAACCAGAATGGCCGACTCCACCGCTTGAAAATATAGCCGATGAGTACGGTAAAGAAACTATTGAACAGGTTAAAGCTTATTTTGATGGTGGTCCAGGCGAAATTAAAATGGATGATATATGGGAGAGATTAAGAGATTCTATGCAGCACAACATGTCTGTGTTTAGAATTGAAAGTGGACTTAAAGAAGAATTAAAAGAAATAGATAAATATTTTGAAGAATTTAAAAAAGTTGGCATGACAGATAAAAGCCCATATTTCAACACTGAGTTGATTGAGCTACTAGAACTTGAATCTCTACTTTATGTTTCTAAAGTGGAAACAGAAGCTGCACTTGCAAGGCAGGAAAGCCGCGGTGGTCATTTCAGGGATGATTATCCAGAAAGGGATGATGTCAATTGGCTTAAACATACCCTTGTCAAATGGAAAGATGGGAAAGTGGAACTTGACTACAAACCTGTTAGAATGAAAGGTGCAACTGCGCCAACATTCCCACCAAAGAAAAGGGTATATTAAGGAGGGGCAAGATGGCATTTGATGTTGGAGATAAAGTAATATTTAAGGTATTTAGGTACGATCCTGCAAAAGATAAAGCTCCTTATTTTAAAGATTATGAAGTTACTATAGAAAGAAAAGGAATGATGGTGCTTGATGGTTTAAATCAAATAAAGTGGCATATAGATGGTTCACTTAGTTATAGAAGAAGCTGCAGGGAAGGCGTATGTGGTTCTGATGGTATGAATATAAACGGCATGAATACAACTTCCTGTATGGCTCATATTGAGGATTACAACAGCAATGTTTTAATTATTAAACCTCTACCAGGTTTTCCTGTTATTAAAGATCTGGTATGCGATTTTACTGACTTTTTTAATAAGTATTATGCAGTAAAGCCGTATCTAATAGAAAAAACACCACCACCTGGAACAGAGAGATTGCAGAGTGTAGAAGACAGGGCAAAAATTGATGGTTTGTATGAGTGCATATTGTGTGGATGCTGTTCAAGCTCTTGTCCTTCCTATTGGGCTGATCCAGATTATTTGGGTCCAAGTGCATTACTTAATGCAGCACGTTTTGTTATGGATACAAGAGATGAAGGCAGCGATGAGAGACTTGATGCTGTAAATAATATACACGGTGTATGGCGATGCCATACTATATTAAACTGTATACATGCCTGCCCAAAAGAATTAAACCCCACAAAAGCTATAGCATCTCTCCAAAAAGAGATTTTAAAACGCAAGTACTAGTTTACTTTAAGAAGGGCTTTTGCCCTTCTTTTTTCTTTTCAAAAATCAATTACTATGGTAAAATAAATACAGGTGGTTTTGATGTATGAAGTTATAAAAGAAATTAATTTAAAAACAATAGTTGAGAATTTTAAGAACATACAAAATTATGTGGGTAATGTAGATGTAATACCTGTAATTAAAGCAGATGCTTACGGACATGGAGCAATTGAAGTTGCACAAAGTTTAAGAAAAATTGTAAATAACTATTTTGCTGTAGCTTTTACACAGGAAGCTATCGAATTGAGAAAAAATAACATTAAAAACAACATATTAATTTTAAGCAGATCGGGGTTTGACGATGTTGAAGATTTATATAATTATAATTTAACACCTGTTATTCATGATTTTTTTGTTTTGCAATCAATTATAGATTTTTCAAAATCAAAAAAATGCAGGCTGCCGATACATTTAAAATTCAACACAGGCATGAATAGATTAGGTTTTAATAAATCTGATTTGAATCATATAATTGAGCTATACAAAAAAAATAAAGATTTTATAGATATTGTTGGTGTTATGTCGCATTTTTCAAGTTCAGAGTCAGATGTAAGAATAACAAGTAAGCAAATCTACGAATTTGAAGATATAGTTAATACCATAAAATCCAGTGATTTAGATGTTAGATACTATCATATAGCAAATAGTGGTGGTTTATTGAACTATAAAAATGCGTATTTTAATGCGGTAAGGGCTGGTATTTCTTTGTATGGATACTATCCCAAAAAAATAGAAGATAATCCTATTAATATAAAGCCTGCTATGAGTATAAAAAGTTTTATTATAAGTAAACGAATTGTAAATAAAGGGGAAGGAATAAGCTACGGTCCAAGCTTTATTGCAGATAAAGATATGCAAATTGCAATTGTAGCTTTTGGTTATGCTGATGGTTTATTTAGATGCATGTCTAATAAGTTTAATGCAATTGTAAACGATAAAATATGTAAAAGCGTGGGTACTATTTGCATGGACATGTTTGCTATTGATGTTAGCGATGTTGAAGCCAGAGTAGGTGACGAAGTTATTATTATGGGCGAAAGTAAAAATTGCAAGATAGATGCAGATGATTTAGCACGCTTTGCATCAACTATTAATTATGAAATTCTTACTAATATTGGAAAAAGTTTAAGAACAAAAAAGGTATACATATAATGTTTATTTTTACTTACTTTGGAAGTTTAATAGTAAATTTTATTGACCAATTAGGTGGTATTGTTATTTTAGCTTCAAAAGCATTAATTAATGTTTTTAAGGGTTCTTTTAGAATAAAACAAACCATTGATCAATTTTACACTATTGGCGTAACATCAAGTTTTATTGTAATTTTAACCTCGCTTTTTATTGGTATGGTTGAAGCTTTACAAATTTACCATGGCTTCCAAAAGTTTGGTGCAGAAAACATAATAGGCTATACTGTAGCCGTGTCTTTAGGCAGAGAGCTTTCTCCTGTATTTACTGCTTTAATGATAGTTGCAAGAAATATCTCTGCAATGAGTGCAGAAATTGGCACAATGAAAATTACAGAACAGATAGATGCTATGGAGGTTATGGCAGTTGACCCTATAAATTATATTGTTACGCCAAGAATTGTTGCTACTGTTGTTATGCTACCGTTTTTAGTTGCTTTATCTAATGTTGTAGGTAATATTGGTGGTTATATTGTTGGTGTTTTTATACTAAAAGTCAATTCAGTATCTTATATTGACAATATAAAACAATATCTTGATTTAAGCGATTTAACCTATGGTTTCATTAAAGCGGCAGTATTTGGATTGATTATTTCTTCAATTGGTTGCTATATGGGTCTAAATACCTCAAAAGGAGCAAAAGGTGTTGGTTTGTCTACAACAAAAGCTGTTGTAGTATCAAGCGTAGCTATTTTAGTTGCTGATTACATTTTGTCAGCATTTTTATTTTAATATGATAGAAATTAAAAATTTAAGAAAAGCTTTTGGCAATCAGGTAGTTTTAAACAATTTAGATCTAAAAATAGAAGCAGGTAAAATAACAGTGATATTGGGCAAAAGTGGCCAGGGTAAAAGTGTCTTAATAAAAAGCATTATAGGTACATTAAAACCAGATTCTGGTAAAATAATGTTTGATAATAAAAATTTATTGGATATGAAATTGCCAGAATTTAACAAAATAAGAATGAAATTTGGTGTGCTTTTTCAAGAAGCCGCGTTGTTTGATTCGATGAATGTTTTTGAAAATGTAGCTTTTCCTGTTGTTGAACATAAGCTTATTAATAAAAAAAATATCAAAGACGAAGTAAGACGAGTATTGGATTTGGTAGAACTTGGTGATGTAGAAGAAAAATACCCAAGTGAACTATCTGGTGGTATGAAAAAACGCGTAGGGCTAGCAAGAGCTATTATTACAAAACCTCAAATAATTTTCTTCGATGAGCCAACGACTGGTTTAGATCCAATTGTTTCATATTCTATAGCAAAACTTATTAAAGATATGAAAGCTAAATTAAATACAACATGCTTGGTTATTACACATGATCTTGATGTAGCAAACTTGATTGCTGACTTTATAGGTTTTTTAGATGGTGGGAAAATTATAGAGTTTGATGAAAAAGAAAATTTCTTTAGATCAAATTCTCCAATTGTTAGAGAGTTTTTAGATGCATTTAAAGGAGGCTAATTAATGAAAAAAGAGACAACAATTGGTCTTTTCGCTTTTGCTATAATAGTATTGTTTGGGGCAATGACAATAAAACTTGGTCAAATTAGTCTTACAAAAAGACCAACATACACACTTTATGCAACATTTTCAAATGTATCTGGACTGAAAAATAAGGCTAAAGTAACTGTTGCTGGTGTTGAAGTAGGTTATGTTAAAAATATTGAATTAACACCACAGGGTGCTAAAGTTGCCATGGAAATTTACTCTAATTATAAAATACCCAAAGATTCAATTTGTTCAATTTCTACAACAAGCTTGCTTGGAGAAACCTACATTGAGATTACGCAAGGCAAAAGCAATATTTATTTAGCCAATAATCAGTCTTTTATTTATACACAATCTGCTGTTGGATTAAATAATGTTGTGCGTGGTGCAAGTGAAGTACTAAATCAGCAAAACAGAGATAATCTTGCTAAAGCGCTTGAAAATATTGCCGTATTAACGGCTAATTTAAATGAAGTAGTCAATGAAAACAGAGCGGCACTCAGGGCGACAATTTTAGAAGCAAAACAGGCAATGCTTGCATTTAACCAAGCAATGTCAAATATAAACGAAACTGTTTTGCAATCAAGGCCTGATTTAAAAGTAGCGCTTGAAAATGCAAAAAAATCAATGGGCAAACTCAATGCTTCTTTGGATAATATTTATGCTTTAACAGAAGATGTTAAAGAAGGAAAAGGAACCATTGGTGGTCTTATGACAAAAGATGAAATATACAACAATATTAATAATGCAACAGCAAATATCGATGAGATTTCAAGAAAAATTAATGAAGGCAAAGGCACAGTGGGTAAGCTAGTAAATGATGAGGGTGTTTACGATAATCTAAATTCAACGCTTAAAGATTTAAAAGAATACTTTGGCCGCATGAATAGAATACTTGTACAGGCAAATATTCAAGGTAATTACTTAACGCGCGGTGGCAATTCTATGGGAATTGCGGGTGTAAATATATATACAGCACCTGATAGGTTTTATAGAATTGAAGCGGTTAATGAGAAGAATTACGAAAATACACCAAATCCTTCTAGTCAGAATACAAAAACGCGCATAACAGCAGAAATGGGCAAGCGCTACAATAACATAGTTATAAGAGGCGGCATTATTGAGTCAACTTTTGGTGTTGGTGCCGACTATTATGTTACGCCTGATCTGAAATTAACAGCGGATGCATTTGATTTTAACCATTCAAACGATATAAGGGATCACAATGCACAACTAAGGATTCAAGCTTCATATAGAATTTTAAGACATTTTTATTTATATGGTGGTGTTAATGACTTATTAAATAGCCAATCAAGATCGCCTTTTATAGGTTTGGGTATGAAATTTACAAACGAGGATTTAAAATACTTTGCAGGGGCTGCAAGCAGTATACCGCATAATTAAGGAGAGTATATGTTTTATAAAAGCACACGTTGTGGGGTAGATAAGATTAGCTTTAAAGATGCAATAATGATGGGCCTTGCAACAGATGGTGGCCTCATTGTGCCAGAATTTGTACCAAAACTTTTGCCACAAAATTTAAAAAACGATGATTTTAAATCCATTGCATTTGAAATATTTAAACTCTATATAGATGATATCAAAGAAAAAGACATATTTGATCTTATTGAAAAGAGCTATGCTGTTTTTGATGATATTGAGGTTACACCTATTAGGCAATTTGATAGCTTATATATTTTAGAGTTATTCCATGGTCCAACTTATGCATTTAAAGACATTGCTTTGCAGTTTTTAGGAAATCTTTTTGAGTATATTTTAGATGAGCGCAATCAAACATTGAATGTGCTTGGTGCTACAAGTGGCGATACGGGTAGTGCCGCAATTTATGGACTTAAAGGCAAAAAAAATGTCAAGGTATTTATACTTTATCCTAAAAATGGCGTAAGCCCTACTCAAGAGCTTCAAATGTGTGATATTGAAGATAAAAATGTTTTTCCAATAGCCATAAATGGTACATTTGATGATTGTCAGAATATCATAAAGGAAATCTTTAAAGATAATACTTTTAAAGAAAAGTACCATTTAGGCTCTATCAATTCTATTAATTTTGCCCGAATTTTAGCTCAGATTGTATATTATTACTATGCATTTTTAAAAATAGGTAAAAATGTATTGTTTAGTGTACCAACAGGCAACTTCGGTGATATATTTGCAGGATATTTAGCTAAATTAATGGGTTTGCCAGTAGAAAAACTTATTTTAGCCACAAACGAAAATGATGTATTATATAGGTTTGTACGCTTTGGTGATTATTCAAAACAAAATGTTAAAAAAACGTTAAGTCCTTCTATGGATATACAACTTGCAAGCAATTTTGAGCGTTATATCTATTACTTATATGATCAAGATTGTAACAAAGTTAAAAATTTGATGGTAGAATTAAATAAAAATAGCAAACTTTCATTTACCGATAAACTCAATCAAATACAAAGCGATTTTAGCGCGTATAGAACAAGCGATAAGGAAATTTTAGAAACTATTAAATATTTTTATGAAAAATATAATTATATTATAGATCCACATACTGCTTGTGGAGTTAAAGCGGCCTTAAAGGAAGGTAAACAAACAATATGTTTGGCTACTGCTCACCCCGCTAAATTTAGTGAAGCTATAGAAAATGCTTTGGGCTTTAAAATAGACATGCCTGAAAAATTAGCAAAACTTAAAACAAAAAAAAGAAATTTTGAGCAAGAAAACAGTATTGAAGCAATCAAACATTTTATAGAATTAAATGCTAATGTATAGTCACCATTGACTTTTTAATAACCATATTATAAATTAGGCGTAATATGAAATTTGATTATTTAAAGGATTTACTGGGAAATCGTTTTTTAGAAGAAAAAATTGATAGGTTACAATATGCTTACGATGCTACGCAAAAAATGTATATGCCAGATTGCGTGGTACTTCCAAAAAATACTGAAGAAGTAAGCAAAATAGTAAAGTTTGCAAACGAAAATAAAATACCTGTTGTTGCCAGAGGTTGCGCAAGTGGATTTAGTGGAGGCGCACTCAATATAGATGGCGGAATAGCACTTTCAATGGAACTTATGAATAATATAATAGAGATTGATTTAGATAATTTGATTGCTACAGTTGAGCCTGGTGTGGTAAATTATGATTTACAAGTAAAATTAAAGCCGTTTGGTCTGTTTTTTCCACCGGATCCTTCAAGCTGGAAGTTTTCTTCAATTGGTGGTAATATAGCAGAAAATGCAGGTGGTCCAAAAGCGGTTAAGTATGGGGTAGTTAAAGATTGGGTTTTAGGTTTAGAAGTGGTGCTTGCAGATGGTTCTATAATTAATGTTGGATCTAAAAATGTTAAAGATGTTGCAGGATACAATTTAACACAGCTATTTGTAGGTAGTGAAGGAACACTAGGTATTATAACAAAAGCGCTATTGAAGTTACATCCAATTGCACAAGGTAGTCAAACATTGCAAGCTACTTTTTATGATATGAGCCTTGCAGCTAAAACTGTAAGTGATATAATAAAAAATAAAATTATACCGAGTTCTTTAGAATTTGTTGACCATCAAGCAATACTTACTGTAGAAGATGCTCTGAAAGCTAATTTGCCAACAGACGCCGATGCTATTTTAATTATTGAAGTGGAAGGCTCAAAATTTCAAATTAAAGAAGATGTAGAAAAAATAGTGCAAATATGCACTGAAAATGGAGCAAAAGTTAAAATTGCACATTCAATTGAAGAAGAAGAAAGTATATGGCTTGCAAGAAGGTCGATTTCACCTACACTAAAGCGCATAGCTGATGGTAAATTAAACGAGGACATAGTTGTGCCACGATCTAAAATTGCCGAAATGATTAAAAAAACTCAAGAGATTGCAAAAAAGTACAATGTTTTGATAGTCAATTTTGGTCATGCAGGTGATGGTAATATTCATACAAATATTATGTATAACACAAAAGATAAAGATGAAGAAAAAAGAGCGTATCAAGCAATGGATGAAGTTTTTGATGAATGTTTAAAGTTAGGTGGTTCTATTAGCGGTGAGCATGGTATTGGTATCACCAAGCAAGATTATCTGGAGCGCCAGGTGGGTTCAAGAACAATACAGTTATACAAACAAATAAAATATGCATTTGATCCAAACAATATACTAAACCCTCATAAAATGAAACTATAATGGATGAGAGATTAAAAAAAGAGTGGGAATCGTGCGTAAAGTGCGGTCTGTGTCGCAGCGTATGTCCCGTTTTTAAGGAATTGCGCCAGGAGCCTTTTGTTGCCCGTGGTCATATAAGTTTATTAAGTGAGTTTATAAAAGGCAACTTTGATTTTGATAGTGAAAAATCCAAAGATTATCTATATAAGTGTCTTTTATGTACCACTTGCGTTGAAGCTTGTCCAAATGATTCTGGCACAGATACAATAGTTGAAATTGCAAGAAGGCGGATTGTAGAATTACATGGTTTGCCGCTTTATAAAAAAGTAATGGCAAAAATCCTTCTAAATAGGAACCTTATGGATTTAAGTGCTCTAAGCGCAAATTTATTATCTGTGTTTTTATTTAACAAAAATACAAATACATCAAGACAGTCTAATAGCTTAAAAATAAAATTACCTTTTGTTGATAAAGACAGACTACTACCACCTTTAGCGCCAAAAACTTTTTATCACAAATATGAAAGTTACGGAAAAAATGCAAAAATATCAATTTTCCCTGGATGCTTGATAAATTATACATATGTAAAAATAGGTGATGCTTTTATAAATATATTACATAAACTAAATATTAGCTACTTAATAGAAAAAAGAGCAAGTTGTTGCGGTGCTCCTATTTATTTTAGTGGTAATTTTGATGATGCAAAAATTCTTGCCAAAAGAAACATTGATTTATTTTACAATCAAGATATTGATTATTTAGTGGTTCTTGAGCCAACTTGCGCTAGCATGATGAAGTTTGATTACCCAAAATTATTTATGTATTTTGATGATGAAGAATACATAAAAAAAGCTACTGAATTTGCAGAAAAGATAATTGACCCGGTAAAATACCTATATGATAATACAGATATAAAAGATAGATTAAAGGACACTGGGTTAACTGTAACCTACCACGATCCATGTCACCTAAAGCGTACGCAAAAGGTTAAAAATGAACCAAGAGATTTAATAAAGCATGCTGCAAAATTTAAAGAAATGAAAGAAGCCGATAGATGTTGTGGTAATGGTGGTACATTTAGTATAGACTACAGAGATTTATCTTTGAAAATTGCTTCAAGAAAAATTGACAATATATTGAATAGTAAAGCTCAAGTACTTGTGACAGGTTGCAGTGCATGCATTATGCAATTATCAGAAGCTTTGCATATTGCAGGTCATGATGAGATAAAAACGCTCCATACGCTTGAGTTAATTGATAAATCACTGGGAGGTTGACATGCCTAAAATAAGAAAAGCTGTGTTTCCGGTTGCAGGATTTGGTACCCGGTTTTTGCCTGTTACTAAATCATCGCCAAAAGAAATGTTGCCTTTGGTGGATAAGCCTTTAATTCACTATGGCGTAAAAGAAGCAGTTGATGCAGGTATTGAACAGGTAATACTAATAACAGGAAGAGGCAAGCGAGCTATTGAAGACTATTTTGATATTTCTTTTGAGCTTGAATTTCATTTAAAGTTGCACAATAAAGAAGAATTGATCGAAGAAATGCGCTCGATTAGTAATATGGCAGATTTTGTTTACATGCGCCAGGAAGAGCCGAAGGGTCTTGGACATGCAATCTTGAGAGCAAAAGATGTTGTGGGTAATGAACCGTTTGTTGTGATTTTGCCAGATGACATAATTATTAATGAAAAAGGTGCGATAGAGCAATTAATGGAAGTTTACAATAAGTACAATTGTTCTGTGCTTGGTCTTGAAATGGTTGATCAAAAAGAAACAGACAAGTATGGGATAGTTGGTGGTATAAAATTTGAAGAAAATATATATAAACTTGACCAGTTTGTTGAAAAACCGAGCCCTCAAGAAGCACCAAGTAATATTGCTATTATTGGCAGGTATATTTTTACACCACGTATTTTTGAAGCATTACAGTCGATACCTTATGGAAAAAATAATGAATTGCAATTAACTGATGCCATAAAGTTTTTATCTACAAAAGAAGCTATATATGGCAAACTGATTGAAGGCAAAAGATTTGATTGCGGATCAAAGTTAGGTTTTCTCAAAGCTACAGTTGAGCTATCCTTACAGGATGATTCAATCAAAGAAGAATTTAAACAATATTTGATAGAGGTTGTAAATGCTTGATGTGAGTATTTTAAGACAAAACCCAAGATTAATTGAAGATACGCTAAAAAAAAGAGGTAATACAAGCATAGATTTGAATAAACTTATTGAGCTTGATGAACAAATAAGGAAAATTAAATCTGAAATAGACTCTCTTTTACACACAAGGAAGGTAATTTCCAAAGAAATTGGTTCAATTAAAGCAAAAAAAGGTGATTCAAAAGAGCTTGAAGCCAAAGTCAAAAGTATCTCTTTAGAAATAGAAAACCTTGAAGAAAGTCTATCTAAAAAAAATGAGCAATTTTTGTCTATGTGGCTTTTGGTGCCAAACTTAGTGGATGACTCAGTCGCTCTTGGAAAAGATGAGAGCGAAAATGTTGAAATAAGAAGGGTTGGAGAGCCAAAGTTATTTGAATTTGAAGTAAAAGCCCATGATGAGATCGCAAAAGATTTGGATATTTTGGATTTTGATAGGGCTGCTAAGGTTTCTGGTAGCAGGTTTGTTTATTATAAAAATCAGGGTGCAAAATTAGAGCGTGCTCTAATCAATTTTATGCTTGATTTGCATACTAAAAATGGCTACAGCGAAATCATTGTTCCTTATATTGTAAATGAAGATAGCATGATTGGTACAGGTCAGTTTCCAAAATTTAAAGAAGAAGCCTACAATGTGGAAGGTCAATTTTTAATCCCTACAGCAGAAGTGCCCCTGGTTAATTTTCACAAAGATGAACTATTAAGCGAATCATTGCTTCCAATTAAGTATGTAGCCTACAGTGCATGTTTTAGAAAAGAAGCAGGAAGCTATGGCAAAGATGTCCGTGGCATAATCAGACAGCATCAATTCAATAAAGTTGAGCTTGTACAATTTACTAGGCCTCAAGATTCATTTGATGCTTTAGAAAGCTTAACAAACCAAGCCGAATTAGTTTTAAAAGAATTAGGTTTGCCCTATAGGGTAGTTATGTTATGTAGCGGGGATTTAGGTTTTGCAAGCGCCAAAACATACGATCTTGAAGTATGGTTTCCTTCGCAAAACCGTTATAGAGAGATTTCATCTTGTTCAAATACACTTGATTTTCAAGCAAGAAGGGCTAAAATAAAAGTGAAAGGAAGTAAAGGAAATTATTATCCACACACTTTAAATGGTTCTGGTGTTGCGGTTGGTAGATGCTTTGCAGCAATTTTAGAAAATTTCCAAACAAAAGATGGAAATGTTAAAATTCCTGAAAAGCTAGTTTCCTACTATGGTGGTGAGTTTTTGGTATGATTTTTGAAGATGAAAGATACAGGCAATTTGGCGCACGATGCGTTTTTTTTGATAGAGAATCAGGTGTTAGCAACCCCCCTTTTGATTCTCTAAATGTTAGCTATACTGTAGGTGATTTGGCATTAAATGTAGAAAAAAACCTTGAAATTGTCAAAAAACAATTGAATGTAAGCACAATTGCAATGTTAAATCAGATTCATTCTGATAATATTATTGAATATAATGGAGAAGTTGTTGATGCTGATGGTTTTTTCACTGATAAAAAGGGTGTTTTTTTGTCTATAAAATTTGCAGATTGTTGTCCAGTAATTTTTATGGATGTAAAAAATAAAATTATTGCAAGTGTTCATAGTGGCTGGAAGGGTGCATATTTGAAAATTTCACAAAAAATGCTTGAAAAACTCTACAGTTTAGGCTCTAAAAGTGAAGATATTATAGTAACATTAGGTCCTCATATTTGTGAGAATTGCTATGAAGTCAAAGACGATGTTGCAAATTTATTTGACCAGAAATTTATAAAATTCAAAGATGGTAAAAGATTTTTATCACTGAGCTCATCTATAATTGAATCGTTAGTAGAAAAAGGCATTAATATGAATAATATAGTTGATTTAAAAATATGCACTTATGAAAGTAAAGATTTTTTTTCTTACAGAAGAGATAAGCTTACTGGTCGCAACATTGGTGGTGTTTTTTTGCTTGATTATTAGAAAAAAATGTATAAAATAGCAAATACATTTATGTTAATTTTCTTAATTTTTTTTATCTTTTTGCTTATACCACAAATGGCTCTTGCATGGGGTCCAGGCGTACATACACTTATATCGTTTAACTTGCTCGATGAGCTTAAAGCTTATGGAAGCGTTTTTTATCCTATCGTTTCAAACAATTTTTGGGAATTTTTATACGGTAGTTTAGCACCAGATTTTATGGTTGCAAAAAAACTTGTATCAAAGAAAAACAACTCACATAATTTTGATTTTGCTGATAAACTTATTGATAGTGCAAAAAATGAAAAAGAATTATCATTTGCGCTTGGGTACTTATCTCATTTGGCTTCCGATAAAATAATGCATGAAGTTTTTTTGAGTGATTATAAAATAGTAAATTCATTTGAACATATTAGTGTTGAGCTTTTATCAGATGCCTACTATGCTAATTATTTAAATGTCGTTTCGTTTGTATTAAAAAGAAAAAGCGCTTTAGATAAACCTCTTAAAGCAAATTTTGGACTTGTCATTAATACATTTATAGGCAAAAATATATTGAGATTATCAACAAAAAATGCTATTTCTTCAATATCAAAAAACATAGTTGTCAATAACTTCAAGATAGAAAAGATAGATAAAAAAGTGATAGATAGTTATATTAAATTTTCGCTTAAATCAAGCTTGACACGTATAACCAAATTGAAATAAAAAAATAAATAAAATAGGAGGGTATTAAAATTGCATGATGGATATCAACATTGAAGATTTAAAAAAAAAGAAACTTGTAGAGTTAATAGAGATAGCAAAAGCTTTGGAGATAGCTATTGCAAGTAAAAAAAAGGAACAGTTAATTTTTGAAATTACGAAAAAGCTATCTGAAAAAGAAGGTATAAGCTATGGCGAAGGTGTACTCGAAATTTTGCCTGATGGTTTTGGTTTTTTAAGGTCTCAGAAAAATAACTACCTACCATCTCAAAACGATATATACGTATCTCCAAGCCAGATAAAAAGATTTGCCTTAAGAACGGGTGATTTTGTTTCTGGACAAATTAGAGAGCCCAAAGATAATGAAAAATACAGGGCACTTTTGAGGGTCGAGGCTGTAGAGTTCGAAGACCCAGAGCATATGAAAGAACGCGATTATTTCGATAATCTAACGCCACTTTATCCAATGGAAAGGATAAAATTGGAAGTTTCAAAAGATAATGTTGCAATGCGTGTGATGGATTTAATAACGCCAATTGGTAAAGGTCAAAGAGGTTTAATTGTTGCACCCCCAAGAACTGGTAAAACTGTGCTTTTACAAAATATTGCAAATAGTATATCACAAAATCACCCAGAAGTTGTTATGATGGTTTTATTAATTGATGAAAGGCCAGAAGAAGTAACAGACATGGCTCGCTCTGTAAAAGCCGATGTAATAAGTTCAACATTTGATGAGCCACCAGATAGGCATATACAGGTCGCAGAAATTGTTTTAGAGAGAGCAAAAAGGCTTGTTGAGCGAAAACTTGACGTAGTAATTTTGCTTGATTCAATAACAAGACTTGCAAGGGCATACAATGCAGTAATTCCACCAAGCGGCAAGGTTTTATCTGGTGGTTTAGATTCTAATGCTTTGCAAAAACCAAAAAGATTTTTTGGGGCAGCAAGAAATATTGAAGAAGGCGGTAGTTTGACGATTATTGCAACAGCTCTTATCGATACTGGTTCAAGAATGGATGATGTTATTTTTGAAGAATTTAAAGGCACAGGTAATATGGAATTGCATTTGGATAGAAATTTATCCGATAGGCGCATTTTCCCTGCAATAGATGTGACAAGAAGTGGTACAAGAAAAGAAGAATTATTGATACCAAAAGAAGATTTAAACAGATTATGGATACTGCGAAAAGTACTTATGGAAATGAACGATGTAGATGCTATGACATTTTTACTGGAGAAACTTTCAAAGACTCAAAGCAACAAAGAATTTTTAGAATCTATGAATAGATGAATTTTTCATCTAACTATTTTTTAGCACCCATGGCATCTTATACGGATAAACCTTTTAGAAAAATAGCCAAAGATTATGGGGCAGGTTTGACCATTAGCGAACTAATATCTATTAATTCTATATACTACAACAACCCTAAGGCATTTGCTTTAGCAAAACGAAATGATAATGAAATACCCTTTGCTATCCAACTTTTTGGGTATGATATAGATCTGTTTATAAAAGCTGCATTAAAGATAGAATCAATGTGCGATATCATAGATATCAATGCAGGCTGTCCTGTACCAAAAGTTTTAAAGGCAAAAGCAGGCGCATATTTGTTAAAAGAAAAAAAACATCTTATAAGTATTGTGGAATCACTTAAAAAATACATTAAAAAACCAGTTAGTGTTAAAGTCAGAATGGGGTTTGATAATGATAACATAAATACGATAGATTTTTATAGAGATCTGGAAAATGCAGGCTGTGACATGGTTACAATTCATGCTCGTTTAAGAAATGGCTTTTATAACTCAAGCGTTGATTATGAACATATTGCTCTTGTTTGTAGCCGTTTAAAAATACCTATTGTAGCTAATGGAGGTATTGATTCTTATGAAAAATTAAAAGAAGTCAAAAAGATTACAAATTGCAAGTATTTTATGATCGGACAGGCTGCTTTAAAAAAGCCGTACATTTTTGAAGACTTATTAAATAAAAAAGATAGCTCAAGAAATATTGAATATATAAAAAATCTTATGTTAAATCATTTTACTTTAATGATTGAAGAGTATGGAGAAAATGCACATAAATTATTTAGAAAATTTGCGCATCGATATTTAAGTGGGTATAAAAACGCAAAGTTAATTAATTTTTGTATAAATAATAGCAAAAATTCACAAGAGATTCTAAATATTATTAACTCTATAAAATAAATAAGTAAAAAGATTGACAAAATTTAATAAACTTAGTATAAATTAGGAAGATAGTATATTTTTATAGGAGGAGTAAATGAAAGATAAACTGAAAGAACTAAAAGAAAAAGAGCAAGAAGCTGAAATTGGTGGCGGTTTACAGCGCATTGAAAAACAGCATGCTCAAGGCAAACTAACAGCAAGAGAAAGGCTTAATTTACTGCTTGATGAAGGCAGTTTTGTTGAGTTAGATAAATTTGTTGTGCACAGATGTGCAGATTTTGGAATGGATAAACAAAAAATTTATGGTGATGGCGTTGTTACTGGATATGGCACGATTGATGGAAGATTGGTGTATGTTTTTAGTCAGGATTTTACAGTCTTTGGTGGATCTCTTTCTAGTATGCATGCCAAAAAAATATGTAAAATTATGGATTTAGCCGCTAAAACAGGTGCTCCTGTAATTGGTTTAAATGATTCTGGTGGTGCTAGAATCCAAGAAGGTGTAGAATCGCTTGGCGGTTATGCTGATATATTTTTGAGAAATACACTGTTTTCTGGTGTTGTGCCACAGATTTCAGTTATTATGGGTCCAACGGCTGGTGGTGCAGTGTATTCTCCTGCTGTAACAGACTTTACAATAATGGTGAAAAATACAAGTTTTATGTTTATAACGGGTCCAGATGTTATAGAAGCAGTAACAGGCGAAAAAATAACCAAAGAGGAACTTGGTGGTGCAGAAGCTCATACTACTAAGACGCAGGTTGCACATTTTGCTGCAGAAAATGATGAAGATGCTTTAATGTTAGTTAGAGAATTGTTGCAATTTATACCACAAAACAATATGGAAGAGCCACCATTTGTGCCAACAGATGATCCAATAAATAGAAATGAAGAATCAATTTATGATCTTATACCATCTGACCCAAATAAACCTTATAATATAAAAGACCTGATTAAAAAAGTAGTTGACGAAAATTATTTCTTTGAAATTCAAGAAAATTATGCGAAAAATATTGTAATTGGTTTTGCAAGGCTTGGAGGCAGAAGCGTTGGCATTGTTGCAAATCAGCCAATGTATTTTGCAGGTGCTCTTGACTATAAAGCAGCTATTAAAGCTGCAAGATTTGTTAGGTTTTGTGATGCGTTTAATATTCCAATTATTACTTTTGAAGATCAGCCAGGATATATGCCAGGTGTTGCTCAAGAACACAATGGCGTTATAATCCATGGTGCAAAATTGCTTTATGCATACGCTGAGGCAACTGTTCCTAAAATTACATTGATTGTAAGAAAAGCTTACGGTGGAGCCTATGATGTTTTAGGTTCAAAACATTTTAGAGCAGATATAAACTATGCGTATCCAATTGCAGAAATTGCAGTTATGGGACCAGATGGTGCTGTAAATATATTGTTTAGAAGGGAAATTCAGGAAGCAGAAAATCCTGTAGAAAAGAAAGCTGAAATTGTAAAGATGTATAGAGAAAAATTTGCAAACCCATATATTGCTGCATCACTTGGATATATTGATGAAATAATTGATCCAGCCCAAACCAGATTAAAACTTATTCAAGCTTTGGAATTAACTAAAAACAAAAGAGAATCAAATCCACCAAAAAAACATGGTAACATTCCACTATAGGAGGGAAAATGGTTGCTTATAAAAAATTTAAGAAAGTATTGATTGCAAATAGAGGCGAGATAGCCGTTAGGATATGTAGAGCTTGTAGAGAGATGGGTATTACAACAGTGGCAGTGTATTCCGAAGTAGATAGAAATGCTTTGCATGTAAGGTATGCCGATGAAGCATATTATATTGGCCCTGCACCTGCAACTGATAGCTATTTAAGAATTGACAAAATAATAGAAGTCGCACTTAAGAGCAATTGCGATGCCATTCATCCTGGGTATGGATTTTTAGCAGAAAACTCAGAATTCGTAAATGCTTGTAATAAAAACAATATTACATTTATTGGACCAAATACTCAATCAATGTATATTTTAGGAGACAAAACTAGAGCAAGACAAAAAATGATTGAAGCTGGTGTTCCAATAGTTCCGGGTATTAAAGATCCTGTTAAAGATTTGAATGAAGCACTAAAAATTGCAGATGAGATTGGATATCCAATAATGTTTAAAGCTTCGGCTGGTGGTGGCGGAAAAGGCATGAGACTTATAAAATCAAAGGAAGAATTTCAAGCTGTTTATGATTTAGCCAAAGGCGAAGCGTTAAGCGCATTTGGCGACGATAGAATGTATATTGAAAAAGCTATAGAAAAACCTAGGCATGTTGAGGTTCAAATTGCTAGAGACAAATATGGTACAGGTATTCACCTATTTGAAAGGGAATGTTCTATCCAAAGAAGGCATCAGAAAGTTATAGAAGAATCTCCATCAATGGCAATTAACGATGAAATAAGACATAAAATGGGTGAGGCCGCTGTTAGAGCAGTTGCTGCTGCAAATTATGATAGTGTGGGTACAGTAGAATTTTTGGTTGATAAAGATATGAATTTTTATTTTCTTGAAGTAAATACAAGAGTTCAAGTAGAGCATCCAGTAACTGAACTTGTAACAGGTATTGATATTGTAAAACTTCAAATAGGTATAGCAGAAGGTAAACCTTTGCCAATAAAACAAGAAGAAGTTCGCCAGTATGGTCATGCAATTGAATGTCGAATTTATGCGGAAGATCCAGACAAAAACTTTATGCCATCACCTGGTATAATTGAAGGTTTAAGATTGCCTGGGGGGCCTGGTGTTAGGGTAGATACAGGCGTGTATGAAGGAGCAGAAATCCCAATATACTACGATCCTATGGCAGCAAAATTGCTTGTATGGGCAAAGGATAGAAACGCAGCAATAGCAAGAATGCAGAGGGCTTTAAGTGAGTTTATCGTAAAAGGCATTAAAACTACAATTCCTTTTCATCAAAAAGTTTTAAGGAATCAAGATTTTATAGATGGTAATATAAGTACAGACTTCATAGATAAGGAAGTTTTAGAAAAACCTCAACCAAGGGAAGGTTCTGCTATAGCTGCAATTGCTGCTGCTGCTATTGCTGAGTATTTAAGAGAAAAATCACTAAAAAATAAACTCTTAGTATTTAAAGAAACGTGTGGCGCCGGAAGCCCATGGAAAGAAGCAGGAAAAAGGGCTGCAATGCTTGGTTTAAGCTTTGGAGATATCTATAAAACCTCTTAAAAAATTAAAGGAGTTAAAATATGTCCTATGTAGTAAAAATGGATGATATTGAGTATAAGGTAAAAGTTAAAGAACTTGAAGCTAACAAATTTGAAGTTTATATAGACGATAAATCATATGTTGTAGATGCAAGACTAACAGAAGGTAGTGTGTATTCTTTGCTTATTAACAATGAATCTTTTGAAGCTGATGTAGATTACAAAGGTGAAAACAACTATAATGTATTAACTGAAGGTGATTTGTTTAAAATCAGTGTTATTGATGAAATGAAAGCAAAATTGTTGCAACGCAGAGGTGGGACTGTTGCAGAAGGCAAACAGATAATAAAATCAGAAATGCCTGGAAGAGTAATAAGTGTAAAAGTAGCTGTTGGCGATACCGTTAAAGAAGGCGATATACTGTTAATATTAGAAGCAATGAAAATGCAAAATGAAATTAAAGCACCAAAAAGCGGTGAAGTAAAGGAGCTTTTCGTAAAAGAAGGAGAAAATATTGCTGCTGATTCAAAATTAGTGGTTATAGAATAGATAATTTTTTTTGGGCTCTATTATTTTTAGAGCCCATTTAATTTTCAAGCATTATTGTGACAGGTCCATCATTTAGAAGTTCAATTTTCATTGAAGCACCAAAAATACCAGTTTGAGTATTTATATTATATTTTTTGAATTCCTCTATCATTTCATTGTAAAGCTGGGAAGCGTTTTGGGGTTCCATCGCATCAAAAAAAGATGGTCTGTTGCCCTTTTTTGTGTCTGCTGCCAAAGTAAATTGACTAACAAGCATTATAGAGCCATTAATTTCTTTTAATGATAAATTAAACTTTTTATTAGAATCTTCAAAAATTCTCAAATTGATAATCTTTTTTACCATTAAATCAATATTTTGCTTATTATCATTTTTACAAAAACATACAAGCGCAAGTAAACCATTGGTTATTTGGGAATACAGTGTATTATCAATATAAAGTTTTGCGTAACTAACGCGTTGCAATAAACACTTCATCTAAGCTCACCTTCAATTTTTTTCCTAAATATTTTTCCAATTCTAAAATTAAATCTTTTGTATTGCTAAATTCTTTTTTATATATACCATTTTGAGTTAAAATCCTTACCAGAAAACTATCTATACAATATTTTATATTGTTTTGCTCTAGCAATTTTATTGTTTGTAAGAGAAAATCGTAATCGATATCAATTTGGCTTGCAACATCTATAATAAAAAAAGCTGCCATTAGTTTTTCTTTTGTGTTCAAAAATTCAAATTTATCAATTAGATAAAATTTACTAACAATGTATATATTATTTGATTCTTTAAGTTCAAAATTGAATAGGTAAAGTAAACTTAATTGTTTCTTACCGTAAACAATAGCATCAATTTTACCTTTTGGTGTAACTATTTTGACAAAATTGATATTTGGTGATCCTGTTTTTTTTACAATAATGCCATTTTCATTGATCATTTACTGCAAGCTTACCTCTTCTGTTTCACTATCATAAGCTAACAAATCTGCAAACCTTGTCCAGCTAATAAATGTTTTAAATATTTTTTCGGGATCTTCTTGAGGTAGTCTATTGCTTATTTCATTTATAATATCTTCTTTGTACAAAAATTCGTTATCTGAATTTTTAACGATATCAACAAGGTGTCTTACGAGTCTTAAATCAAGAATTTCTTTTTTCCAAATTTGTTTGCGTTGTTCTATGTCTGATTCAATAAATTTTCTTCCAATTGTGGTAAAAACGATGCTTCGCCTTGGTGTATCAACAAAATCCAGCAATTCTGCAGCTTTTGTAATTTTAATTATATCTCCAAATTCTCTATTGAGTTCTACCGCTATATGGAATATGTCATCATAGCCTCCATGTGAATCCAAAAATTCCAGCAATCCGACGATTTCTCCAGGTGAGGCATCTGGTAACGCTTCAAAGACATTTTCTTTTCTTTGTGTTTCTATAGCTTCTGGTATATCAGGTAAATCACTTGCTGTAATAATATCATGGATGTAATCAACCATGTTTAAAAAATCAATACTTCTATAATCCCTTGGGCGAGGCAATTTGTTTTCTATTACGGTTTTAATTTGCGTTGGTTTACCACCAAGAACGATTATTCTATCACTCAAATACACAACTTCTTTGATATCGTGACTTACAATTAGTATTGATTTGGGATTTTGGGTTGATTGCCAGATATCGATTAACTCAGATCTTAATGATTCAGCAACAAGCGTATCAACATGACTAAAAGGTTCGTCCATTAAAAGCAATTCTGGTTGAACCGCAAGAGCTCTTGCTACACCCACGCGCTGTTGCATGCCACCTGATAATTCTTTAGGATATGCTTCTTCAAAACCAGCAAGACCTGTTATTTTTATTACCATGTTTGTATATTTTTCTACTTCATTTTTATCAAGATTAAGTGGTTTTAAGGCCAATTTTATATTTTCTTCAACATTAAGCCACGGTAGTAGGGCAAAATTTTGAAAAACCATTGAAACATTAGGATTTATATTAACTACAGGTTTTCCTTTATAGAAGACGCTACCTAAAGATGGTTTTAATATGCCACAAATCATACGCAAAAGCGTAGATTTCCCAGAACCAGAAGGTCCCAAAATTGATACCACTTCATTTTCAAATATGTCAAAGCTTATGTTTTTAAGCACTTCTAATGATTTTTTTGTGGATAGGCTAAAACTTTGCGAGACATTTTTTATACTGCAAATTGCATCCATAACTCACCTCACTTTATAGTTTTGCGATATCTTATAGAGGTTTTTCCATACAAGTTTATTAAAAAATACCACAGTTAGAGCCATTGTTAAAACACTGGCTGCTAAAAGTGGAATTTGTCCTGAGTTAGCTGCCTGGCTAATAAGGGCACCTATACCGGTTGTTGTTAAAGTTTGATTTTTAAATGTAACATATTCAGCTACAATAGAAGCATTCCAAGCACCACCTGCGGCTGTTATCCAACCTGTTACAAGATAGGGAAATATAGCTTTAAAGTAAATTGAGCTAAATCTTTCCCATAAAGAAAGCTTAAAAATTTTGCCCATCTCAATCATTTCAGACGGAATACTTAAAGCACCAGCTATCACATTAAAGAGAATATACCATTGTGTACCCATCAACATTAAAATAACACTTCCATAACTTAAATTTATTTTTAAAATGTAAAATAGACCTATTAAAGCAGGGAAAAGCATAGGTGCAGGAAAACTAGCAGTAATTTGTATAATTGGTTGTAAAATCTTTGATAGTTTTGGAGATAGACCTAAATATATACCAAGCGGTATTGTCCATAAAGAACCTATTAAAATTGTTATCAGTACACGAATTAGTGTATATGCATCTGATTTGAAAATCGTATACCATGTAATAGATGGCAGATTTTTTATCATAAAAATGATTTTATAACTAGTGTAGATAATAAAAATAACAATTGCTATTAAGATTAGGTTTGCAAAAAATTTAGCTACCAGATTTTTTTTTATTTTTCTGTTTTTTTCTTTTTTTGTGTTTGTTTTTAAATATTTAAATTTTTCTTCGAACCACATTGAAGTTTTTTTGTATGAATTTCTTACAAATTCTAATATATTTGAATCTATAAGTAAGTTTAAAAACCATGATTCTTTGGGTTTTGAAGTTAAAGAATATTCAATCTTAAATTTTTCAGACCACGCGACAAGTGGTTGCCATACAAATTGATCTAGTACCACGATAATTATAATCATAGCCAAAATACCATACAACATTGCAGTATAATTTCCAGCATTTGCTGCTGTAGACATATAAGACCCTAAACCTTCTAATCTAAAATTTTTATTTCCAAGTGAGAATTCTTCACATACCATAAGAAAAAACCAACCGCCTGCCATACTCATCATGCTATTCCAGATAAGGGATGAAATAGTAGTGGGAAATTCTATCCATTTAAACTTTTGCCACCAATTTAGTTTATATATACTTGCAACTTCATTAAATTCTTGAGGTATACTATTTAATGTTCCATAGAACCCAAAAACCATATTCCATACCTGACCTGTAAAAATCATTATTATGCTGGCAAGTTCAAGACCTGTATTACTATTTGGAAATAATGCAATTAAAGCTAAAACTACAGCAGGTAAAAAACCAAGTACGGGTATACTTTGTAAGATATCTAAGATAGGCAACAATAGTTTTTCTGCGGTTTTATTTTTATACATAAAGTACCCATAAAAAATTGTAAAAACAAAAGAAAAACCAAATGCAATAAGTGCTCTTGATAAAGAGAAAAGACTGTATTTGATCAATGAACCGATAGAAAGATTTATATTTGCTTCATAGTTTATATGAGATGTAGCTTGTTTGGCATAGTGTGAAATTATATACAGAAAGCTTAAAAGCAATAAAATAAATATAAAATCAGCAATCAAACTTCTTTTTTTAACAACATCAAAATTTATACTTGATAAACTTAGCATAAACTCACCCCTAACATTTGTAAGCAGATGAGTTTATGCTAAGTTTACCCATCTGCTTACATATAAGTTTTGTTGCACGAGTTGGGAACTTCCATTCATTAAACTCCTAATTTTAAAACTGCAGCTAGTATAACTTAGGCTATTTTTTTTGTCAAGAAATTTTTGGGCTTATAAGCTGCAACGCAAAGGGTGTAACAAGTGTAGTTAATAGTGATATTAAAACAATTAAAGCATATAGCTCATCATTTAGAATTCCACTTGTTTTTCCAATTGTAGCAAAAATTAATCCAACTTCTGCCCTTGGTATCATTGAAAACCCAACAGCTAATTTGTTATAAAAACCATTAATAAAAAATCCACTAGCCATCTTGCCTAGGATAGCTATTGTTAAGAATATAAGCAAGTCTGTTATAAGCCTGTTAAAAGTTGAAAAACTCAATTGGCTTAGATTAAATGACAAACCTATATATACAAAAAAGAATGGCTCAAAAAAATTTTGTAATGTTTTAAGTTGTGATTTTGCCTTTTTGAATAAATTATCAAGTTTGATAGTTTTAGACAAATTTAGCGTTTGCAGACTGTAGCCTATAATAAATGCACCCAAAATATTTAAATGAACGAGTTTATAAGAAACGAAAGAGTATGCTATAATTGCAAAAAAAATTATTGAACTAACATAGTTTGCGTTTTTATCAAAACTAAAATTTATTGCATTTTGTAATATAATTTTTATAAAAGGCACCATTAAAAAAAGTATTGTAGCATAGAGTATAATACTAAATGCAATTTCTAAATTGATAGTTTTTGTTTGCGCGAAATTTGATACTAAAAGCAACATTATAATACCAATTATATCATCTATAACAGCTGCAACTAACACAATGTTTGCAACAGTCGTGTTTTGTTTTTTTAAATCCATAAAAGTTTTTAGCGTAACTCCTATGCTTGTTGCCACAAGACTGCCTGCTATAAAAAATGATTCGTTTTGGTTATAATCTAAAAGTTTAGCAATAGTAAGTGCTATAAAAAATGGAACAAAAGATCCTATAATAGCTACAAAAACACCTTTTAAATTTGTTTTAAACCCAGCCTTTAAATTTATTTCTAAACCAGATTCATAAAGCAAAAACAATATACCTATTTCTGCAAACACATAAAATACTTCGTTTGGTACAATCAGATTAAAAATACATGGGCCTAGCAAGATACCTATTGCTACAAAAGTAATTAGTTCTGGTATTCCAAAATTTTTAAGCCATTTGCCAAATATTTGTGTCAAAAGCAAAATTAAGCTTATAAATAATATTGATAACATAATAAAATTATAGCATAAATGATTTTGCTTGACAAATTATAAAAATAAGCTTTAATAGTAACAGATTTTAGGGGGTTTTAGTATGGACGAGAAAACCTTAAACGAGCTTAAAGATAGATTGTTATACTTAAAAAGAGAGATTCAGCAGAGAATTAAGGACAATAATGATCGTGTTAGAAGCTTAGAAAGTGGCGATGAAGCTGATTTTTCAAATAGTATTTCCTACAAAGATCTTACTTACAATTTAATAGAAAAAGATAGAGCCCAATTAATTGAAATTGAAGAAGCGCTTTATAGAATGGAAAACAATACATATGGTATTTGCGAAAGATGCAAAGAGCCTATAGAAATTGAGAGATTAAAAGCAAAACCTACAGCAAAATACTGTGCTAAGTGTAAACGTATTATCGAATCTAATAGGTAGTCTTAAAAGTCTTATTTTTCCTTCAGTTTGTATTTTCTGCCAAAGACCAATTAAAAACGGCTATATTTGTAATAATTGTATGAATGATATGGTGTATAAAGGCCCAAGATGCATAAAGTGTTCGAAACCTGTTAATCAAAATACACTATTATGTTCAAATTGTTCGCAAAAAACTTATTATGAAAAAGGTTTTGTGCTTTTCTCATATAATAATCAAAAAGTAGCCAATTTGATAAAGTGGTCCAAATTTAGTGGACATTTTTACTATTTAAATTCAATAAAACATTTCAAAGAACATATAGATTTTAGTATTTTTGATGGTGTTGAGGCATTAATTGCCGTTCCCATGCATAGAAAGGATTTACAAAAACGAGGTTACAATCAGTCTCTTATTATAGCAAAAATACTCAGCACTTTATCGGGTATTTGTGTATATTATGATATAATCGAAAAAACACTACAAACAAAACCTCAAGTAGGTCTAAAAAGGCATGAACGTCAAAATAACCTAAGAAATGCTTTTGTTTTAAATCCAAAAGCGAAGAAATTTAAAAAGGTATTAATAGTTGATGATGTTGTAACAACAGCATCAACTATTAACGAGTGCGCTAAAGTTTTATCAAGTCTTGATATAAAGGTAAACTTTTTTGCAATGGCTTCAGAGTTTTAAGAATTACTATTACCATTTTGCCTTTCTTTCCTTTGAGCATCAAATACAGCTAAAGCTATCATATCTTCTATGGTTCTAACAGGTGAGCCCATCTCAAGGACATGTATACTTTTTTTAAGACCAAGCAGTATTGGTCCTATAGGGTATGCACCACCTAGCTTGTACATGAGCTTATAGGAGATGTTTCCTGCATCTAGGTTTGGAAAGATAAATACATTAGCTTCTTTGCCTTTTATTGTGTTAAATGGGTAGAATTCATCCCTTAGGGTTACATCGCTTGCAATGGTTGCCTGCATTTCTCCTTCTATTAGTAAATCCGGATTTATTGATTTTGCTATCTCTACTGCTTTTTTTACCTTTATTGCTTCTTCTTGGTCATTGCTGCCAAAGTTTGAAAACGATAACATTGCAACAACAGCCTGTGCGTTTGTCAGGTCTGTATAGAATTTGGCTGTTTCTATAGCTATGTAGGCAAGAGTCTGAGAATCTGGGTTTATATTTATCGTGGTGTCTGCAAATAAGTATATACGGTTTTTAATGACCATTACATATACACCTGCAACAGGTACATTGGGAGATTTTTCTGTAACCTGCAAGATGGGTCTTATAACTGTTGGGTAGTTGTAGGTTTCCCCGATAAGCAATGCATCAGCATCACCTTCCCTTACCATCATAGTAGCAAATACATTGGGTCTATGGTTTATAATGTAGCCTGCCTCTTCTTTTGTTATGCCCTTTCTTTGCCTTATCTCAAGCAGTCTTTCTATATAGTGCTGTCTTTTTGGTGACTGCATTGGGTCTATGAACTCTATTTTGTCTATGATCTTTGGGTTTAGCCCTAATTCTTTTACCTTGTCTACAACAAACTCTTTGGTTCTACCTCTTGAACCTACAAATACAGGTTTAAATATACCTTCTTCCAAGGCATTTTGAACAGCTCTTAAAATATTTGGATTTGTAGTTTCTGTAAATACCACTCTTTTTGGATTTTCTTTGGCTTTTTCATATATGTAGCGTGTTATGGATCTTGTTTTGTCAAGTTTTAACTCCAAAGTCTTCTTATACTCTTGCATGTCAAAGTGCTCTATCCTTGCTACCTTAGAGTCAATTGCAGCCTGTGCAACGGCGCTTGATACGTATATTAAAGCCCTTGGGTCAAATGGCTTTGGTATGATGTAGTCTGGACCAAACTTTAAGTTTGATAAGCCGTAGGCTTTAAGTACACCTTCTGGCACATCCATTTTAGCTAGGTTTGCTAGAGCTTTTGCAGCTGCTATCTTCATTTCTTCATTTATAGCAGTAGCCATGGTATCCAGTGCGCCTCTGAATATGAAGGGAAATACTAGCACATTGTTTATCTGGTTTGGGTAATCGCTTCTGCCTGTTCCTACTATAGCATTGGGGTTTGCTTCTTTTGCTTCTTCGTATGTAATCTCAGGCGTTGGGTTTGCCATGGCAAATATTATAGGGTGATCATTCATGGATTTTACCATTTCTTTTGTAAGTATATTTGGCTGGGATAAGCCGAAGAATACATCAGCACCTTCTAGGGCTTCCTTTAGCGTTCTAACAGGGAGGGTAGTTGCAAACATTTCTTTGTATGGGTTCATCCCTTCGGTTCTGCCTTTGTATATTACACCTTTTGAGTCTATCATTATGATATTTTCCCTTTTTACACCAAGGCTTACATAAAACTTGGCGCAGGCAATGCCCGCTGCTCCTGCGCCACTTATTACTACCCTTATGTTTTGTATTTCTTTTTGGCTTATTTCTAAAGCATTAAGGAGTGCTGCGCCAGAGACCACAGCTGTACCATGCTGGTCATCGTGGAATACCGGTATGTTCATTTTCTTTTTAAGTTCATCTTCTATGTAAAAGCATTCTGGGGCTTTTATGTCTTCAAGGTTAATACCGCCAAATGTTGGCTCCATGGCAGCTACAATTTCTATGATTTTATCCGGGTCTTTTTCGTTTAGCTCTATATCAAATACGTCTATATCTGCAAACTTCTTAAACAAATTGCCTTTACCTTCCATTACTGGCTTTCCAGCTAGCGCTCCAATATCGCCAAGGCCAAGTACAGCTGTGCCATTTGTTACGACAGCTACAAGGTTTGATTTTGTGGTGTATTTGTAGGCATCCTGCGGATTTTCTTTTATCTGCATGCATACTTCTGCAACGCCTGGTGTATAGGCTAGCGATAGGTCTTTTTGACTGTTAAATGGCTTTGTGTACCTTACTTCTATCTTACCCGGTTTTTCCAAGCTATGGTAGTCTAGTGCTTCTTGCTTTAGGGTTTTGTCTTGCATCAATTTTCCTCCTTAATAATATTCTACTTATTTATCTGCTTGTGTTGCACAAATAAGTACAGCATCCCATACAGCACTGTATGGTGGCGAGTATGCAAAATCCAAATACTTAACTTCGCTAACTTTTAAATTTGCATATATTGCAACAGACAAAGCGTTAATCCTTAAAATTCCGTCATAAGAACAAATTTGAGCACCAAGCAGCTGTTTTGTTTTTATATCACTTATAAGTGAAACTATTATTTCCTTATTGTTTGGTAAATAATGTGCTTTTTCATTTGCAACAATAGTTGTAATTTTTGGTTCAAATCCAGCATCTTGTGCTTGTTTTAAGCTTAATCCAGTTTTTGCTATACCTAAATCAAACAATTTAAATACAGAAGTGCCTGTTATACCTTCAAATACTTCATTACCTCCTGTTGCATTTATGCCTGCAATGCGGCCTTGCTTGTTTGCATTTGTGCCAAGTGGAAAATATACATGTTTCTTTAATAATTTATGATAAATAGTTGCACAATCTCCGCAGGCAAAAACATCTTCAATATTAGTTTTCATTTTTTGATCAACATCAATTGCATTGTTTGAGAAGAAGTTTAAACCACTACCAATCAAAAAGTCTGTATTTGGTTTAAACCCAGTTGATACATTAACAACATCACACTCAAATGTGCCTTTGTTTGTTATCACCTTAAGAGGTGAATCTATTTTTTCTATATCAACAGAACAAATTAGCTTTACGCCATTGTTTTGTAATTCTTCAATAGCCTTTTGTCTTATTTCATCAGTATATTCTAGCAAAATATTATCTAATTTTTCTAAAATTACAACTTCTAAACCACGTTTTTTTAAATTGTCTGCAAGTTCTAAATTGATAAATCCCCCACCTATAAGAACTGCTTTTTTACAATTTTCGCTTATTAGATATTTGTTTAGTTTTCTTCCATCCTCCAATGATTTTAGGGAAAAAACGCCTTCATTTGTTATTCCATCAATAGGTGGTAAGTTACTTTTGGCGCCAGTAGCAATAATTAATTTATCATAATTAAGCTCATATTGGTGGTTTGAGAGATTATTTTTCACCAAAACTACGCGCTTTTTTGTATCAATACCAATTGCTTCTTCATTTAACCTTAAATCTATATTGCGTTTTTCTCTAAATTCTTTTGCGCTTACTGCTACAACTTCTTCCATATCTTTTTTGAGGCCTATTATATACGGCATACCACAGGCACCGTATGAAACATCCTGGGTTTTTTCAAGCATAATAACATGTGCATCTTTTTGCCTTCTTTTTGCCTGGCTTGCAGCACTTGCACCAGCTGCATCTGCTCCTATTACAACAATCTTTGTTGGTTCCATATTATCCTCCTTGCACTAGTTCTGTTAAAATAATGCTTGATTTTGGATGTAAAAATGCAATTAATGTGTTGTTTGAGCCTTGTTTTGGTTTTTCGTTAATCATTTTTACGCCTTTTTTCTTTAAGGATTCAATTTTTTGTTCTATATTATCACATTTATAGGCTATATGATGAATCCCAGGTCCTTTTGTTTCCAAGAATTTTTTTATTGGGCTATTGTCTGATATTGGTTCTAAAAATTCTAAATGAACGCCATTACAATCAAATTTGGCAATTCTTACACCTTGTTCTTCTACTGTTTCTTTGCCTAAGTAGTTAAAACCTAATATGTTTTTATAAATTTCTATGGCTTCATTTAAGTCATTTACAGCTATACCTATATGATCAATGCTTTTCATATTGCCTCCATTATTTTGTCAATCACAGTGTAAAAATTCAACTCCTTGTTGTAAATTTTTTTTATGGTTGCTTTATCAAAAAAGCTTTTTATGTTTTGGTTTGATAAAATTTTGTCAATCATAGCTTTACTAAGTGTATCAATAAGCTCTGACTCTATAAAATACTGTCTTTTTTTAGCTAAATTGCTCGAGTTTTTGATGAAATTCAAGTAATTTGATATTTCTTTTTTAAGTAAGTCTATACCACTCTCTTGAAAAGTGTTTGTAGCAATCGTTTTCAACACTGCTGGTTTGGGTTGTTTTTGACTTAAGTTTGCAATATCGGATATTTCTTTGAATAATTTTTGAGCAAAATCTAGATCTGCTTTGTTTATAACATATATATCTGCAATTTCTACTACACCTGCTTTCATGGCCTGAATTTCATCACCAAAACCAGGTGCAAATATAAGTACAACGCAATCTGCAACTTTTACAACGTCAATTTCGCTTTGACCAACGCCCACTGTTTCTACAATAATTATATCAAAACCTGCTGCATCTAAAACCTTAATGGCATCTTTTGTAGCTTGAGATAAACCACCAAGCGCACCGCGTGAAGCCATTGATCGTATATATACAAATGGGTCAGTGGTGTGGCTTTGCATTCTTATACGATCGCCAAGTAAAGCTCCTTTTGTAAATGGACTGCTTGGGTCTATTGCTAAAACCGCAACGCTTTTGTTATCATTTCTAAAAGCTTTGATTAATTTGTCTGTAATTGTAGATTTACCAGCACCAGGTGAGCCAGTAATTCCAATAATACTTGCTTTTCCGGTATAGGGAAATATTAATTTTAAAAAAGGTTTTTTTATTTTATACTCAGAGTTTTCAATAAAACTTATGGCTTTTGCTATATAGCGTATTTGTTTATTTAAAATACCATCAACCAATTTTTGAATTTCTTGATTTTGATTCATTTTCAATAAAATCCACAATTGTTTTAATAGATGTACCTGGGCCAAAAATTGCTCTAATGCCTTTTGATTTTAAAAATTCGATATCGGAATTTGGGATAACACCGCCCCCAAAAACAATTATATCATCTGCACCAACATTGTGCAGCTCTTCTACGACTTTTGGAAATAATTCATTATGAGCACCACTTAGCAAACTCAAACCTACAAAATCCACGTCTTCTTGGACCGCTGCAAGCGCAATTTGTTTTGGTGTTTGTCTTATGCCAGTGTAAATTACTTCATAGCCATTTTCCTGTAAAGCCCTTGCAATAAATTTTGCACCTCTATCATGGCCATCAAGACCTGGTTTTGCTATTAAAATTCTAATTTTTCGCATTTTGCCTCCATTAAATTATCACGCTTTCTTTGTACTCACCAAATTCCTGTCTTAGTGTATCTGCAATTTCTTGCAATGTAGCATAATTCTCAACGCACTCTATAACAACTGGCATTATGTTTTGATCAGATCTGGCAGCTTCTTTTAATAGATTTAAACTTTTTAATACTTTTTCGTTATCTCTTTGAGACTTAATTCTTTGAAGATTTTTTATTTGTTCAAATCTTAGCGAAGGATCAACTTTAAGTAAATCTTTTGGTGGTTCTTCTTCAATTTGGAAACTATTTACACCTACAATAATTCTTTCTTTATTTTCAATATCCATCTGGTATTGGTAAGCTGAATCTTGAATTTCTTTTTGTACAAAACCCTGTTCAATGGCAGCTACCATACCACCAAGTTCGTCGATTTTATTTATATATTCCCATGCTTTTTCTTCTATCGTATCTGTTAGGCTTTCTATATAATATGATCCGCCAAGCGGATCAACAACATTTGCAACACCTGACTCATAAGCTATTATTTGCTGGGTCCTTAAGGCTATTCGAACGGATTTTTCAGTAGGCAAAGCAAGGGCTTCATCCATAGAATTTGTATGAAGGCTTTGCGTACCACCAAGTACGGCTGCAAGTGCTTGAAGTGTCACTCTTATGATGTTGTTTTCTGGCTGTTGAGCGGTAAGTGTTGAACCGCCTGTTTGTGTGTGAAATCTTAACATTTGCGACCTTTCATTTTTTGCATGAAAGCGTTCTTTCATGATTTTTGCCCACATGCGCCTTGCAGCTCTAAATTTCGCTACTTCTTCTAAAATATCGTTGTGTGCATTAAAAAAAAACGATAGCCTTCCAGCAAAATCATCTACATTTAAACCTTTTTCAATAGCACTTTTAACATATTCAATACCATTTGCCAATGTAAAAGCTACTTCTTGGACAGCTGTTGAGCCTGCTTCTCTTATGTGATAGCCAGAAATACTTATGGTATTCCATTTTGGTACTTCTTTTGAGCAGTACTCAAAAATGTCTGTGATTATTCGCATTGAAGGTTTTGGTGGATAAATATATGTACCGCGTGCAATATATTCTTTTAGGATATCATTTTGGATAGTACCGCGCAAAAGTTTTTTATCCACACCTTGCTTTTTGCCTACAACTATATACATAGCAAGCAATATAAAAGCTGTAGCGTTAATTGTCATAGATGTTGACACTTTATCAAGTGGAATATCTTTAAACAAAGTTTCCATGTCATCTATTGTGTCTATAGCTACACCAACCTTACCAACCTCTCCTTCGCTCATAGGAGAGTCTGAGTCATAACCAATCTGTGTAGGCAAATCAAATGCAACAGATAAGCCTGTTTGGCCTTGCTTTAATAAATATTTATAACGTTCATTTGATTCTTTTGCTGTACCAAAACCAGCGTATTGTCGCATTGTCCAAAACTGGCCCCTATACATGGTAGGATATGGTCCTCTTGTAAAAGGATACTGACCAGGATACGATAAGTTTTGTTCATAATCTTTTACATCACAATCTGTATATAAATCTTTCACATCAAGATAAGAGCTTGTTTTAAACCTTTCTTTTCTTGTGGGGTTTTTTTTGATGTAAGGTATTAAGGTTTTTTCTTGCCAGTTTTTGTAGCCATTTTCGCTCATCTTGAATCCTCCTTTTTTAATGCTTGCACTAAATTATATACTTAACGTTGAAAAAGTAAACTAAATTTTAACATATATTTTAATTATGCGAAAATTAAAAAAGTTAACAAAATTATTATAAAGTGATAAACTTACACAATTGACAATAGCTACAAAATGTATATATTCTAAAACAAAAAAGGAGGTATTTAAGTATGGATAGTACTCAAAAAGATACAATAAAAAAACAACCACGCGTAGTTGTTTTTTCTACTCCAAGCTGTCCTTGGTGTACAAGGGTAAAGGACTATTTAAGGAAAAACAGTATTAATTTTAAAGATGTAGATGTTTCAAGAGATAGAAAAGCAGCGGAGGATATGGTGAGAATGACAGGTCAAACCGGTGTGCCGGTGGTACTTATCGGTTCAAGGGCTATTGTAGGTTTTGATAAAGCAAAAATTGATAAACTTTTAGGGTTGTCTTCATGATATATGATGATGAAATTGAAACTCTACCAAGAGAAGCCCTAGAAGCTCTGCAATTTAAAAGACTTCAGCAAACACTTGAGCGGGTATACGCTCTTGTGCCTTTTTACAAAGAAGCATTTAAAAAAGCAAATATTTTACCAGAAGATATAAAATCTCTAAAAGATTTACATAAATTACCATTTACCACTAAAGATGATTTGAGAGAAAGCTATCCTTATGGTATGTTTAGTATGCCTATTAACAAAATCGTTCGCATACATGCATCAAGTGGAACAACGGGTAAACCTACTGTTGTTGGTTATTCAAAAGCTGATATTGAAGAATGGGCTCAATTGATGGCTAGATCTTTTGTTGCTTGCGGTGTAACGGATAAAGATATTATACAAAATGCTTATGGCTACGGTTTGTTTACAGGGGGATTAGGCGCCCACTACGGTGCAGAAAAATTAGGCGCAGCAGTAATTCCTATATCTGGAGGCAATACCAAAAAGCAAATTATGATTATGGTGGATTTTAAGTCAACTGTTCTAACAGCTACACCTTCTTATGCCCAGCTTCTTGCAGATACAATAGAAGAAATGGGTTTACTTGATAAAATAAATTTAAGAGTAGGCGTTTTTGGGGCTGAACCCTGGAGTGAAAATATGCGTCAAAAATTAGAAGAAAAACTCCGAATAAACGCTATGGATATATATGGTCTAAGCGAGATAATGGGTCCTGGTGTAGCAATTGAGTGTGAAGCTAAAGAAGGCTTGCATATTTGGGAAGATGCATTTATACCAGAAATAATAGATCCCCAAACACTAGAACCATTAGAAGATGGTCAGGAAGGGGAACTTGTTATTACAACTATAAAAAAACAGGCTATGCCACTAATAAGATATAGAACAAAAGATATTACAAGAATTATAAAAGAACCATGCAAGTGTGGCAGGACCCATAGGCGAATACAAAAAATATTAGGCAGAAGCGATGATATGTTAATTATAAGAGGTGTAAATGTATTTCCAAGCCAGATAGAATCAGTTTTGATGGAAATTGAAGGACTTGCACCTCACTATCAGTTGATTGTGGATAGAGTTAATAATTTGGATACGCTTGAAGTGCAAGTAGAAGTTGATAGCAAGGTTTTTTCTGATGAAATCAAAAGGCTTCAAAGTTTACAAAATCAAATTCAAAAGGATATAAAGGATCTTTTAGGTATTACAACAAAAGTTACACTTGTTGAGCCAAGGACTATACAGCGCAGCGAAGGTAAAGCCAAGCGTGTAATAGATAAAAGAAAAATATAGAGGCAAGCTAATGAAAAGATTAAATCAAATTTCCGTTTTTGTTGAAAACAAACCTGGCAGATTACTGGATGTAGTTGAGGTATTGGGTAATAATAACATTGATATAAAGGCCATAAGCCTTGCAGATTCATCGGATTTTGGCATAGTAAGATTTATTTGCGAAGACCCGAAGTTTGCTCATGAAATACTTACCAAAAATGGTTTTACTGCAAGCCTAACCGAAGTTTTGGCTATAGCTATAAGCGATAGGCCAGGATCGCTTGCAAAAGTGTTAAAATCTTTCAAAGAAAGCAATATTAACATAGAGTATATGTATGGGTTTTCTGCAAAAATAAAAGATTATGCTGTGATGATAATAAAAGTTTCTGATTTAGAAGAAACTATAAAATGTTGTATTGCAAATAACATACAAATATTATCGCAAAGCGATATTAAAAGCATTGTATGATGTTGAAATTTCTATTATTTTTGGTATAATAGGTTTAGGTTTTAGTTTAATTTAAATTGGCCTTGGGTGTTCGTGATGCAATTTTTCCTTAGAGCCAACACCTAACAATGGGGGGCCAGTATCAGGTAGCCTTATGGCGCTTGAAAAAGTGCCGTGAAAGGCTATTCTCGAGGTACCCACTTATCATTGCTAGGTTCTAGGAAAATTCCGCACACGGCACCTTAGGCTTTAATATAAATTTTAAAGAAGTTTGTAATGGAAGTTTATAAATATACAAAAAAACAATTAAGGCGTGATGCTTTAAACGAAAGAAGACTCTATTCTAAAAAATTCGTATTATCAAAAAGTCAAATCATATCGAAAAAGTTAGCGGATTTTCTTAAAAATAAGCGTATTAAAAATGTAGTTTCATATAATCCTATAAATAATGAAGTTCAACCAAACTTTTTCATAATAGGCAATAGCTTTAATATATTTTTTACAAAAATGGAAGGAAAGTTTCTACGTATTGCTAAATCAAAAAGTTTTAAAAAAGGTAAATTTTCTGTTTTAGAGCCATTTTGTGGTATTTTTGCATTTAAAAAAAACATTGATTGTTTTATTGTTCCTGCCCTGGCAGTCGATAAAAGAGGTTATAGAGTGGGATATGGTTTGGGTTTTTACGATAAATTACTTAAAAATTCAAAAGCTTTAAAAGTAGGTGTATGTTTTGATTTTCAAGTTAAAAATTTTTATATTCAAGAAGATGATTTCGATGTTTCTCTTGATTACATAATTACTGAAAAAAGAATTTTAAAGTGTAGGAGATAGGTATGTCAATGATATTATTTAGTGTTTTAACATTAATATTAGGTCTTTTAATAGGTTATCTTGGTGTTTATTTTCTGCAAATCAAAAAAAAGGAGTATTTAAAACAAAAAGCTGAGGATATAATCAAAAATGCAGAAATTGAAAAAGATAACATGTTAAAGAAAGCCGAAATTGATATTAAAGATTATACACTTACAGCAAAAAACCAGATTGATGAAGAAATCAGAGAAAAAAGAAAAGAAATTCAAAAATGGGAAAAAAGACTTCAAATGAAAGAAGAGACTTTAGACAAAAAACAACTTCAACTTGATAGTAAACAGGAACAGTTAAATAAAAAATTGGAAGAACTTAAAGAAAAAGAGCAATTTTTAGACGAGGAAAGTGCTAAACTTACAAGTTTACTCGAAGAACAAAAAAGAAAAATTGAAGAAATTGCTAGAATGACTACTGAAGATGCTAAAGAATACCTTATCAAACAAATTGAAGATGTTGCAAAAAAAGAAGCTGTTGTAAGACTTAGAGAAATCGAAGAAGAAGTTAATGAAAATGCAAAAAAAATTTCGCAGAAAATACTAAGCCTTACCATGGAAAAGATGGCAAGCACGTTTGTAATGGAAAAAACAATATCTACTGTTAGTTTGCCAAATGATGAGATGAAAGGAAGAATTATAGGCAGAGAAGGCAGAAATATTAGGTCCTTTGAAAAAGAAACCGGTGTAGATTTAATCATCGATGATACTCCAGAAGTTGTTGTAATATCAAGTTTTGATCCAAAGAAAAGAGAAATTGCTAAAGTTGCTTTAGAAAAGTTGATACAGGATGGTAGAATTCACCCGGCTCGCATAGAAGAAGTTGTTGAAAAAGTTAAACAGGAGCTAGAACAGGAAGCTATTGAAGAGGTTAAATCTTTAATATTCGATTTAGGTATAGAAAATTTACATCCAGAGATTATTAAGCATTTGTCAATGTTAAAATATAGGACGAGCTATACGCAAAATGTTTTACAACATTCTGTGGAGGTAGCCTACATGGCTGGGATTATGGCAGCCGAGCTTGGGCTTAATATAAAATTAGCTAAAAGGGCAGGTCTTTTGCATGATATAGGAAAATCTACGGATCAAGAAATGGAAGGCTCACATACAACAATTGGGGCAGAAATAGCAAGAAAGTACGGAGAAAATGAGTATGTTATAAATGCTATTATGTCTCATCATGGTGAGGTAGAGCCCAACTGTGTTGAAAGTGTTCTTGTTTCAATTGCTGATACTTTGAGCGCAGCAAGACCCGGTGCTAGAATGGAAGTACTTGAAAACTATATTAAGCGATTGGAAGAATTGGAAAAAATTGCTAAAAAATACAAGAATGTCAAAAATGCATATGCAATTCAAGCTGGCAGAGAGCTAAGAGTTATAATTGAAGATCAATTTACAAGCGATAATGATGCTTATCTTGTCGCAAAAGAGATTGCAGAAGAAATAAAAGAAAACATGACTTATACTGGACAGGTTAAAGTAGTAACAATTAGAGAATTAAGGGCTGTTGAGTATGCAAACTGAGTTTTTGCGCATTTTGTTTGTAGGCGATATAGTGGGGGATGTAGGAAGAAAAATTGTTATAGATAAACTGGATTTTCTCAAAGAAAAATACGCTTACGATGTAGCTATAGCAAATATAGAAAATTTAGCAGGCGGTTTTGGGATAACAAAAGAAACGTATGATGCTATAGAACCTTACTTTGATGCATTTACTACAGGTAATCATGTTTGGGATAAAAAGGATTTTCTTATTAATATTGATAGTATGAATAAAGTTGCAAGGCCTTTTAATATGCCAAATACAAAAGGAAAACCTTACGTAATTGTAGAAAAAAATTATACACAGGTTTTGGTTGCTACGTTTTTAGGTAGAATTTTTATGAATCCTGTTGAAAATCCATTTATTTTATTAAATCAATTAATTAGGGAAGATTTACCTACAATAAAGATTATTGATTTTCATGCGGAAGCAACAAGCGAAAAACAGGCATTTGGCTGGTTTTGTGATGGTAAAGTTAGCGCATGTCTTGGAACACATACGCATGTGCAGACAAATGATGAAAAAATTTTACCGGGTGGTACAGCATATATTACAGATGTAGGTTTAACAGGATGCCATGGCGGTGTTATTGGCTTTAAAAAGCAAGCTATAATCGAAAAGTTTATAACTTATATGCCAACAAAATTTGATGTGTGCAAGGAGGATTTGAGGCTAAATGCCTGTATTGTTGATATTAATGTTTATACAGGCAAAGCACTGAATATAGAAAAAATAAATGAAGCTTAGTCTTGACAAACACATTGGTTAGTAATATACTAACCAATTATTATTCAAGGAGGTGTCCTGTGGAATTTAAGGTTAATAAGACAATCGATGAAATAAACGAAAAAATAAAAAGAAAAGAGGTAGTGGTTGTTAATGCAATAGAAATGATAGACATCGTTAGAAAACATGGTTGTATAGAAGCAGCTAAAAAGGTTGATGTTGTAACCACAGGCACTTTTGGAACAATGTGCTCAAGTGGCGCACTAATAAATTTTTGGCATACAAAACCAAAGATAAAAGCTTCTAAGGTATGGTTTAATGATGTTGAAGCTTATGGCGGAGTGGCTGCTGTTGATTGTTATCTTGGAGCAACAGCGGTTAAAGAGGGTGATCCGTTAAATAGTATTCATCCTGGTAGATTTAATTACGGCGGTGGCCATGTTATCGAAGATTTAATTGCTGGCAAAAAGGTATTGCTTAGAGCAGAAGGTTATGGTACGGATTGTTATCCAGCAAAAGAGTTTGAAAAAGAAATTACTATTTCTGATTTAAGAGATGCTACATTATTAAACCCGCGCAATGTTTACCAAAACTATTCTGTTGCTATAAATACTACAGATAAAACAATTTATACATATATGGGTGTATTAAAACCAAATATAAGCAATGCCACGTATTCTTCGGCAGGAGAGCTATCTCCGTTGTTTAATGACCCGTTTTACAGGACAATAGGCATAGGCACAAGGATATTCTTAGGTGGTGGGATAGGTTATGTAATCTACCAGGGTACTCAACATGACCCGGACGTAGAAAGAAACGAAAGGGGTTTGCCAAAATCAGGTGCAGGAACATTAGCAGTTGCAGGTGATATGAAGCAAATGAATACTAAATACATAAAAGGCGCGTCAATTTTAGGATACGGTGTATCTTTAAGTTTGGGGATTGGTATACCTATACCGATAATCAATGAAGAAATGGCTTTTTTTTGCGGTGTTAGCGATGAAGATATACAGGCATATATTTATGATTATGGTTACGATTATCCAAACAAAATTAATAAAACATATGGCCTTGTAACTTACAAAGAACTCAGAAGTGGTACAATCATAATTGACGGTAAAGAGGTACCAACAACACCACTATCAAGCTATTACATGGCACTTGAAATTGCTGAAGAGTTAAAAAAATGGATATTGGATGGTAAATTTTACCTTACTAACCCAGCTTGTTTAATTGGGCAATCAAGTGATTATGAACCACTTAAGTATGTGAAATGCTAAGATTTTATAGGCAAAATGTTGTTAACGATTTATACGGTTTTGAAGTAACAATAAAAGAGAGTAATTTATTTGTAAAAACATGCAAAGATCTAAAGGAAATAGCATTTGAAACATTATATAAAATTAGGAAAGATTTAGAAAACTATATTTTAAAGTCAAAAGAATTTTTTACATCACTTTCACCCATAAAACAAGATAAAAGCGCTCCCTTTATAGTAAAAAAAATGATTAAAACATCACAAATGATGGATGTTGGTCCAATGGCTTGCGTAGCTGGGGCTATTTCGCAGGAATTAGGAAAGGTATTATTGAAGCATTGCGAAGAATGCATTGTAGAAAATGGTGGCGATATTTTTTTGAAGTTAAACAAAGACGTAAGCTTAGGTTTATATGTAGGTAAAGATCACCCATTAAATGATATTACAATACTTTTGAAAAAATCTGATAAACCATATGGTATATGCACATCAAGTGCTAAGGTAGGGCCATCTCTATCATTTGGCATAAGTGATGTGTCACTTATTATTTCTCACGATGCATATTTTAGTGATTGTCTGGCAAGTGCTTGTGGTAATATAATAAAAAACGATAAAGACCTTCATAAAGCAGTTGATCTTGCAAGAAAATACAAAGAAACAATTGGATGTTGCTTTATTTGTGATGGCAAGATAGCTTTTTGGGGCGATATTGAGTTAGGAGGCTAATAGTGATAGCAAAAAAAGTTTTATTAAAATTTTCCAAAAAAGCAGCTGGTAGACCTATTATTTGTGAACTTTCCAGAAAGTACGATTTGACATTTAATGTGATGGAAGCAAAAATTTCGCCTAAAAAAGAAGGCTTGATGATACTTGAGCTTATTGGAACAGAAAATGCCTACAATAGCGGTATTGAATACTTAAAAGAAAACGGTGTTGAGATTTCTAGTATAGAAGACCGAGTTTTTAGAGACGATGATTTGTGCTACCACTGCGGGTATTGCTTAAGTGTTTGTCCAACCGATGCTCTTATTATAGATGATAGACAAACAATGAAGGTTTCATTTTATAAGGATAAATGTATAGCATGTGAGTTATGTGTTAAAGTATGTCCCACAAAAGCAATGAAAATACGCGGTCTTGATGGTGATTTAATTTGATTTGATGCTTTGAATTAATATACCACTTGCAATTATACTAAGACCTATAAATGAACTAATAAGTATTTTATCGCCCAAAAATATATGTATATAAACCAAAGATAGAAAAGGTGTTAAATATAACAAATTAGAAACAAGGTATGTTGGAGCTTTTAGTGCTTTAAACCAAAATACATAAGATATGCCATTTATAAAAAAACCATTTAAAAACAACCAAAACCATACATTTATACTTGGTAATTTTATATGTGATAATAGTAAAACAGTTGGTATCATAAAAATAACTGCAGCTAAAAAAAATACTAAAGCCGATACAGTTTGATCATATTTAAATTTTTTACCAAGTATGCTGAATAAAGCAAATACAAATGCATAAAGCAATGCAAGAAAATCTCCTTTGAGGTTAGAAAAATTTAGGTTTGTTAAATTGCCATTTGTTACAATTACAAATATACCAAAGAAACTAATAAGGATAGCGATTATTTTTTTAAAAGTTAAACGTTCTTTTAATATAAAAACTCCTAAAATCACAACCATTATAGGCCAGGTATAAGCAAGCAGAAAAACCTCTTGTGCACCAGCAATACTAAAAGCTCCATAAAGAATAAGATAACAAAAATAAGTACCCAAAAAGCCCAGTAAAAACATATTTGCATAATCTTTGAATTTGTATTGTTTTAGTAAATGTAATTTGTTTTGAAAAATATTAACGAAAAATAAAACAACAAAAGATATAATACTTGAATAAAAAAGCATTTGGATATTATTTAACTCAACAAGTATTTTTTTTGATACTACAGGAATTGCTGCCCATAATATAATACAAAGCGCTAAATAAAAATATGCACTAAGTTGTTCTTTATATATGTTTATTTTAGACATTAATTTACTCTAAATGTAAAGCAGTTTTAATTATATTCGGATTTTCTTTTAGTCTGCGTTTAGCATATGCTAGCCATTGTTCACCATATGGAACATAAATTCTTAGTCTATGTTTTTTATCTAATATAAATTGTTTTAAGTTTTCGCCTACTCCCAATAACATTTGAAACTCATATTCATCTGGTTTTAGATTATAATCTTTAATAAGTTTCATTGCGTGAAATATAAGCTTTTCATCATGTGTAGCAATGCCCACATAAGCTTTTTTCTTGAACAATTCTTCTAAGCAATACTTATAATTTTCTACAATAATCTCTCGATTTTTGTAGGCAATTTTTTCTGATTCAACATAAATGCCTTTGCAAAGTCTTATGTTCATTTTATCATCGGATAAATACTCAATATCATCTATTGTTCTTTTTAAATAAGCTTGTAAAACTGTTCCTACGTGTTGACCAAATTCTTTTCTAAGTTGTTTATACATTTCAATAGTGTCTGTTGTGTATGGGGAGTTTTCCATATCTATCCGCACAAAATTATCAAGTTCAAAAGCCCTTTTTACTATCTCTCTAATATGGTCAAAACCTAATCTTTTACTTAAAGCAAAGCCCATCTGTGTGGGCTTTAGAGATAGATTGGCATTTAAATTGTTAGCTTTAATTTCTTCGAGTACTCTTATGCACTCATTTTTATAAAAAACTGCTTCTTCAATTTTTTTTACATCTTCACCAAGAACATCAATCGTACTCATGATGCCATTTCTGTTAAATATTTTAGTAAGATTCAAAGCATCTTCTAAGTATGAACCTGCAATATATTTTTTGGCAAATATAGAAACGATGTTTGATGGCACGTAATCAATTGTATTTGACACAATTGTGTGAAATAAAGACATTATTTTATTCCTCCATCATGAAAGGATATTCAAACATTTGAGGTGGATTAAAGTTTTCTTTTATAGCTCTTGCGCTTGTCCACCTGATTAAGTTTAATAGACTACCTGCTTTGTCATTTGTGCCACTTGCCCTTGCGCCCCCAAATGGTTGCTGGCCTACTACTGCTCCTGTTGGCTTATCATTAATGTAAAAATTTCCAGCTGCTTGTTCTAACTTTTCAACGGCGAGATTAATGGCTGCTCGATCTTGTGCAAAAACAGCGCCTGTTAAACCGTATGGGCTTGTTTGGTCGCATAGTTCAAGTGTTTCTTTATATTTTGAATCATCGTATAGGTAAAATGTTACAACAGGTCCAAAGATCTCTTCTGTCATTGTTTTAAATTGTGGGTTATCAGTTAAAATAACCGTTGGTTCTATGAAGTAACCTTGAGTATCATCGCATTTTCCACCTTTTAGAATTTTAGCTTCATTTGAGTTTTTAGCATACTCAATATATGAAGATATTTTTTTAAATGCTTCTTTATCAACAACAGCATTCATAAAATTTCTAAAATCTTCTGGACTTCCAATTTTAATTTTGTCTATTTCATGGAATAGATCATCTTTTATTTCATTGTATAAACTTTTTGGCAAGTATACTCTTGATACCGCCGAGCATTTTTGTCCTTGATACTCAAAAGCGCCCCTTATTATAGCTGTTATTAAAGCTTTTTTATCGGCACTTTGATGTGCAAATATGAAATCTTTGCCGCCCGTTTCACCAACAATGCGAGGATATGACTTATATAATGGTATATTTTTGGCAATTGTTGACCACATATTATGAAAAGTTTCCACACTACCAGTGAAATGTAGACCTGCAAAATATGGGTTAGAAAAAATGTATTCACCTATTTCAGAGCCTTGTGCAGGTAAAAAGTTTATTACACCATCAGGTAAACCTGCTTCTTTTAATACTTGCATAAAAATATATGGGGCATATACGGAACTTGATGCAGGTTTAAATATTGATACATTACCCATAATTACTGGTGCTGTAGGTAAATTGCCAGATATTGATACAAAATTAAATGGAGGTGCAGCGAAAATAAAACCTTCAAGTGGTCTATACTGCATAATATTCCACACCCCTTTTGGCGAGTAAGGCTGGTCTTCATAAATTTGTTGCATGTAGTAAACATTAAAACGCAAGAAATCTATAAGCTCACAAGCTGAATCAATTTCCGCTTGAAATGCATTTTTGCTTATAGAAATCATCGTAACTGCATTTATCAGGTATCTATATTTAGTACTTAATAGTTCTGCTGCTTTGAGAAAAATTGCAGCGCGTTCTGAAAAATCGTACTTACTCCAGATTTTTGCAGCCTTTAAGCTTTCATTTATAGCCAGGGCTATTTCGTCTTTTGATGCTTTGTAATAATAACCAAGAAGTTCACTGTGATCATGAGGGGAACGAATTTCTACTTTTTTTTCTGTTTTGTACTCTTTGCCACCAATAATTAAAGGTATTTCAACCCTCTCCGATTTTATTTTTTTTATAGCATCCTTTAATAATTGCCTGTGAGTTGATCCTACCTCATAATTATAAACCGGTTCATTTAATGCTTGAGGTACTTTAACTTTACAATTTTTCATTTTGAACCTCCAAAAACTTACTTTACTTTAAATTATATACACTTAATTTTATTAAGTCAAGTAAGTTATAAAAAAAATTTAAAACTACTTGACTATTAAATTAATTTGTGATATTTAGTAAATTTAGTTCTATATTTAAATGTAAAAATTTATTTATGCAAGGGGGTGTTTATGAAACTAAAAAACCTATTATGGGTAGTAGTTTCGCTCATCTTTGTTTTAAGCTTTAGCAGTTCTTATGCTGCAGGTGTAATTAAAATTGGTGTTCAAGCACCAATTACAGGTCCTTTTGCAAATGAAGGCCAAGGTATTGATAATGCAGTAAAAATGTTGGTTGAACAGCAAAATGCAAAAGGTGGTTTGTTGGGTAAAAAGTTAGAGGTTGTTACATGTGACGATGAAGGCACGGCAGTAGGAGGAGCAATTTGCGCAAGAAAACTAGTAAATGATGGTGTTATAGCAGTAATTGGTACATATTCTTCAACACCAGCAGAGTCAGCTGAACCAATTTATGCAAGAGCAGGTGTTTTGCAAACAAGCGATGCTACAGCCGATTCTCTAACAAAACATGGTTATTGGACATTTTTTAGAAACTCTTGTCCAAATAGCGCAGAAGCAACATTTACAGCTGATTTTTTAGTTAAAAAAATGCATTTTAAACGTATTGTGGTTTTATCTGATTACTCTACTTATTCTTCAGATTTAGCTGATGCTACTGTAGCGGCCCTTAAGAAAATTGGCGGCAATGTAATATATAAAGGAAAAATTCAAGCTGGTTCACAAAACTTTACGCCAATTTTAACTAAAATTAAAGCTATGAACCCTGACGTGATTTATTTTAGCGGCTATTATACAGATGGTGGATTAATTAGGGCACAACAAGTTGCTTTAGGTATTAAAGCAGCTTTTGTAGGTGGAGACTCAAATGATAACCCAGAATTCTTTAAATTAGCAGGAAAGTCTGCAAATGGCGTTTATATGATTAATGTTCCAAGGCCAGATATTTTGCCATATCCTTTAGCAAAAGAATTTTTGAGAGATTACCAAGCAAAATACCATATGATGCCACCAAGTATTTGGACGCTATTTAATGCAGATGGTTTAAGGGCCATAATGTATGCAATCGAAAAAACTAAAACAACAGATACCAAAAAACTAGCAGCCTTTTTGCACAATTTGAAAAATTTTCCTGGTATAACCGGTCCTATAACTTTTACAAAAGATGGTGAAAGAGCTGGTAGCAGGTTTATGGCTTATGAAATTTACAATAACAATCAATACAAAGTTGTTTACAAAGAAGACTAAGTATGGAAATTTTTTTACAGCAAATTGTTAATGGTTTGGCAATAGGAAGTATTTATGCCCTTGTGGCCATAGGTTATACTATGGTGTATGGTGTGATGAAGCTCATCAACTTTGCACATGGTGACCTTGTGGCCCTTGCGGCCTATGTGGGATTAACTGTTCTTATGCAAGCTTTTGGAATGCATTTGTCTAATTTATGGGCAGTTATCTTAATGTTTACTGTAACAGCTATGTTTATATCTTTATTTGGCATAATATTAGAAAGATTAGCTTATAGACCGCTAAGAAAAGCACCAAGGCTGAGTGCAGTTGTATCAGCGCTTGGTGCATCGCTTGCAATAGAAAACGGTATTATGCTGATTTGGGGACCAAACATCAAGGTTTTTCCATCAAATATATTTCCAAGCACGAGGTGGCACATAAGTGGTGTAGTTATTAATTCCACTCAAATAGCAATACTTTTGCTTTCAATCATTTTAATGATTGCTTTGTATATTTTTATTAATAGGACAAAAATTGGCACTGCTATTAGAGCAAGCGCGATAGATCAAGATGCTGCAAAACTGATGGGTATTAATGTTAATGGTATAATAATAGCAATATTTGCGCTAGGTTCCTTTTTGGGCTCTATTGGCGGCCTTTTTATAGGTATTTATTATCGAGAACTCTATTTTCAAATGGGCTGGATTTATGGACTTAATGCTTTTATTGCTGCAATTATTGGAGGCATTGGAAATATTCCCGGTGCTATGCTTGGTGGTATGTTGCTTGGGATTTTTAATGTGCTTATCGCTGGCTACGTTTCAAACACATGGTCTGAGGCTTTAACTTTTGCACTTTTAATTATAATTTTGATTATAAAGCCAACCGGGATTTTAGGTGAAAGAGTAGCGGAGAAAGTTTAATGAGAAAAAACTTGGTTTGGTATATTTTGTTTTTTACAATTGCTGTTATATACCCACATTTTGTTGATCCATCTTGGGTTGATATAGGTACAACGTTTGCACTTTACTCTGTGGTGGCTTTAAGTCAGGATATTGTTTTGGGTAAAGCAGGCATGTTTGATATGGGTCATGCTACTTTTTTTGGCATTGGTGCTTATACTGCAGCAATTTTAAATACAGTATACAATATTCCTATAATTTATACAATTCCCATTGCTATAGCATTATCCGCTTTGTTTGGGATTATCATATCTTGGCCAATAATTCATCTAAGAGGAGATTATTTACTTGTTGCAACAATTGGTTTTAATATTATTTTTTACCAGGCATTGCAGAATAATTTATTTGGCTTAACAGGTGGTCCAAATGGAATATTTGGTATAGGAGCGCCAGTGATATTTGGAATAAATATCTCAAGTCAAAGGGCAATCTATTACTTTGCATGGTTTATTTTGTTAATTACAATGCTCATTATATACAATATCGATAAAAGTAAATTAGGAAGAGCGTTTCATTATTTAAGAGAAAGCGAAATAGCAGCAGAAAGTTTTGGTGTAAATAAAAGATTTTATAAAGTTTTAGCATTTGCTTTGGGAGCTGGTGTCGCAAGTTTAGCAGGTGTAATTTTTGCAGTTCAATATGCTGCTGTAAGTCCTGAAACATTTAACTTTACACAATCTGTTCTTTTTTTTACTATAGTTATTGTTGGTGGCCCATCATCTATTCCCGGCATACTTCTTGGTACTTTTGTTATGTTTGTTGTGCCTCAATTTTTTAGAGAGTTTGCAACAGCAAGATATTTTGTTTTTGGCATTGCTATGATCTTAACTATGATATTACGTCCTCAAGGTATTTGGCCTGCAAAGTTTGGAAAATTACCAAAGTATTTAACCAAAGAGAGTTAAGTATGCTTTTACAATTGAATAATGTTTTTAAAACATTTGGTGGTATAGTTGCAATAAATAATTTAAGTTTTGAAGTAAGAAACAATCAGATTTTGGGTCTCATTGGACCAAATGGAGCTGGTAAAACCACAGTTTTTAATTGTATAACGGGTATATATAAACCTGAAAAAGGCACTATTTACTTTGATGGAAAAAATATAACGGGTTTAAAACCTCATGTTATATCAAAGTTAGGCATCGCACGAACATTTCAAACTATTAGACTGTTTCCATCTATGAGTGTTGCAGAAAATATTATGGCAGGCAGACACACTAAATGTCGTCAAACTTGGTTTGATAGTTTAATTAGGACTCCAAAATACTTTAAAGATGAAAAAGAAAATTGGTTAAAAATAAAATATTATATTGATTTGTTAAAATTGAGTGAATATACAACTTCAATTGTTAGTAGTTTGCCTTATGGATTACAAAGAAAAGTTGAAATAGCGCGAGCTCTTGCTAGTGAACCAAAGTTGCTTATTTTAGATGAACCAGCAGCAGGTTTAAATAATAAAGAAACGCAAGAACTTGTTGATTTAATATATCAGATTAAAGCTATGGGTATTACAATACTTCTTATTGAACATGATATGGATATGATGATGAGTCTTGCAGAATATATAATAGTGATGAATTTTGGTGAAAAAATAGCTGAAGGTATTCCAAGCGAAATTCAATCAAATCCACAGGTAATAGAAGCGTATTTGGGAAGTGAATAATGGAAACAATTTTACAAATAACTGACTTAGAAGTTTCTTATGGTTCTGTTGTAGCTCTAAAAGATATTACTTTTAATGTAAAATCCGGAGAAATAGTTGTACTTGTAGGCGCAAACGGTGCAGGCAAAACCACAACGTTAAGAGCCATAAGTGGTCTGGTAAAACCAAAAAAAGGAGAAATAATTTTTGAAGGAAAACGAATTGATCACTTGCATCCCCATAAAATAGTGCGTTTAGGTATATCACATGCTCCAGAAGGCAGAAGGATATTTGGTACATTGACAGTATATGAAAATCTGATGCTTGGAGCATATACGCAAAAACAAATCGACAAAAACACGCTTGAATGGATTTATAATCTTTTTCCAAGATTAAAAGAAAGATCAAAACAACTCGCAGGAACACTTTCAGGTGGTGAGCAACAGATGTTAGCAGTTGGAAGGGCTTTAATGAGCAAGCCAAAGCTTTTACTTTTAGATGAGCCAAGCCTTGGATTATCACCTGCTTTAACCAAGATTATTTTTGATACTGTAAAGCAAATTAGAAACAGTGGTGTTACAATTCTTATGGTAGAACAAAATGCCAAAGCGGCTTTAAAATTTGCAAATAGAGGATATGTATTGGAAGTGGGGAAAATAGTGTTAAGTGGCACATCTGAAGAGCTCTTATCTTCCCAGAAAGTTGTAGAAGCGTATCTGGGTAGAAAGTGAATGTGATTTATGACTATTTATATTGATATACCAAAATCGACCATTATTCAAATATTGAAAGATATAAAAGAAAAAGAATTAGGGGGAGCATTAAATACATTATGGTGGTTTTTTAATGAAGCCTCAAAGATACCTACAGATAATTGGCAAATTAAAGGCGATCCAGAAATTATTGCAGAAGATTTGGGTTTATCAAAAGTAATTGTATACAAACACATAAAAACATTGAAAGAACTCAATTATATAAAGCAAGTAGATCCAAAAAAACATGTCTATGTTTTAAATAGTTCAATGTTTACGAGAAGGTATTTTTTTGGTTAGTCAATATTTTTATTGTTGAAATTTTTTATCAATAGTGTTATAAATTTGTTATAAAATTATTAAGGAGTAGATAATGGAAGTAAAAAAAATTTTGCTTAATGAATCGGATATGCCAAAATATTGGTATAATGTATTGCCAGATTTACCAAACAAAATAGAACCGCCTTTGAATCCAGCCACAAATCAACCTTTAAATCCGCAGGATCTGGAGCGTTTATTTGCAAAAGAGCTGATTGAACAAGAATTAAGCAACAAAAGTGAGATAGAAATACCTCAAGAAATTAGAGAAATTTACGCAATATATAGACCAACGCCTTTGGTTAGAGCTTATAATTTAGAAAAAGCATTGAATACACCAGCTAAAATTTATTACAAAAACGAATCAGTTTCTCCTGCTGGCTCTCATAAACCAAACACAGCTATAGCGCAGGCGTATTACAATAAGAAAGAAGGTATATTGTCTTTGACTACAGAAACTGGAGCAGGCCAATGGGGAAGCGCACTGGCTTTTGCTGGCAGTATGTTTGGTTTAAATGTAAAAGTTTATATGGTAAAGGTTAGCTATGAGCAAAAACCATACAGAAAATCAATGATAAATGTATGGGGTGCTACGATATATCCATCACCTTCAAACACAACGAATATAGGTAGAAAAATTTTAGAAAAAGATCCACATAACAATGGGTCTTTGGGTATAGCCATAAGTGAAGCAATTGAAGCAGCCCTTGAAAACCCAAATACGCATTACAGTCTTGGAAGCGTTTTAAATCATGTATTGCTGCATCAAACTATTATTGGTTTGGAAGCAAAAAGACAATTTGAACTCATTGGAGAGTATCCTGATGTGATACTTGCGCCCTGCGGCGGTGGAAGCAATTTAGGTGGTATTGCTTTGCCTTTTATTAGAGACAAAATTAATGGTAAACAAGTTAGGGTAGTTGCAGTAGAACCACAAAGTTGTCCTACGCTTACAAAAGGTGTTTATACTTACGATTTTGCAGATTCTGCAAAAATGACACCACTTTTGTTTATGTACACTTTAGGTCATAATTTTATGCCGCCTTCCATACATGCTGGTGGGCTTCGTTATCATGGAGACTCGCCTATTATTAGTAGGCTTTACAAAGATGGTCTAATTGAAGCTACAACGCTTAAACAAACGGAAGTATTTGAAGCAGCAGTACTTTTTGCTAAAACGGAAGGCATTATTCCAGCACCAGAGACAGCCCATGCAATAAAAGCTGCTATAAATGAAGCAATTATAGCCAAAGAAGAGCAAAAGCAAAAAAATATTTTAATCTGTTTTAGCGGTCATGGCCATTTTGATATGGCAGCCTATGACAATTACTTATCTGGCAATATGCAAGATGCTGAATTTTCAGATGAGTTAATTGAAAAAGCGTTAAAAGATTTGCCACAGATAAAAGTAAATTGACATTTTTTAAATAAAATGCTATGAATAGTCTCAATTGGGCGCATAGCTCAGGGGAAGAGTACTTGCTTGACGCGCAAGTGGTCGGTGGTTCGAAACCACCTGCGCCCACCATATAGAGGTTAAAAAATGCGAATAGGAAAAGGTGTAAATTTGTTTGATTATGTTAAAGCGCATAAGTTAAAAAATGTTATAGCAGCGAAAGTTGATGGCAAAATTGTTGATTTAAATTTTACTTTAGATAAAGAAAGCGATGTGGAATTTATAGATATAGATTCAAAAGAAGGTTTGGAAATTCTTCGGCATTCTGCAGCTCATATTATGGCTCAAGCTATTCAAACACTATTTAAAAATGCAAAGTTTGCTATAGGTCCTGCAATAGAAAATGGTTTTTATTATGATGTTGATGTGGGCAGACCTCTGACACAGGATGATTTAAAAGCCATTGAAATACAGATGAAAAAGATTACAGCAGCTAATTATCCATTTGCTCGCACAAATGTGTCAAAGAAAGAAGCTTTAAGGCTTTTTAAAGAAAAAGGCGATGAGTATAAAGTAGAGATTATAGAAAGTATACCAGATGAACAGGTAAGCTTGTATCAGCAAGGTGATTTTGTTGATTTTTGCAGGGGGCCACATATACCATCAACTAATTATTTAAAGCATTTTAAGCTTTTGAGCGTTGCAAGCGCTTATTTTAGGGGTGACGAAACTCGTCCAAGTATGCAGCGTATATACGGTACAGCATTTGCAACAAAAGAAGATCTGGACAATTATTTAAATTTTTTAGAAGAAGTTAAAAAGAGAGACCACAGAAAGTTAGGGAAAGAACTTGATTTATTTAGTATAAATGATGACGTAGGAGCTGGTTTTGTTATTTGGCACCCAAAAGGTGCAATGCTTAGAGAGATTATTGAAACATTTGAGAAAAAAGAGCACTTAAAAAGAGGATATGAATTTGTTAGAGGTCCAGAATTACTAAAAACTCAATTATGGAAAGTTAGCGGTCATTATGATAATTACAGAGAAAATATGTATTTTACAGAAATTGAAAATGTTTCTTTTGGTATAAAGCCTATGAACTGCCTTGGCCATATCCAGGTTTACAAATCTCGTTTAAGGTCCTACAGAGAATTGCCAAAAAGATTTTTTGAGCTTGGGGTGGTTCACAGACATGAAAAAAGTGGCGTGTTGCATGGTCTTCTTAGGGTTAGAGAATTTACGCAAGATGATGCGCATATTTTTTGTACAAAAGAACAACTAAATGACGAAATTATAGGTGTTTTGGATTTTGTAAAATATGCCATGGACATATTTAAATTTGATTATGAGATGGAAATTTCAACAAGGCCTGAAAAATCAATTGGCACTGATGAAGATTGGGAAAATGCAACAAATGCGCTAATTAATGCTTTAGAAAATACAAAAAGGCCATATCAGATAAACGAAGGCGATGGCGCTTTTTATGGACCTAAAATTGATGTTAAACTAAAAGATGCAATTGGCAGAAAATGGCAGTGCGCTACCATTCAGTGTGATTTTACATTACCAGAGAGGTTTAATTTAGAATACATCGATAAAGATGGTTTACCAAAAAGACCTGTTATGGTACATAGGGTCATACTTGGCTCGATAGAGCGTTTTATTGCTGTGTTGATAGAAAATTATGCAGGTGATTTTCCTTTGTGGTTAGCACCTATTCAGGCAAGAGTAATTCCTGTTTCTGAAAAATTTGACAATTATGCAAATGATGTGTATGAGCAACTAAAAAAAGCCGAAATTAGAGTTGATATAGAAAAAAGAAACGAAACCATAAGCAAGAAAATCCGTTACGCTGAGCTAGAAAAAATACCATATGTACTTGTTGTAGGTCAAAAAGAAAGTGAAAAAAATGGGGTTTCTGTTAGAAAAAGAAAAGAAGGAGATTTGGGTTTGTTAAGCATTGATGAATTCATTACAAAGATTAAGAATGAATCAGGGGGTGTTTTATAGTTTCCAAGTGTGACCTGCCACCAATTAATGACCAGATTAGAGCTGACAAAGTAAGGCTAATTGATCAAGACGGCAAACAACTTGGTATAGTAAGCCTTAAAGAAGCTTTGGAAAAAGCTCACGCTGCTGATTTGGATTTGGTTGCAATTGCGCCAAATGCGGATCCAATAGTTTGCAAAATAATGGATTATGGAAAATTCAAGTATGATAAGCAAAAAAAAGAAGAAAAAAGCAAGAAAAAACAAAAAATAATGAAAGTTAAAGAGCTGAAAATGAGGCTCAATATTGCAGAAAATGATTACAAAGTAAAACTTAACAATGCAATTGAATTTTTAAAAAATGGTGATAAGGTAAAATTTAGTATATTTTTTAAAGGCAGGGAAATTGAAAAGAAAAATTTGTTTTTTGTTTTATCTGATAGGATTAAAAATGATTTAGAAAATTATGCAGTCCCGGAAGGTAAAGAAACATTCGAAGGAAGAAGGTTAACTGTATCTTTTATACCAAAAAAATAATTGGAGGATATTTTAATGAAGTTTAAAACTAAAAAATCTGCAGCAAAAAGAGTTAAAGTAACAGCTAATGGATTTTTAAAAACAAGAAGAGCCAATAAAAGTCATTTACTTGCGCACAAATCTTCAAAAAGAAAAAGGAGACTAGGACAGGCTCGAATTTTGAAAGGCACAATTGCTAACAATCTCAAAAAGATGCTTGGAGGTTTAAATTGAGGGTAAAAACTGGTATTGTAAGAAGAAGAAGACATAAGAAAATTTTAAAATTAGCAAAAGGTTTCTATCAAAGAAGACATTCTACATTTAAAAATGCTGAAGAATCAGTAAGAAGAGCTTTAGCTAATGCTTATGTAGGAAGGAAAGAACGCAAAAGACAATTCAGAAGACTATGGATTGCAAGAATTAATGCAGCAGTGCGTGAAAATGGTTTAACTTACAGCCAATTTATAAATCTTTTAAAGCAAAAAAATATATTGCTAAACAGAAAAATGCTAAGTGAGCTTGCTATTAATAATCCTGAGAACTTTAAAGCGCTTTTGGATAAAGTTAGAACATAAAGTTATTTAATTGCAGGAGGCAAATTTGCATGATGTATTAAATCAGCTTGATGAAAAACTTGAGAAAGCCAAGACACAAGAAGATATAAAGCAAATAAGAAGCTTTTTTTTAGGTAAAAACGGTCTTATAACCAATTTATTTAAACAATTGGCTAGTTTATCACAAGAAGATAGAATAAAAGAGGGCAGAGTTTTAAATGAATTAAAAGAAATTGTTACGCGAAAAATTGAAAGTAAACTTCAAGATATAAAAAATGCAAAAAAACAACAAGAATTAATTCAAGAAATTGATTTGTTTTTGGATGGTAAAAGTCCAAATATTGGTAGTATTCACCCAGTTAACCTTGTGATAAAAGAAATATCTGATATTTTCTTATCAATGGGTTTTGGCGTAGAAGATGGACCAGAAGTTGAACTTGATTTATATAATTTTGAGTTGTTAAATATACCAAAAAACCATCCTGCACGTGATATGCAGGATACCTTTTACATTGATGAAAATAGACTTTTGCGCACACAAACAAGTGGTGTCCAGGTTAGAACAATGCTTAAAAAAAAGCCACCATTGATGTTTATAGCTCCAGGTAGAGTTTACAGGCGTGATTCGGATTTAACACACTCACCAATGTTTCATCAGATTGAAGGTTTAGCTGTAGATAAAAATATAAGATTTTCCGACTTAAAAGGTGTACTGGAGGCTTTTTTAAATGAATTTTTTGGTAAAACTAAAGTGAGATTCAGGCCAAGCTATTTCCCATTTACAGAACCCTCAGCTGAAGTTGATATTGGCTGTGTTATTTGTGGTGGTAAAGGTTGTAGGGTGTGTTCAAATACTGGCTATTTAGAAGTACTAGGTTGCGGCATGGTTCATAGAAATGTATTAAAAAATGTAGGGTACGAGGGTTTTAGAGGCTTTGCATTTGGCCTTGGTGTTGAAAGATTTGCAATGTTAAAGTATGGAATTGATAACATAAGGCTGATGTTTGAAAATGATTTAAGGTTTTTGGAACAATTTAGTAATTCATTTTATCCAAAAGGTTTAGTATGAAAGTATCGTATAATTGGTTAAAAGAATTTGTAGATATACCTGTTAGTTCTTTTGAATTAGCAGAAAAATTTACGTTATCTGGTTTAGAAGTAGAATCTATCATTAATACACAAGATGCATGTTTTGATAGTATTGTAGGAAAAATTTTATCCAGGCAACCTTTGCCAAACAATCTTTACCTTTTAGTTGTTGATATTGGAAAAAAACAACTTTCTATTGTAACAAGTGATTATCATTTAGATATCGGTGATAAAGTTGGCGTTGCACAAGCAGGTACTAATTTTAATGGTATAGTAAAAGAAAAGAAATTTGGGAAATACATTTCTGAAGGCTTTTTGCTATCAGCAAGTGAGCTTGGTTTAGAAGAAACTTCAAACAATGTATTTGTCCTTGATAGTTCATTTGAGGTTGGCACAAAACTTAAAGACTTGGAAGTATTTAACGATTTTATTTTTGACATAAGTATTACGCCAAATAGGGCTGATTGCTTAAGTATTTTGGGTATAGCAAGAGAAGTATCCATTTATTACAATAAACCAATAAAATTAAAAGAATGCCAGATAATTAAAGAAGATAATAAATTTAGTGTGATTTTGGATAAAGATTGTCCAAGTTACATTGCAAGTAATTTGAAAGTTAACATAACATCTTCATGTTTTGATATAAGACAAAAGCTTATAAAGTGTGGTGTAAGGCCCATAAATAATGTAGTTGACATTACAAATTATTGCATGTTGGCTTTGGGTCAGCCGATGCATGCTTTTGATAAAGATAAAATTGGAAATAAGATTATTGTTAGAAATGCTTTTAAAAAAGAGCGCATTGTAGCTTTAAATGATGTGGAGTATGAACTTGAAGATGATCTTGTCATATCTGATGATAAAAAAGCTATTGCAATAGCTGGTATAATGGGTGGCAGGGATAGTCAAATAGATGAAAATACAACTAACATAATTCTTGAATGTGCTTATTTTGTTCCAGAACGCATAAGAAAAACATCAAAAAAACTAAAGTTATCTTCTGAGAGCTCTTATAGGTTTGAACGAGGCATTGATCCAAATTTAAATGAATATGCAACGTATTTTGCTATAGATTTATTAAAGCAATATGCTAATGCTGAAGTAGTCGGCATCACAAAAAATATTACCAAAAAAGCACCCATAGAAGTAACATTTACTGTTGATGAAATAAATAATTTTTTAGGTTCAAAATATGAAAAGAAAAAGTTTTATCAAATAGGTTTTGAAATTAAAGAAACACCTTCGAATTTGGTTGCTATTGTCCCCACTTATCGTATTGATATCGAAAATATGGAAGATATTGCAGAAGAGATAGCTAGAATTGATGGCTACGATAAACTGCCTTCTACAAAGCCTTGTATGAGTATAAACTGTGAGCCTGTTAAAGATAAAAAAGACTCAATTAGGCTATTGTTAAAATCAAATGGTTTATTTGAAGCTATAAATTATTCATTTGTTGATGGTCATTTACTATCAAAACTTACCAATTCAAGTAATCTATTGTATTTAAAAAACCCACTAACACAAGAACAAAACTGCATGAGAAATACGCTATTTTTAGGCTTAATGGAAAATTTAGTTTTTAATTTAAATCACAATATAAAATCCGTTGCTTTATTTGAAATTGGTAAAATTTTTGATTTGGAAAATGAAAGTAATGCACTTGGCATAATATTGCATGGATTTAAACCAATAAATTGGTATACGCAAAAAAATTTATTTGACTTTTATGATATAAAAGGATTATTTGAGGCAATATTTGGTTTATTTGAGTGTAATATAGAATTTAAAAATCAAGAGCTTGCATTTATGCATCCCAAAAAAACTTTAGCTGTCTATAACAATGGAAATTATATTGGTTTTTTTGGAGAAATTCACCCAAATGTTTATGATATTTTTGAGATTAAGTTTTTAAAATCAGGTGTTTTATATGGAGAGATCTTAATTGATAGTTTTGATAGATTTAAGAGTTTTCATTATAAGTCTTTACCAAAATTCCCGATAGTTGTTAGAGATTTAAATATCGTGGTTGATAAAAGTGAACGTGTAGATGAAATAAAAAGTACTATCAGTAATTTTGAATTTGTTTATAAAGTAAATCTTATTGATGTGTACGATATGGCAAACAAAAAGAGTCTAAATTTTAGAATAGAGTTATATTCCCAGGAGAAAACACTTTCAGATGAAGATATAGAAAAACTTATCAATGAGATATTTTTAAGTTTAAAAGATAAATTTAAAGCTGCTATTAGGGGGAAAGAAAATGGACTATAAAAATACGCTGAATTTGCCAGAAACTGCTTTTCCAATGAAAGCAAATTTGCCTATTAAAGAATTAGAAATTTTAAAATTTTGGGAAGATAAAGATATATATAATAAAATTTTGGAATCAAGAAAAAATAGTAATATGTTTGTTTTACATGATGGACCGCCTTATGCAAATGGGCATATACATATGGGTACTGCATTAAATAAAATACTTAAAGATATGGTTATAAAAAGCAAAACTATGATGGGTTACAGTTCACCATATGTACCTGGCTGGGATTGTCATGGTTTACCAATAGAACATAATGTAGAAAAAGAATATGGCGTGATGGATAAAGCAAAAACAAGAAAAGCTTGCAGAGATTATGCGACAAAATTTATAGATATTCAAAAGCAGGAATTTAAAAGACTCGGTGTATTGGGTCAGTGGGATAAACCTTATTTAACAATGAGTTATGATTATGAAGCTACAATTTATAAGGAATTTTTAGAGTTTCTAAATAATGGTTACGTGTATGAAAGCAAAAAACCAGTTCATTGGTGTATGTCTTGCAAAACCTCACTTGCTTTAGCAGAAATTGAATATGAAGAAGATAAATCTATTTCTATATATGTTAAATTTGATTTTATAAGCGATTTAGGATCAGAAGATAAAAAGTTTTTGGGCAAAGCAGTAAGTGCAGTTATTTGGACAACTACTCCCTGGACTTTGCCAGCAAACTTAGCCGTGGCTGTTGGTCCAGATATCGATTATGTATTTGTACAAGTAAAAGAAAGGGAAGTATTGCTTGTTGCCAAAGAATTATGCGATAAATTAATGGAAAAATTTGAAATAAAAGATGCACAGATTATAAAAGAAACAAAAGGCAAAGATTTAGAAGGGTATGAGCTTGCACATCCATTTTATGATAGAATATCAAAAATGATTCTATCTGAGTATGTAAATTTAGAGGTGGGTACAGGTTTAGTTCATACAGCTCCAGGTCATGGTGAAGAAGATTATGAAGTAGGTCTTAAATATAATTTAAGTATTTACTCACCTGTTGATGAAGATGGTAGGTTTACACAAGATGTTCAATATTTTGCTGGCGAACACGTATTTAAAGCCAATGAAAAAATTATAGAATTACTAAAGAAAAACGGTATGCTGCTAAAAGAAGAAGAAATTGTTCACTCTTACCCGCATTGTTGGCGATGTAAAAAACCCGTAATATTTAAAGCCACAAAACAATGGTTTATATCACTGGAAAAAAATGATTTAAGATCAAAAGCTTTGGAAGAAATAAAAAAAGTTCAGTGGATACCAAAATCTGGCCAAAATAGGATTTATGCGATGGTAGAAAACAGGCCAGATTGGTGCATTTCAAGGCAACGTGCCTGGGGTGTGCCTATTGCTTTATTTAGATGTAAAAAATGTGGCAGAATAGTTAAAGATAAAGAAATACTAGATTTTACAGCAAAAAGTATTGAACAATTTGGCGCAGATGTATGGTTTGAAAAAGATAATGTATATTTTTTGCCAAAAGATTATAAATGTGAGTGTGGCAGCCAAGATTTTGAGAAAGTTGAAGATATACTTGATGTATGGTTTGACTCTGGTGTTTCTCACAAAGCAGTGCTTTACAATAAAATAAAATGGCCTGCCGATATGTATCTGGAAGGTTCAGATCAGCACAGAGGCTGGTTTCATTCATCTCTTTTAGAATCTGTAGGCACACTTGGCAAAGCTCCATATAAAAGTGTTTTGACACATGGTTTTGTAGTAGATGCGAAAGGGCGAAAAATGAGTAAATCGCTGGGCAATGTAATTGCACCTCAAAGCATAATTGAAAAATATGGTGCTGATATTTTGAGACTCTGGGCTTGTGCTACTGATTATCGTGAAGATATAAAACTTTCAAATGAAATAATGACTCGCTTAATTGAAGGTTATAGGAAAATCCGCAATACAATTAGATTTTTATTGGGAAACCTAAGTGATTTTTATAAAGAGCGCAGTTTAAAATACGAAGATTTAGAAGAAATTGATAAATGGATATTGGCTGAACTGGAAAATTTAAAAGAAAAATTATTTAAAGCATATGAAAACTACGAATTCCATTTGATTTACCAAAATGTTACAAATTTTTGTATTAATACATTGAGCTCTTTTTATTTGGATATTTTAAAAGATACATTGTATTGCGATAGTTTAAATTCTAAAAAAAGATTATCTGCTCAAACAGCAATGAAAGAAGTGTTAGATGTACTGATAAAGTTTTTAGCACCTATATTGTCCTTTACAGCCGAAGAAGCCTATCAACTAAATAAACCTGAAAAAGAAAGTGTTCATATGGAATATTTTGTGCCTACAATTGACAAATATAAAAATGAACCTTTAAGAGAAAAATGGAGTTTAATTAGCAAAATAAGACTTTCTGTACTAAAAGCTCTAGAATTAGCAAGAGAACAAAAATATATAGGAAATTCACTAGAAGCAGATGTATATTTAAATTCAAATAATTCTTTAGTAAAAAGTATTTTGTTTGATGAAAGAATAAATTTAGCCGATATTTTTATAGTATCTCATGTTTTTTGTAAAAGCATTGATAATGCACTTGTAGATTATACAGATGAAACTTTGGGTTTAATCGTAAAGGTAACAAAAGCAATTGGTGAAAAGTGTGATAGGTGTTGGAAGTTTGATGAAAGTGTTTCAAAAAACGAGAATCATCTATGTAAACGTTGTCAAGAGGTAATAAATGAACAGCGTCTTAAATTTTAGCTTAGAGGAAGGCAAGTTTTTAGTTAAATTGGCAAGGCAATCGGTTGAGTACTTTTTAAGTTCCAATAAATACCCACCTCTCCCACAAAATTATCCTCCAAAACTTGATAAAAACATGGGTGTATTTGTTACTCTATCAACATTTCCTAATGAAAACTTAAGAGGTTGTATTGGGTATCCTTATGCGTTTAACTCGTTGATTGAGTTGTGTATTTCAGCAAGTATAAAAGCTGCGTGCGAAGATCCCAGGTTTGAGTGTGTGAAAAAAGAGGAGTTGGATGATATAATTTTTGAGGTTACAATACTTTCGCCCATGATACCACTTGACCAAAATAAGCCCTATGAGGAGCAAATTGAGATTGGTAGGGATGGTTTGCTTGTGGTGTGCGATTTGTATGGTAAAAGCGGATTACTGCTGCCTCAGGTTGCTACTCAGTGGGGTTTTGATAAAAAAACATTTTTAAAGGAGGTGTGCAGAAAAGCTTCAATGTATGATGATTGTATGAATGACAGAAATTGTAAGTTTTACAGATTTGAAAGTCAAATTTTTAAAGAGGTTTCACCTAACTCAGAGATCAAGGAGGAAATTTTAAATGAAAGAAATATTTGACGTATATAAAAATAAACTTGATGATTTTATAGTATCTTTAAAAGCAAAAGTAAAACAACAACCATTAACAAGTCAATTACTAGAAGAAATTAGAAATGAAATTAATCAGTGGGGCAAAAATAATTTAAATCTAATGTTTTTGGAGTTAAAATCTTTAATTGATTCAAAGCAGATCGACGAATACAAGAAAAAAACAATATTAGAAAGAGCACAAAGCCTGACAGAGTATGGTCTTTATGTAGCGCCAATTGATTTAATTCAACAAGAAGATACAAATTCAAAATCTATCTATATTGCAGGTGCTACTTTGCTTGGTGCATCTATTTTGCAAAAATTATTATTTAAAAAATTTAAGTTTGTTAATTCTGCTTTACTTGCAACAATTGCATATTTAGTATCAAAAAGCTATTTTAGTGATAATCAAAATAATACTGATGTTGTTTTATCGTATATAGACGATGCTAAAGAATGGCTTTCTGCTGCATTTGATAATATCTACAAAACATTTGAAGAACTTGCTTAATTTTTATTAGCAACCCAATATGTACATACATGGGTTGCTTTTTTCTTTTTAATCCTACACAATTTCTTTTTATCTTCAAAAATCTTCTTTTTGTGGCAAAAATATTGTAAAAACGTAATAGATATTTTAATTTATAATTTAGTAAATTTAAAAAGGGGGTTTGTATGAGTGCTATTGCTTTGGTTGTGGCAGCTGTGGCATTATACGCATTGGCTTATCGATTTTACGGTGCATTTATTGCTTCAAAGGTATTAATAACAGATCCACACCGTAAGACACCAGCGTATAGGCTAGAAAACGGCTATGATTATGTCCCCACAAACAGATGGGTATTGTTTGGACATCAGTTTGCAGCTATAGCTGGAGCAGGTCCACTTGTAGGTCCTGTGCTTGCAGCTCAATTTGGGTATTTGCCTGGTGCTTTATGGATTTTGATAGGTGCAGTTTTGGCTGGCGCAGTACATGATATGGTTATTTTATTTGCGTCAGTTAGGCATAATGGTTTATCTCTAATTGAAATTGCAAAAAAAGAAATCGGTACATTTAGCGGTATTTTAACAGCAATTGCAGTTATATTTATCATTATTACAGCTTTGGCCGGACTTGCTTTAGTAGTTGTTAATGCTTTATTTAAGAGTCCGTGGGGTACTTTTACAGTAGGAGCGACAATTCCTATTGCAATATTAATGGGTGCTTATATGAAATGGTTTAGACCTGGTAAGGTTATGGAAGCTACGATTATAGGTGTAGCATTGTTGATTATCAGCGTTGTGGTTGGCCCTTTCATTCAACACAGCAGTTTTGCAAGTGCGCTAACGTTTAGTAAAAAACAGATGACTGTTATTATTGCAACATATGGCTTTATTGCAGCTGTATTGCCTGTTTGGATATTGCTTGTCCCAAGGGATTATTTGAGTACTTATATGAAGCTTGGGGTTATGCTTTTATTGGCTATTGGTGTAATTATCGTAAACCCAACTTTAAAAATGCCAGCTTTGACACAGTTTATTCATGGTGGTGGACCAATTGTTCCTGGTAAGGTTTGGCCGTTTGTGTTTATAACAATTGCATGTGGGGCATTATCTGGGTTTCATGCCCTTGTGTCATCTGGTACAACGCCAAAAATGATAGAAAACGAAAAAGACATATTGCCAATTGGATATGGTGCAATGCTTGCAGAAGGTTTTGTTGCAATCATGGCTCTAATTGCAGCAACAAGCCTTATTCCTGCGGATTACTTTGCTATTAATGTACCACCTGCTGTTTTTGCAAAACTTGGCATGCATCCAGTTGATTTAGCAAACTTGTCTGCAATGGTAGGTGAAAATGTAGCAGGCAGACCAGGAGGCGCGGTTTCGCTTGCTGTAGGTATGGCATTTATATTTTCAAAAATACCTTGGCTTGATAGCCTAATGTCCTATATGTATCATTTTATAATTTTGTTTGAAGCGATGTTTATATTAACAACAGTTGATGCAGGAACACGTGTTGGAAGGTATTTATTACAAGAAGCATTTGGCGGTATATATGCGCCATTTAAAGATAAGAACTGGTGGCCAGGAATAATTATAACGAGCGCATTAATATCATTTACCTGGGGATATTTAGTTTATGGTGGTGATATATCTACTATATGGCCACTTTTTGGAACATCCAATCAATTACTTGCTTCTCTTGCATTGGCTATTGGCACGACTGTTATTATAAAGTTAGGCAGAGCCCAATATGCATGGATTACATTTATACCATTTGCTTTTGTATCTGTGACTACATTATACGCTTCTTATTTGAATATCGTAGGCAATTTTTTGCCAAAGGGGAAAATTTTACTTGTTGTATTGACAATTATGATTATGCTAACAGCAATCGGCATAATTGTAGATTCATTTATTAAATGGTATAATTGGCTAATTAAAAAGGAATCTTATCAGCCATTTGCAGCTGATGTAGAAATAGAAAAAACTTAATTTTAATGGGTTTAAATGAAGATTGACGCTTCAGCAAGAGACTACATTTTAAAAAAAGGTGGTAAAGTCAGCATTACCTACCATGATGTTGCAAATACTTGTATAGATGTAAAAACAATACCTGAAGTGTCAATCGGTTTACCCCTTAACCCTGATAAGTATATCTTGGTCAATATTGACGGCGTAGATGTTTATATAGATAAATTTGTAGGAGACAGTGAAAATTTCACAATAAAGCTTAATAAAATTCTTGGGTTTAAATACTTGGTTTTAGATGGATGGAAAACTATCTAAGCATTAACTCTATTTGAGATAGTGCTGTAATGGTTGCAACTTCGGTTTTTAATATATTTGTTGCTAAACTTAGAGTTTTAAAACCCTTTTTTTGTAGGTAAATTATCTCTTTTTCGCTTAATCCACCTTCTGGACCTATTAAAATTGCTATGCTGTCAAATTTTTTAATTTCCAAATTCTTGAGTGTCATAGATTTTTCGTTTTCATAAAAGACTATTTTTATTTGTTCTTGTGGGTTAATATTAAATAAGTATTGAGGTTTATCAATATTAACTGGGAAAAGTCGTTTACATTGTTTAATAGACTGGATTGCAATTTTTTCCCATTTGGCAATTTTAGATTCAATGTCTTTAGGTTTCAAAGCGCAATATTGGGATATAGTTGGTATAAATATTGTTGTATTAAGTTGAGATATTGGTTCTATTAACTCATCGATTTTTGATAATTTATTTGGCAAACACTGGTAAAGCACTATGCTTGTTTTAGGAATATTTTTTTTAACTTTATTATTAATTACTGCTGTTAAGTATTTTTTTTCAATTTTGTTGATTGTTGCTACAAAATAATTGCCATTCAAGTCATTAACTTCAATTTTATCATTAATCTTTAATCTTTTGACATTTATTGCATGATGGTATTCTTGCCCATCTATAATTAAGTAGCCATCTGAAAATTTTCCAATAAAGCATGGCAAGCTCATTATCAAAATCAATTTTACAAAAAAGCTTTTTTTTTGCAAGTAAAATTCTAAAATTTCTTGAGTTTTGAGTACTTTATGAATATAATAAATTAAAAAGGGGGATAAAAATGAAAAAAGCTGTCATAGCAATTAATGAAAAAGGTAACTTATTTGAAGGTAATTTTGAAGATTCTACATTTTATTTGATAGTTAGAGGTAAAAATGAAAGAAAAAAAATACAAGATTGCGCACTAAATTTGAGTGAGCTAAAAGATTACGTTTTGATAGGTAGAAATGCTTCGGACCAATTTAGAAACATTATCAAAGATAAAAAATTCGATTACATATTTTTAGATTTTTTAAATATTGATGAAGCTTTAAATTATTTTGAGGATTATTCAAATAAAATAAAGGTTTTTGATGAAAATACACAAGAGTACGAAGATTGGTTTGAAAAAAATAAGTATGTTTACTTATCCGAAATAGAAGCACTAAAAAAAGCATTGCCTCTGCATGGCGAAGGTATTGAGATTGGTGTTGGAAGCGGAAAGTTTGCGGTTCCGCTTGGTATCAAAGTAGGTGTTGAACCCTCAAGAAAGATGGGTGAAATTGCAAAACGAAATGGTATTGATGTAATATTTGGTGTTGCTGAAAATTTACCGATTGATAATAATAGTTTTGATTTTGCTTTAATGGCAGTTACAATTTGTTTTGTAAACGATCCACTAAAGAGTCTTAAGGAATGTTATAGGATTTTAAAACCAAAAGGGCAAATTATAGTAGGTATTGTGGATGCAGATACGCCACTTGGTAAGGTCTATCTGAAAAAAAAGGAAAATAGTGTTTTTTATAAGTATGCGAGGTTTTTTTCATCAAAGGAAATTTTAGATTTATTTGAAAAGGCGGGGTTTGTTTTTAAACAAGCCTATCAGGTACTTTTTGGTGATTATAGCAAAATAGATCTTATTCAAGAACCCAAAGAAGGTTGTGGTGAAGGTGGTTTTAGTGTGTTGGTGGGTGAAAAATGATTTCTATATTAAGTAAGTCTTTTACTTCAACTATCTATGATGTTTTTTTTGTAATAATAATTGTATTTTTAAGCGTTAGTATTGTAATGTGGGTAGCACTACCTATAGTGCTTTTATCCATAAGAAATGAACTTAAAAGACTAAACCAGACAATAAAAGATTATATATACAAAAGGGATATTGGCACTTGATAAAAAGCTTGATTTATGATAATTTAACGTTAGCAAAAGGGAGGTAGTAAATGAAAAAAGATATTCATCCAAAGTATGAGCTAACCACGATAGAATGTGCATGTGGAAATAAAGTAGAAGTGCGTTCAACAATTAAGAATCTTAAGGTTCAAATATGCAATAAGTGTCATCCATTTTTTACTGGTAAAGAAAAAATTGTTGATGAAGGTGGAAGAGTAGACAAGTTCCAGAAAAAATATGCTAAAAAATAGGAGGTTTTATGGACGGCAAAAGTGATAGCTTTGATATAGCAAAAGAGTTGGATTTAAGGGGTAAAAGTGAAAATGAGGCTTATAGTATATTAGATGGAACAATAAAAAGTGCCCAAAAGGGTAAATATGTGCTTGCTTATGTTAATGAATACGATTATATATCTAAAATTGCCCAAAAATTATCACAGCTTGGTGCTTATATAGAAAATGTACTTAAGAAAAATGAACATGATTTTGTTATAATGATAAAAAATGATGTTAAGCAAACGCAAAACGCATAAAAAAAATGGCTTTGGTTGATATATCCACAGCTACTTTTGATCTATTAAAAGATCTAGGTTTAGAAAGAGCTGTGTATATAGTTAAAGCAAAAGATATTTTCAGACAACTTAATTTTGATGAAAACAGTGTTTGTGTTCTTAATTATAAAGAAGGTACTTTAACTTTAGGTGTTTGTAATTCAATATGGCATCAGGAAATAGAAAACATAAAAGACATTATCATAAAGAAATTAAATGAATTATCAAGTGATTTGAAATTCGATACGATAGTCGTAAAGGAGATAAATTTATGATTTTAGCACTTGATACAAAAATAGGTTATTAATATGAAAAAAACCATTATTTACAGTGCGCTGGCTTTGGTAGTTTTTTTTATTTCAAGTTGTTCAACATCTAAAGAGTTAATAAAAACTGAGCCTGAAAAAAGTGCTTATGAATGGTACAACGAAGGCGTTCAATATTACATAAATCATAACTACAAAGAAGCTGAACACAGTTTATCCATGATAAATCAACAACACCCAGGTAGTATTTATGGAAAAAAAGCAAGTCTTATTTTAGGGGATGTGTATTATAGTGAAGGTGATTATCTTTTGGCAATCGATGAATATAAGAAATTTATAGAATTATATCCAAATACAAAAGATGCTATGTTTGCTCAATATAAAATTGCAATGAGTTATTATAAAATGATGAACGGATATAAGCTTGATCAAACACCTACAAAAAATGCAATAGAAAATTTTCTCATATTGCTTGATAAATATCCAAACAACCCATATAAGGACCAAGTTTATGATCATTTAACTGAATGTGTAAAACAGCTTTATATGCACCAATTGTATATTACAAAGTTTTATTATGATTTAGGAAAATATCGAGCATCTGAAATTGAACTTAACTATATGGCAAAGCATTTTTCTAATCTAAATTTTAATGATGAAATGTTATATTTACTGGCATCTGTTTATGATCACTTAGGCAAGAAACAGCAAGCTTTAAATTTTTTTGATGAGTTAAAAAAGAAGTATCCAAATAGCAAGTATGTTATCCGATTTGAAAAGGAGTTAAATAAGGCAGGCAAATGAATCCCAACAAAGTTATTATTTTGGCCCAATTTTTTGTTTTACAAAAAAATGCCAGTTCGGATTCTATTTTAGCCGATGTTTATGAAGAAGGTGGTAAAATATTTATTGAACTTGAGATACCTGATTTAGAAGTAGATAGCTTGGTTATAGAAAAAAATAGTATGTCTTTAATTGTTTCTGGTATAAAGAAAAAAAGAGAAAAAAATAATGCTACATACATGGTTGCAGAACGTATATTTGGTTATTTTAAAAAATACATAGACTTACCGTTTCATTTCAAAAGTATAAGTAAAGTTAATTACAATAATGGAGTATTAGAGATTATTTTAGAGAGGTTTTAATTTATGAGCGACACTAAAGAAAATGTATTTAACCAAGATATAGAAATACCTAATATTTTGCCTGTTGTATCTCTTAGAGATATGGTTGTTTTCCCTTATATGGTAACGCCACTGCTTGTAGGTAGAGAATTTTCTATTAAGGCAATAGATGAGGCTTTGTCCAAAGATAGGATAATTTTTGTTGTAAGTCAGAAAAATTTTGAAGAAAATGAACCCACACCAGACCAAATAAATACCGTTGGTACAGTATGTTTGATTTTGAGAATGCTAAAAATGCCAGATGGTAGAGTTAAAATACTTGTTCAGGGCTTACGAAAAGCTTCTATTGTTAACTATACAAAAACAATAAGCGATAGTCCTTACTTTGAAGCTCACATTTCGATATTGCAAGATCAGCTCCCATCAACACCCGAAGAAGAAATTGAAGTAGAAGTTTTAATTAGAACAATAAAGGATCAGCTTCAAAAACTCGTTGCATTAAATAAAAATATACCAAATGATATTGTAGTGATTGCAAATAATATAGAAAAAAGTGAACAATTTGCTGATATTATAATTGCAAATTTACAATTAAAGCTTAATCAGATGCAAGAGTTAATAGAAATACTTTCTGTCAAAGAACGTTTAAGAAAAATTGTAAGTATTTTAAATAGAGAATTACAGATACTTGATATGCAGGCTAAAATTCAGCGTGAAGCGCGAGAAGAAATTTCAAAAGCGCAAAGGGAATATTTTTTAAAAGAACAATTAAAAGCTGTCAAAAAAGAGCTTGGCGAAAAAGAAGATTCAGACGAAATAGAAGAGTTAAGGCAAAAAATTGAAGCTGCAAATATGAGTGAACAAGCTAAGAAAGAATGTTTAAAACAACTTTCTAGGCTAGAAAAAATGTACCCCGATTCCGCGGAAGCAAATGTTATACGTACTTATTTGGATTGGATGATCAGTTTACCATGGAGTGTATCATCTGAAGATAAACTTGATATAAAACTTGTCGAAAAAGCACTAAATGAAGATCACTATGATATAGAGGATGCAAAAAAAAGAATTTTGGAGTATTTAGCTGTTAAAAAAATAAAAAATGATATGAAAGGTCCTATTTTGTGTTTTGTTGGACCGCCTGGTGTAGGCAAGACTTCTCTTGCAAAATCTATTGCAAGGGCAATGGGTAGAAAACTTTGGAGAATTTCGTTAGGTGGTGTAAGAGATGAAGCCGAAATTAGAGGGCATAGAAGAACTTACGTGGGAGCGCTGCCTGGCAGGATTATACAGGGTTTAAAGCAAACAGGTACAAACAATCCAGTTTTTGTGCTAGATGAAATTGACAAGCTTGGTAGCGATTTTAGGGGTGACCCAGCAAGTGCTATGCTTGAAGTTTTAGATCCAGAGCAAAATTATGAATTTGAAGATCACTATATTGGCGTCCCATTTGATTTATCAAAAGTTTTTTTTATTACTACAGCTAATTCAACAGATACAATACCAGCACCACTTTTAGATAGGATGGAGATTGTTAGACTTTCTGGCTATACTACTATAGAAAAATTAAAAATTGCAAAAAAATATATTATTCCAAAACAAATCGAAAATCATGGCCTTAAAGATTATAACATAAAATTTACAGATAAAGCTATTTTAAGTATAATTGAAAACTACTCCAAAGAAGCAGGAGTTAGAAATTTAGAAAAAAATATAACAGCTATTTTGAGAAAAATTGCAAGACAGATTGTGGAGTCTCCAAAAAAGGATAAAACAACTTTGTATGAAATTAATGTGAAAAATTTAGAAAAGTATTTGGGAATACCAAGATTTTATAGCAGCGAAAAACTTGATAGAGATTATGTTGGAATTGCTACCGGTCTTGCTTGGACACCCGTTGGGGGTGATGTGCTATTTATTGAAGCACTAAAAGTTAAAGGTAGTGGAAAGCTTATACTTACCGGTTCACTTGGAGACGTGTTTAAAGAATCTGCTCAAGCTGCTGTCTCTTTTGCAAGGGCTCAGTATAAAGAGTTAAATCTTGAAGAGGAATTTTATGAAAAATATGATTTTCATATACATGTACCAGAAGGTGCAACACCTAAAGATGGTCCAAGTGCAGGTATAACCATTGCATGTGCTATAATTTCTGCTTTAACAAATAAACCTGTAAGATCGGATGTTGCAATGACTGGTGAGATTACACTTACTGGAAGAGTTTTACCTATAGGTGGTCTCAAAGAAAAAACTTTAGCTGCACTTAGAGCTGGTATTAAAGAAATAATAGTGCCATTTGATAATAAAAAAGATGTAGCAGAAATCCAATCTCAACTTAAAATAAAAGATGTAAAGTTTTATTTTGTAAAGGATATGAAAGAAGTTTTAAAATATGCGCTAAAAGACGAATGATTTTTCAATGAAAAAATTCAATTTTGAAAATTTTTTAGCTATAAAGTACATAAGTTCGAAAAAAGAAGAGAAACTTATTTCTTTGTCTTCTTTGCTTTCTATTATCAGCATTGCAATTGGTGTGGGAGCTTTGATTTTAGTTTTAGGAATTATGAATGGTTTTGATAAAATGCTTGAATCAAAGATTATAGGGGCAAATCCACATATTATTGTAAAAAATTTTAATGGAACATTTAATTTAGATAATAACCTTATAAAATCAATAAAAACAGATAAACTTGTCTCAAATGTTTATCCGTCGCTTGTAGAACAGTGTATAATAAGTGCAAATGGCCAATCAAGTGGATCAATACTAAATGGTGTTGATTTTAATGATAAACCATACATAGAAAAATACATTAAAGGAAACACCAAAGGTATTGTACTCGGTAAAGAATTGATGAAAGCTATTGGCGTTAGAGTAGGTCAAAATGTTAGAGTTACGCTTGCTTATTCCAACCCAACAGCCATTGGTTTTTCACCTGTTTCTTTTGAAATTCCAGTTACAGGTGTGTTTGATTCTGGTATGTACGAGTATGATCTTGCTTTTTCATATATACCTTTGAATATACTCTGGCAAAAAATGCAAACATACGATTTAATAAATACAATAGCTATAAACTTATATAACCCTTATGATATAAATAAAGTCGGTAAATATTTAGAGCATATTTTGCCAGCAAGTTATTATTTTGTTACGTGGGCTCAAATGAATAAAAACTTTTTTACCGCTTTGAAATTAGAAAAAATTGCAATGGCTATAATTTTACTTTTGATAATAATTGTTGCTGCATTTGATATAATGAACTCTCTTACAATGCTTGTTATGGAAAAAGTTAAAGATATAGCAATACTTGTATCGCTTGGTGCTACAGCAAGTAATATTAAAAGAATTTTTATAAAACAGGGTCTTATTCTTGGTATTATAGGTACTGCTTTTGGTGATTTTTTAGGTTTGACGTTAGGTTATTTATTAAAACACTATAATATCGTAAGTCTTCCAAAGCAAGTTTACTATATAACAAAAATACCAGTTGATATAACGTTTACATATGTAGTTATAATTTCTATAGTATCTATTGGTTTGTGTACGCTTGCAAGCCTATATCCTGCATCAAAAGCATCCAAAATGAATGTAATTGAGGTTTTAAGACAATGATAATTAGTGCTCATAACATAAAAAAATCTTTTAAAAGCGGAAAAACCAATACATTGGTTTTAAACAATGTAAATCTTGATGTTGAAGAAAGTAAGATGGTTGCTATTATGGGTGTTTCTGGATCAGGTAAATCAACATTGCTTCATATTCTTGGTTTACTTGATGAACCAGATGATGGAGAGGTATTGTTTTTTGGAGAAAAAGTAATTTTTTCTGATAAAAAAAAGCTGGCAATTTTCAGAAATAGTTATATTGGTTTTGTTTTTCAGTTTTATTCTCTTATAAACGAGCTTACAGTGTTAGAAAATGTTTTGCTTCCCACTATGATTAATGGTATAATAAAAAAAGATTATGCAAGAGAACTCTTATTGAGAGTTGGAATTAGTGAAGAACTTTTTGACAAACGGAGTTATAATTTGTCTGGTGGAGAAAAACAAAGGGTAGCTGTAGCTCGTGCTTTGGTAAATAAACCAAAGCTAATAATTGCAGATGAGCCAACATCTAATATAGATGAAAATAATGCTATGCTTTTGATGACGCTTTTGCGAAATTTACAACAGTCACTTAACACAACAGTAGTAATTTCCACACATAGCAAAAAAATTGCTAATTTTTGTGATATTACATATTTTTTATCAGAAGGGGTTTTAGCCAATGAAAATAATATTTAGCTCTTTGTTCATATTTTTTGTTTTGATAAATTTTGCATACGCACAAAATATCGTTGAAATTAATGTAGAAGGCAATGTAAGAATAGATAAACCTACAATTCTAAGTGTCGTTAAAGAAAAAACCAATACACCACTAAATTTAGAAGCTGTTAATGAAGACATTAAAAATATATACAATTTAGGTTTTTTTGAAACAGTTTCAGCTAAGATAAAAAATGTTGCCGGTGGAGTTATTTTAACATTTGATGTAAAAGAAAAATCAGCAATAAGATTTGTAAAATTTGAAGGCAATAAAATGTTTAAGGATGAAGAATTATACAAAGTTTGTAAAGTTAAAGAGTATCAAATTCTTAGCAAAAAAAATTTGCAAGAAAGTGTTGCGGCAATTATTGGTTTTTATGCATCTAAAGGCATATATTTGACAAATGTTTCATACAAGTTAGAACCTGTGGTAGGCAATCGCGTAGATGTCGTTTTCCAAATAAGAGAAGGAAAGAAAACATTTATACACAAAATTAATATTATTGGCAATCACCATATTAAAACAAGTGAAATTTTTGATGTAATGAAAAATCATGAAAAATATGGTCCTTATATACTAACGTTTTTACCTTGGTTTTATACTGGTAAATTGTATCCTCAAGATATTGATGCTGATATACAAGCAATTAGAGATCTTTACCTTTCAAAAGGTTACGCTGATGTTAAAGTAAATGGGCCAACTATAAACATAGAGCCTGATACAGGATATATTGATATAGATATTTCTATTGATGAAGGTTCAAAATATACACTAAAAAATCTTAAATTTGAACATATTGAGCCATTTACTTTAAAAGAATTAGAAAACATAGTGAAATTGAAAGTAAATAAAACATTTAATGGTGTGCAATTGAGAAAAGATATTGAAAATTTAACAACTGCTTATGCAGACAAAGGGTATGCGTTTTGTGATATTAACCCAATAGTGACTCTAGATAGACAAAACCATACGGTTGATGTTACATTTGATATTAACAAAGGCAATAAGGTTTATATTCACAGGATTGAAATAACAGGCAATGATAAAACATGGGACAATGTAATAAGAAGAGAAATTAGGCTTGATCAGGGTAGCTTATATTCAGAATCAAAAATAAAAGAATCAAGACAAAAGATTTACAATACAGATTATTTTGATGATGTTAAAATTAGTACAGAAAAAATTCCCGGCAAAGATGAAGTGAATATGAAAGTTAATGTAAAAGAAAAAATGACAGGTATGCTATCTTTAGGTGTTGGCTATAGTTCGTACTACAAAGTAGGTGTTATGGGTTCTGTTACGCAAAGAAACTTATTTGGTTCTGGTATATATGGTAAGCTTTATGCAAATCTTTCTGCCAACAGCCATTTGTTTGATGTAAGTTTTGTAAATCCATGGGTTGATAATAGGCCAATATCTGTAGGCTTAGATTTGTATAATATGATGTATTATGGCTGGGATTATGATCAGAAAACATATGGTTTTAAATTTACTGTTGCCAAAAGATTTTATGATGATCAATTAAGTGTTGGCGCTTCTTATTCATTATCTCAAAATAAAATCAATATAACAGCAGGTACACCAAGTTATTACTTATTGCAAGAAGAAGGCACAACTACAGAAAGTACCATTACACCATTTATAAAGTGGGATTCTCTTGATAATAACATATTTCCTACTAGAGGCACACTGTTTTCCTCAAGTTTAGGATTGACTGGTTTTGGAGGAAACACTAGATATATAAAATGGGACAATACTGTAGAATACTTTCATCCAATTTTTTGGAGTATGATTGGACACCTAAAAGGTAGTGTAGGTTTTGCAAAAGGCATAGGTGGGAAAGGAGTTCCTTTGCAGGATAGATATTTCTTGGGTGGCATAGATAGTCTTAGGGGATTTGATTATGGCACTGTAAGCCCAACTGATAAGTATGGAAACTATATAGGTGGCACAAGGGATGCTTATGCTCAAGCAGAAACTATTTTCCCGTTAGTTGAGGCTTTAAAGTTGTACGGTGAAGCTTTCTTTGATATAGGTAATTCATGGTTATATTCGTATGATTTTGGTAACCTAAAAAAAGATGTGGGCGTCGGTATTAAATGGATATCGCCACTTGGGCCAATTAGAGTTGAAGTAGGTAAGAATTTAGCGCCTAAAAATGGAGAAAAATCTTATGTGTTCCAATTTTCCATGGGAGCTTTATTTTGAAAATAATTTGAGGAGGGTTTGAAGATTTATGAAAAAATACATTTTAGGGTTGGTAGTCTTTTTTTCGGTACTGACTTTTAGCGCAAATGCATTTGCACTAAAAGTAGCTGTCGTAGATTTAAATAAAGCATTGCAGGATTGCCAAGCAGGTATTGATGCAAAATCCATGCTTCAAAAGATTATTCAAGCAAAAAAGACTGTGATAGATAACAAACAACAAGAATTAAATGCTTTGGCACAAAAAATTCAAAATCCATCAACACCTAAAAAAGAAAAACAACAATTAGAAGTTGAATATCAAACAAAAGCAAGAGATTTGGAAAGATATAAAGCTGATGCTACAGATGATGTTGTATCAAAAGAAAGAGAATATACACAAAATATCATAAATGGGCTTGTTGAAACAGTCAAAAATATAAGTCAAAAAGAAGGTATAGATCTTGTGTTTGAAGTTCACCAAGGTTTAGTTTACTGGAATGATGCTTTGGATATTACGCCACAAGTTATCAAAGAATACAACAAAATATACGAGCAAAGCAAAAAATGATCAGTGCTTTAGAACTATCCCAGATTATAAATGGCACTTATATTGGGGAAAAGGATATTAAGATAGATGGTGTAGCTAGCTTAATGCGTGCAGATGAATATAAAGTTAGTTTTTTATCAAATAAAAAATATACAAAATACATATCTAGTACTAAAGCAGGTTGCATAATAGTTGATGAGTTATTTGATATCTCTTTATATAAAGATAAAAATTTTATTGTATGTAAAAATGCTTATTTAGGTTTTGCACTTGCCTTAACGTATTTTTACAAAACTAAGTTAGAGGGTAATTTTAAGAGTCCAAAGGCTACTATTGATGATTCTGCAATTGTAAGCGAAAACGCTTATATTGGAGATTTTTCATATATTGCAAAAAATGCAAAAATTGGCAATAGCTATATTATGCCTATGGTTTATGTAGGTGAAAATTCAATAATTGGCGATAATTGTATTATTTATCCAAATGTTACAATTCGAGAAAATGTTGAAATTGGAAATAATGTGATAATTCATTCTGGAAGCGTTATAGGAAGTGATGGTTTTGGTTATGTTAAAGATAATGGAAGACATTATAAAATTCCACAAATAGGTAAAGTTATAATAGAAGATGATGTTGAGATAGGCTCAAATGTATCTATAGACAGAGCTACGCTTGATGAAACAATAATTAGAAAAGGTTCAAAGATAGATAATTTAGTCCAAATTGCACATAATGTTGAGATAGGTGAGAATTCTATTTTAGTGTCTCAATGTGGCATTTCAGGTTCTACAAAAATTGGCAATAATGTAATACTGGCAGGACAGGTTGGAATTGCAGGTCATTTAACTATAGCTGATAATACTATTGTTACAGCAAAATCTGGCGTTGGTACCAATATTAAAAAAAGTGGTATATACAGTGGTATACCTGTATATGAACATTCAAAATGGTTAAAATCAAGTGCAATAATACCAAGGTTGCCAGACATATACAGAAAAATACAGGAATTAGAAAATAGACTCAAGGAGCTTGAAAAAAATGATTGATATTGAAAAGATTAAAGAAATATTACCACATAGGTATCCCTTTCTATTTGTAGATAAAGTAATAAACTATGAAAAATTTAAATTTATAGAAGCTATTAAAAATGTAACGTATAACGAAGCATATTTTCAAGGACATTTTCCTAAAAAACATATTATGCCTGGTGTTGTAATTGTAGAAGCAATGGCTCAAGCTGGTGGGATACTGGCCTTTTTATCTTTAGAAGAAGAAGATAATGCAAATAGAGTTGTATATTTTATGAGTATAGAAAATGCTAGATTTAGAAAAGCTGTTGTGCCCGGGGATACGTTAAAAATTAGAGTTGAGATTATAAAGCATAAAATGAAGGTTTGGAAAATGTCTGGTAAGTGTTTTGTTGATGATGTCCTTGTGGCTGAGGCAACAATGAGTGCAAAACTGGATTAAGGAGTTAGCATGGTAAATATCCATAAAACGGCAATTATTGGAGATAATGTTAAATTAGGTGAAAATGTGACGATAGGTCCTTATTCTATTATAAAATCTAATGTAAAAATTGGAGATAATTGTGATATACAAAGTCATGTGGTAATTGATGAATTTACAACTATTGGTAATAATTGCAAAGTGTTTCATTCAGCTGTACTTGGTACAATTCCTCAAGATTTGAAATTTTCTGGTGAGTTTAGCGAACTTATTATAGGGGACAACAATACAATAAGAGAATTTGCTATGATAAATAGAGGTACAAAAGGTGGTATAGGTAAAACCCAAATAGGTAATAATAATTTAATAATGGCTTATGTGCATGTAGCCCACGATTGTATTATTGGAAATAATTGTATAATTGCAAATATGGTTCAATTTGCTGGCCATGTAGTAGTAGAAGATAGCGCTGTAATTGGTGGTATGAGTGCTGTTCATCAATTTGTGAGAATTGGTAGTTTGTCTATGGTAGGCGGTATGAGTGGAGTATCACTGGATGTTCCGCCTTTTACATTGGCTGTAGGCAACAGAGCAAAGTTGAACGGACTTAATTTGGTAGGTTTAAAAAGGAATGGATTTAGCCTATCAGAAATCGAGAAACTAAAAGAAGCATATAGGGTTATATTTAGGTCAAACCTAAAATTTGATGAAGCTTATGAAAAACTCAAAGAAAGCTCATCTAAACATGTAATTGATATGATTGAATTTTTAAGGAAATCAGAGCGCGGTTTTTGCAGAGAACGATGAAATTTTTTTTATCCGTAGGAGAAAGATCTGCAGAAAAATACGCATTTTTGTTGGCTCAAGAGCTTAAAAAAGCCGATAGTTCAATTGAAGTTTTATCATTTGGTTCAGATTTGCTGGCGACTCAATCTCAAAAGATAGCTGATTACAAAGATATAAGTGTAATTGGTTTTAAAGAAGCTCTTTCTGTTGTGCCAAAAGCAGTTGAAATTTTAAATGTTGTAAAAAAAGCAATTATTAAAAACAATATAGATGCTTTAGTTTTAATGGATTTTCCAGATTTTAATATGCAACTTGCAAAATTTGCTAAGAAAAATAATATTAAGGTTATCTACTACATTACACCCCAGCTGTGGGCATGGAGAAAAGCTCGTATAAAGCCATTATTTAAATATGTAGACCTGATTATACCAATACTACCGTTTGAACGTACATTTTTTAACACTCAATCTGTTAAGCATAATTTTGATTTTAAAAAGGTAGCTTATTTTGGGCATCCCCTTGTAGACATACTTCACGATTATTTAGAAAAACGTCAGGATAAAGAAAAAATTATTCTTATTTTGCCAGGCTCAAGAATGTCAGAATTGCATTTTCATACTAAAAATTTTTTTGAAGCTGCTTATTTACTAAAAAAAGAATTTAGTGACTATAAATTTGTTGTGGCAACGCAAGAGCGTTTTTTAAAATATTTTGAACAATTCAAAAGTGAATTTCCATTTATTGAATTCAGTCTCGATACATACGATATGATGAAAAAAGCGTCGTTTGCAATTACAAAAAGCGGCACTGTTACTTTAGAGGCTGCTTTGTTTGGTTTGCCATGTGTTGTTGCGTATAAACTGTCAAATTTGAGCTATATTATAGGAAAAGCTTTAATTCGTGGAGTTGATTCAATTGCCTTGCCAAATATTATATATGGGAAAAAAATTATACCAGAGTTAATACAATTTGACGCAACACCTAAAAAAATTTATGAGTACTCAAAATTAATCCTTCAAAGCAACAATTACCAGCGACAAATGAAACATGATTTTAAGCAAATAAGCTATGCTTTGGGAAATTATCCTGTAACACCAAAAATAGCAAAAACCATATTAGATTATTTAGCATGAAGGCATTTGTTTTTTATATTTTTTTGAGATTTTACAGGTTATTTTTGCGAATAAATGTTGTTGAAGAATACCCAATAAAATCTATTAATTCACCTATAATTTATGCTTTTTGGCATGAGAGTATTTTATTTTTGCCTTTTGTTTATTTAGGCAATAATTTGAGTGTATTGATAAGTACTCACAAAGATGGCAGATTAGCAAGCGATGTTATAAAGTATTTTAAAATGGGAACAATTGGCGGCTCAGTCAACAGAAATCCTAAAAAAGCATTTTTAGAGATGTTAAAACTAATTAAGAATCAAGCGTGCGATATAGGTATAACGCCAGATGGGCCAAGAGGTCCAAGAAGAAAGGCAAAACTTGGTGTATTAGAGCTTGCTTATTTTTCTGGACACCCTATTGTACCTATAGCTTTTGAGCCAAAAAGCGCCTGGAGGCTAAATAGCTGGGATAAGTTTGCCATACCAAAACCTTTTTCGAGTGTCACATTCATATACAAAAAACCCATTTACGTTAAAACAAAAGAAGAGATAAAATCAAAGGTTGCAGAGCTTGAAAGCAAGCTAAACAATGAAGAATATTAAATTTTTCCAAACGATTTTAGCGCCAATTTTATTTCCGGTTTCATTACTATATTTAGCTATAGTAAGCGTAAGGAATTTTTTATACGATATTGGTTTTTTTAAAACAGTAAAAGTTGATGATGTAAAAATTATAAGTATAGGCAATATTAAAGCAGGTGGCACAGGTAAAACGCCGCTTTGCATAGGAATTGCAAATTATTTGCTTTCTTTAGGATATGTAGTAGCTATTGTTACAAATGCTTACAAAGCAAAACACAAAAATGCTTTGATTGTTTCTGATGGCAAAAGCGTTTTTTACAAAACACCTTTTGTAAATGATGAAACATACCTTATTGCTAAAAAAACTAAAGCAATTGTAGCAAGCGCAAAAGATAGATTGAGCGCTGTAGAATTATTAAAGAAATTTAAACCCAACTATGTAATTTTAGACGATGGTCTACAGTATAGAAAAATTGCAAAAGATTTAGAGGTTTGTATAATAGATCAAGAAAAGTTTTATTTGCCTTTTGGGCTTTTGCGCGATAGCAAAAAAAGCTTAAAAAGGTGTAGTAAACTTATATGTTTTGAAGGGGATTGCGAAATAAAAGCAAAAATAGTAAACAATGGTTTTTTTGATATTAATGGGAGGGTCAACAAACCTGAAAGTGCTTTTGTATTTTGTTCTATTGGTAATCCTTTCAAATTTTTATCGAGCATTAAAGAGACTGGAATTTTTGTAAAAGGTTTTAAATGCTTTAGAGATCATTATAATTATACAAAAAAAGATATAGAAATACTTCGAACTTTAAAGTCAAAAACCAAATCCGAAGTTCTACTTACTACATACAAAGATTTTGTAAAAATTGAACAATCAGGGATAGTTTATGTTGATATTGAAATTTTGCTTGACTATAAAAAGCTATTAGAAGGTGTTGCGTGAAACTTAATATAAACAAAGAATATTTAAAAAGACTATTATTGTATATAAAGCCATACTGGAAAAGGATTATTCTGTCTTTTATAGCTATGATTATTGTTGGTGCTTTAACTTCTCTTACTGCATACTTAATTAAACCTGTTTTAGACAAAATTTTTATAGCAAAAGATAAAAAGATGCTGATTTTGCTACCATTTGCCGTTATGGCAACTTATTTTTTTAAGGGTTTATTTACATACATTCAATCTTATCAGACAGCATATGTAGCTGAAAATATTTTGTTTAATATAAGAAACCAAATGTTTAAACACATTATAAGTTTACCTGTTGATTTTTTTGAAAAATACCATACATCAGAGCTACTATCTAGAGTATTAAATGATACCGAGCGTCTTCAAGATACAATTGCAAGAGTGATGCCAGAGGCAATAAGAGAATTTTTTACAATAATATTTTTATTTATAGTTATCTATACAATAGACTTTAAACTTGCTTTAATTTCAACGATTGTGTTTCCAATTGCACTTTACCCTATTATTAAATTTGGTAAGGATATGAAAAAACTTGGCAAAAAAAGACAGGTTTCAATAGCAGCTATTACTACACTCATTCAAGAATCATTTTTTAATATACGCCTTATAAAAGGTTTTTTGACCGAAGAAAAAGAAACAGAAAAGTTTTTTAAAAAAAGTCAGGAATTTTTAAATATTAATTTAAAAAGCTTTAGAATATCAGAAATTACAAGCCCATTAATGGAGTTTATAGGGTCTTTGGGTATTGCATTTTTGATTTGGTTTGGGGGTTTGCTTGTTTTTAGAGGTGCAATTAGTGTTGGTGGGTTTTTTTCATTTATGGCAGGCCTTTTTATGCTATATAGACCGTTTAAAACAATTGCCAAAGCAAGTAACAGTATAAATTCTTCTATTGGTGCAATAGAGCGGGTGTTTTTCATTTTAGATACAAAATCTACGCAAGAAAACACTTCTAAAGGAATTATTTTTGAAGGTGTTAAAAACTCAATTGTATTTGATAATGTAAGTTTTTCATACGATGGTAAAAAATATGCTCTAAAAAATATTAATTTAGAAGTAAAAGCAAAAACGATCGTTGCATTTGTTGGTGAAAGTGGAGGGGGTAAAACAACCCTTATGGATTTGATACCGCGTTTTTATGATCCAACTGATGGGCGGATTTTAATAGATGGAATAGATATAAAAGATTTTGATATTAAAAGTTTAAGAAAAAAAATTGCCAGTGTTTCACAAAATGTACTACTTTTTGCAGATACAGTTTTTAACAACATAGCTTATGGTTTAGAAAATCCAGATAAAGAAAAAGTAATTGAAGCTGCAAAACTAGCCTATGCACATGATTTTATAATGAAACTACCTAATGCTTACGATACAAATCTTGGTGAACAAGCTGTAATTTTGTCTGGAGGAGAAAGGCAAAGAATTGCAATTGCTCGAGCCATTATGAAAAACCCTGATATTTTAATTTTAGATGAAGCAACAAGTGCACTTGATGCAGAAGCTGAAAGTTATGTCCAAAAAGCTATTTCAAACTTGATTAAAAATAGAACGGTTTTTTTGGTAGCTCATAGATTGTCCACTGCACTTAGCGCATCAAAAATTGTAGTAATAAAGCAAGGCCAGATTGTAGGTATCGGTACACATAAAGAACTTTTAGAAAACAACAAATACTATCAAAGACTTATAGAGCTTCAGTTTGAAAATGTTTAGCTACAATATTATATTTTTTTTTGTTTTTTTGTTGAGTTTGCCTTATTTGTTAGTAAAAGCTGTATCAAGCAAACGTTTTAGATATAAATTTTTTGATAGAATAAACCCAAAACCCATAAAACAAAACGACTATATTTTGATACATCTTGCAAGCTTAGGTGAAGCAAAAGCTTTTTTAAATATAAAAGAGACAGTTGAAAGTATATTTAAAAAAAAATTACTCTTTAGCGTAACAAGCAATATCGGCTATGATTACCTAAAATCTCAAGGATTAGAGGTTTTTTTAGCACCTCTTGATTTTAATTTTTTATACAAAAGGTTGTTTAAGCAAAATTTGCCACATTTAGCTATTTTTTTTGAGACAGAAATTTGGCCATCTTATATTAATTACCTTAAAAAGCATAATACAAGAGTTATTTTGATTAATGCTAGAATGTCTGATAAAAGCTATAAATTTTACCTAAGATTTAAAGTGTTTTATGAAACTATCTCAAAGTTTGATGTTATAATTGCAAAATCACAAAAAGATATGGAAAAATTTAATAAATTTAATAAGAATGTCAAATTTTGTCATAACGTCAAGTACGCTTTAGGAAAAAAAACTTTTGATTATGATTTTTTGCTCACTTTAAAAATGGATAATAAGAAAATTTTTGTTTTTGCAAGCTTTCATAAACAAGAACTGGAGTTTTTGCAAAAAGCGATAAATGAGGTTTTAAGTTTAGGTTATAGAGTGATTATTGCACCAAGATACATGGAAGATTTACCACTGTTTGAAAAATTTTTAAAAGGAATTGCTGTAGAATATTCAATGTTGTCAAAATTAAGCGATATAAAAGATTGTGTTTTAGTTGACAGATTTGGTATTTTGGAAGCCCTTTACTCAATTAGCTCAATGGTGTTTGTTGGCGGTTCTTTGTCAGGCAAGCTAAAAGGTCATAACCCTATTGAGCCAGCAATTTACAACAATTTTGTGTTTTGTGGTTTATATATGGATAGTTTTGCTCAAGAAGTTGAGTTTTTAAAAAATTTAGGGTGTTTGACTCAAATAGATAATATTAATAATTTAAAAGAACATATACTAAAGATTCAAAACTTGCGTACTTTGAGTTTTGATAAAAAGAAAGAAGAAATTGAAAATTGCTATAAAAGTTTACTATTGAAACTTACTCAAGCTTAAATATTATATTTATCTTTGCATAAAATGGCAGATTAACATTTGTTAATAGTTTTTGAGGAACTGGTGAAGAATTATGTATTATTTTTATTGCTGCTTTGTTTAAACTATCGTATGGGGATTTGTCCAATATTGAAATATTTTTTAGATAGCCGTTTTTATCAATCAAAAAAACCAGTTTAATTTTACCTTCTTCACCTTTAAAAATAGCTTCTTGCGGATAAAATTTATGTTTTTCAATCCAATTTGCAATCTGAGGAGTACTTTGAATGTCAATTGGGTCAGTAGATGTGTTTGATGGGTTTGCATCATAAGTGGCTGTTTGTGGGTTTTGTATGGGACTTGTTTGGGGTTGACTACCTGATTTGTTTGTTATTGTTTGCGGAAAGCTTGCATTGTCATTTTGAGCGTTAGCGAAAAATTTCCTATCGTTTTTAAGTGGTAGAGCTTTTTGTGTAATTAATGTGCGATTATGATTGATAGTTTGATTTGATATATCGTTTTTTGGTATTTTTTGAAATAAAGATTTTTTTGTATTTTCTGGCTTAATTTGTGTTAAAGTTTGATTAGCTCTTATTGTTTTTTGGTATTGATTTACATTATAAATATCTACTGTGTATATTTTTGATGTTTTTATATGGTAAAATTTAAAAAGCTGGGCAAAGCCCATGACTATTGCCATATTTAGCAAAAAAGCTAAAGCCCAGCTTATGGGTTTAGAATGTGTAGTTAAGCGTTGCATAGGCACTGCGCTTTAGTGTTGTGTAACCCCAAACATCTTGGTAGAATCTATTAAAAATATTGTAGATAGCAACAGATGCCTTCAGGTCTTTTGTAATGTTATATGCAATATTTGCATCAAATACTGTGTATCTGCCTGTTTGATGTGTATGAGAATCATTGTCATACCTTGTGCCTATATATCTACCATCTAAGTGGAGTGTTAGGTTTTCTATTGGTGAATAGTTTATATAGCCCGATGTAATGCTGTATGGTATACGTGCCGACTGCATATTTGTGTTTGGGTTTGTACTGTCTGTATAGGTATAGTTTAGACCTAATTCAATTTGTTTTATTGGTTTTACTTTTATGTAGGATTCTATACCTGTTGCTACTGTGTTTCCTGGAACGTTTTTATATGTAGACTCCCATGTATTTGGGTTTGTATAGTATTCAATTCTATTTGTTATTGTTGTTCTAAAGTATGTTGCGCCTAGCAAGACTTTATTGTTAAATAGGTTTTGCATAAATCCTATATCCCAGCTTTTTGATTGCTCTGGTGATAAATTTCTATTTCCTCCGCTAAAAAACCTTGCAGGAACGCCGGATGCATAAAGCTCAAATAAAGTAGGTGCTTCAAAACCTGTTGCCCAGTTGGCTTTTAAAATTGTGTTTGTAGGTTCAATTAAGTAGCTTGCGCCAAGCTTGTATGTGCCATGGTCTCCAAATGTTTGAAAATGATCCTCTCTAAAAGCTGCTTGAAGGTTTAAATTACCTATGCTTGGCAAAAATTCAACAAAAGCACCTACATTGTCTCTGTTTTTACTAAAATAACTCGGGTAGTCATAGCTTATTCTATCAACTGTATAGTTTAGGCCAGCTACGGTTTTAAAATTTTTACTGAAAACATACTCCAGTTGCAAATCACTTCCATAGCGATAGCCTTTGTAGTTATTGCTGTAAAAGTCGCTTTGTGGAGCTGGTATAGTAGCCGGATATGGGTAGCTGTAATTATCCTTATAGTATCTTAAGTTTTGAAAATAATAACCATCCAGCTTTAATGTCAGTTTATCAAAAGTTTTTTGAGCGTAAACTTTTGTAAGGTAGGTTTCGCTATCTTCTCTATAGGATTTGCCTGGATATGTTGTGTTTAACCATGAGCTATTGTCTGGTTTAAAATATGTTGGACTATACTGATCTAAATAGTTTTGTACTTTTTGTGCATTAATGAGTAAACCAATTTTAAAATCATTTAAATCGTATTCTAACCTTGAATTGAAAGCACTTTGGTGATATCCATCCCTTTTGCCTCCATAGGAATATGAATCAGTTTGGGGATTGTAAGAATTGGTTTTTGATGTGCCTGTCGTGTCAAACCTGGTGCCGTCTAAATAAAAAGAAAAATTGCCAACCTTACCAGAGTAAGATAGGTTTTCTGCGTATGTGCCAAACGAACCATACATTTGAGTGTAGGTTGCATGAGGTTTACCTTCGCCTTTTTTTGTGATAAAATTTACCACGCCAGCAATTGCATCAGCTCCATATAGCCCGCTTTGAGAGCCCTGAACAATCTCAATTCTGCTCAAATTGTAAGGCAAAAGTGAGGACATATCAAACTGCGATTGCATTAAAGATGGATCACCTATATTTACGCCATCCATTAGATACTTTGTATAGTAACTTTTAAGTCCTCTCATATAAAAAGAGGTTTGACCACCAAATGGACCATTTGATGAAATTGATATGCCAGGCAAACCAATAAGCGCATCTTGCGCAAATACAGAGCCAGAATCTTCAATTTGTTTTTGTGTAACAACTTCAACAAAAGAAGGTGTTTTAGCAATCTGCGTATCCACTTTAGAAGCAGTTACAACAACATTTTCATCAGCTAAAGCAAAATTACACAAAAATCCCACCAATACAAAACCAACCATTAACTTATACCACATATAAAGCCTCCTATATGAAATTTTACAATCTTTTTAGCAGAACTCCCGCTGCATAAAAGATACTTTTGCTGCAAGTAGGTCTTCCGGCTTAAAGGCTTGTGGCTTAAGGCCTTCCCACCAAAGAGGCAGTGGCTGTTTCTTAAGCTTTTTGCCTTAATACGGCTGCGGGTACAGCGAGGGAATCCCACCCTTTCTTCCCTTGAACTTGCAACATTTCACTTTTAGCATATAGTTAAGTATTTGTCAATTTGTTAATAAAAGTATGAGTTTAAGCGGTATAAAAAGCTTGATTAAATATTTAAATTTTATATACTAAATAGCGAGGTTTTTATGGAAGAAAAAATACAATCTAAAATAACAAGGCTTAAAAAAGAAAAAAATGCTATTATTTTAGCACATTATTATCAAAGAGATGAAGTGCAGGAATTAGCTGATTTTATTGGTGATTCTTTGGCTTTATCAATAGAAGCTTCCAAAACTGATGCTGATATAATAGTGTTTTGTGGTGTTAAGTTTATGGCAGAGACTGCTAAGATTTTATCGCCTCAAAAAAAGGTAATTTTACCAGTTATAGATGCTGGATGTCCTTTGGCTGATATGGCAACAGCCGAAAAAGTGCTTAATATGAAAAATGAAATTGGTGATGTGAGCATTGTTTCTTACGTTAATACAAATGTAGATGTTAAAATGGTTTCAGATATTTGTTGTACTTCAGCAAATGCAATTAATGTTGTAAAAAGTCTGGAAGCCAAAAAGATACTTTTTGTACCAGATAAGCACTTAGGTGAATATGTAAAACAAAATGTAGCAGATAAAGAGATTTATTTATTTGATGGGTATTGTTTGGTTCATGATAGTTTTAACAAACAAGATATAGAGGATTTGCTTAGTAAACATCCTTATGCTAAAGTATGTGTACATCCAGAATCTCCAATGGAGGTTATTGAACTTGCAGATTTTGTAGGATCTACTGCCGGGATTATAAACTATTGCATAAAAAACAATGCAAAAGAGTTTATAATAGCAACCGAAAGTGGCATAGTTTTTGAACTTAAAAGACAAGCGCCAGATAAAACTTTTTATACATTAGGTTCGAAATCTATTTGTGCCAATATGAAAAAAACAACATTAAAAGATGTGTTAAATGCACTTGAAAGAGAAGTTTATGAGATAATTCTTACAGATGAGCAAATTCAAAAAGCAAAGAAGCCAATTGAACGCATGATATCCATAAAAAGACAATGAACAGATTATTTTTGGAAAATTTACTCAAGTCATATCTATTAGAAGACATTTACTATAGCGATGTAACTACAGAAAGTATATGTAATGGATCTAAAACAAAAGCATTAATTAAAGCAAAAGAAGATTTTATAGTTGCGGGTTTAATTTTTATAAAACCGATCTTTGATGTTTTAAAAGAAGAAGCCAAAATTGAGTTTTATGTTCAAGAAGGTCAATTTGTTAAGGCTGGTAGTCATATTGCTGTAATTGAAGCAAAAGATAGTGCATTGCTACAGGCAGAAAGGCTTATTTTAAATATCATTGGAAGATTATCAGGTATTGCAACTAAAACTAAATTTTATAGCCACTTGATAAAAGACTATAAAGCTAAAATTGTTGAAACAAGAAAGACTACACCAGGCTTTAGATATTTTGAAAAATATGCAGTTCTTGTTGGAGGTGGCTTAAATCACCGCATTGGTTTGTTTGACGCAATTCTGATTAAGGATAATCATATAAAAATTGCTGGTAGTATAACAAAAGCAGTAGAACTTGCTAGAAAAACAAACTTTATGAAAAAAATAGAAGTCGAGACTTCAAACATTGAAGAAGTAAAAGAAGCTGTATCGTTAAAAGTTGATGTGGTTATGCTTGACAATATGGATGTAGAAACTATACAAAACTGTGTATCAATGTTTGCAGGTGAAGTTTTGTTTGAAGCATCTGGCAATGTTAATGAGGATAATATTGTTGAGATTGCAAAAACAGGTGTGGATTTTATATCAAGTGGTTCTATAATACATCATGCCGTTTGGGTAGATGTAAATATGAAAATTGGTGTTTAAATGAAAATTGCTATTGCTCAATTCAAGCCAAAACTTGGCAAGGTAAAGGAAAATTTAGAGCGGATTGAAATTTTTATAGATGAAGCTATAAACAAAAAAAGCGATTTAATTATTTTCCCAGAACTAGCCACAAGCGGGTATGCGCTGCGTGATTTGGTTAGTTATGCTAGCATAAACTTACAAAACAAAGATTTAAGCAATATTATACAAAAAAGTAATTTTATAGATATTGTGCTGGGCTATGCTCAAAAAGAAGATAATTTGTACTACAATAGTGCCCTGTATTTATCAGAAGGCCTTATTTTAACAAATAGGAAAAAAGTATACTTGCCAGACTACGGAATGTTTGAAGAAGCAAGATACTTTGCAAAGGGTGATACACTTGAAACAACTCAAACAAAATTTGGCAAAGTAAATATACTTATATGTGAAGAAGCATTTCATTTAAGTGTTCACCATTTTGTTGAACAAAGTAAAAGTGATTTGACAATTATCATTTCTGCTTCCCCTTACTGGATTTATGAAAATAAGGCAGATAAAACAAAAATATGGGACAATATTTGCAACAATATCTCATCATTAAGCGGCAACTTTGTAATATATGTAAACAGGGTAGGTTTTGAAGATGGCGTGGGTTTTTTTGGTAGTTCTTTGGTTTATAATCCATTTGGTGCGTGCATATTTAAAGGAGATTTTTTAAAAGAAAATCTGTATATACTTGATTTAGAATTAAGCGATATTGCACACGCTAAGGAATTTATGCCACTATTAAAGGATAAAAGCTATGGATCCATATAAAGTATTGGGTTTTGATGAACCTAAAATTGCAGATTATTTAATTGAGTTTTTAAGGGATGAAATATACAAGGTTGGTTTTGAAAAGGCAGTAATTGGTTTGTCAGGCGGTATTGATTCTGGTTTGGTGGCTTATTTATTGAAAGAAGCTTTAGGAAAAGAAAATGTATATGCAATTATTCTACCATATAAAACTAGCTCTGCCGAAAGTGTTGATGATGCATTTAAAATAATAAATGAACTTGGCATAAATTATAAAAAAATAGATATAACAAAGATGGCTGATAGCTATATTGAAAATAATTTTGATAAAGTAAGGATAGGCAATATTTTAGCTAGACTTAGAATGATAGTTTTGTTTGATCAAAGTTATGAAACAAATGCACTTGTTGTGGGAACAAGCAATAAAACAGAATTATTGCTTGGTTATGGTACATGGTATGGTGATATGGCATCAAGCCTAAACCCAATTGGTGATTTGTACAAAACGCAAGTTAGAATTTTATCAAAATACATGGGAGTGCCTAAATCCATTATTGATAAAAAACCTACTGCAGATTTATGGGTAGGTCAAAGCGATGAAGAAGAATTGGGTTTTTCTTACGATGAGGCAGATTTGATTTTGTATCACTTATTTGACAAGAGATTGAGCATTGATGAAGTGATTAATCTAGGCTTTCGTGAAAACATTGTAAATGGTATATTTGAAAGAGTAAGGAAAAACCAGTTTAAAAGGTTGCCGCCAATCATAGCTAAAGTTAGTAGAAGAAGCATAAACTGGGATTTCAGATTTTTAAGGGATTGGGGGCAAATATGAGTCAGGTTAAAAGAGCAGCATATTTAATAAAACAATCAAAATTTACAGTTTGCTTTACTGGTGCTGGAATAAGTGTAGAAAGCGGTGTTCCTTCGTTTAGAGGGGAAGATGGCTTATGGGAAAAGTATGACCCAAGCCTGTTTGAAATAGATTATTTTTATAAACACCCAGATAAATCCTGGGCATTAATTAACAAAATTTTTTTTGAAGTGCTCAAAGATAAAAAGCCAAACAAAGCCCATTTTGCGCTTGCAAAGCTTGAAGAATTAGGTTATATAAAAGCCCTAATAACCCAAAATATAGATAATTTACACTATTTAGCAGGCAGCAAAAACATCGTTGAATACCACGGTAACTCAAGAATGCTTGTTTGTAGAAACTGCGGTAGAAAATTTAATATAAGCGATTTTGATTTATCAAGCGTTCCATATTGTCCATACTGCAAAGTGCCATTGAAGCCTGATTTTATTTTTTTTGGTGAAATGATACAAAAAGAAGTTCAAGAAAAAAGCGAACAATTAATGAATAATTGTGATTTGTTAATAATTATTGGAACAAGTGGATTAGTTTATCCAGCGGCCTTTTTGCCGCCTATGGCAAAGAAAAAAGGTGCAAAAATTATCGAAATTAACAAAACATTTAGTGAATATACTGATAAGATTGTAGATGTATTTTTAGAAGGTAGTGCTTCGGAAATTTTGGAAGAGATTTTAAGCGAACTTAATGCTCATTGAAATTTACAAATCGCTTTTACAATTTTTTGGCAAGCAATACTGGTGGCCAGCTGAAACAAAAGATGAAATAATAATTGGAGCAATTCTAACGCAAAATACAAGCTGGCAAAATGTAGAAAAAGCTATTTTTAATTTAAAAAAAGAAGGTTTTTGTAGTATCTGTAAAATTAGAGAAATTCCTTTAGAAGATATACAACAGCTAATAAAACCTGCGGGTTTTTATAAACAAAAAAGTGTTTATTTAAAAGAAATTGCAAGATTTTTTGAAAACTTTGATGAAAATACAGATACTTTGCAGTTTAGAAAAATGCTTTTAAATGTTAAAGGTATAGGTTTTGAAACAGCCGATTCAATTTTGCTTTATGCATTTTCAAGGCCAGTTTTTGTTATAGATGCATATACAATAAGACTTTTAAAGCGAAAAAAGCTTTTTGAGTCAAGCAAATATGAAGAGGTTCAGTCTTTTTTTATGCAAAATTTACCAAAAGATGTTGAATTGTTTAAAGAATACCACGCTTTGATTGTAAAATTAGCCAAAACATATTGCAGAAAAAACCCATACTGTACGGAGTGCCCCATTAAATGCGCGTAGGTTTAACTGGCTCAATAGCCACCGGTAAATCTACAGTTGCAAACATGTTTAAAGAGCTTGGTGCATATGTGATTGATGCAGACGAGATTGCGCATGATGCTCTTAAAAAAAATCAAAATACACACAAGCAAATAATTGAAGTGTTTGGAGAGTCAATACTTGATGAAAACGGTAATATAGATAGAAAAAAATTAGGTGCAATTGTATTTAGTGATAAACAAAAATTGACTCTTCTAGAGTCGATTATTCACCCATTTGTTCAGCAAAAAAGAAGAGAAATTGAAGAATCTATATTAAAAAAAGAAAAAAATGCTATAATTATTTATGACGTTCCATTGTTGTTTGAAAAGCACTTAGAAGATAGTTTTGATAAAATTATTGTAGTTTATGCAAAAAAAGAAATACAAATAGAAAGATTAATGAAAAGGCAAAATTTAACATACGATGAAGCGTTAAAACTAATCAATTTACAAATGGATATAGAAGAAAAAAAACAAAGAGCTGATTTTGTAATTGATAATTCTTATTCGTTAGAATACACAAAAAAACAGGTTGCCAAGCTATTTGAAAAAATTAAGTTAATGAGTTACATTTGACAAAAAGTATTTTTCGTTATAGAATCTAGGCGAGATTTATTCAAGGAGGAATTATGGCAGTCGAGGTAAAGTTGACTACTGATAACTGGGAACAAGAGGTATTAAAATCGGACATTCCGGTTTTAGTAGATTTTTGGGCTCCATGGTGCGGTCCTTGCAGAATGGTTGCACCTGTAGTATCAGAAATTGCGCATGAGTATGAAGGTAAGCTTAAAGTTGGAAAATTAAACACGGATGAAGAGCCTGATATTGCTGTTAGATATGGAATTATGAGTATACCAACACTTATGATTTTTAAAAACGGAGAAGTGATAGATCAGATTATCGGTGCTGCACCAAAAGAATATTTCACTCAAAGGTTGGATAAAATTTTATAATTGGATCGAGGTTTTCTCGGTCCAATTTTTAAAAGGGGTTATGGGATGTATGATGTTGTTATTGTAGGAGGCGGTCCAGCTGGTTTAACAGCAGGTATTTATGCAGCAAGAAGTGGTTTAAAGACAATTATTTTAGAAGAAAAAGTATTCGGTGGACAGATAGTTTTTAGCGCCGATTTAGAAAATTATCCTGGATTTCCAGAAGGTATAAGCGGCATGGATATAATAGACAAGTTTTTAGAACAGGCAAAAAAATTTGAAGTTGAAATTAGCTATGATGGTGTTGAGAAGATAGAAAACGATATCTCTTGCAAAAGAGTAATTCTTACAAATAAAAGCTGTATAACAACAAAAACAATTATTTTAGCAACAGGAGCAAGTGCGGATAGGCTGGGCTGTCCAGGAGAGGCAAAGTTTATTGGCAAAGGTGTTTCATATTGCGCGACATGCGATGGTGCATTTTTTAAAGGCAAAACAGTTGCCGTAGTAGGTGGTGGTGATTCTGCTTTAGAAGAAGCTTTGTATTTAGCAAACCTTGTAAAGAAGATATATTTAATTCATAGAAGAGATCAATTTAGGGCTGTAAAAATTTTACAGGATAGAGTAAAGAAAAATAATAAGATAGAAATTGTATTTGATAGTGTAGTAAAAGAAATTTTAGGCGATAAATTTGTTAAAGGTGTCCTCATTGAGAATGTAAAAACAAAACAACAATCAAGATTAGATATAGATGGTATATTTATATACATTGGTCTTACTCCAAACTCAAAATTTGTTTCTGATTTAATACAAACAGATGAGTATGGCTACATAATAACAAATGAAGAAATGGAAACAAACATTCCTGGTATTTTTGCAGCAGGTGATGTTAGAAAAAAATCTCTAAGACAGGTTGTAACAGCCTGCGCTGATGGTGCTATTGCAGCATCTAATGCTCAAAAATACATAGAAAAAATGAAAGCTTAAAAGTAGCTTTTTATTTTATTGTAAACTTCTTCTACAGATAAAAACGTTGTATCTATTATTATTGCCCCTTTCGGTACAACAAGAGGGGCAATTTTTCTTTGCGTATCCTGCTCGTCTCTACAGGATAGGGATTTTATGGATTGACTATAGTCAACGCTTAATTCTTTTGATCGTCTTTTGGCTCTTTCTTCTAACTTTGCATCTAAATAGAATTTTATGTTTGCATTTGGAAAAATTACACTTCCAGCATCTCGACCATCGATAACAAATTTTCCTTCTTGAGCAATTGTCCTTGCTAGTTTATTGACAAAATCCCTTACAAATTCATTTTTAGCTATTGTTGAAGCTTTTTTTGCAATATCTTCGCTAAGTATTATATCATTTAAAATTTTGCCTTTATATATAAATAATACTTGCAAATTCTCAATTTTAAAATCAAGTTCCAATTTATTTAATTCTTCTTCGGTAACTTCTTTTAGAATATAAGCGATGCTTCTGTAAATTTTACCTGTATCTATATGCACAAATCCATCATTAATAGAGAGCATTTTGCAAATTGTACTTTTGCCAGCTCCACTTGGACCATCTATCGTAATAATAAAACTAGACATCCAAATTCTCTTTAAACAATCTTATATTTTTAAGTATTTGAATTAACTCTTGTTCTTCGTTGTTTTTTATTGCGTCTTTTAGTATCAGTAAATTTTGAATATATTCGTCTATAGCGTTAATCATATTGCTTTGATTTAAAAGAAAAATATCGCACCACATTTTTTCATTTGATTTTGCTATACGCGTAAAATCTTTAAACCCACCACCAATAAAACCGTACGCTTCATCATCTTCTTTTTTTTGCCTGATAAGATTTACGAGACTATAGGCAATAGCATGGGGTAGATGACTAACATATGCAAATACCTTATCGTGTTTGTCTGCATCCATATATTTTACTTTCATATTAATTGTTTTTGCAAATTCTTCAACTTTTTTTTCTGCAAAACTAATATTATTAATTGGTGTTATTATAAAGTATTTATCATCAAAAAGCTGTCTGAAAGCAGATTTGGGTCCAAAGTTTTCTGTGCCGGCAATTGGGTGCGTGGGTACGTATGCTATTGTTTTTGGTATGTAATTTTTAATAGAATCAATAATAGGTTTTTTGATACTTGCAACATCTATAACAATAGTGTTTTCTTTTAATACTTCAAATAACTGTATTACAACATGTGCAGTTTGTGATGGTGGTACACTTACAATTACAAAGTCGCAGATTGAAAAAGATTTATATGAGTTTGCACCAATATCTATAAGCTCTAAATTTAATGCATCATCTAGGTTTTCCTGGTTGTTATCATAACCTATGATTATCTTTGAAAGCTTTTTATGTTTAATTGCAAGACCCAAAGAGCCACCTATTAATCCGAGTCCAACAATGCCAATGGTATTAAACATGCAAAACCTTTTTAAGTTTTTGTATAAAAATTTCATTTTCTTTTTGGGTTCCAACTGTGACTCTTAAGAAATTATTGTAACCGTAAGGTTTCATACTTCTTACAATAACACCTTCTTTTAATAAATTTTCATAAACTATTGAAGCATCAATTGGTGTTGAAAATAAAATAAAATTAGCAAAGGTGGGTACATAGAATAGGTTTAATTTATTGAATTGCTCGTATAGAAATTGTTTTCCTTCTTCGTTAGTTTTTATACTTTTTTTTAAGTGTTCTTTGTCATCAAGGGCGGCAATCGCCGCTGCTTGTGCTACAATATTTACATTAAAAGGTGGTCTTACCCGATTAAGTGTTTGAATAATAAACTCGTTTGCAATACCATAGCCAATTCTTAAGCCAGCTAGCGCATATGCTTTGGAAAAGGTTCTTAAAATTATAACATTTTCTTTTTTATAAAGATCAAGTAATTCTTTGTAATGCGTTGAAGGCTTTGCGTATTCATAGTAAGCTTCATCTATTACAATAAGCGTGTCTTTTGATGCTTTGTTTATAATTTTTAATATGTCATCTAGTCCTGTAAGTGTTCCTGTTGGGTTATTTGGAGTATTAATGAAAATAATTCTTGTATTTTCGTTAATATGTTTAATCAAGTTATCAATATCGTATGCAAAATTTTTTAACGGAAGCTCTATAATTTTTTTGTTAAAAGCCATACCAATTATACGGTATTCTATAAAAGTAGGGTAGCAGTATAATATTTCATCGTTTTGATTGGTAGCAAATGCTTTGTATAATAGTTCTATTATTTCGTCTGAACCGTTTCCAAATATCAGATTTTTTTCACTAACGCCTAAGTGTTTAGCTAATTTTTGTGTTAAATAATAGGCATTGCCATCTGGGTACAAATTTACATTAACTGCTATTTTACAAATTGTTTCGATAACTTTTTTTGATGGTCCAAGAGGATTCTCGTTTGAAGCGAGTTTTATTACATCGCTTAATCCTAAGTCTCTTTGTAATTCTTCTATAGGTTTACCACCTTCGTAAGGTGTAATTTTTAAAAGATAGTCAGCTACTTTCATTATTTGCCTCCTTTTTTATTTATACAATGTAGCGTATTTTTTTGCAACAAAAATTGCAATAGTTGATTATTTATTTATTTGGTATATAATGTGAAACTGTATTGGAGATGGTTATGGAAAGTAATATTTTACCTTTTGAGATAAAAGATTGTTCTATTTTATCGATTGCAACAGGCAAACATGCACTTAACACAAAAGAATTATTTACGCAGTTATTGAATATTGATACAGATTCTATTTACTATCATTTTTGGGGTAAGTTGCTTCGCACATCTTTTAGTACACCCGAATTTAACAATGACTTTGCTCAATGGATAGCAGAACAAATTCATGATAAAGCTTTAGCAGAAAAGTTATCTGTTTTGCAGCCACAAGATTTTGGTTCTATTGATGATTTGCGTCAGGAGCTACTTGACATTATACAAAATTCTCTAGAACAAAATACAGTTTTAATGTATACCAACGCCCAGGAGCCTTTTTATTTTTTAAAGCTTGGTATGGTTGTATTTAGTACAACTAAGATAGTAAATGAGCCCAGGGGTTTTTTAGATGCAATCGATGAATTGTCTTATGGTTCTTTGTACTTTCATTTCATTGATGCAAGAAGAAGAACGCCAAATCATCGTGACGATTTTTCAAACTGGATAGCATTGTTTGATGGGTATGAAGAGCTTGTTGATATGATAATTAATATCGATCCGTTTTTTTTGCCATTATCTAAATTAAAAGAAAAGATATCAAAAATTTTTAATATGTATTTTAAATGAGGATTTAAATGCTTTCCGAATTAGAATCAATAGTAGGTATAAGTGAAATAGATCATCTGGTTAAATTATCAAGGTTTTTACAAGGAAAAAAAATTGTTCATATAAATTCAACAAAAATTGGTGGTGGTGTGGCAGAATTATTGACAAATATATTGCCGCTAAAACATGAGTTAGGTCTGGACGCTACATGGGAAATTGTTGTTGGTCAATCCGATTTTTACAAATGTACAAAAATGTTTCATAATTTATTACAAGGAGTTAAAAATCAGATAGTGCCAGATACACTACTTAAAGTGTATGAACAAACAAATGAAGAAAACGCTCAAAGGTTATATGATTTACTAAATGAAGCAGATTTTGTTTTTATTCATGATCCGCAACCAGCAGCATTGATAAAGTTTTTTCCAAACAGAAAAGGAAAGTGGATATGGAGATGCCATATTGATATTTCAAGGCCAAATAGACAGGTATGGAAGTTTCTTAAGCAATTTGTTATCCATTACGATGCAAGTATTTTTTCATTAGTTGATTTTGCAAGAAGTTTGCCTAATCCTCAATATATAATTGCTCCAAGCATAAATCCATTAAGTGACAAAAATAAAGATTTAAATAAAGAAGATATAGAAAAGGTCTATACAGAATTTAATATAGACCCTTCAAGACCTGTATTATTACAAGTTTCACGCTTTGATAGATTTAAAGATCCAATAGGCGTAATTAGCGCTTACAAGTTGGTAAAAAAATCTATTCCATCTATACAGCTTATTTTGGCAGGTGGAAGTGCAGATGATGATCCAGAAGGTAGTATTGTATTAGAAGAAACGCTTACTGCTGCAAACTCTGATAAAGATATACATGTTTTGTCATTACCGCCTGATGCCAATATTACAATTAATGCGCTTCAAAGAGCAGCTGATATTGTTATACAAAAATCAACAAAAGAAGGTTTTGGTTTAACAGTTACAGAATCATTGTGGAAAAGTAAACCTGTTATTGGTGGTAACACAGGTGGCATAAGACTTCAGGTTATAGATAACTATAATGGTTTTTTAGTTAATACACCAGAAGGAGCAGCACTTAGAATCAAACAGCTTTTAAGTGATGATGATTTATTTAAAAGACTTAAAAGAAAAGGCAGAGAGTTTGTAAAAGATAATTTTCTAATTACCAGACATGTCAGAGAGTATCTAACTTTACTTGTTATTTTGGAACAGTCTCGTGCAACAGTTGTTTTATGAGACAGTAGTATTAATAAGTTTTTCTAATAATTTTATTACATGCTGAGGGCTTTTTATATTGTATTTTGCCAGAGTTGAAATTTCACCAACCTTTATTGTAATTGCATTTTCTGGCAAAACTTTAAACATGTCTTCGTCTGTATAATCATCACCTATTGCAAGCATAAAATCATAGCTTTTTAAGTTAAAAATTTCTGCAACGCAATGTTTGCCTATATTTGCGGGTTTTATCTCAAGAATTTTATTTCCTTTATGAACCTTAAGGTTTGTATTTGCCACAAAGTTTTGGAGATGACCATTTAATTCGGGTATAAATGTTGACTGAGTTTGAGGATCAGTGTTTCTATAGTGAAAAACAATAGAAAATGTTTTATTTTCTATAAAAGAACCTGGCAATCTATCACTGTATAATTTTAAGATATTTATAATTGCATTTTTCCAACTTTTGTCAATATTATTTTGATATAACTTCCAATTTGAATTAGGATATTTATAAAAAGCTCCATGTTCTGCTACAATAGCAATGTTTAAGTTTTCAAACCATTGTTGAAGTGTATCTTTATCTCTGCCACTTACTATTACAATAGTATTATTTTCTTGAGTTAACCGATGTATCAAGTGAATTAATTCTTTTGTTGGCACAGCCTCTTTAGGTGAATTTACAAAATCTATAAGTGTTCCATCGTAGTCGAGCATTATTAATCTTTTTTTTGCTTTAGCATATTCAGAGATAATTTGATTTTCTATTGATTGATTAATGAATTGAGATTCCATTTGTTTTTGCAAAAGAGTGGTTTTATTTAATTCATTTAAATAATCACTAACCCATCTAAATACATTGTATCTACTAATGCGCTCCTGCATTTTTTCTATCCTTTGGCTTTGTTCTTCTTTGGACATATCAAGAGCTTTTTTTATAGCTTCACCAATTTCTTCTATACTGTTTGGGTTAATAATTAAAGCTTCCAATAATTCTTTTGCTGACCCAGCCATTTCACTAAGTATTAAAACACCGTTTTTTTCTTGTTTGCTTGCAATAAACTCTTTTGCGACAAGATTCATACCATCCCTTAGAGGTGTTACAAGCATTATGTCGCTTGCACTATAAAATGAAACAAGATTTTCAAAATCAAGTGAGCCAAATTTATATACAATTGGAGTCCATTCAACAGTACTAAATTTTCCATTTATTCGCCCTATTGTTTCATCTATTTGTTTTTTCATTTGTTGATAGTGGAAAACACCTATTCGTGAAGGTACAACTACAATTATAAGTGTTATACTTTCTCTCCAGGCGGGGTATTTATCTAAAAAATATTCAAAACCAAGCAATCTATTTAATATTCCTTTTGTATAATCCAAACGATCGACACTAAAGAGTATCTTTTTATTTTTAAATTGGTTTTTTATCTCTTGCGTTTTTGATATAACGCTGGGACTTTTTGCAGTTTTGCTAAACTTTAAATAGTCAATGCTTATGGGGTGTGTTCCAACTTTTACAAGCCTGCCTTTATTGTTTATAACACCCAGATGATTTTCTAAACCTGCAAAGCGTAATGTGGCTCTTAAAAAGTTATCGGTATATTCATGTGTATGAAAACCAATTAAATCAGCACCAAGCAGGCCTTCTATAATTTCTATTCTCCACTGAGATGGTAGCAACTGAAAAACTTCATAAGCAGGAAAAGGTATATGCAAGAAAAAACCTATAGCTAAAGTAGGGTAACTTTGTCTAAGTAAACTAGGCAAGAGCATAAGATGGTAATCGTGTACCCATATTATATCTTCATTTTCATTTATAATATTACTAAGCGCTTTTGCAAATTTTAAATTAACAGATTTGTACATATTGTAATATTCTTTTTCAAAACTTGCAATAGTTGGAAAATAGTGAAATAAAGGCCAAATCGTTCTATTGCAAAAACCAAGATAGAATTTATCCATTTCTTTTTCCGTAAGAAAAACAGGATAGCAGTGTATATTTTGAAGTGAGTTTGTTATTTCATCTTGCTCTGATTTTATTGTTGTACCTATACCAGGCCAACCTACCCATGTGTAAGAAAGTTCAGTAATTTTTTCAGTGTAGGCTCCAATACTTGTTGCAAGACCACCTGCACTTTTTTGAAATTTATTATTATTTTTCTTATCTTTTGTAATGCTTACCGGTAATCTATTTGATACTATAACTATCCTCATTTTTCCTCCAAATAAACAATATTTCTTATTTTTGGTAAGCTTTGCGGTGCTTCATTTTTTATGTATTCAATAAGTTTTTCTCTAACAAGACATCGTAAATTCCATAAATCAGAAGAGTTTTTTGCACTAACAAGTGCGCGGACCTGCATAGTTTTGTCATTAGCATCAGTAACTTGAATACCACTTGCAAATTTATCCCAAAGTGGAGTACTGTTTAAAATATCATTTAAAGCTTTTCTTAACTTTTCAATGTCTATTGAATAATCTAGATATATATACACTGTTCCTAAAAGCTGTGTACTTGTTTTTGTCCAGTTTTGGAATGATTTTTCAACAAAATAATTGATAGGTATAACCAATCTTCTTAAATCCCAGATTTTCAGTACTACATAAGTTAATGTAATTTCTTCGACTGTTCCCCATTCTCCTTCTACTATCAAAACATCTCCTATTTTAATTGGTTGACTGATTGCAATTTGAATGCCTGCAAATAGCAAATTAAGTGTTTTCTGTGCTGCAAATCCAGCAATTATGCCAATAATGCCTGCAGATGTTAAAATTGTTGAGCCTAAGCTTTTTAAAGAACTGAAACTTAAAAAAATTAATGCCATACAAATTACTGAAATAATAGCTGTGGTAATACTTTTTATAATTTTTAGTTGTGTATTTAATTGTCTTTTGTGGAAATCAGCAATATCTTTTGGTTGTTTTTCGTTTAAAATATATTCTAAAAAAGATATTGTTCTAATTGACAATATACCAAAAAATAGAACATATAAAATTTGAATAGTTTTTGTAATAATATAATCGCTGTTTTCCAATTTAAAATTTATTGCAGAACTAGCTATACTAAATATCAGAATGCTTATTAAAAACCATGAAGGAAAATAAAAATACTTTTTGATTTCATTATGAAGTGGAATTTTTTTTGCAATAAATGTATATATTTTACTTATACCTTTAATTAAGATAAAGCCTATAAGGAATGAAAAAATTAATAAACCTAAAATTAATAATTTATCGTTAGCTAAAAAATCAGTCATCATTTTTAGTATATTATATTTATTGATTATGTCAACTTTGAAAAAATTAAATTTTTCTGTTGCATTTTAGAAAACTATCGGATATAAATTTACTTATAGAAAAATACTTTTTGGAGGTTTTAAATGAAAAAAATTATTTTGATAATCACTGTAATGTTTGTAGTACAAATAAACAATGTTTATGCACAAGAAATATCAAATCTAGCAAAATCTATGGCATACTTTCAACAGGCTCAAAGCAGTTATGAACGAAACCAATTTCAACAGGCTATTGAAGAATATACGGCAGCTATTGAAGAAAATCCAAATAATTATATGGCATATATAAACAGAGGTATTGTGTTTTTTGAACTTAATAGATACAATGAAGCTTTAAAAAACTTCAAAAAAGCGCAAAGCATTGACCCAAACGATCCATATGCTTACTATAATAGTGCAATAGTATACAACGAAATGGCTTCAACTGCATTAGAAAATGATGATACTTATCTTTACTATAAAAAAGCAAAAGATGAATTAACAAAAGCCATCCAAAATGATCCAAATTTTTATAAGGCATATATAAACATAGGTATGGTAAATTATGAATTGGCTTTTTATCAAGACGCCATTAATGACTTTACAAAAGCACTACAGATACAACCACTAAGCTATAAAGCATACTATAATCGAGGTATTGTATATTATATTTTAGGCAATTTAATAGCTGCAGAATCTGATTTTACAAATGCGATTGAAATTAATCCAGATTATGCAGATGCTTATTTTAATAGAGGTTTGGTTTATAAGCAAAAAAACAATGTAAAAAAAGCTTTGGATGATTTTTACCAAGCAGGTATGCTATACGCAAAAAATTATAAAATAAAAGAAGCATATGAATGTGCAGATTTAATAAAATCAACAGATGAATTTTCTACACTTCTATATGATTTGAAATCAACAATCACCAAACAAGAAATCTACGGTAGTTAATTTTGGTGGAGGTGGCGGGAGTCGAACCCGCGTCCAGTAATGTCTCGTAGCTGGAAACTTTTTACATGCTTAGACCTTTTTTAATTTTAAGACTCCTTTTGGCAAAGGTCAAACCAAAGAAGTCCGATTTTGCGCTTGTTAATCGCTCAATGAGTGCGCAAACGAACTCGATTGAGCGATGCTTGCTTAAAATATTAGGCAGCTTTTACCTAAAGCAAGCGATAAGCAAAAGCCACCTAGCTGCGATTAATTAAGCAGCTAAAGCTAATTCAGAGTTTGCGTTTATTTTTTCTTATCTGTTTTACGATCAGATAAGACATCGGCATGATTCCCAACTACTATTACATCCTGTCGAATCCAAAGACACCCCCTTTTTAAGAGGCACATATAATATAATAATTTTTTAAAATTTGTCAATATCTTAAAATTTTTATTGACTTTTTATTATTTATGGTTTATTCTATTCATAATTGGTGCATACTATAGGCGCATCAATAGTAAATTTTTTTGGAGTGTGTTTTGTGAATACGAACAAGTTGTACGTAGGTAATTTAAATTACCGAACGACGGAAGAGAAACTTAAAGAAGTTTTCTCAGGTTATGGTAATGTAGTATCGGTAAAGGTTATTGAAGGTAAAGGTTTTGGCTTTGTAGAAATGGAATCAAAAGACGATGCCCAAAAAGCTAAAGACGCTTTAGACAACACAGATTTAGACGGCAGAAACATCAGGGTAGATGAAGCAAAACCAAGGGAGTCAAATCCAAGACAAAGGTCAAATTACTCTAACTCAAGAAACAGATTTTAATCCACTTTTATAAGCAGGGCAGTAAGCCCTGCTTATATATTTTATATAAAATCAGATAATATATAATTTGAAATTAAGAGTTTTTTGGGATTTGCAATTTTAATTGAACCTCTAACTTTTTTTAGAGTTTTTAGTTCGTAGTGCTTTGAAAGTTCTTTTTTAAAAATTTCCTCTATATTGCAATTATACCTTTGATTAAAGTTATTTATGTTTATGCCTTTTATTGTACGCAAACCTATAACAAATGCTTCTTTAATTTGTTTGTCGATATTTAATCTCTCTTTGTAAACAACTGGACTTTTATCTAACAAAACTTTGTTTATGTAATCATCTAAGTTATCTGTGTTTTTGTACCTTACAGAATTTATATGGGAGCTTGCACTTAAACCAAAGCCTATATAATCATAATTTTGCCAGTAAGCTTGATTATGTTTACTTTCAAAGCCTTTTTTTGCAAAATTTGAAATTTCGTATTGATTTATATTGTGTTTTTTTAAGAATTTTATTAAATATAAAAATTGTTTTTCTACATTTTCCTCTTGCAGATAAACTTTTTGTTTGTAAAATAAAGTGCCTTTTTCTATAGATAAAATATAAGCAGATATATGCTTTAGTGGGAAAAGCACAGCATTATTTAAGTCTTCTTGCAAAATATTAAAATTTTCAAATCCATATATTAAATCAATACTTACATTGTCAAACAACTCTATAGTATTTTCTATAGCCCTAAAACTTTCTTGAGCATTATGCAGTCTCTGTAAGAATTGAAGTTTTTGATTATTAAAAGATTGTATACCTAAACTTATTCTTGTAAAACCAATTTCTTTTAATTTTTGTAGATAATTTTTAGTTGCATTGTTTGGGTTCACTTCAATTGTTATCTCACATGCTTTTGATATATGGTATTTTTTGATTGTATTTAAAATCAACACAAGTTCTTCTGGTTTTAATAATGACGGTGTACCGCCCCCAAAATAGATCGTCTCAATTTTATATGAATTATTTTTCAAAAAAAAGCTTTCAATTTCTTTAACCAAAGCTTTTAAGTAGAGGTGCTTTGTGCTAATTGATTTTTCATATGAGATAAATGAACAATAAGGACATTTTTTATAACAAAAAGGTATATGAATATAAACATAAAGATTCATGTTGAGAATTTTTTAATAGTAATATTGTTTTTTTTGCTAATAAGCTCGTCAATAAGCAAGAATTTTTCTTCAAATATGGATGGTATTTTTTGTTTTATATCATTATAAGAAGTTTTATCTGATAATCTTAAGGCTAAATTGAAAAGCTTGTTTCCCATTAAATAATCTACAATAAATAAATCAGCGTTTTTCGTATTTTGTATTGTTTTATATATTGAATATTGATTCGAACTGTTTTTGCATAAAAATATTACAATACAATCAAATTTGATGTCTAATATACAATTTTCTAAATTTTCTACATTGCATTCATATATATTTTCTTTAGGAAGATGTTCAAGTAATATAGATTTTAAATAATTTATTTGTTTGTAGAAAACTAAGATATTAGAATAGTATTCAGGTTTTATAAAGGATATAGTTTCAACAATATGAGGTTCGTATCTTAAGTTTCTTATAAATTTGGTTTTTACAAAATTTTTAAATATATCTTCAAACTTCATCTATCCTTCCGCATCCGACAATTAAGTCATTATGGTAAAATACAGCAATCTGACCTTTAGTTATAGCAAACAATGCTTCGTCTAAAAAGACTTTTCTGGTATCTGGTTCAAATTTTGCTAGTGTACTTTTTGCTTTGAACCTTATGAGACATTCTACTTTATTGTGATTAAACCATTCTTTACTTTTAAGTAAATGTATTTGATTTATGGTAAATTTATCAGAATATAACTCATGCCTTTTAGCAATTTCAATATTACCATTAACTGCATCAATGCTCTTTACGTAGTATGGTTCGTTTGAAAATTTAATACCTTTTCTTTGACCAACAGTATAATTGTGAAAACCGTTATGCAAACCTACTATTTGACTATTGTGTAGAATATAACCGCTTTTTGTATGATTTATGAGATTTCTGTAATCATTAACAAAGCATAGATCGCTGCTTTCCTGTAAATTAAGAGGTATTTTAGTTTTAATATCTTTTTTTTCAAATTCTTTTAAAGGAAAAATTGTTCGTTCTACAGTTTTTTTTGGTAGATAAGCTAAAAAATAAGATTGGTCTTTATTTGAAAAGTGTTTTTTTATAAAACCATCTTGAGTATTAGCATAATGACCTGTTGCAATGTAATCTGTATTATACTTGTCTGCTTGTTCAACCAATATTTTAAATTTAACAAGTGGATTACAAATACTACACGGATTGGGTGTAAAGCCTTTTTTATAGTCGTTTATAAAACTATCAATTACTGTTTTTTTAAAATAATCTCTTATATCAAGTGTATAAAAGTCAATGTCATATTTTTTAAATAACTCAATGACTTCTTTTGAAACTGTATTTTTACTTGTTAGCACTAAATTAATTGCTATAACATTGTAACCTTTTTCTGATAGATAAATGGCAGAAAAAGTACTATCAATTCCACCGCTTACACCAATAAGCACACTTTTCATTGTCACCTAAAAAATTAAAATTTTCTATTAAATAATATCATATAAGTTTTTGCATTGCAAAAGTTAACTTTTTAAAATAAGAAATTAATAAATATTTTTTTATAAATACAATTTGTAAAACTATATAAAACAATATGTTAAAAGTGTAAATTTTAATTTTTTTGTTTACTTCCAATGCATTTTATGGTAAATATGAAAAAATAAGGAGGAAAGAAAATGGTAATTTAATTAAAAAGTAATCTAAAACAAAGATAGGAGGGGGAAAAATGAAAGAGGGGGAAATTTATGAAAAAGCAAAAGGTTATTTTGAATCTGAAAGTTTTCCGTTACCAAAATCTGTATTTAGGGAATTTTATTCTCAATTAATTAAGCTTTCCGGTTTTGGACTAGGCGGCATATTTGTTTTATCAGGTAAAAAAGCAGGGGCACGGGCCGCAGTTTACCTCAAAAAATTGGTAGGAGAAAGTTTAACACAAGATGATACTAAAACATGTATAATTGCTGCACTTCAAGCTTATAACCAAAAAGTAATAGAATTTAATTTAGAAGATAATTTTGCCCTAATTAAAATTGATAATTCTATCTTTGCTGATGGCATAACAAGCAAAAAGCCTGTTTGTTTACCACTTGGGGGAAGTCTTGCTGGTATGATGGAAACTTTTATGGGTGGCAGCTTTGAACCTAAAGAAATAGAATGTAAAGCATGTGGAGGCCAATATTGCGTATTTGAAATAAAAAGGAAAAGTTAATTAGTCGCTTAAAAGAGGGGGAAGCGATGAATTTACAAGCTGAAAAGATTAAAATTCAAAGAAAAAAAGTTGGTTTGACGATTAAAGAGCTTGCAAAAAAAATTGGCTATACGGATGCTTACATTTCTCAAATTGAGAATTGCAAGGTAGTACCATCTATTAAGGTATTAAAAAAGATTGTAGATACGCTTGATCTAAGTTTTAGAGATATTCTGATTTCTAATAGCCAACAAGAAAAGTTTTTTTTCAAAAAAAGTGAGTATTTAGAAATAAGACGTCAAAATAATTCAATTGAAGAGAAGTTGTTATGTTCAAATCTTTCGTTTAAGAAAATGCAACCAACATACAAAATTATTAAACCTAATACTGAGTGTATAATTAATCTAAAGCCTAAAGACGAAAAATTTGGATATATTTTAAAAGGTATGATTGAGTTAGACTTAGATAATAAAATTATTATTTTAAATGAACATGATAGTTTTTATATAACATATCATAATTACATTACAATAAAAAATACAAACACAATTAATGCTGAATTAATTTGCATGGATTTACCACCAAATATTTGAGGTTATATGGAGAGCATTATTATTAAAAAAAATGAACTTATAAGTACAATAATACTTAACAAACCAAAGCAGTTTAATGCTTTTGATATTGATCTTGCAACGGATTTAAATAATGCACTTAAAGAACTTGATAAAGATGATTCAACTAGAGTAATTATAATTCAAGGTAGTAAAAAGTATTTTAGTGTAGGTATTTCTTTAGAAGAATTACAAAACAAGAGCGTTCAACAAGCAAAAGAATTTGTATATGCCATGAATGAGTTTTATCATACAATTCATCACTTAAGAAAACCTACGATTGCAAGTGTTAGTGGATATGCTGTAGCAAATGGTGCTGGACTTTTGTTTGCATGCGATTTGGCTGTATGCTCAAAATCTACTAAAATTGGTATAACAGCAATTAATGTGGGACTTTGTGGTATTGGAGCAAGTTTGCCTTTGAGGTATTCTTTGAGCAAAAAAATAATAATGGAAATGTTGCTAACTGGAAAAGTACTAAATGCCTATCAAGCAAAAAGAATGTTAATGGTTAACAAAGTAGTTGATGGAAAATTTCTCGAAGAGGAAACCTATAAGCTGGCTTTTAATATTGCTCAAAAAAATAGTAGTGCAATTGAAATAACTAAAATTGGTATTGAAAATCTAACTGATATGGAATTTGATAAGGCAGTTGATTATTCAAGTGATTTATTTAGCTATATTGTGAACCTAGAAGAGACAAAATCAACTTTAATAAAAAAAATAAATAAAAAAAGAGGGGGTAAAAATGATTAGAGTTAGAGATAACCCTGTCTAATTAATAACCATTTATAAATAAATTAAAAATTGATTAATAGCCAAAAGGAGGGGGTAATGGCTGAAAGAGGGATTAGAGAATTTGATGCAAAAAGGATTTTGCACAAAAATTGGGAAAGTTATTTTGGGAACAAATTAATCTACGATTTTAAATCTTTACTCGTAACACAACATACTAATTTCGAAAGCATGGTTTCAGAATATACATGGTTGGATAAAGTACCTTTAGTTGTTAAACCAGATATGTTGTTTGGAAATCGTGGTAAACTAGGACTTGTTTATTTTAAAAAGGAAACACCTGGTGATATATTCTTAAAAGATGCTATTGAGTGGATAAAACAAAAAAGTAAACAAAGCATTAGCATTAAAGGCACAAAAGGTTATTTAACGCATTTTCTAATTGAGCCTTTTTTGAAACATTCAACTAAAGATGAATCGTTTGTAGCATTTTCTATGGATGAAGATGCAGACAATATCTACATGTCTGCTTACGGAGGAATTGACATAGAAGAACATTGGGATAAAACTACATGTTGTAAAATACCCATATTTGCAAGTAAAGAAGAAATTATTTCTATTATAAATTCCAATATTCCAAGTGAGATCCAAAATAAATTAGTGTATGCTGAGTTTGTTGCAAACGCCTACCAATTTTTTAAAGATTTGCATTTTACATATTTTGAGATCAACCCATTAGTTATTTTTGATAATAGGGTTTTTGTTCTTGATTTAGTGGCAAAGGTTGATGATACCGCAATTTATTTAGTGGGAAAAAAATGGGGTGATATAGAATTTACACAAGGTTTTTCTAGGCCATTAAGTAAAGAAGAAAAGTACATTAAAGAGCTTGATAAAAACTCTGGTGCGTCTTTGAAATTAACAATTTTAAACCCAAAGGGTAAAATCTGGTTATTAATAGCTGGAGGTGGAGCTTCTGTTGTTTATGCTGATGCTGTTGCAAACCTTGGGTACGCAGATGAACTTGCAAACTATGGGGAGTATTCTGGTAATCCATCTAGGTCGGAAGTAAGGGAATATACTGAAACTATTCTTAATTTGATGACAAAAGAAAGCATAAATAATCAGAAAAAAATATTACTGATTGGTGGTGCAATAGCAAATTTCACGGATGTTTCCAAAACGTTCGATGAAATTATTGATGCATTTGTTAAATATTCTGAAAAACTTAAACAAACAGGTGTTAAAATATATGTTAGAAGGGGAGGGCCAAAATTATTTACAAGGTTTAAATAAAATTAAAAATGCTGCTCTTGAATTAGGTTTAGATATAGAGGTTTATTGTCCAGAAGTGTTTATTACAGATATAGTAGATAGAGCTATTTTAAATAAAGAAATAGAAAGTGGGGTAAAAAATGAATCAAGAATACACATTGTTTGATAGAGGAACACAGGCAATATTTTGGAATTTAAATTTTGATGCTATCCAAAGAATGCTGGATTATGATTATATGATAGGTAGAAATCCAAGCGTAGTAGCTATAGTTGGACTAAATTCTCAAAGGAATTTTGAAAAGTTTTTTTATGGAAACAAAGAAATACTTATACCAATATATGATTCTTTAAAAAAAGCATCGGTTTTTCATCCTCAAGCATCTGTTTTACTTAATTTTGCATCATTTCGAAGTGCATACGAGATTACAAAGGAAGCATTAGCATTAACAAATATTAAAGTTATAGTAATAACAGCTGAAGGTGTACCTGAAAGATTTGCAAGAGAATTATCAATTCAAGCTAAAAAATTAAATAAGTGGATTATAGGTCCAGCATCAGTAGGTGGTATAAAACCCTATGCTTTTAAGATTGCAAATACGGGTGGTGCAGTTGAAAACATAAAACTTGCAAAATTATTTAAAGAAGGAAGCGTAGGTATAGTAACTCGCTCTGGTGGCCTATTAAATGAACTTTTTAATATTGTTTCTCAATATGCTGATGGTGTAGCAGAAGGTATAGCAATTGGGGGCGATAAATTTCCAGGGACAGAGTTTGTTGATCATCTAATTAGGTTTGAGAGAAATCCGAAGATTAAATTTTCTATAATGATAGGCGAGGTTGGTGGTAAAAGTGAGTATAAAGTTATTGAAGCAATAAAGAACAAATTAATAACAAAACCAATTATTGGCTGGTGTATTGGAACTGTCAGTGATTATTTTGGAGGTTCAATTCAGTTTGGACATGCAGGCGCAAAAGCTGATAAAGCATCTGAAAGTGCTGTTCAAAAAAATAAAGCAATGAAACAAGCTGGCATATTTGTTCCAAACGGTTTTAATCAATTCCCATATCTTGTAAAAGAGCTTTACGAATCATTAACAGATAATACAGTAGGTAACTCAAGCCAAGATATTAATATTATAGATTTACCTTTAGATTGCGAAACATTAGTGAAGACAAACAAAGCAAGAAAAAAAACACACTTTGTATGCACTATATCCAATGATACAAAAGAAGAAATTACTTATTGTAATATGCCTATTACTGAGATTGTAGAAAAAAAATACAGTAACTGATATTATTGGCTTGTTGTGGTTTAAACAAAAGTTTCCTGTATGGGCAAGTAATTTTATAGATTTGATTATAAAACTAACAGCTGATCATGGGCCAGCTGTTAGTGGTGCCCATAATACCAGAGTTACTGCGAGAGCTGGGAAAGATTTAACTGCTAGCATTGCAAGCGGTATACTAACTATAGGACCTAGGTTTGGTGGCGCAATAGATGCAGCTGCTAAATATTTTAAAATGGCATATGAAAACAAAATGGAACCAGAAGATTTTGTAGAATATATGAAAAATGTAGAAAAGATACCTATACCAGGCATAGGGCATAGAATAAAGTCAACTAAAAATCCAGATAAACGAGTTGGTTTACTTAAAAATTATGTTTTTAATAAATTTCCCACTTGCAAATTGATAAATTATGCGTTAGATGTTGAAAAAGTTACTACATCTAAAAAAGAAAATTTGATTTTAAATGTTGATGGTGCAATTGGCGTTTCGCTCGTAGATATGTTTTGGGCTTTAAATTACAAAAATAAAGATATTGACAATCTTATCCAAAGGGGTGCTTTCAATGCTTTTTTTGTTATTGGAAGAACTATAGGTTTAATAGGTCATTATTTAGACGAAAAACGGTTAAATATGCCATTGTATCGTCATCCGGTAGATGATATTTTATATGATGAAGAAAGTCCAATTGAGTATAGCCAGGAAGTTTAACTTTCTGGCTATACTTGAGTATTAGCTATAGTTTTATTAAAATTTAATTAATTATACAAAAAATATATATTTATTTTAAGTACTAATTGAAAATTTGCAAAAATTTACATTTTGTGGTATTTTGGTTTTAGTTAGTTTTAAGGAGGAAAAAGTGGATATCAAAACACTCAAAGACATCATTAAAATTGTAGAAAATAGTCAGTTTGTAGAGTTTAGCTACAAAGATGATGAGCTTGAAATTACGTTAAAAAAGAAAGAAGCTTTTCCCGAAAGTGTTGTAGGCCAGGACAATCTTAGAGTTACTGAAGTAGTTTCACAATACCCTACGCAGTCTATAGTTGCAAAAGGCGCTCAAGAATCAGAGAAAGACCCTAATTTAATTGAAATAAGGTCTCCAATGGTAGCAACGTTTTATAGAGCACCAGCACCAGATGCAAAGCCATACGTTGAGGAAGGACAAAAAGTAAAAAAAGGCGAAGTGCTTTGTATTTTAGAGGCAATGAAAATAATGAACGAACTTGAAGCTGAATTTGATTGCACCATAGAAAAGATTCTTGTTGAAAACGCTCAAAAAGTAGAATTTGACCAACCTTTATTTTTAGTAAGAAAGGGTTAATTGTAAGGTATGTTTAAGAAAATATTTATTGCAAATAGAGGAGAAATTGCTTTAAGGATAATTAGAGCTTGCAAAGAGCTTGGTATTAAAACTTGCATTGGCTACTCAGTTGAAGATAAAAACTCAATACCTGTTATGCTTGCAGATGAGGCTATCTGCATAGGTCCAGCTCAATCTATGCAAAGTTATTTGAATTTATTTTCTTTAGCTCAAGCTATTCACAATTCAGGGGCAGACGCAGTACATCCTGGATATGGTTTTCTAAGCGAAAATCCTACATTTGTTAAAATTTGCAATGATTTAGATGTTACTTTTATAGGTCCAGATGAAGAAACAATCGCGCGTCTTGCGGATAAGTCTAAAGTAAAACAAATATTAAAACAAAATAATATGCCTACGATACCAGGCAGTGATGGTGCGGTAAAAAATCTTGATGAATTAAAATCTGTAGCAAACACAATAGGCTATCCAATACTTCTTAAGGCATCCTGGGGCGGCGGTGGTAGAGGTATGAGGGTTGTTCGAAGTGAAAATGAGTTGGTTAATGAATTCAATGCTGCTCAAAGTGAAGCCAAAAGTTCATTTGGCAGAGAAGATATATATGTAGAAAAATTTATAGAACATCCAAGACACATTGAGGCTCAGGTCATTGGAGATAAATTTGGCAATATTGTGCATGTTGGAGAAAGAGATTGTACACTTCAAAGAAGGCACCAAAAGCTACTTGAAGAATCTCCAAGTCCCTATTTAGATGAACAAAAAAGGGCAGAATTTTTAGAAACGGCTGTTAGGGCAGCTTCAATATTAAAATATTGGAATGCAGGCACGCTTGAATTTTTATTTGATGAAGAAAAAAATTTTTATTTTATTGAAATTAATACACGTATTCAGGTAGAACATCCCGTAAGTGAAACAGTTTACGATGTAGATTTAATAAAAGAACAAATTATGGTTGCTTATGGTTATGAATTATCATTTAAACAAGAGGATCTAAAACCAAAATGTTGTGCAATGGAATGCCGAATAAATGCAGAAGATCCAGAAAAATTTATACCTTCGCCTGGTAAAATCGAATTTTTATTTGTACCCAGTGGTGCTCATACTAGAGTAGATTCACATATTTATTGTGGTTATAATGTAAGTCCATACTACGATTCTATGATAGCAAAATTAATAATAAGTGGTAAAACTCGTGAAGAAGTTCGCACAAGAATGTTAAATAGCTTAAGTGAGTTTAAAATAGAAGGGATAAAAACAAACATAAATTTTTTCCAAAAACTGCTATCTTCTGAAGATTTTATAAACAATACTTATGACACAAACTTTATAGATAGAATTTTTTTAAATAATCACAAGTAATTGTTAAAAATCGCTTCTTTAGTAATATTGAGTGTTTCTTTAGCTGCTTGAGAGGCGGTTTTGCTTGATTCTCTAATATTTTCGATAATTTCGTTTTTTTTGTTTTCTTGTAGTTGTTTTCTTTTTTCTCTTATAGGTCTTAATTTTTCATTAAGGTTTTTAATTAGTATTTTTTTACAATCTGTACAACCAATAGATGCATTTGCGCAAGAATATTCAATTTCATTGCAAGTTTGCTTATCAGTAAAGATATTGTGAAGCATAAATACACCACATTCTTTTGCTACACCTGGATCTGTTCTTCTAAGTCTGCGCGGATCTGTGAACATTGTTTTAATTTTTTGGGCTGTTTCATCTTCAGTATCTGCAAGATAAATTGCATTACCGTATGATTTGCTCATTTTTCGCCCGTCTGTGCCTAGTATCTTTGGGAATTCGCTTAAAAGTGGTTCTGGTTCAATAAAGACTTCTTTTTGAACTATATTATTAAAACTTCTAACGATTTCTCTTGTAAATTCTAAATGTGCTATTTGATCTATGCCAACTGGTACGTAGTTTGCTTTATAAATAATAATATCTGCACTCATGAGAACGGGATATCCCAAAAAGCCATAATTTGCGGTTCTACTTTCACCAAGCTGGGCAATTTGATCTTTGTAAGATGGCACACGCTCCAATTTTCCTACAGGCGTTATCATGGATAGTAGCAAAAAAAGCTCTGCATGTTCTTTTATAAGTGATTGTACAAACAGAGTTGATTTTTTTGGATCGAGTCCAAATGCAAGCCAATCTATAATCATTTCAAGTGTGTTATTATAAATTTCTTTTGACTCACTAAAACCTGTAGTAAGTGCATGCCAATCTGCCACAAAATAATAACATTTATATTTATCCTGTAAGTTTATCCAATTTTGTAAAGCGCCATATAAATTTCCCAAATGTAACTTTCCAGTTGGTCTCATTCCACTTAAAACTATTGCCATTTAGCCTCCTAGCAAAAAACTGACAATTGGGTTTGATATAGCTATTATAAAGTTTAAAACACCAAGGAAAAGAAGCAATATTACAATGTACATACCGTAAGGCTCTAATTTTGAATATTGATATGCAAGTCTATTTGGAAGTAACCCAGCAAGTACTCTACCTCCGTCAAGGGGTAAAATAGGAAGTAAATTAAATAATGCAAAAATAATATTAATTTGAACACCATACATACACATAATACGCACATCTTCTAAAAAAACAGATGTGTTATTTCCAAAAGCAAAGAATAATAACCATGAAACTATTGCAAAAAAAATTGCCATTAAAATATTTGACGCAGGACCTGCAATGGCAACAAATATTGAATCCCTTTTAGGATTTTTTAGTGCATAAAAGTTTACAGGTACTGGTTTTGCCCAGCCAAATAGTACCGGTGATCTAACAAATATCAATAATGCAGGCAATAGTATTGTGCCAAATAAATCAATATGGGCTATTGGGTTTAGTGTTAATCTACCAGCTCTTTTTGCTGTGGAATCGCCAAAAAGGTATGCTACATAGCCATGAGAAACTTCATGTATTACTATAGCTAACAGCAAAACAGGCAACGCCAAGATTATGCTTGCATCCAAAATCCACCCCTAAATCTCAGAAATAATGCACTAATTTTTTAAAATTGTCAACTATTCAATTAACACAGTTGACAACTAGATTTGCTTACTATATAAATTCTCATATGAGACTCATAGATTCAAAGGTTTTACAAGAAGTAAGGGTAGTTGGATTTGAATCCGGTTGTAGATCAAAAGAAAGATTGTTACAGCTTGGCATTGTGCCAGGAGTTATTTTGAAGATAAAACGACTTGCACCATTTGCCGGGCCATTGATTGTTTCAATTGAAGGTAGTGATGTAGTGTTGGGCCGTGGTATTGCAAAAAAAATAATCGTGGAAGAGATATGAAAATTGCACTAATAGGCCAACCAAATTGCGGTAAAAGTACAATATTTAATCAGCTTGCAGGGTATAAAAGTATTAGCGCAAATTTTCCAGGTGCTACAGTTTCGTATACTATAGGAAAATTTTACTTTCAAAATAAGTCTATTGAGTTAGTTGATTTGCCTGGTACATACTCATTAAGCTGGTATGATGATGCAGAAAAGGAAAGTGTAAAAGCTTTAGCTAGCATGGATTTTGACTGTATTATCAATGTTTTAGATGCATCAACTATTACAAGAGGCCTAGAATTGACATTGGAGCTCATCTCACTTGATAAGCCCATGGTTGTTGCATTAAATATGATGGATGAAGCCAAAAAGAAAGGTATAGAAATTGACATATCAAAACTTGAAGATTCAATTGGTGTAAAAGTAATTCCAGTAATTGCAAAACAGGCAAAAGGTATCAAAGACTTGATTAGCGCAGCCTTAACAGCTCAAAAACCCATTAAAAGATGCATATATTCAAAAAGACTTGAAAGCTTTATAGAAAGTTTGGAGCAATGCCTTAAATCTCAGGCAACTACATTGATTTTGCCTCCAAAGCTTATTGCAATAAAAGCCATTGAAGGTTTTTCTGCATGTGAAGAAATCGTCAGTTGGTATCCAAAGTGTCAAGATTTGCTTGAAACTACAAGGGTTTTATTAAACAATGGCGCTGAAATTACAAAAGAAAGACATGCTTTGTGTCTTGATATTTTTGAATATAGTGCAAAAGTAAAAGACTCAAAAGGTTTGCCAATAAGCGAAAAAATTGATGAAATTTTATTGCACCCGATATGGGGTTATGTAAGTTTATTTTTAATATTTATAGCTATTTTTTTTATAGTATTTGAAGGTGGTTCTCCATTTGAGAGTTTAATTGATAAGTTTTTTTCATTTACAGATGAATATTTGCAATCAAACATTCATAATGCGTTTTTGCTGTCTCTTATAAAAGGCGCAATTGATGGCATAGGCGCTGCCATTGGAATTGCTTTGCCTTATTTAGTGCCTTTTTTTGTAATACTCAGCATACTTGAAGATAGTGGATACTTATCTCGTATAGCCTTTTTAATGGATTCATTAATGCATAAAATTGGTGTCCATGGAACAAGCGTAATACCTTTTATTATGGGTTATGGATGTAGTGTACCTGCTGTTATGGCTACAAGGATAATAAGGGACAAAAGGGAAAAATTTATCAGTGCTTTTTTGGCTACACTTATACCGTGCGCTGCAAGAACCACAGTAATTATGGGGCTTGTAGCATTTTTTATTGGTCCTGTGTATGCAATTTTGCTTTACCTATTAAATCTTGTTGTGATAGGTATTGCTGGAACAATTCTAAAAAAGATATTACCGGGGATTAGTCCTGAGATTTTATTCGATATTCCTCCATATAGAACACCAACATTAAAAACAACAATTATAAAAACATGGTATAGAATAAAAGATTTTGTTTATGTAGCCATACCGCTTTTGGTTGGTGGAAGTATTGTGCTTTCGTTAATTGATTATTTTAATTTTGCAAAATATATAAATTATGTTTTTGCTCCATTTATGGAACTTTTGGGTTTACCTGTTGCTATTGGCATAGTTCTAATTTTTGGTATATTTAAAAAAGAATTAACACTACTTATGCTTGCACAGGCTTTGGGTTTAAGTTCAATTTCTGCTGTTTCAAAAATGCTTAGCGTTGAACAAATCTTTGTATTTACTATATTTGTCATGTTTTACATACCTTGTTTGGCAACTATTTCTACGCTGTATAGAGAAATTAGGCTTAAAGGCACAATTTTAATTACAGTATCAAGTGTACTAATTGCTACGGTATTAGCTTTTATTGCTCATTTGATATTTTTAGTTATTTAGCTGATAAGCTAGCTCAAGTGCTTCTTTGTTTGCAGCAACATCATGTACTCTAAAGATGCGCGCACCATTGAAATAGCTTGCAACATTTGCCCCAATTGTACCGAATAGTCTTTCGTTTACATCTTTGTTTAAAATGTTGCCAATAAAGCTTTTTCTTGATAAGCCAACTAATATAGGTCTGCCAAATACTTTAAAACTTTCTATATTTTTAATTATATCGATATTATGGTTTAGTGTTTTGCCAAAACCAATGCCTGGATCTAAAACAATCTTTTTTTTATCAAAATTATTTTTTAACAATTTGCTCATTGCATTTTCGAAAAAATCGTTGATTTCTGTGATTAAATTTTGGTATATTGGATTTTCTTGCATGGTTTTTGGTTTACCTTTGGTATGCATTATAACGCAAGAATAATTACAGTCCAATATACACTCGCTCATTTTTTCATCAAAAGTAAAACCACTTATATCATTGATTATTGAAACATCATACTCAAAAGCTTCTTTTGCAACACTTGAATTGAATGTATCAACAGATAAAATTATCTGAGGAAATCTTTTTTTAATGGCTTCTAAAACAGGAAATAAACGCTTTTTTTCTTCTTCAACTGGTACTGTTTCACTAAAGGGTCGTGTTGATACAGCACCAATATCAACAATGTCTGCTTTTTCATTTAATATTTGTTCGCACCTAAATAGAGCCTTGCTTACAGTATCATATTTCCCTCCATCGTAAAATGAATCTGGTGTAACATTAAGTATACCCATAATGATATAATTTTTCTTTAGATCAAAGATTTTTTCGCCTACTTTCCATAAAAATTCACCAAAATAGGCGTCTAATTGATTATTTAATTTTTCACCCAGCTCTCTTAAGTCTTTAAAGTTTTGAATTTTTAACTTATTGGAAAATTTATACAGTCTTTTTATGTCACCAAAAACTAAACAGTCAGTTTTTGCAGTTTTTGCTGTAATAGTATCTTTTGACACACATGCGTCAATACCACATGATAAAGCTTCCTGTTTTATAATATTTGCTATATAAAAATCACAATCATAAATTAAAAAAGAAAGGTTAATTGTTTTGTTTATCATTAGTTCAATGCCAATATCGTCAGCCTTAATATTTTGCATTAATTGTTTTGCCTGATCTTTTGAGTGTATTTTTATTAGATCAAACTTCACTTTGTGGTTCCTTTAAGATTTCATCTATATCAGCTGAAGTTATAACTTCTTTTTCAAGAAGTGTCTGAGCCATTTTTGTAATATGACCTTTATGTTGCAATATGATATTTTTTGTGGTTTGATACGCATCATCTATAATTCTTTTAATTTCTCTATCAATAAGACGAGCCGTATCTTCGCTAAAGTTTTTATGTGTTGCAATCTCTCTACCTAAAAAAACTTCATCTTTGCTTGTAGCGTAATTTAGTGGGCCAAGTTCACTCATACCCCATTCGCAAACCATTTTTCTTGCTATATCAGTAGCCCTTTCGATATCATTTCCAGCGCCCGTAGTTATGGTATTTAACATAACTTCTTCTGATACTCTACCACCTAAAAGTACACATATTCTATTTATTAAATACTCTTTGTCATAAGTATATTTATCGCCTTCAGGAAGCTGTTGCGTTACACCAAGAGCCATGCCTCGCGGTATTATAGTTACTTTATGGATTGGATCTGTTTTTGGCAAAAGTTTAGCTACAATTGCATGTCCTGACTCATGATATGCTGTAATTTCTTTTTCTTCATCGCTAATAATAACGCTTTTTCTCTCTGGTCCCATAAGCACTTTATCTTTTGCTAGTTCAAAATCTTCCATCTCAACTTCTTTTTTGTTTTTTCTAGCGGCAAAAAGCACTGCTTCATTTACAAGGTTGGATAAATCTGCTCCCGAAAACCCTGGTGTTGATTTGGCTATTATTTCTAAGTTTACATTTTTAGCAAGTGGTATGTTTCTCGTATGAACTTTAAGTATCTCAAGACGCCCTCTTACGTCAGATTTTGATACAATTACCCTTCTATCAAACCTGCCTGGTCTTAAAAGCGCAGGGTCTAATACATCTGGTCTATTTGTTGCCGCCATTATAATGACGCTTTCGTGCGTTTGAAAGCCATCCATTTCTACGAGTAATTGATTTAGCGTTTGTTCTCTTTCATCGTGCCCACCACCTATGCCAGCTCCTCGCTGTCTACCCACAGCGTCTATTTCATCAATAAATACAATGCAGGGAGCAGAGCGTTTCGCCTGTGCAAATAAATCCCTAACCCTGCTTGCACCAACACCTACAAACATTTCTACAAAGTCAGATCCGCTTATGCTATAAAAAGGTACTTTTGCTTCACCAGCAACAGCTTTTGCAAGTAATGTTTTGCCAGTACCAGGTGGTCCTACAAGCAAGACGCCTTTTGGTATTTTTGCACCAAGTTGAATAAATTTTTTTGGATATTTTAAAAATTCTATAATTTCCTGTAATTCTTCTTTTGCTTCTTCGACGCCTGCAACATCTTTAAAAGTTATAGGGTTTTTGTCAGATGTTATAAGCTGGGCGTTGCTTTTGTTAAACGACAAAACTTTACCGCCTTTTTGCATTTGGTTTGAAAAGTAAAAAAATAATATTAAAAAAACAATCATTGGAGCCCAATACATTAAAAATATATCTAGCATTGTGTTTTTTTCTTTTGGTACAATATCTATTTTTACATTGTGCTTTGTTAGTAAATCAATAATACTTGGAGCGCTAGCTGGTAAAATATAGGTTTTGTATTGTTCGTTATTTATACTAAAATATATTTCTTTTTCGTCTTTAATTGTAACTTTTTTAATCAGATTTGAATTAACAGAACTAACAAATTCGCTATAGCTCATTTGGTTTTGACTATATTGAGACTTATTGAATATATTAAATAAAATAATAGTCGCTATGATAATACCAAGCCAAAGGACAATATTTCTATAATTTACCATCTTTCATTCCTCCCGCTAAATCTTATATCAAAAATTATTGTATTCTTCAAGATAATGTGATATTATTCCAAACTGTGAGAAAGTTTAAATGGACTTTTTTTATACTTTTTTTTGCCATAGTTTCATGTAGCCCAAAAAACACCAGCATGGATATAAATCTACATGGTGTTAACACTGGTAATATAAACCTGCTATCACTAAAAGGTAAAGTTATTTTAATAAATATATTTCAAACGGATTGCCCTGTTTGCCAAGAAGAAGTTCCTTCTTTAAATAAGCTCTATAATTACTACAAAAATAATAAAAACGTTAAAATCATTGGTATAAGTCTAAATTCAGACGGCTTAAATTCATTTATTGATTATTATGGAATCAGATATCCTGTATATACAATAAACCAATCAAATTTGTCAAAACTTGGAGGCGTTGCTTACACTCCCACTACAATTTTAATTGATAAAAACGGCAATATAATAGAAAGATTTGTTGGATTCAGGGATTTTTATTTTTTAAGCACAAATATAAATATACTTCTCTAAACAAGTTTGCTAAATAGTTTTGTCTTTTCAAGTATTTTTACAATGTTATATAAACTTTCGTTATATGGAGCATTTTTGCCAATTTGTTTTGCCACTTTAACCACATAGCCATTTAGGTATTCAATTTCTGTTTTTTTGCCTTTTCTTAAGTCTTCGCCAACGCTTGCTTTCCATACATCTGGTTTAAATTTGCTTGCAAAATCTATTACTTGATCGGCGATTTGGTCTAAATCTATGCCGTGAGGTTTGTCAAATACATCAACAATTTCTCTAGATAGCTTTGAAGAAAATTCAAGTTCGCTTTTTTCGAAGCTTTTAAGGCCAGTTAGAGCATTTATAGTAGCACAGCTACAGTAAAATATAAACTTCCACCATTTTTCACTCATTATGTTATCAACAACCATTGTATTTAATCCACATTTATTAAAATTTTGGGCAAAATACATAGCTTTTTGTTTATTTAAAAAATAACCTATTTTTTGACCGTTGTTCATAAAATTATCTAACACATTGTCGTTTATTGTAGCACCAATTAGGCTTGCAATAGGAAAAATAAGCGTTTTATCAAGTTTTGATAGCAATACTTCTTCTGTGTAAATACCATTTTGAACTGTTAATATAGGTGTATTTTGTGTGGCTTTTAGAATATTTTCTATGGCATAATCAACATCAAAAGATTTTGTAGCCAGAATAATGCAATCGTATTTTTTATCAATTTTGTCCTTAATATTAAATGTATGTGTATTAACAGTTGAGCCTATCTTGATATTATAAGTTTTTTGTGATGGGTTTTTGCCTATGTAGTCAACAGAGTTTTCTTTTTCTAAAAAATATCCCATAAGTAAACCCAAAGCACCACTACCATAAATTAAAATATTCATTGCAAGCCTCCTTTTTGTAATTTAAAGCAAACACAAATTTTTGTCAAAAAATTGACTATAAATAAAAAAAATGTATTTTGTTGTCAATGAAGACAGTTTCACTTGCACTAAGTGGTGGTGCTGCAAGAGGCTATGCTCATATTGGTGTAATAAAAGAATTGGTTAGTAATGGTTTTAAAATAAATGCAATAGCAGCTACTTCAATGGGCGCCGTAGTGGGCGCTATGTTTGCAGCAAATAGATTAAACGAATACGAAGAATGGGTTAGAAACCTTTACAAAATGGATATTATTGGTTTGCTTGATTTTAGTGTGGGTGGTGGTTTGATTAAAACGGACAAGCTTTTCAGTGTGCTTGGGCAAATGATTGGGCCAAATGTTTTAATAGAAGATTTACCAGTTAAATTTTGTGCTGTTAGCGTTGATATTGTAAATAAAAAAGAAGTATGGTTTGATAAAGGTGATTTGCTTTTTGCAATAAAAGCTTCAAGTGCTATACCATCTATTTTTTATCCAGTTGAAAAAGATGGTCATTTGTATGTTGATGGTGGAATACTAAATAATTTACCGGTTGGTGCACTAAGAAACACTCAAAGTGATTATGTTGTTGCAGTGGATATAAATTCAAATGTTAAAACTAAGTATGACATAACAATACAAAAAGATGAAGAAAAACAGCAAAATTTGCTATTAAAACAATTTAATAAAATTTCAAAAAAATTTAAAAAAGATCAAAAAAAACAATATTCTATTTTTGATATAGCAGCTACATCATTTGATATAATACAAAACGCTCTCAAATCTTATAGACTGGCTGAAAACAAAGTAGATATTTTAATAGAAATTCCTCAGGATGTTTGTAAAATGTATGATTTTCACAAAGCCTCACAATTAATCCAGATAGGTCAAATTGCTACAAAAAAAGCTCTCGAATTTTATGGAGAAAAAGACATTATATAAGTAAGTTAAATAAATACTTGACAAATCTAATAACTAAATTATTATATTATAAGATTATATAAAAAGGAGGTTTTTTATGTTTCGTAAGTGGTTTTTGGTTATTTTAGCAACTTTGTTTTTTGGCTTTTTTAATCTAGCATTTGCTAAACTAGGGATCATTAGCACAGACCAGGCTGCTCAACTAATTAGCACAAACAAAGATATTATTGTAATTGACACAAGAAGCGAAAAAGATTATTTAAACGGTCACTTACCAAAAGCAATTAACTTAACAAATGCTATGTTGAGTGAAAAAAGAGGTGAAGTGGTAGGTTTGGTTCCCCACAATAAGCAACTCGAAGAAAAATTATCAAATTTTGGTTTAAAAAAGGATGCTACCTATATTGTATACTCTGGTGAAAATTTTGATAAACCACATTTCTTTTTAACAAATGCAACAAGAGTTGCAGCTATTTTGTATTGGGCTGGTATAAAAGATATTTACTACATGGATGGGGGATATGAGAAATGGGTAGATGAAAAAAAGCCAATTGCGAAAGGTGAGTATAGATTGCCTAAATCAAATTTTGTAATTGATAGAAATAGAACAACGGTTTTTTCTTTTCTTCCATTTGTTGAATGGGCATTGAATCATGAAAATCTTGTCCAATTTGTTGATGCAAGAAATTATGAGCAATTTAGCGGGCAGGATACAAAAGATAAAAGACTAGCAAGATTTGGTCACTTAAAGGGTGCCAAATGGGTTTATGTTGCAAACTATATGCAAAAAGAAAAAAATTATTGGGTTATAAAACCAAAAGCACAAATAGAAAAGGTTTTAGCAGATGCAGGTGTTGATATAAACAAACCAATAATTTCCTATTGTAATACTGGACACTTAGCAAGTGGTTTGTGGTTTATAGGTCAAGCAATGCTCGATACAATGCTTATTAGTGATTATGATGGCTCTATGGCAGAAATCTCTCGTGAAAATGACATACCAATATTAGCACAATAACCCTCCTACAAAGGGCTTAAGACATTAGTTTTAAGCCCTTTGTTGACAATGAAAATTAAATTTAATATACTTTTTACAATAAAAAGTGGAGGTTAAAATGAAAGAAATTATTTTTACTGAAGATGCACCAAAGCCAATTGGACCTTATTCACAGGCTATAAAAGTAGGTGGATTTATTTTTATTTCTGGCCAACTTGGCATTGACAGTCAAGGTAATTTGTTATCAAACACAAAAGATCAAACGAGGCAGGTTTTAAACAATTTAAAATCTATTTTGTACTCTGCTGGTTCTAATTTAGAAAAAGTTGTTAAAATTACAATATTTTTTACACAAAAAGATGATTTTTCTATAATAAACGAAGTTTATTCTGAATTTTTTACAAAAGAGCCTCCAGCTAGATCAGCTGTTTGTGTAGTAGCTTTACCAAAAGATGCTTTAGTGGAGATAGAAGCCATAGCCCAAGTATAAAAAGGAGAAATGTGTATGAGTATTAAAAAATTACTTAATTTTTCAAATGGTTTTTATTTTTTTTGTGCTTTAGTGTTTTTTGCAATTGTGATAATGGCAGGTTTAAATTTAAAAAATATTATTCACAACTTAGATAAACAGATTGTTTACTTAAATAATATTGATAATATTTATGCTCAAAGTTTGCAAAAAGGCCATTCAACAAGAAATATTCTTCTAAACCCAAGCGATACAAAGGCTATGCAAAATTACAAAAATGCTTCAATTTCCATGGATAAATCTTTTGATCAGTGTTTTGGTGTTGCAGATTTTAGACAAAAATCTCAACTTGAAAAACTAAAAGAGTTGCTTAAAAAAGATGATATACTGCAACTAAAGGTTCAGGCTTTATCAAGGACAGATCAAAAACAAGCATATAATTTGCTTGTAAAAGAAGAAACGCCTCAGTGGAGAAAGGCAAGATCTTTTGTTTTAGAGCTTATTTCAAATGAAAGAAAAAACTTTGAAAATATTAAGCTGAAAATGGAAAATACAATGGCTCTGACAATTCTAATAGTAGCCATAGTAATGGTTATAATGCTTGCGGTAGTTTTGGTTGTATGGAAAATACTATTTAATAAAATCTTTAAACCCCTCTCTCATGTAAACTCTCTTGTCTCCACCCTTGCCAAAGGTGGTGGTGATTTAACTATTGTATTGCCAAAGGACTCAAATGACGAATTTGGAGAGCTAACAGATAATCTCAACAAATTCATATCAACACTTAAAGATATTGTTAGCCAGATTGTTTCAAAGGCAAAAGAAGTCCAATCTTCTGTAAACTCTCTTGCCACTTCAGCTGCTCAAATATCTGCTTCAAGCGAACAGGTAGCATCAAACACAAAAGAGATATCACACGCAACAGAAGACACAGCAAATGCACTATCCGGTATTGCAAGATCAACAGAAGACATAAGGGTATCTTCCGATGAAGCAAAAGAAATAACAGACCAAATGGTAAAACAAATTGAGTCCAATGTAGAAGCAATACTGGAGCTATCTGATTCTATATCCAAAGCAAGCCTTGATGTAAATGATCTAGGAGAAGCTTCAAAGAAAGTAGGAGACATACTAAAGATAATAAACGACATAACTGACCAGATAAACCTGCTTGCCTTAAATGCTGCTATTGAAGCAGCCCGTGCTGGCGAGCATGGAAGAGGCTTTGCTGTGGTAGCAGATGAGATAAGAAAACTTGCAGAAAAAACACAGAAAGCTACAGATGAAGTAGCTTTGATAATAAAATCCATACAGGAAAAAACCACAAAAGTAGTCAAAGTAATGAACCAAACTCAGCTTGATACACAGGAAAAAGCAAACTCCATTGCCCAAACCAAAGAAAGTGTTTCAGTTGTATCAGATAAAATCTCCAATGTATCAAACCAGGTAAACTCTCTATCTGCTGCAACACAGGAGCTTTCTTCTACAGTTTCAGAGCTTGAGATGCAGGTAAAAGAAATCAGCAAAGCCCAGGAAGAAAATGCCAAAGCAGTAGAAACAATATCAGCCAATGCCCAAAACCTAAAGAACATATCAGAAGGACTGTTATCTAGCGTAGGTAAGTTTAAGACTTAAGGTAGCTTTATCTCTTGCGCCTGGCAATGGCTGCCTACTTTTTGTCATTCTGAAGGGCGATTGCACGAAGGATCTCATCACTTAAAAGTGAGATCCTTCGCTATCGCTTCAGGATGACTGACTTCGCTTAACGCTTTAAGGTGACACCCTTACCCGTAATTCTGAAGTGCAAGCGAAGAATCTCATAAGTAGATCCTTCACATACGTTCAGGATGACTGTCCTTTTTGTCGCCTAAAAGTTTTAGTGAAGAATCCCACATAAAGCATACAAAGCCTGTCGTTATAATATTTTTTGGAATAAAAAAGGCCTGTAAGCCAAAAAATGCTTACAGGCAAGACACTTTAGTTTTTACACATCAAAGTACATGAAAAACTCAATTGGGTTAATTGACATACTGTATGGCTTTAATTCTTTTTCTTTCTTGTAGTCAATCCATGTTTTAATTAAATCTTCGCTGAATACATCCCCTTTTAGTAAAAACTCATGATCATCTTCTAATGCTTGAAGGGCTTCCTCTAAACTACCGGGCGCTTTTGGCACGTTTGCAAGTTCCTGTGGCGGTAAATCATATATGTTTTTGTCAAGCGGTTCTCCTGGATCAATTTTGTTTAATATGCCATCGATTCCTGCCATAAGCATTGCAGAAAATGCAAGGTATGGATTTGAACTTGGATCTGGAAATCTAACTTCAATCCTCTTAGCCTTTGGAGAGGATGAATACATAGGTATCCTTAGCGCTGCGCTTCTGTTTCTTGAAGAATAAGCCAGGTTAATTGGTGCTTCAAAACCAGGAACTAGCCTTTTGTATGAGTTTACAGTAGGATTTGTAAAAGCTGCTATAGCTTTTCCATGCTTTATGATACCACCCATGTAGTACATTGCAATTTCGCTTAGACCAGCATATAAGTTTCCAGCAAATAGAGGCTTTCCGTCTTTCCATAAACTTTGGTGTGAGTGCATGCCTGTGCCGTTATCTCCAAATATAGGCTTTGGCATAAACGTGACAGTTTTACCGTACATAGCTGCTGTATTTTTTACTATGTATTTATACTTTAATACTTTATCTGCCATATTAAGCAAGGTATCAAACTTCATATCAATTTCGCATTGGCCTGCTGTTGCTACTTCGTGATGGTGTGTTTCAACTTCTATGCCAACTTTCTCAAGGTTTAGTATCATTTCTGTGCGTAAATCCTGAAGGCTGTCTGTTGGAGCAACTGGAAAGTAGCCTTCTTTGTTTCTAATTTTGTAGCCTAAATTTGGTTCTTCGTCTTTACCTGAGTTCCATATACCTTCTTGAGAATCAAGGTAATAGTAGCTTGCATTTTGTTTGATATCATACCTTATACTATCAAGGATGAAAAACTCTAACTCAGGTCCAAAGTATGCAGTATCTGCAATACCAGTGGACTTTAAATACTCTTGGGCTTTGTATGCAATGTAGCGTGGATGTTTTGGGTATGGTTGTTTTGTTATGGGATCAAGTATACAGCATACCATGTTGAGTGTTGTTACTTCTGTAAAAGGATCCAAAAACGCACTATCTGCATCTGGCACAACAAGCATATCACTTTCATTTATAGACTGCCAGCCTCTAATTGATGAACCGTCAAATCCCAAACCTTCTGTAAAAGTGTCTTCTTCAATAACATGCGCTGGTACGCTGAAGTGCTGCCATGTACCAAGTAAATCAACAAATCTTAAGTCAACTACTTTTACCTCTTCGTCTTTAATAAGTTTTAAAACTTTTTCAACTGACATAAAAACCTCCTAAGTTTACTTGGTCTATGTTAAGCAAAAAACGTTCCTAAGTTTATAATAACTTGTTTTTTTAAAGTTTTTAATTGTTTTTCTATTATAACAAGCTTGTATTTTGTTAACAAAATTGTATAATTGTTTACAATGAAGAGTATTAATGTTAACGAAAATTATTTTAGCATACTTCATGAAGTAAGTAAAGTTTTGAGCAGACAAAACAATATAAGGGATGCTTTCAAAAGCATACTTAAATTGCTTTACTCTTATCTTGACATACCAGCTAGTTTTATTGCTTTGTATAACCCTATTGAAAATACATTGGAGATAAAAGAAAGCTTTGGTTTGCTCAAAAAAGAAAAATATAAAGGTGTTTTTAGAGTAGGTGAAGGCATTGTAGGAAGTGTATTTAAAAACGAGATTCCAGCAATCATACATGATCCAAAGGAAAATAAGGATTTTTTAAACAAAATGGGCATTTTAAACCGTTTTGATTTTGATGTAGTTTTTATTGGAACCGTAATAAAAATTGGTGGAGAAAAACTTGGTGTGCTTGGTGTTTACAAAGAAAAAACGCGAAATTTATCATATGAAAATGAGATAAAGTTATTATCAATGATAAGCATTTTGATCGGTTTTGCTCAAAAAATGAATGAAAAACTTGAGTTTCAAAAAAGGACATTTGAGCAGGAAAAAGAAATTTTATTAAATAAAATAGAGATTAGAGAGCCTATAGCTGAAATTATAGGTGTTTCAAAACCGATTGATAATTTAAAAAACACTATTTTAAAAGTTGCCAATGTTGATTCAACAGTGCTTTTAGAAGGTGAGAGCGGCACTGGAAAAAGTTTAGTTGCAAAAGTTATACATAAACTAAGTAGCAGAAAAAAAGAAGCTTTTGTTAGTATAAACTGTGCAAGCATACCAGAAAACCTATTAGAAGCAGAACTTTTTGGTTATGAAAAAGGTGCATTTTCTGGTGCAATCTCTCAAAAAAAAGGGAAATTTGAAATAGCAGATAAAGGGACAATCTTTTTGGATGAGATTGGCGACATTCCGTTATCATTACAAGGAAAACTATTAACAGTAATCCAGGAAAAGGAATTCTCCAGACTTGGTAGTCTAAATACAATTTCTGTAGATGTTAGAATTATTGCAGCGACAAATAAAAATTTATACGATCTTGTAAACGATGGAAAATTTAGAGAAGATTTATATTACAGGCTTAATGTTATACCCATAAAAATTCCGCCTTTAATTGAGCGAAAAGAAGATATACCGATATTGATAGATTATTTTTTAAAGATATTTAACGAAAAATACAATAAAAGCGTTCAACTTTCAAAGGAAGTTTTAATAGAATTGATTAATTATAATTGGCCAGGTAATGTAAGAGAACTTGAAAATATTATAGAAAGACTTGTTGTTATGAATGATCATACTATTTATATTAAAGATCTGCCTGCATATATTTCACAAAATATATCATTAAAAAAATATGAAATACCAACTAATAGCGACAAAAATTTACCAAATCAAATACAAAATATTGAAAAAAAACATATAGAGTTAGCTTTGAGAGAAACAGGATTTGTCAAATCAAAAGCAGCTAGATTACTTAATCTTACTTTAAGGCAACTAGATTACAGAATCCACAAATATAATATAAAACTGCAAAAATAAAAAGCGCAAACAGACTTAGCTGTTTGCGCCAGTGCTTTAATTAGCAACCTTCTACTTTTGGTTTTGCGGCTTTCTTTGCAGCTGCTGTTGGAGCTTTCTTTTCTACTTTTTTCTCAACTTTCTTTTCTACTTTTTTTTGCTCAGCTGCTTTTGCGCCAAGAGAAAGTGCTGTGGTTAAAAACATTGATGCAACCAACATTGCTAAAACTTTTTTCATGCCATACCTCCATTAAAAATTTTTCAAATTATAGTAACTTTAAAAGTGCAAGTCAAGCATTTTTTTATTAATATATTAATATGTTGCTCCATGTTGCAAAAGAAAATTGTACACTGCTTGATTACCACTTTCTTTTGCTGCACCAAGTGCAGTGCCTCCAACGACACTTCTTGCATTTACATCGGCACCATGAGCAATTAAAATTTTACAAATTTCTAAATTTCCATAATAGGCAGCATACATTAGCGGGGTTGATCCATTTTTATCTTTAACATTTGGGCTGATGCCTTGAGCTAATATCTTTTTTACAAGTGTAGCGTTAGAGTTTGATACAGCTTTAAATAAATCTTCTGGTGTGTATGATTTTTGTGATACATTTTCTTTTGTTTTTTGTGTAACAGTTGATGTTTTACTGGTATTTACATTTGGATGAATAATATTTTCGCTAATTTTTTTAATATCTGCTTTATTAAGCTTCCATTCATTTCCAGATTTAATTAACTCCCAGGTACCTTCGTATGTACTAACTACTGCTCCATCTTTTATTTTATCTTGTGCTGTTACTATAACATTTGCTTTGGATGTTTGATTATCAAGCTGCGTAATTTCTACATTTTTAAGTTCTGTTGATATAGTGTTTTTAAAACCATCAGACCAAAGATTGTAGGGTTGTTTTGTTTGAAAATTGCTAGAAAGCACGCTATAGGCTTCCCGCAAGTTATTTGGTATGTTTTGATAGTAAGTTTTAATTGTATTTAGGATAGCGTTTTTTTCTTCTTCAAGATTTTGCGGCGTTTGGTTTTGCGTGGCATTGGTTGTTTGTGTTTGTTGAGTGATCATGTTTGAGCTTAATTCTCTAAGTTTTGCGCATGCAATTGAATTATTTTTATTGCAAGCTATTGTATAGAAATTAATTGCTTGAGCTTCATCTTTTGGAATTTGTGTACCATTTGCATACATATCTGCAAGTCTAACGCAAGAATCTGTATTACCTTTATTGCAGGATTTAGCAAGCAGTTGAGCAGCTTTTGAATACTCTTTTTTGTCAATTAACTCAAGTGCTTTTTTGTGTAAAGAAAACATGCTTTTGTATACAAAATAACCCCCAAAAGCCGCTATAGCAATTAATATAATAACAATTATAGAAACAAGCAATGAGTCATTTTTAGGTTTTTGAGTAATGTTTAAATCTGTTTTTAGCGAGTCTTTGGATGTGTCAGCTTGTTTTGTCTCTTGTTTTTGTTCGTTTTGTTGCGTAATATTGTAACCACAATACTTGCAAAACTTTGAAGAATCATCTATTTCTTTGCCGCAATTTGGACAAAACATGTTTTACCCCTTTAACACTAATTTTCTTTTCTTGTATTGCGCTCTATTGCAAGAAGCGCCAAAATGATTGAATACATAAATATTACACCAAGGCCCGAGAGAGCTATTATAAGGTATGTTGACTGACTTGATTGCTTTTTCATTTTGCTTTCTATTATTGAATTTATTTTTTGGTTAAATAAATCATTGTACTGTCTGTAATAATCGTCAAGCTTGTTTGCTGGGGCTTTTTCTAAAACCTCATAAAGTCCGTCTAAGTAAGATTTCTGATATTTTGCGTCTATATTGTTTATGTTGCTTACTATATTGTTACTTATATTTTCAAAATTATCTTGAGGTAAATTTAGCTTTTTTAGTATCAATTGTGTAATGGATGTTATTTTGTTTTGAATATATTGAGTCCGTTCATTTATTTGAGTTGTAGCATTTGAGTTTGTAGCGTTTGTAGTATCTGGGTTTTCTTGATAGGAGTTTGCTTTTATAGCTTTTTGAACATCATTAAAACTTACTTCAACGGAGCTTTTTGTGGGTAAAAAGTTACCCACGATAACAACCAATGCGTATATCAGCATGATTAAACCAATAAATGCCATAAAAAAACTAAAAACTCTAACAAGTCTAAAAAAAACCTTACTTTCTACTTTGTTTAAAAAAGACATAATTCAAAGCACCTCCTTAATAGTATTTCTTTTTAAAAAGACGAAATTTTTTGTATTTTTTAGACATAATCTTTCTTTTTTATCAAATAAATACCAATAATTGAGCCAGTTAAGTTTAAAAGTAAGCATAACCAAAAAGCTAAGGAGAAGTCTATCGTTACTACTTCACTTAGTTTTACATTAAATAAAGAATTTGGTACTATTTGTTCATTCAATTGATTTATAGAATTATGTCTAAAAATAATGAGTATTAATAAATTTACAATACCAAGGCCGCTTGGTATAGCTAAATAAAGAAGTTTTTTAGATTTAACAACATAAATTATTGAAAGAACAAAAGCTGCAAGCCCAAATAAAAAAACAAGCAATACCAGTGTACTTTGAATGTGTTCATTTCCTACTTTTGTACCAAATGCTAAATTCAAACCAGACAATGAAATTTGTTTTGTAGGATCAACAGTACACGATACAAACACAAAAGGAAACAAAAACATTAATAAAACTAATCCAAACGATGATGGAAATACTTTTTCGATAAAGTTTAGATTAGAAATAATTGACAAAACTTTTGAAAAATCAACATTTGGTGATGAAAATTTTGTAGCATCTTGATTTGTTTCAATTTTTGCACCGCAATATTTGCAAAACTTTGACGAATCGTCTATTTCTTTGCCGCAATTTGGACAAAACATAAACCCTCCCGGCATATTATTTCAAATTTGTAACATTTTATTTAAAAAAGTATGTTTTGTAAAGCAAAATTTAAAAAATTTTTATATTGAAACTTTTTCAAATTTTGTTTATTATAAAAATATGGTGTATGTGCTAAATGGTCCCATTTTGACTGATTTTGGTTTGTATAGGTACAAAAAAATAAGCATTTTGCAAGCAAAGAAAATTTTAAAAGAAAATAAGTTTGTGTCAGCCATAGGTCATGAAGCCACGGCAATATTTTTAAGTGAACTTTTAGAACTTGATATTAAATACAATCGCATAGCAATTAAAATGAAACAGGGAGATTTAGCAATAGTGTTTCATTTACTTACAAGGCTTAAAGAAGGTCAGGTATTGAATATAAAGGAATTGTGCAGTAAAGATTATACGTTAGGTATTTTAAAAAGACTGGAGTAGGTGATTGCCTTGAAGGTATCAATTACAAATAAAGATGCATTAATTTTGGTTGATATTCAAAACGATTTTTGTGTGGGCAGTTTAGCTGTACCCAATGCCTGTGATATTATAAAATACGCAAATTCTTATATTGAGATTTTTAAAAAGAACATTAGGCCAATTTTTGCCACAAGAGATTGGCATCCAAAAAATCATTCGTCTTTTAAAGAATTTGGAGGTATATGGCCTATTCATTGTATTCAAAATACAGATGGATCAATGTTTTATAAAGATTTAAGGTTACCAAATGACACACTTATTATTTCAAAAGGAACGAATCCAGATAAAGACGCATATTCTGGTTTTGATGGTACAGACCTTCATGATAAATTGAAGAATTTAAATATCAATAGATTGTTTATCGGAGGGCTTGCTACGGATTATTGCGTAAAAGCAACAATTTTGGATGCGTTAGCGCTAGATTATACTACTTTTTTCTTATCCGATGCCTCAAAAGCAGTTAATTTAAAACCAGATGATGAAGCATTGTCTATCAATGAAATGCTAAAAGCGGGCGCTATTTTAATTGATTTAAATGATTTAATCCAATAATTTTAGGTGATTTCATGACAAAAAAAATTAAGATACTTTTGCTTTTTTTTTGTACCATTTTTACTTAGTGCGTGTCATCAATACCATTCTAAAGAATATTACTTATCACATCCTAAAAAATGCGTTGAAAGACTTCACTATTGCAAACAAAACTACGGCACAATTATGTACGAAAATCAAGATTGTAAAAACGCATACGAAGCTTATATTGAGCTATCACACGCTAACATGAAACAGAATTTGCATTAATTTACCAAATCCAAACGAAAATGCAGCGGCAAAAAAAGATGAAGTTACCATTTCAAATATTTTTTTTCTTATAGAAATACCTGATACTATTGAAACAACTGTACCAACACTAGATAAAGCTAAAAATGCAAGCAATATTGAAAAAGGCAACGCGCCAATTGAAGTTTTAAATATAAAAAAGGGTGTAACAGGAAACAGTACGCCAATCAAATATGCTATAGCTGTAAAAAAACCTGATTTTAACTCATTTTCTTCTACTTCCTGAGTTAAAAATTTTGATAAATCAGTATTTGAGTCCTGGAGTTTTTTAGTAATCTCAGTAGCTATATTTTCATCTATGTTTGAGTCAATAAGATCTTGTTTTAATACTTCAATTGCACGCTTTGGCGCAACACTAAACAACATCTCATTTCTTTCATTTTTGCTTTGAGCAATTTGTCTTTGTGATCTAACGGATATAAATGCACCAATACCCATGGAAAGTGCTCCAGCAATGCCCACAATTGAACCGCTTATTCCAACCAAAAAAGGATTGGTAAAGTATACAGCACTAAGTCCTGCGACTGTGCCCAAAATTTCAACAATGCCGTCATTCATTCCCAGTATAAAATCCCTTACATTGTTTGCACCAAATTTTTTTGATTCTTTATTAAATATACTTTCATGCTCAATTTCTTCTAAAATAATATTTTTCAAAATAGCTTTTTCTTTTTCGTCAAGAGCGTTTGATTTTAAAAAGCTATAGTATTCTTTTACTGTTGAGTTTTCGCCGGCTTCCAATAATGATAAAATTATTGCAGCAGATATAAATTTTTGTAAAAAAGCTGCTATTTTGATTTTTGATGTATTTATTTTATCTTTGAGCTCTATATTATATTTTTTAGCAATTTTTTTCCAGAAAAGCGAGTGATTTTTTTCAATTTGTGCAATTTCACTTAAGCGATTTTTTAATTCTTCATCTTTTTGTGATTTTGACAATGCTAAATATAAGTGATAATCGTTTATTTCTCCTTGATAAAACTTTTCTACCAAATTCAAAAAATTTTCCATTTTACATTCCTTCGTGTATAATTCATATATAATAAATTTAATTTTGTCAAGTTTAGAGGGAGTTTTTATGTGTGATGTATATGCTATTAAATTTAGCGAGCTTGTTAAAATAGTTGAACGCTTAAGAAAAGAATGCCCCTGGGATAGACAGCAGACCAATCAATCTATAAAAAACAATCTTATAGAAGAAGCTTATGAGCTATACGAAGCCTTAGAAGAAGATAATGATCAAAAGATTATTGAAGAGTTAGGTGACTGTCTATTGCAGGTAGTTTTTCACTGTGTTATAAAAAATGAAAATGGTAATTTTAGTTTGATTGACGTTATTGATAATTTGATAGAAAAACTAATCAAGCGTCACCCCCATGTTTTTGGCAAAAAACAATTAAATACAGCACAGGAAGTATTATCCCAATGGGATAGCATTAAGCAAAAAGATAAAAAATCTATACTTGAAGGTATACCAAAAAGAATGCCATCGCTTTTTAGAGCTTATAAGGTCCAGAAAAGATTATCAAAAGTTGGCTTGGAATTTGATGATGCAATAAATGCAGAAACCAAAATTTACGAAGAGTTAAGTGAGTTTAAAAAAGCAAAAACTACAGAGCAAAAAAAAGAAGAACTTGGGGATGTGTTGTTTAGTATAGTTAATTTTGCAAGGTTTTTTGATATTGATCCAGAAGAAGCTCTTCATATATCAATAGATAAAATAATTAAAAGGTTTGAATACATTGAAAAGAAATTAAACGGCAATTTTGGTGGCGTCTCAAAAGAATTATTAAACAAACTGTGGGATGAGTCAAAGAATCTAACTTAAATTATTAGTCTCAAAAAAACTTCTTTGAAATAATTTACTTATATTTACATTTTATTTACATAAATATGAAGAAAATTTAATAATAAAACCATACTATTGAGTCAACAAATTATTGAGAGGAGGTTTTTGCATGGTAAAGCAAAAAATGAAAAAAAGCGTACTTTCTTTGGCTGTCATAGCTGCTCTCGGGTTTACAAGCACAAGCTATGCTGGGACTGTTACAACAAAGACTGACACAAACATTACATTGTATGGTTTTACTCAAATGTATTTTGATTGGTACAATAATCAAAGTTTTCTTGGAACCAGCGCATCCAAAGAGTATTCTGGTGGTAAGTTAAATATTCCTGCGCAAACAAGTTTTGGCTCAACTGCAAACTATACGCGTTTGGGTTTTAACCTTGACAACAAAGCAGAAGGTATAAAAGGCTTAATAGAAGGTGATTTTAAAGGTGGTGGTGCTAATATTGGTACAGATGGCAATGGCAATTTTCGCTTAAGGAGGGCTTTTTTTGTTAAAGAGTTCTGCCAGGAAGGTTGCAATTATACACCATGGTTGCTTGTAGGACAAGATTACAGCCCTGGTAATTTTGATGTATATTCTCTAAATGGTTTAAACAATACAGCTGGTACGGATTTAACTAAAAAAATCCCACAGGTTGCATTTGGTGTAAAATTGGATTTAGGGGCTGCAAAATTAAACCCATATATAACATTTGAAGACATTCAAGGATATGTAACAAGTAAAGTATCACAAAGAGCATCCGTGCCAGGTATTGGTATAAAAGTACCAGTAGAGTTTGAAACTGGTCTTGGATCTCCTGCAAAATTTTATGCACAATTTCAATGGCAGCAAACAAAACAGACATATAACAACAGCGACAATGACGAAAACTCTTACATTATAGGAACTGGATTGGAGTTGCCAATATATGCATTTAGCTTAAAAGGTGACGTTTATTATGCTAAAGCTTTTACAGGTTTTGGTGCCCCAACGGATAAAATATCACCTCCTTCTTTTTATTTAAATGGTAATTCAATTGAGAAGGTTAGCTCTACAGGATGGGCACTGCAAGCTAAGGTTGACTTTAATAAATTAGCTCAAGTACCAATTAGTATTGCTGGAGGTTACTCTCAAATTATATACGGAAATCTTACTACGCTTTCAAGTTCAGACTATGCAAGAAAAGCTGCTACAGTATATGCTAATTTGGCTTACAATTTAACAAAATCTGCATCTTTGGGTTTAGAATACGATAGAAATATTACCTATTATGTTGGATCTAAAAACGATCCAAACCATGCTCAATATTCAAATCAGGTGTTTTTAGTTGGTACTTATAAATTTTAAACCCATCTTAAATTCTATTATATAAAGATGGGTTAGTTTAAGCTTTTTTTTCATACTAACCCCCAAAAAAAGTTTAGTTACTGTTTATTAAGTAACTAAGCTTTTTGTTTTTTTATTTTGTTAAGTTTTACAATTTTTTTAAAGTGAGCCTTGTAAAATGCAAGGCTCTGTGTGCAGAATCAATAGATTTTTGAGAGATAATTTAATATATCTGAAGTAAGAGGTGTAGCCTTTTTTGTGTTTTTATCAATAGCTACAAGCGTAGTTAAACCTTTGGCAAATGTTTTATTATCATTTTTAACTATGTATGATATATCAAGACTTGATTTACCAATTCTTTCAATTTTTAATTCTACAAATACGATATCGTTAAATAAAATTGGTTCTAAATATTCACATGATTGTTTTGCTACTACAAACCAAATGGTATCAGACACTTTTTGAAAAAACTGTCCAAGCGCTACAACGCGTGCATATTCAAAATATGTAAAATACACTGCGCTGTTTACATGTGTATACATATCAAAATCGCTGAATCTCTTTTGAATTTCTACTATCATTTTCCAAGCATTCCTTCTTTCATGGATTTATCTGGTGGTTTTGGGCCAAAATAAACCATAATTATTGCTTTTTGAAGCTCTGGAGAATGAATTTGACCAATTAAAGAGCCATTTTCGTATACCTGTGTATTGCCATTTTCTAGTAAAGCTATTTCTATTGAGTCACCTTTTTTAAAGCCATGTGTAAAAAGATTGAGAAAACTTTTTTCTTCACTTGTGCCTATAATTGATGGGTAATTATCTCTAAAACCTTCTTTAAATGCTCCTATAACCTTATCTTTGCTAATATTTGGATACACAAAATACATAACAATAACTTTGTTTTGTTTAGATGAAAGAAGTTGTTCAGTGGAATGAACTCTTTCTTGTGTATATAAAGCTCCTACATAAATTTTTATACCGAGAAAACTATAATGTCTAATACCATAACCATTCAACTGCAATTGTGTTGAATTAAGCATTAATGTATTTTTTACATTAACACCATCTACATTTACTGCATACGATACTTTTGACAAAAACAATACACCAAATACAATTAATAAGAGTTTTTTCATTTTTGATGCCCCCTTATTTATTTTGTTCATTTTTGTTTTGTTCAATTATAGATAAAATGCGTTTTCTGTATTCTACTATATCGTTTCTTAAAGAGGCTAATTTTGAAATCCTACTATCAATCTTATCAATATGATCATCTAATATTTCAATCAATTTTGGCATAATAGTAATTGATTGTTTATGCTGATTATAAATATCTGCAAGTTCTAACATTTCTTTTAAAGTTAAACCCAATTCTTTAAGTTTTAAGATGAATTTAATGCGTCTTATGTCTTCATTGGAATATAGTCTTATACCATTTTCTATACGAAGTGGAGGATCTAACAGACCAAACTCTTCGTAATATCTAATTGTTCTTGGCGTTATACCCAATTTCTTTGAAACCTCTCCAATTTGAAAATATTCTTCGTTATTAATGTTATTCATAAAAGACTCACTCTTACGTTAAAAATCATAATTTATATTTATCATATTAATTTTAGTTTGTCAATAGAAAAATAAATAAATTTTTACTTGACATTTACGTAAATTATTATAGAATATCTAAAGTTAATATTTTAATTAAGTATGCTTATTTTAAAAGGAGGTTATTATGAATATCCTGGTGTGTATCAAACAGGTTCCTGATATGGAATCTAAATTTAAAATCTCAAGTGACGGACAATGGTATGAACAATCTGATTTAACTTTTAAAATCAATGAATATGATGAGTATGCCATTGAAGAAGCAGTAAGGCTTAAAGAAAAGTTAGGCAGTGCTGAAGTTGTAGCACTTTCTATTGGTCCAGAACGCACAAAAGAAGCAATAAGAAAAGCTTTAGCTATTGGTGCGGACAAAGGTGTACATATACATGATGATGAATCACACAAAAAAGATTCATTTCAAATTGCTACAATAATTGCAAGTTATGCCAAAGATAAAAACTTTGATATTATATTTTTAGGCATGCAGTCTCAAGATAGGGCTTCTGCACAAGTAGGTCCAATTTTATCTGAACTATTGGGTTACAATTGCATTACAACAATTGTTAGTTTTGAGTACCAAGANGGTAAAGTAAATGTTAAAAGAGAATTGGAAGGCGGTATAAAAGCAAAAGTATCTGCAAAACTACCTGTTGTGTTAACCTGTCAGCTTGGTTTAAATACCGTAAGATACCCCACATTGCCAAACATTATGAAAGCAAAAAAGAAAGAATTGATTACTATAAATGTTAATGAGCTTTTAAATGAACAACCAAAGGTTATAAACCTGAAAGCTTACATACCAGAAAAGAAAAAAGGTGGCATAATCCTTGAAGGCAAATCAGACGAAGTAGCTGATAAGTTAATCAGTATACTCAAAGAAAAAACACAGGTATTAAGGTAGGAGGTAAAATATGAAAGCACTTTTGATTGGTGAATATAAAAATGGACATATAGATGAATCTTTTTATGAGCTTGTAGGCTTTGCAAATAAAATTGGCGCAGATTCATTTGGTTTTGCCGTAGCACCCCTTGATGTAAATATAGAGTATGCAGGAAAAGTATATATAGCAGATATATCAAAAGCAAAAGAGTACAACCCAAAGGTACACAAAAACCTTATATTAAAATTAATAGAACAGGAAAACCCTGATATTGTTGTATTCAGTCATTCTTCATATGGCTGGGACTTAGCTCCAAGGCTAGCTGCAGCACTAAAGGTAGCTCAGATATCTGAGATTATAGATGTGGATAATGATGAATACATTGTGCCATTTTGTAATGCAAAACTTAGAAGAAAAGTAAAGCCAAACACTCAAAAAGCTGTATTGACACTCCAGGCTGGGGCATTTTCTCCTGTTAAATCCAATGCTGCCCAGATTGAACCTTTAGATTACATTGAGCAGGATGATAACTTAGAGTTTCAAGGATTTGAAATAACAGAAAAAACAGGTGTTGATTTAACAAAAGCCGAAGTGATTGTTTCTGCGGGCAGGGGTGTAGGAAAGAAAGAAAATATTGAAATTGTAAGAAACCTTGCAAAAGCTCTAAAAGGTGAACTTGGCGCTTCAAGGCCTGTAGTAGATGCAGGCTGGCTGGATCCAAGCTACCAGGTTGGAACCACAGGACAAACAGTTGCGCCAAAACTCTATATTGCCTGTGGTATATCTGGTGCTATACAGCATTTAGCTGGCATGAAAAAATCTAACTTTATTGTAGCAATAAACAAAGATAAAGACGCACCCATTGCCGAAGTAGCAGATGTATTTGTAGCAGTTGACCTGTTGGAGTTTGTGCCTGTATTAACAAGTAAATTAACTAAATAAGTTTTTATTAAATTATACTTGACTTTGTCTCCCCTTTGTGTTAGTTTATATATAAAACTAACGTAAAGGGGAGGTATTATGTATAAATTCTTAAAAATAATTGAAAGTAAACAAAAAATAAAATTAATAGCTCAAATAGCTCAAATCAAATTAAAATTTATTTATCTTTTTTTAAGTAATATAGTTTTATATGACTTTCAAGTTATGATAAAGTTAACAATAAATTAGGAGGTTTTTTATGAGAGAGGTTTATGTAATCGAAGCCCTAAGAACGCCATTTGGATCATTTGGTGGAAATTTATCAGGTGTTGAAGCGCCACTGCTTGCAAGCGAGGTAATTAAAGAGTTACTCAAACGCACAAATATTTCTGGCGATGATGTTGATGAAATTATCATGGGCGAGGTTTTAAGCGGTGGGGTTGGCCAGGCTCCGGCAAGGCAGGCTATGATTTATGCAGGTCTTCCATATAAAGTACATGCAATGACAATCAATAAAGTATGTGGTTCTGGTTTAAAAGCTATTATGCTTGGTGCTGGATCTATTATGCTTGGTGATAGTGATATTGTGATTGCTGGCGGTGCAGAAAATATGTCAAAAGCTCCATACTACCTAAAAAACGCAAGGTATGGTTACCGCATGGGAAATGGAGATCTAATAGATGGTATGATTTTTGATGGCTTGTGGGATCCCTACGATAATATTCATATGGGTACCATTGCAGAAAATATAGCAAAAAAACACTCAATAAGCAGAAAAGAGCAAGATGATTATGCTGTCAGGTCTTATGAGCTTGCCCAAAAGGCACAAGATAGCGTATTTAAAGACGAGATAGTTCCGTTTGTGATAAAGGATAAAAAAGGCGATAAAGTTATTGATAAAGATGAAGATCCATACAAAGTAGTATTCGATAAAATTCCTACACTTAAGGGTGCATTTGTAAAAGACGGTACAGTTACTGCGGCTAACTCATCTACAATATCAGATGGTGCAGCTTTATGTATCCTTGCCAGCCAAGATGCACTAAAAAATTATAATCTAAAACCACTTGCTAAACTTGTCGCATACTCTACAAACTCACTACCCCCACAGCAGTTCCCTGAAGCTCCAGTTGGCGCAATAGAAAAGGTAGTAAAAAGAGCAGGGTTATCGCTTAAAGACATAGACTTATTTGAGATAAATGAGGCATTTGCTGTTGTAGTGTTAGTTGCTATAAAACAGCTTGGTCTTGATATAAATAAAGTAAACGTAAATGGCGGTGCTGTTTCTATAGGTCACCCAATTGGTGCAAGTGGTGGCAGACTCGTTGCTACGCTTGTAAAGCAAATGAAAAGACAAAACGCCAAATACGGACTTGCCACTCTTTGCATAGGTGGTGGTGAAGCAGTAGCAGCGATATTTGAAAATGTTTAAGGAGGATAAAATGATTAATAAAGTAGGCGTTGTAGGCGCAGGCCAGATGGGAAATGGGATAGCCCATGTATTTGCTTTGCATAACTATTCTGTCGTGCTATATGATATAGCTCAAACCCAGCTTGACAAAGCACTAAAAACAATAGAAGAAAACTTAAAAAGGCAGGCTAAAAAAAATACCATACAGGAAAGTCAGATAGAAGCAACTCTAAAAAACATAAAAACCACTACAAACTTAAATGATGTTTCAGATGTGGATTTTTGTATTGAAGCATCACCGGAAAACGAGGCTCTTAAGCTTGAGCTCTTCTCAAAGCTAGACTCAATTGTAAAAGAAGGCTCAATAATTGCTTCAAATACTTCTTCCATATCCATCACAAAACTTGGTTTTCAAACTAAAAGGCCAGATAAGGTAATTGGTATGCACTTTATGAACCCAGTACCTGTTATGGAGCTTGTAGAGGTAATAAGGGGTATTGCAACAAGCCAAGATACCTATAACACTGTACTTGATCTGGCAAAATCACTTGATAAAAATCCAGCTTTATCAAAGGATTACCCAGGCTTTATCGTAAACCGTGTGCTTATACCCATGATTAATGAAGCAATATATGCTTACTATGAAGGTATAGCCTCTATTGAGGATATAGATAAGGCTATGAAGCTTGGCACAAACCAGCCGATGGGACCATTTGTACTGGCAGACTTTATCGGATTGGATACAGTACTTGCCATACAGAATGTACTGTATGAAGGTTTTAAAGACTCAAAGTACAGACCGTGTCCTTTGCTTGTAAAAATGGTAGAAGCAGGCTATCTGGGCAGAAAAAGCGGCAAAGGCTTCTACGATTATACAAAAAAGTAAGGGGGATCCATGAATATACTGTTTGAATCACAAAACGGCACAGGCTACATAACAATAAACAGACCCGATAAGCTTAATGCTCTAAACATAGATACGATAAATGAGCTAAAAGAAACAATCTTAAAAGTAGATCAGGATAAAACGATTAAATGCGTAATTATCACTGGCTCAGGTGAAAAAGCATTTGTAGCAGGTGCAGATATAGAATACATGCAAAAGCTAACGCCAAATCAAGCACTTGAGTTTGCAAGGCTAGGCCAGGAAACGCTTCATTTAATGGAAACTTCAGGTAAGCCTTTTATTGCATGTGTAAACGGTTATGCGTTAGGNGGTGGTTTTGANGTTGCNNTNTCATGCGATATTATACTTGCTCAAAGCAATGCTAAATTTGGTTTTCCAGAAGTAGGCCTTGGTATAATACCTGGCTTTGGCGGTACGCAAAACTTATCCCGTCTGATAGGAAAATCATTGGCTAAAGAGCTAATTTTTAGTGCAAAGATGATAGATGCTTCAAAAGCAAAAGAACTTGGCATAGTTAGTGAAGTTTATCAAAGCAAAGAAGAGCTGCTCCAGGCAGGAAAAGCCTTATCTGAGCAAATCCAAAAAAATGCACCTTTGGCAATAGCTCTTGCAAAAAGGGCAATAGTTGATGGTTATAATCTAACAAAAGAAGATGGTCTAAGGTATGAAGCAAGTTTATTTGGCGTGGTATTTTCAAGTAACGATGCCAAAGAAGGCTTAAGTGCATTTGTAGAAAAAAGAAAACCAAATTATACAGGAGGATAATATGAACTTTCAATTAACAGATGAAGAAAGAATGGTTCAAGATACTGTAAGAAGCTTTGCACAAAAAGAGCTAAAACCCATAGCATCAGACATTGACAAAAACCACAAGATACCAGATTCAATAATAAAGGGTTTAGCAGAACTTGGTCTTTTTGGTGTTTATATTCCTCAAGAGTACGGTGGCGCTGGTTTGTCTTTTTTATCATACGCAATAACCGTAGAGGAAATCTCTAAAGTGTGCGCATCAACCGGTGTATTAATAAGCGCACACACATCGCTTTGTGCAAACCCTATATACGAGTTTGGCACTAAAGAGCAAAAAGAAAAATACTTAATACCTCTTGCAAGTGGCCAAAAGATTGGTTGCATTTTGCTAACCGAACCTGAAGCAGGCTCAGATGCAGCAAATGTATCCACAACGGTAAAAAATGAAGGCGACTACTACATAGCAAATGGCAATAAGATATTTGTTACAAATGGCGGTTATAAGGATATTGGTATATTAATTGCAACACATGACAAATCACTGCGCCACAAAGGCATAGATGCATTTATTTTGGATTTGAAGTCCGAAGGTGTGGAGCTTCAAAGAAATGAAGACAAAATGGGCATAAGGGGCACATATACATCCGTTTTTGCCTTAGAAAATGTTAAGATACCAAAAGAAAATCTGCTTGGCAAAGAAGGAGAAGGCTTCAAAATCGCAATGGATTGCCTAGATGGTGGCAGAATTGGTATAGCTGCACAGGCACTGGGTATAGCAGAAGGCGCATATGAGAAAGCCCTAGAGTATGCCAAAGAGCGCAAGCAGTTTGGAAAAACATTGAGTGAGTTTCAGGCAATTCAGTTTAAGCTAGCCGATATGGCAATGCACATTGAAGCAGCAAAGTTACTTGTATATGAGTCTGCATGGATAAAGGATAACCTAAAAAACGGAGCAAGCTACAATGATCTAATAATAAAATCTTCAATGGCAAAAGCTTACGCATCAGAAACCGCTACCTATGTAACCAAAGAAGCGCTCCAGATTCATGGTGGCTATGGCTATATTGCAGAATACGAGATAGAGCGCATGTATAGAGATGCAAAGATAACAGAAATATACGAAGGTACAAATGAGGTTCAAAGGATAGTAATATCAAAACAGTTGTTGAAATAGGAGGGTTTAATGTCAAAATATCCGGAGCTGGATGCTTTAGATAAAGAGGAATTAATAAAAGTAATAGAAGATGAAGCTAAAAACTGGCTTGCACATGACGGGTTATGGTTTCAGGCTGTTGAAAGGCATTTTGGAATGGATGCTGCAATAAAGCTTGATGAAGAAGCATGGAAGGATTTTACACAAATTGAAGCAAGAAGGATTATTGAACGGCTTAACTTGCCTGAAAATAGTGGTCTTGATGGTTTAGAAAAGGCGCTTAACTTTAGAATGTATAGACGCATAAATGAACAGGTTATAGAAAGACCAGATGAACATACATTAATATTAAAAATGGTTACATGTCGGGTGCAAGCAGCACGCCAGAGAAAAAAAATGCCATTTTTCCCATGTAAAAGCGTTGGGATTATTGAGTATGGCTATTTTGCAAGCACAATTGATAGCCGAATAAAAACAAGAGTTATTAAGTGTCCACCAGATGATATTACAGGTGCTGGCTATCACTGTGCATGGGAGTTTAAGTTAGAAGAATAGGGAGGTAGTGTATGTATGCATCTAAGAACAATTTGAGGTTTGTTACAGCAACAAGCCTATTTGATGGTCACGATGCCTCTATTAATATTTTTAGAAGAATTATACAAGACAGTGGTGCAGAAGTTATACATTTAGGTCATAATCGCAGCGCTTATGAAGTAGTGCAAACTGCAATTGAAGAAGACGTAAATGCTATTGCAGTAACTTCATACCAAGGTGGTCATATTGAGTTTTTTAAGTATATGTATGATTTGCTAAAAGAAAATAAATCTGAATATATCAAAATCTTTGGTGGGGGAGGGGGTGTTATTGTCCCTTCCGAAATTAAAGAATTGCAAGATTATGGTATTTGTAAGATATTTTCTCCTCAAGATGGTATGCAGATGGGACTGGAAGGAATGGTTGATTATATGTTAAAGGAAAGTGATTTTTTAACATTTGAGGAAGAAAAATTTGAAGAATACTTGCAGAATTTACCCAAAACTCTGCCAAAAGCAATAAGTTTGGTTGAAAAGCTTATAACTCAAGATAGTTGGACTGATCATCACGAAGAATTGTTTCAAAAATATTTTAAAGAGCTTTCAAAAGATACTAAAGTGCTTGGTTTTAGCGGGTCTGGTGGTGCTGGCAAATCATCTCTTATTGATGAATTGCTCAGGCGATTTTTAAATAATTATCAAGATAAAAAAATTGGTATATTGGCGGTTGATCCCACAAAGAAAAGCAAGGGTGCTTTACTTGGTGATAGAATAAGGATGAATTCTCTGCCGCACAAAAACGCTTATATGCGTTCTATGGCGACAAGAAGCTCAAATATGTCAATATCAAAAGCTACACAAAAAGTCATTGATCTGTATAAAATGTCTGGTTTCGATTTGATAATTCTAGAAACCGCCGGTATTGGTCAAAGCGATATAGCAGTTATTGATATAGCAGATTACAATATTTATGTGATGACACCAGAATATGGTGCCGCATTGCAGTTAGAAAAAATTAATATGCTTGATTATGCTGATGTAGTAGTATTAAACAAATATGACAAGGAAAGCGCTGAAGATGCCCTCTACGAAGTAAGAAAACAGTATATGCGAAACCACAAGCTTTTTGATAAAAAATTAGAAGAAATGCCAGTTTATCATACGGTAGCTTCAAATTTCAATGATGCTGGTACAAATTACTTGTTTTATAAATTAATGCAACTTGTCGGTCTGGAGAGTCAAAAGATTTTTGAACCAATTAGTGATGTATCTGTAAACTTTTTAATACCACCTCACAGAAGTAGATATTTAAGTGAAATTGTTGCAAGCATTAGAGATTACAAAAAAATGGCAAATAAACAAATAGAACTTGCAAGCAGTTTATATGCACTTGAAGGAACAAAAAAAATACTGCAAAAGCAACTTAATACTTCTATTGAACCAAACGAAGATTCTGATTTTGCAGATTCAAGTATTGATGAAAGCTTAAAAAGAGAAAATTTAGAAAAAGCGCTAAATGTAGTAACTCAAGAAATACAAAAAATAAGCTCACAGCTTGATACGCAAACAATAAGAATGATTGAGAACTGGAATAACCTAAAAGACATGTATTCACAGGATTTTCTTGTATCCAAAATACGAGATAAAGAAATAAAGTATGAATTGACAAGCAAAACTTTATCTGGTAACAAAATACCAAAGATATCTTTGCCAAAATCAAACGATTATGGAGAGATTGTAAAATTTCAATTGTTAGAAAATGTACCTGGTAAATTTCCCTATACAGCAGGCACATTTCCTCTCAAAAGGCAAGATGAAAAACCAACAAGAATGTTTGCAGGTGAAGGTACGCCAGAGCGCACAAACAAGCGATTTCACTATCTTTCTGAAGGTCAGCCTTTCAGCAGACTTTCAACTGCTTTTGATTCAATAACCTTATATGGTCAGGACCCAGATTTAAGACCCGATATTTACGGTAAAATTGGTAATGCAGGAGTATCTATTGCAACGGTTGACGATGCAAAAAAACTCTACAGTGGTTTTAATTTATGCGATCCTAACACATCTGTTTCTATGACAATAAATGGACCAGCGCCTATGATGCTTGCAATGTTTTTTAATGCTGCAATTGATCAGCAAGTAGAGAAATATCTAAAAGAATCTGGTAAGTGGGGTCAAGCCCAAGACAAAATAGATAGCTATTACAAAAAACTAAATGTTGAACGTCCTAAATATAATAAGGCTTTTGGTGTTAAAGATGCTGATGAAAATCATCTGGGTTTAGGTTTACTTGGCATAAGTGGAGATTTGGTTATTGATAAAGCTACATATGAAGAAATAAAAAAATATACTCTAAATGTGGTACGTGGTACAGTCCAGGCAGATATTTTAAAAGAAGATCAGGCTCAAAATACATGTTTGTTTTCAACAGATTTTTCGCTAAAACTTATGGGCGATATACAGCAATACTTTATAGATAATGCTGTCAAGAATTACTACTCTGTATCGATATCTGGATACCATATTGCAGAAGCAGGAGCAAACCCTATAACTCAACTTGCTTTTACTTTGGCAAACGGTTTTACCTATGTTGAGTATTACCTGGCACGTGGTATGAAGGTTGATGATTTTGCGCCTAATTTATCGTTTTTCTTTTCAAATGGTCTTGATATAGAGTATTCTGTTATCGGTCGAGTGGCTCGCCGTATTTGGGCTATTGCTATGAAAAACAAGTATTCTGCAAATGAACGCAGCCAGAAACTAAAATACCACATACAAACATCCGGTAGATCTCTGCATGCAATGGAAATAGCTTTCAATGACATAAGAACAACACTCCAGGCTTTAACTGCCATTTACGATAATTGTAACTCTCTTCATACAAATGCTTATGATGAAGCAATTACGACTCCTACAGAAGAATCTGTTAGAAGGGCGTTGGCTATTCAAATGATAATAAATTACGAATTTGGAATGGCAAAAAATGAAAACCCTCTTCAAGGTTGTTATATTATAGAAGAATTAACTGACTTGGTAGAAGAAGAGGTGTTAAATGAGTTTGAAAGACTTTCAAAAAGAGGCGGCGTGCTTGGAGCAATGGAATCAAGGTATCAAAGAAACAAGATCCAGGAGGAATCTCTATACTATGAGAGACTTAAAAATACCGGAGAGTTGCCAATTATAGGTGTAAATACATTTGTAAATGATAAATATATACAAGAAGATAAAATTGAACTATCAAGGTCAACAGAAGAAGAAAAGAAGTGGCAACTGGACAACTTAATTGCATTTCAAAAGCGCAATGAAGCGTTCTCAAAGCAATATCTGGATAAATTAAAATATATAGCTCAAAGTAGTGGTAATATATTCGAAGAACTCATGGAAACCGTAAAGTACGCATCACTGGGTCAGATTACAAATGCCTTATTTGAGGTAGGTGGCAAATACAGAAGAAATATGTAATTTTTGTAAGGAGTTGAAATGGAAAGTTTAATTTTTGGGATAGTGCTTTTAGTAAGTATAGGTTATTTTTTCTACCGCGTAAATTATTTATACTCACTGCTTAAGTTTGGTCAAAAAGAAAACCGTTTTGATAACCCTTTTGAGCGCCTAAACAGTGCTGTAAAAAATGGTCTGTTGCAAATGTGTCATTTTAAAGTAAACGATAAGGATATAAACTACGCTGGCATTATGCACGCTCTTATTTTCTTTGGGTTTGTAGTTTTGCTTTTTGGTGAAATAGAGCTAATTATAAAAGGTTTTATACCATCTTTCAGTTTTAGCTTTTTGGGAGTTTTGTACCCAATCTATCTATTTTTGGAAGATTTATTTGCATTTTTGGTGCTTGTAGCTATTGTTATGTCTTTAATAAGGCGATTTGTATGGCACCCCAAAAAGCTCAATTATCATTTCAGTGCATATTTGATACTTATTTTTATTACTATATTAATGCTTACATTACTTTATATGGCAGCGCTTGAGATGGCTAAGGCTAATCAGATAAATCCATATGAACCATTTGCTTCTATTGTATACAGGTTGCTTAATATTAATTCATACAATGAATTAGCCTACCATATAGCTTTTTGGGTGCATATGATTGTTTTACTAGCATTTTTGGATTTTATACCAAACTCAAAGCATCTGCATATTTTAGCAGGCATACCCAATAATTATTTTGTAAACTTAGGACCTTCAATGGCTTTAAGAGATCTTAACTTTGAAGATGAAAATGTGGAGAGTTTTGGTGTAAAAAATGTAAATGAGCTTACATGGAAGCAATTGCTAGACGGTTATGCTTGCACTGAGTGTGGAAGATGCGCTCAGGTGTGTCCTGCAGCAAATACAAACAAGGTTCTTGTCCCAAGAGAAATTATACTTGGCATAAAAGAAAATCTATTTCATAACGCTCAAAATTTATTTAATAAAAAAGAATTAATACCTATAGTTACAAATGAATTACCCAAAGATAACCCCCATGGGTACTATGAATATGGCTTTACAATTCCAGATAAAGCGCTTTGGCAGTGTACCACATGTGGAGCCTGTCAAAATGTATGTCCTGTTGGAAACGAGCATATTAGAGACATGATTGATTTAAAGCGTTATGCAGTTTTAACTCAAGGTGAGTTCCCAGAAAAACTTGTGCCTATTTTCAACAACATTGAAACAAACTCAAATCCATGGGGCATTAATGCAGACTACAGGTTAGACTGGGCAAAAGGGCTCGATGTAAAAACCATAGATGAAGTGCCAGATGCAGAAGTTTTATACTTTGTGGGTTGCGCCAGTTCTTTTGATGATAGGAGCAAAAAGATTGCCCAGAGTTTTGTTAAGGTTTTACAAAAAGCCAATGTAAAATTTGCTGTTCTTGGCAAAAAAGAAAAATGCTGTGGTGATAATGCAAGACGACTTGGCAATGAGTATTTGTTCTACAACCTTGCATTAGAAAATATAGAAACTTTTAAATCCTACAATGTAAAAAAAATAGTTACTACATGCCCACATGGCTACTATACACTAAAGAATGAGTACAAAAAGCTTGGAGGGGAATTTGAAGTTCTACATCACAGTCAGTTTATAGGTCAACTATTAAAAGAAGGAAGAATTAAGTTGTCAAATAAACTAAACCAGACTGCCACATTCCACGATTCTTGCTATTTGGGCAGGCACTCAAATATATATCAACAGCCCAGAGAAATTTTATCACAAGCTGGACTAAAGCTTTCTGAAATGAAAAATGCCTTTTGCAATAGTTTTTGCTGTGGTGCAGGCGGAGGTATGATGTGGCTTGAAGAAGAGGGAACACGCATGAATAAAGTAAGAACAAATCAGGCTATTGACACAAGTGCTTCAAATATAGTAACTGCATGTCCGTTTTGTATGATAATGTTGGATGATGGTGTAAAAGATTTATCAAGGGATGATATTAGCGTGCTTGATATAGCGCAAGTGGTTGAAAAAAGCATGGCTTGATAATTGCCAAAAGCGAGTTATCTTGTATAACAAGGAGGTTTTGCTTATGTCAAAAAAAATATTAATGCTTGTTGGAGATTATGTAGAAGATTATGAAGTTATGGTACCATTTCAAATGCTACAGATGGTTGGTTTAGAGGTTTATGCTGCTTGTCCAAACAAAAGAGCACTTGAGTTTGTTAAAACTGCGATTCATGATTTTGAAGGTGACCAAACATACTCAGAAAAACGTGGACATAATTTTATGTTAAACTGCACATTTGAAGACATAAAAGAAGATAGTTACGATGCACTTGTGCTTCCAGGTGGTAGGGCACCAGAATACATAAGACTAAATGATAGAGTAATTGAAATTGTAAAACATTTTGCTCAAAATAAAAAACCTATTGCGGCTATTTGTCATGGTCCACAAATTTTGATTGCAGCAGATGCGATTTCTGGATACGAGCTTACTGCTTATCCAGCATTAAAACCAGACATAATAAGAGCTGGTGGCAAATGGCTTGACCCAAACCAAACTTTTTCAAATGCGTATGTTGATAGAAACTTAGTTACAGCACCAGCCTGGCCAGCTCATCCTGAGTGGATAAGAAAGTTTCTGGATGTACTTGGTGTTAAAATTACTTTTTAAAAGTGTATTGTAAAAGTGTTTTTTTGACAAAGCCTGTAAAAAGGGCTGAGTTTTACATTGGAGGAGATTCTTCATTTGCTTTTGTTTTTTTCTTAAAGTGCAAAACGAAGAATCTCCTTTGTCTTAAATACACAAAGTTGCAAAACTGTTGTATGAGAACTAAAATTTTACAGATAAACTTGCCACTACACTAAAAGGTGCACCTACTTGATATGTAGTTTGGCTATACATTGAAAAGTTTGAGTCTGGTGCATTTATTGCACTTATATAACGTCTATTCAGTAAATTTGTAAAATCAAGACTAAATAAAATTTCTTTTAATTTCCATAGATTTTTTTGCTCATAACTTATATTAAGGTTTGCAAGAAATACTGATGGTACTTCTTGTGTATGCATCAGATCGCCATAACGTTTTGACATATAACTAAAATACGGCGTAAAAGAAAAATGATCAAATTTGTATGTAAAACCTGCTTTGAGAATATTTTTGGGCACGTTTATTATTTGTTTTCCTTTTACATCATAATAGTTATTCATAAAAGAAACATTTTGCGTATAATAAAACCTATTGTAGCTATAATCTGCAAAAATAAGTAAATCTTTAAACGGAGTATATCCTGCTGCCAATTCAAAACCATATGATTTTGCTTTTGCAGTGTTGGCTGGCATTTCTGCTATTGTATTGTTGTTAACTTTTATTGGTGCATATGTACCAATGTTTTTTACATCACTGTAAAATACTGTGGGATAGAAATAAACATTATTATTGTTGTATCTTAAACCTATATCAAAATTATCTGCTGTTGTCATTTTGAAGTATTTATCCCATAAGGATTGCAAAGTAATGCCTTTTTTCTCAAAAACTACTTTGTTTTGAGCAAAAGAAGGCCATAAATTAAAGTTTGGTGCTTGAAAACTTTTACCATAGTTTGCATATAAATTGATATAATCGTTTAGCTGATAATTTATGCCAATGTATGGCAAATACTGCCTAAAAAGTTTAGCATCGGCTGTTTCAAACTGGTCTTTTTTGGCAAGGCTTATTGCTTGGTTGGCATCTTGAGTAGTTATGCCGTAAGTATTATAGCCATTGATTTGAGCAGTTTTGTACATTAGATATTTTAAGCCGGCATCAACCTTAATTTTTTTTGTTTTTGCTTCTATGTTTATAAAAGGTGAATTTATAGTATGATAGCTGTGATCTGCAAGTATGCCCCATTGTTTAAATACAAGTGTATTATTTTTTGGGACGAAGTTTTCTATTGCATAGGGAGGTCCTGGCATTTGTTGCTTGTGAAACCAATATCCTGCACTTATTTTATAATTTTTTGTTATATCCCAATCAAAACTTGAAACTATTCCAAAAATATTACTATTGTATAAAAATTTTTGCACGAATTCAGAATTATTTGAAGTATAGTAATTATAACCTCTAACTGACCAATAGTAAGGTTTTAAGACAAGCTTTGATGTGTTTGAAGTATTGATAGTAAAACTTGGTAAAACAAAGTAATCTCGTGTATTTACATAATTATAGTTGTAATACAAGGGACTGTTTGGGTTATTATTGTAATCTAAAGCATAATTTTGGTTTACATTTGAAGCTTGAGAATAGTTTAAGCCTAAGTATGTGTTGTGAAAATCACTATTGTAGCCTAAGTAGAGTTCGAAGTTTAGTAAATTATCAAAATTTTTTGTTAAACCAAACATTACATTTTTGCGCACAAAGTTACCATCGCCTTTCCACTTATTTGCATAAGCTAAAGACGATGAAATGAAAGTTCTAAATCCATTTATATTGCCTGAGTCTAATCTTACAAAACTTTTAGAATAATCATAACTACCAAAACTTTGATTTATTATAGCATCAAGTTTATCCGATGGTTTCTTAATAGTTAAATCAATGATGCCAGGAAAATCACCAAATGAATTGAATCCAATATTTGGCTTTATGGCTCCATCGTAAACTGAAATATTTTGAATATTTTCTAAATCAAATACATTTGAAGTGAGATTCCCTGTTGGACCATTTGGTGTTGGGACACCATTAATGTTTATTATACCAGCTTTTGTACTATCAATACCCCTTAGTCTTAATGTTTCATCGTTGCCGTATGCATCTGGACCTTGAGTATTTACAGATGGAATCATGTTTATTGCATTAAATACAGAATTATTTGAGCCAGAAAATGTCTTTATTGCTTTTGTATCTAAATTGTATTGGGTTGTAGTTTGTGTGTCAAGAATTTTTGTATAATCGTTAACCATGAATTTTTTTGAAGCCTCAACAGTAATACCACTTAATTCTAAGGCGTAGGATTTTTGTGCAATTAAACAACAAAAAAGCCCAACAGCAATTAATTTTTTTTTCATATTTTCCTCCTTTGTTTTCATAAAAATAAATTTATGCTTATAAATTTTTGCAAAAATTATCTCCCTTTAAAATTTTAAAGATAGTGTAGTGTAAAAAGACCTTGGTGGCGTTGCATAACCGTAACCCCATGAAGCATAATAAAACCTGTTAAATATATTTTGAGCGTAAAGGCCAATTTTTGCGTTATTGTTTATTTTGTAAGATAGATTGGCATTAAATACTGTGTATCTTCCAATTTGATGACCAGAATTATCATACATAGTGCTTATGTATTGGCCATTAAGTTGAGCATAGATTCTGTCATAATTAAATGAAAGTGCACCTGATGTGCTATTGTATGGAATGTTGCTTGTCTGACCAAATGGACCATCTGATTGAGTATATGTATCAGAAAGCGATAATTCTAAGTATTTAATTGGTTTGTAAGTTAGAGTTGATTCTACGCCTTTTGATATGGTTTTACTAATGTTTATTGGTATAAAATACTGAGATCCTCCAATTAAAGAAGCATATTTTGTATCTATTAGGTTATCAATTTTTGACCAGAAAAATGAGCTTGATATCTGAAGTTTATCGCCGAAATTTTGAATAAAGCCTATATCAAATGTTTTGGATTTTTCTGGCTGAAGGTTGGGGTTTCCTTTTAAGTAACCAAATCTAAATGGTGCTCCATTAGCATATAAGTCAAACATGCTTGGCGCAACAAAACCAGTACCCCAGTTTGCTTTAAATATAGTATTTGTTGGTTCAAAGTAATAGTTTGCCCCAAGCTTATAAGTAAAGGTGTTGCCAAATGTTTGATAGTGATCTTCGCGGGCACTTGCTTGCAAGTTTAGATTTTGTATGGTTTGTAAAACCTCTAAAAAGGTACCTGCATGTTCTCTTGATACATTAATTTGAGGTGTGTAATCGTATATTGCCCTATCTTTGCCATAGTCTACACCAAGGACGATTTTTGTTGTGGGTGCAACATTGTAACTAAAATTAAGACTTGCACCATAAGTGCGGCCTTTCCACGGTGCGCTTGATGGCGAGTAGTAATAACTATTATTTTGCATGTAGTGAGTTTCAAAGTTTAATGTAGCTTTTTCAAATTTTTTCTCAACGTTTAGTTTTGTAAAATAATAATCAACTTCATGCCTTGATGATTGAGCTAATGGTGTGAGATTTGAAGGTGCGGAGTTATTGGGACAAACAGGATTGTCTTTGGAATATTTGCATATATCAGTATAATTTGTACTTTTATATGAGTCTGTTATGAGGTTTGCACTTAGACCATCGCCAAAATCGTAACCTAAATTGCTATAAAATGAGTATTTGTGATAGCCATCTCTTTTGCCACCTTGCGAATATGTGTGTGTTTTATAATTATACGAGTAAGTTTGTGGTATTCCTGTTGTGTCATATGCAGAACCTGCTACATAAAAATTGAACTTTTTAATCTCGCCAGAGAGTGCCAAATATTCTTTAGTTGTACCAAAAGAACCGTATGTTTGATTGTAGTCAATATGGGGCTTGCCTTTGCCTTTTTGGGTTATAATGTTTATAACACCGCTTGCTGCATTTGCACCCCAAAGACCACTTTGGGCACCTTGAAGTATTTCTATTCTATCAATATTATCTGGCATAATTGGCCCAAGATTGAAATGTGGAAATGGATAATAGGGACTCATGATACTAACTCCATCCATCATAACTTTTGGGCTTACCGGAATTCCTCTTATAAAAGCCATCGTTTCACCACCAATACCACCACCTTGTTCTACTGATACACCTGGTAATTGATTAAGCATATAACTTAAAAAGAGATTACCATTATCTTCCATTTTTTGTTTAGTTAAAACCTGGATATAAGTAGGTGAATCTTCTATTTTTTGATTTACTTTCGATGCACTTACTACAATTGTATCTAAATTTACTGCAAGGGCATTTTGAAATAAAGCAAGACAAAATACTGATGTTAAAATAAATTTTAACTTTAACTTCATATACTCCTCCTAAAAACCAAAAGAATTTAATATTTGTTTTGATCGTTTTGAATTTATTAAAAAATCAAAAAACTCCTGTGCTTTTTTGTTGTCTTTCGATAGTAAAACACATTTTTGAATAACTGGAAAATAGCTATTTTCTAATATTTTAAAGTTGTTATCTTTTAGTGTGCTTTTTACAAAAGAAACAGGCAAAAAAGCAACCTGGGCAATGTGCTCTAATACAAGTCTTGATACTTCAAATGGACTTTTACCAAACAGTAGATTGTTTTTTACTAAATCCATTAGTTTTGTATTTTCTAAATACTCAAAAGCCGCTTTACCGTAAGGCGCAATGTTTGGATCTGGAAGAGCTATTTTTGCAGTAGAAATCTCTGGTATTTTATTTTCAAAAGACCACAGGCAAAGTTTTCCTTTTGCATAAACTTCACTTGTGCTTGCAAGATTCAAAGAAACTAAATCATCAGCACTTTTTTCATCGGCGCTTAAAAAAATATCGTACTTTTTTCCTTTTAAAATCTCTTGATAGTATACATTACAGTTTTCTCCTATAGTTAATTCAAATGAAACCGATTTGTCTTCAAAATTATCTATAATTTCTTCTATAATGCCACTTAAGTTTGGTGCACATGCAATGCTAACAGTTTCCATAAAACCTCCCAGTGTATAAAAATTTATATAACGAATACAAAAAATTACCCAATACCCGTATAAAATGATTTATTCAACGGTGTATATTTTTTGTTGTTAAATAAAAAATATTTACTTTCAATATTAAAATTGTAAATATGAGGGTAAGCGACATTGGCAATATACATTAATCCAAAAATCCATTCAACGCTACCAAAGTCCCACCCGAAAGGTAATTTATAAACTTTTTTATATTTTGTGGCATTAATATTAATATTATGATTTTGACAGTAATCAATAAAATCTTCAGTTTTGCATGAAATAAAACCTGAGATAAAAACGATATCTGGATTGTATGAGATAAGAGTTTCTTTGGATATATTTATACCAGGTTTTCCTTCTTTTTCTAATTTTAAAACTTCAAGGCCAACAAAACTTGTCAGTTTATTTTCAAATCTATGCGTATTTAGAGCAAAAATAGGAGTGCCCATTACATAATAAGATTTTAATTTTTTATCAATTTTTTTGCGTTTTAGCTTAATATCATCTAAAATTTCTTTGTAAAAATCAATTAGTTTTTTTGGGTTTGCATTTGAAAGTTTTGCAAGCAGTTCGACTATATCAAAATAATTTTCAAGATTTGAATTTATGTCATCTTGCGTTTCATGAAAAAAATTAAGGAATGTTTTGTCTTTTAAAATTTCAGTAATAACACTGGCAATGGTTTTTTTATCTGTTACATTAAGTGCATTTAATATACCAATTACCATCTCAAGGGCTCTTGTGATCCTGTAGCCACCAAAAAATCCGTCCTCTTCATAATCTTTTTTCGATACATCACCTATTATGCAGTTGGGCTTTCCTTTTATTGATATGATATGTGCTCCCATTGGACCATAAAAGCTGCGCTTAATGTCAAAATTATCTGAATTTGTATCTAAATACTTTGTACCAGGTGAGTTAAATAAATAAACATAATCTAAATGTTTTTTTAGTTCTTCTACCAAATTTTCAGATTCTTTAATTGATGGCTCAAGCTCACCCGAGGCTTTATCAAAAGGTATAAAACGCATAATTTGCAGTGGTATTTGCTTTGATAGTTTAGATAAAAATTTTGCAACATTTATAAGTTCATTTTCAACTCCTTTTGAGTAAACAATAGAAACTTCAAAATATACATTGTTTTTGAATAGATAAACAATATTCCTATATACTGGTTTTGAATCTGGTGCTTTGCAAAACTTTCGGTAAGTTTCTTTAGTGTATCCTTTTAAGCCTACATTAACAAAATCCAGGTATTTGATTAATTTAAATAGTGATTCTTTTGTGTAGTAAAGATTTGTAGATATACCAAATAACAATTTGTTTTCTTTGGCAATTTTAGCTAGCTCAAGCAAGCTAAAATAGTGCATGGTAGGTTCGTTTATACCAAAGCTTATGCCTTTGCAATTTTCTTCAAGTGCTTTTTGTACAATTTCTTGTGCACTGAGTTTTTTAAAAGCATTTTTATATATATCAATGTATTTTACAAAAATATTAGATACACAACCTTCGCATTTAAAATTACAACCTACGCTTCCAATCTGCAAAAATTTGTGGTTTACAAAAAAATGCAACATTGGCTGTGTTTCTATTGAAATAGGATTTACAAATAAGTACGAATTCTTAAAACGTTCTGTGATTTGACCATTTATATTTTGATACATACCGCATGATCCTATTTTTGAATTTTCAATATTGCACCTAAATTCACAGATGTAACATTTCACAACTTTTACTCCTTTGTTATGATTATCCAGAAACCACTTTCATTATTTATGATTGAATAAGTTTTAATATTTGAGTTGTTCATTATATTTTTTATTACTTCAGGGTTAGTCTGTTTAAGGCGTTCTTTAACCTGGTTGTGCCAGTTTGGATTTTTCTTTGACATGATCTTAAATATTTTTTCTTTCAGGTCTTTATTACCAAAGCCACCACCAATGTATGTTATGCCACCTTTTTTTAAAATTCTATAGATTTCTCTGAAGCCTTTATCTTTGTTTTCCCAAAAAAACATTGAACCCCTGCTTATAATTAAATCGGCAAAGTTACTGCTAAACGGCAGAGCTTCTACGTTTGAAACAATCGGCAAGATAGTTTTTTTGTTTTCTTTTTCGATGAATTGTTTTGCACTAAATGCCATATCAAACTCTAAGTCAACAGCAAAAATTTGAAAATTTCCAAAATTATATAGGTTTCTTGATAAAATAGCGCTTCCACAGCCAATTTCTACTACAGTGCCACTTTGTTTTTTAAATAGTTCAAATATGTTTTGGGCTATTTGTGGGTATATATCCTTAAAGACATTTTCTGCTATATCGACAAAGCTTGCATATTTACTCATATAAACTCCAATGGCGTAATGAATAGCTTGCCGTTGTTATTTATAACTGTAATTTTTGTTTCGTATAGCTCACTTAAATTTTGGGCATTCATTATAGATTTTACTGGACCAAATTTAAGCAAAGAGCCATTTTTTATCATTATTACAATATCAGAAATCCATGCAGCAAGGTTTGGATCGTGAAGCGTTATTATTGCTGTTAAATTGTGTTTTTTTATGAGATTTTTTATAAGATTTAATATAGCATATTGGTTTGAAAAATCTAAATGATTCGTTGGTTCATCAAAGAGCAAAATTTTAGCTTCTTGCGCAAGAGCTTGTGCTATTAAAACAAGCCTTTTTTGACCACCGCTTAATTGTGTAAAAGGCTTATTAATAAGGTTTTGCAAACCAACGAGTGATATTGCTTTTTTGGCAATCTTGATATCTTCTTTTGAAGGTTGGTTTAACATGCCTACATTATGGGCTCTTCCTGTTAAAACTATATCGAAAACGCTAAAAGAAAAAGAAACTTCATTTTCCTGGGCGAGGTAGGCAATTTTTTTTGCAACATTTTTAATACTCAAATTTTCTAAATTTTCATTTTCTATTAAAACAGTACCTTTTTTTGGTTTTAATAATTTGTCCAATATTTTTAATAGTGTACTTTTACCAGAACCGTTTGGTCCAAGTATTGTACATATTGAAGATTCACTTATGCTAAAAGCTATATTTTTTAATATATCTACATCATAAGAGAAATTTAAATCTTTTGCTTCTATCATAGGCGTTTTTGTTTTTTATAAAGCCAAGCAAAAAATGGAGCACCCAAAAGCGATGTTAAAATTCCAACAGGTATTTCTCCAGAAATTAAACTGCGTGCTAGATCATCTATAATTACCATAAATATACCACCAACAAAAATGCTTGTGGGCATGACGTTTCTATTATCACTGCCAGAAATCAAGCGTGAAATGTGCGGTATAATAAGCCCAACCCAACCTATTATGCCAACAACAGCTACACTTGCTGCTGTTGTTAGGGTTGACAAAAGTATGATTATTTTTCTCAAATTTATTATATTTACACCTAAAGATTTTGCTTCATCATCGCCAAAAGCTGCAATATTTAACTGCCATCTTAAAAGGTATAAAAAAACTACGCATATGCCAATTATAATAAATGCACCCCATGCGCTAAAGCTTACATTTGCAAAACTACCCATTAACCAGAAAACAATCTGGGGCAATTGGTTATTCGGATCAGCAAGATACTTTATAATACCCAAAAGTGCAGTAAAGAAAGAACCAACAATTATTCCCGATATTACAAGGTTTAATACAGGTAACTCTTGCTTTGATTTTGCAAGAAAAAATGCTATATAAACTGCTATTGTTCCAAACACAAAAGCAAAAATTTCAATAAAGTAAAAATGATTTAGCGTAAGTATAGCTAAAGCGGCGCCAAAAGCAGCACCGCCTGATACACCCAAAATGTCGGGCGAGACAAGGGGGTTTTTAAACATAGCCTGATATGCACTTCCAGCTGCGCTAAGCCCAGCACCGACAAAGTATGCAAATAACACTCTGGGCAATCTTATATCTAATACAATTGTTGAGTCAATTGATGCCTTAGGATTAAAAAAGCACTTAACCACATCAATGGGTGCAATTTTGTATGGTCCAACACCTAAAGATACAACAATAACAACAAATGATAAAACAATTAAAATAGTGTTTTTCAATTTTTTAGTCCTATAATGTGAATTTCATCGGGGTTTATATTCCAGAAAGTTTTATAATAATAATCTGCTTGTGATTTGAGGTTAAGAGATTTAAAACGTTGTGGATGCAAAAGTTTTGCGCACCAGAGAAGACCAAGAGGTGCTTTTTCTGGAGCAAACCAGTTTGAGTAGAGACTTCCACCATCCTGCGGTACCAAATACACTCTTTTGTGAATGATAGCAGCTACATAGCGTAAATCTTTGTCGGCGTATATGTTTTGAATTGTTTTTTTATTTCCACTGCCAAGTAGTATAAAGTCTGGTTGCCACTTCAGGATATCTTCTTTTGATATTTGGCCAAATTTACCCTTTACATTTCTAGATACACTTATACCACCAGCTTTTTGTATAATATCATTAACTAGTGTATCAAATTGTCCACCTGAGGTTAGTTTGTTGCCTTTAGGCCCTTGATAACTCAAATATAATACTTTTGGTTTTTCTTTTATACCATTTAGATGACTTTCTGCATATTCTACTGTATGTTTATAATAGGAAATTAACTTTTGGGCATCTTTAACATGATTTGTAGCCTCACCTAGACTATTTATGCTTTGATACAAGTCGTTTAAATTTCCAAAGCAAGCGCTAAAGCCAATAACAGGTATGCCCAATTTTTCAAATTGTTCGTTGTCTGCTTGCATATTTATATTAACAATAAAACCAGGTTTTAGAGCAACTATTTTTTCAATGCTTGGACCAAAAGGATAACCAACGTCAGCAACTTTTTTCAAAAAATCTGGCATTTTCTTTAAAATAAGTTGACCACTAAAATAAGGCACAGCATTTCTACCCATGCCTGGATACCCTACAAGATCATCTGAAGCATTAATCATAAAAACAAAAGGTAAAGCCTGTGGAAAAAGCACAACAAAACGATCTGGATTTTTAATTTCAATTTTCTTCCCAAAATTGTATACTGTAATTGTTTTAGACCAGGCACTTGGCAAAAAAACCAACAGGGCAAATAAAACTACAAAAATTTTTTTCATTTTTCCCCCTTGTTTTAGCGAAGTATATATAAATACATATCGATTGTCAAGAAAGATTTTTACTCAAAAGATTTGAAATTTTTTGCTTGATTTTTAAGCTGAATTTTATAACTTATCATAAGATAGCTGGATAATTATACTTTAAGTGAAATTGCAAATTGTTTTTAAAAAGGAGGCTTACTTGGTAGTTAAATTTAGAATAAAGTTGCTAGATTGTACTAAAATAACAACAAATTATCGCAAAAATTTTGTTTCTTTAATTAAAGAGGCTTTTAATCGAAGCGGAAATGAAAAACTAAAAAATTTAAACACCATTACAAAACAAAAGCCGTTTACTTTTTCAGTTAAATTTTCTGTAAAAAATTCTAATGATAATCAATTAGAGCTTGAAAATAGCGTATTTGATTTTTATTTTTCAACAAACGATTATTTGATTTTGATGTCGGTTTATAATTTTATAATTAGTCATTTAAATGACTACAATATTTTTGCAAATTGCAAGAATATTTTAGTTAAAGTAATGCTACTAAATAAGCCAACAATTGACAAAGATTCTGTTGTATTTAAAACTTTAAGTCCAATAGTTGTGCGCGATATGATAAATAAAAATGGCGATAGAACATTAAAATTTAGTGATGAAGGTTTTATATATAACTTAAAACTTTCAATAAAAAGCCAGATAAAGGCTTTTATGTGCCAAGATGTTGATCAAAACAGTATTGGTATAAAGGTTTTAAAAATGAAAACAGATAATATAAATAGTTTTGGTAACAATAAAAACTCTTATGGTTTGTATGCAAATAGTGGATTGCTTGAGTTAAATTTAAAGTCCGAATATTTACAGCTTTTGTATGACATAGGTGTTGGTGCAAAAAGAAGCCAGGGTTTTGGCATGTTGGAGAAAATATTATGATTGAAGTAATGGATTTTAGCCAAAAAGAAAGAATTTACTTGAGGGATTGGTATTATAATGCTGGCATTGTTGGTTTTTTAAAGGTAATTAGCGATGGCAATTTGGATATTGAAAAGCTAAAAGATTTTGGTGACAAATTATATATTGGCGAGGATTATATTGAGTTTGATTTGAGTATTCTTGAAAATTTTAAAGAAAAATTCTACAGACAGCTTTTTTTGCATTATTTTGATTTAGGGCAATATCAAGCTTACCTAAACAAAGCATTACAATATAAAGCCGATAAAATATCAAAAATACTTAAAGAAATAGATAAATATCCTTTTAAAGGTTTGCATATTTTTTTGGGTTATTCACTAGATACTTATGATGATATTGTAAATTACAAAGAAAAAATAAGTGAACTTACAAAAGAACAAATTTACGATAAAACAAGGGATACGGGTTTTGTTGTTGATTTTGTAGGAAATACAACAAAAAATATAATCGGTCTTTCTAAGTTAGATGATTATTTAAATAGCGTAAGAAAATTATCGTTTAAAATAAGAAAAAGATCTGATAAGCTCTGTATGTCATGCCAAACAAGAAAAAAAGAATTTGATATGAATAATGCAATATCAAATATCATAGGGTTTAATCCTGACAATTCTAATTGGATTTGGGGTTTTGATGCTAATAAAGTTAAATTATGTTCAATTTGTTCACTCGTATATTTATGTGCAAGCGTGAGTTTGGTATTTCACAAAAAAGACAGTAACTATAAATATTGTTTTTATTTTATTAATCACAACAGAAGCATTAGAAAGCTGGTAGATAGCTATAATGGTTTTCAGGGGCAAGTTAATATAAAAGTTAACAATAAAGAAATTTACCCTATAATGGTAAAAGAAGCTGTTAAATTCGTTAAAGAAGAACAAGCTAGTCAAACACTGCAAAATATTTCTTTTATTGAGATACAAGAAAATAATATGGGAGGTCAAAGCACCAAAAGTTATAATGTTTACTCTTTTTCTTTGACAAAAAAGCTTGCGGAATTTATAGATCACAATATTGAAAAAATACCAAAGGGTTTTTATTTTATAAAAAAAGATTATTTCGATATTGAATATGAAATTTTAAAGAAAACGATAGAAAGAAATCTTAACTATAATGACATTGACAAATACTTTAGAATGTATTTTTCCTCTAAGAGTAACAATTTTGTAAAGTTTAACTCAAATATTTACTCTATTGTTGACTACATTTTAAAGTATATATCTTATATATTTTTAGGAGGTATGATGGATTTAGAAAAAATTTCTAAAAAAGGTTTTGTAAATGGCAAGCAGCTCAGAGAACGACTTGGTAAAGAAAAAGAAAACCAAATTAACGGTCTTGCTTACCAATTCTTAAATGATTTGAAGGTGGGCGATAGGGATAAGTTTTTAGACAAATATCTTAGGGTTTCTATTTCAAATCAGATGGAATCTCGTTTTGGTCAAGATGAAATGAACAGCAAAGAGGCTTTTTTGCACTTTGGTTACAGTTTTATAAATGGACTATTAAATACTTATGAAAATAATTCTAATAAGGAGAATAAAAATGAATAACGGTTATTTACACTTTGGCGTAGTTTTTAAGGCAGCAAACTTAAATTATGGGGAAAGCATAGGAAACATAATGTCACTAAAAAAATTGTCTGTCGAAGAAAAAACCTTTTCCTACATTAGCAGACAAGCCCTCAGGTTTGACATAGTAAGAATATTAGAAGAAGAATGCAACTATAATAAAGCTGAAATCGATAAAGCACAAGGCGTTGTTCAGTTTTCGAAAGATTCCACAATTGACAAATATCCAGAAATAGATTTTTTTGGTTATATGAAAACTGAAAAGAAAAAACAGACTAAAAAAGATGAGGCAAGCCAAGAAGAAGAAAAGGAAGCTAAAACTAAGATAAGAAAAGCAGTAGTAAGGCTTAGTGATGCAATAAGCTTAGAGCCATTTTATAACGAAATTGATTTTTCTACAAATATGGGACTTGCAAGCAGGTCAGCTTTAGATAATGATATATACCAAACAGAGATTCACAAAAGCTACTATACATACACCATTACAATTGATTTAGACAAAGTCGGCGTTGACGAAAACGATAAAATCTACCTTGAAAACGAAGAAAAAGTTAAAAGGCTAAATGCCCTATTGTATGCTATTAAAGTGTTAAATAGAGATATAAAAGGCAAGAGAGAAAACCTATCGCCATTATTTATCATTGGCGGTATATACTCAAGCGGAAACCCGTTTTTTTATAACCAGATAAAATTATCATTTTCAAAAGATGGTATTATGATTAATGATGATATTATAAATGCTGTTTTACAAACAAAGATGTTTAATGGCGAAACAGTTGGAGATAAGACATATTTAGGCTTTGTGCCAGGATATTTTAATAATATTGACAAAATATCTCTGCAGGTTGATAAGAAAATGGGTACAGAAAGCTTTTTTGAGGCACTAAAAAACGATATATCAAACTATTATAAGGTTTAGTTATGATTGCCTTAAAGTTGCAATTGTATCAAAATATGGTCAATTACCGAAAAGAAAACAGCTTTGGGTATATCCAAAGCTACCCGTTGCCCACGCCATCAATGGTAAGAGGTATGGCTCATAGTTTATTGGGTTTAAAAGAATACAAGCCGTTAAGAATATCTATACAGGGCGATTTCGATAGCGTTTGTACCAATGTGCAAAAAGTTATTAAATTTGACCGAGATCCGAAAAACAGACCAGGTAATCCTTATAAAATAATATTAGGCACAACGCTAAAGACAGCAACACACAGTATTGCATTTGTAGATTGTTTGGTTAATTGCAAACTTTTATTGCATATAGCTTTTGATGACGAAGAATTGACAAAAAAACTATATGAAAAAGTACTTTCAAATACAGTTATTTTGGGAAGAAATGAAGATATTGCAAGGGTTGACTTTAACAAAACAAAAATAGTTCAAATTACTCAAGATGAGGAGGTTGAACTAAAATATCCAATATATCTGGATACAAAAATTACAAAAGAAAACCAGTTGGTGGGCACACATTATAAGTTGCCATTTTATTATGAAAATGTATCTGGTTTTGACGATTTGCGTATTTTTAAGTTTGTCGATTGTGTGTATGTATCAAAAGGAAAGATAGATAATCTTTATGTTGATGAAGATAATGATGCTGTTTGTTTTCTTGGGATAAGTTAGATGTATGATTTGCTTAAAAAATACTATGCAAAATCAGATCCACTCATAACAATCTTTCAACACAATGAAGACCTAAAAAACAGATATTATCAATTAAAACCCTATTTGCCAAAAGAGAAAGTTGAGCGGTACGAAGATGTGATTATTAAAATCATAGAATATCATGATTTGGGCAAAATGAATAAAAAATTTCAGAACAAAATTACAACAGGAAAAAGAGCATTTGATGAGATACCTCACGAGTGGCTGAGTGTAGCTTTTGTTAATAAAGAATTAAAAAGATGGCTTAAAACATTTAATAAAAACAATATTAATTTTTATACACTTTTTTGTTATATTATTGCGAATCACCATACTAGAAATAAAGATTTTTCAACTGATATATTAAAAAATACAATTATTAATGATATGCCAAAAGATATTGCAAAAGATACTATGAATACCAGCTATGACATAAATGATGATTTTAACTACAAAATTAATGAGTATTTTGATGAGTATTTCGAGGATTTGATTTTTTTTAAAGGCATTTTACATAAATGCGACTATAGTGCATCAGCTGGTATAGATGTAGAGCAAAAATATCTTGGAGATTACAATGCAGACTTTTTAAATGGTTTAAAAACCAAAAACATAACATTGAGACCATTTCAAGCTAATGCCGTAAATTTGTCTGATAAAAATGTTATTTTAATAGCTTCTACAGGTATGGGTAAAACAGAATACGCTATGAATTGGGCAAATGGCAATAAAGTTTTTTATTTGCTTGGCATAAAGATAGCCGTTAATGCAATGTATGAAAGATTTAAAAAGTTTTTCGGCGATAATGTATCACTTTTGCACGGTGATATAAATTATATGTTAGTTAACGACATAGATGATATAAAAGATTTCGATTTTAAACTTGCAAAAGCCAGACAGTTTAGCTATCCGATAACAGTTGCTACTGCTGATCAGTTAATTGTAAGTGTATTTAAATTCAATGGCTTTGAATTGCACTATTTAACAGCTAGCTATTCAAAAATTATAGTTGATGAAATACAAAGCTATAATCCAGAAACAATTGCCTGTATTGTTGTATTTTTGCAGGAAGTTTCAAGTCTTGGTGCAAAATTTTTAATTATGAGTGCAACAATACCGCCTTTTATAAAAAAAGAATTTGAAAAGATTGCATATTTTGAAGAACCGCAATTATTGGATAGAAAAAGGCATAAAATTGAGATTAAAGATTGTTTTATTGAAGAGTATGATTTTTTAGATGTAGATTTTGACAATCAAAAGGTATTGATTATATGTAATACGATTAAAAAAGCCCAATTGATTTACGAAAAACTATTAAAAAAAGGTTTAAATGCAAATTTGCTTCACTCACGCTTTATTAGATTAGACAGGAAGAAAAAAGAAGATGAAATATTAAAGTTTGAAAAAAACAATGTTGGTGGAATTTGGATAACAACACAAATTGTAGAAGCAAGCCTTGATATTGATTTTGATTTATTGTTAACAGAATGTTCAACAATAGATAGTATGCTACAAAGGTTTGGCAGGTGCTACAGAAAAAGAGATTACAGCAAACCAAAGCCAAACATTTTTATTTTCAAATACGATAGTATCTCTAAAAAAGTCTATGACCCAGAACTTTTAGAAAGAACCTACAATGTGCTTGTTGGCTATAATGGCTTATTACTTACAGAAGAACAAAAACAGAATATGATAAACGAGGTGTTTGATAATATTGAACATACAAAATACTACCAATCATACAATGAGTATAAGAAACTTTTAAAAAGCGGTTTTAGGGCAAATAAAAAAGAATCTCAAGAATTATTTAGAAAAATTACAGATCAATGGATAGTTATACCAAAACCTGTTTATTTAGAAAATGAAGATTTAATAAATGATTATATTAAAAATATTGATTTAAGCAAAGGACTAGAAAAGATTAGACAAAAAGAGAAGTTTTTTGATTTTTGTGTTAATTTGCCTATTTTAAACAAAAAGAAATCTTTATTACAGGACTTTCCAGTTAAAAGCAATTTTTTGACTAACTATGATATAAAAATGTTAGACGGTGTAAGTTATGATAATGCAGTGGGTTTGAAATATAATGATGAAGAAGAAATAGACAATATAATATAACATGGATAAGCAGTCAATTTTTATTACAGCAACACAAATAAATTATTTTTTTGTGTGTAAAAGAAAATTATGGCTATTTTCCCACAATATCACCATGGAACACAACAGCGAGTTAGTTGAGTTAGGAAACTTGCTTCATCAAGAATCTTACGCAAAAAAACGCAAAGAAATAGAATTTGATGGAATAAAGATAGATTTTTTTGAAAAGAATAAAGCACTGATTCATGAAGTTAAAAAAAGCAAAGCGATAGAAAAATCTCATGTGTGGCAAATAAAATACTACCTTTACCGTTTAAAAGAGTTAGGCGTTGAAGTGGAAGGTGAAATTGATTACCCATTGCAGAGAAAAAAAGAAAAATTCTCATTAACTGACAAGGACGAAAAAGTAATTTTAAATATTATTGCTGAAATAAAGCTAATATTAAAAGAGCCATTCGCACCGCAAAAAATCGATCAAAAAATTTGCAAAAAATGCAGCTATTATGAGTTTTGTTATGCGTGATTATTATATTTTTAAAAGTGGTAGATTAAAACGACAAGACAATTCAATTATTTTTGAATATACAGAAGACAATGTTGAAAAGAAAATCCCAATACCAGTTAACGATATAGACTCGATTTACCTATTTGGTGAGGTTGATATAAATACTAAGTTAATTAATTTCTTGTCTCAAAATAATATTATTATTCATTTCTTTAATTATTATGGTTATTATACAGGAAGCTTTTATCCCAAAGAGTTTTTGTTGTCTGGAGATTTACTGGTTAAACAAGTTTTACATTATTACTCTAAGAAAAAAAGGTTAGAGTTAGCAAAAGAGTTTGTAAAAGGTGCGATATGCGGGGCTATTTTAAATCTCAAAAGATATAAAGAAAAAGTTGATACTGAGATAAATGATTTACAAAATTTGATGAAAAGCGTTGAAGAACAATCTAGCATTTCCATGGTAATGGGCGTAGAAGGCAATGCCAAAGAAATCTATTACAATGCCTTTCCAAAAATTATAAATCAGCCGATAGAATTTAAAAAAAGAGTTAAAAATCCACCAGACAATATGATAAATGCTCTAATTTCATTCACTAATAGTCTTGTTTATACTGCTGTGCTTAAGGAAATTTATAAAACTCAACTTAATCCGACAGTAGCTTATTTACATGAACCAAGTGTAAGAAGATTTTCTTTATCTTTAGATGTGAGTGAAATATTTAAGCCAATTTTTGGTGATAGATTAATTTTTGCTTTATTAAACGATGGAGTTTTAAAACAAAGTCATTTTGATAAAGATTTAAATTTTGCGTATTTAAAAGAAGAGGGTAGAAAAATTGTAGTTAAAGCTTTTGACGATAAATTAAATGCTACTTTTCATCATAAGGGTTTAGGCAGAATGGTAAGTTATAGAAAATTAATAAGACTTGAGCTTTATAAACTTATTAAACATTTAATAAACGAGGACAAATATAAAAGTTTAAACTTTTGGTGGTAAAAATGTATATTATTGGTGTGTATGATATTTGCACTACTGATGAAAAAGGTCAGGCAAGACTGGCAAAAATAATGAAAGTATTTAGAAAATACTTGCACCATACACAAAAATCAGTATTTGAAGGAGAACTAAGTGAGGCAAAATTTAAATCTTTGATTATAGAAACCACAAAAATTATTAACAATAGCGAAGACTACCTAATTTTTTATAGAATAGATAATAAAAATAATTGCAAAAGAGAGTGTTTTGGCAAAGACAATGAGCGCGTTAATACTATTATCTAAGTAAATTCCACATTAGCGGTTCGAGAAAAAATCGCACGATCTTTGATATAAAAATACTATACAAATCAATTTTATTTGCTAAAATTTAATGGGTTTTAGCCCCCAATTGTGGGATTTAAAGTGTGAACATTTTATTATTTATTACTGGCACAATTAGGTTTTAGCCCCCAATTGTGGGATTTAAAGATGTAGAATTGCCAGCAGCTGCGCCAGCGTATAAATTGTTTTAGCCCCCAATTGTGGGATTTAAAGGGGCGCGCTCAAAAATTCTAATCTTTTTGTGACTTTGTTTTAGCCCCCAATTGTGGGATTTAAAGTTGATTGCAAAAAGCAATAAAAAACACGAACCAGACCGTTTTAGCCCCCAATTGTGGGATTTAAAGTATATTAACTGTTATTTAATGAGTGTCATTTTTAGTTTTAGCCCCCAATTGTGGGATTTAAAGGACAATTTTTACTGTTTTATTAGTCTTTTTGTTCTGGTTTTAGCCCCCAATTGTGGGATTTAAAGTTTAATTATATCGAATTAAAAAATAATATGTTTTTTGCGTTTTAGCCCCCAATTGTGGGATTTAAAGCGCTTTATGCTTAACAGATAGATTTGGTTTTACTTTGTTTTAGCCCCCAATTGTGGGATTTAAAGATGGTGAAGAAGTTTACATATTAAAAACTGCATACTGTTTTAGCCCCCAATTGTGGGATTTAAAGTAGTAAAAGTAGATGATGATATTATCACAAAATACACAGTTTTAGCCCCCAATTGTGGGATTTAAAGTTGTGAACAAGTATTCCCATCCACCTTTCTGCTTTTTGTTTTAGCCCCCAATTGTGGGATTTAAAGTTCATTCGGATGATTACAATAATGTAAAGGAATATTGTTTTAGCCCCCAATTGTGGGATTTAAAGTTTGTGGCAGGCAATATTTGTCTTGTCCACAATGGGACGTTTTAGCCCCCAATTGTGGGATTTAAAGATACTGTTCTCTAGATATATGGATTTTTCCTTCTTGTTTTAGCCCCCAATTGTGGGATTTAAAGTTTTGTGACAGGCTAACGTTTAAATAATCCCATGCCGTTTTAGCCCCCAATTGTGGGATTTAAAGTTTTAAAAATTTATTTTTAGGAGCTTATATATGTATGTTTTAGCCCCCAATTGTGGGATTTAAAGAACAATTTTTACTGTTTTATTAGTCTTTTTGTTCTGTGTTTTAGCCCCCAATTGTGGGATTTAAAGTAAAAAACTAATCGATGAAATGATAAAAATCGGCGGGTTTTAGCCCCCAATTGTGGGATTTAAAGATTATTGGCATAACGGACGCAAGACTGTTGCACTAGGTTTTAGCCCCCAATTGTGGGATTTAAAGCCTTGCCACGTAGCAAGCAACTCTCGCTGCACTACGGTTTTAGCCCCCAATTGTGGGATTTAAAGTTATATCCACCACCAAATACTCCGAATTCAGATGGTAGTTTTAGCCCCCAATTGTGGGATTTAAAGAAAAAAGGAGTTTGTATGAAAGAATGCGTTAATTGGTTTTAGCCCCCAATTGTGGGATTTAAAGGGCTACAAGTGAAGGCAAGTTTCCGGACACAATTCCGGTTTTAGCCCCCAATTGTGGGATTTAAAGCAAATAAAAAGAGTGCTGCTTTTTTTAACACTTCAGTTTTAGCCCCCAATTGTGGGATTTAAAGGGTTCATTAGCTTGTTAGTCTACAGGGGGGCTTGCACTGTTTTAGCCCCCAATTGTGGGATTTAAAGTTTGATTTTTATGTTTGTGAAATAATCAGGTATGTTGTTTTAGCCCCCAATTGTGGGATTTAAAGCTGTAAACAAATTTATTTTAATGTTTTAGACGGTGAGTTTTAGCCCCCAATTGTGGGATTTAAAGTCATTACATATTTAGATGAATCTGTTATTAAACCAGTTTTAGCCCCCAATTGTGGGATTTAAAGGGCAAAAAATACAAAAATACATTCAGAAAACACATCGTTTTAGCCCCCAATTGTGGGATTTAAAGGCTCTTTTTAGATTTACTTAGCTTTATTTCTTATGAGTTTTAGCCCCCAATTGTGGGATTTAAAGAAAAACGAGCAAGAGAGCGTTAGCGTCCTAAACCGGTTTTAGCCCCCAATTGTGGGATTTAAAGCTGCCATCACTTGCAACGCTTGAAGGTCAGTCAAAAGTTTTAGCCCCCAATTGTGGGATTTAAAGGATAACATAAATTTTAAATTATTTTGATTTGTAATTGTTTTAGCCCCCAATTGTGGGATTTAAAGAATTTACTATTTCTAATAGACTAATGGTAACAGGGGTTTTAGCCCCCAATTGTGGGATTTAAAGGCATTGATATTAACTGTTATTTAACAGGGGTCATTTGTTTTAGCCCCCAATTGTGGGATTTAAAGATGGGATAGTCTTATTTCAAAAATAGACAACGCATACAGTTTTAGCCCCCAATTGTGGGATTTAAAGTTTTGTAGCCTCATACCCCAACGCTTGTAAAAACTCAGTTTTAGCCCCCAATTGTGGGATTTAAAGAGAGCGGGCTGCCTGACCAACAGCCACAAAAACGCGTTTTAGCCCCCAATTGTGGGATTTAAAGGACGATTTTTACTGTTTTATTAGTTTTTTTATTTTGTTTTAGCCCCCAATTGTGGGATTTAAAGTTAAAGCTGTGCAAAAGCTGGCAATGATGCAATGAGTTTTAGCCCCCAATTGTGGGATTTAAAGTTATAATCGAGGATATGCTTGATTTGGGATTCTTAATGTTTTAGCCCCCAATTGTGGGATTTAAAGTATGCTGTTTATTATGGAGCAACAGGCGAGATATCTTGTTTTAGCCCCCAATTGTGGGATTTAAAGGAATAACGCGGAAGCTTGTTAAGCAACGCAAAAAATGTTTTAGCCCCCAATTGTGGGATTTAAAGTCAATATTACCAACTATGTTGGCTCTAAACGGCGTCGTTTTAGCCCCCAATTGTGGGATTTAAAGCCAGGGGGGGGCTTTACTCAAGGGTTGATATTGGTGTTTTAGCCCCCAATTGTGGGATTTAAAGTCATTCAACAATTATAATTTTTAGTATTTCACTCACTGTTTTAGCCCCCAATTGTGGGATTTAAAGTATATCGCCGTAGGACAAAACAACGTATTATATGCAGTTTTAGCCCCCAATTGTGGGATTTAAAGTATTGGTTTACAGGGCTTGCTAATAGATAATAAAACGTGTTTTAGCCCCCAATTGTGGGATTTAAAGCCTTTTTAAAAAAATGCTCAAAACATATCAATGTTTTGTTTTAGCCCCCAATTGTGGGATTTAAAGTCGGACGATTGGCATTTTTTGTTATTGTGACAAGGGTTTTAGCCCCCAATTGTGGGATTTAAAGTAAAATATATCAATGTTTTAAAAAAAGATAGCATTGAGTTTTAGCCCCCAATTGTGGGATTTAAAGGTATAGTTCCTGGACTATTATTATGAAGCGGTTCATATGTTTTAGCCCCCAATTGTGGGATTTAAAGTCGGGCAATTGGCATTTTTTGTTATTGTGACAAGGGTTTTAGCCCCCAATTGTGGGATTTAAAGCAGTTAAAGCTTTTTATAGCGCTTGTTTCTTTAATGTTTTAGCCCCCAATTGTGGGATTTAAAGTAATTGATGCATATCTACATATGCTATAAACCTGGTTTTAGCCCCCAATTGTGGGATTTAAAGTCATCAATACTTACAACGGATGAAGAGCAGGACTTAGTTTTAGCCCCCAATTGTGGGATTTAAAGCTTGAGGGGCTCCACAGGGGGCTTTACTACTCAAGGTTTTAGCCCCCAATTGTGGGATTTAAAGTTGATATCAAAATGGTTTTTTTTGTTGTCAATTGTATAAGTTTTAGCCCCCAATTGTGGGATTTAAAGTAGGGAAATTATACACCACCTTTATGGGCTATTCCCCGTTTTAGCCCCCAATTATGGGATTTAAAGAAGTTTTTTACAATTATGCTTTTTAATAGATAGCCTGTTTTAGCCCCCAATTATGGGATTTAAAGGTTTTTGGGTAGCGGCACAACAACATTAGCCGCAAAGTTTTAGCCCCCAATTATGGGATTTAAAGTTTTAAAATATTACAAGGGGGCTAAAAAATGTATTAGTTTTAGCCCCCAATTATGGGATTTAAAGGTAATTTTATTAATTAGTTCTCCATCTTTGTAAATCGTTTTAGCCCCCAATTATGGGATTTAAAGTTTAATGCATCTATGAATTTATGGGGGTGGATTATAGTTTTAGCCCCCAATTATGGGATTTAAAGTTTAATGCATCTATGAATTTATGGGGGTGGATTATAGTTTTAGCCCCCAATTGTGGGATTTAAAGTGGGTTTTTCAAGAAGTTTTACTTGTTTTTTTTGGTTTTAGCCCCCAATTGTGGGATTTAAAGAAAAAACAATAAAAAAATACTTATTTCAAGAAAGATTTTTACTAAAAAAATTTGGAATTTTTTGCTTTAAAAATTAAATATTTAATACTATCACAAAACAAAAACTTTTCATTTTTATTGTAAATTTTCTGTAAAAAATTTTAATGGTATCAATAATGTAATGTGAATTACAATTAAATTTTTTTGTTATTTATTTAATTTTTACTTATATGTATAGTACGCTACAGATTACAATTAACATTTTTTACACAAATTGTCTATATTTTTTTCATAAAATTGAGCATATACTAAAATAATTTAAAATAGGAGGTAAAAGTTATGAAAATGAATTATAAAAATGTAAAAATTGAACTTGAAAAAAAAATATGTTTTTAGTTGAATTATTTAAAAGGAGGGAGGAGCTATGAATTACTTTAAAACATTTATGCTGATGTTTGCGCTTACTGTATTGCTTATGCTGGTAGGTGATGCTATTGGTGGCAGTCAAGGTTTGATTATAGCTTTAATTTTTGCAGGGATCATGAATTTTATCTTATTGGTTTTCTGACAAAATTGTTTTGAAAGCTTATCATGCAATAGAAGCTAATCAACATCAATACCCTCAGCTTTACTCGATTGTAAACAATTTGGCACAAAAGGCAAACTTGCCAATGCCAAAGATTTATGTGGTTAATAGCAACACACCAAATGCTTTTGCAACAGGTAGAAACCCAAAAAATGCAGCAATATGCGTTACAACTGGAATATTAAATTTATTAAATACTAATGAATTATCTGGTGTTTTAGGTCATGAGCTAACTCACGTTAAAAATAGAGATATCTTGACTGCTACATTAGCTGCTACAATAGCTGGAGCAATAAGTTATTTAGCATGGATGGCTCAATGGTCAGCTATATTTGGAGGCATGGGAAATAATAGAAGAAATAACAATATGTTTGGTTTGCTTTTTGTAGCTATCCTAACGCCTATAATAGCTACAATTATTCAACTTGCCATATCAAGACAAAGGGAATACGCAGCCGATAAGGGCGGGGCAATTTTATCTGGAAATCCTATGTATTTAGCCAGCGCTTTAAAGAAGTTAGAATCAGCAAATAAACTTTCACCAATGCCAAACACACATTTTTCTCAGACAACCGCTCATATGTTTATAGTAAATCCATTTAAAGGAGAAACATTTAAAAGTTTATTTAGTACACATCCACCAATTGAAAAAAGAATTGAGCGTCTAGAGAATATGAAGATTGAAATAGATTAAATAAATTTTTGGGGATGATTTATGTTTAAATCTCATAAAAAACACCACTTTTTTTTGGTTTTTGTTATAGGTATAATAGTGGTAGCTATTTTAGGTTTATTTAAGGCATTAACGCTTACAAATAAACCTCGTTTATTGCTTAATATACCAAAATCTTATCATGCAGTTGGTAATTTAAACATAAAATGGCCTTATGGAACAGAAGGCGCTATAATGATCGATCGTTATGGAATTATTTCACAAACGCCACATTAACAACCTATACCTATTGCTAGTGTAGCTAAAATAATGACAGCTTATTTGATTCTTAAAAATCATCCATTACATTTAGGTCAGAATGGACCAGATATAACCATTACAAAAATGATGTTAAAAATACAAGAAAGATTTAAAAAATCAACAATCAGTTTTGAAAATAGCAGCAAATGAAAAACTCAGCGAAAAGCAACTTTTGGAAGGTTTATTATTGCCTTCTGGCAACGATTGCGCAACTGTATTAGCAAAATGGGACGATGGAACCGTCAAAGCATTTGTAGATAAGATGAATAAAATGGCCAAACTTTTAAATATGAATCATACTCACTATGCAGATCCTGCTGGCGTAAGACTTTATACGGTTAGTACTGCAAATGATCAGTTAAAGCTTGCGCAAAAAGTTATGCAAATCAGAGAATTTAGATATCTAGTATTAAAACCACAGGCAACTTTACCTGTTGCTGGTACTGTTTACAATGTAGATTACGATTTAGGTAAAGATGGAATTGTTGGTATAAAAACAGGTTCTATGCCACAATCTGGTGGGGATTTTGTTTTTGCATCCAACCAGTATTTAAAATGGAAACATATTTTAATATTAGGTGCGCTACTTGGAGAATATGGAGAAAGGCCATTAATGGATGCTCTTAAATCAACTATAAAAATAATAAATCAGGTAAAAAATAATATACATTTGTCTCAACTTTTTAAAAAAGACCAAAAAATAGGATATGTAAAGTTTGAATGGCTTAAGCCTATACCTTTAATAACCGGATCATCATTTTACAGGATAACATGGCCTGGTATAAATTACAATATAAAATTTGAAAAAAATCCAATTATGTTACCTATAAAAAAGGGCTCAATTATTGGCTACATTGATGTTTATAACAAATTTTTACTAAAAAGATTCCAGTTAGAATTGCAGGTATGGTGAAAAAACCTACATTAATTGAAAGGTTAAAAAGTATTCTGAGAATCTAAAATTAGATAGCAATGTATTGGCCTGGTGTTTTATCTTGTTATATGTATTATTGTTGCTTTTGTAATGATGTTATTGTTTAAATAAAAAGTTAGGAGAAAATTATATGAGATACAGTAAGCAAAGAGGTGTATTTTCTAATATAAACATAACACCTTTGGTTGATGTTATGCTTGTTTTGCTAGTTATTTTTATGGTTACTACCCCAATGATTGTAAAAGGTATAAAAGTTAACTTACCAAGAACTCATTCTGGCAGTGCAAATATCTCAAAAAAAGATATAATAATAACAATAACAGAAAGAGACAGACTTTATATAGATAAGCACTTATCAACTTATACAGAACTTAATTCATTTTTAAAGCAAAATAGTAAATCTTCTATAGTTATTGAAGCTGATAAAACAGTACCATATGGTTTGGTTGCCAAAATAATAAATATTGCAAAAGCTGATAGTATCCAAAAGGTTGCTCTTGCAACTCGCAATAAACCGACATTAAAAAACAACAATTTATTTTAACACCTTACTTTTCAATTATCTGTATATTACTTTTAATTAAAATTCGCTTACAGCAAAATTTTTTGTACGATTTTGATGGTTTATTTGATGTTTAAAAGATTATTGCAATATATTATTGTTTAAAATTTTGTAATTTAAAAAATTCAAATAATAATTAAATTATATCTTGACAAATATTAAAAGTAATAATATTATAACATGCGCAAAGGAGGTATCCATGCATCTTAAAAAAACCCTGCTTTCTATATCCATTTTAGCTTTGTTTGCAAATAATGCATTTGCTTTATCTTTGAGTGAAGTCCAGACTTTAAGCTCAAACAATAACTACCAGATAAAACAGTACGAATCTCTTTATGAGTCTTCCAAAGAATTAAAGCAAAGTGCTTTTAAAAGTTTTCTGCCAAATCTATCTACAAGTTACTCATATACAAGGCTTGATGAACCACCATACCAGATTGTTAATGGAAATAAATTGATTATGGGCTCAAACAATAACTACCAGTGGAATGTAACCATAACCCAGCCAATTTTTACAGGCTTTTATTTACTTAATAAGTACAAGTATGCAAAGTACGATGAAGCATTTTCAAAAGCAAACTTAGAGGTTATAAGAAACCAGGTTATAACAAATGCAAAAATAGCTTACTTTAATGTATTGTACAACCAAAAGATGCTGGAAACAAGACAACTTGCAGTTGCTCAGTATGAATCACACCTAAAAGACGCTCAAAGCTTTTACAAACAGGGTCTTATACCAAAGGTAGATTTACTAAAATCAGAAGTAGCTTACTCAAATGCAAAGCAAGAGCTAAAACAAGCCTACTCAAACCTTACAGATGCAATAGCTCAGCTAAACCAATTGCTAAATGAACCCATAGATAAAACACATACATTTGAACAGGTAGCAGATGTGGTGGATTTAAAAACACCACTTGACTCACTCTATGCCCAAATAGACAACCGCCCGGATATAAAAGCTCTAAGCTATGCAATCCAGAAGGCTAATGCACAGGTAGGCATGGTAAAGTCTGGCTATTACCCACAGCTACAGCTAAGAGCAAACTACAACAGAAATGGTCAAAACCTTGATATGAGCAATAACCCATACTCAGATAACTCTATATACAGCTTAAACATCATAGCAAACTGGGATATATTTGATTGGGGTAAAACCAAAAACGATGTCCAGGCTGCAAAACTACAGGAAATAGCATTGCAAAATGAGCTAAATAACCTCAAAACACAATCCAAAACTCAAATACTTAACGCATATGACCAGGCTCAGGTAGCATACCACAATATATCTGTAGCCCAAACTGCACTTACTCAAGCAAATGAAAACTATAAACTAACCAACGAGCGCTACTTAAACCAGCTTGCAACTTCAACAGACATACTTGATGCAAGAGCGCTTCTAACGCAGGCTGAAGCTAACTATTATGGAGCTATCTACGGTTACTGCATAGCTTTGGAAAAACTTGCAAATGCTGTTGGTAAAACAGATGAATTTGATTATTTGATAAGGTTTAGGTAAAAGGAGGAAAACCCAATGTCCAACTCTAAAAAAAAGCTTATTCTTATTGCAAGTGTAGTTGTAATTACCATTGCCTGTATAATCTACTGGATATACACAAGAAACTTAGTTTCTACTGATGATGCCCATGCAGATTCACATATCTATTATTTATCACCAAAAGTAGGTGGTTTAATAAAGTATGTTTATGTTGATAATTTCTTTCATGTAAAAAAAGGTGAGCTTCTTGTAAAGATTGACCCCATTGATTATGAAAATCAGCTAAAGAGTCTAATGCACCAGTACAATGCAACACTTGATACAATAAATAGTCTAAAACAGGAAAGCTTATCCATACAAAAAAGTTCAACTGGTCAGATTGGTTCTTTGGAAGAAAACATAAAAGCTTCCCTTGCTCAGCTTGAATCCTACAAGGTAAATTTACACAAAGCTCGTCTTGATCTAAAGCGATATGAAAACCTCTACAACCAGAAAGTGGTATCTGCAAATGAGCTTGAAATAGAAAATCAAAAATACCATGCGGCTTTATCTGCCTATGAAGCCCAGCAGCGCAATATTCAGTCGTTGCAATCACAAATTTCTGGCCTATCAAGCTATACATACCAGGTAGCCAAGATAAAAGAACAGATAAAGTCTTATGAAAATCAATTAAAAAGCTTGAAAAACCAGATAAACATAGCCCAAAACAACCTAAAACATACAAACATAATAGCCCCTGTAGATGGTATTGTAACTCAAAAAAACATAGAGGTTGGTCAGTATGTTCAGCCAGGTCAAACACTACTTATGGTAGTACCCCTAAAGCCTGCATGGATTAATGCAAACTTCAAAGAAACACAGATACACAGAATAAAAATAGGCGATAAAGCAACAGTAACCATAGATGCTTACCCAGGTGTAGAATTTAAAGGCTACGTAAAAGACATAGATGCAGGAACAGGTGATAGGTTTTCACTACTACCACCACAGAATGCTTCTGGAAACTACATAAAGATAGTCCAGAGGGTACCTGTAAGAATAGAGCTCTACCCATATGACTACAAAAAATATCCTCTAAGGGTTGGTCTAAACTGTGAAGTTACAGTGCATGTTAAACACTAAGGGGCTATAGATGGCACAACAGAAAGTAAACCCATACGTTATAGCACTTACGGTTATGATACCAACCTTTATGGTGCTTATGGATACATCCATTGTTAGTGTAGCTTTACCGTATATTGCAGGACCATTATCTGTTACATCAGATGATGCAGCCTGGACATTAACAGTCTATATTGCAGCCAATGCAATAATTCTGCCCGTTACAGGCTTTTTTTCTCAAAAGTTTGGTAGAAAAAAATTTTTTCTTTTTAATGTTATTGCTTTTACTGTATCTTCATTTTTGTGCGGTATTGCTCCAAATCTAGACCTTTTGCTAATATTTAGGGCACTTCAAGGTTTTAGTGGTGGTACGCTTCAGCCATTATCTCAGGCAATACTTATGGAGAGTTTTCCTATTGAAAAACGCACGCAAGCAATGAGCATTTTTTCTATAGGTGTTGTATTTGCACCAATTTTGGGACCTTTGCTTGGAGGCTATATTGTAAATAATTACGATTGGCGCTGGATGTTTTTAATCAATGTGCCATTTGGCATTCTTTCTACCATAATGATAATTTTATTTATATTTGATCCGGATTATGCTAAAGCTAAAAAAGAATTAAAAATAGACTATACTGCCTTAAGTTTTTTAGTACTTGGCATTGGCTCACTGCAAACAATGTTAGATAGAGGCCAGGAGTATGATTGGTTTAATTCTAATTTTATTGTGGTGCTTGGATTGATGAGTTTCTTTTTTATATCAATGTTTTTAATTAAAAATTACTTTTCAAAAACACCGCTTATTAGAATGTATTTGCTAAAAGATAAAAATTATGCATTTAGCGCAATTGCAATGTTTTTTCTGGGTTTTTTGTTTTTTACCACAGTAGCTTTACTGCCAAATTTAGTACAAACATTGCTAAAGTATGATGCCTACACTGCAGGTCTTATAATGATGCCAGGTGGTATTGCAAGCCTGGTTGTAATTGTTATTCTTGGACGGTTTTCTACTAAAATTAATCAAAAGATAGCTATTTTTATAGGTAGTCTGATTGTGTTTTATGCTCTTTATTTAATGGAGCAGATAAACCTAAGCGCATCACCGTACTTTATAACACTTGGAAGAGTTATAATAGGTTTTGGCTTACCTTTGATTTTTATACCTATAAATGTGCTTGCATTTAATTTTTTAAAAAAGGAAGATATAAATGAAGCAAGCAGCGTTATTAACTTTACAAGAAATATAGGCGGAAGCTTTGGAATATCGTTTATGATCGATACACTTGTGCAAAGAAGATGGGAATTTCACAGAGATACACTGGTATCACACATAAATAGTGCTAATCCAATTTTTAATAGTCTATTTGAAAAAATGAGACTTTACCTGGTGGATAGGGGATTTTCTTTTGCAGACTCATACCACAAAGCTATTGCTTTGGCAAACAATACGCTTAATGCGCAAAGTTTGATAATGTCTTACCAAGATGCATTTCATGTAATGATGTGGATATCTTTGATATTTATAGTATTTTTACCATTTATTAAACGTGTAAAAAATAAAGCTAGTACTCCGGTTAACCTTGATATGTAGAAAATTAATTTAAATTTTTAACAATGTAAATATCAAAATAGTTTGATAAATTTTTTTATTGGTATATAATAGCAGTAAATTTTTTTGGAGGAAGATGAATGTTAAGTTTTTTTAGAAAGCACAAAAAATATTTTTTTGTAGTGCTTGTTCTTGCTACGCTAAGTTTTATTGCAGGGGGTGCATACCTTTATGTAGCAGGCCCATTTAAAATGGGTCAAGATGTTGCAATTAAAGTAGGTTCTACAAAAATATCTACGCAAGAGTATTTAAACACATATAATCAACTTTATAGTTTTTACTCTAATTTGCTTGCCCAGATGAAAGGTGGTAATGTTACAGAGCAAGATATCAAAAACCTTCATTTGAAACAAAAAACAGCTGATTTATTAATCGATAGAGCATTGTTATTGCAAGAAGCGAAAAGGGAAGGCATAAAAGTAACGAAAGAAGATATACAAAAAAGTATAGAAAAAAATCCAGTATTTGCAGAAAATGGAAAATTTTCCAAAGATAAATATTTGCTTGTTTTAAGGGAAAATCATTTAAAGCCTGCCGAATTTGAAGCATCTATAAAAAATGATTTATATATAGAAAAACTAAAAGATTCGATGGCAAAAAAAATCAATATTACTGATCAAATGGCAAAAAAATATTTTATAGATAATTTTTCTAATATAAAATTATCTTATGTGGATTTTGATGCAAATGCTTTTACACAAAAAGTAACCTATAATGATGCTGACTTAAAGAATTATTATAATAAAAACAAGCAGGAGTTTACAGAACCGGCTAAAGTAGATATAAAATATGCTGCAATTGATATAACTTATCTTGCACCAAAAGAAAAGGTTACAGACCAGGAAATGAAGAGTTTTTATGATACGCATCAGCAAAGTTTTCAGACACCACCACTGTATAAAATTGCTCATATTTTAATTAAGCCAAATGGAAATTCAAAAGAAGATTTAAAAGCAACACAAGCCAAGGCAGAAGAAATTTATAAAAAATTAACTCCAGATAATTTTGAACAAATGGCACAAAAATATTCAGATGATCCCTACTCAAAACCAAAAGGAGGCGTACTTGGTTGGTTGTATCAAAGTATGTTTAAACCAGATAGTGAATTTGCAAAAGTAGCTTTTAGTCTAAAAAAAGGTGAAATTTCCAAACCTTTCGAAACGCAACTTGGCTATGAAATAGTTTATGTTATGGATACGAAACCTTCAAAAACAATTAGTTTTGATGAAGCAAAACCATATATAAAACAAGTATTGCAAATGCAAAAAGCACAGGATAACTTATTCAGAGAAAGCAAAAGAATAGCTTTAATGATTAAAAATCCTGCAGATTTTGATAAAATTTGTAAACAAGAAGGCTTAAAAGTACACCAGACAGGGTTGGTAGCAATAGATTCTAATGTATTACCTCAAAATATTCTTCAGAAAGCTTATGAATCTACAACAAATACATTACTCGGTCCCGATGAAGTTAAAGTAAACAATAATACTGCTTACATAATTTATGAAACTACAGAAAAGAAAAACCCATACTTACCAGATTTTGATAAAGTAAAAGACAAAGTTATAAAAGCTTACATTAAATATAAAGCTAAAGAGCTAGCAAAAGATGCATTTTTAAAAGCTTTAACTGAAAAACCACTTAATTTAGAGAAGATAGCGTCTGAGTATAATTTAAAAATTCAAACAACTCCAATGTTTTCAAAAATGAACCCAGACCCTAATTTTGCCTGTTTTAATAATGCAGAAAATATCGATTTTATTTTCAAGCAAAATAAAGGTTTTGTAGGTAGCTGCAGCGCAAATTCGGATAATTATATTTACCAGATTGCCGACAAAAAAGCAGATATGAATCTTTATGAGCAATATAAAAATCAGCTTAAAGCTCAAATAAAAGATCAAGAAGTTAGCAAAGCTCTTGAAAATTTATTAAAGACTCTAAAAGCAAATACAAAAATTGTAATAAATCCCCAAATTGTAAATGAAAGTGCAAATCAATAAGATAATTGAGATACTTAAAGAAATTTACCCTTCCTTGCAAGAGCCTATTGTTACAGAGGTTGCAAGAGAGGGTAACCCTTTTTTTGTTTTGATTTCTACTATACTGAGTTTGCGCACAAAAGATAAAACAACAAAAGAAGCTACTCAAAGGCTATTAAGTGTAGCAAAAACGCCAAATGAAATGCTCAAATTAACGCAAGAGCAAATTGCAAAACTTATTTACCCGGTAGGTTTTTATAATGTCAAAGCAAAAAACATACTCGAAGTATGCAAAATTCTGGTAGAAAAGTACGACTCTAAAGTGCCAGATAGTATTGAAGATTTGCTTAGTTTGCCAAATGTTGGAAGAAAAACGGCAAATCTTGTTTTATCAAAAGGTTTTAATATTCCTGCAATTTGTGTGGATATTCATGTTCATAGAATTTCTAATAGATTAGGTATTGTAAAGACAAAAACACCAGTTCAAACAGAATTTGAACTTATGAAAGTGTTGCCAAAACAGTACTGGATTGAGTATAACGATTTGCTTGTGCCTTTTGGTCAAAATATATGCACGCCAATATCGCCATTTTGCTCAAAGTGCAAGTTAAGTTTTATATGTCCTAAAATTGGCGTTAAAAGCTCAAGATGAGTTACATTGAAACGCTTAAAAATTGTGCTAAAGATAAAAAAAGAGGCTCGCTTGATATAGCTTTAGATATTATTGAAGCAAGTTTTGCGCTTGCAAACTTAAATGAAAACAAAAAACTAATTGTATTATTGAAAGAAATAATAAAAAAGCAGCCTTCGATGGCTCTTGTTATAAATGTGTGTTTTAAAATAATAGATTTGTTAAAACAAGATGAAATCCAAAAGATAGCTTTTTTAAAACAAGATTTACTTGACTTTATACAAGAATCTACACTAAAAGCCTCAAAATTTTTAGATGGAAAATCTGTATGTACAATTTCTTACTCAAAAGAAGTTTTTTTAAGTATTGCAAAATCTTTGTGCAAAACTATTTATATTGGTATAGGTCATCCAAAAAAGGAAGGTGAAGCTTTTGCTTTAGATTTGAAAAAAATCGGTAAGAATGTTGTGGTATTTGAAGATAATAATTACTTATTTGGTGCCAAAATGTGTGATGTATTTTTAAGTGGTGCAGATGCTTTGTTTGATGATTTTTTTATAAATAAATCGCAAACCTTTTGTTTATGTTTGCTTGCAAGATACTTTAAAAAGCCTTTTTATGTAATAGCAAACAAATACAAATATTTACCAGAAAAGCTAAAAAATTACTATAAAATTTTACAAATGCCAAAATCTGAGGTTACAAAAAAAGATTTAGATACATATAATGTATATTTTGAAGAAATACCTTTAGAATTTGTTACTTTAATAGGGGGTTAAAATTGGAGTTTTTATTTGGACCGGTGCCATCAAGAAGGTTAGGTTTAAGCCTTGGGATAAACATAATACCTCACAAAACCTGCAATTATAATTGTGTGTATTGTGAAGTAGGAAAAACCACTAATTTGACAAACAAAAGGCAATCGTTTTACAATATTGAAGATATAAAAAAAGATTTTGTTGAGCATGTAGATAAAGTAGGAAAATTTGATTTTATAACTTTTTCTGGTAGTGGCGAACCTACTTTAAACAAAGATTTAGGGGAGCTTATAAAGTTTGTAAAAAGCTTTAATAAAGCGAAAATTGCTGTTTTGACAAACGGTAGTTTGCTTTATGATCAGGAAGTAAGGAGAGAGCTTTATGAAGCCGATGTTGTAATACCAAGTTTGGATGCAGCCATAGAATCCACTTTTAAACGTATCAATCAACCACATAAAGAACTTAACTTAAAAAATATTATAGAAGGTTTAAAATTGTTTACGCAAGAATTTAGCGGGGAAGTGTGGCTTGAAATTGTTTTCGCAAAAGGTATAAATGACAAGAAACAGGATATTGAAGCGCTAATTAAAGCTATTGAGTATATTAAGCCAAAAAAAGTACAAATTGGTACAATTGAAAGGCCTCCAGCGTTCAATGGTATACAAAAACTATCAAATGATGAGCTGATGAGTATTTATATGGCTTTGAAAGACTACAATGTTGAGCTTATAAAACCTTTTGCAGACAAAAATGTAAACTTTGATGAATTTTTAGAAAAATCTATAATAAAAATGATAAGCATAAGGCCATGTTCAATAGAAGAGCTTTCAGATGTATTTGATGCTAAAAATGAAGATGTTGATAATATAGTTACAAGGTTAATTAATGAAAAAAAAGCATTTAAAAAAACATTTGGCAATAAGGAATTTATAAGCGCGAGGAATTAATATTGAATCAAGCGAATGTAGATTATAAAAAAGAATCAAAAAAAGTAATAAATAAATTACTTATAGCTTCAACTTTTATAAATTTAGCACTAACAATCATTAAATATGTTCTAGGTAAATGGATTGGAAATGTTGCTTTACAGGCTGACGCACTTCACTCTAGTCTTGATGTGCTCTCCAGCGTTATTGTGTTTAGTGCGATGTTTTTTTCTTATATAAAAAGTGAAAAATTTCCATTTGGCTTGTATAAATTAGAGAATATAGCATCGAGTTTTGTTTCTCTGCTTATTATATTGACTGCATTTGAGATAGGCTATAGTCTATTTGAAAAACGAGAGCCAGTCCACACAAGTGTTTTAAACCAAATAATAGTTGCAATTGTACTATTTTTTATAGTTATTTTAATGTATTTATACAGTAAATATGAAAAAAAAATAGGTACACAATACTCATCAAGTGGTTTGGTTTCAGATGCCGAACATATTAAAAGTGATTTATTTTCAATTTTTATAATAATTTGTAGCATAATTTTTTCAATTTTCGGTTTGAATATAGATAAGTATGTAGCTATTGTAATTGTAGTTATGATACTGCATTCTGGTTTTGAATTGTTAAAAAATTCCACGCTTGCTTTGCTTGATATAAATGTTGATAAAAAGACAATAGAAGCTATAAAACAGGAAATTTCACAATTTGAACATGTAAATGAGATAACTTCCATTAAAGGTCGAAAAAGCGGACGTTTTATGCTTTTAGAAATTATTGTTAAGCTTGATATTGCAAGTTTTGAGGAAGCACATAAATTATCAAGCCAGATAGAACAGCGTATTTATGAAAAATTTCCAAATGTTGATAATGTTATAGTCCACTATGAACCAATTGAAAAAAAGATTGTAAAAATATGTATACCTCAAACAAAAAACGAGCAGATATCAGAAGATTTCAGCAATAGCAAATCTTTTTTGATTATAGATTATGATTTATCAAGAAAAAAAATTTTAAATAAACAGCAAAAACCAAATGATTTTTTAGAGTTAAAAGAAAAAAAAGGTATTCAGATTGCTTTATATTTAGTTAAAGAAGGCGTGGATATTATTGTAACCACAAAGCATATTGAAAATACTGGTCCATATTTTGTTTTTAAAACGCATAACAAAAAATTTTATGTAGTTGAAAATGTACAAATTGACAATCTGGAAGAATTATTAAAAAGCATTTCAAATAAAATATATGTTAAGCAAACAGGGGAGGAAACATAGGTATGATTATTATCGGGAGCGATCATGCGGGTTTTGCTATGAAAGAAGCTATTAAAGAATATTTAGCTGGTTTAAATTACCTTGTAGAAGATGTGGGCACATTTAATGAAGATTCAGTAGATTATCCCGATTTTGCAAAAAAAGTTGCAAAAAAGGTTCAAGATAGTGATAATCTAGGTATTCTTATCTGTGGAACAGGTATTGGTATGAGTATTAGTGCAAATCGTTTTGTGGGTGTAAGATGTGCATTGTGTCATGATGCTTATACAGCAGAATTTGCACGCAAACATAACAATGCAAATATTTTAGCTTTTGGAGGAAGGACTACAGGTCTTGAGATAGCAAAACAAATGGTGTATATTTTTTTAAACACGTCTTTTGAAGGCGGAAGGCATCAAAGGCGTGTAAATAAAATTGATACGGAAGGTGAAGAATGAATTTAAAAGACTCATTAAAAGATGCTGACATTGAACTTTTTGAGGCTATAGAACAGGAAAAACAAAGACAAAATTTTTCTCTTGAAATGATTGCAAGCGAAAATTTTGTTTCAAGAGCAGTTTTGGAGGCACAGGGTTCAGTTTTAACAAATAAATATGCTGAAGGTTATCCAGCAAAACGTTATTATGGTGGATGTGAATTTGTTGATATTGCAGAACAACTTGCAATTGATAGGGCAAAAAAATTATTTGGTGCAGAGTATGTAAATGTCCAACCACATTCTGGATCTCAGGCTAACATGGCAATCTATATGGCAGCTCTCCAGCCAGGCGATAGGGTACTTGGCATGGATTTAAGCAATGGTGGACATCTTACGCACGGCTCAAGGGTAAATTTTTCTGGAAAATTGTACCTTACATTTGGATATGGCGTAAATCCTGAAACTGGTAGAATTGATTATGATGAAGTAGCTCAAATAGTTGATGAGTTCAAACCAAAACTCATTGTGTGTGGTGCCAGTGCTTATCCAAGGGAAATTGACTTTAAGAAATTCAGGGAAATTGCAGATAGAGTAGAAGCTTATGTTTTAGCAGATATTGCGCATATAGCAGGTCTTGTTGTGGCTGGTTTACATCAAAGTCCAATTCCTTATTGTGAATTTGTTACCACAACAACACACAAAACTCTAAGGGGTCCAAGGGGTGGTATGATAATGTCAAAGGAATTTTTTGGAAAAGCCATTGATAAAACAATTTTCCCTGGTATTCAAGGTGGACCCTTAATGCATGTGATAGCAGCAAAAGCAGTTTGCTTTAAAGAGGCGTTAAGCCCAGAGTTTGTTGAGTATCAAAAGCAAATCGTAAGAAACGCTAAAAAACTTGCGCAAGTTTTGATGGAAAACGGCTTTAAGCTAGTATCGGGCGGTACGGATAATCACATGATACTGGTTGATCTTACAAATAAAAACATTACAGGAAAAGAGGCTGAAGAAGCGTTAGGTCAAGTAGGTATAACCGTAAATAAAAATACAATTCCTGGCGAAACAAAAAGTCCTTTTATTGCAAGTGGCATAAGGATTGGAACTCCAGCACTTACCACACGAGGTATGAAAGAACAGCAGATTGAAATCATAGGTCAGCTAATCACTGATACATTGAATAATATTGGCAATGAAAAAGTTTATAATAATATTAGACAAGAGGTGAAAAAACTCTGCGAAGAATTTCCTTTGCACTATTAATTTTGCTTTTTAGCTTTTTAATGCATATAAGCGCTTATGCCTTGAATATAGATTTAAGGAAGATTGGTGGTAAGGATTGTTTTGTGGTTTCAAACATTCAAGCTGAATATAAACTTGAAGAACAAAATGGTTTCTTAAAAATACAAATTTTAAACAAAAAAGCCAATACTCAGTTTTATAAAGCTTTAAATAATAAATTTTTTGATTTTGTAAGTCTTTTTAATACTTCTGGTAATGTAAATATAATTTTTGGGGCAAAAAAAGGCTATGAGTTGCTTACTAAAAAAGAAACAAATGCACTAATTATTGAACCAAAAGAGATACTTCAAGAAAGTAAAGTTGAAAAAAAAGAAAATTACATTGAAAATTCGCTTTTTAAAAAGCCTGAGTTTAAAATAAGCCTTATTCAAACAAAACCAACAATACAAAATGTGTTTTTTTCAGGTCTGGATGCATATTCACGACATGATTATAAATTAAGTATAGTGCAGTTTAGTAAATTGACTACAGATCCAAATAATCCCTTTTTTTTAAATGCACTTTACCTTCTTGCATCAAGTTATGAAAAAATTGGTGATTTTGAAAAAGCTATAAAAACTTACCGTGATATATTAAATTATTCTCTTGAGTTAGATGCCCCGGGGAAAATCCTTTATCAAATTGCGCAAATTTACAAAAAGCAAGGTGATAGCCGCTATATTGATACGCTTAAAAAAATTGTCGAAGAGTTTCCTTACAGCAACTATGCCGATAAAGCAAAATTTGAACTCGGCAACATTTTTTATGATGCAAAAAAATACAATCAGGCAATCCTTTATTATACATCTATAACAAAAGAAAGTCCTTTGTATGAAATCGGTATGTTAAAAGCTGGCTATATTTTTTATTTAGAACAAAATTATCCTCAGGCAGCTTATCTGTTTTATTTAATAGATTTAAAGAATGTTGATGTGAAAGATAATGAAAAATATATTGCAAAAGCTGCTTATGTGTTTTGCAAAATGAAAGACTTTAAAAGCGCTGAGAATTTTTTAAGTTATATTCAAACTACTCAATCACCTGATTTTTACATTTCAAAGTCTGAGTGTTTGCTTTTGCAAAATAATCCAAATTTAGCTTTAAACACAATTTCACAGGCTATTAAAGTTTTTCCATTAAATAAGCAAATCCAAGAAGAAAAAACCAAAATTGATCTTTTAACACAAAAATTAAACGAACAGCAGCTTGAAAATATAATAAAGCAATATAAAGATAACGAAAAAATTACCCCACTTGCAATGTGGCATTTGGCTAAAGTTTATTACAATAAAAAAGAGTATGCTAAAGTACTGAATTTGTATGCAAAAACTCTCAGTTCAGCAAATGTAATGGATGAATTTCAAAACCTGGCTCAAGATAGTTTAAATATGTTTGCAGACCAAAGCGCTAAAAACTTTGATGAAAAATCAATGCATGAAGCATTGAGACTTTCTAATAAATTGAAGCTTAAATTGAATTCGTGTAGTTTGGCTAAAAGTTTTATGTTTATTGGGCAATATAAATTAGCTTTCGATTCTGTTGATAAAAATTCTTCCTGTTATAAGTTTATTAAAGCAAACTATGATATTCAAAAAGGTGATCTAAAAAGCGCGTTATCTGATTTGAATTCACTAAAAGACAAAGACTATCTAAATATTATTTACGGAAAGCTTTCTTATGCAAATGGAGAACTTAGCAAAGCTAAAATTTTCTTTGAAAAATGTGTAAATTCAAAGGATGAGCTTTTAAAACAATATGCGAAACTTAAATTATCAGAAATAAATATAGAAAAAAATATTCAAAACAAACCGATTGACAATAAAGAATTTAAAGGACCATTTTTAACAGAAAGCTTATTTTTAAACGCTATGTATTATTTTAATAAAAAAGATTATGCCAATGCGATAAATTATTTTGAAAAAGTAGAAAATTACAAAAAATACAATGAACAGGCGCTTTTTTATGAAACATTATGCCTGATAAACTTAGGTAAAAAAGAGCTTGCATTAAAAAAGCTTGCAATTTTAGAAAAAAACTATCCAAACTCAACATTAACAAAAAAATTAAAGATTTTACTACAATGAATAAAAATTTGGAAAATTTAGAGTATATATTTGAAAAACTTATAGAAACAACTCAAAATTTAGAAAAATCCCATGAATTGCTAAAACAAAAAATTTCTTATTTAGAAGCTAAATTAGAAAATAATAGAAAATATTTGGAAAATATACTAAATAGCATCACAAATGGTGTATGTACAATTGACTTAAACCTTAAGATTAACTTTTTGAATCCTGCTGCAAAGAAAATTCTCAGTATTGAAGATTATCAAGATAAAAGTTTGAAAGATGTATTTAACATAGATACAAAAAATATTGATGAGGTATTGGATTATTTTAATAAGCGTGAAGTATATAATATTAAATTAGACTCGATTAATAATAGAAAATTAAAAATCAATGCTTCCGCTGTATACGATAAAGATTTAATAATTGGTGCGGTACTAGTATTTGAAGATATAACAAAGCTTGAAGCATTAGAACTTGAAAATAAGCAAAAAGAAAAACTTGCAACACTTGGTCAAATGGCAGCAAGTATCGCGCATGACATAAGAAACCCACTTGCAAGTATACAACTATTTGTTTCACTTCTTGAAGAAGATGAAAGTGATAAAAAGGAAATTATCAAAAACATAAATATAAATATTAAAAGAATAGATGAAATTATTACCAATACTTTACTTATATCAAAAAAAGTTATAGCTAAGAAAGAACAAATAAAACTAAACGAACTTATTGAACAAATAGAAAAAGAAGTAATAAATAAATTAGTTACATACAATGTAATATTTGTAAAAAATGTTCAACCTGTAACAGTAGTATCGGATGTAAATTTGCTAAGAAGCATAATTACAAATTTATTAACCAATGCCATAGAAGCTGCAAAAACATCTGTTGAGTTGTTTGTTAGTGTTTTTAATAATAAATTGGTAATTATTGTTAAAGATGATGGTTGTGCACTTAATGATACAAATACAATCTTTGAGCCTTTTTTTTCTGAAAAAAAATCTGGTGTTGGATTAGGCCTTTTTATTGTAAAAAAAGCCATAGAAGCTTTAGATGGCAAAATAAAGGTTTTTAATGTCAAAAAAACAATATTTATTGTGAAGATAAATGTCTAGTTTAATAAAATGGATGAAAATAATTTTTTATATGTTTTTTTATTATATTACACAAAAGGATATCAAAGTTGCAACCAAAATGTTTTCGAAAAAAGTAATAGAGATTTGCAAAACCCAAATTATTTCTAATAAACTTGATTTTGATCTGAAGAATTTTGTAATAATGGCCACACATAAGAGCTATTTTGATATTTTTTGTATTGAGGATTGTTTTAGTAATGTTAAAATTATCTGGTTTGCAAAAAAGGAATTATTTAAAATCCCAATTTTTGGACATATATTGAAAAAAACTGGAGCTGTATGCGTTGATAGGGGCTCTGTTTTGCACTCAGCTTTGATGATTAGAAGATTTTTTAAGGATAAAAAAAACGATGTTGCTTTTGCAATTTTTCCATACGGAACAAGAAAACACACTAAGGCTTTTAAAAGTGGTGGGATTTATTTTGCAAAAAAACTCAAATTACCTATAATTCCAGTAAAGATAGAAGGCAGCGAAAATGTTATGCCCCTTGGAAAAATAACTATACAAGAAAATCAAAAGGTTAATGTCAAAATTTATGATAAAATTAGCCCAGATTTAGAGGTTGATAAAATAGAATCTACATTGAAAAAACTTATATGAAAAAGCTGTTTTTTTTGGTTATTTTTTTGGTTAGCTTTTATATGCAAAGTTGTTCTTATATTCCATTTGTAAGCTCAACGCCTTCTATACACCCTATGAAATCTGTTAATGTTGGGTATACAGAGGAAGGGTTAGCATCGTGGTATGGACCACAATTTCAAGGTCAATTAACTGCAAGCGGTGAAATATTTGATATGTATAAATTAACAGCGGCAAGCAGGACGTTGCCCTTGAATGTTTATGTGAGAGTTACAAATTTAGACAATAATCGCTCAACCGTTGTAAAGATAAATGATAGGGGTCCATTTGTTCATGGAAGAATAATTGATTTATCTTATGAGGCGGCCAAACAACTTGGTATGTTGCAAGCGGGTGTTGTTCCTGTAAAAATTACTGTTGTGTCTCCTAATTATTATGTGCTTGCAGCAAATGAAAAATTTACAATACAGGTTGGGGCATTTACCGATTTTAAAAATGCTTTTGATTACAGAAACTATCTATCTCGCTATTTTGATCTAGTTTATATAAGTAGTTTTTATACAGGAAGAGAAACTTATTATAGAGTAAGAGTTGGTATATTTGATAGTCAGCAACAAGCGCAAATGTATGCTCAAAACGTAGTAAGTTCCATAGTTAAGGATTATTTTATAGTAGCAAAAGATTAATTATTTTTCTTAAAAGTAGACTCTTCGTTTTGCTCAGGATGATATATTAATTACAACAATTTCAGATTTAGAAAAAATTCTAAATGGTGGTCCCCATGTACCAGCACCACTGCTTACAATTAAATGCGAACCATTTATTTTAAAGTATCCAAAATCTCTATTGCGATAAAATGCTTTTGTTATAAGTGTAAATGGAAACATTTGACCAGCATGCGTATGTCCGCATAAAGCCAAATCAAATAAATTAAAATCTTTTTCTTTTATTAGTGGTCTGTGTTTGACAAAAATAATAAATGTTTTTTTGTCGCAATTGTTTAAAATATCGGAGTTTTCTTTATTTGTTATAGTTTCATCGTCTATACCTGCTATGCTTAAGAAGTTATTGATTTTAATACATTTGTTTCTCAAGAGAAAAAAACCAACTTTTTCAAGCTGTGTTTGGCATCTATCTACACCTCTATAAAACTCATGGTTGCCAAGTACTGCAAATTTACGCATGGGAGCTTCAATTGTTTTTAGTGGTTGAATATTATGTTCTATGCCATCAATTGATGAATCAATAACATCTCCACCTGCTATTACAATATCTGGTTTTAAATTGTTTATTGTTTTTGAGACTTTATTAACATATTTATTATTTGTCATAAGTCCGGCATGTAAATCGGAAAAAAATACAATACGTATAGGTTTTTGAATTTTTGTAGATTTTATTACTATTGTTCTAATATTTAACTTTTGAGCATTAATATATCCAAAACATAAAAAAGCTAAACTTAAAATACTTGCAAATGCAAAATTTATTTGTTTGACTGAGAAAGGTTTGTAAATAAGACCGAATAAAAATATAACTAATGAAAAAAATACAAATAATATTAAAAAACCCATCCAGTAAAAACTGATATGCGCAAGAAAACTTGCAATTTGAGTTTCAAATTCTTCAATTTTTCTTATTATAAAAAGCGAGAATGTCATGTATATTAAAATTATAAAAATAACTGAGTTTATATAAGAATTTTTAAAAATTGAAGCAAAAAGCCAACCAAAATATACGTTAAATAAGCCGTATATAGTTAAAAAGACGACAAAAAAATAACTCAATTTTAAATTCGCACATTTATATTGTTTTGTAATAAGTATTTTTTGGTTTCTTGGATTGAAACTTCTCCAAAATGAAATATTGATGCAGCTAGTGCAGCATCCGCTCCAATTTCAAAAACCTGTTTTATGTGTTCCATTTTTCCAGCACCACCAGAAGCTATAACGGGTATTGTTGAATTTTCACAAACAAGCTTTGTTAACTCTAAATCGTATCCTTCTTTTGTGCCATCTTTATCCATACTGGTAAGAAGTATTTCGCCAGCACCTCTTTCCTGGACTTCAATTAGCCAATCAATAACTTTTTTATTTGTATTTACTCTGCCACCATCTATAAAAACATAAAAATCATTACCTATTTTTTTTGCATCAATGGCTACTACTATACATTGACTTCCAAAAACCTTTACGGCTTCGTTTAAAAAATCAGGGTTTCTTACAGCAGCTGAATTTATAGAAACTTTATCAGCACCAGCTTTAAGCAGGTTTCTTATGTCTTGTATTGTTCTTATACCACCACCTACTGTTAATGGCATAAATATGTTTTGGGCGCAAGCTGAAACTACGTCAATCATTATTGAGCGTTTTTCGTAACTAGCTGTAATATCTAAAAAAACAAGCTCATCTGCTGATTGGCTATCGTATATAATCGCTTGCTCTACAGGATCGCCTGCATCTTTCAAGTTTACAAAGTTTATGCCTTTTACTACTCTGCCTTCTTTAACATCAAGGCATGGGATAATACGCTTTGCTAACATTCAATCACCTAAATCAATCACTGTGCCTACATTGTTGTAAATTATTTTATCTGGAAATTCATTTGCAAGCGCACAGGTCATAGCTATTCCGGTACAATGTGATGGTCCAATAATTTTAAGTTGTTGCATGGTTTTTAGAGTTTCAACGGTCTTTTCTTTTTGAAATTTACTTGCTGGTCCTAAGTGTGTACCACCAATAAAACCTATTACTTTTTTGTTAAATGTATTTTCACAGTGGTTTATGATATTAATTATACCTCTGTGTGCGCAACCAAAAACAACAAAAAGTCCTTCTTTTAAATCTAAAACTAAACTTAAATCGTCTGGCACATCATCTTTTATATGTTGACCATTTGATTCAAAAACGAAATCTTTATCAACTTCTTCAAAATCTGTTTTTAGCTCTACAAAGCCTGTTGTATAAATATTTTTACTAACTTGTTGAGGCTTTGTGCTAAATTCAAAATGTGCACCTAAATGTTCAAAAAAACTTTTGTCTTCTATGCCTATGTATCTTAATTTATCACCTTTTTTAGAGTATCTCTTTCTAAATATTTCTGGGTGGGCTATAATTGGTGCTTTTGCATATTGCAATACATACTTCAGGCCACCGACATGGTCGTAATGGCCGTGGCTTAGCACAATTTTATCTATGTTTTGTAAATTTACATTAAGTGTTTTTGCATTATGTATAATACAATCGCTTTGACCAGTATCAAAAAGTACTCGAGAGTTTTCTGACTCAATGAGCACACTTAAACCATGTTCTGCTTTTAATGTGCCACCTGTTGATGTATTTTCTACAAGTGTTATTAGCTTCATAATTGTCCTCCGTGTATCTGGCTTAAATCAATTGTGCCTTCATATATCGCTTTGCCTATTATAGCGCCAATTAAGCCATCTTTTTCATGTTTTTTTAAGCGCATTAGATCATCTATGTTTTTTATGCCACCTGATGCTATTATATCCATTGAACTTTTTTTTGCAATTTGGGCATAAAAATTTTCATCTATCCCGCTTAGCATGCCGTCTTTTGAAATATCAGTTACAATTGCCTCACTTATACCCAAGTCTAGAGCCTGTTTGAGAAAATCTACACAATCAACTTGCGTTTCTTCTTCCCAACCTGAGATTTTTACTTTATTATTTTCTATATCAACACCTATTACAATGTATTTTAAAAAGGATTTTAAAATTTTTTCGAATTCAGCTTTATTTTTAAATGGAAGGCTCCCGATTACAATTCTTTTCACACCTGAATCTATTATTTTTTGTGCTATATCAAAATTTCTTATTCCACCACCAACTTCTAATTCTATATTGGAATTTTTTGCAATTTTGTAAATTATATCTAAATTATTACCCCTGTTAAATGCAGCATCTAAGTCAACAATATGGATTCTTTTAAACCCAAGTGATTCAAAATACAATGCAAACTCAAGAGGATTTTGACTGTATTCTTTCGCGCTTTCGGCTTTACCTTTTGTTAGTCTTACTACTTTTGAATCAATTAGATCAATAGCTGGCACAACTAACATTTTTCTTCACACATATTGCAGAAATTTTTATATATTCTAAGACCCAAAGTTTGACTTTTTTCTGGATGAAACTGAACACCAAATACATTGTCTTTTTGACTTGCACTCGTAAATGTGCAACTGTAGTCAGTTTTGGCAACGCAACTATCATCAGAATCGGTATAGTATGAGTGTACAAAGTAAAAGTAAGAGTTATTCTTGATACCGTCGAATAAATTACATTGTCTGGTGTAATAAACAGTATTCCAGCCCATATGGGGTACTTTATAGGTTTTGCTTGGTATAAATTTTACACATGAGCCTTTAAATATACCAAACCCTTTGTGAATACCAAATTCAAAACCTTCTTCAAAAAGCAATTGAAACCCTACACATATGCCTAAAAATGGTTTTTTTGATTCGATGCTTTCAAGTATGGTGTCTATTAAATCGTACTTTCTAAGCTTATCTATGCAATCACCAAAAGCTCCAACTCCAGGTAAAACTACACCACTTGATGCTTTAATTATTTTTGGATCTTTTGTTAAGCAAGCCTTATAGCCAACTTTTTCAATTGCTTTTGTAACAGATGCAACATTTCCTGCATCATAATCTATTACTGCTATCATAATTCCTCTAAATCAACCAATTTAACTCCATTGAAATTTTCACCTAAAAAAAGTTTACCAATTTTAGAAAAATTTTCTGGTGAATCTGTTGCGTAAAATTCGATTTTACCACTTCCTTTTAACATGTTTTTATCAATTGTATTGATAATAGATGTGCCAGAATCAATAATTTGAGCATTAGGAACAATTTCTTTTATTATATGTTTGATTAATGGATAATGAGTACACCCAAGCACGAGTGCTTGTGCCTGGATACCATTCAAATAGCGCTTTGCTACTAATTTTGTTATTTCATCGTCAATTAGTCCTTCTTCAATTAGAGGTACAAATAAAGGGCACGCTTTTTGTTGCACAATCGCATTTTGATTAAACATTTTTATTGTTTTTTCATAAGCATTACTTTCAATAGTTGCTTTTGTTCCAATTACAGCTATAGAGTCAAATTGACAAGCCACTTTTGCTGTAGATTCCACAACGCCATATATAGGTACATTAAAGATACTTCTTAAGGTATCTATTGCAAGACTTGATGCAGTATTACATGCTACAATTATAAAATCAACACCTTTGCTTAGCAAGAATTTTGTATTTTCAATAGAGTATTTAATAACTGTTTCTTTAGATTTGTTTCCATATGGTACTCTTGCAGTATCACCAAGGTAAATTATATCACTTTTAAAATATTTAATTAACGGTTTTATTACGGTTAAGCCTCCAACTCCAGAATCAAATATACCAATCATATAACACCGTTTATAAGTTTTGCCAAAAAGAAATTACCATCTGTCAAAAAATGGTTTATGCACGCAAAATCCTGCGAAACAGATAAAATCTTTTCATCTTTTAGATCCATAAAATACTTTATTAAAACTCTATTTATTCCACCATGCGCTACAATTAAAGTATCTTTTTCAAAATCAAACTCGCTCAAAAAGCTGTTAACGCGATTGTATACATCAAAAAAACTCTCGCCATTTTTTATTTTAAAATTAAATGGATCTTTTAAAAAACTTAATGCTTCAAGCGGATATTTTTGTTCTATTTCTTTCCAGCTAAGTGATTCAAAAATACCAAAATTTCTCTCTTGTAGTCTGTAGTCTACTATTAGCTCACAATTTAAGCCATCCTGTATAATTTTAGCGGTTTTCAGACATCTTTTAAGGGGACTTGAAAATATTTTTTTTATATTTTTATACATAAAAAATTCTTTTAATTTTTGTGCCTGTATTATTCCATTTTCCGACAAATCGACATCTATGGATCCATTAAATACCATCATTGAAGCGTTTTCAACTTCTGGATGCCTTATAAAATAGAGGTTAATGGTTTTTTTTGTAAAAAACTCCAACTTTTCCACGTATTATATTTTACAGTAAAAATTTATATTTGCAAACTATAATTTTCTTGATAAGCCTAAAACTGCACCAATAAACATAGCGTTTACAACCAAACTTGAACCTCCATAGCTTACAAACGGTAGCACTGTACCTTTTGTAGGTATTAAATGAAAAACGCTAAAAAGATTTATTAATATCTGTATGGAAAATAAAAAGCCAGTGCCGAAAACAAAAGCTTTTTCGTAGTAATTATTCAATTTGTTTGCAATAGAAAATATTGAGTAAATAAGCAAAAATAATAGTATTATAACAAGCAATACTCCTAAAAAACCCAGATCTTCACCAATGGAAGCAATAATAAAATCATTGTAAGCATCAGGTAAAAATAAACTTTTAAAACTACCATTGCCAATACCTCTTCCAAATAAGCCTCCTCCGGCAAGTGCAATGAAGCCTTGGTGAACCTGGTAGGGAAGGTGATTATTATGTATAAAACTGCTAAGTCTTTGTAAACGTTCTGGGTGAACTAAAAAAACTAACGAAAAAACTATAACGCCTAAAGCCAAAATAATACCTATATAGCTCGTCCTTAAACCAAAAATATAAAGCACAAGAAGAACTACAAGACAAAACAGAAATGCACCACCAATATCTGGTTGAGAAATAATTAACAAAGCTATAATACCAAAAACTAAAAAAAGTGGTGAAATTACATTTAAATCATTTAATGATTCGTATTTGCGATCAATAAAATCTGCTAAATATAAAATAAATGCAAAACGTGCAAATTCTGTTGGCTCAAATGAAAAAAAGCCAAAATTAAACCATCTGACAGCACCCCTAATATTTACACCAAAACCTAAATGAAGTGCAATAAGAAACACAATAGCTAAGCTTAAAAAAAGAGGTATCAATTGTCTTAATTTTTGAGGGTTTATCTTGTAAAAAAACAATCCAACAAAAAATGAGACAACTATGTATATTAAATATCTTTCAAGTAAAAAGTTTGGTTTACCAAAATGCTGAAAGAAAAAATAATTAGAAGCACTCCATGTCTCTACTAAACCAATAAAAACTAGTATAAATGTGCAAAATATTATGATTGTAGGTTCAAAGGCGCGGTGCTTTGTCATATTCTTCTTTAAATGCAAGGCATTCTGCTTTAAAAGCTTCACCTCGCTCTTCAAAGTTTTTGAATTGGTCAAAACTTGATCCACCTGGACTAAATAGTACTATTCCACCTGGTTTTGCAATATGAAATGCAGCAATAACAGCTCCTTTAACATTAACAGCAGGAAGTGGTATAGGTCTTAATTTGTTTAATTCTGCTATGATTTTTTTTCTATCTTCGCCAAAAACTACGACGCCCGTTAATTGAGGCAACAAGTCCATTAAGTTTGCATATGATTCACCTTTGTGTTTACCGCCAAGAATTATTACAATATCTTGTTTGTTTTCAAATGATTCAATGGCTTTTCTTACAGAGTCTATATTTGTGCTTTTTGAATCGTTGTAAAATTTTACACCTTCAATTTCACAAACATACTCAAGCCTGTGTGGCAATGTTTCTTGATTCATAGCTACCTCCAAAATAGTATTTTTATCTACATTGCATATTAGACTTGCAAGGCTTGCAGCTGCGATATTTTGCATATTATGTGTGCCTATAAGTTTTGTATTTTTTATCTCAAAATGTTCTTTGAAATTAATAGTTACACTATTTTGAGATACTTTTGCCTCAACATTATCTTTATGAGTAGAAAAGCCAATTACATTAAAAGCATCAACACTGTAATCTTCGTCGAGATTTCTTATCAAAAAGCCTTCATTTAAAAGGTTTTTGGCAATTTTTAACTTGGCTTGTTTATACTCTTGAAAACTCCCATGCCAGCTTAGATGGTCTTGAGTTATATTTAAGATTATTGCAATATAGGGTTTAAAAGTATCAATAAACTCCAACTGAAAACTACTTACTTCTACAATTAAATAATCAAGCAAATGTGAAACCTGTGCAGCTTTTGTTAAAGGCAAACCATAATTGCCACACATAAGTACTTTTTTGCCTGATTTTTTTAACATATTGTATATTAATTTTACGGTTGTTGATTTTCCATTTGTACCTGTTATTGCAATAATTTTACATTTTGTAAGCCTAAATCCAAACTCAAGTTCACTTATAATAGGAAAATTTTTATTTAAAGCATGTTTTATGAATGGGTGATGTTTTGGTATACCAGGTGAAACAACAACAAGGTCAAAATTCATATCAAAAAAAGCTTTAGATTTATCTTGACCAAAAAAATTCAGTTTATCAGGTAATTTATTATCGTCAAACACAAATACTTCATCTTCATTCTTTTTTACAAGTAAGTCATATACGCTTTTGCCACTTTTTCCAAAGCCCAATATTGCAATTTTCATAGATTTACCTCAATTTTAATGCAGTCAAAGCAACTAAAGCTAATAATATTGATATTATCCAAAACCTAATTATTACTTTTGATTCTGGCCAGTTTTTTAATTCAAAATGGTGATGTATTGGAGCCATTTTAAAGATTCTCTCACCTGTTGTTTTAAAACTTGCTACTTGTAAAATAACAGAAATAGTTTCAAGTACAAAAATACCGCCAGCTATTACAAGTACCACTTCTTCTCTGATAATAATTGCTATTGTACCAAAAATCGCTCCAAGACCTAAAGAGCCAGTATCACCCATAAATACCTCTGCTGGATAGCAATTATACCATAAAAATGCCAAACATGAACCAAATAATGCAGATAAAACAACCGTGATTTCTCCGCTTCCAAATACATAAGGCAATCTTAAGTATCCAGCCAGTATCAGATTTCCAGAAACATAAGCAAATATAGCCAGTGTAAATATTGTTGTTAAAGATGGCCCGGTGGCTAACCCATCAAGTCCATCTGTTAAATTAACAGCATTTGAAGCGCCAACTATTACAAATATGCTAAATAATATATAAAAAAGACCCATATTAAAAACTAAGTTTTTAAAAAAGGGCATATAAAAACAACCAGGACAAACCGAGTATCTGCTATATACAACATATATCAAAATAGATACAACACTTGCAAAAAAAATTTGAAGGTAAAATTTTGTTCTTGCTTTAAGACCATTTCCTTTACCTCTTTTTATCTTTAAAAAGTCATCTAAAAAACCTATAAAACCGAAAGATATTGCACTAAATAAAATTATCCATACCCAATTTACATCCAGTTTAGCCCATAGTAAAACACTAATAACAAAACCAAACCATATAATAATTCCACCTATTGTTGGAGTGCCAGCTTTTTGTAAGTGTCTTTTTGGCCCATCTTCTCTTATTGTTTGACCTATTTGTTGTTTTTTTAAAAAGGGTATAAAATAATGTGAAAATATCATTGATAGCAAAAAGCCTGTTGCCGCTGCTGCCATAGACCTAAACGTAATATAATAAAAAACGTTGAAAAAATGAGCGTAGACAATTAGTTGCTTATAAAATAAATAATAAAACACTTAAGTTAACCCTCTCAAATTATAAAATATTTCTTCCATTTTAAGCTTTCTTGAACCTTTTATTAAAATCCAATCATATTTTTCGTAGATTGATCTTAAAGTTTTTAATAATTCTTCTTTGTTTTCAAAGACCTGTATATTTTTATTTGCTAAAGCTATATATTTTGCGTTATGTCCATAAGCAAGACAATCTATATCAAAAGCCGAAATATATTCTCCAATTTTTTTATGTAAACTTTCTGTGTGTATACCAAGCTCCAATACATCGCCAAGTATTGCAAGCTTTTTGCCTTTTTTTGTATTAAGCTCATCAATTGCAAATTTAATTGATTCAAAACTGGCGTTGTAACAATCTAAAATGAAATTTGTGTGCCCAAGTTTTTCAAGTTGCATTCTATAATCTGGCAAAATTATATTGTTTAATGCCTCTTGAAAATAATTTTCATCCAATAGTTTTTGAGACCCAAGAAATGCTGCAGTTGCTAGTATATTTGAAATATTTAACCAAAATGGTGCTTTCACTTTAAATTTTCTACCAAATACATTTAAGTAAAGCTTATTAGAGTATTCATCTTTTTGGTAATCAATTAAATACACACAAGCATTAGGATCAATTTTTGAATAACTAATTTTATTTTTATCAAAATTGTTTTTTTGTATTGGGTTATCTAAATTGTATATAACATTTTTTTTGTCTTCAAGAAAATTTACAATAGATGACTTTTCTTCGAAGATCGCCTCTATTGAGCCAAAGTTTCCAATATGAGAAGTTCCAATTTCTGTAAAAATAACAAAATCTGGTTTTAAAAAACTTGCAATTTCAGCAATTTCGCCTTTATGATTTGTGCCTGTTTCTACTATACCAAATGTAGAAGAACTTGAGGCTCTAAGTAATGTTTTGCAAACCCCTATCCAATTATTTTCATTTTTTTGCGTATAAAAAAAATTTATTTTTGACACATTAAAATATGATTTTAATAACTCTTTTGTACTTGTTTTTCCTACAGAGCCCACAATGGCAATAACTTTGGTTTTGCTTTTTATTTTATTAAAACTCGCCAGATCTTTTAGAGCTTTTTTTGAGTCCAAAACTTTTAAATATGGTTTATCTATGCTTTTTTCGCATATACATAAACTGCAACCTTTATTAAAAGCTTCATTTATAAAGTCATGACCATCTTTAAACTCACCTTTAAATGCCAGAAAAATATCGTCTTTTTCAATTGCCCTGGAATCTATAGATATATTTTTAAAGTTAACTTTTTTTGGCTTTAAAATTTCAATCGGCTTTAATTGTTCAATAATTTCATTTAGATTCCACATTCCAAAAATCTCTTACAACCTCTCTGTCGTCAAAATGATATTTTTTTTCTCCAATAATCTGATAATCTTCATGCCCTTTACCTAAAATTGCCACGCAATCACCTTCGCTGGTACTCTCAAGCCCTTTAATAATAGCTAATTTTCTATCTTTTTCAATTATAATTTTTTTACTTTTATCTACACCTTCTAAAATGTCATTTATAATGGCATCTGGATTTTCTGTTCGTGGATTATCATTTGTTATTATAATTATATCAGCTATACTACTTGCTACTTTACCCATTTTGGGCCTTTTAGTTTTATCTCTATCTCCTCCTGCACCAAATACCACTATTAGTTTACCTTTTGTAATAGTTTTTAGCGTTTGTAATACATTTTTTATAGCATCATCTGTGTGTGCATAATCTACAATAGCAGCTTTGCCATTTTTTATAAATTTTTCGAGCCTTCCGGGAACATTTTTAAAATTGTAAAGTGCTTGAAGTACTTGCGCTTTTGGTTTGCCAAAAAAAACACTGCAGCCAACTGCTGCCATGATGTTGTATATGTTATATATGCCAATCAGGTTTGATTGTATTTCATAGACATCACCAAAAACATTGAGTCTTAGATAAATCCCGTTTATATCAAATTTATAGTATAGAGGATAAATGTCAGAGTCTTTAAAACCGTAAGTTATTGTGAAGCCTTTTTTATATAGTGTTTTTCCTAAATTATCATCGATATTTACTACCCTAAAATCATTTTCTTTAAAAAAAGCAGCTTTTGCTTTTGCATAATTTTCCATAGTTTGATAAAAATCTAGGTGATCTTGACTTAAATTAGTAAAAACCTTTAGTTTAAAATCTATGCCTTCTATGCGATCAAATGTTACTGCATGTGAGGATACTTCCATAAACACATAGTCAACATTAGGCATCATTTCTAGCAATATTTTATTTAAATCAATTGATTCTGGCGTTGTGTTTTCTAGTTTTTTTACCACATGATTAAAACGATACCCTGTTGTGCCAATTATACCACTTTTTTCAAATATTTCTTTAAGTAAATATGTGGTTGTGGTTTTTCCATTTGTACCGGTAATACCTACTACGTTTAGCTTTTTTGATGGTTGATTGTAAAAGTAATTTGCGATTTTCCCCATGCATTTGCGGATATCTTTGACCTCTATACAATTTTCAATATCACTGCAATCTTGTGATACTACTGCTATTGCTTTTTTTGAAAATGCATCTTTGATAAATAATCTACCATCGGTTTTTTGTCCTTTTATTGAAAAAAACAAAAAACCTTCATTAACCTTTCTTGAATCATACGCAAGACCTTTTATTTCTTTATTTTTTAAATAATCTGGTACTTGAGAGTTACAAATATTTTCGATGTCACCTAATAACATTACCACTCCCTTCAATTTTGTAATATGCAGCAAGCATTGAAACCAGTTTTGCAACAACAGGTGCTGCTACTTCACCACCATAGTTTACACCTTTTGGATCAAAAACGGTAACTAAAATAACAAACTGAGGGTTATCAATTGGAAATATACCTACAAAACTACCAGTGTAATCGTTTAAGCTGTATCCGCCTTTGTGTGAAGCTACTTGAGCTGTGCCTGTTTTACCGCCTATTGCATAATATTGAATTTTAGCGTTTGTGCCTGTGCCTTCTTCTACAACTAATTTTAGAATTTGCTTTACCTTTTCAATTGTTTGTGGCGAAAGTATTTGTTTTTTTGTTTCTTTATGTTTGTACAAAATTTTTTTGTCTTTTTCAATATAATTAACTATGTAAGGATTTACCAAGTACCCGCCATTTGCTATAGCAATGTAGGCTCTAACAATTTGAATAGCACTTACGCCGATTCCCTGTCCAAATGCCATTGTTGCTAAATCAAATGGTTTTAGGTTAACGTAGTCTTTTACAAGTCCGTCTGTTTCGCCTGGCAGGTCAATGCCTGTTTTTTTGCCAAAACCAAAAGCCCACAAATACTTATAAAAAATTTCTTTGTTTTCTTTTAGTGCAATTTTTGCAGAGCATATATTGCTTGAGTATGCAAAAACTTTATCAAATGGCAAATCGCCATTTTTTTCAACATCTGATATCACGTGACCAGAAAATTTCCATTTGCCATTTTCACAAAACAATGTTTCGTTGCCAGTAAATGTATTTGAATCTAAGGCGCTTGACATTGTCACAATCTTAAATATGCTTCCTGGTTCAAATAAATAATTTATAGAATTATTTCTAATATTAGCATAACTATAGTCATAAAATTTATTATTATCATAGCTTGGTACGCTATCTAATGCAACAATGGCACCATCTGGTTTTGCAATTATACCAATTACCATTTTTGCCTGTCTTTCTTTTAAAGTTTCTTTTAGTAAAAAATGAAGGTAATTTTGAATATCTACGTTTATTGTGAGGTGTAGGTTTGCTCCATCTAAAGGTTTTTTTAAAAACTCAAAGTTACCATATGGCGTAATTTTAACTTTTTGCTTTATATTTTGGCCCGAAAGAAAGATATCGTATTCTTTTTCTAATCCTTCAAGACCGTGTTTGCTATTACCGCAAAAGCCAACAACTTGCGACACATTATTTGCATATGGGTAAAATCTGGAATAATTTTTAATTAGACCAAATCCTTTTGGTAAATTGGCTCTAACCCATTCAAAATCTTTAGGCTTGATCGTACCAATATTAAAATAGCGTGTATTTTTGTTTTGCTCGATTATATTTTTTATGTTTAGTTGAAAGTTGGAATTGATATAATTAAAAAAGTTTTTATCATCGGTTTTATTATATTCAGTATAAAACTTTGGGTCCACAAACAACTGATAAGATGGAATATCCAACGCGAGCGTTTTGTTGTTACAATCATAAATATATCCTCTTTTGCCCTGAATATCTATTAGTGGTTCAACACATTTTGCATAAGCAAGTCTATAGTTTTTATTATCTGCTATTTGAACCAAAAATGCCTTAAAAGCAACCAAAAAAAATCCAGCTATAATTAAAAAAAATAAAAAATTAAAACGTGTTTTTTTCACTGATAAAACATTAACTGGCTTGTATTTATAGGTTTTAAACCAAGCTTACTTGCTTGAATTAACTCTTTATCTGTACCAAACAGATGATCAGATTTGTTTAAAAGTGCCGCTTTTTCTATTTGCAAGTTTTTAAGTATTTTTTCTTGATGACTAATATTGTAATTTAACACAGATGCTTTAAGAGCAATAATTACATTTAGCATAATTAAAAATAAAAAAATAGAGCTTAAAATCAATAATCTTTTGCTTAAAACAATTGGAGCAAAACTAACGGATTCCTGTGTTGTTTCAACAGTCTTGCTGTTTCCAAGCCAATAATCTGAGTAATCAATCATATGTTACCTCCAATTTTTCAGAGCATCTTAATTTTGCGCTGCGAGATCTTGGATTTTCATTAATTTCTTGCAAAGATGGTACAATAGGTTTTTTTGTAAGAATGGATAAAATTTTTTGTTGCGAAAAATTTTTGAAAGTGTCTTTAACAATTTTATCTTCAAGCGAATGAAAACTAATTACAACTAACCTTGAATAGGGTTTTAATAGTTTAATTGCATCATTTAGTCCTTTTTTTAAACTATCAAGTTCTGAATTTACTGCAATTCTTAGTGCTTGAAATGTTTTTGTGGCAGGGTGTATTTTTTTGTAAAAGTAAGCAGGTACGGCTTCTTTTACTATATTAGCTAACTCAAGCGTTGTTTCAATTGGTGCTTTTGCCCGTTTTTCTTCGATTTTTAAAGCAATTCTTTTCGCAAATCTCTCTTGACCATAATTGCGAATAATTTGTTCTAGTTCCTGTCTGCTCCAATTGTTAATAATTTCTCTTGCACTTAGTGGATTATCTTTGTCCATTCTCATATCAAGTGGGCCGTCTTTTGAAAAGCTAAATCCTCTTTGGGCATCATCTAATTGAAAAGAAGCTACACCTATGTCCATTATTATCCCATCAAATGAATCAAAGCCTATTTCTTTAACCACACTGTAGCAATTTGAAAAATTTTCTTTTATCACAATAAGTCTATCTTTATAAATTTCTTTTAATTTTAGAGCAATTTCAATTGCTTTAGAGTCCTGATCAAAAGCCACCACAATACCGTCTGGAGCACTAAGTTTTAGTAATTGTTCGCTGTGGCCACCACCACCAAATGTTAAATCTAAATACATCAAACCCCGCTTTGGCTGCAAAAAATTCATTGACTCATTAAGTAAAACGCTTTTGTGTATCACAGTTTTATGCCCAAACTTTCAATTTCTTGAGCTAATTTTTCTTCATCTTGCATTAATAGATCCATTTCCTGCTGCCAGTTTTGCGCAGACCATAATTCTATATGGTCTAGGTTACCAAGAACCACAATATTTTTTTCTATATTTGCCAGTTGGCGCAATGTTTGAGGGATGATGATTCTTCCTTGCGAATCTAGATTTACGTCGATTGCGCTTGAAAAAAACATTCGCTTAAATCTACGTGCAGATTTATTTGTTAAAGGCAAACTTAATGCTTTTGATTCTAAGCTTTCCCATATATCTTGAGGATAGGCGTATATGGATTGGTCAAAAAAAGTCATAACTAGCACATTAACACCACTTCCTTTTAAAATTTCTAAAAACTTAGAAGGTATTTTTATTCTACCTTTATCATCTAAAATACACTCGAAACGTCCTCTAAGCATTCCACTTTATTCCACTTTGTTCCACTTTACATATATTTGATCAAATTGTCAATAAAAAAGTTAATGAATTTATATAAGTAGCGGTATGTTTATTAAAACATATTGTATTTAAAAAAACATTGAACTCTAAGCTATTTTATTGACTAACGGAATTTTTTTTGATACATTTTAAACAATTATGGAAAAAATTTACACAAAAAAAATCTTTGCATCATCAATAGTATTGTCTATATTGATCAATGTAGCTGTTCTTTTGCTAGCCATTAAACTTTTAAGTGGATTTTGTAAACCAATTAAAAAACCTATTGAAGTTGTTTTGCTAGGAATTAGCGAGCCAAAACTAGATAATGAAAATTTACATACTAAAACTAAAATCGTAACTCAAAAAAAGCAAAATATTTTAATAAATCAAAAATCAACCCCAAAAGAAAAAATCGATAATAAAGTGTTTTCAAGGCAAAAAATACAAAAGACAACTGAAGTAAAAAGTTCTGACGAAACACATAAAATCGAAAAAACAAGCAGTGCAATTGTGCATACAGATTCAATCACTAATAATGAATCTAATACTAAAAATTCTAAAGACTCTATTGTTAAAGCCACTCAAAATATTGAAACTAACCAAATATCAAATCTTCAACAAAGTGTTTCAAAAGAAGATTACGCATTTTTAAGAAAACTAATCGAAGAACACCTAAAATACCCTTACTTAGCAAGAAGAAACTCCTACGAAGGTACAGTTATCATTTCTTTTATTATAGATAATGGGATAATAAAGGATATTGAAATTGTAAAAAGTTCAGGATATTCCATTTTAGATAAAAGCGTAATCGAAGCAATCAAAAAAATAGAGCCACTTGTTAAATTAGATAAAAATGTAAAAATTGTTATACCTATTAATTTTAAGTTAAATAATTCTTGATTTAGGAGAAAAAATGAATGTAGTAGAATTTATGAAAAACAACGATCAGGTCAGTAAATGGCTTGGTATCGAAGTAATTGAAGCAAAAGAAGGCTATGTTTGTACACAAATGCTTGTAAGAAAAGATATGTTAAACGCTGCGGGTGTTTGCCATGGGGGTGTAATTTTTTCTTTATCTGACTATACATTTGCTGTTGCTTCAAATATTTATGGCAATACTGCACTTGCAATATCAGCAAACATTAATTTTGCAAATGCAGCCAAACAAGGCGATATACTTATTGCAACAGCCAAAGAATTAAATAGAACAAAAAAAATTGGTATTTATTCTATAACTGTAGAGAGAAAATCTGATAAAAAACTAATAGCTTTTTTCAATGGTGAAGTTTATATAAAATCTGAAAGAATTGTTAAAGCTTAATACAATTGATTTTTAGCATAAATTGTTTACAATCCATATCTGGAGAGGTGGCCGAGTGGTTGAAGGCGGCTGACTCGAAATCAGCTGAAGGCAATTTTGCCTTCCGCAGGTTCGAATCCTGTCCTCTCCGCCAGATTTTTACATAAACTTTGCTTTTTACTTGATTTTTGATGTAAGCAATCTAAAATGGCTAAGCCCTAAGCGTTGCAACGAGCCTTTTTGGGTATAAAAGCAGCTCAAGGGCGCTTACTATATCGCATACTATAATATCGCTGTTTTGAAGCGCTTCAAGATTTGCGCCTTCTTTACCAATTACACAAATACCCAATTTAGCATATTTTAGCATAAGAGAGTCATTTTTGCCGTTTCCTATAGCTACTAAATTTGAAAGCCCGATTGATTTTGCATATTCTAATTTAAATGTTATCTGGTCGATTAATGGCGCAATAATGGTTTTGACATTCAAGCCTTTTAACTGTTCTTTAGCGCTTGAAAAAGTATCGCCTGTAACAATATGAATATCAAATGCTTTGGATAGTTTTTCTAAAATGTCTTTAGTTTCTTTTATTAGTACTCCGCTTGTTGCCAGTGTGCCGTTAAAGTCTAATATGATGCGTTTTAAGACAATTTTACCTACACTCAAAATTTCAATTTCCATATTTTTCCTCCAATTTATTAATAAAGTTTGTTAAAAGCATGTTATTTTTTTCTTTTAGTTTATATAGGTATTTTATAGACTCTTTGGTATTTATTAATTTTAGTGTTTTTGCAATATAGAAAAGCTCAATTGTATCAGAGCTTGAGCAGGAAAGCTCGTATAGGGGCTTAACTGCTTTTGGGCTTAAAATTTGCCCAAGCATGTAAATTGAAAACATTCTGTGATCTCTTATAGGATTTTTAAGTGCTAAGATAAGTTTATCCTCGTAAGAAATTTTTTCAAATTCAGTCAAGTCATAGTTGCAATGCGGACATTTATTTGTTTTTCTTTCAATTTGTTGCCAGCAATTTGGACAAAACCATTTCATAAAACCTCCCCCTTGCCTGACAAGGGATCATTATATTAATCCCAGGCTGATGGGCTCATAGCTTGAATATAAAGAGTGCAATTATAAACATAGCTATAATGTAGGCTATATAATAATTTAGATTTCCATTCATAATATATTTTGACAAAAAACAACTAAGTTTTTTAAACAAAATTTCTAAGCCTTGATAAATTAAATTTGAAACATCATAACTTTCAACGTAAGTGTCTTTTTCTTTCGTTCTGTAAATACCCCTTAGTACATATTCTACTATAAATGAGTAGCCCCGCGTGTTGTACATTTCATTTTCTTTTAATTTGAGACCACCTACCCACGGAGTAACTGTTTTTGTTTTTTTGTTTGAAAATTTTAACAATAAAGTAAAAAAAAGTAAGAAACCAAAAACTATTGCAAACATAAATGGTGAAACCACGCCAAAGATAGGTCTACTAGAAACCATTAAAGCAGGTTTTGGTACACCTAATATACCATCTAAAAAATTATTGTATCCAAGATAAAACACAATTAAAAATGAAAATATACCGCTTAAAATAACTAAAGCACTCATAAGGTTTTCAGCCAGTTTAATAGTAAAGTCTGGAATCTTTTTGATTGTTTGTATAGATTTTCCTAAACTTGAAAATCCTACCAACTTTTTTATGCCAAACGAGCTAAGTCCTATTGCAAGGGCAATTAATATACCAGCAAAAGTTACAATTAGCTTAAAAAAATTATCCTGAAATTTATATGATTGAAATAAACTTTCAAGTAGCATCCATTCAGAAACAAAACCTATTAAAGGTGGCACTGCGCTAAATGATAAACCAGAAATTAACATACCAAAACCAGCTGATTTGCTGACATTTTTTAGTATGCCACCTAAATCGTCTATATTTTCTTTTTGAAGTGTTTCTTTAGCGTGACCTATGGATAAAAACATTGTAGTTTTAGACAAAGAGTGTGATATTATTAAAAAAATCGCAGTTAGGTAAGAAAAATCAGCTAATATATTTAAATTACTATACCTCGCAAGCATGCTTACGCCTAAACTTGCTAAAATCATACCATTATTCTCCACTGTGGAATATGCGGGTAGTGTTTTTAACTGAGTTTCTCTGGCTGATTGTAATGCTCCCCAAAATGCACTTAAAGCACCCAGAATAACAGCTATAATTGCTAAAAAAACTGATTTTTCTAATGAAAAAACTCTAAAAACTCCATATGTGCCCACAAGCGTAAGAGGTACGGATAGTATAGCAGCGATATTAGATGGCGCTTTTGAGTAAGTTTGACCAATCCATACATGAGTGGGCACGATATCCATTTTTATAATGAACCCTAAAAATGCAAATAATGCAAATAGGTAATTATTTCGATATGCTTGAAATAAAAAATTTCCACTATGGGCAAATATAATTGCAAAAGCAATCATTAACAAAACACTGGAGCCTTCAGAAAATGCTAAAAATTTGTAAGCTTGCTTGTATGAATTGGACTTTTCTAATATTAAAAAAAATAAACTAATATTTGTAATCTCAAAAGCAACTAAAAATGTAATAGCATCTTTTGCACAAAATATAAACAACATACTTAACATTGTGAGGTTTATTAAAAATGACATTGTTTTACTAAATAGTTTTCCAAAATCTATTGAATACAAAGCAATTGCACTAAAGCAAACATACGCTATAATTAAAAATACGGCAGATAGTTTATCAACACCTATACTTAAGCTTAGACCATTAAATACATTGATTTGATAAGAAAAACCATTAATATAGCCTTCAAATCCTACAAAAGTGCAGCTTATTGCACCAAGGACGGCAAAAATATAACTCAATGATTTATTAAAAAAAACAGCCATACCTAAAATAAAAAACAAAATTGCAAAATCAAATGTTAACATATCAAACCACCCTGCGCTATTTCTATTAATTTTTTTAAAATTCCTGTGGGTTCTGAAACGTTTTTTAGGTGAGCTACCACATTTTTCAAATTTAATTTTTCAAAATAAAGTCCAATATTGCTGTTTTCTATAAGCATTACACCATAAGGAGAAGGCATTTGAGAAATAGCTTCTTGTATAATGGGCAACATTTTTTGTGTTGGTCTTGAGAGAATCACAAGCACATCAGCATGACGGGGTGTATTCGTAAAAAAGATTCCATAAGCGTGTAAGTTATATTTTGGCGATAATAAGCTGTAAAATTCAAGCAGTAACTCAACATCTGATCCTCCATCTATAAAAAATACATGCAATGATTTTTTAAATACTGTTTTTGAATTATTTGTTTTAAATTCGAATTTTTTGCTGTATTTTTTTGATAGTCCATAAATGGGCCATAAAAACATTTTATCTCCTCCTTATTTCGCCGCATCCGAAAAAAATGCGCCAAACGATTCTACAGTAAACGTAAAATCAGTAAAAATTTGTCCTATTAGAGCTTTTTCCATTGCTTTAACTAAAAAAAATGATGGTGTTGCGACATAAACATAATCTATTTTATTACCTACAAGTTCAATGTAATAATAAATTGTACCGCTTGGGGATTCTGTTAGTGCAATAGTGTTTCTTTTTTGTTGATCATCGTCAATACTTATATTTTTATTTTTTTCATCTATATTTTTTTGAAGTTTGATTAAAAGTTTTTTAATTAAATCTATTGATTGAAAGATTTCTTTTGCCCTCACAATCATCCTTGATAACGCATCTGATCCTTCTTCTAAAATAGGTTTAAAATCATCAAATAAATCTTCAAAAGACCTGGTATCTAAAGAAAAATTCATTGCTTTTACAGCTGGACCATCAAAATTAAATTCTTCGAAGTCATCTGTTGTAAGAAGTCCAGTGTTGTGAAGTCTGTCTAAGTAATTTTCGCTTTTTAGAGAAAATTTATAAAGTTTTTCAAACTTGTTTACAATGTTTTCAAGCTTATTTACAAAAATTTTTAATTGATCGAGTGATATATATTTTATTGTACCTATGCTGTTGATATTTTTTAAAAATCTGTTTTTAAAAAGATATTTGTTGTTTTCAAGAATTTCGTCAAATAGGTATATAAGATGATTTGCTAAAACTTTTTGAGCTGCTGCATCTGCTAAACGTGAAATTACATATATATGGTTAAATATACGTTCAGTTTCTATAAAAATTAATCGCATAATTTTTGTTTTGTAGCTTGGTTGTATATTAAATGCATTTTCTATTGCTTTTGAATAAGCGCAAGAATGAGAAAATGCAAAACTTGTGCAAATTTGCTCAGCAAGTCGCAATCCTTCAAAAACATCCTTTTTAATCATTAATTTTTCTATTGAACGTGATTTGTAAGAGTTATCAATATAAACTTCTTTTATTCTTTCACCATAAGTAAAAATATTGAATGTAACCGATTCCAATAAAGCACCACTTGATGGACCCAATCTAAAATTGAACAACTCGTCTTTTGGTTCTTTTGACTCAAAAAGTTCTTTTTGCCACTTATATGCTTTAAATTCTTTGCTTTGTGAATTATCAACGAGACCAACAAATGAACCAGAGTTTACAAATAATTGCTCTGAATCTTCTTTTTTTATTATGCCAAGTAATCTTTTCATTTAATTACTCCTTGAAGGAATCGGTATAAAAATGGCAAGGATATAAAAGTAAGTATTGATAGTGTAATATTTATTATGGGCACTAACGTAAAATTGCTTTCTTTTATAGCTTTTTTTCTTTGACCACTAAAAACCATATTTATAACTTTGTAATTTATAAATAAAAAGCCACATCCAACAAAGGAAATTAATATTGATCCAATAAGCCAGCCATATAGGTCAATAGTTTTTGATAAAATTAGAAATTCTCCAAAAAAAATAGCAGAAGGCGGAGCACCAGTGACAGCTAAGCTACCAAAAAACAAAAATAAACCAGTGTGTGGCATAGTTTTAATTATGCCATTTATATCTTCAATTTTTTTGCTTTTATAATTATGCAGTATATTACCCGTGAGCATAAAAATACCAGATTTTGCAAATGCATGGGCAAATATCAAAACAATTGCACCAAATAGAGCGTATGATCCCAAACTAATTCCAATCAATGCAAGTCCCATATTTTCAATCGAAGAATAAGCAAAAAGTCTCTTGTATAGTGTTTGGTTTAAACTCATAATGCTTGCTGTAGCAACACTCAAAAAACCTAAAATAAAAGCGAATTCAGATAACAATATATTGTGATTTATCTGGAAAAGCCTTATAATTGGATACAGCGACACAGGTAGTAGTACTGCACTAAATATAGCACTAACTGGTGCTGGTGATTTGCCATGGGCGTCAGCAAGCCAAGTATTCATAGGAAAAATTCCAGCTTTTGTACCATAGCCTATAATTAAAAGTATTGCGCCTAATAAAAATAAACTACCTGTTGGTTTTATAGTAAGTAATTTGAATATTGATAGCGTATCGCAAGCAGAGTATAAAAATAATGTAGCAATAAGTGATATTACAAGACCCACAGAAACAATTATAATATAGCGCCATGCAGCTTCCAGTGCTGTAAAGTCATTTTCTACAGCAACAAGTAAAGCACTTGAAAATGTGGTTGCTTCTATGCCAACCCAAATAAGACCTAAATTGTTTAGTATTACACTGAAAAACATTGCTGCAACGAAAATATTTAAAAGCATGAAATATTGATAAACTTTTATAAAACGCTCTTTTATATTTGAAATGTACTCAATGGAAAAAATTACGACGCCAAAATATACAATAGCTATCATTAAAGAAAATATTTTTGAAAGGTTATCTACATAAAAATAACTGCTTGAATAGTTTTTGCTAAACAAAATGAAAATAGAACTTATTAAACTCAATAAGCTTGTAAAAACAGATACAGTGCGTTCTTTTTTCCTAAATCCAATAAAGCAAAGTATAGAACCAATTGTAGCAAATAATGCTGGTAGCGTGTAAATCATCCGTATAGTTCCTCCTCTTTTTGGATATCTTCGTCACGAATTTTCATTAATATACCACCTATCATAACAATGCCTAAAATATCTAAAATAATCCCTGCTTCAACAATAAAAGGTAATCCGTTAAATAAAAAGGATAACAAGAACATAGAGTTTTCCATAACAAGGTATCCAATCAATTGAGCATATGCATTTGATCGAGACATTATTAAGAAAGCACCTTGAAGCATAAGTGTAATAGGAATTGATATCAATGATTTACCAAATTCGAAAAATACTAGTGTGTATAAAATATAGCTAAAGATAGCAAGTAAAACTGATATTAAAATAGATAGACTAACGCTTACTTTGTGTTTATTTTCTCTTGCTCGAAATATTTGTTTGTTTATGGTATTTATTAAGTAACGTGGGATAAAGATTGCTCTAGTCAGAATTGTTAAAATTGATAGAATTATAATTGAAATATTATTATTTAAAACACCAAAATACATCAAAAAAATTCCTAAAATCCAGGATTGAATTGAGAATGTTTTGATATTGTTTGAAACATAATTTTGCCATTGCATAAAAATCGATAATGCTATTTCTATAAAACCAATCAGTATAAATACATTATGTTGCATTTTTTATCCTCCGCTTGTTGTTATGTAAAATACAAGCATAGCCAATAGCGTAAAACTAAAAGCTATAGCTATATAATCAAAGATTTTAAATAGTCTGTATTTTGAAACCATACTGTTAATAAATGCAAAGATTATAAGCAATATAATAATTTTAAAAAAATTGATAAACATATAAAAAAATATTGAAATCAAGCTTAATTTCATGGGAACAAAAAATGGCCATGTATAAACATTTAAAAAAACATTCATTAAAATAAATTGTTTAATATAGCTGCCCCATTTTAAGAGAGCTAATTCTCTGCCTGAATATTCATGAATTAATAAAGTATCAATTGAACCTAATTCATTTAAAGAGTTGCTTTCTATGGGTAGTTGTCCGATTTCAATAATTAAAACAAATAAAAATGCAAGAGCTATAAATAAATGCACTAAAGAATAATACCAGCTTGTTGAAGTTTGCATTATGTTGTTAATTACATAAGGATTGTTGGTACCTGAAATAACACCAAGCATAATAAATATTAGCAAAATAACCGGTTCAGTAAATATTCCTATACTTGATGATCGTGATGCGCCTAAAATTGAATAATTATTTCTGGAATCAAGCGCAGAAAGTTTAATAAGGGTCGATGCAGCACCAAACACTAAGCCGCCACCAACAAAGTCAACAACAGGACCAAATGTTAAAGGAAATGCGGTAATAATAGGCAACACCAAAGTTAAAAATAAATACATTGCAAAGCTCATATATGGTACATAAGCAAAAAATATTGAAGAGGATTCTGGGTAAATGCTTTGTTTTTTAAAATATTTAAATAGATTGTAATACTCTTGGAATATAGAGGGTCCCCCTCTTGAAGACAATCTTTCATTGAAAAAATTTAAAATTCCAATAGCTAAAGGAGATAGGATAATTACATACAACAATTGCGCAATACTTAAATAAAACAGCATATAAAACCCCGCATGTATTTTTTAAATAAAGAATATATGATTTTAATAATTAAAAATGACACCAACAACCCCTACATAAATAATTTGTAGGAGTTATCAGCCTAGGTAGGCATTTTTGGCGAACTCCATCGCCACTTTTGTATTATTTTAAATTTTTTATTCATTTTGTCAAGGCTAAAGCTTGAAAACACATTAAATTTGCTTTATTATAGCAAAAGAATGAATATTTCAAGAATAATTAGGTTGAAACTTTATAAACTAACAAAAGATTTTGGTTATGTAATTTCAAATCAATCTTATTTTCTAAAATGGCTTATTTTAGGATCTATAGTTGGTGTAATTGCTGGTTTTGGTGCTTTAGTTTTTTATTATTCTATAAAACTTTCAGAAAGTTTCTTTTTACAATACTTGCTTGGCGCAAAATTGCCGCTACCAAAAGGCGAAAATTTAAGTGAAACTTTTGCAATAAAACGTGCATATTTGATACCATTTGTAGTAGCTTTTGGAGGTTTGATTTCAGGTTATTTAATTTTTAAATTTGCACCAGAAGCAGAAGGACATGGCACAGATGCAGCAATTGATGCTTATCATAATAAACAAGGTAACATTAGACCGCGCGTGATTTTTTTAAAAACTATAGCTTCTGCTATAACAATAGGCTCAGGTGGATCAGCTGGTAGGGAAGGGCCGACTGCTTTGATTTCGGCTGGCATCGGGTCTTTAATTGGCAAAATTCTACACCTTAATGTTCAAGATAAGAGAAAAATTGTAGCAATTGGTATTGGTGCAGGGATTGGTACAATTTTTAAAGCACCAATAGGTGGTGCAATTTTAGCTGCTGAGGTTCTTTATAAAAGAGATTTGCAGTCTGAAGTAATTTATCCAGCTATTGTAGCAAGCGCGATAGGTTACTCTATATTTGGAAGTTTTGTAGGGTTTGAGCCTATTTTTGGGTTTTATAAATCGCCATTTAACCCATTAAGGTTGCCGTTTTATATTATTTTAGGTGTTGTGTGTGGATATTTAGCTATTGTTTACCCAAAAACATTTTATTATGTAAAAGAAAAATTTGCAAAACTTAATATAAATAACATTTACAAACCAGCAATCGGTGCATTTATAAGTGGCTTAATTTCTCTTATTTTTCCTGAAGTAATAGGCGTTGGTTATGGGTGGATTCAGTTACTTATAGATGGGAAATTTAACGTATTGCCAACACTTGGTTTACCAGTTTTGTTAATTTTTTTAATAATGCCTTATCGGCTACAATTTCTACGACACTTGAAGATGCATGGAAACTTATGAGTGCAAATAAAACCACATGGCTACCTGTTGTTGAAGATTCTATGTTTCTTGGCATTGTTAGTTTTGCTGATATATCTGATATTTACAGCAAAAAGCTTAAGGAATTAAATTTGGATAACAAATGAACGATTTTGTTTTTACTGGTAAAATAAGCATTAATGCATTTTGTTCTCATAATACATATTGGAAGAGTGCGTGCAGTAAATGTATAGAGGTATGCCCATTCGAAGCTTTAGCTATTGATTTTGAGAATAATGTTGTGGTTGGTGATTGTATTGGCTGTGGTGTGTGTTATAGTGCCTGCGAAAACGATGCTATAGAATTAAACCGAAATTTGGATATAGATATTATAAAGAATGTTACAGAGCCTTCATTTGGCTGTATTTTTGCTAAAGGTGATAACAAAATATCATGTATTTCGAGGTTAGGTGAAAATTTGATTGTGTATTTTGTATTGAAATTTGGCTATATTAATATTTTTAAAGGAAATTGCGAAAAGTGCAAATTTAAAATGTCACTTGAGGTTTTTGAAAAAAATTTAAAAAAAACCCAGGAAATTTTAAAAGCACTTGATATAAGTTTTGATGCAGTAAAAATTGAGCAGTCCAGTTTGGATAAGCCTTTTGAGCCAAATTTTGGTATTTCCAGAAGAGATGTCTTTAAAATTAAAGAAAGAGTACCTAAAAGAGACTTTTTGATTGAGCTTATTAAAGAAAATATAAAACAAAGTGCAGAATATATTGGCACAATAAGGCTTTCAATAAATGAAATTTGTGATTTTTGTTCAATTTGTGAGTCAGTTTGTCCAAAAGGTGCAATTATTATAGAAAAACGCGAAACTGCTGCTATTTACTTTAACCCATCGCTGTGCAGTGCTTGTAAAAATTGCATTGATGCATGTCCAAAAAATGCTATTACTGCAAAAAAAGCTTTTGTAGAAGATTTAATACCAAAAGCATTAAAGCTTTTTGAAAAACCTAAAAAAATTTGTTCTTGTGGCAATGTTTACTATACTGATGAAGAAATTTGCCCAGAGTGCGAGATAAAAAATAAAAAAAGACAGGAATTGCTAAGCTACATAAAGGATTTATTTTGATAATTGTTTGGGTTCTTTGTTTACTTTGTATAAAACCATTGTAGGAAAATTATCAAAGACTAACTCAAAATACTCTGGATCATAGTTTCTTAAAATATACATTTGGTTAAACATTGAGTAAAATGGTTGTTTTTGCAGAATGTAAACATTTATTTTTGAGTTTTTAAGATAAACTACATCAATATGCAAACCGTCACTATCAAGACTTTTAATAGTTAGTTTTTTGTCTTTATAAATGGCAAGTGTATTGATATTAAGTTTTAAAGATGGGGTTTTTAAGTACATTTTTTTTATATTTATTTCATTTAGTCCACAGAAAACTGTATCTTCTGATTTTTTTTTGCAATCTCCAAGTTGCCCAATTGGCTCAAAAATACCTTTTTTCTTTTTAAAATCCCATGTTCCAAAATAGTTTATCCAACCAAATTTGCCAATTTCATCACCAGTAAATGCAAAGTATGTAGGCCTTTTAAGTGGTGCGTTAAACTTTCCTTCAAATATTTTGTCTCTAATTTCCTGAGGGGTATTTTTTTCTTTTAGTAATTTTTCTATGCCTGTATTGCCAATATTTGATATAGCACTTATTGTATTGTACGCAATTTCTGGGTTTGAATCAGAATAACTTGTAGCTATAAAGTAAGTTTTTGGGTATATCTGTGATTGCCCATCGTGAAAAGTGGCTCTATTTGCAAGAAATTCTATAGCAGTACCGTAATCCCACCATGTCCAGATTACAGACGACTTTGGCGTAATTTTATTCAAATTAACGAAATCTGCATAAAGCTGTGGCGTAATTTTAGGTTCTGCAATTACTATGTTTGGTGCAAGAGGAATTATTGTCAATACAATAGCCATAATACTTGCAACAACATTTTTTACATTATTGATTTTTTTTATATTCAATTTTACTAACATATCAAACAAATAACCAAACCCTAATCCTAAAAAAGGCGCAAGATACATAGCAAATCTTTCAGCACCTTTAAAAGACATCAAACCTATAAAAAATAATGGTAAAAAAACCATGAATTTTCTAAAATTCATTATTAAAAACAGTGCCAAACCAACAAGTGATGCCAAAAAAACTATAAAATTTCCACTTGTTAGCTGTGATAGATAATGTAAATTAACGCGTGCGGCTTCTGCGATAGATACAAATACATTTGGAAAAACGCCCATTGTAGGTTTAAAGAAATCAATCAAATAAACATTAATTAAAAAAATAGCATTGTGTATACCCATATATAGTATGATTGGGTTTGTGCTTATTAGAAAAAGAATACTTTCTTTCCAGCGTTTTTTATAAACATTTGGGTCAAATATATGAAAAAATTTATCAGTTTTTTGAGTAAAACCAAACGAGAGTATATACACAATGGCAAACGCTAATATTATGCCTTCGTGCATATACCACCAGTAATAAAGTTGCGCAAAAATACCAGCTATAATTGCATAAAGGTAGCTTTTTTTAGGTTGCCTAAACTGGCTTAAATACAAAAAATATCCAATTGCCAGTGGAAAAAATAAATTCATACAATCTGGCCTTAGTCTTGCAATTAATGTTCGTGCTATATAAATTAAAGACAAAACACCCGTTACAGAAGAGCTGAAAGCTGCCAAAGGATAACCCAAATCCATTAGATAAAAAACAAGCGGTATAACAAAAAGTACTGCAAGTATAGGTACCATATAAACAGACAAATTTTGAATTGAAACATGTAGTAATTTTGAAAGTTCAGCACTTAAAAAGCTTATCATAAAAATTACAGGCGGAAATGTAGCTATTTTATCTGGATAGAATCTTAGAGGATCTTGCTTTAACGGTTTATATAAGCCTTCATTAAAAGCTTTTGCATAGTAAGAATAGTAGAATGCATCGTATTCAGTATATAATGCATTCCCTTTGTAGTAGTATTTGGAAGGGTTCTGGTTCCAAACATACAAACTATAGAACCTGTATGCAAGACCAAGTGAAATGGCTATACATATTATTAAAAGCGAAATTAAAACTTTTTTTCTACTCAACTTAAACTTCCTAAAAAAACTTATTGCATTTTATATGATAATTGTATAAAAATCAATTATGTTTTATGATTGCGTGGTAGTTGGGGCAGGACCAGCTGGGTCGACTGCTGCTAAAATTTTATCCAGTTTTGGCTACAGGGTTCTGATAATTGATTCAAAGATTTTTCCGCGAGAAAAATTATGTGGTGGATGCGTATCGGCAAAAATAATTGATTATATACCCCAGATAAATAGTTTGGCAAAAGCCAGTACAAATAAAGCCATCTTAAGCTACAAAAAAACCGCTTGTTTAGAAATAGAATCGAAAGACCCCTTTGCATACTTTGTTGAAAGAAAAACTTTTGATAAATATCTGCTTGATAGCGCACTTGAAAATGGTTGCGAGTTTAGAAATGAAAAATTGTTATCTTTAAGTTATAATGATTCTGGCATCGAAGTTTTTACAAATGCCAACAACTATAAAACAATATACTTAATTGGGGCAGATGGAGCAAATTCAATAGTTAGAAAAATTTTACACATAAAGCCAAAATTTTTAGTAAAAACCCTACAGGTAGAAACAATTTATTACAATGATTCTAATGTCAATATTGACATAGGTTTTAAAGGATTAAATTATTACTGGAATTTTCCTCAAAATGGTGTTTGGGGTATTGCTTCAATAAAAAAAAATATTAATAAACTTTTTTTTAAGTACTATGGAAACGATATGCTTATCAATCCAAAAGGCTATTTTATTCCAATAGCTTTTTCCAAAAAAAATTTAGGTAAAAAAAATATACTGCTTGTTGGCGATGCTGCATGTTTGGCAGACCCTTTTAGTCTAGAAGGTATATACAATGCAATTTTTAGTGCACATCTGGCTTCTGCTTCTATTTTAAGTTATCCTAAAAACCCTTGTCAGGCTTATAGCGCTTTAGCTGATAAAATTTTAGAAGAAAATAAATATAGCTACTTTATATCAAAAATTGTTTTAAATTTTCCATATTTCTCTTTTTTTCAATTGTCAAAGGGTAATGAAAACGCTTTAGCTGATTATTTGACTGGTAAAAAAAGTTCCAAAGAATTATTTTGGTTACTTTTAAAAAGTTTATATCAAAAAACGATTAAATAACAATTGACTTTTTTTTTTAAATTTGGTAACCTATCGCAGATTTTTGATAAGGAGGTGCGCGTGATAAGCGTAAACTTGGTATGGCAATTTATTCTTGCGCAGATGTTTGGTTTTATATTTTTGCTTTTTATTTTAAATTTCCTTTTATATAAACCTGTTCTTGAAATAATAAGAAAAAGACAGGAATATATCTTAAATCTTTTAGCTGAAAGCCAAAAACTAAAAGAAGAAGCAAAAGCAAAACTAGAGCAATATCATCAAGAAAAATTAAATGCTGAAGAAGAAGGTAAGAAAATCTTTAATTCTATGCTTGAAGAAGCCAGGAAAATCAAAGAAGAAAAGCTTGCCCAAATAAATGAATTATTTAAAAAAGAGCAAGCGGAATTTGCAAGTGCTATTGAACAAGATATTAAAATCCAAACACAAAATATCGATTCAATAACTAACCAAATATCAAGCCTTCTTTTAAAAAATATTGTAAAGGGTGAGGGCTAATATGAAATTTATTTATTCTTTATTCATTTTAGTTGCAATGCCACTTACTGCTTTTGCCAGTGAATCTGAATCTGCTGGTGCACACATGCTTTGGCGCGTTATTGATTTTATTATATTTGCCTCATTGATAGTTTATTTTTTGCGAAAACCTGTTGCAAACTATTTTAGAAACAGAAAAAAACAGATATTTGAAGAAATAGAAAACGTTAAAAAAGCCAAAGAAGAAGCTCAGCAGGCGCTTAATGAAGCTCAAAGCTTACTATCAAAACTTTCAAGCGAAATTGAAAATATAATAAACACTTACAAGCAAATGGGAGAAAAAGAAAAAGAGGATTATGCCAATATGGCAAAAGAACTAGAAGAAATCTTTAAAAAGCGCCTTGAGCAAGAAAAGACTATGATTTTAAATAAAGCTTATAAAGATTTTATAGATAAAGTTATATCTAAAGCTATTACAAAGGCAAAACAGCAGTTTATGGCTTTAAACAATCAGGATCTGCGCAGCATAAACAAAAGATACTTTGATTATTTTGGGGTTGAATATGATAAGTAAAATAATTTCTCTAAGATATGCTAGAGCTTTGGAAAAAGTTTGCAAAAGTCAATCTATCAGTCTCGAATCTGCTTATAATGATTTAAGTAAAGTTTGTATACTGCTTCAGGAAAATAAAAAGCTGTTTGAATTATTGAAAGTATCTATTTATCCAATTGAAAACAAAATAGCTATACTAAAGGATATATCAAGTGGAATTATATACAATTTACTTAAATTTATGGTTTCAAATGGGAGAATAGGATTAATTTTCGATGTTCTTGATAGCTTTAATCAGATAATGCTTCAAAGTCAAAACAAAGCAAAGGCTAGAGTAATAAGTGCTATAGAGCTTATTGATAGCGAAAAGAAAGTATTGTCGGATATATTTTCTAAGATTTCTGGGAAGATACTGGATTTTGAGTTTTTTGTAGACAAAAACCTCATAGGTGGGATTGTAGTTGAAATAGAAGGTAAAATCTATGATGGAAGTATTAAAACTTACCTTACAAATATAGCCAATAGACTAAATAATTTGAACATTTCTCAAGGAGGGATTGGATGAATATCAAACCTAGCGAAATTAGTGAAATAATCGCTAAAGAAATAGAGGAAGCCAAAGATTTTGTTGAAATTAGCGAAGTTGGTAAAGTATTGAGCGTTGGTGACGGTATAGCTCGAATATACGGATTAACAAATGTCATGGCCAACGAGCTTATAGAATTCCAGAATGGTGTGGTTGGCATGGCTTTAAACCTTGAAGAAGACAATGTAGGCGCTGTTATATTAGGCGATGATACAGGTATCAAAGAAGGTGACTCGGTAAAAAGAACCGGTAAGATAACCCAGGTGCCAGTTGGAGAAGCTCTTGTAGGCAGGGTGGTAGATGCTTTAGGCAACCCCATTGATGGAATGGGACCTATTAATGCCCAAAACTACAGACGTGTGGAAATTAAAGCACCAGGTATTGTAAAAAGGCAACCGGTTAAAGAACCATTGCAAACAGGTATCAAAGCAATAGATACAATGATACCAATTGGTAGAGGTCAAAGGGAGCTTATAATAGGTGACAGGCAGGTAGGAAAAACTCAGATTGCCCTTGATACCATTGTTAACCAAAAAGGTGAAAATGTTTATTGCATATACGTAGCTATTGGACAGAAACGCTCTACTATAGCTAGAATTAAAAAACAATTAGAAGATTTAGGCGCTATGGAATACACCACAATTGTAGCAGCAACTGCATCAGACCCAGCTCCACTTCAGTACTTGGCTCCCTATGCTGGTGTTACAATGGGTGAGTATTTTAGGGATAATGGTAAACATGCTTTGTTAGTATACGATGATTTAAGTAAACATGCTCAAGCTTACAGGCAAATGTCTTTGCTTCTTAGAAGGCCACCAGGCAGAGAAGCATATCCAGGCGATGTATTTTACCTTCACTCAAGATTACTTGAGAGGGCGGCCAAATTATCCGATGAGTTAGGTGGAGGCTCACTAACGGCGCTTCCAATAATTGAAACCCAGGCTGGCGATATTTCAGCCTACATTCCAACAAACGTAATATCCATTACAGACGGCCAAATATTCCTTGAAGCAGATTTATTTTATGCAGGTATAAGACCTGCTGTTAACGTAGGTCTGTCTGTATCCAGGGTTGGTGGTGCAGCCCAAATAAAAGCTATGAAACAAGTTGCAGGTATGCTCAGGCTTTCACTTGCTCAATACAGAGAGTTAGCTGCCTTTGCTCAATTTGGCAGTGACCTTGACAAAGTAACTCTCCAGCAACTTAACAGAGGTTCAAAGCTCACAGAAATATTAAAACAACCGCCATTTGCTCCACTTCCTGTGTATAAGCAAATTCTTATTGTTTATGCAGGAAATAATGGCTTTTTAGATGATTTGCCAAACAAAGCTTTAAAAAAATACGAAGAAGAGTTGTATAAATTTGTTGAAACCAAGTACCCAGATATTTTTAAAGAAATAAAAGAAAAGAAAACAATAAGTGATGAGTTAAAGTCAAAGATAGATAAAGCCTTAGAAGAATTTAAAGCTATATTTAAGGCTTGAGGTTAGAATATGCCAAGTTCAAGGGATATTAAAAGAAAGATAAACAGTATAGCCAAAACGCAGCAAATAACCAAAGCAATGAAAATGGTTGCCGCTGCAAAGCTAAGAAAAGTGCAACACACAGCTATGCAGTTTAGACCTTACATAGGAAAATTCGAAGAGATTATAAAGTATCTATCTGAGTATACGCCACCCCAAGATAACAAGTTTTTGTTTCTAAGAGATGTAAAAGCTGCCGAAATCATTGTTGTTGCATCGGATAAAGGTTTATGTGGTGGTTTTAACCATAATATAATTAAAGAAACAGAAAACTTAGTATCAAACCTTTCATCTAAAAATATATCAGTATCAATAACAGTTGTAGGCAAAAAGGTTTATGATTATTTTCATTTTAAAGGCATACAAATAAAACACTTCTATACAGGCATACTTAAAAATGAAGCACATTTTGTTGATGCAAAAAAGATTATGAATGTAGCTATTAAAGATTTTTTGGAAGAAAAAACTGACGAAGTCTATATTGTTTACAACAAGTTTGTCAATATGCTTATTCAAAGACCTATTGTAAAAAAAGTTCTGCCAATTAGTTTTGAAGAAGAAAACGGCCAAAAGCAAAAGTACGAGAAATTTACATTTGAGCCTTCAAAAGAAATAGTTTTGGAAGAAATGTTATTAAAGTATGTTTACATGTCCCTTTATGATAGCTTTTTGGAGTCCCTAGCCGGTGAGTACGCAGCCAGAATGCTCGCTATGGAAGCTGCTACAAAGAATGCTCAGGATATGATTAAGAAATTGACTTTATTTTACAATAAGGCAAGGCAGGCTGCTATTACAAAAGAATTAATAGAAATAACAACAAGTATAGAAGCAATGAAATAAAAAGGAGTTAAAGGTATGAATAAAGGCAAGATTATTCAGGTTTTAGGCGCTGTAGTTGATGTTGAGTTTCCTGAAGGGCAAGTACCTTCTATTTATAATGCATTGGTCGTTAAAAAAGAGTTTATAGAAAATGCAACATCTGATCTTATCCTGGAAGTTGCCCAGGATTTAGGTGAAAACAGGGTAAGAACCATTGCTATGGATTCTACAGATGGTCTTGTTAGGGGAACAGAAGTTATTGATACAGGTAACTATATAACAGCACCGGTAGGCAAAGAAGTACTAGGTAGAATTATCAATGTTGTTGGTGAGCCAGTTGATGAATTAGGACCAGTCGATGCAAAGGAAAGATGGCCTATACATAGAGATTCGCCGCCACTTGAAGACCAAGCTACAACTAGCGAAATGTTTGAAACAGGTATTAAAGTCATAGATCTGCTATGTCCATATGCAAAAGGTGGTAAAACTGGTTTGTTTGGCGGAGCTGGCGTTGGCAAAACAGTTCTTATCATGGAGCTTATTAACAATGTTGCTATGCAGCATGGTGGATATTCGGTGTTTTGTGGTGTTGGCGAGAGAACAAGGGAAGGAAATGATTTGTGGAATGAAATGAAAGAATCAGGCGTTTTAAAAAATGCCGCTTTAGTTTATGGCCAGATGAACGAACCACCAGGTGCAAGGGCACGTGTAGGTTTAACGGGACTTACGATAGCAGAGTATTTTAGAGATGTAGGCAAGCTTGATATCCTTCTTTTCATTGACAATATATTTAGGTTTACACAAGCAGGTAGTGAAGTTTCTGCACTTTTGGGCAGAATACCTTCTGCTGTGGGTTATCAACCAACACTTGGTACAGATATGGGTGAGCTTCAAGAACGCATCACTTCTACAAAAAATGGTTCAATTACATCTGTTCAAGCGGTGTATGTTCCTGCAGATGACTTGACAGACCCAGCTCCTGCTACAACATTTTCTCACCTTGATGCTACAACGGTTCTTTCAAGACGTCTTGCTGAGCTTGGTATATATCCGGCAGTTGACCCACTTGATTCTACATCAAGAATATTAGACCCATATGTTCTTGGTGAAGAGCACTATACAGTGGCAAGAAATGTTCAAGAGATACTTCAAAGGTACAAAGAATTACAGGACATTATAGCTATACTTGGAATGGAAGAATTATCAGAAGAAGATAAGCTGATTGTTGCAAGGGCAAGAAAAATTCAAAGATTTTTATCTCAGCCTTTCTTTGTTGCGGAAGCATTTACTGGAATGAAAGGAAAATACGTTAAAGTACAGGATACAATTAAAGGTTTTAAAGGTATAATAGATGGTTTGTACGATGATTTGCCAGAGCAGGCATTTTACCTTGTTGGAACAATCGAAGATGCTATAGAGAAAGCAAAGACGCTTAAGGGGTAATTATGGATAAAATACACTGTAGTATAGTTACACCTGAAAGAATCATAGCAAGCAAAGAAGTTGACCAGGTCATAGCGCCTGGTGTAAGTGGTGAGTTTGGTATTTTGGCCAACCATATGCCTTTTATAAGCATACTAGACATTGGAACCATCAAGCTTCTATACGAAAATGCGCAAGATAAGTATGTGATAGGAGGTGGTTATTTAGAGTTTGATAATAATACAGCAAATATTCTTTGTGATGAAGTATTTACAAAAGACAATATTACCAAAGAAGAAACACTTAAAATGATAAGCAAAATTGAATCTAGGTTAAAAGAAGAAAAGCCTAATACACCAGAATATACCAGCGTGTATAAGGAATTAGAAAAATATAAATATGTGATAAATATTTTATTTGAAGGGGAAAAGTAATGTCATCAAGTATTGGGTTTGAGCATATTGGTGCAATAGCAATTGTGGTTTTGGGTATTTTGCTTATTATGTCAATTATATCTTGGACAATCATGATATACAAATGGATTCAACTATCTTCACTTAGGGCTAGAAACAATGTTTTTTTAGAAAGGTTTATTGATGGAGAAAGCGAAAGCACCCTAAATAGTTTTGCTCGTATAAACGAATCATTAAATGCTAGGGTTTATATGCTAAGCAAACAATCTCTTTCTGTTGCTAAAGCTTATTTAGCTAAAGAAGTTAATCATTTGGAAAGGGGTTTTAGTATTTTAGCATCTGTGGGTTCAACTGCCCCTTTTGTTGGGCTATTTGGCACTATCTGGGGTATTATAAATGCTTTCAGAAGTATTGGTCTGTCGGATTCTACAAGTATAAGTGTTGTGGCGCCAGGGATATCTGAAGCATTGATTACTACTGCAGCTGGTATTTTTGTTGCTGTTGTTGCTGTCATTGGATATAATTTACTTTATTCGTTATATACTTCTATTATTAGAGAAACAGAAAATTTTCTTGAGGCTATAGGATGAAAATAAACGGATCTAAAGGTGTTTTTTCTGATATAAACATAACACCACTTGTTGATGTAATGTTAGTACTGCTTGTAATCTTTATGGTTACTACGCCTATGCTTGTCAAAGGTATAAAGGTCAATTTGCCAAAAACACATTCAGGCAGTACCAACATTACAAAAAAAGATTTGATTGTAAGTATTGATGATCAGGGCAGGATCTATTTAAATAAGCAGCAAACCGATTTGGATGGTTTAAAAAAAGCTTTCGAAGAAAATCATGGCAATGAAGTTGTGATTGAAGCAGATAAAGCTATAGAGTACGGACTTGTAGTTAGAATTATTGATATAGCCAAACAAAGTGGTATTGAAAAAGTAGGTCTTGCAACAACAAACAAATCAACAAAAACCTAATATTAAATGAAACTAGCCAGTTTTCTATTATCATTATTTATACATATCATAATTATTGGTTTATTATTTTTGCTATTTAAAAGTGTTCCAACACATACAATGCCAACTTATACTGTTAGTTTATTAACGCCAGGTGAAGGCAGGGCAGGGCATCAACATACAATACAGCCTCTTACTACTTCGCCTAAACCAATACCTCATGCTGCTACAACACTTCCACCAAAAATTAACAAAGAAGTACAAAAAACTCAAGAGCAGATTCCACCAAAGCCACAAAATATAGAAGAACATAAAAAGGTTATTGAAAAACCACAAACAGAACTTAAAAAAGTAGAAAAAGAAGTGCAAAAACCTAAAGTAAATCAAAAAGAAATCCAAGAAAATATCCAAAATAAAATTCAACAACTCAAAGCAAAAGCACTTCAAGAAAAAATTACGCAATTAAAAGAAGCAATGTTAGAAAATAAAATACGTGAAATTGCACAACAACTAAGAGAAAATTCTCAAACTCAATCCGGTGTTGGTAATATTAAAGCTCAAGGTAGTGGAGTTGGCAATCAGGATAAACTTTTTTCAGATTATTTATCAGTTGTACAAGGAATTATTCATTCAAATTGGTTTGTAGATCAAAATTTATTACCAAACAATAAACTTGTAACGCGTGTTAAAATTACAATTGCACCAAACGGTAAAATAATTAGTGTTAGTATCGTAAAGTCTAGTGGAAATCCATATTATGATAGGACTGTTATAACAGCAATTAATAATTCCACACTTCCTCCGGTGCCTAAAAAATATTTAAATAATAGAAATACCCTTGACTTAATTTTGAATTTCTTTATAAAAGACTAAGGAGGTATAAAATGAGGAAAATTATATTTTTTTTTATTATGTTATTTTTTGTATATAGCGGTCTAATATATGCTCAAAATTATGAATTAAACATTACTAATCCAAATTATCAAAAAATTATAATTAATGTATACAACCTAAAATCTTCAAACCCTCAATTAGCCTCAAAAGTAAAGAGTGTTATAGTAAGAGATTTAAATATGAGCGGTTTTTACCAAGCAAATGATATAAATTCAACAATAAATAACCCATCTGATATTAGTGGTTGTAATTATGGGATTTATGGTAGCGTTAGCGGAAGTGAAAATAATGTAGTATTGGAGGCAGTAGTATATGATGTTACAAATCAAAAAATTGTTATAGATACTAAAATTACAGCAAATAATTTTGCATGGGTTTCGCATAAATTGGTAGACAATTTTATGCTATATGATACGGGTATATATGGTCCATTTGAAAGTAAAATCATATTTTCAGCAGGATCAAAAAACGTTAAAAACTTATATATAGCTGATTTTGATGGAGAAAATATACAACAAATAACACACTATAATACTAATTTATTGCTCCCAATGTGGACAACAGATAATGAGGTAAGTTTTACGGCTTATCTGAATAAATATCCAAGTGTCTATTTATTAAATTTATCTAATGGTCACGTTAGAAGTTTATATTCTGCTTCAAATTTTAGTGAAAATGGTACTTACTATAAGAATGGTCTATATGCAGTTTCGATCAATAAAAATTCGAATATAAATATTTTTCTAGTTGATAAAGCTGGTAATATTGTTAAACAATTAACAAACAATAATGGTATAACAATATCGCCTTACTTTACTCCTGATTTATCAAAGATGATTTATGTTTCAAATTCTGAAGGTTCTCCTCAAATTTATTCTTTGGATTTAGGATTAGGCGTTTCGACTAGACTAACGTATAATTGTCCAAATTCTCAATCTCCAGCAGTTTCATCGGATGGTACGAAAATTGCGTATATTTGTGCAGGTTCGGATTTTTCATTAAATGTTATCGGTGTAAATGGCGGCAATAATGAAAATATAATTAGCTCTTATTATCTTGATTCACCTAGTTGGTCATACGATAATAGATATGTTGCAGTCTATGGTAGTATTGACTCTAAAGATGGAATATATATAATTAACACAATAAATGGCAATTTTTCGCTTGCAATTGGAGCTAATAAGTTGTATTCTCATTTTGGTGGGCTAGATGTTAGTAAAAAAATAAATTGAGGAGGTATTGTTATGAATAAGACTTATCTTTCGCTTGCTGCAATCGTTAGTGCGTCGTTTTTGGCTTACAGTTGTAGTTGTACGACACCAAAAAAGCCTGTTGCTGAGGCTCCAGCACCAGTAAAACAAGAGGTTCAACAACAAGCACCAGCAGCTCCAGCACCAGTAACTACACCTGAAGTCAGCGAGGAAGAAAGGCTAAAGGAAATCTTCCAACGCATTCATTTTAACTTCGACAAGTATAATTTAACTCACATTGACAAATGGGGTATTAATCAGGATGTTCCAAAAGTACTAGATGGTATAGCAGATTATATGGCAAAACATCCAAACATCAAAATTAAGATTGAAGGAAACTGCGATGAGCGTGGAACGGAAGCCTATAACCTAGCTTTAGGCCAAAAAAGGGCTGATGCAGCAAAGAACTACCTTGTAATGCATGGTATATCACCAGATAGGATTGAAACATTGAGCAATGGTAAACTAAAGCCAGTTGATCCTGCTCATAATGAATATGCCTGGGCAAAAAATAGAAATGATCAGTTTGTGATTTTATCTAAGTAATTAAGGGTACTACTATGAAAAAGGCCTTGATAGCACTTATAATTTTGGTTAGCTTAGTAAGCAGCGCTTTTGCCCAAGAAAATCCATATAGTTCTTTATTAGATCAGATTTCAAAAAATTCTGCCGATATTAAGACGCTTCAATCAAATCAAGCAAATCTTTATCTCAAAATTGAAGATTTGCTTGTTAAATATGGTGAATTAAAAGGCAGAATTGATGATCTTGCAAGAAAAATTGAAAGTATTCAAGCTAACAGCGGTGCTTCGCCTGAAATTAAAGAGCAACTAAATAAACTTCAAGCTGAATTAAACGCATTAAAGCAGCAGATTTCTGCTCAACCTATGCAAACTTCACAAACAAGTGCAGCTCAATCGCCAACTATTTCACCAGAAGATGCTGAATTTAAAAAAGCTAAGGCGCTATTTGATGCTAAAGAATACAATCAAGCTATCAAGGCCTTTACTAATTTTCAAAAAACTTATAAAAATTCTAAATATAATGACCAGGTTTTATACTATATAGCTGACAGCTATTATAATTTAAAAATTTATGATAAAGCAATTATTAATTTTGATCAGATAGTCAATACTTATCCTAAAAGTAAATTTGCAAGTATGGCTATGTTGAAAGAAGGATTATCGTTTATTAATCTTGGAGACAAAATTGACGGGCGTTTTCTTTTGGAAAAAGTTATAAAAACGTATCCTAATTCACCAGAAGCCAAGCAAGCCAAGGTTTATTTAGAAAAGACTAAATGATAGAAACAATTAATTCGCCAAGTGACTTAAAAAAGCTAAAGCTTAAAGATTTAAGTAATTTAGCAAACGAAATCAGACAACTTATAATAGAAACAGTATCAAAAAATGGGGGTCACCTTGCTTCTTCATTAGGTGCTGTAGAGTTAACTTTGGCTTTGCACTATGTATTTAATACACCAAAAGATAAAATTGTTTGGGATGTTGGACATCAAACGTATGCACACAAAATTATTACGGGCAGAAGAGATCAATTTAAAACCTTAAGAACTTACGGCGGAATAAGTGGATTTCCAAAAATAACAGAAAGTGAGTATGATACTTTTAATGTAGGACACGCCAGCACAGCAATATCAGCTGCTTTGGGTATGACTACTGCCAAAGATCTTCTAAACACTAAAGAAAAAATTATAGCTGTAATTGGTGATGGAGCGCTCACTAGTGGCATCACTTTTGAAGCATTAAATAATTCAGGTGAGTTAGATAAAGATCTAATAGTTGTTTTAAATGACAATAAAATGTCTATATCGAAGTCTTTAGGAGCTATATCCACATATTTAACAAAAAGACTAACAGGTCCTACGTATAACACACTAAGAAAAGAAATTGAAAAAGCCATAAAAGGTTTTCCTGTACTAAACGAACCTGCTTTAAAACTTGCAAAAAAAATAGAAGAATCTTTTAAATTTTTTTCTCCGGGTTTACTTTTTGAAGAATTTGGTTTTAAATATTTTGGTCCTGTTGATGGAGAAAATATTGAAGACTTAGTTACCATATTTGAGAATGTTAAAAATTTAAGAGGTCCTATTTTTGTTCATATTCTCACAAAAAAAGGCAAAGGTTATAAATATGCTGAAGAAAATCCTTCGAAATTCCATGGCATAGGACCATTTGATATTTCAACAGGTCAAACACTGGAAAAGAATGCAACTCAAAGTTATTCTTCAGTGTTTGGAGAAAGTGTAATAAATATAATGCAGGATAATCCAAAAGTTGTTGCTATTAGTGCAGCCATGCTTATAGGTACTGGTCTTGAAAAAGCTAAAAATATTTTTCCAGATAGGGTTTTTGATGTAGGCATTGCAGAGCAGCATGCGGTGACATTTGCGGGTGGGCTTGCTATCTCTGGCATGAAACCAATTGTTGCAATTTACTCAACATTTTTGCAACGATCATACGATCAAATCATACATGATATAGCACTTCAAAAATTAAATGTAGTATTTGCTATTGATAGAGCTGGTATTGTTGGAGATGATGGTGAAACTCATCAGGGTATTTTTGATGTATCTTATTTAAATTTAGTTCCAAATATGATCATAACTGCGCCAAAAGATGCAACTGAGCTTGATGCTCTATTAAAGTTTGCTATTAATGGTAATTTTGGTCCTTTTGCAATAAGGTACCCTAGAGGAGAATCTGTTAATTTTGAGGATGGATTTATAGATACAATAGAGTTTGGTAAATGGCAGGTTTTGAATGCATCCGATGCAAATGATATTTGTATAATTGCATATGGCAACTGTATAAAATATGCTATGCAGGCCCTAGAAGAATTAAAAAGTAATGGTATAAATCCCCATATTATAAATGCTCTTTTTATAAAACCGTTTGATACAAAAATGTTTTCTGATATTTTGAATACTTTTAATAATATTATTATAATGGAAGAAAATACCTACATTGGTTCACTTGGCCAAACTTTAATTTATCATGCTTATTTAAATAGTAATGGTAAGTATCCAAAAATTAAACATATAGCTTTACCTGATGCATTTATTGAACAGGGTGATAGTGAATTCTTAAGACACAAGTATTTTTTATCTAAAGACAATCTTATAGAGAAAATTTATAATCTTCTAAAAAAATAGGCGAATTCACCGTTATATAAGTTTTAGCAAATTTTTTTGCTTCAATAATACAAAATTTTGATATTGTTTTTTTTGTTCCATATATTGGCTGAATTGTTTTTATACCAAATTTTTTATTTGATAGTTCAGTAAATAACTCAAATAATCTTGTTGGGTGAAATGAAAGTCGAAATAGGCCATTTTTTTTAATTTTAGGCGTTATTTTTTCTAGCATCTGTGAGAGCGGTAAAGTTTCAAATTTTTGCATTTCAAATTTTTTTGATATGCGAAAACTAGATTTTGTATAATAGGGTGGGTTACTTAATACTAATTCCAAAGAATTATTTGGCAATTTCTCGATGCAATCAATAATCTCAATGTTTTTAACATTATTTATGCATATATTTTTTTGTATTATTTTAATATAATCAACGTTTGTTTCAACTGCAAATATTTTTTCTAAATGAAACTTTTTTGATAGTAAAATTGCAATAATTCCACAACCACTGCCAAAATCGGCTGCGAATTTGATATGTTTTGGTAAATCTATATCGGTTAGAATAAATGGTTCGAAACTGAAACGATAGCCAAATTTTGGTTGATAAAGCTGAATAAACTTAAAATCGCAAAGTTCAAGCTCCATAATAACTAAGTTTTTTTTCCCATTCCCACGCTGTTTGTATAATATATTCTAAATTATTATATTTAGGCTCCCATTTAAGTAATTCTTTAATTTTATCATTTGAAGCTACAAGATAGGCTGGATCACCTTGTCGTCTTTTTGCTTCAACAACCTTAAAATCAATCTTTGTTACTTCTTTGACTTTATTAATCACTTCTTTTACAGAATAGCCCTTTGAGTAACCAACATTGAAAGCTTCATTTTTTATATTGTTAAAAAGTGCTTTAAGTGAAAGCAGGTGTGCAAAAGCCAGATCATCAACGTGTATATAATCTCTTATACAGGTACCATCTGGTGTAGGATAATCTGTTCCGTATATTTCTAATTTTTCAAATTTACCTTTGGCAGTCTTTAGGGCCCTTGTTATCAAGTGCGTAGCAAATTTGTATGCCTGTCCAATTTGTGCATCTTTGTCAGCGCCAGCAGCATTAAAATACCTTAGCGCAATGTACTCAATTTGATTTGCGAAAGCCATATCGGATAATATTTTTTCTATCATTAATTTTGTTTGACCGTATGGGTTAATAGGCAAAGTCTGGCATGTTTCTTTTACGGGATTGTTGTCTTTTGGTATTCCGTAAACTGCAGCACTTGATGAAAATACAATTTTGTTTACATTGTTTTTTATCATAGCATTTAGTAGGTTGATTGTATTTTTTACATTGTTTGAATAGTACAAAATGGGGTTTACAACAGATTCTCCAACTTGTATTGATGCTGCAAAGTGAATGACTGCATCTGGCTTGAAGTAAACAATTGCTTTATTTATAGCATCTATGTCTTCTAAATCACCTACAAATAATTTTTCGCCCAGTAAAGCCCATTTATGTCCAGTTGATAGATTGTCAAATGTTAGTGTATCTATACCTTCATTTTTTAGAGATTTAATTGTATGAGAACCAATATAACCAGCACCACCAGTAACTAAAACTTTCATTATTATTTTACCTCTTAGTTGACATAATGTAAATTATACGAAGTTAAATATTTTTCTAAATCTGATTCAACCAATATGGTTTTAAAAAGCCTAAATCTTCCAATACTTGCACTTCTTGCTTTGGAGAACCAATTATTACATAAGATTTTTTATCTTTTAATAAACTTGAAACAAGTTTATAATTTAAATTGTGACCTGATTTATATGCGATATAATGAGCTTTTAAATCATAATTTAAAATTGATAAGTCTCCAATCGCATCAAGTATTTTATGTCTTACAAATTCATTTTCATACCTAAGGGGATCTTCATTAATTACACCGTAATCATCAACCACAACTGCATTGTCAAGGCTTCCGCCAAGTGCTAAATTATTTTGCTGCATATATTCAATGTCTCTTAAAAAACAAAAAGTTCTTGCCTTGCTTATTTCTTTAATAAAACTTTGTTCATTAACTTCAAGTTCATATTTTTGTTTATTAATGAAAGTACCTTCAAATGAAATTGCATAACTTATTTTAAATTTTCTACATGGCACAAGTGCGACAAATTTACCATTTTCTTTAATTTTTACAGGCTTTGTTATTATTAAAACTTTTTTATAATGTTTTTGCTCAACATAGGAAGCATTTTTTAATAAATATACCCATGGAGCACTAGAACCATCCAATATAGGCACTTCTTCATTATCTATTCTTATAATGCAGTTATCTATATTTAATGCATACAAACTTGCAAGCAAATGTTCAACAGTTTTAACATAGACTCCATTTAAACCTATTGTAGTGGATAAAGTTGTATCTACAACATTGTTTTGATTTACCGGTATTAGAACGTTTTTATCTGTTCTATAAAAAACTATGCCTGTATCATCTGGAGCTGGTTCTATTATAACATCAACTTTTTTCCCAGTATGGACGCCTATACCAGAAACTTTCACAATTTCTTTAATTGTTCTTTGTTTTCTCAATTTCGCCTCCTGTAACCATTTTATAAAACTCATCAAAAAGATAATTTGAATCGTGAGGTCCAGCACTGGCTTCTGGGTGGTATTGAACAGCAAATATTGGTAATTTTTTGTGCTTTATGCCTTCTATGCTATTATCGTTTAGATTCTTATGTGTTATTTCAAAATCATTTTTTAATAAACTATCTTCTGTAGCTGCATAATTATGGTTTTGAACAGTTATTTCTATTTTTTCAGTAAGTAAATTTTTAACGGGATGATTTGCTCCATGATGACCAAATTTTAATTTATAAATTTCTGCGTTAAAAATTCTGGCAATTATTTGTAATCCAAAACAAATACCAAATGTTGGATATTCTAAAATTGTTTTTTTTACTTCTGTTAAGTGTTTATCACTAAGACCTCTTGGGTCTCCTGGTCCATTGGATAAAAAAATAGCATCAGGTGATAATTTTTTAATATCTTCGTATGTAGTGTAAGCATTTACAACCATTACTTCAAAACCTGTGCTATATAGGTGTCGTAAAATATTTCTTTTTGTGCCAAAATCGAATACTATAACTCTGGGTCTTTTTTGTATATTTTTTGTTTGCGTTTTGTTTTCAAAATCAAAGTGATATAATGGTTCGTCCCATCTATATGAAGTTGAGCATGTAACATATTGTACTAAATCTTTTCCCACAATTGTGCCTAAATTTTTAGATTTAGCTATAAGTTCATTTTTTGTGAGTTCTTCAGTTGTTATCATGCCCATCATACTACCGTATTCACGTAAAATTTTGGTCAAATACCTTGTATCTATATCCGAAATGCCAACTATTGAGTACATTTTAAGATACTCATCAAGTGTATATTTGCTTCTGAAATTTGAGGCTATTGGAGACAATTCTTTTATAATAAAACCTTCAACTGTTGGTTTTTCACTTTCAAGATCTATATCATTTGTTCCATAATTGCCAATTTGGGGGTATGTCATAAGTACAATTTGACCTTTATATGAAGGATCTGTAAGTATTTCCTGGTAACCGCTCATGCTTGTATTGAATACAATTTCACCTATTGTCGTACCTTGAGCACCAAATGACTTTCCTTCAAATATAGTGCCATTTTCCAAAACTAAATAAGCTTTTGTCATTTTAATAACCTTTTATTTAACTCTTGTTCGTATATCTGATTAAACGTTATATCCCACTCAATGCTTCCAGCCATAATTTTCTTTTTCTTTTTAATTTCTTCCAAAGCAGCTTCGTAAGCTTGAATATTTATTTTAAAATAATCCTCAATAACATTTTCAATCTCTGACAATAGAATATCTCTTGATACTAAAAAGTCAACCACTTTGTTGTTTTCTAGATTTTTTACTATATTTCTAGCTATATTGCGTATTCTATCCTTTGAGTATTTCATAAAACAAATCCTTCTCTTTCTGCAATTTTTCGTTTTATCATTTGAAAAAATTTTGTTTGATCAATATTTTCCTGTTTTATTTGTTCTTTGTAGTTTTCAATGTACAAAAGTGTTTTTTGATCAATTTCTTTTTCTCTTTGAGCATCTTGTTCTAAAGTTTGTTTAACAAAATCTACTATTACCGGCTTATCTTTTTTTAATTGAATAAGGCCTTTTCTAATAAGAGTATTGACAATTTTATCAGCTATAAAATAGATTTCTTTTTCATTTAATGCCATATTTAAACTCTCCCTTCGATTTTATGTTCTTTTCCTTCTAATATTCTTTTTATATTGCTGAAATGTCTAATTATCATTAGACATAATAAAATTAAAAAAGTGATTTTTACTTTAATGCTTGTTTCAAATATTAAAACAAGCAGAACCGTAATGCTAAACGACAATAAAGAAGCAAGGGAGGCGTATTTTGTGATTTTTAAAATAATTAGCCATAGCAGTAAACCAATGTAAGCATAGTTAGAGTATATAAGTATGCTACCATATGTTGTAGCTACACCTTTTCCGCCTTTAAATTTTAAGAAAATTGAAAAATCATGTCCTAAAACTACAGACACTATCGAAACAGGTACTAAAATTTCTTTTAAATTTTGAGCAAAAGGGATTTTTTCAACACATAAAACTACAATAAAACCTTTTGCCATATCAAATAGTAGAGTAAGTAAAGCCTCTTTTTTGCCAAGAACTCTATACGCATTTGATGCGCCAATATTACCACTACCAGTGGATTTTAAATCTATACCTTTAGTTTTTCCTATCAAATAACCAGAAGGTATACTCCCAATCAAAAAAGAAAAAAAAGCAATTAAAAATATTAGGCCCAATTTTCTACTCTTCTTTATTTCTTATGTAAGTTGGTATATCAAATTTATCTTCAATTGGCATTTCAGATATTTTCCTTATTTCATTGAAGTAATTTTTATCTATATTTTTATACTTTATATTGGTTTTTTTTATTGAATCTTTATTTTTTTCTTCAAAACCAGTTGCAATAATTGTTACTCTTACTTTATCTTCTAATGCATCATTGACAATAAAACCATATTTAAATATTGCTTGCTCATTCATGGCATTTTGGATTATGCTAGCCGCTTCTTCCAATTCTTGTAATCCAAAATTACTGCTTGCTGTGATATTCATTAAAATACCTTTTGCGCCTTCAATGCTAGTATTTTCAAGCAAAGGGTTTGATATTGCCATTTCTGTAGCTATTTTAATTCTGTTATCGCCAGTTGCTTCACCTATTCCCATTAGAGCAATACCTTTTTCACTCATTATTGTTTGTGCATCTGCAAAATCAATATTAATAATAAATGAAGCATTATCAGAAGGTTTTTGAACAAGTTCAACTATACTTTGTACTGCTTGTCTTAAAATATCATCAACTTTTTTAAAAGCATCAATAAGTGTTAAATTTTTGTAAAAATCAAACAGTTTTTGATTAGGTACGATAATTATACTATCAACAATTTGTTTAAGCGATTCTAAGCCTTCTTTAGCAATTTTTTCTTTATTTTTTCCTTCATAGCTGAATGGTTTTGTTACAACACCAATTGTTAGTGCCCCTAATTCTTTAGCTACCTTTGCTATTATTGGGCTTGCGCCTGTGCCTGTGCCACCTCCCATTCCTGCTGTTATAAAAACCATATCAGCGCCTTGAAGTGTTTTTTTGATATCTTCAATGCTTTCTTCTGCGGCTTGTTTGCCTTTTTGAGGATCACTGCCTGCACCTAAGCCTTTTGTTAAATTAACACCGATTTGTAATTTATTTGGGGCCAAAGATAAATCCAAAGCTTGTTTATCTGTGTTAATTGATATGAATTCTACATGTTTTATTCCATATTTAACCATATTGTTTACTGCGTTAGAACCACCACCGCCTACGCCAACAACCTTTATAATAGCCCCATCACGAAATGTCTCAGTTATTTTTTGCTTTGAATCACTCATTTAAAACATCTCCTTAATCCATTTCTTCATTTTCGAAATAATTGAAGAAAAAGACGTATCACCACTATTTGGTGTTGCCAAAACATCACCTTTTTCTTGTCTATTTTCTACTGCATACATTGTAAGACCAATAGCCGTTGAATACATTGGGTTATTCAATGCATCTTTTATACCACCAATGTTTATAGGATAGCCTACCCTAACAGGTAATTTAAATATGTTTTCCGCTAAATCTGTTATATTTTCAAGCATAGCAGTTCCACCAGTTAAAACTACACCAGCACCTAATAGTCCTAAAATATTCATTTTATCAAGTTCTTCTTTCACTAAAGAAAATATTTCTTCTATTCTTGGTTCTATTACTTGAGCTAAATCACTTTTGTAGATTTGTTTAATTTTTGATGAAAAATTTCTTTGAAGTTCGATTGTTTCGTCTTCATAGTTACCTTCTATCATGGCTGTACCATAGTTGATTTTTAAATTTTCCGCTTCTTTATATGGCAGTCTGAATGCTACGGAAATGTCATTTGTTATATGATCTCCACCAATTGATAAAACAAAAGTATGTCTTAGTGAATTGTTTAAAAATACAGCTACATCAGTAGTGCCACCGCCAATATCAACCAAACAAACTCCAATATCTTTTTCATCTTGTGTTAATACAGCAAGTGATGATGCTATTGGTTGCAAAACAATATCAACTACATTTAAACTACTTTTTTGGCAGCATTTTATAATATTTTGTATATTTGATACGCCACCTGTGACAACATGTACTTTGGCTTCAAGCCTGGTGCAAGACATACCAAGTGGTTCTTTTATTCCAGTTTGTTCGTCAACAATGAATTCTTGAGGTATGACATGTATAATTTCTCTATCTGGAGGAATAATAATAGCTTTAGCGCCATCAATTACCCTTTTTATATCGGCTTCTGTAACTTCGTTACCTTTTACAGCTATTACACCAGTTGAATTATATGAACGTATGTGGCTACCTGAAATGCCAGCATAGACATTTGTTATTTTAATACCGCTCATTTGTTCAGCTTTGAAGATGGATTTTTTGATTGAATCAACAGCTTGATCTATGTTTATTACAATACCTTTTCTAAGGCCGGAAGATGGGTTTGTTCCAATACCAATTATTCTTAACTCTGTTGAATCATATTTGCCTACAACTGTGCACACTTTGGTTGTACCTATGTCCAAACCTACTATAATTCTACCGCTATCTTCCACTTTTTGTCTCCTTTGTTTTCCATTTTATAATAATTCTATCTGGATAACATATTGATACATTTTCAATCTTATCAGTATCGGGTAAAAGCTTTGGCCAAATTATTTCAAGCCTTTTTATGGATTTATCATAATCACAATTAAACATGTTAGCTGTTACCATAATTCCATTTTTCAAATTAACCCCAAACTTATTATCTTCCATTATAATATAACTAATTTTTTCTAGTTTGTCTAATTTTTTGTATAAATTTACAAGCTCTAATACGACCTTTTTATTGTTAATTTGAGGCGTTAAATTTGCCATTTTAATGTGTAAAATTTTATCGACCTTAATTTTTTTAGGATCAATATTATCAGTTATATATTGACCATCATTAGAGAATAGTAACTGTTTGTTATTTACCTCTAAGATACATAATGGGGTCTTTTCATTAATATCAATATAAAGCGTATCTGGTTTAATAATAGCAATTTTTGCGTTTTCAATAAATGGATTTTTTTTTAATTTATTGTAAACATCTAATTTTAAGTGTGAATTTAATTTTGTATTATTGGATATACCTAAACTATGGATTAGATAGTTAGATTGAAGGATTTTATTGCCCTTTATATATACATATCGTAATTTTGATTCTTGAGAATTTTTCAAGATATAGAAAACTTGATATATTCCATAAGAAAAAACTGCAAGTATTAATACTAATAATAGTTTTAAAAATATTTTTCTTTTAATATTAGAATAATTTTTTTTGGTTTTTTTATAAGTTTTAAAATTCTTAAAATCCTTCATATGCAGATTTAAGTATTTTTTCAACAAGCATTTCAAAATTTATATTGACACTTTTTGCTGCGTTTGGTAACAGACTTGTTTGAGTCATACCAGGAATTGTATTTATTTCTAAAACGTATGGTATGTTTTTTTCTATCATCATATCAATTCTTATTGCACCTTTACAATAAAATGCTTTATATATTGTTTTTCCAATTCTATTAATTTCGTCAATAGTTGATTGATTTATTCTTGCGGGTATTATATATTCGGTTGCACCAGATGTGTATTTGTTTTGATAATCATAAAAGCCTTTTTTGGGTGCAATTTCTATTAAAGGTAGGCATTCTGAGTTTATCATGCTAAGTGTTACTTCTGTGCCTGTAATTTTTTCTTCAATAATTAATTCTTTAAATTGTTTTATAAGTTCGCTAAATTTTGCTTTGAGTTGAATGTCATCGTAGGCGAATTCAACACCAATTGAAGAGCCTTCATTGTTTGGTTTAATGCATACTGGAAAACTATTTATATTAATTATATCTTTTATATCCTTTGCTAAAAGTGCGGGTTTTGTGGGTATATGATATTCTTTTAAAATAGCTTTTGTAAAAAATTTATTCATACATACTTTACTGGTTAGTGAATTTGAACCAGTATATTTTATATTATGCATTTCAAGTGCTGCTTGAAGAGTACCGTCTTCACCAAATCCACCATGTAAAGCTATAAAAACTACATCAGGTTTTTTCTTTAGTATTGTTTCTATACAATCTTTTTTGTTTTCGCAAATATATTTTTGCGCATCATATTTTAAATTTAAAAGAGCTTGGTGAATCGCGCTTCCGCTTCTTATTGATACTTCTCTTTCTGATGAATCACCTCCACACACAACAAGTATGCTCATAAAATTACAACCTCCTCTTCAAGCTCAACATTGAATTTTTTATAAACATTGTTTTTTATAATATCAATTAAATACAAGACATCATCTGCAGTGGCTTTGTTTAAATTTACTATATAGTTGGCATGTTTTTTGCAAATCATAGCATCACCTATAATTTTACCTTTAAGATAACATTCTTCAATTAATTTACCAGCCACCATGTTTGGTGGATTTTTAAAAACACTACCAAATGTACGAAGTAATGGAGCTTTTGAAAGCCTTATTTTGGTGTTTTCGTTTAATTTAGTTATGATATCGTGATAATTTGATTTTTTAAGCCTTAGACCTACTTCTAGAATAACATTATCCTTAAAATTTGAATTCCTGTAGGAAAAATAAGCATTATCTTTATGAATAGTATAAATGCCTTTATCATGATTATAACATATGGCATACTCAAAAATATCTGAAATACTTTTTCCAAACGCACCAGCATTCATTCTAACACATCCTCCGATGCTTGCTGGAACTCCGCCTAGAAATTCAAGGCCAGATAAACCATTTTTTATTAAAATTTTATTTATAAGACTGATTTTAGTTGATCCTCCGACAATAACCAAAGAATCTACAATATTTACATATGAAAATGTTTTAGAAAGTTTATATAAATTTTGATGGTTTCTTATTATAATATTGCTTCCTTCGCCGACTAATTTGCCCTGCTCTATTTCATGCAAATCATCCATATTTTCTATGACATTTAGTGTGCATGTTCCATTTTGCTTAAAAGATGTTATAAGATTGGTATTTATTTTAATTTGTTTCATTAGCATTAAGCTGATAAGAAAGTTTAGTAATGTCGCCTGCTCCCATTGTAATTACTAAATCGCCAGATTTTGTTTCTTTAAGTAACATTGGTTTTATTTTTGATATGTCATCAATATAAATACAATTGTTTGAAAATTTATTGATATTTTCTGCAAGTATTTTTGAATTTATTCCCTCAATTGGGGACTCACCTGCCGGATAAATATCAAGCAAAAATACCACATCAGCAAGTTTAAAAGATTTTGCAAACTCATTCATTAGAGATTGTACTCTAGTGTAGCGATGTGGCTGAAAAATTGCAATAACCCGAGATTTAGCAGTTTGTTTAGCTGCTTGAAGCGTAGCTTCTATTTCTCTTGGGTGATGTGCATAATCATCATATACTTCAACGCCATCTTTTAAAAACGATCTGAAACTAAATCTTCTATCCACACCGCTAAAAAACTCAAGTGTTCTTTGTAAATAATGTTTTTCTATGCGCAATATATGTGATAATGCTACGATTGCTAAAGAGTTTGAAATATTATGAATTCCTGGTATATTTAGTGTTATATCAATATTTTCTTGAGGCGTGTGGACAACAAATTGACTTGATTTTCCATTATGCGTTATATTTTCAGCCCAAAAATGAGCGTTTTTATTTTGAATAGAATAAGTAAAACAACGCTCTTTGTTTAATTGCTTCATAATTTTTGATAAATTTTCATCATCTATATTTAGTATTGCATAATTACTTTTTTTAATAAATTCTTTAAACGCTTCTATTTCATTTTCAAAATTTTTGTAAAAATTTAAATGGTCGTTGTCTATGTTTGTTACAATAGCTATTTTTGGGTTTAAAAGCAAAAAGCCTCCATCGCTTTCATCTGCTTCGGCAATAAAGTAATTACTGTTTCCACACATTACATTTTGCTTTATTTTTTGGATTTTGCCGCCAATAATAGCTGTAGGGTTTAAAGATGCTTCACATAAAAGTTCTGTGGCAAGAGATGTAGTTGTAGTTTTTCCATGAGAACCTGCAATTGCTATACCAAATTTTTCATTAAAAAGCAAAGCCAGTAATTCATACCTTTTTAAAACTCTTATATTGTTTTTTTTGGCTTGAATAACTTCAGGATTATCCTCTTTTATAGCAGATGATATTACAACAAGCGCTATATCATCAGTTAAATTTTGCGGAAAATGTCCTATATTTACTTTTATACCTAATTCTTTTAATGCTGAGACATTTTTATTTTCGCTTTGGTCTGAGCCTTTTATTTTATAACCTTTTGTATGTAAGTATTGTGCAATAGAACTCATTCCAATGCCACCAATGCCAATAAAATATATAGTTTTTTGTTTAAATTCATCTAAATTAAAACCCTGATAAATATTTTTGCCCCCCTTTCAGTTAAATTTTCTTTATTTTTTGCTGTGTCGTAAAAAATATTGAATTTAGTTTTTTTAATATTTGATATTAGATTTTCATTTTCAAAAATAAACATATTGGCAAAATCAAATTTTTTTAATCTATCTATATCATTTTGTGTTCGTATCTCGTATATTGGCTCAATACCCATAGCAAGGCTTAATAGTGAAATTTTTTCTAATGTTTGATCATCAATTAAACTTGGCTCTATAATAATACCATCTGCTTGGTAAATCCTTATTAAATAAACCTGATACTCTTCCAAAAAAAAATCTCTTGCTATTACTGGTAAATTAAAATTTTCTTTGGCATAAGAAATATTTTCCAATGAACCATGTAAAAATACATCATCAGAATTGATAATAAGAGCACTTGTAGTTTCAGCTATATTATAAGTTTTATCTTGGTCAAAATTTTTTATTTCTATTATTTCACAAAAATCTTTTGAAAATATTTTTTTTAAATCTATTGGTTCTTTATATAGCATGTTAAGACCCATTTCTAATATATGAGAAGGTAACTCTTTTTTCTTATCTTCTATGGATTTAAGTTTTAGTGATATTATTTCTTCAGGTTGCATTTTTCCATTTTTTTCTGAGGATAATAAAGAAAATTGTAGATACTAAAATCATAGCTAAACACAACCATTGTCCCATAGTAAAACCCAGAATAAAACCTATTTGAGGGTCTGGTTCTCTTGTAAATTCAACAAAAAATCTAAATATACCATATAACAATACAAATAACCAGAATAAAAAACCTTCTTTTTTAATTAGTTTATCACGCGAAAAATACAAGATCAAAAATAATATTAGACCTTCAAATAAAGCTTCGTAGAGTTGAGATGGTTGCCTTGGAATATAGCCGCCTCTTGGAAAGGCAATTGCCCATGGAAGATTTGATGGCCTACCCCACAATTCGTCGTTTATAAAATTTGCAATTCTTCCAAAGAAAATACCAACAGGAGCAATAACAGCAACTTCATCTGCAAGTTTATAAAACCTTACATTGTATTTTTTGGAGATATACAAACCTACCAAAACAAGACCTACTAAAGCACCGTGGAAACTCATCCCACCTTGCCATACATAGAATATTCTAAGCGGGTGATTCATATAATAAGCAAAGTTGTAAATGAGCACATAGCCTAGCCTACCACCAATTATTACTACTATTATGGAATAAAATATCAAATCGTCTGCTATCGATTTGTTTTTAAAATAATCAGAAATTTTTATTCTGTGTTTGATATAAAAATATCCTATTAAAAAACCTAATGCATAAGCTATACCGTACCACCTTGCATTAAATGGTCCAATTGTTTTGCCAAAGATATGAAATGGCCCGATTGAAAAAGCTATTGGGTTAATGTTTGGGTAAGGTATCATTGTTTCCTCTCATATATTATAGGCAGATTTGTTATGCCTTCTGTTTTTAATTTTTCTGCAACTTTATTTGCCTGTGAAAGACTATGAACTGCTATTATTACTCTTGTGTATGGAGTATTGTTTATTATTGTCTGCTCACTTGAAGCATTATAGCCTTTTTGGATAAGTGAAATAACCAAATTTAATGCTTTCGATCTATCAGGAAATGATGCAACTTGAACGATGTAATTGGCTTGTTCTTTAGGTACCTTTTGCTGACTAGATACTTTTTGTTCATTAACGTTTGTAGTTGAGTTTTTAATTTCATGTATTTTTGGTTTAGCCTGTGTAGCTATTTGTTGCGCAGATTTTTGGATTTCTTGCGTTTTTGAGCTTTTGGTTTCATTTGTTTGATTGGCAAGACTGTTAGCAATTGCATTTATCTCAGATTTCGTGGTATTTGTGCTATTTGTTTGAATAGTTATTTTAGCCTGGTTATTTGTAATTGATTTTGGTTTTTGTGGTTCGGCAGATGAAGTGTTGTTAGCTTGAAGTATCTGTATATTACTTGCAAGTTCTTTGTTTATATTGATATTTCTAAAATAAGCAGATGAAACAAAACCTACACCATAGCCAAAACCAAAAGCAATTATAATTGAGATAATCAATGTCCAAATTCCAAAACTCGTTTTTCTTTGTGAGTTTTGGTTGCTTTGATCAAATTTAAATTTTTCTTGATCCATAATAACCTCACATTTTGTTCTTTGCTTGAATACCAATTAATGATAAACCCAAAGCCAAAACAAAAGCAACGGTTTTAATTAATCCCACCCTTGCACAACTTAAATCTTTATTTTCACCAATAACTTTGTGTTTATTGTAAAATTGATGTAGTTTTTCTGAAATCATAAGCAAAGATTTTGTAATCAGATATGGTTCTAAAGTTTTTGCGCTATCATGCAAATACTCTTTAAACTGAAGTAAAGATTTAATTAGATTAATTTCTTCAGTTTCTTGCAAAAGCTTGATCATACTTTCATCTAATTCGTTATTGCAATTACTTTTTTCTAAAATGCTCATAATTCGAGCATGAGCGTATTGTATGTAGTAAACCGGGTTATCCATAGATTTTTTCTTTAAAAGTGAAATATCTATATCTAAATGTGAATTAATGCTTTTTGATACAAAAATAAATCGAGCAGCATCTGTGCCAATTTCTTTGATAAGTTCTTTTAGTTCTATATATGTTGCTTTTCTTGTTGACATAGAAATTTTATTATTTTCTTGGATTAAATTTACGAATTGTACAAGTAACACAATTAATTTTTGACTATCAATGCCTAAAGCTTCCAATGCAGCTTTAAGCCTTGCAACATATCCATGATGATCTGAACCCCAAATATCTATAACCATATCAAATCCACGCTTTAAAAATTTGTTTTTATGGTATGCAATATCACTTGACAAATAAGTATACTTACCATCTTGTTTTATGAGGACCCTATCTTTGTCATCATTAAACTGTGTTGTTTTAAGCCATAAAGCACCATCTTTTTCGTAAGTAAAACCTTTAGATTTAAGAAGTTCAATGGTGTGTTCTACTTCGTTGTTTTGGAATAAACTACTTTCGCTAAAGAAAACATCAAATGTTACCTTAAAATTTTCCATATCGTGCAGTATATCATTCATAATTGTGTTTTTAGCTTTATCTAAACAGATGTCGATAGCATTATCCATACTGAGTAAATTATCTTGGTAAGTTTTTATTAAATCACGTGCAATATCTTTTATGTATTCTCCCTGGTAAGCATCTTGTGGAAATTCTATTTTTTGACCAAGCAACTCTTTATATCTTAAGAAAGTTGATAAACCAAGTATGTACATTTGGTAACCAGCATCATTAATATAGTATTCTCTAACTACATTATAGCCCAAAAAATTAAGTATTCTTGCTAAACTATCTCCTATTGCAGCACCTCTGCCATGTCCTATATGAAGTGGTCCTGTTGGATTAGCGCTAACAAACTCTATTTGAATCTTTTTTTTTGGCATGTTTTCGAATTGGAAATATGTCTCTTTTTTTTGATATAATGTTAAAAATTCTTTAGAAATAGTTTCATTTGTTAAAAAAAAGTTAATAAAACCTGGCTTTTCAATTTTGATTTTAAATTTGTTGCTAAATTCAGAATTTTCACAAAAAGCTTTAAAGTCTTGTGCTATATTTATGGGATTCTGTTTAATTTTTTTTGCTAAAACCATTGCAAGGTTTGTTGAGTAATCGCCAAATACTGCTTCTGGAGGATAATCTATGCTATAATTTACGTACTCATAAGACTTATTTTCTAAATATTTATCAATGATTGGTTTTATTAAGAATTTCATTTTGTGTTTTCTTTATCTTCGAGTTTTTCTGGCTCTTCTTCCTTAGTATCTTTTATGGAATTTTTAAAATTTTTAATACCTTTTCCTAACCCTGCCCCAATTTCTGGTAATTTTCTTGCGCCAAAAATCAAAGCCACAAGTAATACTACAAGAATAATATGGGTTTCACTAAGCATCTTATACCTCCTTGTTTGTATATATCATAAGTTTTAGAAACTTGCAAATTGTATTTTTAATTTAAAATAAATAATTTGACAAACAAAAAGTGTTGCAATTTTAGATTAAATATGATAAAAAATTGAAGCTGTTTTACGGGGTGTAGCGCAGTTTGGTTAGCGCACCTGCCTTGGGAGCAGGGGGTCGGTGGTTCAAATCCACTCACCCCGACCACTATAAGCGCCCGTAGCTCAGCTGGATAGAGCAACGGCCTTCTAAGCCGTGGGCCAGAGGTTCGAATCCTCTCGGGCGCGCCATTTTTTTGTGAGTATTAAATGATTATGTAATAATTGATTCAAGTAATTTCGAAAGTAAATGTTTCTTTTGTTTTTTGCATATGATTTTCTTCCGTAAGGATAGCTTTATTATTATTGTCTATTATTAAGACATACGAGTATTGGGTTCCATAATTTTGAGTTTTGACAAAAATCGAAGAAAGCTCTATTTCAAATGCTTTATCAATACCTGTATTTGGTAAATTATCTTTAAATTTTGTGGTATCATGTAGCATTTCTAATAATGAATCAATTAGTGTATTCTGATTTTTAGTTGATGATATGATATTTTGAAAATTTATTTTTGCTTTTTGAGTTTTGGGCCAATTTGCATCTATAAAACTATTACTTAACGTGTGAATTCCATTTTTTATTTTAAGTAGTTTTTTATTGATATTGGAAAAATAATAAAGCTCATCAATTGTACCAAATACAAAATTAAAAGGGTTAAATTTTTCAGGTTGTATATTTTTTATAAACTTTTTTTCGTCAATATTTTTAGTTAGATAATCCCATACAATTAAACCTCTAGATGGTGCATCTGTTTTTAATAAATAAGGATTTCTATAATTTGTTAAAAATGCTAATTTACCTTTTTTTGTAATACCAAAAAAACTTCCGAATGCTTCAAGGTCTCTTGGTGCAAGTAATGTATCGTGGTCAAATTCGTACCAATCAAAAGATAAACTTTTTCTTTTATAGTATTCATCACGATTAGCTGCTAAAATTAATTTGTATTGTTGCAAATGGTTTATAGAAAAGACAACTAAACACATATTTATTATAACTTAAAATCCATTATAAATTTCTCCCCTATAAAGCGGTATATCTATTTGACCTTTTGAGAAGACTATCTGGTATAGCTGAGTATTTCTCCATCTAAATGATGCTTGCGCCCCATTTAGGTAGAGCCTCCAAATTCTAACAAACTTATCATCAAATAGTTGTTGTACTTTAACAATGTTTTTTTCAAATCGTTCAATCCAGTGATGTATTGTTTTTGCATAATGAGGTCTTAAGTTTTCTATATCAATAATGTAGAATTTTACTTTTCTGATTCTTTTTACAAGTTCTTCTAAAGATGGCAGGTAACCACCCGGAAAAATATACTTCAGTGTCCATGGATCTGTTAGAAGCGGTTCATTGTGCCCTATTGTATGTAAAAGACCTATTGAGTATGGCTCAAGAAGAGTATCTATTTTGATTTTGTCTTTTGCAAACTCATACTGGTTTTTGGATATAGTGCAGCCCAAACCCTTTATATAATTTCTTTTTGCTGCATATATCAAAAAACCACCAAACCCACAGCCTACATCTAAAACAGTATCATTATCTTTCAGATGAATTTTTCTACATATAAGCTCATACTTGTTGTTTTGAGCATTTTCAATTGTGTCGTCTGGGTTTTTAAAGTAAGCGCATGAGTAAGTATAGCTTTTATCCAAAAACAAACCAAAGAATTCATTGCCTAAATCATAATGGTGTGATATGTTTTTCTTTGAACCTTTTTTGGAATTTATATTTGAAAGCTTGTTTGCAAGGATTTCGAGTTTTGTTTTTACAGGTGCTTTTATGCCTATTTCTCTTATAAAATGTTCAAGGTATAAAATATCTTGCAGGTTTCCTTCTATCTCTAGATTTCCATTTGTGTAATTTTCTCCAAAACCAAGACTCAAATCACTCATTAGCTCTTTTAAAACCAAAGGGCTATTTATCTTTATTGTTATCTTGCCTGGTGTTGTTCCAAACTGTTTTGTAGAGCCATCCCAGTAAATAATATTTGAAGGAATACTATTGCTTACTTTCTCTAGTATGCTTTCTATTAATTTTTGAAAACCAGCTATTGTATCCATATAAATCCTCCTTTTACTAAAATAAGCCAGCTAAAGAGTTTTTCTACAATAAACTTTAATAGTTTTAATGTATGTTTTCGTTATTCTGAAGGCCACTTTAGTGGCCGAAGAATCCCGTCATCCTGAAGGCGCGCAAGCGACGAAGGATCTCATAAACATTAAAAAAATAAGTAGATTTTTCGCTAGCACTTCAGAATGACAAAATATGATAAATTAATTTATTGATTTATGCTAAAAATTTTCATCTATAAAATGTTTAATTTTATCGATTTGTGTACTCCTTTTAAACAATGGTGTATTGTCTTGTTTGTAACACATTAGATTTTCTTCAAATGTTTTTTTATCGTTTATGTAAAAAACACCAAGTGGCATAGGATCGTTTTCAAGTGCTTTTTGAAGTGCGAGTATTTTGTTTTTGGGATCGTGATTTTGCATTATGTATGTGTGTTCACTATACCATTGATAGGTATTGACTTTATTAAAACTGACACATGGTTGAAACAGTTCAACCACAGCAAAACCTTTATGATTTATTGCTTGGGCAATAATATCTGCTGTGTAATCTTTGTTTCCAACATAAGCTCTTGCTACAAATGAGGCATTTAAAACTATTGCAAGCGCAATTGCATTTAATGGCTCTTCAAATACGCCAAATGGCTGAGTAGTTGTATGCTGACCCATCATTGTTGTAGGCGAGCCCTGCCCTTTTGTTAAACCATAAATTTGGTTATTATGTATGATAACTGTAATATCTGAGTTTCTCCTTATACCATGCAAAAAATGGTTTCCCCCTTCTGAATACATATCGCCATCGCCACCTTCAGCAATTACGACAAGATTTGGGTTTGAAGCTTTAAGTGCCGAGGCAATAGGTATTGCTCTTCCGTGTAGCGAATGAAAACCGTGCGTATTTATATAATGAACTATTTTTGCAGCCTGCCCTATGCCGCTAACTATAGCTATATCTGTTGGCTTTAAATTCAATTTTTTGAAAGCTGAAGCCAGTGCATCTCTTAGTGGAAAATTGCCACAGCCTGGACACCATGATACATCATAAGAATCAGGTCTTTTTGGTTCAAATTCACCAAGCGTGCTCATTTAACCTCCAATGCCATTTCAAGTTTTTCTTTTAATTCTTCAACAAAAAATTGTCTTCCTGTGTACTTATTTATGAGCTTATCTACTTTTATGCCATATTCTTTCCAGATCAGGTTTGCAAATTGACCTGAAAAGTTTTGCTCAACAAAGATTAATTTCTGTGCTTTTTTAAGGTAATTTAAGCCATCATCATTTAAAGGGTACAACTGAGAATAGCATAATAGTCCTGTATCATCTCTTTTTAATAATTCTAAGGCCTCTTTTGTATTTTCATACAATGAGCCATAACAAACAACTAAATTTTTAAATATTTGTGGTCCTATATACATCGGTTTTAATGATTCACTTTTTATACCATCTATTTTTCTCATTCTTTTTTCAAGCATGAGTTTAGACAACGTTTCATCTTCTGTAATATCTCCATACTCATCATGCTCGTTGCCATTTGCTACAATAATTCCATCGCCAAAACCTGGGATACCTCTTTTTGATATACCGTTTTGAGTTAATTCGTACCTTTTGTAATCTTGAGGTGTTTGAATGATATAGTTTTTGGGTTCCAAAAATTCTAATTGCGTTGAATCAATATTATACATCATGCTCATAAAATATTGGTCAGTCAAAATATAGCTTACACATTGGTATTTATCAGCTATATCAAAAGCTTTTTGCGTTACAAAAAACGCATCTTCTATATTTCTAGGTGAAAATATGGCTCTTGGAAAATCACCATGGGAGGAGTACAAAACTAAGTTGAGGTCGCTTTGAGATGTTCTTGTAGGAAGACCGGTTGCAGGCGATGGTCTTTGAGCTAAATGAACCACAAGTGGTGTTTCAGTCATACCAGCAAGACTTACGCCTTCTTCCATAAGAGCATAACCTCCCCCAGATGTTGTAACAAAAGCTCTAACTCCGCCAAACCATGCACCAATTGCAGCGTTAACTGCTGATATTTCATCTTCAAATTGTTCTACTACGATATCAAATTTATCCATTTGATGGGCTAAAAATATTGCAACATCTGTAGATGGTGACATTGGATAAAAAGATAAAAACTTTGCATTTGAAGATAATGCTCCAAGTGATACAGCCTGTGAACCACTTAGTAAAGCATATTTTTTTGGTGTTAGGTAATCAATTTGTGGTTTGATTTTGCTATATGAGCTATCTTTAAATAGATTATAGCCAGCATTGTATGCCTCAATGTTTTTTTGTGCAACATCAGGATCTTTAAAATGATTTTTAATTGCATTATGTGCAATGTCAGCATTAATCTTAAAAATTGATGATATAAACCCAAACGCAACAGTATTGGCAAATATTGCGCTGCCAAGATTTTTAGCTATTTTTAAAAAATCAACTGTAAAAAATTGAGACTTATACTCATCTGTTATAAAATCTTCTTCTGAAAAAATTATTGTATCTTTTGATATTCTATTTTTTGAATGATCAAGTGCATTTTTTGTAAATAAGAATAAAAAATCGGCAAACTGCTTGTAACCTTTATTTTCTTTTGATGAAACCCTTATGGTGGTAGAGTTTACGCCACCTCTTACCCTCGACATATATTCTTTATCGGAAAACACAAAAAAATTTGCTTCTTTAAAGGCTTTTGAGACTAATGCTTCAACCGTTTCAACGCCTTGACCTGCTGCGGCTGTAAGGACAATAGTATAATCCATATTTACTCCTTTCTTAGCTGTTCTTCGATATGGCTAAACTCGGCTGATTCAACCCATTCCTGACCTTTCCTTATAAATTCCATTAAGTTTTCAAGGATAATTCTGTGTTTATCTTCTTCTTTTGAAATTAGCTGGAGTATGTTTTTTTCGTTTTCATTATCGGATTCAAGAGATTTTTGTTTGTAAAAATCTCTTGAATCTATTTCTATTTTTATTGCTTTGCTGTAGACATCTAATAAATTTTGTTCATCTGAAAAATCACTATTTTGATTTTTTAGTTTTTTAAATAAATTTGGCACATTGTCAAATGTTGAGGTAGGCAGGTATTCGTATACACCTTCTTTAAATTTTTCTATAATTTTATAATGTCTTGTCTCATCAGCTGCAAGCATTAAAAATAAAGACCTAATCTCCTCTTTTTTTGCTTTTAAAGCTTGTTCATTGTAATAGTTTTTGCCATCTTCTTCTAAAGCTAAAGCATAATCAATTGCGTTCATGATTTTCCTCCAAAAACTTGATAATCTCGTTTATATCCGGTAATTCTTTGATTGGGTAAACTTTAGTAAAAATTACATTAAAATTTTCATCAAGCAGCATGTTTACTCTGCCTGAAAAGCCGTATTTTTCAATAAAAACATCGAGTTTTTTTGAAACTTCTCCGTGGGGCCAAAAATCACACAAAAGTGGTGTCTTTTCTATATTTAGGCTTTTGGCCCAGGCTTTTTTAGATGGTACTGTATCTATGCTAAGACCCAGACATACAGTATTTAATTGTTTGAAAATATCAAAATTTTCTTCTAAACTTTGCATTTGTTTTGCACACACATCTGTCCATGCAAGTGGGTGAAACGATAGTAATACTTTTTTGCCCTTATAAGAGTTTAAACTTATATCTTTAGAGTTCTGATCTTTTAATGTAAAATCCTCAACTTTAGAACCAATTGCTAAAGCCATAAAACCTCCTTTATTTTTAATTATTCCTGACTCATTGGTATTTTAATCTTTATAATATGCCATATACCAACTGGTGTTTTTAAATTATTACCAAAGGTATCACCGGGTTTTTTATCGCCTTCAAAGTAGTAAAGTGGTTTATTGTCGTATGAAATTTGTAATTTACCATCAGGTCTTTTAAATACTTTAAAATCTTTAGATTTTAACATTCTTGGTATAAAAAGTTCTTTTTCATAAAAGATAGGCCATTTAGACAAACAAACTTCATTTTTACATTTTATGTTGTTGTCAGTTTCATTTTCTAAATAATATAGAGTCATACCGGTTGGACCTGCTAAATATGTGCCAATTTCTGGTTTTTTGGCTACATTTACAGTAAAAGTTGTTACAATTGAACAATCTCCTTCAACTTTTAGTCCAGAAAAATTAGCCGCAAATGCATTATTTAGACCTAAAAATGTAAAAAAACCAATACCTGCAATAAAATACTTGAGTTTCATAAAAAATACCTCCTTAGATTATTTTGAATTTTTTATTTTTATTATGTTTTCTTCTATATCTTTTAGTATCTTTCTTAAAGAAGCTTCGTGTCCTTTTTCCTGTTCAGCAAGAGATAAAAAAAGCTGGATAGATTCTTGAGTTTTAAATTTTTTTGATGCATTCAGGTAAAAATCTCTTGCACTGATTTCTTTCGGGATTGCTATTAGAATAATTTGTTTCATTTCTTCTAACTCTTCAAGCGTGTAATCCATAAAATATCCTCCTTCTATTAAGTTTAAGCCCAAGTAATCTTTCCGCCTTCATACGCTATAAAAAGTACGATAGGTAAATTTGCAAAAATAAGGACATTATATATGATAAATGCAAGGCTATTTGTGCTTGAAATGTCTGGATTTGTAACCCTGATAACTATGCCTGTAATACCTATTAAAACTAATATAATAGAAAATGTTATCTTATTTTTAAAAATTTTTGTTGTTTGCTTATCATAGTTTATCCACCAGCTTAAGAAACCAGCTGATATTGCAGGTATAGCCATAATAGTAGCAACAAAGAAAGCATAAATAGCACTTAATTCAAAGCTTGAAAGTGAAGTTAAAAGAAAAAGTAACTGCATAAGCGCAGCAAAGAAGAATAAACCCAAAGGATAGTGGATTAGAACTGGGTGCGGATGAAATTTCTGATAAAATTTTATCAGTGTTTCTTTTGAACTTTGTGTTTTTGATTCATCAATTTCAAGCGTATCTACTACTTCAAATGATTTTAAAACTTCATCAGTATGTGGAGCTAAAGCCAAAAAATCTGTTAAATCTTCTCCAGCCCTATGACGAGCCATATGAACTCCGTTTTGCCATCTTTTAGAATTTGTTACATCATAAACCTTACCTTTGTAGGCAACGTAAGCTTTTTCTCCATTTTGACCATTATGTTTTGAGAGTTCTTCCAATTTCATTAGTTCCCCCTTGCCTGTGTTTGTTTAAGTAATTTTCTTAAAACAAAACTTAAAATACCGTCATTTTTGTAATATTCAATTTCTTTTTGCGTATCTAATCTGGCAATAACATCAAATTCAATCTTTTGTTTATCAGATTTTATTGCTGTAATATGTAATAATTTATTTGGATTAAGATCTTCGAGTCCTTTTATAAAAAAAATTTCGCTCCCATCAAGGTTTAATGTTGCATAATCTTGATTTTCATTAAATTGCAAAGGTAATATGCCCATATCGATAAGGTTACTTCGGTGAATTCTCTCAAAAGATTTTGCAAGAATTGCTTTAACTCCAAGTAATTTTGGACCCTTTGCAGCCCAATCGCGAGATGATCCGCTTCCATATTCTTTTCCAGCAATAACAATTAAAGGAATTCCTTCTTGTTGATATTTTACCGATGCATCGTATATGAACTCAATGTTTTTTTGATCAAACTTAAGTGTGTAAGCCCCTTCTTTTGGTTTAACCAAAAGATTTTTTAACCTTACATTTCCAAATGTGCCTCTTGTTAATACCTCGTGATTACCCCTCCTTGATCCATATGTATTAAAATCTTTTTCTTCTACACCGTTATGAATTAAATAGTTATCTGCAGGGTAATCTTTTGGTATTTTTCCAGCTGGAGAGATATGATCTGTAGTAATAGAATCTCCAAATAACGCAAGTACTCGTGCGTTATTTATTTCTGAAATCGGGTTAATATCGATTTTAAAATTATCAAAATAAGGGGCTTTTTTTATATAAGTAGAATTATTTTGCCATTTATATAAATCAGTAGCTTCAACTTTTAAATTATCCCAGATTTTATCATTAAAAATCGTGGCATACTTATCTTCAAATAGATCTTTTTTGAGATATTTACTAATATAGTCATTAATTTCATAACTGGAAGGCCACAAATCTTTTAAAAAAACATTATTGCCATTTACATCTTTTCCTAAAGGTTCAGTTGTCATATCAATATCAATGTTTCCAGATAAAGCAAAAGCAACAACAAGCATAGGTGAAGCAAGGTAATTTACTTTTACGCTATTATTTATGCGCGCTTCAAAATTTCTATTGCCTGATAATACGCTTGCCACTATTAAATTTTCTTTTTTAACAACTTCTTCTATTACAGGGTGAAGTGGACCGGAATTTCCAATGCAAGTTGTGCATCCATGACCTACAACATGAAACCTCAAAGCTTCTAAATATGGCAAAAGATTTGCTTTCTTTAGATATTCATCTACTACCCAGGATCCAGGAGCCAATGATGTTTTTATGTATGGTTTAACACTTAATCCTAACTCTACAGCTTTTTTAGCCAAAAGACCCGCTCCAATCATTACATATGGGTTTGATGTATTGGTACAAGAAGTAATGGCTGCTATTGCTATACTACCATCTGATAGTAAAAACTCTTCATTTTCAAATTCTATTTTAACAAACTTTTTTTTGTTATATACCTTTACTTCACCTAATTTCATATTTTTTAGTAGTTCGTCTATTGAAGTTTCGTTTTTTAAAGTATTTTCTTTACTTTGCATATTTTTATTTAATAATTCATTAAAATTACGCTTTAGATCCTTTAAAATTATTTTATCCTGCGGTCTAGATGGGCCTGCGAGGGAAGGTTTAACGCTAGATAAATCAAAATCAATGATTTTAGAATATTCTGGTTCATATGAACTATCATAAAATACACCTTGATGTTTTGCATAAGCTTCAATCAAATCAATTAAATGTGACCTGTTTGTTAGCTCCAGGTATTCTAAAGTTTGATTATCTATTGGAAAAAAACCTACCGTGGAGCCATACTCTGGCGACATATTGGATATTGTAGCTCTATCTGGAACGCTCAAATGGTTTAAAGCAGGACCAAAATACTCAACAAAGCTATCTACCACATTATTCTTTCTGAGTTCATTTGTTATGCTTAAAGCTAAATCCGTTGGTGTTGAGCCTTCTTTTAGTTTTCCTTTTAATCTAACTCCAATAACATTTGGTATTTTCATGTAGTATGGTTCACCTAAAATTACCGCTTCTGCTTCTATACCTCCAACGCCAAAGCCAAATATACTTAAACCATTTATCATTGTAGTATGTGAATCTGTACCAATTAATGTATCAAAAAAAGCCATTTTTTCATTGTTTATTTTTTTTGTTTTTACAACTTCACCTAAATATTCAAGATTAACCTGGTGCACGATACCAGCATTTGGTGGGAACGCTCTAAAATTTTTTAATGAAAGACTTGCCCATTTAATCAATTCGTAGCGCTCCATGTTTCTTTTGTACTCTTTTGCAAGATTATAATCCATCGCTTTAATTGTTCCATATTGATCTACCTGAATTGAGTGGTCGATAATTAAATCAACTGGTACTGATAAATCAACTTTCTTTGGATCACCGCCAAGAAAAGCATAAGCATCTTTAAGTGTTGCAATATCTACAATAGCCGGTACACCAGTAAAATCTTGCATGACAACTCTTTCTGGGAAAAAAGTTATTGCTTTTGATTTATCTGTTTTATCAAAGTTAATTAGGTTTAAAATGTCGTATTTGTTTATATATACATCATCTTTATGTCTAAGCATATTTTCAAGTAAAATTTTAATGCAAAATGGCATTCGTTCTATTTGTTGGTATGTTTTAGCTATAACTTTTAGACTATGTATAAGGTAATTCTCATTTTTTATTTTTAAAATCGTTTTTGCATCTAAATCAACCATTTTCCCCCCAGTTTATTTAATCTTTTAAGCAATAAGTATTTAAGCAGGCAAATTCTTCAAAAGCTTTTCTTGGCGGTCTTTGAAGTTCATCCTGTTTTTGTTTTTCACTTAAAAGTGGGTCTATTTCTTTATTATGTTTGCCAAATATTATTAAAGCAATAATTTGCAAATCTTGTGGACTATTAATTACATTTCTTACTTTTAACGGATCATAACCTGCAATTGGGTGTGCAACATAGCCAAGCTCTTGAGCTTTAAGCATCAAAAAAGCAACGCTCATTCCAGTATCAAACAAAAAATACTTTCTATCGCCCAGGATACAATCATCAGTTTCTTTTGATAATACTGCTATTATCATTGAAGCATTATATGCCCACTCATTGCCTTTAGATAAAGACTGCTTTAAATTGCTCAAATAGGGTTCATCGTAGACAAAGACAAATCTTTGTGGCTGTTTGTTAAAACACGATGGAGCCAAAGAAGCAGCACCAGCCAAATCTTTTATAAGTTCTTGAGATATTTCTACCTTTAATAAAGACCTAAAAGAGCGTCTTTTTTCAATTGCCTCAGCTACATTCATTTTGAACCCCCTTTATTCTCTTAATTTTTTAATTTTAGATTTACTATAGTTAGACTTTGTAGCATTATTTTCAAAATTTATAATTTTATCAATTGCTAACAAAAAAAGGCCAAATCTATACTCGCCTACCTTGTTTTTGTCGTAGTTTTGCATAAAAAAAGCATTTTCATCTTCTTCTTCGAAAATCTTCATTTGATGAAATATTTCTATTTGAGCTTTTAATGGCAAATTGCAGAAATAATCCAATTTCTCTTTAAATTGATTGTTTGGTATTTTAGTTATTTGTTCTATAAATCCGATATCAAAATTTAGTTTCATTTTTAAATTTGTAAAAATAACAACCCAGCATACTTTTTTTTAACAAATACAACAATTCTGTTTTTTGCTTTTAGAGATTCTAAAAGTAAAATAATTCTCTTTTAAATATTGTCAATGATTGTTTATAATTTTATTTAGCTATTTAATTACTTTAACTAAATTTGAGTAGATTTCAAAATATTCTTGTGTTATTTTTTGCCATGAATAATTTTTTCTTATAAATTCATCGGCTTTAAAGTGATTTCTTTCGTCTATCAAGGATTGTTTTATAGCTTTATAAATTGATTGCAAATCGTAGCTATTGCAAAAATATGCATAATTTTTAAAATACTCAAGTGTACTATCGCAAGCGCCTATAACTAGATTTGCACCAAACAAACCAGCTTCTAAGCTTGCAAGTCCAGGTGTTTCAAGCCAGCTTACAAGTGCGTGTGTATGTGCAGCCTTGTAAGCGCCAGAAATTTCTCTTTGATCAAGTGTTGCATTTATGTGTATTACTTTGTCTGGTTTTATGTATTCAAGACATTTTTTGTAGTACTCTTTGTGTGTTGGATAAACTTTTCCAATTAAAACTATTTTGATATTCCAATCATCAGCCGTAGCTTTAAGAAGATTTAGTATGTTTTTTCTTTCATCAATACGAGCCACGCACAAAACAAACTTCTCAAAATTGATTTTGTATTTTTGTTTAAACTCTGATGCACTCATTGAGTTAAACAAAAGATTTTCATCAACGCCGTTTTTTATAACTCTAATTTTGGATTCATCTTCAACGAAGTTTTTGAGGTAGTTTTTTTCTGCAATAGAGTTTGGCAATATAAAATCGCACGCATTTAGTGTTTCTTTAAATAATTTATCAAAGTTGTGTAGGTTTTCTTTTAAAAATGTCTTATAGGATAGACCATTTGTTACTCTTTTAATATCTTTTGCTAAGTTGAAAATGTTTTTTGGTAGTATTTTTTTTATTAATTTGTAGTAGATTGACCTGCCCATTTTTTCAAGCTCTGAAAAGTCCGCGTAAATGGGTGATATTACAATTTTCTTATTGTGTTTTTTGGCTAGTTTTACAAAAAAAGCAGTTTCGCTTAAGCGCTGTATATTAAATATATGGACAATATCGAATTTGTCTATGATTTTTTCTATAATGTTTGGGTCCGTTTGTATTGAGCTTTCAATTTCATCTTTTAAGTTATTTATTATAGCAAGCATTTGTATAGTATCGCCACCTAAATTTTCTAAATAATCTTTTCTGTTTATAAATAAAATCTTTAGTTTTTGGCTATCTTTTGTAAAAATTTGATTATTCTGCAACTTGAACACCCACTGCGATTGAATTTTTGGGCAAATTTGCCAATCTCGTCCTTTTTGTAATTTTCAAATATGTTTGTTAGAGACTCTTTTATTTCGTTCAAACTGTAGCATTTATAAAAAGGTAGATTTTCTATGTCTAAATAAAAACCGTTCCTTAGATCTTTGTATTCTTCGATATCGTATAAAAACAAAACAATTGGTCTTTCTAAAATTGAGTAATCAAAAAAAACAGAAGAATAATCGCTTACCAAAATATCGCTTGCAATTAAGAGCTCTTGGATATCTATATCTGGCTGTTTAAAATAAGCTATATCTTTATCCAACGGGTGAAGTTTAACAATCAGCTCAATCTCGTGTGAAGTAAATATGTTTTGAAGCTCTCTTATTAAATTTACCCTGCATGTGTGCTTATCTCTAAATGTTGGTGCATAAAGGGCAATTTTTTTTGCGCTAATACCTAGCTTTTTTTTCACAGACTCTTTTATGCTCAAAGCAAATAAGGGGTTTTGTTTTGCAATAAAGAGCAAATCGTTCCTTGGCTGACCTGTTGGCAGAATCTTTTTTGCAGGTATACCAAAAGAGCTTTTGAATGCATCTATAGTGTAGCTTGAAGCAACGCATAGATAATCAATATATTTATGCTCAAAAAGCCCTAATTTCTTTTTTAAGTAAAATTTTTTTGCGTCGATAAATGCATCAAAGCCCATTTTTTTTAAAGGTGTACCATGCCATAAATTAACCACGAGGGTTTTTTTATTTTTTACATAATACACATCTTGAAAGTTATGTGTGGTTATAAAAAATTTTGCTTTTATTGCTTTAAAAAACATTCCAAAGCCAATTTTAATTACAGGCAGGTTTTGTTTTTTTAACAAATTATAGGTATTTATATCGTGGGCAACATAAAAAGCTTTAAAGCCCTTATTTTTAAGCATAGCTAAATACAGATACTTTGTATTGTCTGTAAATGCTCCATTTAGAGAAGAAAATAGCACAAGACTTCTATCTATTTTTACAAATGGACTAAAAAGTGCCTTTGCAATGTTTAAAAAAAGAATAATTGAGTATTTTTTAAGCTTCCTTATCACTAAAAAGCGCCTTTGCTAAATTTAAATCTTCTAAAAAATCAATTTCTATACAACGCTTTTTGCCTATATCAAGAGCAGAAATTTTTACATCTTTTTGTATTAGTTTGTTTATTCCTTCTTCAAAATAGTCTTTATTTGTGCACTCTTTTAAGCAATTTTTAAATAATTCCAGATGTTGAGCCTTGATAAAATTGATACCAAGTGCTTCACCTTTTGCATTTTCTAAATTCTTTGACACTTGCGCGATGTAGCCATTTTTATCCAAAATGTACTTTACCTCTTCTTGTGCTACAGCTGATACATTTGTTGCCATGCAGTTAGCATTAAGATTTAAAATATCTAAAATAATTTCATCATCGAAAACAATATCGGCATTAAGCCACAACACATCTTCGTTTTTAATTTTATTTAAGGCAAGTAAAAGACTTTTGGCAGTATTGGTTGAGTGAAAATTGTTGTTGTATACAAATAAAAGTTCGGGAAAAGCTTCCATAATCATTTCTTTTTTAAAACCTATAACAATTAAAATATCATTTATATCAATATATTTTGTAATATTTTCTATTTGTTTTTCAAGAATTGTTTTGTTATGTATCTTTGTAAGTGTTTTTGGTATTGAATTTTCAAGTCTCATACCAAATCCAGCAGCTAATATTACGACTTTCATTTTAGCTCCTTTAATATATTGATTATTCTTTGGGATGTTTTTCCATCGCCATAAGGGTTTACACGGTTAGACATCGATTTGTAAAAATCTAAATCTGTAAGCAATAGTTTTGCCTCATTGTATATTTTTTGGGTATTTGTCCCAACAAGTTTTGCTATATTAGCCACAATACCTTCCTGCCTTTCTGTGGTATTTCTAATGACCAAAACTGGGATGCCAAATGCTGGAGCCTCTTCTTGTACACCACCAGAATCGGTTATAACAAGGTAGGATTTGCTTAATATATAAACAAATTCAGGGTAAGTCAGTGGCTTTGTAAGTTTGATATTTTTAAAACCAGTTAACATTTCAAATGCTAAATTTTTAACATTGGGATTTAAATGGACAGGGTAAACTACCTCAATATCATCAAACTCCTGTGCTATTTGTTTTATGGCTTCAAATATTGATCTCATGGGTTTGCCAAAGCTTTCTCTTCTATGAGATGTAAATAAAATAATGCGTTTTGTAAAATCAATGTCTTTGAAAACATCAAAATGAGTGTTTTCTATTTCAAGTTTTTCCAAAATTAAATGCAATGCATCAACAACGCTATTTCCTGTTAAATAAACATTTTTTTTAATCCCTTCATTTTGCAAGTTATCATAAGCAAGTTTTGTTGGTGCAAAATGATAGGTAGCTATTGCAGAAATTAGTTTTCTGTTTGCTTCTTCTGGGTATGGATTAAAAAGATCAAAGCTACGAAGTCCTGCTTCAACATGTGCTATTTTAATTTTAAGATAAAATGCAGATAGGGCCGCAGCAAAAGCCGTTGTTGTATCACCTTGTACAATAACTATGTCTGGTTTTTCTTTTTCATATATGCTTTTTATTTTTATTAATATATTGCTTGTTATATCAAAAAGTGATTGAGAATTTTTCATTATATGCAGGTTGTAATCTATGTTTATATTAAAAAAATCTGTAACCTGGTATAACATTTCTTTATGTTGTTCGCTAACGCATACAACTGTATCAAAATATTTTTTTGATTCTAAAATAATTGGCGCTAATTTGATAGCTTCAGGTCTTGTGCCAAAAACAAACATTGTTTTCATAAAGCTTACTTTTAGCATATATTGTCAAAAAAAACAAGGAATTGAAGAATTGCTAGTGGAAAAAAAATATGTTAATATGATTTTAATGAAAGCTAAAGTTTGTGAAATTTTTTACTCTCTACAATTAGAAGGCTCAATGTTGGGCTATCCGGCTGTTTTTGTAAGGTTTAGCGGGTGTAATTTAAATTGCGAATTTTGCGACACTAAGTATGCTTTTTTTGAATATGATACTTTAACTCAAAGCGAAATTGAAAATAAAATTTCTCTGTACAATTGCAAAAGAATAATTTTTACTGGTGGAGAACCTCTCTTAAATGCTTATTTTATAGAATCTTTTATTAATAAACTTAAAAGTAAATATGAGTTTTTTTTAGAGACAAATGGCACGATATGGGTGGATTTTGCAAGCAAGTTTAAACACATTGTAGTTAGCCCAAAATTTGACAATTTAAATTTTGATGTATTAAAAAAATATAGCTTGCAAAACAATGTAGAGTTTAAAGTTTTAGTTGAAAACCCTGATTCTCTAAAACAAATTGAAGATTTTCTTAAAAGTTTAAATATAAATTCTGCCACACTGCAACCTATTTATTTTCCAGATGAACCTCTAAATCAATTTTTAGAGCGCACAAGAAATATTATTGAAGCTTTTAAACAAAGTAAACTTACAAATAAAGACATAAGGCTTATTATACAAAATCATAAAATAATCTACGAAAAACAAAGGGGTGTTTAAATGAAAAAATGCTTGTTAATATTTTCTGGAGGCCTTGATTCAACAACATGCCTTTTTTGGGCACTAGATTATTATGATGAAGTGCATACAATTACATTTGATTATCACCAAAGGCATGTAATAGAAAAGAAAATGGCTTTAGAAACTATTAAATTAGCAAAAAGCATAAAGCAAAAAGACATAGATTATTTTGAGTTTAATATAGATTTATCTAAAATTGGCGCAAGTGCTCTTACAGATTTTTCAATTAATGTGCCTAAAAATAGAAATATAGATAATCAGATACCAATAACATATGTACCTTTTAGAAATGGTATATTTTTGGCAATTTCTGTTGCCTATGCAGAAAAGCTGGACATAAGCAACATTATTGGGGGATGGAATGTTTTAGATTACTCAGGATACCCAGATTGCAGACCAGATTTTTTGGAAAGCTTTAGGCAAGCAGCTACACTTGGCACGAAAATTGGCCAAACAAAACCTTTCAATATCATAGCACCATTAATTGGATTAAAAAAATCCGAAATTATAAAACTCGGAAAAAAACATAACGCCGATTATTCTTATGCTTATTCATGCTACGAAGGCAACGAAATACCTTGCGGTCAGTGTGATTCATGTATCCTGCGCGCAAAAGGTTTTAAAGAAGCAGGTTTTGTAGATGACTATATGGTTAGGCTTGCTACTTCATCAAAGGAAACAAAATCACATCCCTGATAGATGTATTGTTTGTTAAAAGCATTACAAGCCTATCAATACCAATGCCTTCTCCTGCCGTAGGTGCAAGTCCATATTCCAGTGCAACTATATAATCTTCATCATACATAGAGGCTTCTTCATCGCCTTTGTTTCTTTCTTCCAATTGCTTTATAAATCGCTCTTTTTGGTCAAATGGGTCGTTAAGCTCTGAAAATCCATTTGCAATTTCCATATTTGCAATAAACAACTCAAACCTATCTGTAAAAAGAGGGTCTTGTTTGTTTTTCTTTGCAAGAGGGCTTATCTCAACTGGGTAATGCGTGACAAATGTAGGGTTTATTAGTTTTGGCTCAACCAAAGCATCAAATAGTTCGGCTAAAATTTTTGCGTGGGAGGTATTTTCATCAACCTTTTTTTCTAATTGCAAAGCAAGTTTTAAACACTGATCTTTATCTGAAATTATATCATCTGTGAGTTCACCTATTTCCTTTAGGGCATCTATAAACTTTATGCGCTTAAAAGGTCTTGAAAAATCTATCTCAAGCCCACCATAAGTTATTTTTTTACCTAGATCTAAATTATTTAATAGATAATCAAATAATTCTTCTGTAAAATCAAGCAAAAAGTTGTACTCTTTGTATGCACAGTAAAATTCCATCATTGTAAATTCTGGGTTATGCTTTAAGTCCATACCTTCATTTCTAAAGTTTCTGTTTATCTCAAAAACCCTCTCAAGCCCTCCTACAACCAAGCGTTTTAAGTAAAGCTCTGGTGCAATTCTTAGGTACATATCAATATCAAGTGCATTTAAATGCGTAACAAAAGGTTTTGCCGCAGCTCCACCAACGAGTTTATGCAACATTGGTGTTTCCACTTCAAGAAATTTATTATTTATCATAAATTCTCTAATCAAAGCAATAATTTTTGAGCGTTTAAAAAATGTTTCTCTAACGTCGTCATTCACAATTAAGTCTACATAACGCTGTCTGTATCTAAGTTCTTTATCTTGTAAACCGTGGAATTTTTCAGGCAATGGCCTTATTGATTTAGTTAACAAATGTAGCTTAGTTGCATTAATTGTAACTTCTTGTGTTTTTGTTTTAAAGACATTGCCTTCAATACCTATAATATCTCCAACATCAAGTTTTTTATATAAAGCATATTGTTCACCCAGTACATTTTTTTGGCAATATACCTGAAGGGTTCCACTTACATCCTTAAGTTTCAAAAAAGCTGCTTTACCAAAATCTCTAATGGAAATAATTCTTCCTGCAATTTTAAAATTAGTATTTATACTTTTTAATTTTTCACTATCAATATCTTTGTATTTATTTAAAATGTCATTTAAAAAATATTCTGGCGAAAATCCGTTATAGTAAGGATCAATACCTAAGGCTTTTATCTCTTCTAATTTTTCTATTCTTCTTTTTATGAGTTTATTTTCTTCTTCAATCATTTTCTTCTCCTTTTAAGTATTTTAAGTCTTCATATAAAAAGTCATTTATATCACCATTTAAAACATTTTCTGCTGCAACATTTGTTTTTTCTAGGTTGGTTCTATGGTCTTTCACCATTTTATAGGGATGTAGCACATAAGATCTAATTTGACTACCCCACTCAACTTTCTTTTTTTCACCACTTATGTTTTTTAGTTGTTCTGCCTTTTTTTCTTCTTCAAGCTTATATAATTTTGACTTTAGTATTTTCATAGCGGTAGCTTTATTTTTCATCTGGCTGCGTTCTGTCTGGCATGTTACAACTATGCCGGTTGGAAGGTGTGTTATTCTTATAGCAGAATCAGTTTTGTTAACATATTGACCGCCTGCTCCGCTTGCTCTAAATGTATCGATTTTTAAATCTTCCGGCTTTATATCAATATTTATATCATTTTCTATATCTGGTATTACACTTACGGCTGCAAACGAAGTGTGTCTTCTTTTATTTGAATCAAAAGGTGAAATTCTAACCAAGCGATGTATGCCGTTTTCACCTTTCAAATAACCGTATGGATGATCCCCAGACACAATAAATGTAATACTTTTATAGCCTGCTTGGTCACCTTCTTGCATATCTGCTATTTCAATTTTGTAATTATTGCTTTGAGCCCACATGGCATACATTCTAAAAAGCATGGCAACCCAGTCGCAACTTTCAGTCCCCCCTGCTCCTGAGTGAATGGTAACAATTGCATCATCTTCATCATGGGGACCTGATAAAAGTGATTGTACTTCAAAGGACTCAACTTTTTTGCTTAATTGTTGTATTTCACTTTCAAATAAATTTTCATCATTTTCCTGTAGAATCATTTCTTCGATTAAAGTTAGTTCATCATCTAGCTCTTTAACCTGGTTTATAATATTTTGTAAGTTTCTTTTTTTTCTTTCAAACTGTTGCAAAAGAGCGTAATCATTCCAAACTTCTTTGTCTTGAAGTTTTCCTTCGATTTCTTTTATTGTTTGTAATTTACTTTCTAAGTCAAAGATACTCCTTTATATTATCTAATTTTTTCCTTAATTCTTTGAGTGTCATCGTCTTTCTCCCTTTGATTATTTAAAAACATTTTTCTTAAAATTTTTCGCGCTTTTTTAATTTCTTCTGGTGACAACTCACCTATTTTTTTATACATATCTTTTCGATTCAGTGTTGCTATTTTGTTAAATCTTACATAGCTTGGCATAAGCAAGCCCTTTTCTCTATAATTTTCTATTTCAAGTTCCATTTCCTCGTTATGTTTGTGTGTTGTTATCCTTGCAACTACAATATCTTCGTCACCAGTGTCAATAAGTACAAGCGCAGGCCTTCTTATAGTTTTATCTAAATTTGTAAATGGAAATGATACTACAACAACATCACCAAACGCATACTTCGTCATATATACTATCCTCAAGTAAGTCATCGAAAAAATAATTGTATGCCAAAAGCATCCATAATTTATCTTCTTCTGCTAAAAAAACGTTACAAACAATATCAAACACGCAATAGTTAATAACTTCCGCTTGCTGAAAAAAGTTTATTGCATTTTGTTGTACCTGTATATCCAAGAGATATTTCTCCATAAACTACCCCTCCTTGCATGCAACATGCAAACAAGCTATGCCAAAACTCAAAAGATTAAAATTTACTTGTTTGAAACCAACATGCATTATTGCATCTGATAAAAATTCTGGGTTTGGAAAATACCTTATTGTTTTTGCAAGGTATTTATAGGCGTCTTTGTTGTTTGAGATAATACCAGCTATATTTGGCAAGCAGTAATCTTTATAAAAAATGTAAGCATAATTTATAATAGGATTTTTTGGTTTTGAAAACTCCAGTATGATTAATTTTCCTGATGGTTTCAAAACCCTTTTAAACTCATATAAAGCTTGTATTTTATTTTTTATGTTTCTTATGCCAAAGGATATAATTACATTGTCAAAAAAATTATCTTTAAATGGTAAATATAAAGCATCTGCGCATACAAGCTTTATACTTGTGTTTTTAGTTTTTTGTTTAGCAATTTCTAACATACCAAAGCTTATATCTGAGCCTATAATATTTTTTTCCGGATCTTTTTTATAAATTGCTAACGCAATATCAGCAGTACCTGTTGCAATATCTAAAACATTTTTGCCTTTAATATATGATATAGCAGTTTTTCTCCACGATTTATCTATATTAAAACTCAAAACATGATTTAATAAATCGTATGTTTTTGAAATATGTGAAAACATCTGCCCCACGTGCGTCATACGCTTACTTTTTATCATTAATAAGATTCTAAGTCAAATACTTTAAAACAATAGTTGAATTTTTTATTTTTTGCGTGTATTATTACATAAACTCTTTAAGTAGGAGGGCGATTGAGAACAGAAATTTTCTCAAAAACTTTGAAAGAAAAAAACATAGACATAGCCATCTTAATGCAGTCAACTGACATTTTTTATTATAGTGGTACGTTTGCTAATGGCGTGCTTATTATAACAAAAGATAATGAAAAGTTTTTGTTTGTAAGGCGTGGACTTGATAGAGCGTTAAAAGAGACAAATATAAGCGTTTCTTATATGCATAGTTTTTCAGATATAAAAAAATTTATACAGCAAAATGGTTTTAAAAGTGAAACGGTTGGTCTTGAATTTGATGTTTTGCCTGTTAGTTTTTATCAGAAATTTAAGGAAATTTTTGATAGAAGTCAGTTAATAGATATTTCAAATGATATTAGATGGCAAAGAAGAATAAAAGATTCAATTGAGCTGGAAAACATAACGCAAGCTGCCAAAAGCCTTGATTGTCTAATGAGCGATGCAAAAATATACCTAGAAGAAAATAAAAGAGAAATTGATATTAGCGCCAAACTTGAATACTTTGCGCGCCTTAGAGGACATCAGGGCAGAAACCGCATGAGAATGTTCAATGGCGAGATATTTATGGGGCATGTTATATGCGGATTTAATGCTGTGGGCTTTTCTGGTTACTCAAAACCACTGACAGGCAAAGGCATGTATCCTACATACCCAGAAGGTGCAAGCACAGATAGAATTGAAAAAGACAAACCAATTATTGTTGATTTTGTTTTTAATTATAATGGGTATTTGGCAGATCAAACACGCACTTTCGTAATTGGTGACTTAAATAGCGATCTTTTAAAAGGCTACCAGTTTTGTTTTGATTTAATAAATTGGTTTGAAGATTATGCAAAACCTGGCACAAAAGCTGTAGACATATATACAAAATCACTTGAAAAAGCGAAAAATGCTGGTTATGAGAATATCTTTATGGGAATTGGAAAAGATAGGGTAAGTTTTTTGGGTCATGGCCTGGGTCTGGAGCTTGATGAATATCCGTTTATTGCAAAAGGAATGGACTATCCCTTGGAAGAAAATATGGTATTTGCATTTGAGCCAAAACTTATCTTTAAAGAAGGCGCAGTGGGTTTGGAAAATACATATGTTGTAAGAAAAGATTGTGTCGAGAGTTTAACCAAATTTCCAAAACAACTAGTAAAGTTATGATATACGATTTTGAATTTAGAAAAAATATTAAAAAAAAGAAACTATACGAAGCCATAGCAAAAGAAATTTTAAATGCATGGGATGCAAAAACACCGAGTGAGATAAAAAAACGTTTCTTGCATCTAGCAAAAAAATATCACCCCGACATTAACCATAAAGAATCAGCCAAAAAAAAATTCCACGACATATCATTGTCTTATAGAATTTTAACTCAATGGGATGATTCTATTTTAAATGAAAAGTTTTCCACAATTAGTGAGTTTGATGTTAAGATAATCAAAATAAAGGCTAATATAAATGATGAAAAATCTCATATTGAAAGATTCAAAAACCTTTATTAAAAAAGGAGGTAGCTTATGGCTGTTTGTGGCATTACAGTTATACCAATTGGTACATCTTCACCAAGTGCAAGTAGTTATATTGCAAAAGTAGTCTCTTTAATAAAAGAAAGTGGATTTAAAGCTATGCCTACACCTATTGGTACAGCAATAGAAGGAGATCTTGAAGAAATTTTAAGTATAATCCCAAAAATCAGAGATGCAATTTATTCTGAAGGATTAAATAGAGTTGTTATGAATGTTTATATTGATGATAGAAACGATAAGCAATTAACTTTAAAAGGAAAAATGGAATCACTTGAAAATAAATTAGGAGGGAAGGTTTAATGAAGGTAATGATGCCATTAGTTGGCGATATTTTAAGTGAACACTTTGGTAGAGCGCAGAGATTTGTGATTTACGAAATTGAAAATGGTGTTGTAAAAGACAAAAAATTTTACGATGCAATAGAACACTTTGAAGGTGCTTTTCCTGCGTGGGCAAAATCTCAAGGTGTTGACTTAGTTATACTTTGTGGTGTTGGGCCACGAGCAATAGAATTTTTTAATAGTTATAGCATAGATGTGATTTCAGGTGTTGCACCACAGGAACACTCAAAAATAATTCAGGATTATTTAGCTGGTACATTAATATATACAAATAAATCTGTTTGCGAACATTAATTTGGAGGTTATATGGAATTTGTTTTTGCTTCAAAAAATATAGAACTTACAGATGCTATAAAAACTTATGTTACAAAAAAATTAAGTAGATTGGAGAAAATTTACGATATTTTGCAGGCCGAGGTAATGATAAGTGTTGAAAAATACAGACATATTGCTGATGCAAAACTTATAACAAAAAAAGATGTTATAAAAGCTTCAGAAACATCACATGATCTTTATGCAAGTATTGATTTACTTTACGAAAATCTTGAACGTCAGTTGAAAAAACTTAAAGAAAAGAAAACTGAAAGAAGAAAGGAAATCAGAGAAAGCCAGGTGGAAAGTGAGTTTGAAGGTGTTGAAATTGTTAGAAAGAAGATTGATGAAAAACCAATTACTTTAGATGAAGCTATAAACCTAATCCAAAAAAACACAGAAGGTGTTTTAGCTTTTTACAATTCTGAAACAGAAAATGTCAATGTTTTATATAAAAATAGCGATGGTAGCTATACATTAATAGAAACCTAAAATGGATTTTAAAGATCTTTTAAGTCAAATAAATGATGTTGAAGTAGACATTTATGCAAAAGATAAATTCGAATTATTTCAAAAGATAAGTCAGTATTTAGCTTCTAAAATTAATGTAGATAGCAGTATTATTTATGATTTATTAAGGGAAAGGGAATTGCTTGGGTCTACTGCAATAGGTAATGGATTTGCCCTGCCCCACTTAAAACTTAAAGGTATAAAACCTTACATTGGTATTTTTGTTTTAAAAACCCCGCTTGATTTTGATTCGATTGATAATATGCCAGTAAGCGTAGTGTTTGTTGTATTGTCGCCTTCTGAGAAACCTTCATTGCAATTAAAAACGCTAACTTTGCTTGCCAAAATGCTAAAAAATGTTGAGGTAGATAGCTTTTTGAATAAAAACCCTCAAGAAATAAAAAATTATCTGAATAATTTTAAAAAAAATGAGTAAGATTAATAAGTTTATTTTTATTAGTGGTTTGTCTGGCTCTGGCAAAAGCAGTGCCTTAAAAGTTTTTGAAGAACTTAGATTTTTTTGCATGGATAACTTTCCTTTGCAATTAATAAAAAAATTTATAGATATAGTTGAAGAAGGTACTTTTGCTGTTAAAGATATAGCTGTAGTTTGCGATATAAGAGAAATTGATTTTCAAAAATATTTTTTTGAGTCAGTTGAGTGGCTCAAAAGTAAAAATATTAATGTCATTATATTGTATCTTCATGCAAGTAAAGAAAAACTGATTACCAGATACCAGGAAACTAGAAGGCAACACCCTTTGAGCATAATAAAACAATTATCTTTAACTCAAGCTATAGAAGAAGAAAAAGCAATTATGGAATGTGTTGCTAAAATTTCGGATTTTATTATAGACACAACAGATCTCAATGTAAATAACCTCAAAAATTTAATTTTGGCAAAGTTTGGGGATACTCAGGCTTTAAAACCTATCGTACAACTTGAATCATTTGGTTTTAAGTATGGTTTACCAGCAGAAAGTGATTATGTTTTTGATGCAAGATTTTTGCCAAACCCGTATTTTATTGAATCGCTTAAAAATACAACGGGCTTAGACGAAGTTACTTATAATTTTGTATTAAATCAGCCTAACGCTAAAGAATTTATTGATAAAATAAAGGATTTTTTGCAATTTGTTTTACCTTTATTTAAAGAAATGTCAAAAAGCTATATTACGATTTCTATTGGCTGTACTGGTGGCAAACACCGCTCAGTGGCTATTGTTAAACATTTAGAAGGGTTTGTAAAAAGCATGGACTATATTGTAAACACAATCCATAGAGATATAGGAAGGTAAATTTATGCATTGTCTGGGTTTAAAATATTTTAATAAAAATCAAGTTGAAAGCATTTTAGAAAAGGCCGTTTATTTTAAAAGCACTAAAAATTACACTAAAAGTCTACAAGATGCAATTGTTGTAAACATGTTTTTTGAAAATAGCACAAGGACAAAAACTTCATTTGAGATTGCCGCGCTAAAGCTTGGCGCAAGGGTTGTAAATTTTGATTATACAAAGTCAAGCTTGCAAAAAGGTGAAAACTGGATAGATACAATTACAAACTTAAACGCTATGCACCCAGATTTTTTTGTAACAAGGCATGCTTACTCTGGTTTTGCTTATTATATAAGTCAATTTACTCAAGCTAATGTTATCAATGCGGGAGATGGTACAAATGAACATCCTTCTCAGGCATTGCTTGATTTGATGACAATGTATGAGCACAAAAAAGATATAGAAAATCTTAAAGTATGTATAATTGGTGATATAATTAATTCACGTGTAGCAAGAAGCCACATGTATTTAGCAAAAATGTTTAACTGGGATTTAAGTTTTTATGGACCTAGCACATTCTTACCCCAAAATATAGATATAAAAATAGAAAAAGACTTAAAACAAGCAATTTCAAACAAAGATTTTGTTATACTTTTGCGCATACAGCTTGAAAGAAAAAGTGGTGTAAATATACCATCTCTTGGCGAATATAATAAATTTTTTGGCATAAAAGAGCCCATTGGTGCTTATATTATGCACCCAGGACCGGTAAACAGGGATGTCGAGTTAGATTCAACTGTTTATATAGATAGAAACGTACTTATTACAAAACAGGTTGAAAATGGCGTCTTTGTAAGAATGGCAATATTCGACTTTTGTATTTCAAATTAATAACGCCATAATCTTATCGATAAAGGTATTGCATCTATTATAAATTTGGCAATTTTGTCTTTTTTTGCTAAATCGTATAATATTTCTATTGCTTGAGCGTGGTCAAACATGTGTTGTCTATATGGCCTATTTTGTCTTAGAGCAGAGTATATATCTGCAACTGCCATTATTTGGTCAAATACAGATAGTTGAGTTTTATCTAAGCCAAACGGATAGCCGCTGCCATCTAAGTATTCGTGGTGGTGTGAAGCAATATCAATGATTTGTTTATCTAAATTCAGTTTAGTCAAAAAAGAAAAAGTATAATAAGCATGTGATTTCATTACAAGCCAGTTTATACTTTCAAGTTTGCCATTGAAATCCAAAATAGCGTTTGGTACAAAAAGTTTACCGATATCGTGCAAATAACCGGCAGTTAGCAATAATTCGCAATCTTTCTCTGTAAAGCTTAAGTTTCTTGCTATACTTGAAGCTGTGTGTGCTACATCTATTGAGTGCGTTAAGGTGAATTTGCTTTTTTTATCTATGAAGTTTTTTGCTATTTCCTTTGCAAGAATCATTAATTGTGCATTATCCAAAACGATAAATCTGTCTTCAACAAACATAGGCAAAAAGTATCTTATTTCTTCAATATTGTTTAGCATAATCAAAAACGAATCCATCAGTGTCGAGCTAAAGAAAGCATCCATTATGGATTTGAAGTGCAACTTATCTTTAAATACAGCAAAAACTTTGGCTTGCAAGTCCTTTGGGTTATAAAACTCTTGTTTTCTTGCAATAACATCAACTTCGTCAGCAAAGTATATTATACGCGAAAGAAGGCTGGAAGAAGATGCATTGTGGTGGTCTTTTACGATAAGTGCAATATTTTCGCAAAATGGTATTTGGCTTAGAATTTCATAACCAAGTTGCGCATGTTCTTGAAGATTAATCATATTGCGATTTTCTTCAGACAACAGCTGGCCTTCGATACCAACAGCGCCAACATCATGAACCAGACAGGATAAAATATAAATCTATTTTTTCCGTTCTTGTTAAATTTAAAGTATTGGCAATAATTATTGATATAAAGCCAACTCTTATGGCGTGATGGCTTGGGTTTTCCCCAAAAGCCATTAGGTCTAAAGAGTTAGAGATGTTTTCAATTAACTTTGTAAAATTTATTTTTCTATTTAAAAACATCTCTAATAGCTAAAAAAGGCCTTATAAGCTTTATATGTTTCAAAAAGATCCGCTTTAGATGAAATTTCGAATGGTGAATGCATAGAAATTAGAGCTGGACCACAATCTATGGTTTCTATATTGTGGTTTGCTATATATTTTGCAATTGTACCACCGCCACCTTCATCAACTTTGCCTAACTCGCCCGTTTGCCACACTACATTGTTATCGTTGAAAATTTTTCTAATTTTGCCTACAAATTCAGCATTGGCATCGTTTGCCATGTATTTTCCGCCATGACCTGTAAATTTTGTAAGCACAACACCATTGTTTATGTAAGAGGCATTGTCTTTTTCATGTACTTCTTTATACATTGGATTTACTGCACCATTTACATCCGCCGATAAACATTCTGAGTGTTTAAAGAAAGACACGATATTTTCAAATGTTGGTTCAATTTTTTTTGCTTTTAAAATTTCAATAACAACTTCAAACAAAAAACTAGATTGTGCCGATGTATTTCCTTCTGAGCCGATTTCTTCTTTATCTACCATTAAAACAATTTGAGTTTGGGCTGCTTTTTTTGAATCAAAGAAAGCTTTAAGACTAGTATATGCGCAAATCCTGTCATCCTGACCGTAACCAGCTATTAAACTTTTATCAAACCCTACATCTTTTGCTTTAAACGCCGGAGTAAGTGTAATTTCGGCTGAGATAAAGTCTTCTTCATAAATGCCATAGGTTTCGTTTAAGATTTTTAGTATATTTAGTTTAATCTGGTCTTTTTCTTCTTTGCTAAATGGAATTGAGCCTACAATTAAATTTAACTTATCAGCATCAAAAGCTTCTTTTACTGGTTTTTCATCAACAACTTTCTTGGATAGGTGTGGCAGCAAATCTGGTATGACAAATACTGGATCATCTTCATTTTCACCTATATTAAATTCTAATGTTTTTAAATCAGATTTAATGATTACACCGTGCAGCGCAAGTGGTATATTTAGCCACTGATATTTTTTTATGCCTCCGTAGTAGTGAGTGTGAAACATAGCAATATTGGAATCTTCAAAAATTGGATTTTGCTTTAAATCTATGCGAGGTGAATCAATATGACTAGCTATTAGCCTTGCACCATTTTCTTTTCCAATGCGCACCAACGCAACATTTTTATTTCTGTTTATAAAGATAAGCTCATCTTTTGCATTATTTGAAAAATATTCTTTAACATAATTAACCGTTTCACGCTCAGTTTTGCAAACATTTAAAAAATCAATGTAGTTTTTAGCAAATTTAAATATTTCTTCTTTTTTATTTTCTAACCATACATTTTTTTGAGTTCTAAAGAGCTTTTCTTTGAGATCTTTCATATTGCCTCCAATTCTTTGTAAAGATTGTTTCTTATATCCATTATTATATTAACAGACTCATCAATATTGCAAAGTATTTTTTCTTTAGTTTTTCTTAAACGTATTTCTACTTTGTTATTTTGGAAATTTTTAGACCCTACTATTATACTTATTGGTATACCTATTAAATCCATATCTTTTAACTTTACACCAGGGCGCTCTAATCTATCGTCATATAAAACTTCTATATTTGAAGCATTTAATTGATTGTATAAATTTTGACAATATGAATTAATTTTGTCGTCTTGATCAAGTTGAACTATTTCTACTTCAAAAGGTGCTATCGAAATTGGCCAAATTATTCCATCGCTATCGTGATTTTGCTCAATGCATGCTTGAGCGCACCTGCCAACGCCAATGCCATAACAACCCATATAAATATATTGTTGTTTGCCATTTTTATCCAGATACACAACATTCATTGCTTTTGAGTATTTTAAGCCCAATTTAAAAATGTGGCCCACTTCGATTCCCATATATTTTTTTAACTTACCTTTGCCACAAACTGGGCAGGTTTCTCCTTCATTTACATTTCTTATATCAAAATATTGAGCATTTGTATTTTTCATAGATACATTCTTTAAATGGTAATCTTTTTCATTAGCTCCAACTATTATATTGTTTATTTGTTCTAAGCGCTTGTCTGCAACAATGCGTATATCTTTTGGAAGACCAATGGGTCCAACAAAGCCGTTTATCAAGCCTAAGTTTTCAATTTCCTTGTCTGTTAATGCGAAAAGTTCTATACTTGATGTAGCATTTTTAGCTTTTGTTTCATTTAATGAATCACTTCCTAATAGCATAAAACAAAAGATTTCACCTTTTTCGTTTTTGTATAACAATGATTTGGCAACTTTAGTGTTATCTATGTTTAAGAACTTACAAATCTCATCAATTGTTTTAATATTAGGCGTATATACTTTTTCAATTTCACCTGGTATGGTAATGTCTTGTGAGGTTATGCTTTGAGCCTTTTCTGCATTTGCAGCATAATCGCAATTATCGCAAACAAAGATTTCATCTTCTCCAACATTTGATAAAACCATAAATTCTTCTGAGTCTCTACCGCCAATAGCTCCACTATCAGCTTTTACAATTCTGAAATTTAAACCACAGCGTTTAAATATTCTGCAGTAGGCATCACGCATTTTCTCATAACTAACATCTAATCCTTCGGGGTTTGCATCAAAACTGTATGCATCTTTCATTATAAACTCTTTTGCTCTCATAAGGCCATATCTAGGACGTATTTCGTCTCTAAATTTTGTCTGGATCTGATATAGGTTTATAGGAAGCTGTCTGTAGCTGTTTACATATCTTCTTACAATATCTGATACAACTTCTTCATGTGTAGGACCTATGACAAAATCTCTATCGCTTCTATCTTTAAAACGCAACAATTCTTTGCCATATTGACTCCATCTGCCAGATTCAACCCATAACTCAGCTGGTTGAACTGCTGGCATTAAAATTTGTTGAGCTCCTTTTGCGTCCATTTCTTCTTCTATAATTTTTGAAACTTTTTTGATAACTCTAAGACCAAGTGGCATATATGTATAAATACCGCTGGAAACCTGGCTGATAAAACCACCCCTTATTAGTAATTCATGACTATCAATTGTAGCATCTTTTGGTTTTTCTTTTAATGTGTAAATTGAACTTTTAGAAAATAGCATTAGCCAACTCCTTTTTGTTTGTCATTATACAAAATGAATATCAAAAAATCAAAATGTTACAATTTATAATTGAATTTAGTATATTAGTTTATTACTTATTTAAAATCTCTCAAAAAATTTAGATTTTTTGGTGAGAAAAATTATCTGATTTTTAAAATATGTATTTTTTCTTGACAATTTTGTATCTATTTTTTATACTTGAAAACATGAAAAGGTTTTGGTTAGTTTTAACGGTGTTATTTTTTGTTAGTTTTTCACGGGCATTTGCGGGTGAAGCTACAGTTGATGACATTTTAAAATCACTTTCAAACGAAAACAATGCGTGTCAGATTCAAAAAGGTTATGCCTCATGGTATGGTTTAAGTGATTCTTTAATGCAAACAGCAAATGGCAATGTTTACAACAGTGATGAAATTTTTGCAGCTAGCAAAACTCTACCTTTTGGTAGTAAGGTGTTGGTAAAAAATCTTTACAATGGTAAAGAGCTGTTTGTAAAAATTGTAGACAGAGGACCATATGTCAAGGGGCGCATACTGGATTTATCAAGAGGAGCAGCTAAAGAGCTTGGTATGATTAATGCGGGAGTAGTACCAATTAAAATTTATACTTTAGGGTGCGAATACGCATTAAATAAACTTAAAGATATGAATTTTTATTCAGATTCAACAGTAACTTCAACCGCTTCTAATTCAACATCACAAAACTAACAAAAAATTAGGGAAGCTTAAAGCTTCCCATTTATTATTTTTTTAATTAAATTTGAGGACCTGCTTGAATAATATCTTTATCAATTTCGAAGCCAAATGAATCTAGGTTTTTCTTAAAAGCCAGTGCTAATTTTTTCAACTGATTATCATAAGCATCTTTATCTTTCCAGCTTTGTCTAGGATTTAAAATGTTTTGAGGTACCTCTGGACAATTTTTTGGAATATGAAGATTAAATATTGGCAAAACTTCGTACTCTACATCATTTAATTCATTGCTTAGAATAGCTCTAATTATAGCGCGCGTATGTGATATGCTAATACGTTTCCCAATCCCATATGGACCACCATTTAAACCGGTATTTACAAGCCAGCAATTAACATTGTGTTTTTGTATTTTTTCTCCTAATAGTTTTGCATAAACGGTTGGTGGCAAAACCATAAATGGCGCGCCAAAGCATGTAGAAAATACTGCGGTTGGCTCTTCAACACCAGCTTCTGTACCCGCAACTTTTGCAGTATATCCACTAATGAAATGGTACATTGCTTGATTTGTAGTAAGTTTTGATACAGGAGGTAACACCCCAAATGCATCGTATGTTAACATTATTATATTTTTTGGGTGTGGGCCAATACCTTCTTTTAACGCATTTGGTATGTAAGTTATGGGATAGGATGCCCTTGTATTTTCTGTTATTGAATCATTAAATAGATCAACCCTGCGCGTTTGTTTATCAATTACAACATTTTCTAGTATTGTGCCAAATTTTCTGGTTGTTTCATATATTAAAGGTTCGTCATCTTTAGAAAGATTGATAACTTTTGCATAACAACCACCTTCAAAATTAAACACACCATCATCGCTCCAGCCGTGTTCGTCATCTCCAATCAAAAAACGTTCTGGATCAGAAGACAGTGTCGTTTTACCTGTACCGGATAGTCCAAAGAAAATTGCCACATCGCCACCTTTTCCTAAATTGGCACTTGCATGCATACTCATTATGCCCTTTAGTGGCATTAAATAGTTCATTACACTAAAAACAGATTTTTTAATTTCACCTGAGTAACCACTGCCACCTATTAAAACTATTTTCTTTTCAAAATTTAACAATACAAATACTTCGCTTCGTGTGCCATCAATTTCAGGTATAGCTTTAAACTCAGGTGCAGCTATTACAGTAAATCCAGGTTCAAAATTTTCAAGTTTTTTTGGATCAAGTTCTCTTATAAACATATTTCTTGCAAATAGTGATTGCCAGGCAAGTGTAGAAATAACTCTAATTGGTAATCTATATCTTGGATCCGCTCCTGCATAACCATCCATTATATAAATTTCTTTTTGTTGTAAATAAGCTACTACTTTTTTGTAAAGATTGTCAAAAGCTTGCGGACTAATTTCTTGATTTTCTTTACCCCACCATATATGGTCTTTGCTTGGATCTTGCTTTACAATAAACTTGTCTTTTGGCGATCTTCCCGTGTATTTTCCGCTTTCTACAACAATAGGTCCCATATGGGCTAAAATGCCTTCTTTATTTTCGAGAATTTTTTCAACTAATACAGGTGTTGGTAAATTTCGGTAAACCTTTTTGAAGTTTACTATTTGCAAATACTCAAGCTGTTTTTCTAAATTCATAAAAACCTCCTTAATTTTTATATGTATTTTAACACAAAGTACATAAGTTGTAAAATTTTTCAAAATAAAAATTTTTACTGTTTGACAAAAGCCCAATTAATTAATACAATATAGCCTGCATTTGGGAGATCGTCTAACGGTAGGACCGCGGACTCTGGATCCGCTAGTGGAGGTTCGAATCCTCCTCTCCCAGCCATGTGGCCTCATCGTCTAGCGGTTAGGACGCCGGCCTCTCACGCCGGTAACGGGGGTTCGATTCCCCCTGAGGCTACCATTTTTTTATTTTAAATTAAAAAATTTTTTATTTTTAGATGTAAGCTAATGGATTATAAAAATCGTATTTAGGAGCTGAATAATGAAAAAACTTAAATTCTTTTTCTTGGGTGTGTTTTTAATCGGTATAAGCTTTAATTTACAGGGATGTGCGGGATACTCTACCGCTATATTTGCAAGCGCTATAAACAGCAGATACACAGACATTGACTTACAACCTGAAGCAAAAAGAAACATTCAGCAAACCTATAACGCAACACTTGATACACAAAAACAATACCCAACTGGAACCGTAGATGTCGTATTTAATGATTTAGCAGTTAGAATGAATCCGAGAATTACTACGCCTGTAGTTTATCTAAACGGCAGTAAATACCTGTCTGAGCAATACATAGATACGGTTTTAGCATATGCAAAACAAGTGATGCCTAATGTAAACTTTGTGGTAAAAAACAAGCCAGATTTCAGCAGCCAGAACCCGCAGTTAGTGTTATTTCCAAGTTATTTTAACCATGCAACAGTTACTTTTTTTAGTGCTGGGCAGGTTATTTACAACTCAACCTACGCTATTTTTGAGTTAAACGGCAAATACTACGCATTTAACAATGAAATTTACGATAACGGCTATCCGGTATTTGCTTTTACTGTTTTTACCAACTACTTTAAAGACTACTACAAATCTGAACTATTGGCATACTATCCTATCTTTCCTGCAATTAAAGCCATTATGCTGAAAGCACAAAATCAGCCTTTAAGTCCTTATCTTGAGCGATGGCTTAATGCGGTTAAACAGTGGCAGCCAGCCCCTGTAAACAACGACAAGGTAGCCTTTAGGGTGGTGTCTGATGCCAAACTGCCGTGTGTGTATAATTACAAGTGGACTGAGCACAAAAAGAACGCACAAGGCAAAGAATACGGCAAAACAGAGCCAGAGTGGTATCAAAACCTAAAAGGCATTGCGCCTTACCTGTTCATGCCAGAAGACAGCGCAGAGTGCCAAAAAATAGAAAAGAAAGTAAAAGACGGCACTGAGATTACTCAAGCCATCTTGGAAGTGGTAGGTGAAAACTGGGAAAAAGAAACAAAACCTCTAATGGACAACTGGGACAAAGTGAGCAAATTAACCGTTGGGGCTGACAATCAGACTTTGACAGCGCAGAAGTGAAAAAAACAAAACAATCAATCTTTAGCCAGTGTAATTCTTAGAAAAAATAGAATTGATTAAGAAAATTGCTGTAAAAACAAAATGCTACACTCGTAATTCCCAAAGCGGGAAATAATGCAACAATTATTTTTTTATAAATACTATCGAAAAAATCCATTAAAAATTTAAAAAAAAGTTTATTTTTTTGCCCCTTAACTAAACCCTTAAAAAAAATGTAATGTGCCATTTTTTATATTCATTTCTTAGAATACTCTCAATATACGTACAACCATATTTTAACCCTATACTACAGAAAAAGGAATAATTACCGCTAAAGCAATATAAACAAGAAGCAAAAATTTATCTAATGCAGAAATCGACTTGTCCCATATAGGTCTTATTGCCACCAAGGGCGTTGTGTATTCTGGTTTGAATTAGCACTATTTTATGGATTACTACTATGGTTTTGATTTTCATTCTTGTTAGCGTTAGATAAAGGCTTACCATATTTACTACAAAAAATCGCATCGTCTGGATTTGCACTAACACAATAAGGACAAAATAAATAAACATCCAAAAAAATTTGTATTGTAATTTTTAACAAAATACTTTTCTTTATATTTGTCGTAATTGTCTTCAAAGCGGGAAAGAACAACAAGCTCTCATCTTGCCAACAAAGTCAATAACTAGCTTGCGGCAAAACGCCCGTAATTCCCTTCAAAACGGGAAAGAACAACAAGCTCTCATCTTGCCAACAAAGCTAATAACTAGCTTGCGGCAAAACGCCCGTAATTCCCTTCAAAACGTGAAAGAATGCAACCCAGAACGCATTAAAAAACTGGATAGAATAGCAAACGTCGTAATTCCCTTCAAAACGGGAAAGAATGCAACTATAACTACACACAAGAAAAATACATAATTACAACAATTGAGTCGTAATTCCCTTCAAAACGGGAAAGAATGCAACACGAGTTGGCTTCCAAAGAGTAAAAGTTCCAATATGGGATGATGGTCGTAATTCCCTTCAAAACGGGAAAGAATGCAACCGGATACTTATGATGGTTATTTTGTAAACTTCATCGAGTCGTAATTCCCTTCAAAACGGGAAAGAATGCAACCAAATAATCCAGGAGGGTCAAAAATATAAGCCATACTTTTTGTGTCGTAATTCCCTTCAAAACGGGAAAGAATGCAACAGGTAATATTGTTAACCATTATGAAGACTTTGGCAAAGACCCGTCGTAATTCCCTTCAAAACGGGAAAGAATGCAACTTTGACAACATTGAAGATTGTGAGGCACTGAGTTTACAGTCGTAATTCCCTTCAAAACGGGAAAGAATGCAACAGCCCTTTACCTTCTTTTTTTGTTAGATTTACTTAGCTTTAGTCGTAATTCCCTTCAAAGCGGGAAAGAATGCAACAGCCACCTTTTATAAAGGTTATGATAACAGCATTCTTAAATTTGATACTTTTATATTAGACATAACGATTCTTTTGTTTTAAAAACATTTTTGTTGCATTCAAATTTGTAGGGGATAGCGCCTATTTTCTTTTAAAAGAGCTTGGTTATTGACAGACTTTTTGACAAATCTAAATCCAATATTGCTTACTGTCAAACCGCTAATTTCACTAATACAATAATCTTTTTAATTTGTCAAGTAAAAAAATCATGTAATAAAAATGTTATGTACAAGGATTAATCGGGTGATTAATATAGCACTATGGTTAAAAAAGCAAGTTTTAATATATTAATACTTTGGTACAAAGAATATTTATATGTTAAAAAAATTTATTGTAGTGTTTAGTTATTTAAAAAAATAAAAGGGTTAAAAAGTCAAAAGGTTTGCACTAGAATTTAAACAATCAAAAAATTGTATTAATATTTTATTTGGTATTTTTAAAAACCTGATGACATAAATAATTGTTCTCTAATTAGAGATGCCATATCAGATATTGCATACTTTGTTGCTTGAAGTTTTGCTGATTCTATAGAACTAATGGTGTTTGTATTTATATTTGGTATACTGTAGCTTCTTGAACTTGTCAATATTTTGTCTGATATAATTTTTTTACCATCTTTTGTTGTTAAAGAAAGCTTAACAGTAATTGTACAACTATACATGGAAGCAAAGCCGCTTGCCGTATATGCAGTTGGGATTGCTGAGTATGATATGATATCGGTTTTAAGAAAAGCTTGAGTCTCTGATTTATTTGTTACTACAGAAATATTTGGTTCTAATTTTAAGTCATCTATTATGGCTTTTTTTAAATAAATGCTAATATTTGGCTCGTATGTAGAATTTTTTGGGTTTTCTATGTAGACATTTCTTATGTTATCTGGCAGATAAATGTAATTTTCACTTAAATGATAGCCGCAGGAAGCAAGTAAAAAATCAATAATAATAAAAGCTAAAACAAAGCGTAATTTCATAGTATTATATTTACATATTTAGAACAAAAAGTCCAGCAAAATTTTAGCCAATTCATTTAAATTACAAAATACATACAAATATATAATTATTTTTAAATTTACTTTAGTATAATATTGTATAAAATTACAATTGCAGTTGCTTTGTATTTGTAAAAATAGCATGAGGTTTTATGCAGGATTATTTTATTGTAAGACAGCCTATAGTTAACACAAATCAGGATATTTTTGCATATGAACTTTTATATAGGGATAGTTTAAAGAATTTTGTTACTGTAAATGATAATAGATTTGCTACATCTCAAACAATCATTAATTTATTTGAAAGATTTGGTATAGAAAATGTTATTGGCGATTACTTGGGTTTTTTAAATCTAAGTGGTGATTATATTTTAAGCGAGACAATTGAATTAATCCCTAAAGAAAAGTTTGTTATTGAAATTTTGGAAGGTTTTTCAAGTGTGGATAAATTAATTACAAGAGTATTACAATTAAAAGATAAAGGCTATATATTCTCTTTGGATGATTTTGTATATAAGAAAAGCTACTATATGATTTTACTCCCATAATAAACTATATTGATTACATAAAAATTGATGTCAGGCTTGCTGATAGAGTGGAAATTGCAAAAAGAATGGATATACTCTATAAAATTTCAGATAAACTTATCGCAGAAAAAGTTGAGACAAAAGAAGATTTCGAATTTTTTAAACACCTGGGGTTTAAGTATTTTCAAGGTTATTTTTTTGAACGCCCAACAATTCTCAAAACAAAAGATTTAGAGCCAAATCAAGTAGGCGTTATCAAACTTTTAAACCTGTTAAATTCATACGCTAGCATTAAAAAGGTAAAAGAGCTTTTTGAAGCCATGCCGGATATTACACTTAGATTAATAAAATTTATAAACTCAGCTGCTTTTGGTTTAAAACAAAAAATTAATTCTATAAATCAAGCTATAAACTTAATTGGATATAATAGGCTTAAAATCTGGCTTTTAATTTTGACTTATGCAGACAAACAGAACATTAAAAAATCACCTGTTTTTCAAACAGCTGTTATTAGAGGAAAGCAATTAGAAATACTGAGTGAAAATTTTAAGGATATTGATAAAGATAGTGCGTTTTTGGTAGGCATATTGTCTTTGATTGATGTTGTTATCCAGAAACCTAAAGAAGAGTTATTTGAACAAATAAATATTGATGATTTGGTAAAAAATGCTGTTCTTTTTAAAGAAGGAAAAATTGGCACCATGTTGTTTGCGCTTGAGCTTGATGAAAAAAATGATTATTTGGTTTTAATAGAAACACTTTCAAACCTTGGTATTTCTATGGAAACTTTTGTTGAGTCAAAATTAAAAAGCTATGCATGGCTTCAAAACCTGTTAAAGGATATTTGATTTTGTCTTGAATTAGAAAATAATTCTGTTAATATATGTATGTGAATAAACAAAATACAAACGAAGTATTAAATACACTTTTTGCTTCTGATTTTCCACACATACAGATTGTACAGGCAAGTGCAGGCTCTGGCAAAACATATGTTTTAACTCAAAGAATAGTCCAATTTTTACTTTCAAAAAATATATTAAATAACAAAATAAACAACATAATTGCCATAACCTTTACAAAAAATGCTACAAATGATATAAAAAATAAAGTTTTAGAGTGGTTAAAGAAAATATACCTTGATTTGCTTACAAAAGAAGAAAAACAACATTTAATTAACCTTATAGGTATAACAGATTCTGATTTGATAAATCAAGTTTCAAAAACTATTGAAGAAATTTTAGACAATTACAGCGATCTTGTTTTAACTATAGATAGTTTTATTACAAAAATTATACGTTCAAGTGCAATTGAGCTTGGCTTGAATCCTGATTTTGATGTTGATGTGGATTCTAAAAGCATAATAGATTATGCTTTTGATGAGTTTTTAGAAAGCACGCCTTCATCAGATTTGATTGATTTTTTGAATTTTCTAAATGAAAGCTCTAAATTTGTTGTGGATTTTCAGGTTGTTGAATCGATAAAAACAAGACTGAGTAATTTGCTTGACAAAGAGTCTGCCCATAAAAGTTTCTTTTATTTTGATAAAAATATGCTTGATAGGCTTAAAACAGAGCTAAACCCTATATTTGATATTATGCTTGACTTACTGGAAAAGCACTCAATGGAAAAAACTTCAGGAAATGTTGGTTTAAAGAAGATTGAAAATTTAAAACTTGCATTAAAAGAAAAAAATATACTAAGCGTAGTGGATAATAAGATAAACTTTCCTTATAAAGATGAAACGGCAAAGAAAATATGGAAAGAATGCCTTGAAAAAATAAATTCAAAATTATATGAAATTGCAAAAATAAAACGTTTACCTTATTTGAAATTATTTGTAGACTTTAAAAACCACATTGTAAAAACCTACAATATATTGGGCAAGACATTTTTGCCTGATGTAAATAAACGCATTATTAACTTGCTAGAAGAAGGTTATGTGCCCACAATTTACTTCACACTTGGAAGCTATATATATCATTATTTAATAGATGAGTTTCAAGATACATCAAAAATTCAGTGGGAGATTTTAAAACCTTTGATAGAAGAATCCCTTTCAAAAGGCGGTTCTTTATTCATAGTAGGAGATTTAAAACAATCAATTTATGGTTTTAGAAAAGCAGATTTTGAAATAATGAAGAATTTAATAGATGAGCCGGTAAGGTTTTTCCCGCAAAGTAAATGCATAAATAAAACGCTTAATTATAATTACAGGTCTTTTGGTCATATTGTGGATTACTCTAAAAAAGTTTTTCAAGAATACCTGAAAGATACAATAAGTAAAACTAACGATCCAACGCATTATCTGGATTTTGAATCAATTTCGCTTGATAAACATTTGTTTAAGGGTTATGTAAAAACTCAGTTGTTTGGTTTTGCAAGCGATGAAGGCATTAAGTGCATAAAAGATAGTTTACTTAAAACTATCGATGATTTGTTAAATAGCGGTTTTAGACCTGATCAGATTGCAATTTTAGCCCTTACAAACAAAGAAATAAATACTATAAGTGGCTGGCTTTTAGAAAAAAACTATACAGTGCTATCTCAGAGTGCGAGTGACATAAGGCAAAGAAAAATAATAAACGAAATTATAAGTCTTTTAAAATTCTTTAACAATCCGCTTGATAATTTAAGTTTTGCTACTTTTTTAATGGGTGATATATTCAATTTTATTATAGATAGATCAATAATTTTGGATTTTTTAGCTGAAAATATAGCTCCAAAGTTTTTATACATAAAATTTAAAGATTCATTTGCTGAAAAATGGAATATGTATTTTAAGGAAATTTTTAACAATGTGGGATATTTACCTGTTTATGAGTTAGTATTAAACATAATAAAAACATTTAAAATAGATGAAAATTTTCAGCAAGAAAGTCATTACTTAAGTTTTTTGCTTGATAAGATATTGGAATTTGAATCCGTTGGTATAAGTGATTTAGGTTCTTTTATTGACTATTTTGAAAATAACAAACAGGGTGAATCTAACATATTTTCCTGTGAATTTTCACAATCACAAGAAGGTATACAGTTACTTACGATACATAAATCCAAGGGTTTGCAATTTGATGTTGTAATAAATGTACTTAATGCGGATAAAAATTTTGCTTTAAATCCAAACAAAAGATCAAATGGGCAAAACGAATTTATTTTTGAAACAAAAGACGCGCTTGATTTATTATACATTACAAAAAATCTTACTTCTAATGAAAATCTTTGCCAGATTTACAACAAGGATCAATTAAAAAAAAATATAGAAGACTTTAACGTTTTATACGTTGCACTAACAAGAGCAAAAATGCAGATGTATAATTTTATATATTACAAAGAAAACGAAACAAAGTGTTCAATAAAAGAAGAAGAGATTGGCACAAAGCTTTCAATTAATAAAGAACAAAGTTTTTATACAGGCAAAAACCTTGTAAAATTTAAAACAAATTTTAATAAACTTTTATCACAATCTCCAACCTGGACTATAAAACGTATAAAAGATTCAAAAAAAGGTGAAATTTATCACAAGATACTTGCACATTTAAAGTATGAGGAAGATTTTTTAAAACTTGATGATTATATTTTAAAATACTCAAAATTTATAGATTTTGATATAAATAAACTAAAAAAAGAAATTCTGGACATTCTAAATATAGATGAGCTCAAAATTTTATTTAGCAAAGAAAATAGAGTATTTACAGAAAAAACCTTTATAGACAAAAAAGGCAATATTTTTAGAATGGATAGAGTGGTAATTGATAAGAATAATAATATATATGTTTTAGATTACAAAACAGGAAAGACGACCAAACAAGAGATTGCAAATTATAAGTCACAGGTTTTAAATTATATGAATATTTTAAAAGATGTTTTTGGTCAATGTAATTTATTGGGTTTTTTATATAACGTTAATACAAAAGAGGTCATTAAAATTGAGCAAAGCTTATTTGATTGATAGCTCAAGTAATTTGATAGAAGACTTATCAAATTTAATTTTAAATGAAGAATTAAAGCAAATTACCGTAATTTTTCCAAATAGAAGGCCAACTATTTACCTGTCTAAATCGCTTGCAAGCAAAAAAAAGAATGCTTTGAGTTTTATAGAACTCTTTTCAATTGATGATTTTGTAGATAGGATTTACGAACTTCATAGCGATATAGTTTATCCTGAAATTTCAACACTCGAAGCTGTTTTTTTACTATATGAGCTTAACCAGAAAGCTTCTTTTGTAAATACTAAAAGCATTGATTACTTTTGGACCTGGGGTTATAAGTTATACTCTGATTTTGAAGAGCTCTATTTAGAACAAGTTGATATTTCAAGTATAGATTATTTATTGCAAAGTTATTTACCTGATAACCTGATAAATTTTAATGATAGATTTACAAGATTTTCTTATATTTATAAAACTTTTTATGAAAAATTAAACGAAAATGGTTTTTGCACAAGATCTGTAAAGTATAAAAAAGCTTCATTGTTTTCAAAGGATTATAAACAAGAAAATACAGAAAGTATAATTTTTGCCGGATTTTATGATTTAACAAAAACTGAGCAAGAGCTTTTTAAAAATATGCTTGAATCTTTTAATGGTATTTTTATTTCGAAATATGGTCCAAAAATAAAAGATTTGTTAATAAAGCTAAACATTAAAAACATTGAAGAAAAAGCATCATACAATAAAAAAACCAGGTATCATTTTATTAAAGCGCCCTATTTGCATAACGAGATTTTTAAGTTAAAAGAGCTAAAAGAAGAACTAAATGGTTTTAGAGATGATGATTTAATTGTACTTTCAAGCGAAAATTATCTTTTTGCCTTACTTCATAATTGTCTGGATCCAAAATCGGATGTTTTTAACATTTCAATAGGGTATCCTCTATCAAGAACACCAATAATATCGCTTCTTGATAAGCTTTTAAACCTCCACAAAAAAGCAACAAGTTCTATATACATAAGCGACTATGTAAATGTAATTTCACATCCTTATATAAAAAGCTTAAGGCTTGGCAGTACAGATATTGCAGCTAAAATTTATGCTTACAGTATAAAAAGTTTCTTTTTAAATAACGCCAGATCTTTTGTAGAGCGAAAAGACTTAGAAGATAAACAATTGATTTTAGAATCTATAGACAAGCTTAAACAACAGGGTTTTGAGATTTCATACAGTGAGTTTTTGGATTTTGTAAAACTTATAAATCTCTATATTGTAGATAATTTTTTAAATATTAAAAATATAGGTGATTTTTTAGATAAAGTTGTTGATTTAATAGATTTTTTACAAAACAACTCCAATGCAGGTCTGCATGCAATTGAATCAAAATATATTGAAAGAACTTTAGAAATTCTAGATGAACTTTCAAATTTGAATATAAAAAAATATAAGCTGGATTCTTCTTCGAGCTATTTTAATTTACTTAAAAATTTTATCAAAACAAAGAATGTTTCTTTTCCTTCAAGTCCAACTCAGGGTTTTCAAATACTCGGTAGTTTGGAGACCAGAAATTTGACATTCAATCGAGTTTTTTACCTGGGTGCAAACGAAGGTATAATGCCAAATATACCAAAACAAGACACAATTCTAACTGATAATATCAGGAAATTTCTTGGCCTTTCGACGTCAAAAGACAGGCTTGATATGCAAAAGTACAATTTTTTTAATCTGATCTATAGCGCAAACGAAGTGTATTTCTTTTACGAAACCGCACAGGATAAAAATAAATCAAGGTTTTTAGAAAGCATTTTCTGGGATATACAAAAACAGGAAAAACGTCTGGACCTACCACAAGAAGAGGACGCGTTGATGGAGGTTACATTTGCTCAAGGAAAACCGCTGATTATAGAAAATTCTCAAAAAGTTAGTCAAATTTTAAATGGAGATAATTTTTATTTTTCTGCTTCAGCTATTGATACTTTTTTAAGCTGCAAGGCAAAGTTTTATTTTTCACATATTTTAAAATTAAAAGAAACTTCATATGAAGAAAATTTGGATCCAATGTCCATAGGCACTATATCTCATAAAGTTTTATATGAATATTTTAAGGATTACAAAGGTAAAGAATATAACCCAGGAAATTTACATAGTGAGTTTAAAAAAATAGATGCAATTATAGATAACCATATTCAATCACCTTCAAAATATGTATTTTTACAAAAGGAACAGATGAAATATGCAATAAGACGTTTTTTTGAGCGTAATTTTGACAGTATAAAGCAAAGGATTGTGCTACAATTAGAATTTCCGTTGCACATGAAATTAAATATTAATAACATAAATTATCGCATAACTGGTATACTTGATAAAATAGATAGTATAAATGGCACAGTTGTAGTTGTTGATTATAAAACAGGAATGCCAAAAGAACCAAATGTTGATTTTGTGCCAACAAAGGAAAATAGAGACCAATGGTTCAGCAAAATAAAGTCTTTTCAGCTGCCATTGTATGGACTTTTGATTAAAAAAAATTTTACTGTAGAAAATATTAGATTTGAATTTTGGAGCCTAAAGGAATCAAAAATCATATCTTTTGAAATTACCAATAAACAGCTTGAAGTCTACGAAGAAGCTTTAAAAATCATTATAGATGAGATTTTATTTTGCAAGTATTTTGATTGTACAGATGAAAATATTGAAAGCAAATGCAGTAATTGTCCATACAAAGTAATCTGTTCACGTCAATTTGTTACAAGAAGCTGGTAATATTTTTTTGCTATTAACAAAAAAATGCGTTAGTATGATGAAAGATGATTTCAGTATAACTAAAAAAAGTCAGTTGCAAAATTACCAAATGAAAGCTACTTAACATTATGCTAAGTATGCTAAAAAGTCAGCAAAGATAGCAAATTTAAGCTTTTTTGCAAAAATTTACCACATATGTTACTTCTATGCCCTTTTGTGTACCAAATAGTTTTTCATACATAGAACAAAACTCAAAAAATTTAGATTTTGCACAAAAAGTAGTCTGGTTGGTATATCTAGCTCCACTTTTTTTGTGCGAGTGCAAGAAATCTTTGACGCTTTTATAGTAAACTGTATATTGCACAATTTTACAATCAAAGCCTAAGTTTTCGTAAAAAAGCTTATCTTTTAAATCAAGGACGCTGCCAAATCCTGTAATTTTTGAAATTTCGTGCATTTGCCAAAATGTGCCTTTTGAAAAAACGCTAAAGAACATATTTTTTTTATCTTTCAGTAAATCTAGAAGTTTTGGTATCGAATTTTCTGGATTTGAAAACCACTGAAAAACAGAAGAGCTTATGATTAAATCAAATGTATTTGAAGCAAATGGCAGATTTTCACCATCAGCTACAATGCTGTATTTTTTTGGATGATTTTTTTTAAATAGATGAGCCATATTTAAAGATAAATCTATACCGATATAGTTATTATAAGAAAATTTTATTAAATTTGCAAGTTTCCCATCGCCTACGCCAATTTCAAGTATATTACCAAAAAAATCACTTTCTATCATAAAAGTGAGACTTTTTGCTATCTCATTTTGAAGCTCACTAAAGCCTGAGTATGATTTTGAAGCCTTATCAAATGATCGCTTAATATAGTTTTTTGATAATATGCTCAATTAAAACCTCACTAAAAAAATGGTTTGAATCCATAATTATTGGGTTTTTGCAAATATCAAAACAAGCACCAGAAAGCTTCAAAAAATCATGCTTTGCGCATACACAAAAGTAATTTTCTTTTTTCTCAAACTTTTCTACTCTTGATGTTTTTAAGAATTCCAGGCCTTCTTTTAAACTATCTGGTATGAAACTATCTGGTATGACTTTGGTATAATTAACAGCACCGATATTTTTTAAAAACTCGCTTACAACTTTTGATTTATCCCTTTCAAAAGCCAAAATCATTCTATCCAGTATTCTTTTGTTAACAAAATCACAAAAATACAAAAAAGGTGCAAGAAGCAAAACTTTTTTTGCCTTCACATAAAATGAATATTTAAGTATCAGATGGGCACCAAGTGACCAGCCGATTAGCAAATTATCTTCTAAACTTAAAATATCAGATATTTGATCAGGTCTAAAATCAACAAATGGAATAAAAAACTGTGATTTTTGAGGTATTTTATCAAAAATTTCCCTAAATCCTGCCCATCCAGAAATAAATGTCATAAAGTATTTCCAAGATAAAAAAATGCATCTTTTATTAGTTCTAAGTCATTATCATCCAAATCTGCTCTTAGTGATATTCTGAGTCTTGAGGTATTTTTAGGTACGGTTGGCGGTCTTATTGCACCTACAAATACGCCTTTTTCTAAAAGAATTTTTTGAGCAACCAAAACAGCTTTATTTGTTTTTAAAATTACTGGTATTATTTGAGATATTGAATTTCCTACATCAAATCCGAGATTTTTCAAAAAATGTCTTACATTATCAGACATCAAAATTAATTTTTTACCAAGATGAGGGTTTTTTAAAATGTAATTTATACTTGCGAGATTTGCTCCAATAACAGCTGGTGGCAGTGAAGTTGAAAATATAAAACCTCTTGCAGTGTTTATTAAGTAATCTATTATATCTTCGCTTGATGCTACATATGCACCAAAACTACCCAGTGCTTTGGAAAATGTACCCATATGGATGTCAATTTCGCCTGACAGGCCTTCTTTGTAGGCATATCCCCTACCCTCTCCGAAAATGCCCGTTGCATGCGCTTCATCTACAATTGTGAGTGCTTCGTACTGCTTTGAGAGTCTTACTATTTCTTTTAAGGGAGCAGCATCGCCATCCATGCTAAAAATAGTATCAGTTATTATTATTTTATTTGATGTATCTTTTTTTAGGAGGTTTTCTAACATTTGCATATCAAGGTGAGCGTATCTGTAAAATTTTGCACCAGACAGCAACATTCCATCTATAATGCTTGCATGATTAAGTTTGTCACAAAAAATAGTTGCATTTTTTGCCAATGCTTGAAGAAGTGAAATATTTGCTACATATCCACTGTTTAAAACTAAAGCTTTTTGTGTGTGTTTAAAATTGGCAACCGTTTCCTCCAGTTTTGCATATATTTCATAGTTTCCGCTTACAATTCTTGATGCACCAGATGAGCACCCATAATTTTTTATAGATTCAATTGAGTATTGTTTTAAAAAATCATTTTCTGCAAGACCTAAATAGTTGTTTGATGAGAGATTTAAAACTTTTAGACCATTTAATTCAATGTATTTATTTGCATGATTGCTTATTTTAGGTATTGTGCGATATTGGTCGTTGAATTTTATGTGGTTTAAGTTTTGCTTGACTAAATCCAAAACACTCATTTTTTAAATTGTTAAGTTTAATAAATTAACATATTGACAATTAATTCTTTTACACTAATATATTAGCAATGTCAAGTTTTTAAGGAGGATTAATTCATGGATTATCCTATATGGCATCCATGCTCGCAGATGAAAGATCATGAAGTATACCCAATTATTCATATCAAAAAAGCTAAAGGCGTTTATCTATACGATGAGAAAGGCAATTCTTATATTGATGGGATATCTTCTTGGTGGGTAAATTTATTTGGACACTCAAATAAGCGTCTAAATAATGCTATAAAAAAACAGCTTGAAGTTTTAGAACAGGTAATATTCGCAGGATTTACGCATGATAAGGCACTTGAGCTTAGCCAAAGATTATTAAAAATTGTCCCTAAAAACCTTAAAAAGATTTTTTTTGCAGAAATTGGTTCATCAGCTGTAGAAATTAGTTTAAAATTAAGCTATCATTATTTTAAAAATATTGGAATTAAAGGCAAAAATAAGTTTGTTTATTTGGAAAATGGCTATCATGGTGAAACACTTGGTGCGCTTTCTGTAATGGGTGAGCCTCTATACAAGAATGCCTACGAAGATATTTTGATAAAAAATATAATGGTTGAGTTTCCAAACTGTTACAGATGCCCATTTGGCAAGACAAGAAACAATTGCGATGTAGAGTGCTTTAGTTTTATGGAAAAAACACTTTCAAGCAAAGCAGATTGTGTAGCTGGAGTTATTGTTGAACCACTTGTTCAATTTGCAGGCGGTTTTAAGATGTATCCTTCAAAATACTTATCAAAGTTAAGAGAGTTAACAAAAAAACTCAATATACATTTGATACTTGATGAGATTGCAACAGGTTTTGGAAGGACTGGTACCATGTTTGCACTTGAGCAAGCACAAATTGAACCTGATTTTTTATGTTTATCAAAAGGCATTACTAGCGGTTATTTGCCATTATCTGTTGTACTTACTACCGATGAAATATATAATGCTTTTTATGATGATTATAGTAAAGGAAAGAATTTTTTACACTCACACAGTTATGATGGCAATGCACTTGCATGTGCTTGCGCCTGCGAAACGCTAAATATATTTGAAGATGAAAATGTCCTTGAAAATAATAAAAAGAAATACACCCTAATGAGACAATTAATCGAAAATTACTTTAAAGATTTTGATTTTGTAGGTGACATAAGGCATACTGGATTTATTAGCGCTATTGAGTTTGTAAAAGATAAGTACACAAAAATGCCAATTGATTCATCAATTAGGTTTGGTTTTAAGATTTATAGAAAAGCACTTGAAAAAGGTGTATTGCTTAGAAACTTAGGTGATTTAATTTACTTTTTACCACCTTATGTTATAAGCGATTCTCAAATAGAGCAATTAGTTGAAAGTGCCTATTTTGCAACAAAAGAGGTTATAGATGAAAATTTTTGTTAGCGGTACAAATACAAATGTAGGAAAGACGCATTTTTGCGCTTTGCTTTCTAAATATTACAAAAACATGAAAAAAAGTGTAATTTATATAAAAATTATTCAAACAGGCTACCCGGATGATGACGATGCAAAATCCGTATATGAAGCCAGTAAAGTTAAAACACAGACCTTGCTATTTGGTAAAGAGCCTGTAGCACCGTATTTTTTGTATGAAAATTTTCCTATGGATTTTGTAATAGATAAGATAAACAAAAGTAAGGCAGATGTGGTTATAATTGAAGGATCTGGAGGGTTGCTTGTGCCACTTGATAAATCTCATACATTTGCAGATCTGGTTAGCTTGCTTAACTTAGAAACAATTATAGTTGTACCAAATAAATTGGGGTGTATTAATGATACACTGCTGAATTTGTACTATTGCAAAACAAAAGGTATAAATTTAAAAGGTTTTGCTTTAAATGATTACTTCTTTGATGGCAATGATAATTTTGTTGCGCTTCAAGATTTGACAAATTATGCTTTTAGATATAAATTTAAAACTGAACTGGAGGTTTTATGAATTTCCCAAAAATGAGACCCAGAAGACTAAGAAAAAATCAATATATAAGGGATTTGGTCAGACAAACAAGCTTAAGCGCAGATGATTTTATGTATCCCATTTTCGTTACATACGAAGATCATAAAAGACCCATACAATCAATGCCTGGTATTTTTCAGTTACCTTTAGAAGAAGCTAAAAAAGAAGCTAAAGAGGCATTTGATATTGGCATAAAATCGGTTATTTTGTTTGGCATACCACAAAAAAAAGATGAGTTTGGAAGTTGTGCATACGATGAAAATGGCATTATTGTAAAGGCAATTAAAGAAATAAAAGATTTTGTACCAGACCTTATAGTTGCTGCTGATGCGTGTTTTTGCGAATACACAAGCCATGGTCATTGCGGTGTGATTGATAAAAATGGTTATTTGCTAAACGATGAAACGCTTGAGCTTTTAAAAAAAGAAGCCTATGTATATGCTAAGGCAGGCGCAGATATAATAGCGCCATCTGGTATGATAGATGGAATGGTGGGAGCAATTAGAGAAGCTCTTGATGAAAACAACTTTAAAGATACAATTATTATGGCATATTCTGCAAAGTACGCTTCAAGCTTTTATGGTCCATTTAGAGAAGCGGCTCAATCAGCTCCTGCTTTTGGAGATAGAAAGTCTTATCAGATGGATTATGCAAATGCTTATGAAGCCATTAAAGAAATTGAACTTGATATAGAAGAAGGTGCAGATATTATAATGGTTAAGCCTGCTTTGAGTTATCTGGATATTATAAGAATGGTTAAAGATCGTTTTTTTTATATGCCTCTTGCTGGATACAGTGTAAGCGGTGAATATTCTTTAATAAAAGCAGCTGCCCAGATGGGCTGGGTTGATGAGCAAAAAATTGTTGATGAAGTATTAACATCCATTAAAAGAGCTGGTTGCGACATTATAATCACATATTTTGCTAAAGAGTGGATAAAAAGCAATAGTTTGCTTAAGATATAATTTATAAAGGGAGGTTTTAGAAATGAGATTTTTTAAAAAACTGTCATTGTTAATTGTGTTAGCCGTTTTTTTAAGCGTTAATGCGTATGCTCAAACAATTAGCCTGCCAAATTTTACACCTATTGCTGAAAAAGTTCTACCTGCTGTTGTAAACATCAGTACAACGCAGGTGGTTAAAGGGAGCGTAAATCCTTTTGGAGAAATGTTTTCTAATAGCCCATTTAATGACTTTTTTAAACATTTTTTTCAAGGATTTCAGCGAAATTACAAAGCTCACTTTTTAGGTTCTGGTTTTATCATTTCAAGTAATGGGTATATTTTAACAAACTATCATGTAGTAAAAAATGCTACTGATATCAATGTAACATTAAACACCAATGAGATATATAAGGCTAAAATTGTAGGTTATGATCCTGAAGTTGATATAGCCCTTTTAAAGATTAACCCAAGAAGGCCATTACCAACGCTTGAACTTGGAAATTCAAATAAAATGGAAATCGGTCAATGGGTTTTGGCTGTTGGAAACCCATTCGGTTTAAGTGGTACTGTGACATCAGGTATAATTAGCGCAAAAGGCAGGGTCATCGGTGAAGGCCCCTTCGATCATTTTATACAGACAGATGCTGCAATAAACCCTGGTAACTCTGGTGGTCCACTTGTAAATATGGATGGTAAAGTAATAGGTATGAATACAGCTATTATTGCTTCGGGTCAAGGTATTGGTTTTGCTATACCATCCGATACAATAAAGTATGAACTGCCATATTTAATGAAAGGTGAAGTACCAAAAAGAGGCTGGCTTGGTGTTGGTATACAACTATTAACTCCAGAAGTAGCAGATTTACTGAAACTTAAAAGCTTAAATGGAGCTATAGTAAATGAAGTATTTAAGAATTCACCTGCTGCAAAAGCTGGAATTGAGCCAGGTGATGTTATAGTTTCAATGAATGGTAAAAGCATTTATGCACCAGACTTACCATATGATATAGCTTTTACAAAACCTGGGACCAAGGTAGAGCTAGGTATCATTAGAAACGGAAAGGAAATAACTAAAACAGTTATTCTGGGTCAGCGTCCACAAAAAGAAAATCAAGAACAATTAGAAACCCAGCCTAGCGTACAAAGCAGCGCATATAATACACCATATGGTTTTAGCATTGCAGCCATTAATCCTAATTTAGAGAAAATGTATAACTTAAAACAACAAAAAGGTGTTGTAATAACATCTGTTGATCCAAATTCATTTGCTGCACTTGCTGGAATCAAACCTGGTGATGTGGTAATTAAAATTGATAATGAAAATGTGTATTCAGTTGAGCAGTTTAAAAACATACTAAAACAAAAACCTAACGAAAATGTTATAAGTATGCTGTTAAAACGTGGTGAATCTACACTATTTGTAACTATTCAGAAAAGTTAATTTTAAAAGGAGAGTTTTTTAAAGCTCTCCTTTTTTTGAGGTATTTATGGATATAAATAATAAAATAGAAAATATAAGTGCTTTGAGTACGGCTGGTGTTATTAGTTTAGATGACTATAAAGGTAAAAAAAATATTGTTTTGTATTTTTATCCAAAAGACAACACAACAGGTTGCACAAAAGAAGCTATGGATTTTAATGCTCACTTAAGTGAGTTTGAGGCTTTAGATACAGTTGTTATTGGGGTCAGTATAGATACTATTGATTCTCATAAAAAATTTGCATCTAAGTACGATTTAAAATTTCCACTCATTACTGATTCTGATAAAAGATTAGTTGAACTATTTGATGTAATAAAACCAGAAAGCAAAAGAGGCTCTGCGAGACGAACTACTTTTTTGATTGACAAAAATCTTAATATAGTTTACGTATGGCGTAATGTAAAAGTTTCAAATCATGCTCAAGCGGTTATAGACAAAATTAAAGAGCTAAAATTATAACTTAATGATTAAAGCCTCTTCATTGCAATCTGGAAATAAAGGACACTTTATACAGTCTTCCCATATTTTCTTTAAAGGGAGATCTTTTTTGTTTATAAGCGTAAAACCCATTTTTTTAAAAAATTCAATTTGAGTTGTAAGTGCAAATACTTTTTCTATACCTAATGCTTTAGCTTCTTCTAGTTCTTTTTCTATTAATTTCCTGCCAAGCCCTTGTTTTTGATAATTTTCATCTATTGTAATAGTGCGAATTTCTGCTAAATTAGGATAAAAAATACGCAGACTGCTTGTTGCTATTACTTTTGAACCATCTTTTGCAATAAAAAATTCCCTTATGCGTTCAGCTATATCTTCAATGGGTCTTGGCAAGACTACATGAGTTTTAACAAATTTATCAATTAGATTTTTCATTTGAGCGCAATCAGATATTGTTGGTTTTACTATTTCAATCATAGCCTTACCTTAAGTGCCTGAGCATGCGCAAATAAACCTTCGTATTCAGCAAATTCTATGGCAAATGGTGCGTCTTTTTTCATTGACTCATAGCTGTAATGTACTATGCTGCTTTTTTTCAAAAAGGTTTCAGCAGATAAAACGCTTGAGAACTTTGCTGTTTGAGATGTAGGCAATGTATGGTTTGGACCTGCAACATAATCTCCTAGCGTTTCACATGAGTAATCTCCAATAAATATTGCACCAGCGTTTTTAAATGAATTCATAAAAATATATGGATCTTTTACTTGAAGTTCTAAGTGCTCTGGTGCAATTTCATCAATTATGCAACCTGCAAGATCCCTGGTAGATTTAATAAATAGGGCATTTAAAGCAGATTTTGAAGTTATATTGCTTCTATTTGTTAATTTTGAAAGCTCAAAAAATTTTTCACTAATTTTTTTTACGCATTCATCATTAAAACTTAAATAATACACTTTTGCGTTTATATCGTGTTCTGCTTGAGATAATAAATCATATGCAGCGTATAATTTTTCGCAATTATCTGCTACAATCATTACCTCAGATGGTCCCGCAATCGAGTCTATGCCTACTTCTCCATAAACCAATTTTTTTGCAAGAGCAACATAAATATTTCCAGGACCAGCTATAACATCCACTTTTGGTATACTTTGCGTACCATATGCTAATGCAGCTATAGCCTGAGCACCACCAACTTTAAAGACATTTTTAATATCATATAATTTTGCAATATAAAGCAATAACTCATTTATATAACCATCTTGAGCAGGAGTGCAAATATTTATTTCTTCTACGCCAGCCACATATGCAGGTATTATTGTCATAAGCGCAGTTGAGGGATAAAAAGCTTTTCCACCTGGTATATATAGTCCCGCTTTTTTTACGCTTGTTATTCTTGTACCCAAAATTATACCGTTTTGCTCTATAATACAGGTTTTTGGTAAAAAAGCTCTATGAAAGTTTTCTATTTTTTCTTTTGCATATAAAATTATATCTTTTTGTTTTTGTGTTATATTATTAATAGCTTGTTCAAATTCATAATCACTGACCTTTATATTATTATGATTTGCATTGAAATTATCGAATTTCTGGCAATATTCAAACAAAGCTTCATCTTTTTTTTCTTTAATATCTTTTATAATTTGTCTAACTGTGTTTTCTTGTTCTTCATAATTATTTTGTTTTAAGTATGATTTAAGTTTGTCAATATCGTCTTTTGTGTTAATTTCAAGATAGTTCATAATTTGCTCCTACAATAGTTTTAAAATATTATATGCAATTTCTTTTTTAGTCATAAAAGGTAAATGTTCTATTTTGCCATCCTTAAATATTATTGTTACTTCGTTATTTAAACTCCCAAAACCAATATCTTTTCTGGAAACATCGTTTAGTACAATAAATTCTAACCCTTTTTTGTCTATTTTTGCTTTTGCATTTTCTATTAAATCATTTGTTTCTGCTGCAAAACCAATTAACTTGATATGAGGATACTTTTCTTTTAGGGTTTTTGATATATCAGGATTTTGGATAAGTTCTAATATAAACGTGTCCTTATTTTGTCTTTTAATTTTGTAATTGCTTGTCTGCTTTGGTTTAAAATCGGAAACAGCGGCAGCCATAATTACATATGTGTCTTGTTTGCTTTTTTGTATTTGAATATCAAGTGCATTTAGCATTTCTAAGGCAGTTTTTACATTTATGCGGTTAACACCGAAAGGTGTTTCTAAATTAGAAGGGCCGCTTATTAATATGGATTCTGCACCCATATTAAAAGCCATTTGAGCCAATGCAAAACCCATTTTACCACTTGAATAATTACTAATAAAACGAACAGGATCAATTTCTTCTCTTGTAGCTGAAGCAGTTGTAATAATTGTTTTTCCCTTAAGCGATTTTTCAAAAAATACTGATTCAATACAATCTTGTATTTCTTCTACTGATGCTATATGACCTCTACCAACACTATTGCAAGCAAGCTCTCCTACCGTAGGTTCAACAAAAATAAAGCCACGTTTTTTTAGCAAAGCAATATTTTCTTGCGTTGCGGTATTTTCATACATTTTTGTGTTCATAGCTGGTGCAATAATTTTTGGTTTATCGCTTGCAAGTGTAGCCAGACTTACCGGGCAATCTGCAATTCCGTAGGCAATTTTTGCTATAATATTTGCTGTTGCTGGTACAATGGCGATTGCATCTGCCCAATTTGCAAGTTCTATATGAGAAATGCCAAGAAAGCTGTTTTCTTGCAAAACATCAGTGTAAACTTTATTTGAGCTTAAAGACTCAAAGAGGATGCTTGATATAAATCCTTGAGCTTCTTTTGTCATGGCGACCTTTACTTCAAAGTTCTCTTTTCTTAAAGACCTAATAAGTTCGCAAGCTTTGTAAATAGCAACTGACGCACTAACGCCAATTAGTATTTTTTTGCCTTCAAACATTTTTAACCTCGGATTCAAGCAAATTGAGAATTTCTGGGAGTAATTGCTTTTTTCTGGATAAAACACCTGGCAGGTAATAAACGCCTTCTTCTATTTTTTTGAAAGGCAGTTTTTTTTCTATCGGATGATTCGAAGTAATAAGTATGCTATTTGCCGATATTATATCGCTAACAAGCAGCATTGTCCAATCAAGATTTTTTTCTTGTTTTTGCAATTGTATCTGACTAATCAATTTTTCTTTAATTTGATCCAATGCATTTAAATTTGTTGTTTCAACTTGAGATATGCCAAATTTCAAACCAAACTCTTCATATGGTTTAAAATCGCTATCTAAAATATCTTTTGGGTTTCTTGTAGTTATATCGTCTGATTGGGCAAATAGTGCTTTTGTATAATCTATTGTGTCAACTTGAGCAATCACTGAAAGCTCATCAATAACTCTTAAATCAATATCAGTGGTTGTTGGTGATTTTCCCCCAACCGTATCTGATAAAATACCAGAAAGCAGCACAATTGCTATTTGTCTTGGTATATCAATATTGTAAAACTTATAAAGCTCGCTTACAAGTGTGCAGGTTGAGCCAACAGGTTTTGCATAGAAAAATATTGGATAGGTGGTTTTTATGGGTGATAATCTGTGGTGATCAATAATTTCTAATATCGTTGCAGTCTCAATTCCGTCTACTGCCTGATTTTGTTCGTTGTGATCAACTAAAATGACTTTGTTGGAGAATTTTTTTATCACATCAGATCTTGTAATTATGCCAGTCAATTTATTATTATCTACTACGCTTAATGCACGGTTTGTGTCTTCAAGTAATAATTCTTTTGCTTTTTCAATATACTCAGTAGAGTTTACATATTGGGCATTTTTGCTTGCAAAACTGTTTACCGGAACAGACAGTATAATTTTATGTAGTGTTTGAGAAGTGTCTAGAGAACTTACATATACATTACCTTTAAAATTAGAAAAATCAATTGCTTCTAACTCACTTTTTGTTTTAATACCAGTTATTACGATTGTATGAGCTTTGTTTTCTATAGCGTATTTTAGTATTTTTAGTCTTTTGCCAACAATAAGTACCACTTTGGAAATGTCTAATTTATCAACAAATTCTTTAAAATTTTCAAAAGGCATTGCACCAACAACAATTTGAGCTTCAACCGGACCTTTTTTCCCTGTTTTATACAAATAGCCAGGCAAAACTTTTTCAAAATTTTCAATGTTTAGTGTGTATGTGAGCCTTTGGTTTATTGTGTTCATAAAGAAATTTGAAATTTCAAAAACACTAACTATACCTTTAAAATTGTTTTGTTCATCCACAACAGGCAACACACGTATATTTTTATTTTTTATATTATCCATTACTTCAAAAAGCGGTGCATTTTCGTTTACGCTAAAAACATTTTTTGTCATTACATCTTTTACTTTAGGGTATATATCTTTTATTAAAACGGGGGGATTTAAATTAAGGTTTTTAAACACAAACGATGTTTGTTTATTTAAGTTACCGCACCTTGCACTTATATAGTTATTTTGATTGTCTATTTGATTTTTTAAATAGGCATAAGCAAAAGCTGCGCAAACACTATCTGTATCTGGATTTTTATGACCTATTACGAAAATATCGCTCAATTTAACCCCCTCTTAGGATATGCTTTAATAAATTGTTCAATATTCTAGCTGTAGCCCCCCAAATAATTTCGGATTTATATTCTATCAAATATGTAGTAAAAATTCTACCTTTATATTCGAATTGTTGAAGCTTTAATGGGTATTTATTTATCAAAAAATCTAAAGGTACGCTAAAGACATAATCCACTTCGCTTTTATTTATGCAAAAATTATTATTTTTTAAAATACCTACAAATGGATAGACAATAAAATTTGAACTAAATGTAACTGTTGGTTCAATCTGACTCACAATTTCAATATTTTTATGGTCTATACCTATTTCTTCGCAAGTTTCTCTTATTGCTGTAAATTTGACATTTTTGTCTTGAGGTTCTTTTTTACCTCCAGGGAATGCAACTTGAGCAGAGTGAATCGACCCATCATCAATGCGTTTTATAAAATATATTTCCCAATTATCTTTTTTGTAAAAAGGTATCAAAACACCTGCTATGATACCGTCAGATTTTATTTTTTTTACGATTTTTATATTTTTTAGTATATTTATGTCAAACATTTACATAAAGATCTTTTATAGCCTCTTCTAAATAGTTATATTTGAATTTGAAACCTGTTGATAAAATTTTACTTATATCTACTCTGCTACCTTCCAAAAGTATGTTGGCCATTTCTCCGTATAAGCTTTTTAATACAAAAGATGGGACATTAAATGGCCAAAATGGTTTATGAAGCACTTTTGCAATTGTTTGCATGAATTCTTTGTTTGTTTTTTGATCCATACTTGAACAATTGTATGCACCACTTAAATTTTCATCTTCAATAGCTTTTAGATAAATGTTTACCAAATCATCAATATGAATCCATGTTACGTATTGTTTGCCACTGCCAAGTGCACTTGCAACACCCATTTTTATGGGCTTTATTATTTTACTTAGCGCTCCGCCGTCTTTGTCTAAAACCATAGAGGTTCTTAGTTTAACTACCCTTGTGTTTAATAGTTGAAATTGATCGATTGACGATTCCCAGTTTTTACAAACATTTCCTAAAAAATCATCTCCAAAAGGGTCAGTTTCTTTAAATATATGGTTGGATGTCACAGCACCATAACAGCCTACAGCAGACGCACTTACTATACATTTAAAACTTTTGTTTATTTTTTTTGCTGTATTAAATAAAAGATTAGCAGAATTTACTCTACTATCTAAAATAAGTTGTTTTTGATTTTTGCTCCATGGTTTTTCACCAATATTGGCGCCAGCTAGATGCACAATGCAATCAGATTCTTCTATAGCTTTGATATCAATCTGATTTTGCTCTATATTCCATGTATAAACTTTGTAATTTGAATTTTCCTGTTTTCTACTAAGTATAGCAACACTGTGACCTTTTTGATCTAAAATTTTAGATAATTTTCTCCCTACAAGACCAGTGCCACCTGTAATTAATATATTCATAAATATCCCCTATTTTACTAAAATGGGAAGCTCTTTTTCAACTTCAAAATATACAAGCGCTTTTTCTTGTGCTAAAACCTCTGGATCATCGTATTTATGACGCAACATTTCGTTAATTTTATTTTGATCTTTTTCTTCTTTTATTTTTTTTAGGTAAAATCTTTTTCCCTGGTAGTTTTCCTGTAAAAACATATACGCTGCTTTTGGGTTTGATTGAATATTTGCGTAACTGAGTTTATTTAACATAATAAAAGCAATCGTTTTTTCATCAATTACAAATGGTTTTGCATAAAGTGCTATATCAACATTTCCAGAAGAATCAGCAGTTGCAAGTATACCAGTACCTTTAGCATTTTCAAAAAACTCTTTTAAATTCATAAATACCTCCATCGTTTTAATTATAATTTACAGTCTTAATTTTATAAGTCAAGCTATTCAAGCTTTATTAAATTTTTTAACAAATCTTATTTGCCAGATGTAATAAATTAGCGGTATAACAATAAGTGTTAATGCAGTTGATATAAACGTACCAAAAACAAGAGATATAGCAAGTCCTCCAAACACAGGGTCTGTAATCATTATTGCAGAACCAAAAACTATTGCCAGAGCAGTTAATAGAATTGGCCTAAACCTAACAGCTCCTGCTTCGATAAGAGAATCCTCAAGAGAATTACCTTTTGACATATAATCTAGCATAAAATCTATCAAAAGCAGCGAATTTCGCACAACTATTCCAGCTAAAGCAATGACACCTATCATTGAAGTTGCACTAAAATACTGATTTAAAAGCCAGTGGCCCCAGAAAACACCTATAAGTGTCAAAGGAATTGGTATCATAATTATAAAAGGCATCATAAATGATTTGTAGTATGCAACTAAAATTAGATAAATAAATAAAAGCGCAACAATAAATGCCCCACCTAAGTCTCTAAATACATCCAGTGTAAGACGCATTTCTCCGCCCCAAAGGATTTGATAGTGACTGATATCGTGAGGCTGAGATTGATTTAACCCTAGATTGGCAGTTGTCAATTTTACACCATTTGGCAGTATATGGTTATCGAGCCAATTGTTGAGTGTTAATACAGCATAAATTGGGCTTGACCTTAAAAGATCACCTTCAATATAAACTACATTATGCTGATCTTTACTAAATATTGGTTTGTTTGCTAGGGTTTTTTCCACATGTGCAATACTTGATAATGGTACACTTTGACTATTTGGAAGTGTAATTTGCAAATCCATAATTTGAGTAAGGCTTGATCTATCAGATTTTTTTAGTTTGATAATAATATTGTGCGGTTCCTGAGCGGAATTTGAATGTAAGCTCGTTACATCAAGACCATTTACCAAAGCATTTATTTGGCTTGCTACAGCGTAATCATTCAATCCCATCAATGCAATTTTTTTCTTATCAAGAATAATCTTATACTCGACTACATTTTGGTTAACAGAATCATCTACGTTAGAGATACCGTAAATTTTTTTAAAATCCTGTTTTATATAATGTGCACTCAAGCGCGCTACATTATAATCAGGTCCATAAAGTTCTGCAAGTACCTGAGCTTGTACTGGGGGTCCAGGTGGTTCTTCAAAAAGCTTTATACGTGTCCCCTCATATTGCTTTTCAAGAGGTTCAATTTGTTTGTATACTGCCTGAGCTATCTGGTGAGAAGTTTTGTTGCGTTTTTGTTTAGATATCAAATTTACCCTGATTTGAGCTAAATTACTTGCCTTTCTAAAGGAATCGTTTCTAACTAATGCAGCAAAATCTGGTGGTGCAGTTTCCCCTAAAAATACTTGATAGTTTGTAATATATGGGTTTTTTGCAAGTTTATCGCATACTGCTTGAGTTATTTTTTGTGTAAATGCAATTGAAGAGCCATCTTTAGCATCTACTTCTATTAAAAAAGTGTTTGTATTGTCGTTAGGCAACATTTTTACACCGACACCAAAAGTGCTTAAAGGTCCATTTAATCCTTGAGGTCTTACAAATTGCCAAGCAGGCAAAAGCAAGCTAATAAACAATGCCACAAGAACAATCCCTAAAAATATATTTCTTTTTACTCTAGATGTAATTAAAGGTGTGATTGTTTTTACATAAGCTTTATGTAAAAAATTTTTATGTTCTTTTGCTTTTGATGAGTATACTTCTTTTTTTAAAAAAATATTTGAAGCCCACGGGACAACAATATATGAAATAAGCAAAGATGTAACCATAGCAATCGGTACATTTATAGGGATTGGTCTCATAAAAGGACCCATCATTCCACCAACAAAAGCCATTGGTACAAATGCTAGAATAACTGCAACTGTAGCAATATTTGTAGGATTTCCTATTTCATTTGTAGCAAGTATTAAAGATTCCTTGAAGTCTTTTACAGGACAACAGCTTATGTGTCTGTGAATATTTTCTATAACAACAATTGCAGCATCAACAAGTAAACCAAGTGATAGTATAAGTGCAAATAATGTAATTCTATTAATGCTTTGTCCTATAAGCCAACCAATACCGAGCACCACAAATACTATTAAAGGTATTGTTACTGTTACAATTCCAGCTTCTTTATATCCCAAAAAAAATAACAAAATAACAACGACTACCAAGATTGATATTCCAAGATGCTCAATTAGTGTATTCACGGCATTATTTGCTTTTTGACCATCATTTTTTGTTATAGTAACGTTTATATTCTCTGGTAGTGCTTCTTTTTCAAATCTATTAAGTTTTTCTTTTATTTGATTTGCAACAACCACTGCGTTACTGCCTGCCCTTTTGGCTAAAGCTATTGTAACAGCTGATTGAGGTAAATTTATATTTTTTTTAGCTGCAAGACCATCATAAAATATCGAATTTGTATAGGTATGGGCTGGACCTTCAACAATGTCTGCTACATCCTTTAAAAAAATAGGTTTATCATCTTTTGCTCCAATTACAATATTTCCAACATCTTCTGTATTTGTTAGTTTGCTTTCGATCTTGATTGGTATATTTTTATTATCTGTTAAAATTGAACCAGCACTGAAATTTACATTGCTTGCACCAATTGTGTTGATTAATTGATTTACGCTTATGCCATAAGAAGACAGTTTTTGAGGGTTAATCCATACAACAATAGATTTTGGAAAACCTCCGTATATATTTGTAAGGCCTACATTTGGTACGCTTCTTAACTGTTCAACAAGTCTTAATGCAACTGATCTAAGTTTTTCTTGAGGAAGTGTTTTAGAACTCAGCGTAATTGTCTCTATAGGAACATCATTTATGCTGATAGATTTAACAAGTGGTTGAAGTGTGCCAGGTGGCATTCTATCCATATTGCGCATAATTTGATTATAAAGCTTCAGCAAGCTTTTTTCTTCATCTTGTCCAACATAGAATTGTACAGTTACCATTCCAATATTATCTTGAGCGTAACCGTATGTATGGTCCACTCCAGATGTAGCAGCAACAATTGCTTCAAGTGGCTTTACTACCTGGTTGTTCATTTCCTGAGCATTAAAACCAGGTCTTTGAATAATTATTGTTGCAGAGGGAACGACAATTTCTGGGTTGTACATGCGCGGTGTTTGATAAATTGCTAAAATTCCAAAAATGCTTACCGCTATCATTATTAATAATGTTATTTTAGACTCAAGAAAGCTTTTTGCCAGTTTGCCAGAAATGTTGAGCTTATCTGTCATCTATTACATCACCATTATTAATTGCAGAGAGGTTTGTGGTTGCAATTTTATCATTTGGTTCAAGACCAGATAGGATTTCTACAAAGTTGCCTCTTTGGTGACCAGTTTCTACCATCTGGTAATTTGCAATATTGTTTTTTACAACTATTACACCTTCGATGCCAGCTCTTTTTAAAATACACGATTTAGGTACTAAAATAACTTTTTTATAACCAACAGGAATTAGTGCTATTGCATATTCTCCTGCCTGCACATATTCATTTGGCTCAATTTTTGCTTTTACAAGGTAAGTATGTGTAATATTGTCAGCTTTTGGGGAAATAGTGCTTATAGTTGCTTTAAAAGTTTTTTTGTTAATTACTATTGGTATTTTTTCTCCAATGGTAATATGCTTTAAAGAATTTTCATCGACATAAAACTTTACCTCCAAATCATTTGGATCAATAAGACTTATAATTGGCTGCATGGGAGAAACTACCTGTCCTGCATCGACAAATTTATTTGCTACAACGCCATCAAAAGGAGCCCTAATATTAAAATAGCTCATTACGCTACTTGCACCATTGTAAGCAGCTTTTGCAGAAAGCAATTGAGCTTTAGCAGTTTTGTATTGCATTTGCATTTTTTCAAACTCTTCTTTAGATATCACATTTTCTTTATAAAGATTTGCGTATCGTTCGTAATTGGCTTTAACAAAATCTAAATTTGCCTGTGCTTGATTAACATTCTGACGCATTTGTTCAATTGTATTTTGGGTTTGTATGGGGTCAACTACAACAAGTAACTGCCCTTTTTTGACATGTTCTCCTATATTAACAAGAATTTTATCAACTCTCCCCAGATAAAATGTAAACTGATTAAGAGGACTTGAAGAAATATTAATATCTTTTTTTGAAATTATCGTAGCAGGAAAACTTGCATAATTAGTAACTTCCGTTTGTTTTACCGTAAAAAGTTTTGATTGTACATGTTCAATCTTTGGCTCTTGCTTATTATTTGAACAACTCGAAATAAAAATTACAAAAAATAACAATATGAATTGTGCTAGTAGTTTCACTGACCCCCTCCACGATTCAAATCGTATCAAAAATTAATAAATTTTCAATCTGAGTGTATAATATATTACAAATTTAGTCAACTTTTATATCATTTATATTGCATAATTTTAAACTTAATTCCCAGAGTTTTTCTTGAATATGTAAGTTATACGAGATTGCTTTAGACTTTGTAGGAATTGCATTGACAAAGTACATTCCTGTATATAGATTTTTTTGGATTGTTTGAAGTGTTTTTAAGATATTTTGTGCACCTTTTTCTACACTTTCACCAATAGGTCCCCAGTTATTAATAAGCATTTTTGTATTTATTACACCAGGGTGAGCTGCATTTACTAAAATACCAATATTTTTTAACCTTTGAGCTAAGTAATAGCTGAATAATATGTTGCAAAGTTTTGATACAGAGTAAGCTTCATTTGGATCATAAGAGCTTGGTTTTTCTAAATCATCAAATTCGATATAATCAGCGTGAATCATAGAGCTAATATTTAAAATAATTTTCGGATAAATCTTTTTTTCTAAAAGTTTAAGTGTAAGATAAAAATGAGACAGGTAATTCACTGCAAATGTAAGTTCAAATCCGTCACAGCTCAGTTGATAATTTTTACTATATATTCCAGCATTGTTTATGAGTATATCAATTGGTTGTTTTTCTATTATATAAACTATATTATCAATTTCTTTTAAGCACGCAAGGTCCGCCACAATACCATCGCAACCAATTGTTTTTTTTGTTTCTTCCACTTTTTTGGATTTCTTCCATGAATAATAACTTCGATTCCATTTGTAGCAAAAAGTTGGGCAGTTTTTTTACCTATACCATCAGTTGAACCTGTAATTAACGCTTTCATTTTATAATATCTCTAACCCAGCTAATAGCGGCAGCAACTTTTGGAAACCCAATTGTACTAACAAGTGCAATACAAACGCCTATTATTTCATTATTTGTAGCACCTGCTTGAAGTGCTCTTCGTGTATGAGAATGCACTGCACCTTCGCTTCCTATAGCACAAGCTGCTGCAAGCTGAACCAATTGTATAGTTTTTTCGTCTAAATTTGCTGTTTTTTTTGCAACTTTACCTAAATTTTCAAGTGAATTAATAAATTCGGGAAAATCTTTTTCTAAATCAATGTAAAAATTAGGCTTATCCATTTTAATACCTCCAGTTTTGTTTTACAATATAAGCGAATTTTTAAACTTTTCAATCTTACTTGAAAAAAAATTATATGTTTTTATATTAAAAATATGTTAGTAAGATTTTATTCAACTTTACGTGAAAAAAAAGGAAAAAGCGTAGAAATTAATACAGAGTATATAAATATAAAATCTCTGATAGATTTACTTGGGATATCAAATTATATATTAGATAATAACAATCTTTTGGCTGGTACCATGATTTTGGTTAATGGCAAAAATATATCTCACTTAAATGGTTTGGATACTATTGTTCAAAATAGTGATAGTATAGATTTTTTCCCACCTGCTGCAGGCGGATGAGTTTTTTTGACAGACAGATCCCGGTTTTAGGCGATATATGCCAGGAAAAGCTTAAAAATTCAAGAGTTTTTGTAGGTGGCGCTGGTGGTTTGGGTTGTATTGTGTGTGAATTACTTGTAAGGTCAGGTGTTGGAAAATTGTATATTGCAGATTTTGATGTAATAAGCGAATCCAATATTCATAGACAGTTGTTATATACAACGCAAGATATTGGAAAACAAAAAAATCTTACAGCAAAAGAAAAATTGGATTCAATTGGGTTCAATTGCCAGGTTGAGATTTTTGGAAAAATTGATGAGGATTTTTTGTTACCTGATGTTGATGTAATTGTTGATTGTTTTGATAATAAAGATTCAAAGAATTTGCTTAGTAGATTGGCTTTTAAAAATAATATTTATTTCGTTCATGCCGGTGTATCTGGTTATTTTGGTCAAATATCCACACTTAAAGATAAAAAATTGGAAGATGTTTTTTCATTTGGTGATCAGGAAAATTATATTTTGCCATACACAGTAGGTGTAGTTGGAAGTATACAGGCAATGGAGGTTGTAAAAATCATCTGTTCACTTAAACCAAACCTGTTGGATAAAATACTCTGTATTGATTTACTAAATTATAGTTTTGATACAATAATATTAAATTAAACGCTAAAATCAATTAAGCTTATATTTATAGTGTCTTTTGAATATTGTTCAATAGCCTTAAAGGCTTGCTTTTGAAATTTTAAGTTTTCGATTTTTCTCAATATTTCGTCTTTTTGGACAGGATTGTTTGTATATTTTTCTTGTTCTTTTAATTGATTAATCTGATTATTTATATTGGGTACTAATTGTTTATAATATTTGTTTTCATCTTTTTTGGGACAATAGACAATAACCTGGGATTTTCCGCTTGTTGCAGCTAAATACTCACCTTGTTTGCTAATATTTAATGATACGCTGCTTGATACAACATAACAGCCTTTTTGAATAGCTTGCTTTTTAAAACGACTGATATTATCGGCCTCATGGGTTGAGACTCTACCAATTGAAAATGCGGCGCTGGAGGGAGCACTCGAGCCCCACTCACCTGGATCAAGCTTATAATGAAGAATAGGATCTAAATTTGAAAAATTAATCATATTCAAAGTATAACTTTAAAATCTAGCTTTTCAAGTAACTATAACACGCTTTGGCACTTTGTGGACACTTTTGAATCTCTTCATTTAATACTTTTACTGCTTGTTTTATTATAAATTCATTTTTAAGATGTTTGGGTTCTTTTGTATTATTATCAATTAATATTTCTTGAGGTTTTTGTAATATTGCTTTTTTGCTTGTTAAGTGGTGTAAAAGTTCATTTTCTCTTAACACAAATTCATCTTCATTTTTCTTTTTTATTTCGATATTTGGCACAATACCTTCTGCCTGAATACTAAAACCATTAGGTGTATAGTATTTTGCTACTGTTAATATTAGAGCATATCCCCCCTTAAGGGGTATAACATCCTGAACATTACCTTTACCAAAACTTCGTTGACCTATTACAATTGCTCTATTGTGATCTTTTAAACAACCAGTTACAATTTCTGCAGCAGATGCGGTACCAGAATTAATTAGCACTACGAGTGGTTTTTTAAAAATTGGCTTATCTTTTGCATAGATTGTCTGGTCATTATCAGGGTTTCTTCCTTTGATTGAAACTATAACACCTTTATTTATAAACATATTTGAAACTTTGGCAGCTTCATTGAGAAGTCCGCCAGGATTGTTTCTTAAATCTAAGATTAGACCTTTAATGTGTTTTTTTTCTAATTTTGATAATGCATTGTTTAATTCGCTTGCAGTGTGGTCTCTAAATTGTATTATTTTAATATAGCCAATCTCGCCAAAAAGTTTTGTGTCAATATTTTTAATATGTATTATTGCCCTTTTTAACTTAAAAATTAAGGGTTGACCTACGCCTTTTCTTGCTATAGTGAGCTTAATGTATGTGCCTGGCTTACCTCTCATTAACTTAACAGCTTTTTCTAAACTCATTCTAAATATAGAAATATTATTTATTTTGAGAATTACATCGTTTGCTTTTATGCCTGCTTTATATGCTGGTGTGCCGGGTAAAGGAGACACTACAGTCAAAAAATTATCTTTTTTGTCTATCACTATTCCAATTCCACCAAAGTGGCCTTTCATTGTTGTTTGCATATTTTTGTATTCCTGAGGTGTTAAAAATTCTGAGTGTGGATCAAGTGAGCTAACCATGCCTTTTATTGCATCAATAATTAGCTTAGAAGTAGGTATTTTTTCAACATAATCTGATTGTACAATATTTAATACCTCACTGAATATTTTAATTTGTTTTTGAGGTAGATTGCTATTTTGGTTAGCAACTGCCTTTGATGTAACACTAAACCCAAAGTATAAGAAAACAACCAGTATCAAACAAATAAACAATAAAGTGAAAAACTGTAATTTTTTAGACATTTATTGCCCCCAAGCTATTTTTTTTATATTATTATTTATAGTATTGTTTCCAGGTATTTTATAATATGCAGCCAAAAATGACGCCATTTTTGCTACGTAAGGTGCTGCTACAACTCCACCGTAATTTACTCCTTTTGGGTCAACAACTGTTATCAATATAACAAATCTCGGTTTGTTTAGTGGAAATATAGCTACAAATGATCCGATATATTTTTTTTGCTGTAACCACCGTGACCATTTGCTACTTGAGCAGTACCTGTTTTGCCACCTATTGAATAATTTTTTAATTGAGCATAAATTCCTGTACCGTATTTAACAACATCGGCTAGTATGTGTTTAACTTTTTTTACAGTTTGAGGTTTTAGTATTTTTACGAAGTGTTCTTTATATTTATATATTATTTTGTGGTTTTTTGATATATAGTTTAATACATGTGGTGTAATAAGATATCCTCCATTTGCAATTGCACAGTATGCCCTTGCAAGCTGAATTTGTGTTACACTTATTCCTTGTCCAAAAGCCATTGTTGCTAAATCAAAGGGATGTAGGTCCACATAATCTTTAACAATACCACTTTCTTCACCTGGCAAGTCTATGCCTGTTTTTTTTCCAAAACCAAATCTCCATAGGTATTTATAAAAGATTTTTTTATTTTCTTTAAAAGCAATTTTTGCAGAGCATACATTACTTGAGTATGCAAATACCTGATCGAACCTTAAGTGCTTATTATCTTCAACATCTTCTATAACATGTCCAAATACTGGCCAATACCCGTTGTCGCACCACAAAGTTTCATGACCATTGAAGATACCTGAATTTAGTGCACTACTCATTGTGACGATTTTAAATACACTTCCTGGTTCAAATAAAAAATTAATTGGCATATCTTTTATACGAGAGTAGTTTGTGTAATCATAATATTTATTATCATTGTAACCTGGAACATCATCCATAGCTAGAATTGCTCCATCTGGCTTCATTACTATACCCATAGCCATTTTTGCTTTATGTTTTTTTAGAGTTGATTTGAGTAGATAATGAAGGTAGCTTTGAACAGTTTCATTTATGGTAAGATGAATATTGTCACCATTTTGAGGTATTTTAGTATAATTCAAATTTCCATAAGGTGTTAGATAAACTTTTTCAAAAATTTTTTGACCTTCTAAATACATATTGTATTGCTTTTCAACACCTATAACACCGTTTCCATTTTCATCAACAAAGCCAATTATATGAGAAACTGTATTTTCGTATGGGTAGTAACGTTCCTGTAGTTTTTGCAAGCCAAAACCAAGCGGTATATTTATTTTAACATAGTGGTAATACTTTATTGGCAATATACCGATATTTATATATTGTTTTTTAGGATTTTCTTGAATTATATCTTGTATGTTGATATTAAATACTTTATCAACAAAATTCAAAAATTTAGTATTATCAATTTTTTTTTGGTTTTTTAAGTAATATTTTGGATCAATAAATAAATCATACAAAAATAGATTTGTTGCCAAAATCTTACCTTTTGAATCAAATATCAAGCCTCTTTTGCCTTGTACTTGAACTGTTGGGTCCACATCATTTGTATAGATTTGTTTATAACGTTTTGCGCTTAAAAACTCTATACAAAAAGCCCTCACAATACTTATTAAAAAACACGCTATTATTACAAAAAAAATTGTCTTGAACCTAATAATTTTCATAAAAATTTTATAGTTTTACAAAAAGTATCCTTAAAAGTAGTTCCATAAATGTTGACAAAAAAGCAATAGTACTTAATAGGATAATTAGTATTTTCATTTTCTTACCTCATTTTTCGCAATTTGAGTTTTCTTTAAAATAAAATAGTTATAAATAGCATTTGCTAAATCATGCGAAAGTATATTTCTAAAACCCGCTGAACCAAGTAAACTTTCTTCATAATAATTTGATATATAGGCATATTCTATTAAAACTGCTGGCATTGCCGTAGTATATCTTATAACATACAAATTATCTTTTACGGTACCATCATCTTTTAAGCCCAGTTTTTCAGATATGTAATTTTCTAAGTATTTTGCAAAAGGATAGGAATCCTCGTGCCAATAATACGTTGTTGTTCCATGCATGTTGGGATCTGTGGAAGCATTACAATATAAACCTATAAATAAATTTGCACCACTTTCATTTGCCAGTTGTGTCCTGGTAGAAAGTGGTACAAAGACATTTGAGGTTCTATCTAGTTCTACAGAGATACCTTTTTCTTTAAGGTATTTTGCTAATTTTAAAGCTACAGAAAGATTAACAAATGATTCGGGTAAACCAGCTGGTCCAACACCACCTGGATCGTAACCCCCATGACCTACATCTATAAAAACTTTAAACCTTTTTGCTTGTTGAATTTGGGCTGGTGTTGAACAAATTTGAGTTTGTGTTGGTTCGCTAACATTTGGGCTGATAATGGTTACCATTTTTTGGGGATTAATTTGAACTGTTTGAACAAAAAATGATTGGTTTTGCTCTGTTTGAATAGTGCATCTAACAATATTTGGATTTAAGCTATATTGAACAAGCGTAATACTATCTATACCTGGTATTTTGTTATATAAAACTTCACTTTTACCAGTCAAAATAGCGTTTTTAAAGGATACGACAAAATAATGTTTATTATTCAAAGTAAAACTTGATTTTGTATATTTTGGTTCTGAGTTTGAACTTATTAAAATTGTTTGATTAGCAACATCAATAGATGTTAATTCTACAGCATATGAAGTTTTTACAAATATGAGAATGCAAAAAATGGCAATAATAAGTTTCATAATCACCCCAAGAACTAATAAATTCTTAGCAGATAACTATTATATTGAGCTTGAAAAAAACTTGCATATTTATGAAAAACCAAGCGTATTGGATTTGAATTATTTTGTAATAAAATTTTGCAGGTAAAAATTATCAAATTGCTTATTTAAAAGCATAATTTTGTATTTTAAGCTATTAAATAAAAAATTAAGTTTTTCTTCGTTTTTTTCTAAAAATATTTTTTTTGCAGTTTTATGTATATCTATATGTAAATACTCAATACTTTTAAAAGATTTAATTCGTCCATAAAGCGGGTAGACCGAGTAATACCATTTGCCAAAATCGCATTTTTTATGGTCAAATTCAATAATTTTTGATAAATCGTTTAGTTGTTTGTCTGAATCATTGTTTTGCAAAATGTTTCTTATTATTTTAAAATACTTATAAATAAAATACTTTACTTGAGCTATTTTTAAATCCAGTATTTTTGAATTATTTTGCTGAAATTCTATGAATGTGCTATCTGGTTTGAAATTTTTTACAAAATTTATGAATTCATGGTATGGTATTGGTTTTGAAATAAAATAACCCTGAAGTAAGTCGCAGGGCAGGTAGTTAAAAAGAAAGAAAAGATACTCGTTTTCTATGCCTTCTGCGGTTGTTTCAAAATTTAATTCATTTAGCATGCTAAGCATATGAGAGCTTATGATAGCAGATTCCTGATTATTTTGCAGATCCATAATATAATTTTGGTCTAGTTTTATGTTAGAAAAAGGGAATTTTTTTAAACTCAAGATAGAAGAGTATCCTGTTCCAAAATCATCCATTGAAAAGTTTATACCGAGGTTTCTTAGAGCCTGCATTTTTTGTATTGTTTTGTTTTCATCGCTTAGGGCTATAGATTCTGTAAGCTCTATTTTTATAAAGCCTGGGTCTGTTTTGTATTTATCGATAAGCACAATAAAGGTATCCAAAAAGTTATCTGTCAGAAATGTTCTGCCTGTTATATTTACAGATATTATTATTTTTAAGCCTTCTTTTATTATTTCATTTATACTTTCTAATGCTTTTTCTAAAACATAAAAATCAAGTTTTTCAATAAGATCTGAGCTTTCTGCAAAAGGAATAAAATAAAATGGAGAAAGTAAACCTTTTTCTGGATGATTCCATCTGATTAAGGCTTCTGCATGAGTTATAGCTTTTGAGTGTGTATTGTATATTGGCTGGAAGTAAAGCTCAAACTCTTCAAATTCTATTCCATGTATTATTTCATTTGTTAGCATAAAGCCATTTATAAATTCTTCATATATAGAGTTATTAAAAAACACGCACTGATTTTTACCAAGTTGTTTTGCTTTCCTACATGAAGCATGAGCGTAGTTTACGAGTGTATTTATATTATCTGAATCTTTTGGATAAAGCACAATGCCAGCACTAACTTTTAAGAAAATTTCCTGACCATCAATTTTGAAACTTTTTTGCCTTATTTTTTCAATAGTGTTTCTTGTAAATTTTACGATATTTTGTTCTATAATAGAGCGCTTTAGAAAAATAAATTCATCTGATCCAAACCTGCTTACTATGTCTTTTGGATCAGCTAACTGTAATCGTAGAAAATCAGCAAATTCCTTTAGCAATTGATCGGTTTTTTCAATGCCAAATTTTGTATTTATTGTAGAAAAGTTGTCTAAATCAATGTAGACTATAGCAAACGATTCATTTTTTTCGATGATTCTTTGAGCTTGCTCAAAAAAGCCAACCTGGTTTATAAGCTTTGTTAAAGGATCGTGATATATGTTATAGCTAGCCTGCTCTTGTGCTTTTTTTAATTCTGTTAGATCTGTGAAAAAGCTAAAATAATACGATATATTTCCGTTTTCATCTTTAATTGTTTTTATAAAAATAATCTCTTCGTAGATCTCGCCATTTTTTCTTTTATTATAAATCTTACCTTCAAAATGACCATTATGGATTAATTTGTGCCACATGTCTTCATAGAAATCTTTTGAATGATAGTTAGATTTAAGAATCGAAGGATTTTTGCCTTTTGCTTCTTCAAAACTATATCCTGTAATCTTACTGAAAGCTTTGTTTGTATAAATTATCTCATTTTTGCTGTTTGTTATTACCACACCCTGGTAACTGTTTTCAACTATGTCTTTTGAAAGGATTAAATCTTTTTCTTTTTTAGAAATAAGTATTGCTGCTTTAATTGCGTAGGAAAAGTTGATTAAAATTTCTGAAGTGCGTTTGTCAAAATAGTTTTTGTATTTTGAGTATAACAGTATAAATCCGCAATCAAAGTCATTTATTTGAAAAATAAACCCAAATATTGAATTAAAACCATAAGTTGTGGCAGCGTTTTTTAGATAAGACAGTCTTTGATCTTCTAAAACATCATTTGATACAAATGCATTATTTGAGTATTTTTTTAGTATGTTTACCTGGTAGTTTCTTAAGGTTTCATCTTTTGTGTATTGAGTGGCTTTGCCTTTTGCTTTACTTAAAGTTAAGTGCTTATCGCTGAATATACCAATCCATGCAAGCTCTAAATCTAAATAATCAAAAACTAAATCAAGAAGAATATCAAAATTTAGCTTTTCAAAGTCTTTAATTAAAATAGAATAGGTTTTATAGATTATATCATCGAGGTTGTTTTTGGTTTGATTCATAAATAACATTATACAAAAACTAATTTTTAAATCAAATTATTTATGTAAAATATTGAATATATAATTGAATTATATTATAATTAGTTAACTTAAAAAGATGTAGGGGGTTATATGTCTGTTTTGTTTATGAGCGAGGGTTGGATAAAATTGGTTGCAAATCAATGGAATACAAATAATCAAATTATACAGCAAGATTTAAGAAATTTTACTGCAAGCTGGGAATACTATATTGAAGACAGGCCTAATTTGCCACATTTAATGATGGTATGTGAAAAAGGAAAAATTGTTTTTGCAGGTAAAAAAGATGAGAGAATATGTGATTTTGAGATGTGGACTTTACTGGAAAACTGGAAAAAAATCTTAAATAAAGAAATATCGCCCAAAATGGCATTAATGAGCAGAAAACTAAAATTTAAAGGTTCAATGATGACAGCTTTAAAATACATGAAAGCATTTGAAATTCATTTAAATATATTGGGAGAAATTGAAGCAGATTTTGATATTTAGGGGTTTTATATGATTAGATTTAGTGTTGATCCTAATTATGCTGGTAAAAATTTACCCGGATGGTTTATGGTTGCCTCATATTTACAAAAAAGCATAGGCCAAAGGGTTAAGTTTATACCGTATAAAGATTTCGATGAGGCACGAAATGCAGTGCATTCTGGCGAAATTGATATAGTTTATGCAAACCCATTTGATTGGGTTTTTTTTATGAATGAAATAGGTTTTTTGCCTATCGCAAAACCTCGCGATCACTTTGATGAAGTTATTGTTTGTTCAAAAAAAATATAAAAGTTATTTAGAACTTACAAAGCCAATAAATATAATATCTGCTCACAAAAAAACATTTGTGCATATGGTGGGTTTGTTTTTGCTTGAGAAAGCCGAAATTGATTTAGATAGTTGCAAATTTAATTTTTCTGGTAGCTATCAAAGTGTAATAAAAAATGTTTTGCAATCAGAGTACGATATAGGATTTGTTTTAAGCGAAGTTTATGAAAAATCATCAGTTATTATTAAAAATCAACTTAATATTTTAGATGTTTCAAACGATGGTTTTGTTTTTCATGCGTTTTGTATATCACCACGTTTAATTGAATTACAAAAAAGCATTACTGAGTCAATTTTGAATTTTAATAGTAAATTATTAGATGATATTGGTTTTGAAGGTTTTGAAACAATTAGCGAAGATGAAATTTTTACAATATCTAGTCTTGCAAATGAATATATTGGAAGTTTAAATCGAGAGGTTTCTTAAAAAATAGTTAATTTCAAATGGGTTTTTAGCTACAAGACAAACATTAGATAACGCTTCAATTTTTGCCTGAGCAGATTCGTCTTTTATAGATACAATTGCTCCAGCATGACCCATCTTTTTTTGTTTTGGTGCATTTTTGCCAGCAATATATGCAATAACTTTTTTTGACATGCTTTTTATTGTATCTAGGGCTTTAATTTCTAAATTTCCGCCAATTTCGCCAATCACAATAACGCATTTAGTTTGGGGATCGTTTTCAAAAAGGCTCAATATTTCAGCAAAACTCATACCCAAAACTGCATCACCACCAATACCTAAAGCTGTCGAAATACCATAACCTGCTTCTTTTAACTGCAAGGCAATCTCATACATAAGCGTACCTGACCTTGAAACCAGGCCAATATTGCCTTTGTTAAATATTTGCTCTGGCATGATACCAAGCTTGCACTCATTTGGTGATATTATACCTGGTGTATTTGGACCAATGATTTTCATGTCACTTTTTTGCGCAAATGCTTTGACTTTTAACATATCTTGCAAGGGTATGCCTTCTGTTATTACAATCGCTAGTTTTATACCCGCATCTTGGGCTTCTAATATGGCATCTGCAGCACTATTTGCAGGCACAAATATCAAGCTTGTATCTGCCTGCACATGCTGTAGAGCTTGATTGGCACAATTAAAAACAGGAATATCAAGTCCTTCAACGTATGATTTACCAAAACTAACACCTGCTACAATTTTTGTACCGTATTGCAAGCAAAGTTTTGTATGCAATATACCTTGCTTGCCAAGACCCTGTACTATTGCTTTAGTTGATGTGTTAATTAATATACTCAATTTTTTTCTCCAGCAAGAAGTATGGTTTTTTCAATGCCTTCTCTTAAGTTTTTTGCCATACTGATGTTGCTTTTTTTGTAAGCATTTAAAATATCAATTGCTTCTTTTTTGTTTGCGCCTTCAAGTCTAGCAACAATCGGCAAATTAAAGCTATAGGCATCGCAGAAATCTACCAAAGCTTGTGCAACTATATCGCATCTTACAATGCCTCCAATAATATTGACAAATATAACTTTTACCCTTGTATCCTGGTGGATAATCTCTAACGCTTTAAAAATTGATTCTTTGGTAGCACTGCCTTTTATATCCAAAAAATTTGCACATTTGCCACCGAAGTCTTCTATTGTATCCAAACAAGCCATTGCAAGCCCTGCCCCATTAACCACCATAGCAATATTTCCATCTAGCCTTACATAATTTAAGTTATTTTGGCTTGCTTGAAACTCAAGGGGCTCTTGTTGTAATATGTCTGTATATGATAGGATTTTTTCCTGTCTAAAAAGTGCGTTATCATCTATTACAATTTTTGCATCAAGTGCAAAAAAATCACTACCGGTATCAAGCAAAGGGTTTATTTCTAAAAGCTCTGCATCGATATCTTTGTAAAGCATAAAAAGTTTTGATATTAAAATTACAAAATTATTTGCTTTATCTTTTTCAAAATTAAAAGCGCATGCCGCTTTTTTTGCGTAAAATTTGGAAAAACCCAGAAGTGGATCTATACAGACCGTATTGCTTTTGTTTACTTTGAAGGTTTCTTGAATATCTACTCCACCTTCTTTTGAAACAAGTATAGTATTGCATTGATTGTTTCTATCCGCAAAAATGCTTACATATAGCTCTTGATTACCCAGTAGAGCTTCTTCAATATAGACAGCAGATACAATTTTTCCTTCTTTTGGCGTTTGTGGCGTTATTATGCGTTTGCCTAAGAATTTTTTACAGAAGCTAATAGCTTCTTGCTTATTATAAATTTTTTGAATGCCACCAGCTTTGTTTCTTGCTCCCGCGTGAATCTGCACTTTTGCAATGTAGGTTTTACCTGTTTCAAATGGTATGCTATCTATTTGTTTCGTATTTGTTACGACAAAACCTTTAGGTATATTTACACCATATCTTACTAATAATTCTTTTGCTTGATATTCGTGTATATTCATTTGTAAACTACATTAGCATACTTTAAACTTTTTTTCAAATACAAGTTTACTCATAGAGGTCGTAGAAGCTTGACTTTGATATTACTATATCTTCAAAATCTCCTACTTGCCTTTCTCTTTTTAGTTTAACTAAACCGTCTATTTCTGGGGCATCTAAAAAGCTTCTTGCTATTTTTGGACCATCTATAATCACTTTTAATTTTTTGCCAATAAATCGTTCTAAGTTTTTTTTGCTTAATCTTTTTTGTGTATCAAGCAATAGTGCTTTTCTTTTTCTTTTTGTATTATAGGCAACAACATTACCATAAGTGGCACTTTTTGTATTTTCTTCTTTTGAGTATTCAAATGCTCCAAGCCTATCAATCCTGTAATTGTTTATAAAATCCAAAATCTCGTTAAAATCTTTTTCCTCTTCGAAAGGGAAACCTACTATAAAAGTTGATCGTATGGCAACATCGTACTTTAAAAGCTTATCAAATAAATTGCATATAAATTTCTTATCATAGTTTCTTTGCATGAGTTTTAGTATTTTATTACTTACATGCTGAAGTGGTATATCAAAATATGGCACAATTCTGGGTGTTGAGGCAATTGTTTCTATTAAATCATCAGTTATAGAAGTTGGGTATAAATAAAGCACCCTTATCCAATAATTGCCTTCAATTTTTGATAAATCATTTAAAAGGCTTGAGAGATTATTATTGTTATAGCAAGATGTATCTTGAGCTATAAGAATAATTTCTCTTACGCCTTTTTCAAGCAATTGGATAAATTCGCTTTTTATATATTCTGGATTTTTTTGTCTGTATGGACCTCTTATTTGAGGTATTGTACAAAAACTGCAATTATGATGGCAACCATCGGATATACGTAAATACGCATAAGGATACGTTGTTACAATTCTTTTTTCAATTTCAAAAGGTTTGGCAAAATCGCAGTAATTAAATTTTTTGTTTAAATTAACAAAATTTGCACTGTTTGTATCTATAAACACATCAATTTCTGGGATTTGCGATTCAATTTGATTTTTAAACCTGCTAATAAGACAGCCTGCTACTACAAGTTTTTGGTTTTCTTTTTTGTTTTGAGCGATTTCTAAAATTGTATTTATAGACTCTTTAATTGCTTTTTGAATAAAAGCGCACGTATTTATAAATAATATGTCGGCTTTTTCTGGATCGTATACAAATTCAATATTTTGTTTTGAAAAGATATAAAGTATATTTTCAGTGTCAACCAAATTTTTTGGACACCCTAAACTTATCACATAGCATTTCATGAGAGTATTTTTCTAAGTGTTGAGCTTTTAGCTTTTTTTATATCATCAATGGATACATTTATTAAATTGTTTATCTTTAGAGTCTGTTCTTGTGTGGTAAAGCCTAATCTGTAAGCATTTATGCCACTTTCGTAAGCAATGGATTCTATAGCGTCAAAATCTTGATTTTTAATTTCGATGATAATATTTGCTTGCGATTCGCTAAATAAGAATTCGTGTGGATTAGAATTTATGTTTATTTTAATATCGCACCCAATATTGTTTTCGCACATAGAAGCCAGACAACATGCAAGCCCACCCATTGAAATATCTTTTGCACTTATAATAAGCCTATGTTTTTTGTGTGCAATATCAAAAAATTTTTTTAAAGATAAATGCTGTTTGACTCTTGGGTCTGGAATTTTACCATCTATTTTATTATAGAACCAGTAAAGATACTGGCTTGCACCTAGGTTTAATTCAATATCATTAAGTAAGACTATAGTATTATTAGCAAATTGAAATTGGCTTTTAAGCACATCTTGCATATTTGAGACACCAACCATTGCAATTGTAGGCGTTGGAAATATGTTTTGTGAGGTTGTTTCGTTATATAAACTTACATTTCCGCTTACAACAGGTGTATTTAATTTAGCACATGTGTCTTTTATACCTTCAATGGATTGCACAAACTGCCACATAATTTCTGGGTTTTGTGGGTTTCCGAAATTAAGACAATCTGTAATTGCTATTGGATCTCCGCCGCTTGCAATTATATTTCTATAACTTTCCAGCACAGCTATAGCAGACCCATTATAAGGGTCAAGATAACAATATATGGGGTTTACGCTTGTGCTTGCAAAAACAGCCATACCTGTTTGCTTTACAGCTATTGCGCATGCATCGCCTTCTGGCCCCTTTAGTGTATTTGTTTGGACTGTTGAGTCATATTGCTCAAAAATTGGCGATTTATCGCATAAATTTGGGCTTGAAATCAACGACAAAAGCTTGCTTGATAAGTCATCAGGTGCTTCAAGTTCAATTTCTTTGTTTATTTTATCGATGTAAGCAGGTTTTTTATATTTTCTATCATAAACAGGTGCTTCGATTAAGTCTAACTCAAACTCCCCTACAATATCATTTTTGTAGTAAAGAACGACTTTTTTGTCTTTTATTACTTTTCCTATAATAGTTGCATCTAAACTCCATTTTTTAAATATATCTAAAATCTCTTTACTATTTTTAGGCTCAGCTATTATAAGCATTCGCTCCTGGCTTTCAGACAACATTATTTCAAGTGGTGTCATTGATTCTCTCAAAGGCACATTATCAAGATACAATTCAACACCTAAGCCACCTTTTTCAACCATCTCAAATGCACTGGAAGTAAGGCCTGCTGCACCCATATCTTGTATTGCTTCAATTAAAGATTTGTCCATTACTTCCAAACAGGCTTCTATTAAAAGCTTTTCTGTAAAAGGGTCCCCAATTTGGACTGTTGGTCGGTTTTTTATTGATTCTTCGTCAAACGAACTTGAAGCCATAGTGGCACCGTGTATCCCATCTTTGCCAGTTTTTGATCCCACGTATATCACATCTGCGCCAACTGTTTTTGCTATGCTTAAAAAAATCTTTTCTTTTTTTGCTATACCTAAAGTAAATGCATTAACTAGAATATTGTTGTTATAGCAATCCAAAAACATAGTTTGACCGCTTGCAGTGGGAACTCCAACGCAATTGCCATAATCACCAACACCTCTTACTACACCGTCAAGCAAATATGGTGTTTTTGGGTGATTCAGTGTACCAAAAAATAACGCATCCATATTAAGTACTGGTCTTGCACCCATAGTAAAGACATCTCTTAATATACCTCCAACGCCAGTTGCAGCACCGTTATATGGGTCAATGTATGATGGGTGATTATGAGATTCCATTTTAAAAACAGCTACATAACCATCTCCAATATCGATTACACCTGCATTTTCCCCAGGACCTATGACAACCTTATCAGATTTTGTTGGGAGTTTTTTTAAATGAATTTTTGATGATTTGTAACTGCAATGTTCGCTCCATAATGAAAAAATTATGGCTTCTTCAATCTCAGTTGGTTTTCTTTTAAGTCTACTTTCAAGTAAAGCTAATTCTTCTGGTTCAAGAAAATGTTTTGTCATACTACAATCCTCGTTAATTCTTTAAATTTTCTAACAAATTCATGTATATTTTTAAATAATGCACTTCCTACAATAATTTCGTTTGCTCCTGCATCTATTAAATTTTTAATATTATTTAAATTTACACCACCATCAACCTGTATAACATAATCAAGGTTGTTTGTGTATTTATATTTTGCTAAATACTCTATTTTTCTTAAGCTATTTTCAATAAATATCTGACCGCCAAATCCTGGATTTACAGACATAACAAGCACACCATCAACATAATCTAAAATGTAATCTAAAACAATAGGAGAAGTTGCTGGATTTATGGAAACTAAAGCTCTTATTTTTTTTTCTTTAATGGTGTTAATAAGTCTATTTAAATGAATATCTGCTTCTTGATGCACGCTTATAGAATAAGCGCCTGCATTTGCAAATTTTTCTATCCAAAAAGAGGGATTTTCTACCATAAGGTGGACATCTAGAGCTAGATTTGAGATCGAGTGAATTTGCTTTACAATATCGGGACCTATTGTTATGTTTGGTACGAAATGACCATCCATGATATCTAAATGTAACATGTCGCAACCTGAATCTTGAATCTCTTTAATTTCGTTTTCAAGTCTTAAAAAATTGCATGATAAAATTGAAGCTAAAAGTTTAATTTGTATCATTTTCAATTTCTCCTACTATTTCTTCTATTATATCTTGTAAACTTACGACACCAATACTTGATCTGTGATCATCAACTACAATAAGCAAATGACTTTTTCGCTTTATCATAAATTTAAATGCTCTATCGATTTTTATATTATAGTTAATAAATATCGGTTTTCTAGCTAGTGATAGGATTGTTTGATTTTCGTCAATATCAAATGCCCATTTTTTCTTTATTAAATCTTTTACATACAAAACGCCAACAATATTATTTCGTTTTTGCTTGTATATTGGTATTCTGTTGTATTTTAGGTTACTTAAATGTTTTATGAAGGAATCAACTTTTGTGTTCGCTTCAAACATTAGTACCTTCCTCAGTGGTATCATTATATCTTTTATTTGTTTTTCTTCAAACTCAAAAACATTTTCTATCATTTGTTGTTCTTGTTTATCAAAAATATTTTTTGAGTTTGCTACAATATTTTTAAACTCTTTTTCTGTTATAGTTAAAACATTTTCTTGTTTTAGGTTTTTAAATAAAAACCTTTTAAAAAAATTTATTATACTAGTGAAAATACTAACGATAGGCGAAGTAATTTTAAATAAAATGTAAAGAGGCCTGGCAAATAATGTAGATATAAAAATATTGTTTTTAACAGCTATGCTTTTTGGTGTAATTTCACCAAAAAGAAGCAACAAAAAGACAACAATTCCGCTTGATATGGCAAGATATTTATTTCCAAATAACGCTTGAAATATATTTGCAAATAAAATAGATGCAAATATATTTACAAATTCATTTAATATAAGCAACATCGTTATAAAGCTTTCAGAATTTGATAAAAGATTAGTTATTATTTCGTAAGTTTTTTGATTTTTATATCTAATATGGAAAAGATGCTTAGCTTTTAGCGAAAAGATAGCAGTTTCAGACGAAGATAAAAAAGCACTTAAAGCTAATGTTATAATAAAAAGTAAAATTTTAAATAAATCAGAAATGTTTAAATCCATATTTTTGTGGTATAATGATTTCGCCTTTATTATAGATTATTATTTTTTTACTATTATTTGTGTATCCGATTAATTTTATATCGTTAATTTCAAGCAATGAATTTCTATGTTTTTTATCAGCGCAAAACAATAGCTCGTAATCTTCACCGAATGTAATTTTGTCAATATTGCTTAAATGTTTGCTTTCGCACAAATTTATGTTTTCTAAAAAGATATCCATACCTATATTGCTTGATGTGCAAATGTGCATAGCATCTTGCAAAAGTCCATCACTTATATCTATCATAGCAGTTGCGTAAGGTTTTATTTTGTCAATTAAATCTATTCTTGCTTGTGGGGCCAAAAATTTTTCAAGACACTCGTTGCTTTCTGTAACATTATTTTTTAGCGCAAAAAAACCGCATGCAGCGCAACCAATTTTACCAGTTACATAAACATCCTGGTTTGCTTTTGCGCTTGAGCGCAAAATAGGTTTATCGGTTTCTCCTATCAAAGTTATGTTTATAGATAGTTTGTCATCTTTTGTTGTGTTGCCGCCAAGTAAAAATATGTTGTTTTTTGAAAAGTTTTTTTGTAGGCTATCCAAAAACATTTCTAAACTAGAAGTCTTCATTTCTGGGTTTAAAGATAAAGATAAAAAAGCCCATTTTGGATAGCCGCCGCAGGCTACTATATCACTTATATTAATATTTATTGCTTTTATTGCAAGCTTATCCATCGGGTGATTGCTAAAAAAATGTACATTTTCTATTAATGTATCAACGGTTACAAGCAAGTTGGTTTTGTCAAAAGGTAAAACTGCGCAATCATCGCCAATACCTATAGCATTTTCGGGATTATCAAAAAGCTTTTTTATTTTTTCTATAAGGCCAAATTCGCCTAAGTCTTTTATTGTATTCATTTACTCTATTTTATCGTTTTCTTTTTTGTAGAAATATTTTAATTTTTTTTCTAAATACTCTTGTGTTACAAAACTGCCTTTAAAATTATGCGGATATAAGTAATCTTTCGAATTTGTTTTTAAATGTTTTGGGACATTAAGTAACAAACCATTTTTAACATCAGCTTGTGCTTTATTTATAGCTATATATGCTGAATTAGATTTTTTGGCTAAAGCCAGATAAATTGTGCAAAATGCTAAATTGATTCTTGCTTCTGGCATTCCAATATTTTGAACGATAAAAAGCGTGCTTGCAGCAATATTAACAGCATCTTTATCAGCAAGGCCGATATCTTCGCTTGATAATATGCACAGCCTTCTTGCTATAAATTCTGGATCTTCTCCACCTTCTAACATTCTTGCAAGGTAATATATAGCTGCATCTGGATCTGAGCCCCTTATGCTTTTAATAAATGCCGAAATAAAATCATAGTGATCCTGTAGATTATCATATGACAGATCTATATTAAAGAGATTTTCTACATCTTTTTTTGTAATGCGTTTCAAATTTAGAGCAAGGAGTATATTCATTAATTTCCTTGCATCGTGATTTGACTGCTTGATTATTATGAAACGCGCATCATTATCTATCTTAATGCCATGCAAGCAAACTCTATCTAAAAGTATTGATAGATCTTTTTCACTTAAACCTTTAAATTCATAAACAAACAATCTTGAACGCAATGCTTTGTTTAACCTAAAATATGGATTGTGAAATGATGTCCCAATAAGTATAACATTGTTTTCAAGGAAAGATAGCAAATAATCTTGTTGTTTTTGATCTAGTCTATGTATTTCATCTATTAGCAAAAGTGTTGGTTTATCTGTTAAAGATGATTTTATATCTTTAAGAGTTGAAATTGAAGCATTTAAGTATATATAGTCTAAATTTTTTTTCTTTGCTATAAGTTTTGCGTATGTGGTTTTTCCACTGCCTGGTGGCCCAAACAATATTAAAGATGGAAAGTATGTATTATTATGGTAAAAATTATAAAGAGGTTTTCCTTTAGAAAAAAGGTGATCTTGACCAACTAACTGATCAAAAGTTTCAATTTCAAAAGCACTTTTGACGATGTTTTCTATTGTTTCGTCTTCCATTGTTTAAATTTTACCAATTTTAACAGAAAAATCAAATTTTTATTGAAAATTTATAAAAACATTATATAATCCAAATATGTTTTTGCCAACAAATGTAAGGTACAGTTTAAGATTTTTAATAGAACTCAAAAAAAGCGATAAACCTTTGAGCCTTAAAAATATTTCTCAAACAACAAAAATTAGTGAAAATTATCTAAAGCAGCTTGCTGCCAAATTGGAAAAACATGATATAGTAAAAGGCAAAAAAGGCCATCATGGTGGCTATAAGATTTTAAAAACTGATGTATCGCTCAAGGATTTAATAGATATTTTTACTGAGGGTATTAAATTAGCTCCTTGTGTACAGGATGGCTTTGTTTGCACACTTATCGAAAATTGCCCCTCTACAAAAATGTGGCAAGAAACAAACAAAGCCATAGAAAAGCTTTTTGAAGATATCAAATTAGAAAATTTTTAGCTATTTAAAGCTTCATATATTGCACACATGTCAATTTTTGAATAATTTGCAAGACCTTTTTTGTAAGTTTCGTTAACTATAGATAAAGCCGGGCAGAAAGCTTTTTTATCTTCTGCTAATTTTACAGCGAATCCTAAATCCTTTTGCATGTGTTCGTACGGAAAGTGAGCTTCGTAATTGTTTGACAAAATATTTTTGCCTTTTAGTTCAAACATTGAATTTGCAAAAGCACCGGAGTTTAATAAATCAAGCACTACATTCAAGTCCAAATTAAGTTTTTTTGCTAGCTGAAGACCTTCTGCTAAAGCTTGCATTGTGATACCCATCACCTGATTGTTTACAATTTTTAAGTAAGAAGCGTTTGGTACTTTATCTAAATAAAATACTCTTTTTGATAGTTTTTCAAAATACGGATTAACTGTTTCATAAGCTTTTTTGTCACCTGCGCAAAGTATTATCAGTTGGGCATTCTGGGCAGGTATTTTACTTCCTACAACTGGTGCTTCTAAAAATAAAGCATTTTTGTTTTTTACTTTATCGTAAAGATTTTGAGAATATGAGGCAGAAACAGTGCTGAAATTTACTACAATTTTGCCATTTTCTAAGCCTTCCAGTAATCCATTTTCTGAATTAACAACATTTTCACAAGCTTCATCGTTGCTTAGCATTAAAAATATAATATCACTATTTTGTGCTACCAGTTTGGGATTATCAAAAAACTCAAAATTATCTGTTGCCAATTCATTGATTTTTTGCTTGCTTCTATTGTAGATATTTAATTTTATGCCATCTTTTAAAAGATTATTTGCCATTGCACTACCCATTATTCCAAGTCCAATAAAACCTACTTTCATACTAAACCTCTTTTTTGGTGTTTTCATTCAAATTTTGAGCTTCTTCTATTAATAGTATTGGTATGTCATTTTTTATTGGATATTTTAACTGGCAATTGTAACATACTAAAAATTTATCTTCTAATTTAAGCTCGCCTTTGCATTTTGGGCATACAATAAAATCAAGTATTTTTTTATCAAGCATATGCTTCCTCCAAAATTTTTTTGAGTTTCTCTTTAAGTTCTAAGGGATTTTCAAATTCTTCTTCTTTGATTAGGATCCATTTTAGTTTTATTTCTTTAAAAATATTTTCAAAAAGTTCCAGGTTTGATTCTTTTAGATTTTTTTTCTCTATTACTATTGCATATTTTGGCTTTATTTTTACATTATCAACAATTAAGAAATCCACAAATTTATTTTGAATAATAAAAAAAGCATTTCTATTTTTTCTATCAACGTGTATAAATTCAGATAATCTCATTTTGGGCAGAACTTCTAAATTAAAATCTTTAGCATGTAAAAGCAGTATTTCATAAACTATACGTTCATTTTTTGAAAGCAGGTAATCTTTGAGTGTATATTTTTTTATCTGTGGGGTTTTTAACTCTTTAAATTTTCTAATCAACCATAATACAAAAACAATGCTAAAACCAATTAGAAGAACAGAAATATAGTACCATGGTTTCATAAAAACTTCCTTAACAGTTCAACTTCTTTGAAACGTGTTTTGTTTGTACCTGGCGTTTCTAATATGAAGCTGGCATTTTTAAGTTTTTTTGAGCGCAGAAAGGTTTTAATATTTTCAAAGCCAATCAGACCTTTTCCAAGTTTTTCGTGTCTGTCAAGATTTGAACCAAATGGAGCTTTTGAATCGTTTAAATGCCAAAGTTTTATATTATTAATATCCAATATATTATCAAGTTCTTCCACATCTAAATTATAACCTGTTGCAAATAAATGACAAGTATCTATGCAAAAAAATACATTTTCGCCGATTTTTTCTTTTAAAATTTTTAAATCTTGCAGATTTTTTCCTATACGGGTTGTATTTTCAAGCAAAAGAGTAGTATTTGAAAATTGACTTAAAATTGGCTTTATGGTTTGTGTAACTTTTTGCAAGCAATCTGGATCTTTACATGAGCCAGGATGTAAAACTAAATTATATACTCCAAGCCTATATGCGTTTTCAAACTCGGTTTCAAGTTCGTTGTATGTTTGAGATGTAGGATTTGCTGGGTTTATCAGGTAAGAACAATGTATAAATGCATTTCCTGGGTTTATATTGTAGAGGGATATATTTTGCTTAAAAGTATTTGCAGTTTCATCATCTATTAATTTTTCACTCCACCTGCGCGGGCTTTTTGTAAAAAATTGAAAACAATCTAGTTTGTATGTTTTGCACAAAATAGGTAATTGAATTATTGAATGCTCAATTGATAAGTGTATGCCTAACTTCACAATACTTTATACAATGCGTTTTTAAAGTTTTCTGGTTCAAAAGTAGATAAAGCATTAAAAAATTCGACTTGAAAGTTTCCAAGTAAATTTGATTTTGAAGCGGCAATTTCTCCTGATATACCAACTATTAAACAAGAAGCTACTGTAGCTTTTAAGTAATCATTACAAACACCAGCTGCTGCAGCAGCAATCGAGCCTAAAATACAACCAGAACCAGTTATTTTAGTTAAAAATTCATGCCCGTTTTCACATGCATACACTTTATTGCCATCTGAAACAATATCTGTTTTGCCAGTTGCACATACAATGCAATGGTGTTTTTTTGCTAAATCCTTTGTAAGGTCTGCGATATTTTCTATATAAGTGTTGGATTCTACTCCTTTTGTTTGTATATTTACTCCACATAAATTAGCAATCTCAGAAGCGTTTCCTTTGATTATATCAATTTTGACTTTAGATAAAATTTCTTGAGCAATCTCATTTCTAAATTTGCTTGCGCCAACACCAACTGGGTCAAAAACTACAGGTATAGATGCATTATTGGCTGTTTTTGCAGCAATTAGCATTGTTTCTATTATATCCGGTGTAGGTGTACCCATATTTATAAGTAATGCAGAGCTTATTTTTATTAAATCTATAGCTTCTTGCTTAGCATAAGACATAATTGGGCTTGCGCCTAGCGCTAATAATGCATTGGCGCTAATATTTGTCACTACAAAATTTGTTATATTGTAAACAAGAGGGCTTTTTTGTCTGATTTCTGTAATAATTTTAGAAAATTCTTCCATATTATTCCTCCTGTTAACCAAAATACTAAAGATTTGCCAAAATGTCAATTTATTTAGCAAAACATAATAGTTTGACAATAATTAATTAAATATTTATAATAAATATGTGGATATTTTAAAAGTCTTACTTACATTTCTAGTTGGAGTACTTACCGGTTTTTTGAATGTAATGGCAGGTGGTGGTTCTATGTTAACCCTACCACTTTTGACGTTTTTGGGATTAAGTATCGATGTTGCAAATGGTACCAATAGAGTATCCATTTTAATTCAAAATTTAGCAGCTACATATAGTTTCAAAAAAAATAAAGTTCATATTCTAAAGCGGTCTTTCATTTTGTCAATTCCTGCAACACTTGGTGCAATCTGTGGCACACTTGTTGTTGTTCAGATAAATGAAAGTTTATTAAAAAAAATTGCCGCTGTACTAATAATTTTAATGGGTAGTTTTATTGTTTTAAAAAATGATGTATGGAAAAAAAACCAGATAGCTACAAAAAAAAGCAATATTTTATCTTATTTAACTTTTTTCTTTATCGGTTTTTATGGTGGTTTTTTGCAAGCTGGCGTAGGTTTTTTCTTTATTAGTGCTTTAATGTTTTTGGAAGGATTTGACATAGTCAAAACAAATGCGGCAAAAGTTGCTATTATTGCGGTTTATACGATTGCCTCGCTGCTTATTTTTGCAGCGCATAACCAGGTAGATTGGAAAATCGGTTTTGTTTTAGCTATTGGTAGCGCCATAGGTTCAAGTTTTGGTGCGCGTTATATGGTTCTAAATGAAATTGTGTGGGTAAAGTATTTACTTTTTGCAGCAATTTTATTTGCTTCGCTTAAAATGTTTTTTTCCTAAGTTTCTATTTTAATTTCTATAACATTTGGTTTTTTTGCCTCTTCTTTTACAACAGGCAAAGTAGTATTTTCTTTAGCATTTAATTCTTGAATTTGCTTGTATAATTCTTCTACGAGTTTTTCTAAGTCTTTTATCTGATTTCTTAATCTCATAATAATATCAACACCGGCTAAATTAACGCCCAAAGTTTTTGTCATTTCTTTTATAAATCTAACATCTTCAATGTCTTCATCTGTAAAAAATCTTACATTGCCCTTTGTTCTTTTGGGTTTTATTATTCCACTTTTTTCATATTCTCTTAATGTTTGAGGATGAATATCAACAATTTTGCAAAACATGCCAATGCTATATACATCTTTTCTAAATCTCATAAATCTCTCCTTCCTATAAAGCCTTGCTTAAAATTTCTTCTTGTTCTTTTGATAGGTTTTGAGGAATTTTTACAATAGCTCTTGCATATAAAGCATCATTTTTTAGACCCTTATTTGGAATTTTAAATACAGTGTTTGTTTGGGTCCCTTTTGGTATTTTGATTGTAACGTACCCTTGTGGTGTTTTAACATCAACGCTACCCCCAAGCAACGCAGTTTTAAGTGGAACTTCAACATCTGTGTACAGTTTGCCATCTTTTATGTAAAAATTTGGATCTGGTTTTACATTAACTATTAGATGTAAGTCTCCTCTACCTGTGGCTGTTTTTTTGCCCTTGCCTTTTACTTTTAGTTTGGTGCCGTCAACTGTGCCTGCGGGAATTTTGACCTTTACTAATTCATTATCAATATTTAATGTAACAATATCGCCTTTTAGGGCTTGATCAAAGTCTAAAGTTATAGTGTATGTAACATCGGCGTCTTCTTTTTGAAAATCGTCGAAGAATGAAAAACCCCCAAACCCTCCAAAATTACTTGAATTTTTTGATCTCCTTTTAAAAAGATTGAAAATATCGCCTATATCAAAGTCCGCATTATTGGAATAGTAAGTATATCGATAATTGCCAAAATCCTGATTTCCAGTATCATATCCACTAAAGCCACTAAATCCAAATTGGTCGTACTGAGCTTTCTTTTCTTTATCTGAAAGAATAGAATATGCTTCATTAATTTCTTTAAATTTTTTTTCTGCTTCTTTATTGTTTGGGTTTAGATCCGGATGGTATTTTCTTGCTAATTTTCTAAAAGCTTTTTTTATTTCTTCATCTGTAGCATTTTTACTAACGCCTAAGACTTCGTAAGGATCCCTCATAATTACCTCCTATTCCTTTGTTGTTAATATAATATTTAAGATGAAAATGTCAAGTATAGATTTTTATACTTGACAATCTTTTATTAGGGATTATATTTGAAGTGAAAAAAATAAAGATTTGGAGGTGCAATATGTTTAGACCATTAGAACCTTTTAAAGAATTAACAACGCTTCAAGAAAGAATCAACAAAATGTTTGAAGACGTTTTGCCATCTTTTAGCTTGCAGGATTCAAAATGGTTACCAGCTGTGGATATTTACGAAACTGATGGTAATATTCAAATTGAAGTAGAAGTACCCGGAATGAATGAAAAAGATTTAAAGGTAAAAGTAGAAGACAATACTTTAACTATTTCTGGTGAGCGCAAGTTTGAAAAGAAAGAATCCAAAGATAATTATTACAGGATTGAACGCAATTACGGGACATTCACAAGAAGTTTCTTTTTGCCAGACAATGTTGATAAAGAACAAATTAAAGCAAAATATGAAAACGGTATCTTAAAAGTAGAATTACCTAAGAAATTAGAAGCAAAACCAAAAGAAATCGAAATTGCAGTACAAAAGTAAAAAAAATCGTCAAAAGGGGCTTTAAGCCCCTTTTGATTTAATGAGGTATATTTATGGATATAAATAAATTAACAATTAAATCTCAAGAAGCATTACAAAACGCAAAAAATATAGCAAATTCTTATAATAATCAGTTTGTAAGTTCGCTACATTTATTAAAAGCCCTAATTAACGATAAAGATGGTATAACACCAACCATTTTTAAAAAAATAGGTATTAATTTAAACCAATTAAATACGGAGATTGAAAAAGCAATTGAAAAGATCCCAAAAGTAAGCAATATACAGGATGATCAAATATATATAACCTCGGAACTAAACGATGTTTTTAAAAGAAGTGAAGAAGAAGCAAATAATTTAAAAGATGAATATATAAGTGTAGAGCATTTCTTGCTTGCTTTGACCGAAAGGTGTGATGCTGCAGTTGTTTTAAATGTAGTAGGCGCCACAAAAGACAAAATTTTAAAAAGTTTAGTGGATATTAGAGGTGGTGTGCGCATTACAGATCAAAACCCTGAAGAAAAGTACGAAGCTTTAAAAAAGTATGGGAAAGACATAACTGAACTTGCAAAAGCAAACAAACTTGATCCGGTAATAGGTAGGGATGAAGAAATAAGGCGTACAATTCAAATTCTATCAAGAAGGACAAAAAACAACCCTGTTTTAATAGGTGATCCTGGTGTTGGAAAAACTGCCATTATTGAAGGTTTGGCTCAAAGGATAGCAAAAGGAGATGTTCCAGAAAGCCTTAAAAACAAATCGGTAATTGCGCTTGATTTAGGAGCTCTTGTTGCTGGTGCAAAATACAGGGGTGAGTTTGAGGATAGACTGAAAGCAGTTTTAAATGAAGTAAAGCGCTCAGAAGGTAATATTATTTTATTTATTGACGAACTTCATACAATAGTAGGCGCTGGAGCAAGTGAAGGTAGCCTTGATGCTTCAAATATGCTAAAGCCAATGCTTGCAAGAGGAGAATTAAGGTGCATAGGTGCAACAACACTCAAAGAGTATAGAAAGTACATAGAAAAAGATGCAGCTCTACAACGTCGTTTTCAGCCAGTATTTGTAGCAGAGCCTAGTGTTGAAGAAACTATCTCAATCTTGCGAGGCTTAAAAGAAAAATACGAGATTCATCACGGTGTAAAAATAAAAGATGCTGCAATTATAGCAGCGGCAGTTTTGTCAAATAGATACATTACAGATAGATTTTTGCCAGACAAAGCAATTGACTTAATTGATGAAGCTGCAGCAAGCTTGAAAATTCAGCTGGAAAGCACATTTGAGCCAATCGATAATTTAAATAGAAAGATAGCCCAGCTTGAAATAGAAAAAGAAGCCCTAAAGCGAGAAAAAGATGAGGAATCTAAAAAACGACTTGAGGCTTTAGAAAATGAATTAGCTCAGCTTAAAGAACAGTTGAATGTTTTAAATGCAAAATGGCAGTTTGAGAAAAACTTAATTAAGGAAATCCAGACTATACAAGAAAAGATTGACAATACAAAATCTCAAATTGAATTAGCAGAAAGAAGCGGTGATTTTGAGAAAGCTAGTATTTTAAAATACGGCGAACTGCCAAAGCTAACAAAAGAATTAGAAGAAAAAAATAAACAGTTAAATAGCCTTGATGAAAGGCTTTTAACCCAGGAAGTAACTGAAGAAGAAATTGCAAATATTGTATCAAGATGGACTGGTATTCCTGTTCAAAAGATGCTTGAAGGTGAAAAAGAAAAACTTATTAAAATGGAAGAAAACCTTCAAAAACGCGTTGTAGGACAAGACCAGGCGGTAATTGCTGTAAGTGATGCAGTAAGAAGATCAAAACTTGGCTTATCAGATCCAAATAGACCAATTGCTTCATTTTTATTTTTAGGTCCAACAGGTGTGGGAAAAACTGAATTATCAAAAGCTTTGGCAGAGTTTTTATTCGACGATGAAAAGGCTTTAATTAGAATAGATATGAGTGAGTACATGGAAAAATTCTCTGTATCAAGGCTTATCGGCGCACCACCTGGTTATGTTGGGTATGAAGAAGGTGGTCAGTTAACTGAAGCAGTGAGGAAAAGGCCGTATTCTGTTATTTTACTTGACGAGATAGAAAAAGCACATCCAGATGTATTTAACATACTATTACAAGTTTTAGACGATGGAAGACTTACAGACTCAAAAGGTGTAACTGTCGACTTTAGAAATACAATTATTATTATGACATCTAATTTGGGAAGCCAATACTTAATTAATTTAAGAGAAGATAAAAGTCCAGAAGAGTTTAAAAAAGATTTTGAAAAAGTTAAAGAAAATATAAACGCTGAATTAAGAAAATTTTTCAAGATTGAATTTTTAAATAGGATTGATGAAATAATTATATTCAATCCTTTAAGTACAAATGAAATCAAAAAGATTGTTAGGTTACTAATGGAGAAAACTCAAAATAAACTAGCACAAAGAGGCTTTAAAATTAGCTTTTCAGATAACTTACTTGAAAAAGTGGCCAAAGAAGGCTTTGACCAGATTTACGGTGCAAGACCTCTTAGACGTTTTATTCAAAACAACATTGAAAATCTTATAGCCAAAAAAATTCTCACAGGCGAAATAACAAAGGATAATTCTTACCTTGTAGATATTTCTGGCGACGAAATTGTTTTTTTAAAACAGTGAATAAAAAAAGCGACTAGGTAAGTCTAGTCGCTTTTTTGGTTGATTTTTCTTTAAAAAAGCTATAAATTTTCAATATGAAATATATTGTAGGTTTAGTTTTATACATTTTTATTTTTATAGGATATGCATGGGCTGGAACTATAGAAAATTACTCTAATTTAAATTTATTACCACAAAGCTCTATTTTTGATTCTAACTCAGAAAATATAAATTTAGGAAAAATAAAGCCGAATGAAAATACATCTTTAGGTATAGGACTAAGTGCAAATGTAGATAAATGGAATATATGTTCTGGAAGATACTCTTTAAATTCACTATGTGTTGATTCAAATTTTAGCCAACCAGTTACGCAAACACTTATTGGACCAAAGATAAATTTTGAAAGTAAATCATCTCAAGGTGGTTTTGAATCAAGTGTTTCATATACATCATCGAAAGCCCTTCCAATAGAGCCTTCCAGCGCTCCAGCAAATATAAACCGTTTTAAAATGGAATCCAGTGTAAACTTAAACTTAACAAACGATGCTCAATTAAAATTTATCGGAGAATATAAACATAATCAAGTAGACAAAAATCCAAACAGTATAATAAATACTATACCAAAAGACGAATTTGGTGTGGGTCTTAAACTTAATATTGGTTTTTAGATTGACCTAATTCTTTTGATCGTTTTGTAGCTGCTTCTATCGTGTCCATTAATATACCTCTAAGGCCAGCTCGTTCCATTACATTTAAGCCATATATAGTTGAGCCACCAGGAGATGTTACCAGATCTTTAAGTTCTGCTGGGTGTGTTTTTAGCTTAAGTACAAGTTCTGCTGCACCTTTTAAAACCTGTGCGGAAAGCTTAATTGCGTCTTTTCTCTTTAAACCCATTTTTACACCAGCATCTGCCATTGCTTCAATAATTTCAAATGCATAAGCGGGTCCACTACCAGATAGACCTGTTATTGCATCCATTAAATCTTCTGTTTCTAAGATTACTGTTCTTCCTATTAGGCTCATTATTGCTATTACTATTTCTTCTTCTTCTTTTGTAATATAATCATTGCAATAGATTGCTGTAATAGATTCTCTTACCAAAGCTGCAATATTTGGCATTGTTCTTGCAATTTTTGCATCTTGTCTTAGAAATCCTGCGATATCTTGCGTCTTAATGCCTGCTGCTATGGATATTATAAGTTTTTTATCATCAACTGCTTCTTTAATATCTGATAAACAATCAAAAATATCAGCGGGTTTTACTGCTATGATAATAATTTCAGAACGATTAGCTACTTCAAAGTTATTAAATACACTTACATCGTATTCTTCTCTTATAATGTCACCTTTATGTTTATCTGCTGCAAAAATATTTTCTTTTGGTATACCCATGCTTATAAGCCCGCTCAAAAAAGCGCTTCCCATATTACCTACGCCAATAAAACCAATTTTTTTATCTTTGAGCATTTTTTTTAACCCTCCTTTGTTAAATATACCAAAAAATTTAAAATTTGTGTATAATTTTTTTGTGGATATTTTATTTTATGAAATCTTAAATTTTGCTTTATCAAAAAAACTCTTTTACAAAAATCAAAAAATAGGTATTGGTGTTTCTGGAGGTGGCGATTCTGTATTGCTTTTTTATTTTTTTAAAAATATACAAAAAGAATTTAATTTAGATTTGGTTGTGCTTCATTTTAACCATAAAATAAGGCCAGATTCAGATGATGATGAAGTGTTTGTTGAAAATTTGGCAAAAAAACACAACGTGTATTTTTTTTCTGATAGAGCTGATGTTCTTGAAATTTCTAGACAAAAAAATACAAACCTCGAAGAACAGGCAAGACTTCTTCGATATGATTTTTTTAATAAGTGCAAAAAAAAATTTAATTTAGATAAGATTGCCACCGCTCATACAAAAAATGACCTTATTGAAACGTTCCTTATTAATTTAATAAGAGGTTCTTCACTTGATGGTTTGGTTTCATTAAAACCAAGCAGAGCTTTTTACATAAGGCCTATGCTTTTTTTAGAAAAAGCTCAAATAATAAATTATTTAAATGAAAACAATTTACATTATAAGACAGACACTACAAACTTTGACACAAACTATACGAGAAACAAAATTAGAATTGAGCTAATGGAGACCCTTAAAAGCTATAATCCAAACATATTATCTACATTATATAAAGAAATAGAGCTATTAAATTATGACTCGCAGGTTTTAAATTACATTGCTTTTGAAAATTTTGTTAGATCCTGCACTTTTCTTAAAAATAAAGCATTAATTAATTTAAAATTTCTTTCAAATGATTATGCTATCAGCTCGCGTGTTTTAAAAAAAGCTGTAAGTAAAATTACTGGTTCTTACTATTCTTTAAGTTATAATAATATTAATCGATTAATGGATGTAATTAAATCAAATAAAATTTTAGTTTTAAGAAAACACATAAAAGCCTATAAACAGAATAATTTTCTAATCATAGAAAAATTATGAAACTTAAAACTGCAATTAGCAAAATCAACGCTCTGCTAAAAAAGCACGGTATAGAAAGCTCAATACTTGAAAGTACTATCATAGCATCATATATTTTAAAAAAAGACGATTGTTTCATATTATCAAACCCTGATTTTCAAATCAGTGAGTCTATTTTTGAAAAAATGTTTACTATGGCAGCAAACAGAGTTGCTGGTGTTCCTCTTGCATATTTAACTCACAAAAAAGAGTTTATGGGTTTAAATTTTTATGTTAATAAAAACGTGCTTATACCAAGGCCAGAAACCGAACTTTTAGTACAAGAAGCAATTGGTTTTATTCAAAAATATAATTTTAAAAATATAGTTGATTTATGTACTGGATCTGGTGCAATTGCTATATCAATTGAACATTTTACTTGTGTAAACGTTGCAGCCTGTGATATTTCTTATAAAGCTTTAAAGGTTGCAAGCATCAACAAAAAACTCCATCAATCAAATATTTATCTAGTTAACAGTAATTTACTTTTTGCATTTAAAGGACCAATTGATATGATTGTTTCAAATCCACCATACATTTTACCAAGTGAGTTTGATAGTTTATCTAATGAAGTAAAAAAAGAACCAAAAATCGCTCTTTTGTGTGATGAAGATTATCTTCTAATAAAAACCATTATAGAGCAATCGAGCCGTCTGGCAAAGTTTTTGCTTATGGAAATATCACCAAACATGAAAATCTTTTTAGAACAATTTGATAAACTATTTTGCATAAAAAAAGATTATGCAGGTTTAGATAGAGTAGCTATATTTAAGTTTTAGAAAATTTTTCAATCAAATGTTCCAGTTCTTCTTTAGAGTGAAAAGTAATTTCTATTTTGCCTTTTTTGCCTGTAAATTTAATTTTTATAGGAGCATCAAGCCACTCTTTGAGGACTTTTTCATACTTACTAAAATCCATCTGAGATTTTTTTTCCCTTACTTTTGCTTCTGTGTCCCTTACATTTAGTTTTTTTTCAACAATTAGTTTGGCAATCTCAATTTGAAACAATTCATTATCAAGCGATAAAAGAGCTCTGGCGTGACCTGCAGTTATTTTATTGGTTTTAATAAGTTCTATAATTTCTTCTGGTAGGTTTAAAAGCCTTAGAGTATTTGTAATTGTTGTGCGGTTTTTACCTAATTTATCGGCTAATTCTTCCTGTGTGTAGTTAAAATTTTCAATTAGTTTTTTATAAGCTAAAGCTTCATCAAGCGGACTTAAATCTTCCCTTTGAATATTTTCTATCAATGCAATTTGGGCTGCTTCTTCATCTGAAAAATTTTTAATAATAGCAGGTATTGTTTGTAATCCGGCAAGTTTTGAAGCTCTAAGTCTGCGTTCTCCTGCAATAAGTTCGTAAGAATCTTCTTTTTTTCTTATTATAATTGGCTGAATTACACCTTTTTCTTTTATTGAATTAACAAGCTCTAAAAGAGAATCATCGCTTTCAAAATTTCTTGGCTGGTAAGGGCTTGGTTTTATATCATCAATTGCTATATTTTCAATATTTTCACTGTCTTCTTTAAAATCGCTAAATATAGCAGACAAGCCTTTACCCAAAGCTTTTTTTTCAGCCACTTTTCAAAACCTCTTTGGCTAAAGCTAAATAGTTTACGCTTCCAGCTGATTTTATGTCATAGGTTATTACTGGTTTTCCAAAACTTGGAGCTTCTGCTAATTTTATATTTCTTGGAATAAGCGTTTTAAACATGTATTTGAAGAAATGTTGTTTTATTTCATTTTCAACTTGTCTTGATAGGTTATTTCGTTTATCATGCATAGTTAATAGAATGCCTTCAATTTTAAGGTTTGGGTTGAACGTTTTTTTGGCAAGATTTATAGTATTAATTAATTGAGCTAAACCTTCAAGCGCGAAATACTCGCATTGCACAGGTATAAGTACAGAATCAGATGCTACAAGTGCGTTTATTGTAAATAAGCTCAGTGATGGTGGACAATCAATGAGTATATAATCAAACTGGTCTTTAACCTGAGTTACCAAGTTTTTCAAAATAAACTCTTTGCCTTCTTTGTCTTTAAGCTCGCTTTCTATTGCGATGGATGAGATATTTGAAGGTACAAGGAAAAGATTCTTTATAGATGTGTACTGGATAAGAGATTTCAGTGTTTTTTTACCAATTAATGCTTGATATATGGAATCTGTTTTTAGTACTCCAAGACCACTTGTGGCATTAGCTTGAGGATCCATATCAATAATTAAAACTTTTTTTGAAAAAATTGCCAAAGCGGTACCTAAGTTTATAGCTGTAGTAGTCTTACCAACACCACCTTTTTGATTTGTGATACTAATTACTTTTGCCATTTTTAACCAACTCTTTTTCAATAATGTTCAACATGTCTTTGCAGGCTTCTTTTTTGCACAAGCCAAAAGCCGCATTAGACATCTCAACCAACTCATTCACTTTTATATAGTATATAAAATTTTTTAGAAAATATCCATTAAAATCTTTATCCAAAATTAACTTAGCAGCATTGGATTTTTCAAAAATTTGTGCGTTAAAGTACTGGTGGTTGTAAATCGCGTGTGGATATGGCACAAGAATTGATGGCAAACCGTAACATGCAATTTCAGATAAGGTACTTGAGCCTGCCCTTGATACAATAATATCAATGCTTGAGTAAAACTCTTCCATGTTGTGTATAAAATCATACACTTTAGATTTTATGTTGTATTTTTGATAAATTTCAAGCGCTTGCTTATAATCATCAATACCTGTTTGGTGAATAATTTCAATTTTTGATTTTATTGTATCATCAATAATTTGAGCAAACTCAAATAATGCTTTGTTTATAGTTTTAGCACCACGACTGCCACCAACAACGCCTATTCTTAAAAAGTTACTTGAAAAATGTCTATTTTTTGGAAAATTCATTTTCCTTATAGGGTTGCCTGTAGAATAAACATGCTTTTTTTTAAAAAATTGCCTGGTAGAATCAAAATTTACAAATACTATATTGCAAAAGTTAGCTAATATTTTATTTGCAAGCCCTGGTATTGAGTTTTGCTCAACAATGATTCTTTTTTTATTTGTGAGACTTGCGCTTAATAAAACTGGAAAGCTTGTATATCCTCCAAAACCTATTACAAATACTGGCTTATACTTTAGATCATAATAGATGCACTTTATCGTAGAGCTAATAAGATGAATTATGCTTTTTATTTTTTCAATGTAGTTTTTTCCAGCAAACCCCTTTGTTTTTAGTAATTTATACTCGACGCCCAAATTTTTTGCTAATTTTTTTTCAATACCGAATTGGCTTCCTATGAAAATAGGTTCGTAATTATTATCTTTAAGATATTTTATAAAACTTTCAGCTGCAAAATAATGTCCACCTGTTCCACCACCTGTGACAAAAACTATCCTTGACATAAATAGCTAACCGTATTGGAATCTTTAAAAGATTTCTGGATTGTAAAAACTTTATCAGCAACTTTTTGGATTTCTGATGAATGTGTTATGCATATTAGCTGATTTTCTAAAGAAAGCTTTTTTAGTTTGATAGCTATGGCTTCAAGCGTTTTGCCACCTGTGCCCTCTTCTATCTCGTCAAATATAAGTGTATTTTTGTTTTTTTGCCCTATATACTCAAAAAGCGCCAGAATAAACCTTGATTTTTCACCGCCAGATGCAATTTTTTGAAGCTCTTTTTTTGGTAAGTCCTTATTTGCAGAAAAAAGTAGAATAATTTTATCTTGACCGTTTTGAGTAAAGTCGATTGTATTAAAAACAATATCAAAATCTGCGTCTTCAAGCATCAAATCACGCATATTTTTTTTAATACCAAGAATAAATTTTTGCGCTTGTTGTTTTCTTTGAGCAGATAGGTTCTCTGCAGCTTTTAAGAGATCGACTTCAAGATTTTCAAGCTCAATTTTTTGTTTTGTTATTTGCTCTTTTAGCGTATCTTTTTTTTCAATCAAACCTTTCAGGTGCTTTTTTTCTGCAATAATTTCATTTAGGCTTTTAGCAAATTTTCTTTGTAGATTTTCTAATTCAAAGAGTCTTTTTTCAATATTATCAATAGAAATTTCATCATCAGTGTTTTGCTCAAACAAAGGCTTAATAGCAATAAGCTCGTTTAGTATTTTATCTAAAGCATTGCTTATTGATTGTATTTTTTTAGATTCTAAAGCATTTATTTTTTTAAATGATGATACAATTGCATCAAAAATATTATTTTGACCTTCATAAAGCAAGTTATTTAGCTGGCTTATAAAGTCTTTAATTGCCAGATCCTGCTTTATTTGTTTTCTTTTTTCTATTAGCTCATCATACTCGTTTTCTTTTGGATTTACTTTTTCTATCAATTCCAGAAGAATCTCAGGATGAGAATTTTCAATATTTTTTATCTCATGCTCAAGTTCATGTATGGCTTTTTTAGTTTCATTGAATTTTTCAAATGCCGATTTGTAATCTTCAATTACCGTTGTATCAACAAATAAATCAAGCACTTCAAGAAATTTGTCTTTTTCAAATAGTTCAAACCTGTAGTCTTGCGATACAATATTTACAATTTCGTTTTTTATTGTCTGGGCAGTTTTGTTGCTAAGTGTTCTGTTGTTTAATAACAATTGAGATTTGCTTTTTTTTATGATTTTTTCTATTTTAAACACTTTTTGCAAAAATCCATATTTTGACAAATCCGCTTCAAAATCAATGCTTATTGTAGATGAGTCAGCAAAATTTCCTATCATTTCGGTATCGTTTTTGCTTGAAAAAATCTCATTTATTGCTTTTAAAATAAGCGATTTTCCTGAGCCAGATTCGCCTACAATGGCATTAAAATGCTCATCAAAATTAAGCTCAATATCTTTGATTGTTAGAAAATTCTTAATCCTTATGCTTTTTATCATAATCAAGGGATGTAATTTTTCTTTCTTCCCACCCAAGTTTTATTCTTAGTATATCGAAGTAATTCTTGTTTTTATCTGTAATTAGCTTTATTTTTCTTGATGATTTGCTAATTATAATTTTGTCGCCTTTGTTTAACCTAAAGCCCACCTGACCATCAAGAGTTAAAAAAACTCTGTCTATGTTTTCATGAAGCTGCAGATGTATAGTAACATTGTCAGGCAACACAATAGGTCTATTAGATAATGTATGAGGTGCAATTGGTGTTAAGATAAATGAATCAAGTTCTGGGTAAACAATTGGCCCGCCTGCTGCCAAATTGTAAGCTGTTGAGCCAGATGGTGTTGCAACAATAAGGCCATCAGCAAAAAATGTTGAAACAAACTGTTTTTTTGAGCAGTATTCGATGTATGTATCAATGCCAATAATTTTGGCAAGCGCCCCTTTATTTATTACGACATCGTTAAATACGCTGTAGTTTTGAAAACTGTTTGAACTTGGCTGAAAATTTACATTTATTATCATTCTTTCTTCTATTGCAAAATCATTGTTAAATATTTTTTCCAAATTATAAAACATGTTTTCAACTGAAATCTCAGTTAAAAAACCAATTTTACCAAGATTTACGCCCACTATTGGTATATCATAGCTTGATTTTAAAACGACACGTGTTGCACTTAAAAATGTACCATCTCCGCCAAGTACAATAATTAAATCAAGAGGTTCTTGCAAAACAGGTGTATCGCCTTCCAGGCTTTCCACATCTATCTCAAAGTTTACTGCAGCATTTTTTTTTGTTAGAAAGCTTTTTAATTCATTGACAAGTATATCTAAATTTTTAACATTTGACTTTTTTATTATACCAATTTTTCTAATCAACATTTAAACTCTTTAAATAAGAAACAAATAGGTTGGACGTATACTCATCTATATTTGTGAAGTGAATTTCTTTAGGTAAATCATTTGTTTTTAAAAATTCAATTACTGAATCTGTAATAATTTTTACACCACGTTCTTTTGGAAAACCAAAAATTCCCGTTGAAATAGCAGGTATAGCAATTGAGTTTAAATTGTATTTTTTGGCTAATTGCAATGCACAAATCACAGCACTTTTTAGCAAGTTTTCCTCGCTATTTGTGCCTCCTTGCCAGACTGGGCCAACAGCATGTATTACATACTTTGCTTTGAGGTTACCGCCTGAGGTAATAGCACAACTGCCAGTTTTTACATAACCTATTTTGTCACTTTCTTCCTGAATAACAAAACCACCTTTTGAAACAATAGCTCCTGCAACGCCTCCACCGTGCTTTAGATAATTGTTAGCTGGGTTAACTATTGCTTGTGTACTTTCTTGTGTTATGTCGCCAGTTACGACTTTTATGGTTTTATCATTTAAGCTTATTGAATAAATTTCCATCGCATAAGCTCCTTTTACTTTTAAGCAATTATACAGTTTTTTTTGACAAATTCAAATGTGTTTGTTAGAATTTTATTAATTAAATAATTTAAAGCGCCTGTAGCTCAACGGATCAGAGCAACGGACTTCGGATCCGTTGGTTGGGGGTTCGAATCCCTCCAGGCGCGCCACATTTAGGATTTTACAATTAAAATTAAAGTACTTTGCTCAGAGGGGTGGATTTATTTTGTTAATATTTAAAGCCAATAAAACAAGTTTTTATTTTTTCTCCAAAATATAAATAACACTAACACTTGCCTCAATGTTTAATCTACCAGCTTCAATAGGCACACTTGGGACACTACTTTTGTTTAACATAAACTTATCAAAATAAATAGGTGCTGGCGTTTTTTCTGTAATAGATATGTTTTTTATACCTATTATTTGGTAGCCTGTGTTTATAAGTGCACTTTGAGCTTTTAAAAGTGCATCTTCCATAGCTTTTTCTATTGCTTTTAACTTAAGGTTTGATATATTTGATGACTCAAAATAAATTCTATTTATCTCATCAATACCAAGCTCGCTTACTTTGCTTATTAAAAATCCCATTTTGTCTATAGACGATTTTATATTAAATGTTTCTTTGGCTTTGTAGCCAGATAGATTATTAGTTTTTGTCTTGTCATCGTATTGATAAACAGGCTCAAGCGTTAAGTTTGTTGTGGATAAATTATCCTTTTTAAATCCAAGCTTAAAAAGTGCCTTTACTACATCGTTGGCTTTTTTAGAAAGTACAAACATAGCCTTGGCTGGGTCTGGACTTTGTGAAATAATCGAAATATCTATACTTGCTATGTCTGGGATGGCTGTAATGATTCCATGTCCAGAAACAGACAATGTTGCATTTTCATTGGCATTTGCGTTTGTTGCTAGTGCGAAAAAAAATATTAATAAGACAAAAAGTTTTTTCATTAAATGATTCTCCTTTTTTCACAAGAGATTTTTAATTGTTTAAAAAGTAGAATGTTGCAACGGCTTTTTTTTGCAATTGTAAAGCGTCAGTAAAGAACTTGTTTATTTTTTAACCAATAAGATTATTCGGCCACTAAAGTGGTCTTCAGAATGGCAAAAAAGGGCGAACTTGAAAATGACAAGAAGAAAAAACTTGATAAATGCAATAGAAATTGTAGAATGCTAAAAGTTATTTTTTTAAAATAAATTAGATTAAAAATGGTTTATGTAGCTACAACATCGCCAAGACGCATTGAGTTGCTTGAACAGTTTGGCTTTGATTATAAACTGGTTAAGCCATGCAAAGAAAAACTAATTATAAACAGTAAACAAAATTTAGCAGTACAAAAAGCCATAAGTAAAATTGAGTGTTTGCATATAGATGGTTTAGTGGTTGCCTTTGATACTATAGTAGTTTTCAAAGATAAAATTTTTGAAAAACCAAAAAACATCGAAGAAGCTAAATCCATGCTTTATGATTTAAGTGGTAGCTGGCATTCAGTAATTAGCGCAATTGCAATAAAATATAAAGATTTAATAAAAGCTTACTTTGAAAAAACTTTTGTTAAGTTTGCAAAGCTAGAGAAAAACGATATTGATTTTTTGACAAGCAAAGAAAATGTATTAGATAAAGCTGGAGCTTATGCTATCCAGGGTTATGCAGCGCTTTATATAGAAAAAATTGTTGGAGATTACTATAATGTGGTGGGACTGCCTCTAAATAGATTTAAAAAAATCCTTGAAGATGATTTTAAGCTTAAAAAAAGCGATTATTTAAAGTAAGTTTAAGCCCAAAAAGGGCTTAAACTATTGGATATTAAGGAGGGTTTGGAGCATTTGGTCTGATGTGCTTATAATTCTTGTGTTTGCCTGATAGGCACGCTCAGCTATAATCATATTTGTAAACTCTGTACCTAAGTCAACATTGCTTTCTTCAAGTGTACTTGGTGCAATTGTGCCGGCGCCTTGAGTCCCAGCGGTAGATATAACGGGTGTGCCAGAATTTGCAGTAGCTGCAAACAAAGAACCGCCTTTTGACATGAGGCCGTTGTCATTATTAAAAGTAGCAATTGCAATTTGAGCTAAAGGGTAGCTTTTGCCGTTTGAAAATAATCCTTCTATTACGCCATCCTGGTTTACAAGAATACTCTGAAGGCTACCACTTGGAAAACCGTCTTGTGTTTGAGAGGTTGTTTGAGATGGCAGAGAAAATTGTGTAAGTCCGTTAAATGTACCAATCGAACCGTAATTTAAATTTATTACCTGACTTGATGTGCCGTTGTTCCAATTTACAGTGATTGCAAGAGGGCTTGATTCATATGTTAACTGACCATTTGAATCAAATTTTAATGTTCCACTGGAGTTTAGAATGTTTGCTGGCGCTGGAGCACTTGCTGTCCAGACCCATGTGGATTGCTGGGTTGTAGGATCATATGAAACTTTTCTAAAATTAAAAGTAAGCGTATGTTTATTGCCAAGGGAGTCATATACATCAATTGAAGTATTGTGAATGTCTGCTTCAAATGGCTGGCTTGCACATATCGCACTCGGTGCTGTTGTGCCAGAAAGTGTGCCCAAAATTGTACCTAAAGTTATATTATTAGAATATACCGCACCAATTGCTTGGGATGAGCCAGAGTTATTTGTAATAACAATTTGACCATCTTGGTTAATTGAAGCTGTTGAACTGGAACCCCACGGTGAGTTTTCTAAATCTGCATTGATATTTTTTACTAATCCAGCTAGAGTGGAAAAATTGCCACCGCCTTCATTAGAAGAAGAATAATTATAAATATAGGTGTTGTAATATGCCCCGTTATCATAGCTTAAAGCTACCGCATCGCCTGGCTTTGAAAAGACTGGTAGGCTCGTACGAGTGTGTCCACCTTCAATTTTGGCTGAGTTTCCTGGACCACCTTGCAGATTTTGCAAGATGCCAGCCAAAACTCCACCAGTGTCGCCTGTTGTAGTGATGTTAGATATAGTAATTTGGTTAGCTCCTTGATTTTGTATTACTAATTCGCCATTTGAAACAGAAGCGTTAATGCTAATACCTGAATTAACTAAACTATTAAAATACGTTTGTATTTTATCTGCCAAACCATACAGAGTAGTAAAATCATTTGTGCTTCCGTAATGAAAAGTGTGTTGATAAGTGCTTGAATTGCTAGTTATACTCATACTAACAGTAGCATCACTTGCCAGTGCTATTGGCTGTCCGTTTATGTTATAATCATTTTTTAAATCATTACTACCTGTTTCTAGACTAGCTGTTTGGGTTGTTTGGCCTATACCTATGGCATTGCCATTTGAGTTAAATAAAACATTCATATTATCTGTCCCGATTGCTGGGCTCATTTCTGTTATAGTATCGCCTCCGTTGAGGTTGCCTGCTATTGAAATATTTTTTGTAACACCTGCTGGCACTGTCATATTTTGAGGAACATTTAAGCTTTGGATGCTTGAAGCTGTATTTATTGTGTGGGTTGTATTGTTTGCCATCCAGCCTTGAACAATGTTGCCTAATGGATCAACGAGGTTTCCGTTTGCATCAAAGTTAAAGTTTCCTGCACGTGTGTATTCGTAAGTGTTTCCACCATCGCCTGATACTATAAAAAAACCGTTTCCCTGTATAGCCAGGTTTGTTGTAATATTTGTAGTTTGAAGGCTGCCTTGAGAGAAGTTTTTATTAATGTTTGCAATTTGTGTACCAAGTCCAATCTGTTTTGGGTTCATACCTCCTAAGTTGCCTTGCGGCGCACTGGCTCCACTTAGTGTTTGACTTAGCACATCACTAAAGTTTATAAGGCTAGCTTTAAAACCTACAGTATTGACATTTGCAATGTTGTTTCCTACAACATCCATAAATTCCTGGTTTGCCTGCAAGCCGGAAACACCGCTCCAAAGTGATCGCATCATATTAGTTTACCTCCTTTACTGTTTTAATTGGATAGCTGTTTGTATCATCTGGTCTATTGTTTGTATGCTTTTTGAGTTTGCCTGAAATGAACGCTCATAAACAATCATATTTGTAAGCTGAGTGCCTAAATCCACATTGCTTTGCTCTAAGCTTGATGGTACAATTGTACCTCGTGGACCCTGCCCTGCTACGCCAATGTAAGCTTTTGAAGCAATATTTTGGGGCGTATCTGTATTGGCTGTAATTTGATAAAGGTTTGAGCCTATTTGAGATAATCCTTGCGGATTTGTAAAATTTGCAATGGCTACTTTTGCTAATGTATAGGAGTTGCCATTTGTGTATGATCCTATAAGATCGCCATTATTGTTAAAGTAAACACTTTGAAGAACGCCAGATGGTGATCCATCTTGAGTTAAAAATGTTGTGTTTGAGTTTAGTGCAAACTGCGTTATGCCTGTAAATTGATTACCTTGGTATGTACCATTATTTGTATTCCAGAAATTTAATAGTAAATTAACATTTGGTGCACCGTTTGTAAGCGAGGTTATGGTAATTGTGGGTGATTGTGTAGTTGTAGAAAGGCCACCGTTTGGATCGAAATTAATTACGCCAGAACCATTTTGTACGCTGCCGTCATTGTTTGGCAAAGTTGCCTGCCAGGACCATTGATTTGGTGCAATTTTCGTAAAAGTTATATTTAGATTATGTTTTTGACCTGTAGAATCGTAAAAAAAGGCATTTATAGTGTGTGTTGCAACATTAAAGGTTTGTGTAGAAGCATTTTGACCTGGAAGAATAATCTGATTTAGAGCCTGCATAGCTGTGTCAAGTTTTTGATTGTCTTGAGCGTTTTTGTAGTTTGGATCCTGGTTTGTAGGTCTTACTTGAATATTTATGTTAGAAGTTGCGCTTTGTGGGTTTGATATAACAAACTGGCCATTTGTAAAACTAAGTGTTGCGCCTTGAGGCAAGTCATTTTGCATTTTGTTTAATAAATCAGCTATACTAGTAAAAGTTTCTGCGCCAGAAAGAGGTGTGGTTGTTGAATTTGGCGATAAATACTCGTATGTGTGCCAGGTTTTGCCACCGTCATAGCTGATTTGAAAGCTGTCACCATCTTGTATATTTAGCGAATCACCATTTGAGTCAAACAATACATTGAAATTAACAGAAGTGTCACTTGCTGGAGAGTATTCATTTACAGTATTTGATGAATCTAAGTTTGCCTGCATTTTTATATAAGTAGAAGCTGTAGCCGGCACTTTTTGAAAACCCGATATATTGATAGGTGAAACTGCAGATGTTGGAACACCTGTTTGAGGGTTTGTGTTTAAGCTAAAACCTGTACCAGTTGAGCTGGGGCTTGATAGCCAACCAACAACAAAATTACCGTTTGGATCAACAAGATTGCCTGATCCATCAAAAGAAAAATTACCTGCCCTTGTAAAATAATAGTTGGAATTGGATGCAGGTCCATTTTGTAACATAAAAAATCCGTTTCCGTTTATTGCAAGGTTTGTTGCTATGTTTGTTGGCTGAATTGAGCCTTGTGAAAAATTTAAGCTATTTGATGCAATTTGGGCTCCAAGTCCTACTTGTATTGGATTTGTGCTTGTAGAGCCCCCAGAAATTGTCTGGTATAGAATATCTTGAAAGTTTGTAGTGCTTGATTTAAAGCCAACAGTGTTTATATTTGCTATATTATTTGAAACGGTATCTACGGCAAATTGATTGCCAAGTAAAGCATTTTGAGATGTCCAAAAACCACTATCCATAAATTGCCCCTTTGTGTTATGTTGATACGCCAGTTACATTGTTTATACTGATGCTTTTGCCCAAATTTGTGTGTAACACTGGACCATCTGGACCAAACGATATACTCGTTACTGTGCCTGCGCTTTGGTTTACCGGTATGATATTGCCATTTGAGTCTGTAGCAGTAAATGCTACAGTGTAGGTTCCGTTTGATAGGTAATTACCGTTTTCGTTTTTGCCATTAAATTGAAAAGTGTTTGTACCTGCATTTTGTGGTCCTAAGTCAATTGTGGCGACACTATTGCCACTTGCATTTATAATGGTGGCTTTTACATCTGCTGCGTTTTGAGATAAGGTGTAGGCTGCAGGCGTTATTGATGTACCGTTTATTGTTATGGTTGTAGTGTTTGTAAGAATATTTTTACCCAAAAGTGATGCTGCATAGGCATTTGTTTGACTTTGGTTTGAGAGCTTGCTAAGTGTTTGATTCATATTTACAAGCTGTTGAAGCTGAGAAAACATAGTATTTTCTTGTATAAACTGGTCACTTGAGAGAGGATTTATTGGGTCTTGATGCTTGAGTTGGGCTATGAGCAATTTTAAAAAACCATCCTGTGTTATAGTATTTTTTGGATTGTTTATCTGTGATGCGCTTGATGCAGGTGTTAATGTGGTTGGTGATGATACTATACTCATAATTGCCTCCTTTATATACTTATATCTAAAAGCGCAATAGTTTTTCTAAATATGCGCTTTATTTGTTTTGTGTTATTTTCAAAAACATAATTTTGTTGTTTTTGTTGGTTAAAAGCTTGATTGAAAGAATTTTGACTATTACCTGATTGGTTAAAGTTTTGGTTAAAATTAGAAAATGCTTGGTTTTGTTGGTTTTGGTTTTGATTAAAGTTTTGCTGACTTGAATTACTGGAAGTTACGCTTATTTGTGAAACATTTATGCCCTGCTGTAAAATTGTAGTTTTGAGTGTGTCAAGATTGCTGTTAACTAAGTTAAAAACTTCTTGATTGTCTACATGAATGCTAGCACTTAAATTTTTAGATGAATCAATGGAAACTTTTACATCAATGTGACCGAGAGAAGGTGGATTCAGTTGAATTTGTATAGTTTTTATGACGGGTGGTCTCAAATTTTGTAACTCTATTATTTTTTCAATAATATGATTAATCGGATATGCTTGTTTTGGAATATTTGGAGTGTCTTGCATTTTTTGAAGACTTAAAGCGTTTGATAAGCCAAATGAACTTTGATTGTTAATTATAGGTTCTTGCTTAATCTGATTTAGGGTTTTTTCTTCAATTAAGGGCTTTTGCTGAAGCTCTTGTGTTTGAGTAGTATTTGGCTGGTTTTGCATTGTAAATAGAGTTTTTAGCGTTTTATTATCTATTGTAAATTTGTTTTGCGGTTCTTGTGGTTGGTTTTGCTGGCTTTGAGAGTTTTCGCTTTGGGGTTTGTTTTGAGATGCAGAATTTACATCATCTTTAATTTGTATGTTATTTGTATTGTTTAGATAATTAATTTTTGGTTGGTCTTTGGGTGATAAAAGTTTATTTTCGGTAATTTCTAATGATTGTTGAGCGCTATGGTTGTCTGGTTTTAATTGAGTGGTAGTTTCTAAAATATTTTTTTGTACAGGATTTTGATTGGTTTTTGTATCACTGTTTAATTTAGATTTATCAGGTAGTTGATTATAGCTTATATTTTGTTTGTCTTTACTCATCTTTAGCATAAGTGAAGGATCTTCATTTGTATAATTATTTTTTGTTTCAATATCGATTTTAGTGTCAGCTGATTTGTGTGTATTTTCTTTTGTAGGGTTTTTATTTAGATAATTTTTTTGGGTAATGAAAATTTGCTCAAGAGATGGGTTTTCTTTTTGATCTGCTGAGGTTTGGTGTATTTTAGTTTGCAATGTTTTATTGGATTCATCATTAAAAAACTTTGTATCTTTCATATTGCTATTGCTTGTATCTAATTTTTCTGCTATTTTTGTTTGTATAACAATTTTTTCTAATTGAGAGCTTGATTTAGGGTTTTCATTTGCTTTAGAGTTTTTTTGGGATGAATTTTCTTGAGTAGTTTGTATTGTGTATGCAGTATCAATCGTAGATTGATTTAGCTTTTGTAAGGAGTAATTAGAATTTGTTGGGTTTGTATTTTTTATATCTATATTCTTAAAATTATTATTTAAGCTATTTTGGATTAGTGAAAGTAAAGCGATTATATCATTTTTTGATAAATCGATATTTTTTTTTGTGTTTTTGGGGTTATCAATTAATTCTTCAATTGTATTTAAAATATCTTCTTTAGATGTGTTTGTTTGGTCTTCGTAGTCTGTTTTTAACAACTCTTGTAAAATTGAGCTAAAATCACTTTTTAAATCTTTGGAGGTTGATTTTGTAGCTAATTTATCTATAATCTGGAATATGATGTCATTTAGTTTAGTATCCAAAATAGCCTTTTGCATCAAACATACCTCAAAAAATGTTCCTATAAGGTTTTATAGCAAAATTTGTTCCACAAGGGGGAATTTATGAAGTTAAGCACATCTTTACAAATGAAAGAATTAGATTCAAGATCCATCAATGAGTTTAAAATTCCTGACATTGTTTTAATGGAAAATGCTTCAAGGGGCACTTTTGAGCTTATAAAAAAACAATTTGGCAACATTGAAGGTGTAAGGGTGAGTGTATTTGCTGGTCTTGGCAATAACGGTGGAGATGCTATGGCTATAGCAAGACACCTTTACAATGCGGGAGCTAACGTTTTGGTTAACCTTGTGGCAAATCCCGATAATCTTAATCCAAGCCCTAAAATAAACTATGATATATTATGTTCTATGAATGTGCCAATTAATATAATTAATCATATTGATGATATAAATGAGGTTTTTTTGGCTCACTCTCAAATTATTATTGATGGTCTGTTTGGTATTGGTTTATCACGCAAAATTGAAGGTCTTTTTTATGAGATAATTGAAAAGATCAACAAATCTAATGCTTTTATTGTGTCTGTTGATATACCATCTGGTATAAATGCAGATACGGCAGAATGTTTAGGTATAGCTGTAAAAGCAGATTTAACGGCTACATTTGCACTAGCTAAACCCGGTCAATTTTTATATCCGGGTAGGCTCTATTGTGGACAATTGGAGGTGGTTGATATTTCTACACCAAAGCAATTACTTGATGATTTTAAGCCTACTTTTAACGCGTTAGTAAAAGATGATTTTGTTATTGAAGATAGGCCTAAAAATTCACACAAAGGCAATTTCGGTCATATAGCCATAGTAGGTGGTAGTATAGGAAAATCTGGTGCTGTAATTTTAGCTGCAAATGCGGCGCTAAGAAGTGGTGCTGGACTTGTGAGTGCTGTTGTACCAAATTGTATAAATACTGCATTTGAGTCTTCTTGTATTGAAGCTATGAGTTATCCTGTTAAAGATAATAACGGCTTTTTTTCAAAGGAATCATTTGATGATATAGTTTGTTTTGTAAAAGATAAAGATGTAATTTGTTTTGGTATGGGGCTTGGTGTCTTTGATGATGGGTTAGATTTGCTTGAAAGTTTACTTGAACTAAAAAAACCAATGGTTATTGATGCAGATGGTTTAAATGTTTTGTCTAAAGATGTGGGTTTGCTCCAAAAAGCTTGCGCTCCAGTTATTTTGACACCTCACCCAAAAGAATTTTCAAGGCTTGTTGGTAAAACTACATCGGAAGTTCTAAAAAATAGACTTAATCTTGTAAAAGAATTTGCAAAAAAATACAATGTAATATTAATCCTAAAAATGGCTGATACATTAATTAGTGATGGCGAAAGCATATTTATTAATACAAGTGGTAATCCAGGTTTGTCAACCGGAGGTAGTGGAGATGTCCTCTCCGGTATTATTGCAAGCTTAGTTGCTCAAAACAATGATGCGTTGTATGCATCTTGCTTGGGTGTATATTTACACGGCTTAAGTGCAGATTTAGCTTTGAGCGATTATTCAGAAGCTTCACTTTTACCTACGGATGTGATAAATTATCTAACAAAAGCAATAGAGGCTATTAAAACAAAGGCTCAATAACAATTTGGTCTTTGCCGTCAATTTCTCGCACATAAATTTTGATGGATCTTTGTTTGTTTAACAAGCGTCTTGAAAGCGTGTCGTCAAATTCTATCAGATTTTCTGCGTCTATTTCGCCTTTTATAATTATGTGTGCATACTTATAACTATCCTGTAATTCTTCAATTTTATGTATTATGTCTTTGTATTGTTCTTCCAAAGAAGCCAATTTGCTTTTTTGCTCTTTATAGCTATCTTCAATTTCTTTAAAGTTTTTTACTGAATTTAATAAAGCAGTTGGTACTTTTGCGCCTTTTGCTTGTAGCTGTCTTATGAGTTTTATAGATTCGCTAAAATTTCTTAAGTTAGAATCAAGTTTTTGTTTTAGCATATCGATTGTTGATTGTGCCGTTTTAATTTCATTTGAAAGTACTTTTTCTTTAATTAGCAATTCTTTGTATTGAACCGAGATTTCTGGAATTTCAAGTGGTTTTATTGAAATCTTATTATTGTTTCCAATAACATTGTTTAAGATTACTTCTTTCGACGATGTAACAATATTTGAGCTTAACATATCTTTTTTGATTTCAACCGAAGGAGAAATTATATTACATGCAAGGCAATTCTCAATTATTACTTTATTTTGAATTTCTATCTTAGCATAATTTGCATTTTCAATAAACGCCTCTTCAGCAATTAATGTACCATTTAAATTTTTTATTCGTGCAGTTTTAGCTTTTATTGTAGCTTCTTGGTGCACACTACCTTTAATATCAACAGTTTGGGCTTCAATATAGGCTTTTGGTCCTACATTGCCGTTTATTACAACCTTTTTGCCTGTAACTTTTATGCCAGCACCAACTATATCTTCTTCAATATCATTTGTAACGCCAATATTTATATCCGATACATTTTTTAAGTCAATATTTCCGGTTTTTATGTCGGCTCTGTCTACTTTTACATTTTCTTCTACATGGAAGATGCCATTTTTTTGAATCAGAGAACCTTTTTTTTTGGAAATAAACTTTATACTTGTTTCATCTTCTACTTTATCAATATCCGCTGTATCAATTCTGATATTTATTTTTTGAATTTCTTTACCATCTTTAGCTTTTAAGATATTTCCAAATATGTCGTATCCATCGATACCTTTTGTAGGTTTGATATACTGAGCAATTACAGTGCCAACATCTACGTTGATTGCAAAATTTTTTTCTTTGAAATTTATATTTCCTTTATCGTCAACTAGCCCCACAGTATTTAATTGGAAAAAGGTTTTAAGTTCCGAGTCTTTGCCATCAACAGGAGGCGTGCCAGTGGCTATTAATACTTTAAATTTTTTGAAGTTTGGGTTTAAGCGCTTTTGAATTTCTTTTGCAGTTAAAGCTAAATTGTTTTCTTTTATACCATAAACGATACCATAGAAAGCTAATTTTTTTTTGATAACATGAATAATATAATCCAAATCAACATCAAGTGGTTTATCTAAACTGGTACAATCTACTTTAACAAAAGCTTCTTTTTCAGGAGTTGATTCGTTTATATCAATGTCGATTATTTTGCATAGTAGATCTGGTTGTTTTTGGATAAAATCTACTGTATATATGGGCTTAATTCCGTCTTTAGTTTGAATTATTTTTGTATCTATTATATCAAAATCTATATGCGAAGGATCAATCGAATAATTTTCAATGATGTTATTTAGTTCATTTTTAATATTTGACGTTTCAACTCTAATTTTACTTTCCATAAATACACTTTTAACAGAAAATATATATTTGTGCAAGTTTTTATGTAATTTGATTTATTTTTTGTAATGATTATAATTTAGTTTGTGAGTTTAAAAGATGTTCAATCCCAAAGGGATTTTCGAAATATTAACATAAATAAAGTTGGTGTAAAAGGCGTAAAGTATCCTATTACGCTACTTGATAAAAAAAATGGACTACAACACACGATTGCCGATATTAATATGTACGTATTATTACCCAGTAAGTTCAAGGGCACACATATGAGTCGATTTATAGAAATTATCAATGAAAATAAAAATGAAATAAACATAAAAAAAATTCACCATATTTTATCTCAAATGAAAACTAAACTAAATGCGCAAAAAGCTTATTTAGAAATAAATTTTGACTATTTCATAGAAAAGCAAGCGCCCGTTTCAAAAATTAAATCTTTAATGAGCTATACTTGCGGTTTGTATGCATTTAGTGGAGATGCGGATGAGTTAACTCTTTTTGTTAAGGTTCCCGTAACTTCGCTATGCCCTTGTTCAAAAGAAATAAGTGACTACGGTGCACACAATCAAAGAGCTTTTGTATCTGTTTATGTGAAATTTACCGATATGGTTTGGATAGAAGATATTATTAGTATTGTTGAAGCAAATGCAAGCAGCGATATTTACTGTTTGCTTAAAAGACCAGATGAGAAATTTGTTACGGAAAAAGCATACAATAATCCTATGTTTGTGGAAGACATAGCAAGAAATATTGTAAAAGATCTAAAATTAGATAAGCGCATTTATTGGTATAAAGTAGAAGTGGAAAGCTTAGAAAGCATTCATAACCACAACGCTTATGCCTGTATTGAAAAAAACTAATTAATACTCTTGATTTTTTTAAATTTTAGTTTATAAAATTATACTTGATATGTATGGAGTATTTATAAAAAATTTACAAATTATGGTTGACATTTACGATAAAGTAATGTATATAAATTTTAGAAACTTTTTTTTGGAGGTTTAAATGAAGCTTCACGAGTACCAGGCAAAAGAGCTTATGAGTCAATACGAAGTACCAATACCAGAAGGCAGGGTAGCATATTTTCCCTACGATGCATGGATGGTTGCAATGGAGCTGGGTTTTCCTGTTGTATTAAAAGCACAGGTTCTAACCGGTGGCAGGGGCAAAGCAGGTGGTGTAAAGATTGCAAAGACTGCAGATGAAGCCAGAGACATTGCTCAGGAATTATTTGGCAAAACGCTTGTAACAGCACAGACTGGACCTCAGGGTGTAAAGGTTAGAAAACTACTTGTAGAAAAAGTATCAAGCATTAAAAGGGAGCTTTACTTTTCTATTACTATAGATAGAACCATAGGAAAACCAGTGGTTATTGCTTCAAAAAGGGGTGGTATGAGTATAGAAGAGGTAAGTGAGCTCTACCCGGAAGACATTATAAAAATACCGATAGATCCAGCGGTAGGCTTTTTGCCATACCAGATAAGAAGATTAAAGTACGATCTTGACCTTGTTGAACAGGAAAAAGAAATATCAAGAATCGTAAGTAACCTGTACAAACTGTTTATGGATAAAGACTGCTCGCTTTTAGAGATGAACCCGCTTGTAGTAACAGATACAAACCACTTGGTAGCCCTTGATGCAAAGATAGAAATAGATGACAATGCAATATTTAGAAGAAAAGAAATAGCAAAGATGAGAGATTTAACTGAATATGACCCAGATGAGCTTGAAGCACGTTTTGCTGGTTTAAATTTTATCAAGCTTGATGGTGATATAGGCTGTATGGTAAACGGTGCAGGTCTTGCTATGGCTACAATGGATGTTATCAAGTTTGCAGGTGGAAACCCGGCAAACTTTCTTGATGTAGGTGGTGAAGCTACACCAGATACCATAGCAAAAGGCTTTGAGATAATAACCAGAGATCCAAAAGTAAAAGCTATATTCATAAATATATTTGGCGGTATTGTGCGATGCGATAAAGTGGCAAATGGTATATTGCAAGCCCTAAAGACAGTAGAAGTAAAAGTCCCAATAGTGGTAAGGCTTACCGGTATGAATAAAGAAGAAGGTATGGAAATGCTAAAAAACAGTGGCCTTGCATTTTCTGTAGCCCAGGACATAAAAGAAGCTGCTCATATGATAACTCAAATAACAAAACCAAAAAAAGAAGAAAACCAAACAACAAAAGAAACCAATAAGAAGGAGAAATAAATATGGCTATAGTTGTATATAAAACAAGCAGGGTAATAGTACAAGGCATTACAGGCAAAGAAGGTAGATACCATGCCCTAGCCTGCAGGGATTACGGGACAAAGGTAGTAGGTGGTGTAACACCAGGCAAAGGCGGCAGTGATGTGGATGGTATACCTGTATTTAACACTGTAGAAGAAGCTGTTCAAAAAACAAACCCAAACGTAAGCCTCATATTTGTTCCACCTCCATTTGCAGCAGATGCAATACTAGAAGCAGTAGGCAGTGGTATAAAGATTATTGTATGTATAACAGAAGGTATACCTGTGCTTGATATGGTAAAGGTAAAAAGGGTAATTGAAAAAGAAGGCATAATACTAATCGGTCCAAACTGTCCAGGTATTATAACACCGGATGCTTCAAAAATAGGTATAATGCCAGGCCATATCTTTAAAAGAGGCTCAATAGGTATAATCTCAAGAAGCGGTACACTGCTATATGAGACAGCAGATCAAATATCAAAAGTAGGTCTTGGCCAATCTACATGCCTTGGTATAGGAGGTGACCCTATAGTAGGTACAGACTATATCTTCTGGCTTGAAAGATTTGAACAAGATCCTGAAACAGAAGCCATAATGATAGTAGGTGAGATAGGTGGTGATGCAGAAGAAAAAGCTGCAGAATACATCAAAGCTCATGTTACAAAGCCTGTATTTGCTTTTGTTGCAGGTGCAAGCGCTCCAAAAGGCAGAAGAATGGGACATGCAGGTGCAATTATAATGGGAAAGAAAGGCACTGTTGAGTCAAAGTACAATGCTTTAAAAGAAGCAGGTGTTCATATCATAGAAAATCCTGGCTACATTGGTGAAACAATATACAAAACACTAAAAGAAAAGTACCACTTTTCGATTTAGTCTATCCCTCCTTATCTATAAAGGGCAAGAGGTTTATGCCTCTTGCCTATTAAAAATAAATTGCTTTGCTGTGGTGTACTATTATAGCTACAGTTGATTGTTCTGGGACAATCAAGTGATTTTCTGTTAGTTTAATATCATATTCTTCGGGTTTAAGTAAACTAAATATTGCGTCATTTAGACTAAGATCGGGACATGATGGGTAACCTGGTGAATACCTTGCGCCTTGATAAGACTTCATTGAAAAGTTTACATCTTCTAAATTTTTTGATTCATTTTTTGCAATATTCAGCTCTATTCTTATGTGTTTGTGTATAATTTCTGCTAAACTTTCTGTTAACTCTATGCCAAGACCATGCACTAAATGGTATTTTTTATACTCGCCGTTTTCAAATAAAGTTTTTTCAAACTCTGAAAACTTTTTGCCAGCTGACACTAAAGAAAAAGCAACGGTATCATTTATATCACTCCTAAAGTAATCTGCTAAACAAAGGTATGGCTTATGATCAACCCTATTAAAATCTATTACAAGTTTGGCAAGTTTTTTAGCTTCTTCAAATGATAAGTTTTGTGTAAATTTACTTGTTTGTTCATCAAAAATATACAATGAAGCTTTTTTGGTATAATTATTTTGTAATCTAAAAATAGAGTCAGATCTACATGCAAAGTATCCATAAATAATAAATGGTTCAAAAATGTTTTGTTCTATTAGTAATTGTTTTAAATTCTCGAAGTTTACCATGATTTCTTCTTTTATTAACCTATTATACGCTTCTTGTGACATGTTTGCTTTTTTGTAACCCCAGGCACGTATAAACAATGCTTTTTTATTTATCCAATTAAATGCAAGGTTTTGAATATAAGCATAATTTGATTGATTTTTTGAAACAAATACTTTTTTGCCATAAAATGGTGCTTTTGGTACATCTTCAACTGGAGGCAAAATAATTTCTTTTTGTGGTATTTCTTTAATAATTAGTTTATCTGATACAATTTTTTTCTTTTTATTTTCACCTATTAATTTTTTGTTTTCTATAATTGACAATGCTTTTAAACCATCAAAAGCATCTTTGCAGTAAAATACTTTGCCACTGTAAATTGGTTTGCAGTAATCTTCAACAAATTTACTATTTAACGCAGCTCCACCAAGTAAAACTGGTATTTTTAAGTTGTTTTTTTCAAACTCTTCTATATTGTTTTTCATTTCTATTGTTGATTTTACTAAAAGTCCACTCATACCAATACAGTCAGCATTGTATTTTTTTGCTGCTTCAAGAAAGCTTTTAGCCTCCACGCGTGTTCCTAGGTTTATTACTTTGTAGCCGTTATTTGTTAAAATTATATCAACTAAATTTTTACCTACATCGTGTACATCGCCTTTTACAGTGCCCAAAACAATTGTAAGTTGTTTGTCTTTTTGTTTTTTGTCCATAAATTGGTTTAAATAATCGACACATTTTTTCATACTTTCAGCACTTGCTAATACAAACGGCAATTGCATTTTACCTTCGCCAAATAATTCTCCAACCGTTTTCATAGCTTGTACCAGTAAGTCAATAATTTTATCTGCAGACATAACCTTTAAAGCTTTATCTGCAGTCTTTATGAGCTCATTTGTTTGGGCGCTAATTAGAAGCTTTTTTATTTTTTCATCAAGTGGCAGGTTTTCTAAAGTTTCTTTTTCTTCAATTTTTTTATCATTAGAAAAATGTTCAATAAATTTAATTAATGGGTCACCTTCTTGCCAATCGTTAAAGATTAATCTTTCACATATTTGCCTGTCTTCTGGATTTATTAATGGATACGGGATTAGGGATTTCGGGTTAACAATAGCCATTGATAAGCCGTTTTTAACTGCATGATACAAGAATACAGAATTTAAGTATTTTCGCGCCTGGACATTTAAGCCAAAAGATACATTTGATATTCCCAAAATGGCTCCTACTTCTTTATGGGTGTTTCTTAGCTCGCTTATTGCATCAATTGTGTCTTTTGCGGCGTTTCTGTATTCTTCTTCTGCTGATGCTACGGTAAAAGTCAAAAGGTCAAATACTAAATCGCTTTTTCTTAAGCCATTTTTTAGGGCTCTATCAAGCATTCTATATGCTACTTCAAGCTTTCTTTCTTTTGTTTTTGCCATACCTTTTTCATCAATGGCTAGCAAAACAAGCGCGCTTCCAAATTTCTTTGCAAGCTCGCAAATTTTATCAAATTTTTCTGTACCATCTTCTAGGTTAGCAGAATTAATAATTGGCCTTCCACCAATAAGCTTTAGAGCTTTTAAAATTGTATTTGGTTGAGTGGAGTCTATCATTAGAGGGATTGAGATTTTTTGGTTAAAGCGGCTTATTAGCTCTATCATATCTTTTTCTTCATTACGGCCAGCAAAATTTACAGAGACATCCAAAGCTTTAGCACCACTTAAAGCTTGTTCTTGTGCTATGGATAAAATTGAATCATAATCTTCTTTTAACAATAAGTCTCTGAATTGCTTTGAACCTGTGGCATTGGTACGCTCTCCAATTAAAAAAGGTGGTGGTTCCTGAAAAAGTGGCTCATACTGGTATAAACTTGCTAATGCTTTTGGTGAAACCCCTTTTGGAGGTTTGGGTTTTAAGTCTTTAATTTTTTCGTGAAGCGCTTTTATATGATTTGGTGTTGTGCCACAACAGCCGCCAATTATACTTACACCATCAATATCACAAAATTTAGCTTCAGCTTTTGCAAAACTTTCCGGATCCATTGGGTAGCATACTTTGCCTGCAATATTTTCTGGCAATCCTGCATTTGAGTGAATAGAAATATAGCCACCCCAATTTTGAGATAGTTTTCTTAAGTGAGTTTCAACTTGAATGGGTCCACTTCCACAATTTAGACCAAGGGTTAGTATATCAAACGGTTCTAGTATTGCAGCAAGCGTAGACACATCTGTACCAATAAGCATAGAACCATTTAATTCAATAGTAGCTGAAACCATTATAGGTATATCTTTTTGTTTGTATTTTATTGCATCGAAACAACCATTTAGCGCAGCTTTAATTTGCAGAGGGTCTTGGAATGTTTCAAGTAAAATTAAATCAACGCCCCCATCTATCAAACCAGATGCAGCCAAAAAATAGCCATCATACATCGTATCGAAATCAATTTGATTAAGCGAAGCAAGTTTTGTTCCAGGGCCAAGTGATCCTGCAACATATTTTTGGCATTTATGAACTGATTCAATTTCATCTTTGGCAGATTTAGCGTTTTTTGCTGCCATTTTTGCTATTTCGTAGGTTTTGTCTTGTAAATTGTACTCTTCAAGTACCCATGGAAGTGCGCCAAAACTGTTTGTTTTTGTGATATCAGCACCTGCTTTAAGATAGTCTAAATGAATTTTTTTTATAATATCAGGCCTTGTAATATTTAAAATTTCATTGCAACCAACTTTAAAATCCCAGTCAGATTCTTTTAAATTGTATGTTTGAAGTAATGTGCCCATTGCACCATCAAGTATTAAAAATCTTTTGCCTAAAATATTTCTAATGCTCAAATCCACCTCCAACAAAGCTTGATTATATAAAAAAAGTAATAGTTTTACAATATAGAGCATTTCTATTTGGAACCGTTAAACTTGATTTTTATAGATACTAAATATATAATCAAAGATGAAAAGTTGGGTATTGAGCGCCCATAGCTCAGTTGGATAGAGCGCAAGATTGCGGTTCTTGAGGCCAGAGGTTCGAATCCTCTTGGGCGCGCCACTTTTAGCGATACCCACCTTTGAAGATACTTGTAGGGGCGTTTGTGAACCCCGCCAGGTCCGGAAGGAAGCAACGGTAGCAAATTAGCCCCCAGCAGGTAACCTTTATTGGTGGGTATCGCTAAGGGAAGATAATATGTATTTAGTTTTTGCAAGAAAGTATAGACCTCAAACATTAGATGAAGTAATCGGACAGGATATTGTAACTCAAACTATAAAAAATGCTATAGAGCAAAACAGGCTTTACCACTCTATTTTATTTTATGGCACAATGGGTACTGGCAAAACATCACTTGCAAGAATTATTGCAAAATCATTAAACTGTGAAAAAGGCCCTACAGTAGAGCCATGTGGAAAGTGTGAGCATTGCAGAGCAATTTCTGAAGGTAAAAGTGTTGATGTAATTGAAATTGATGGAGCTTCAAACAGGCGCATTGATGATGCAAGAAACATTATTGAAAGTATAAAGTATGTACCATTTAGCGCAAGATACAAAATATTTATTATAGATGAAGTGCATATGTTAACAGAAGAAGCTTTTAATGCACTTTTAAAGACAATTGAAGAGCCACCAGATTATGTTAAATTTATATTTGCAACTACAAATATAGAAAAAGTTCCACAAACAATTCTATCACGATGTCAGATCTTTAAATTAAACAAAATTTCTCCTCAAAAAATTTATGAAAAGTTAAAAAAAATTTTAGAAACAGAAAACATAAACATGCAAGATGAAGGCATAAAACTAATTTCTCAAATAGCACAAGGATCTTTTAGAGTTGCAGAAAATTATTTAGATAGAGTTGTAGCTTATAAAAATGACAATATCACTGCAAAAGATGTATCGGATGTGCTTGGAGTTGCTGATTTTGGTTTGATTGATGATTTTGTTGATTCGCTTGTAAGCTTTAATGCTGATTTGACTTTTGAAAAATTAAATTACCTTTTTGAGAGAAATTTAAAAGTAGAAACATTTGTAGAACTTTTACTTGAAAAACTACTTACTCTTAGTATAGATCTTGAATTAAAAGCGGCTTTTATAAACATTTTCTACGATGCTTTTTTACAAATAAAATATAAAGTTGATGATGCTGTAACACTAAAAGTAGCAACTCAAAAAGCACTAAGCTTAAAAAACCTTACAAAAATTGAAGAAATAATAAAACTAACATACAGCTTAGATCTAGATAAAAAAATACAAACCCACATTCAAAGTGTTGAAGGAATTACTCAAGGTAAATTGGATAACATAAATACTATTGAAACTAATAATGTTTCTTTGCAAGATAACACAAATGAGGCAGATAGATTGGAAAAATTTGTAATTGATTTATTTGATGCAGAAATAATAGCAAAGAGGTGATTTTATGGCAAAAGGTTTTGGCGGTTTTGATATGAATACTCTCATGAGTCAGGCAAAAAAGATGCAAAAAGAAATTGAGCGCATTCAGCAGGAAGCAGCAAAAGAAATAACACAGGTAAGCGTAGGTGGTGGTATGGTGAGTGTTAGTGCAAATGGTGATGGAGAGATTGTTGAAATAAAAATATCAAAAGAATTGCTTAGCGATGATGTAGAGATGCTTGAAGATTTGTTGCTTTCTGGTGTAAATGAAGCTATTAGAAAAGCAAAAGAAAAAGTTAAAGAAAAAATGTCTGCTCTAACTGGCGGTTTGAATATACCAGGTTTATGATAAAGAGTCTTGAAAATTTAATTGGATCAATGAAAAAACTACCAGGAATTGGCGAAAAAAGTGCCCTTAGGTACGCCTTGTGGCTTATAAATAATTCACAGGATGCAAAAGAGATTGCCAAAAATATAGAGACAGCAGTAAATCTGAAAAAATGTAAAATTTGCCGCAATTTATGTGAAGATGATGTTTGCGATATATGCTTGGATAGTTCACGTGATAAATCAACAATCTGTGTTGTAGAAACAATTGAAACATTGATTAATTTAGAATCTCAACATATATACAATGGTGTGTATTTTGTTTTGTGGGGTTTAATTTCACCTTTGGAAGGAATTTATGCAAAAGATTTAGACCTTGATAAACTTCAAGAAAACGCTCAATTAGCAAAAGAAGTAATACTTATGCTGGATGATTCTATAGAAGGAAACCTTACTGCTCAATACATAATAGATATGCTAAATGGTAATGTCAAAATAACAAAACCAGCTTCTGGTATACCAGTTGGCTATAATATTAATTCACTTGATAAATTAACACTACAAAAAGCTTTTCAAAATAGAATACCTTATTAGGAGAGTATATGAGTATCGTTGATTTAAGCAAAATTATAGAAATTGAATCAAAAGAAGAAAAAATTGAAAACTTTGAAACTGGCTCATGGCGTGTTGAGCGTCCTATTTGGAATGAAAAAACATGCATAAATTGTTTGTTTTGCTGGCAGTATTGCCCTGATGCATCTATAGTTTTGGATAAAGATGAAAAAATGGCAGGCATAGATTATCATCATTGCAAAGGCTGCGGTATATGTGTTGAAGTTTGTCCTACAAAGCCAAAATCGCTTGTCATGGCGCTTGAAAAAGACGTACAAGAAAAAGGCCTGAATGCTATAAGGCTCGAAGTGTTTAAGATTTAAGGAAGGTTTTCTTCCAACATACAGGCTTTTGCCAAAGCTGCCAAATAAAGAGAACCCGCTATAAAAATGTTTTCATAATTTGATTGTTGCGCATATAGTAGAGAGGTATTTGCATCTTCTAAAAATTTATAATTTTTGTTTTCAAATTTAATATCATCTTTATCAATTGAATTTCGGTTGTTTGTTTTTGTTATTATAATTTCATCAAAATAGAAAGAAAGCATATTTAAAATTTTTTGATACTCTTTTTGCTTTAGGCTTGAGTAAATTAGCATTTTTGAGCCTTTTATTTTTTTTGCACATTCTAAAAACCTATTTGCTCCATCTACATTGTGCGCACCATCAATTATAAATGTTTTGTTAGCTGATTTTATAATTTCAAAACGTGCAGGCCAATATGTGTTTTTTATAGCTTGTGTGTCCAATCCCAAATTATAATATTTGTTTAAGCAGTCAATGGCCAAAAACGCACATGCGAGGTTTTCTTTTTCGTAATCGCATTTTAGAAAATTCAAGTCAAATTGTTTTGCACGGCTTAGATATATTTCATCAACAAAATAAAGGTCAGCATTGGAAGATTGTTTGATCAAATTTATAACATTAGGAGAATTTTTACCAATTATCCCAATTTTTCTAATAATGGCCATTTTTGTTTTTGTTATTTCTTCGATTGTTTTCCCTAAATGTTCTGTGTGATCGAAAGATATGCTTGTTAAAACACTTAAAATTGGCTCTACAACATTTGTTGCATCAAACTCACCGCCCATGCCAACTTCCAAAATTGCATATTCCACTTTTAATTTCTTAAATGCCAAAAAACTCAAAGCAGTCAAAAACTCAAAGTAGGTTACATCAAATTCTCTGGCTAAAGGTTCTATTTGTAGAGCCAAATCAAGCAACAAGTCAAAATCAACGTAAGCGTTGTTTACTTTAATGCGTTCATTCAATAGTATTAGATGTGGCGAAGTGTACAATCCAGTTTTGTAACCTTTTTGTAAAAAACTATCATTTAACATTTGCGCAACACTGCCTTTACCGTTTGTGCCGCCAATCAATATACTTTTAAAAGAATTTTGCGGGTTAGATAGAGCTTTTAGCAACGCTTTTATACGATCAAGACCGAGTTTAATAGAATATGGTCGCAGGTTATCTAAAATTTTTTTGAGTTTTACGTAGCTTTGCATAAAACAATTGCCACAGCATAGTCACTTGTATGTGATATGCTAACATCTGCATTAAATTTTTTATCTTCAACATAAATTTGCACTGCACCATTTTTATCGTTTAAAACCTCTATTTTATTTAGAGGTATTTTTAAGTTAGTTGCTTTAAAAAAAGCTTCTTTTGCGCAAAACTTGCCGCATAGATGAATATGTGGGAATTTTTTTGAAAAACAATAATCTAATTCTTTTTGAGAAAAAACCCTAAGTAATGTTTTTTTATCAAATTTTTTAAGCATTAGCTCAAATCTTTTGGTTTGTTCTATGTCTATGCCAACCATCTGGCTTTTTCAATAATTTGTTTCATTTGAATTATAGCTTCTTTCAAGCCACAAAAAACAGCTCTTGAGATAATAGAATGACCTATATTTAATTCTTCAATTTCTTTGATTTTTGCAATCAGACTAACGTTTTGATAATTCAGGCCATGCCCTGCATGGACGCAAAGCCCAAGACTTTTTGCAAAAATAGCTGCATCTTTAATTGTATTTGCGAATTGAAGTTTTTGAGATAGCGGTGCATTTGCATACTCACCTGTGTGAATTTCGATTGAATCTGCATTAAGCTTTTTTGCTGCTTCAATTTGTTTTTTATCTGGATCAATAAATAAACTTACAAGTATATTTTTTGAATGCAATTTATCTATTACTTCTTTTAACTTTTCAAAGTTAGATATTACATCAAGACCACCTTCCGTTGTAAGTTCTTTTCTTTTTTCAGGCACAAGTGTTGATTGATATGGGACAAGATTCAAAGCAAAATTTACTATTTTCTCTTCTATGCTCATTTCCAGGTTGAGTGGAATTTTGATTGTATTTTTAACCAATATACAATCATTTTCCTGGATATGGCGTCTATCTTCCCTTAGATGCATTGTAATATTATCAGCAAGGGCTTCTTGAGCAATTAAAGCTGCATAGATTGGCTCTGGTTCTATACCCAGTCTTGCCTGTCTTAGTGTTGCTATGTGATCAATGTTAACTCCAAGCCTCATTTTTTAGCCTCCAAAATGGTTTTTAATACATAATTTAGACTATTTTCTTCGTTTGAGTGTATAATTATGGCATTTTCTGGCTTTTCAAATATTTCTTTTTGTTTAAAATATATATCAACTGTGCCATCTGAAATACTTTTTTCCTGTTGTCTTTTTTCAAGATTTTTGAATATTATTGGCTCCTCTGGATCAAGAAAAACAAAATGAGGCGTTATTCCAAGTTTTTCTATCGTATTTACCAAACTTTGTCTGTGTGAATGTTTTATGTAGGTTGCATCAAGTATAACATTAAAACCATCTTTTAAAGCTTCGTAAGCTAGCTGGCTTAATTTTTCATATACTACCTGTGTGTGATAGGTACTGTAAATGCCTTTTTCAAAACCGTTTGTATTTCCAGAAAATAACTGTTTTCTGACAAAGTCAGATGAAAAAACCTTTGCGTTGAGTTTTTGCGATAATCTTTCGCTAAAATAGCTTTTGCCACAGCCAGTCAAGCCAACCATTGCAATAAGTATCGGTTTATACTTTTTATCAATATATTTATAAGATAGGTCAAAATATTTGCTTGATAGTTCTTTTTTATTTTCAAAGTAATAAATTTTTCCCCTTACATAAGCCCTGTAAGTTTTATAAAAATTAAGTACTTCTTTTATAGAGTAATCATTTGAATATTCAATGTATCTTTGCAAAAAAAAATCAGATAAATTTTGTATGTTGTGAAATTCTAAATCCATAAGCAAAAAAGCTACATCACTTGCAACATCAGAGTATCTAAAACGGTCGTTGAATTCTATACAGTCGTATATGTAAATTTTATCGGCAAGGCAAATATTGTGGGAGTACAAATCACCATGACAATCTTTAATTTTTTTTTCTACAATGCGTTTTTGCCAATCATACGTATCTAAAAAGTCATTTGTGTATTTTTTAATTGATTCAAACTGGTGTTTTGTTAAAAAAGTACCTTGTGCTTTGATTGTTTGGTTAAAATTTTCGTCTGTATTGATTTTTATGTTTTCTTTTTTGCCAAATTCACTTATTTGTGTATTTGTTTGAGCATTTTTGTGAAAGTTTGCTATAATATTTGATAGTTTGTCTATATCTTCCAGTGTGACTTTATCTTTTTCAAGCAACACATCCATCATTTTATCTTGCGGAAGCTTTTTCATGGCAACTGCGTATTCTACAACTTCACCAGGACCTGATATAAAAAATTCATCTGCGTTTTTTGTAATTGACACAACACCTAAGTATAAATCGGGTGAAAATCTGCTATTTAATTCAACTTCTTTTTCGCAATAGTATTTTCTTTTTTGCAGGCTTGTAAAATCTAGAAAACCAAAATTTACGCTTTTTTTTATTTTATAAACAATCTCATTTACTAAAACATACGATATGTGCGTTTCAATTAGCGTTGCTTTGAGCTTGTTTTTTAAGTTTTCTATTAATTGATTCATGGTAAGAATATACACAACCGCAATAATTTTGTCTATAGAAATTGAATTCTTTAGAAAGCTCGCATGAGCGTTTAAAACCGTCTTTCTTTTTAAAATCTTCCTCAAAAAAACGCACATTTAGACTTTCGAGTGTTTTGCCAATATGTAGGATTGTATTATATTTTTTCAAAGGACTTACAGATAATGTGGTTGTAAAGTACTCAAAATTATGTTTTTTGGCAAAAACAGCAGTTTTGTACAATCTGTAAGCATAACATAGTGTGCACCTTTTAGAACCTTCTGGATAATTTTTATATAATTTTACTTTTTTAAACCATTCTTTGGGATCGTATTCTGGGACAATTAGCTCTAAATTGTGGTATTTGCAAAGCTCAATCATTTCTTTTAATCTTAGCTGATATTCTTTTTTGGGCTGTATATTTGGGTTAAAAAAATATATGCTAAGTCTAAATTTTTCTTTTAAGCGCTCTATTACACTTGTCGCACACGGTGCACAACAGGCATGCAAAAGTAATTTTGGTTTAAATGTACCATTTATGAATTGTTTTATAGGCTCAAAACTTTTTCTGTGTATATCGCATATGCCAAACTTTTCCAATAATTCGATATGCTTTTTTGTGCCATATCCTTTGTGTTGATCAAATGCATAATTTGGATATTTTTGAGACATAAGTATCATGTGGTGGTCTCGACTTACTTTTGCCAGAATAGATGCTGCTGATATGCAGGCTATTTTTGAGTCCCCATCTATGATACTTTTAAATTTGACCGGTAAATTTAAGTGATCTTTCCCATCTATCAATAATAAATCTGGCTTTTTGGGCATGAACAGGAGTGCTCTTTTTATTGATAACTCAAAGGCTTTTACAATGCCAAATCTATCTATTTCTTTGCAAGTAGCAATTCCAATGCCATATATTGAGTGTTTGGTAAGTATTTTATAAATTTCTTCACGTTTTTTTTGCGTTAAAACTTTTGAGTCTTTTACTATTAGATTAAGCTTTTTTGGCAGAATGCAAACAGCGCTGACAATTGGTCCAGCCCATGGACCTCTTCCTGCTTCATCAACGCCCGCTATTAGCATAGAGAACTTTTTTTGGCAAATATATGTGAGTATTTAGGTTTGTTAAGGTATTTTTCCACAACCGAACATTTTATTATAAACAAAAAAAACACCCTATCGTCGTCAAACTCTGAAAGTGTTTCAAAGTTGCCCTGCCCTTTTGATATAATAACATCAGCTTTTTTATAGATTTTTTTGCATAGATTATCACAGTAATCAGGCCAGAAACCAGGTGTTGGCTTTGTACTTTCAATTAGTGTTCCTATCTCTTCCAAACCCAAACCTTCAATGTCATTTTTGGTTACATCATTTATTATTGGTTTTCCTCGTAAGGCAATGTAGATATTTAAATTTGGATAAAGGTTTTTTATGGTTTGTAAAAGCAGTTTGTCAAAAACAATTTCTCCTGCATTATCTGCTAAAAAAAGCAATGTTTTAGCTTTGGTTATTTTTAATTTGAAATCTTCAATATCGTTAACCAAAAAACCTTCAATAATTGCCTTGTTAAGTGTTTCTTTTATGTTGAATTTTTCTATTTGAGAGCCAAAATCAATTATATTTCCTGCAACAGAAATATTTATTGCGGCTTGCAATTTATCATCTGAGTCTTTAATGTAGCGTTTTAGATCATCTACGTAGTTAAGCGCTATTTTATTGTATTTCTTTTTAATTTCACTGTATGGATCGTCATGGTCAAGTGTTTTTGTTATAGAGCCATACACAAACTCTGATATTAAAGGTGGTGCTACATTATATTCAGTTTCAGATAATACTTTTGCTACATTTTTTAATGCCCTTATGGCATCATCGTCTTTTTTGCTGATGATTTCTGTAGCTCTAATAGCTTGCGAAACAAAGCAAACAAAACACTCTGGTTTTACTTTCACAAAAAGTATTATACTACAAAAAAATTTTAAGTAAAGAATAGTTTTAATTTTACAAAATTACAAATTTATGCTAATATTACAAGCCTATGAAAGTAATTGATTCATTGGATGGCTTTAATAAGGCAATTGATAGCAAACCATTAGTTGGTATACTTTTTAGCTCAAACAGTTGTTCAACATGCAAAGCCCTATCATTTAAACTAAAAGATAGAGATGACTTTTTTGAAGTTTACATAGATAATTTACCTCAAATCGTATCTGTAACAAATATCTACAGTGCACCAACAATTGCCATTTATTTTGAAAAAAAACAAATCAATGTTTTTAGCGGTGTATTTTCATTAAATGATGTTTTAGATTATATAGAAAGAGTACAAAATTATGTATATACATGAAGCAATTTATGAAACAGCAAGACAAAAAGCACTTGAATTGGAAATAAGCGATATAAGAATTGGACTTGGTTATACCTGTGTTGAGCTTAATAGGACTTTTTTTGGGCTTTCGTATACATTTGCAAAAGAACTAAACCATGTAAGTTGCAATGTTTTAGATATCGGTGAAAAAATTATAGGTAAAAAAGCTATAGAACTATTAAATGGGATTTTTTCATACAATTTGCTTGATAGTGCTCTTGCTATAGCCTGCGCAAATGCTATATTAAATAAGCCGCAAGAAAATTATTCTGATTTTTTAAATCTCATTGAAAAAGAGCACACTGTTGTAATGGTAGGCTATTTTGCACCAATTATTGAAAGCATTAAAAAAAGAGCGAAAAGTTTAAAAATTATAGAAAGGGATCCAAGGTTTGAATCACTTCCTGACTGGGCAAGTTATTTTGAGTTGAAAAATTGCGATATTGCAATAATTTCTGCAACAACACTTGTAAATAAAACAATTGATAGCATATTAAATTTTTCTAGTGCAAGGTATAACATTATTTTAGGTGCTACATGTACAATGTCTGAGCAAGTATTTTTAAATACCAAAGCTACGCATTTGTGCGGGATAAGTGTTATCGATAAAGACAAAATTAAAACGCTAATCAGCCTTGCAGCAGGAACAAGGTTGATTTCAAAATATACAAAAAAAGAGTGTGTTTTATGCAGATCTTAAATCAAGCAAAAAACAAAATTTTGCCATTAATTCAAGATTTTTTAGACAAAATGGTTTTTTTTGAAACAAAAGGAAATTGCCTGTATACAGATTTTTTGGGTGCAAAAAGCGAAGGTTTAACATTTGGCGATATAAAAGAAACTTTAAGTGTTGAGCAAATAATGGGCTTAGATCTTGATAGCGATAAAAATAAAGAGCTATTTGTAGGTTTTTTAAATGCATTTGTCAATTTTTACAATAAAGAGCCTTCAACAATTTTTTGCAAAAATAATCAGTTTTGCTTTAATGAGATGGGAAACAGGTTTTTTAAGCGCTATGGCTCAAATTTAAGCATGTGTTTTATTGATAATCTTGAAAGTAATTTTGAGATTCTAAATAAGTATGGTTTTAAAATAAATTTTTTAAATTTTCAAGAAAATGCTTTTCAAGAGCGTATTTTTGATTGCATTGCAAACAATTTTTTGGTATTGTGTAATGGGTATTGCCTTACAAAGCCGTGGGCAGATGATATTTTAGAAATATCGTCAATGGACAATGCAAATAGGCTTGTTATTTTTTTTGGCCCCCAAAGTGCTTTTGTAAGTATGATTAATCTAAAGAGGCTTTGCTTTTTTAAGGAGGTTTAATGATTCACCACTATTTAAGCCCAACGGATTTTGATATACAAACAACCCTTAAAGTTATCGATTTTGGTTTGCAAATAAAAGAAAAAATTAAAAAAAGACAAGAATTTAAACCTTTTAAAGATTTTATACTGGCAATGATATTTGAAAAATCTTCCACAAGAACAAGAGTTTCATTTGAGGCTGGCTTTAAAAAACTTGGAGGACAGACAATCTTTTTGTCTTCAAAAGATATACAGCTTGGGCGTGGGGAAACAATAGAGGATACAGCAAAAGTAATTTCAAGTTATTGTGATATTATAATGATACGCACATTTGAGCATCAAAGGTTAATTGATTTTTCATTAAACTCAAGCTCTCCTGTAATAAATGGGTTAAGTGATCTGTTGCATCCCTGTCAGAGTCTGACAGATATGTTAACTATAAAGGAGCATTTTGGTAGTTTTCATAATATAAAATTAGCTTATGTTGGCGATGGAAATAATATGGCAAATTCTTTACTTTTGCATTGTGCTATGCTTGGTATTGATATATCAATTGCCTGTCCAAAAGACTATAGCCCAAGCGGTTTAATTGTAAAAGAAGCCATTGAGATTTCTAAAGAAACAAACTCAAATATAATTATAACAGATGATCCAATAGAAGCTCTAAGCGGTGCAAATGTCGTTTACACAGATGTTTGGACTTCTATGGGGCAGGAAGACCAAAAAGAAAAAAAACATTCAATATTAAAAAAATTTCAGATAGATCAAAAACTATGTTCATTTGCAGATAGTAATTTTATTTTTATGCATTGTCTGCCGGCTCATAGGAATGAAGAAGTTACAGCCGATATTATTGATGGCAAACATTCTGTGGTATTTAACCAGGCAGAAAATCGATTATATACCCAAATGGCAATAATTTTTAATTTAATAAATAAGGAGTAACACTATGAGTGTAAAAAAAGTTGTCTTAGCTTATTCTGGAGGGCTTGACACATCAGTTATAATTAAATGGTTAATGGATAAGTATAATTGTGAAGTTATAGCCTACACTGCAGATTTGGGACAAAATGAACCGCTTGAACCTATTAAAGCAAAAGCGCTCAAAACCGGCGCAAGTAAAGCTTATGTAGAAGATTTAAGAAAAGAATTTTTAGAAGACTATGTAATGAAAGCTTTTAAAATGAATGCACTGTATGAAAATAAATACCCGCTTGCTACTGCACTTGGCAGGCCACTTATTACAAAAAAACTCGTTGAGATTGCAATAAAAGAAGGTGCTGACGCTATAGCACATGGTTCAACTGGCAAGGGTAATGATCAGGTAAGATTTGATGTTTCTGCTGTTGCGCTTAAGCCGGATATTAAAGTGCTTGTACCTGTTAGAGACTGGGAGTTAAAATCCAGAGAAGAAGAAATTGAATACGCTAAAAAATTCAATATTGAAATTCCAATTACCAAAGAAAAACCTTATTCAATTGACAGAAACATCTGGGGTGTGGCAATTGAAGCAGGTATTTTAGAAGACCCGGAACAAGAAACTCCAGAAGATATCTTTTCTCTAACAAAAAATCCTCTTGAGGCGCCAGATAAGCCACAATACATAACAATTGGTTTTGAAAAAGCTATTCCGGTAAGCATAGATGGCAACAAAATGCCAATTGTTGATCTGGTAACACAACTAAATCACATTGCAGGCTCACATGGTATTGGCAGGATTGATATGATTGAAAACAGGCTTGTTGGGATAAAATCAAGAGAAGTTTACGAAGCGCCAGCTGCTGTAAGTTTGCTTGAAGCAAAAAGAGCTTTAGAACAGTTAATTTTAGATAGAGAAGCAATGCACTTTAAAGATCAGCTTTCTATAAAATATTCAGAACTTGTATATTATGGTTTGTGGTTTTCACCGCTAAGAGAAGCTTTAGATGCTTTTGCTGACAAATTGTGTGAAAATTTAACAGGCGAAGTTACAATAAAGCTATATAAAGGTTCTGTAGTGGCAGTTTCAAGAAAATCACCATATTCTATTTACAATAAAAACCTTGCTACCTATGAAGCATCTGATACTTTTAAACATAAAGATGGCGAGGGATTTTGTAATATTTGGGGTTTGCCTTTGAAAGTAATGGCAAGCATAAAATATTCACAAAAGTAAGCTATAGGGGCAAATGTGCCCCTATCTACATTTAATATGCCTCATGCAATAATAAAAACCAATAAAAATTTAAATGATATAGAATGTGTTAATATCTTCAGGTATAAAAATAAAGGAATACTGCCTTTAGATGAATTTAGATGCTTTTTGGATGTTTACAAAAAACAAGATTTGCTTATTATTAAGCTAAACAAAGCTACTCGCTCTATTATTACAGATAAATTAAAGGATGCAATTTTAGATACTGCAGAAAAAATCGCAGATAATTTAAATTGCGAAATAGTTTCACATAATCTTGAACATACAAATACAAATATAGAATTTTGCGATTGTTATGAAAGCGTTTACCCACAAAAGATACTTACATACAACAAAGAATCAATTAATAATTTAGAAATTGGTTTCGGTCGTGGTGAGTTTTTGATAAATCTTGCAAAACAAAAGCCAGAAGAGTCTTTTTTGGGTATTGAAGTTTACGGTAAAGATTTTCTTTTTGCGCTAAATCGTTGTTGCAATGAAAAGCTAAATAACGTGAAACTTTTGAATTATGATTGTAACCACGTGATTGATTTATTTGACAACAATTCTTTTGATAATATTTATGTAAACTTCCCCGAACCGTGGTTTAAGCTTTATCGAATCAAACACTCAATTTTCAATAAAATTACATTTCAAAAAATTACCGACAAATTAAAACAAAACGGCTTTTTGCATATAGTTACAGATAATTATCCATTTGCCGTTTATAGTGCAATTATTGGACAATTTTTTTCATTGAAGCCTTTAGGTAAATTTTTTATTGAAACAATCGATGATTTTGATACGCTTTATGCAAAAAAATGGAAACGCCTAAACAGGACTTTTTACAGGCTTTGCCTTCAAAAACCATTTTGCAGCCCAAAAACCACATTAAAAAAATTCGATTTTCCTCTAAAGCTTGAAAAATTTGAGTACAAAAGTAAAGATTTAATATTTAAAATTCTTGGAATATTTGAAAATAATAGTATTGATTATAAAATTATAGAAACTGCTATTGGTAATTATCTAGCCCAGCATGTTTTTTTTGGTTTAAAAGATAAAACAATATTTTTATTGCCCCAGACAAATTTTATTTATACAAGTGACTTTTGTGATGCATTAGAAAAAGTTATTAAGTAGTGTAAATTACAAATTGCTTTTGCTTACCTGGGCTTGCTCAAACGTAGCAACTTCTGTGATGATTTTAGCTGCTGCTTCAATAATTGGTATGGATAGCACTGCACCACTGCCCTCGCCTAACCTCATATCAAGCTGTAATATTGGCTTTAAGTCAAGATAAGAAAGCATTAAATTATGGCCTTTTTCTTTCGATAAATGTCCAGCAAACATATATTGTTTTGTTACTGGATTTAATTTGTAAGCCAAAAGCGCTGCAGATGTAGAAATTAGTCCATCAATAACTACAGGTATTTTATTGTAACAAGCAGCCAAAATAACGCCTGCTATTGCGCCAATTTCAAAGCCTCCTATTTTTGATAATACATCTATGGCATCATCTGGATCTGGTTTGTGAAGGTTTATGGCTTTTTTAATTATTAAAACCTTATTTTTTAGCATTTCATCTGTAATGAGTGTGCCTTGTCCTGTCATAAGCTCTACTTCGTTTTTTGTTATACAAGCTCCAATTGCACTAGCTGCTGTTGTATTTGAGATACCCATATCACCTGTTGCTATAAGATTTAATTTTTCAGAATGTATATATTTATTTGCAATATCAAAGCCAATCATTATGGATTGGATAGCTTCTTTTCTGGTCATTGCATACTGTTTTGTAAAATTATTTGTACCGTTTTTAACTTTATTTACTATAAAAGTGCTTTTTTGTAAGTTTGAAATATTTTTCCAATCGCATAAACTTCCAACATCTGCAACTATGGTAAAACAATTGTTTAGCCTTGCAAGTGCATTGATTGTAGCAACGCCTTCAATAAAAGCTTTTATCATTTCACAAGTAACCTCTTGCGGATATGCACTAACATTTTCTTCGGCTACGCCATGATCAGCTGCCATTACAAAAACGCCTTTATTTTCTATTTTTGGCTCAAGCGTTGAGTAAATCGCACAGAGTTTTTCGGCTATGTCATTTACATATCCAAGGGCTCTATATGGCATAATAAGTCGTGAAGTTTTTTCTTTTGCTTTCTCTAATACATCATCATTGATCGGTGTAATGTTGTAAACTATATCTTTTAACTCCATTTTAAACCTCTTTTTTTTAAAAAACCTCCCTTGTTTTTTACTATTACTTTTTAATTTTGTCAATATTATAACTACTTTTTATATATTTTCACCCTATTGCAGCCCTTGCAATAATAACCATCATAATATCGGATGTTCCAGCAGATGGCCCAAGTACAAAAGAATCTCTTAAGAATCTAGTGACGATAGATTCTTCAACTACGCCATAGCCACCATGTATATCTACAGCCATTTTTGCACACTTTTGAGCTGCTTCTGTTGTGTAGTATTTTGCCATTGCAAACTCTAGATCACACCTTTGGCCTTTATCTTGCATACTGGCTGCTCTATAGCCAAGTAGTCTTGAAATCTCAAGATCCAGTTTCATCTGTGCAAGTTTATTTTGTATTGTTTGAAGGTTGCTTATAGGCTTGCCATACAATATGCGTTTTTTTGAGAAATTAACCGATTGTTCTAAAAGCGTGGAAATTATGCCAAGACCTACGCCTACCATACCCCCTCTGCCTACTTCGCCAATTGCGCTCATTGCTACCCTCATACCTTTACCTTCTTCACCAAGTAGATTTTCTTGAGGCACTTTACAGTTTTGGAGCAAGATCTCACCTACACTGCACCCATGAAGCCCTATTTCATTCCAGTCTTTTCCCCTTTTGAAACCTTCAAAATTATCTTCAATAATGAATGTAGAAAAAGCTTTTGGGTTATTTGGGTCTTTTGCCAATACTACAAATGTATTGGCAACAGGGGCATTTGTTAGCATTATTTTTCTTCCGTTTAGTATGTAATAATTGCCTTCTTTTGTATAAGTTGTTTCTATGCCAGTTGGATCTGATCCGCCTGTAGTTTCAGTTACTGCTACCGTAGCGAGTTTTTCACCACTTGAAAGACCTGGAAGGTACCTTTGTTTTTGATCATCATTGCCAGATTTTAAAATAGGCTCAATGCCAAGGCCAAATATCTGAAGCATCATGGAAACGCCAGGTGAAACTTTAGCTATTTCTTCTAGAGCAATAAGCCTTGCAACATAACCAAGACATAAGCCGCCATACTCTTTTGGTATAAATACACCTGTAAGCTTTGCCTGCTTTATAGCTTCTACCACTTCTTTGTCTGCAGTTTTGTTTTGTTCCATTTCTTTTACTTTAGTTGCAATTTTGCTGGCTGTAAAGTCTGCAACTTGTTTTCTAAAATCTTCCTGTTCTTGTGTAAAAGTGAAATCAATCATAAAAACCTCCAAAAAAATACCAATAAGATTATATTTAATATAAACCTTATTGGTATCAAATCAATTAAGTAGCACTCCATCCACAATCAATTGTCATCATCGAGCCAGTTATGTAGTCGGCTGCAGGCGTACATAAAAATTTTGCTACTTCTGCTATGTCATCTGGCTCAATAAGTTTTTTTATTGCTGCTTTTTTAAGCATTATTTCTTCTATAACCTTTTCTCTTGGTATACCATGTGTTTTAGCCTGGTCATCAATCTGGTTATCAACAAGTGGTGTTCTAACATATGATGGACAAATAGAGTTTACAGTAATACCGTATGGAGCACCTTCCAAAGCTGCTACTTTTGTTAAACCAGAAAGACCGTGTTTTGCACTAATATAGGCAACTTTGAATTCTGAAGCCCTAATGCCATGCACGGAATTTATGTTTATTATTCTTCCCCATTTTTGAGCTTTCATTGAAGGCCAAACGTATTTTGTAAGTAAAAAAGGTGCAGTTAGCATCAAAGAGATTATAAAGTTCCATTTATCTTCGGGGAAATTTTCAATTGGAGATACATGTTGAATACCTGCATTATTTACAAGTATATCTACTTTGGAGTATTTTTTTAATACATAATCCACTAAGTCTTTACATCCTTTTTGTGTACTTAAATCTGACGCAAAATAATCGGCTTTTATTTTATCTGATTCCTGACTTAGTGAAGCTTGATTAATATCAGACATTATAACATTAGCACCTTCTTTTGCAAAACTTTGAGCTATAGAAAGACCTATCCCGCTTGCTGCACCTGTTACTATGCAAACTTTGTCTTTTAACATTTTTACCTCCTATTTATTCCATATGCTTAAAATAAAGTTTCATTTTTTCTGGCAAATAGTCTCCTGCAGACTGTTTTGTAAACAAAGAAACAAAAATCATTATTATAAAAACAAACATAATCATGTAAGAGTATCCAGCAATTCCGCCTGGAAGTTTTTGTTTTAACACTTGTTCGTAAACTATGGATACAAAAATGCTCATAAACAGAACAATTATTTCTGAGGTGATAGCCGCTTGAGTAGATGCTTTTTGCCATTGATATCCAATAATAACTGGTAGAGATGCACCGATAAATGTTCCAAGTCCAAGCACACCTAAAAGAGCAACCATATACCCACCGTATAATCCAAAAATACCAGCTCCGAAAGTTAAAATAATCAGTGCCCACCTACCCCAAATTACTTCTTCTTTTTGCGATAATGTCTTTTTGAAGGATTTAGGAATATCTCTTGTTATAATTGAAGAACCTATTACTAAGAATGAATTTGAAGTAGACATAGTAGCTGCAAGAAGCCCGGCAAAAAGTATAATAGCCAAAACAGGCGGTAAATGATTAAAAAAATGAAATATGGTTTCATCAGGTACTTTAAATGGTTTAACCTGACCTGAAGCTACTAAATATAAAACTGCTGTTCCAGGCAGTATGTATAAAAGACTCATTATGCCATAACCTACTCCACCTATCAGTCCAAATGTTTTCAGGCTTTTATAACTTTTTAGAGAATATAGCTTTGTATTTACATGTGGTTGACCTATAACGCCAATTGCCAAAACAAAAACCCACGACATAGCAAGCGGTAGCATAATATTATCCGGATGCCCTATTGGATCTATAAACTGAGGTCCAAACAATTTACTTGATGCAATTGTTATGGTTGCATGACCCATCCCACCTGTGATATAGTAAAATCCAACAATAATGCCTATTATGCTAAATAATTTTAAGATACCTTGTAAAAAATCAACCTTTATGCTTCCAACCATACCACCGTAAACAGTGTATATAAGAGTAAATATTAATAGCGCTATACCACCAGCTTTTACTGAAATTCCAAAAATAGAATTTAAAATGTATCCGCCGGCTAAAATTTGAGCTCCAAGTTAGGCAAATATACAGATAATTAAATTAATAGCTATCAAAAACCTTAAAGTTCTGCTTCCATATCTGACATCTCCTAAATCTGCAAATGTCTCGATATTAGTAATTACAGACATCATTCTCATTGGTTTACCATTTAGCCACATCATTAAACCGTAACTTACAGTAAAAAATATACCCATATACATTACTGCTGATCCAAATTTGTAATTAAGACCAGGTCCACCAACAAAACCAAAACCACTCATGCCAGTCGTTGCAGCGGCAAGACCGGCTACTAAAGCACCGAAAGTTTTACTGGATGCAAAAAATTTAGCACCACTTTTATCAGCCTGTTTTTTAGCACTTATTGCCCACCATAAAACTATAAGTGAATATAATAGTGTTACAATTATCTCTGCTGTTTTCATAAAAGGTCCTCCGATTATTTAATTTCTTCTTCCGGTTTTTCTTCTTGTTCATGCTTTTTATTAAAATCCTCTACATCAGAAATAAACGTATCCCATTCTTTTTGCGAAATTACATTTTTCTCAAAAAGCACTGTGTATGAGAGAATAGTTGTAAGAAAGCCACCTAATACAAGAAAAACAACCCATAAAATAGCTGTTCCTGGGTGCATTCCAAGAAATAGAGTTTTTGGTATTGCATTATAGTAAAGCTTCCAATAGTAGAATAAGCCTAAAAAACCTCCCCAGAAAATTACCAAAAATGTTCCATAAGGATAAATCAAAAACATTTTATCTACCCTTGAGCCGGCTCCAATTAGCATAAAATTTGCTAAGAGTAGAATACTAAAAAATACTGTTAGAGTCGGTAACTTAGCAAAAAAAAGTATGGCAATGACGATAGCCAAAGCACCCTCCAATATCCATATTGCGTCTTTTACTTTACCTTTTATCATAAAATGCCCCCTTTTATAAAATTATTCAGCTTTTCTTTCTATTACAGCTTTAAATGGATCTACTTCTTCACGAAGTATTCTTAATTCTTCTTGTGTGGGTGGTTCAGTTTGTTTAGGTGTTTGCTTGATTATTAATTCAAAACCCGTGTTGTTTTTAATATCATCAATACTAACACCTGGATGAATGGATTCAAGCGTCATTCTTTTAGTTTCTTCATCAAAGCCCATAACTGCTAAGTTAGTAATAATTTTGTATGGACCTGTATTTGGTGGCAAACCTGCCTGCTCTCTAGCACCTGGTCCTGTTAGATAGCCAGGTGTAGTGATAAAGTCTATTTTGTTTGTAAATCTTCTTATTGAGTGAGGCACTACCATAACAATTCTCCATGCCATAGAAGCAAAATCGTTTGCTCCTCCTGAGCCTGGAAACCTTACCTTTGGTTTTTTGTAATCGCCGATGACTGTGGAGTTAATATTGCCATAGGCATCTATTTGGGCACCCCCCAAAAAACAGTAATCAATAAGGCCTCGTTGAATCATTTCCATTTGATCGCATGTAGAGCCAGTTTGAAGAGCTTTGTGCATTGTTGTTGAATCACCAACTGATATTGGCATAGCAGGAAGTACTGGAGCAACGGCACCTGCTTCAAATGTTATCAGTATATTTGGTGCATATAGTTTTTGGGCAAGCATAACAGCAGCGCACGGTATACCTGTTCCTACAGATACGCTTGCTCCATCTTCAAATATCCTTGAAGCTACGCATATCATTAATTCTATATCGTTGTAAGTGTTCATCTTAGGCCTCCTTCTATGATTATTTGACTTTCTAAATCTTTTAGATACTCAAGCCTTCTTATGCCACCACAGTTATCCAGATACTCATAAAAATCATTGCAGTTGTATATGTTTTTATCTAAATACTCCTGGAAGGTTTTTTCGTCTTCTGCAGCTTTTAGAAATTCTCTTAAATGATCTACATCCATAAAATATTCATATGGCATATTGCATGGGTAACTCCCGTATGGTGTAACCACTACTGCATCTACCTGGTAAAATGGTATAGTGGTGTTTTGCGGGTTATCTCTAAAGAATTCTGTTGGTACAATTTTTTCTGTGGTAATAATTACCTTTTTTGAAGCTTTTGCTATATCCACATCAGCTACAAGAACACCTCGTATATAACTATTCCCATAAATATCTGCTGCATGGACATGTATAACTGCTACATCAGGATACAGTGCAGGGACAGCTAAATACTTCATGCCGGTAAATGGACACGTGACTTCTTTTGCTGCTGAGTATTTTTGCGTATCTGTTCCAAGCATTGACCTTACGGGCAAGTATGATAAACCCATGGCAGCTGCTTTATAGCGCCATCCCATTGCACCATTGGACCACTCTGTTAACTGAATTGATCCACTTTCAAAGTATTTTTTTAATACCTTTGGTGCTCCAAGTGCTTCAAATGAAATAATGTAAGATGCATCAGCTTTATTAAATGTTTTACCTGCAGCTAAAAGATCTGTATCTACATTAGATGTAAAACATGCTGCTATTAGGTTTTTTTTCTTTGCCCTTAAAAGCTCATTTATAAAAGCTGTAGGTATTCTTACAGTACCAAAGCCACCTATAGATATATAGTCGCCTTCTTTAACAAGAGAAACGGCTTGCTTTAAATCCGTGAGTTTACTTGTCATTTTTTTAGATTTTTTTCTAAAAAACTCCCGCATTTCATCTGGATGATGAAATCCCAATAGCTCACCAATGCTTTCCATATTTGCCTCCTATTTAATATCGTTTGGTTCTAAATTTAGCTCTTTTGATTCATCGTATGAGTCATCAATACCTGCAAGATAGCGGGCTAAATTTTTTCTTGTTTCAAAATCGTATTCAATGCTTAAAGCTATTGTTTCCATAATTGGCGAACCACCCCCATGAACTCCAGCTATTTCATACCACGCTGTCATAGGTGATGCCCCAACATCTTCTATAAACTTCCATAACTTTAATGAGTAATCAGCAGTTAGATTTGGATTTCTTACTATGAATTGTTCTAAAAATCCTTTTATTTCTTCAGCAAAAAAATCTTCTTTAAATGGTAAGGTAACGCTTATACCACCTGCTATTTCCGTTAAAAGATTATATTCATGATAGATAAGTTCTCCTGTTAGTCTCCTGCCTACATTTGCATAAATCGGGTTTGGGAAAAATACACCGGATTTTGTTTTTTCGCCAAATACAGCAGCAGCAATTCCAGCTGCATATGCAAGCTCAGCCGCACCTGCATACTCTGTTAGTTTTTCTTTTACATGAGGTACTTTTTCTATGTTGTTAGCTTGTGCTGCCAAAGAAGCTGCGCCGCATAAGATGTCGGAAACTGCAGGTTTACACCCAGAATAACTATGCCTGTGGGAATCGGCAAAAAGCAACGCAAGCCTTCTGCCAAATTCCCACTCACCACACATAAACACTCTTTCTTTTGGTACGAATGTATTGTCAAATACAATAACAGAATCCGATACACCATATGTACAAAAAGGTGGTGCATTTTTATCATCTTTGTCTCTAAGCCATACGGGTCTTGTTATTAGATGCATATTATCCCAATCTCCAGGCAAGGCAAAAGCTACGGCAAAATCCCTATCGTCTGCTTTAAGTGCACGTGTGGGGATTACTATTATCTCGTCTGCGTAAGCTGCTTGTGTAACAGACATTTTGAAACCGCTAACTATTATTCCATCTTTTTTTTCTTCTACTATATGAACATAATGGTCTTTGTTTTGTTGTTCGCTGGGTCTTTTTAATCTGTCACCTTTTGAGTCCGTCTGGGCACAACAACCAACAAGGTCATTTTCCTGGTAATCCTTTAAATAATTCATAAATCTTTCATGGTAGTTTGTACCTTTTGCTTCATCTATTTCTTTTGTGCAAATAGCTAAAGCATTTATGGCATCATGCCCCATACAGCGCTGAATACAACCACCTACTCTCCTTGCGGCAAGCCTTATTAGCTTTTGTTTTTGCATCAAATCGTATGGGTTTTGAGGCAGATGAGCCCAGCGGTTTACTTCTTTATTTTAGATTTGAATGAGCCGTTGCTACATTTTTCCATTTTTCATCTTGAGCTAAATCAAATGTCACTCCAAGTACATTAAGTCCAGGTCTGAGCCTGGGGTCATCCCTTGTAACCTTTTTGCCACCTATGTATACATTGGGTTTCATAGAAAATAATTTTTCAAAGTATTGTTCTTTTGTTCTAAGCATTAAAGCCTCCTTTAGATAATTGTTTGGGCGCCATCTATAATAATTTCTGCGCCTGTTAAAAAGCCAGGAGCGCTTGCCAGATAAATAAATGTACTTTCAAGTTCACTTAAGTTTCCAACCCTTTTTACTGGTATGCGCTCTTTTATGTATTCTTTTCCTTTTTGTGTATTAAAAAATGATTTATTTATGTCTGTTAAAAAATATCCGGGACAAACTACATTGACCTGGATATTGTATTTTACAAGTTCTAATGCCAGCACTTTACTAAAGTGTATAACAGCTGCTTTACTTGTGCAGTAACCACTCATGTATGGTGTTGCAAGTTTTCCCAAGATCGAAGCAATGTTAATAATTTTGCCACTATTTTGGGCAACCATTATTTTTGCGACTTGTTGGGATACAAAAAATGTTCCTTTGAAATCTATATTGAATACTTCATCAAATTCAGACTCGCTTAGCTCAATCACAGGTTTTTGAACGCCAGAAATGCCCGCTGCATTGATAAGTATATCGATTCTTCCAAACTCTTCTTTTACTTTGCTTACAGCATTTTTTACACTTTCCAAATCGCTTACATCCATCTTTACTGCAAGACAATTAATACCAAATATGGATTTTAACTCTTCTGCTTTTTGTAGACACAATTCATAGTTTCTTGCAGCAATTACTATATTTGCTTTTGCTTTTGCAAGAGCTATACTTGCAGTGTAGCCAATGCCCCTATAGCCTCCAGTTACTAAAGCATATTTGCCTTTCAAATCAATCTCGTACATACAGCACCTTCTTTACGATATTCTCTTAATACTGCTTGCAAAGTTGCTTGTAGTAAGAGCCACTTTGCGCATTCACTTTCAAACTTAACACAAGTTTTAAACCCAATAGGCTCGTTTCTTTGTGTATCTTCAATAGCGTTTATACCAGCGCTTATTATAAGCTCATAAATACTTTCCTGTAATTTAGCGAATTTTGTATTAGAGGTATAAATAAATGCAGATATTCATACTACTTTCCAATTAAGCGGCTATTAGTAATATAGAGCCAAAAATAATTGTTCCAATAAATAAAGCTAAAGTACAATAGCCCATTATATCTTTTGCACCAAGCCTGGCTATAGCTAGTATAGGTAATGCCCAAAATGGCTGTATCATATTTGCTACCTGTTCGCCGTAAGCTATTCCCATCGCTGTTAAGGCTTGAGAAGAGCCAAGGGTTTGTGCAGCAGGCACCATAATAGGTGCTTGTACTACCCAGTGTCCTCCACCAGATGGTATAAATAAACTAATGATTATGGATGAAATAAATGACCAGAAAGGTAAAGTGTGAGCTGTAGAAAAACTTACAAACCATCCTGCCATAACAGCTGCAAGACCACTGCCAGTTATAAGTCCCATAATGCCACCATATAGAGGATATTGCAAGATTAATGGGCCAGTAACTTTGGCTGCATTATTAAAAGTTTTTACATAAACAATGGGTTTCCAGTGGAGAATAAGTCCAGCTAAAAACATTATGAATATAAATTTATTTATATCTAATTTAAACCCAAATTTAAAAAGATAGATCAAACCAATTAAAAATACTATAACGTTAAGTATCCAGGCATTTTCAAGTTTGGAGGCAAAAGTGTTATCTTTTTTAACTTCTTTTGCTTGTTCTAACTCTTTATCTTGTGCTTCAAGTATTGATTTATCAATTATTTTGAGGTCTTTTTTTGGTTGTGTAAAGTATATTACAAAAGAAAGAATAATTACAGTAATTATAGTAGCTATTAAGTTATACCAGGCAAAAACAGTTTGCGATAAACTAACGATTTCATGTGTATGTTGTTCAATTATATTCATCGGGTTGCCTTTTGATGCAATAACTAATGCAATTGAACTTGATAAGCCTCCTGCCCATACTATAAAACCTATGTAAGCACTAGCAACCAGGTACCCAAAATCTGCTTTTTCTACTCTTTTGGCTATTTCTCTGGCTAATATTGCTCCTGCAATTAACCCTAATCCCCAATTAATAAAAGAAGCTATTGCTGCAATCAAAAATATCATTACTGCAGCATTTGCTTGATCTTTGGGTATGCCAGCTAAAAAAGTTAAAAATTTTTTAATAATTTTTGTTTCAGCTAGGGTATATCCAGTTACTAATATGAGTACCATTTGCAAACCAAATGTTAATATAGCCCACAAACCTTTGTACCAATCCTCAACCATTTTTATAAATGGCGTTGGCGTAAGCAACAATGCCATAACAAAAGACAATAAAGTTAAAACGATAACAAATAAAAATGGATCTGGCATATACTTTTGCATAAGTTTTACAAAAAAGTTTGAAATTTTACCTAACATATAAACCCCCCTTTAAAATTTTGTCCGATATTAACTAAAGCAAAAACTATTCCTAATTATTTAACTATATGTTTTCATTATATTGTTAATATTTTATAAAAAGTAATTTATAATTTAAATTTTAAAAAATGGCAATATTCTAAATATTTTGAATCAATACTGAGAATTTTATATTTTATATAGCACAAATTTTGATTTATTTTTGTATAATTCGATTCACTTTTGAATCGATACATTATGTTGTTTTAGTTTTCTTACAATTGTAGGTTGCGATACGCCAAATTTTTTGGCAAGCTCACGCGTATTTTGGCAAGTTGGTAAAAGATTAAGCAAAAGCTCTTTTTCATAGTTTTTTAGTATAAATTTTGGGTTTACATCGTATTGTTGAATATCTTCTATTGAAGTATAGTCTGTTCTGGTTATTATGTTTTTGGTTGTTGTTACAAGAAGTTTTTCAATAACATTTTCTACTTCTCTTACATTACCTTTCCATGGAAGTGACTTAAATAAATCAATTAGCTCGGAATCGAGATGCTTATTAAAGTTGTATTTACTGTTTATCCTGGAAACTACATAATTAACAAGAGGCTCTATATCATCTTTTCTTTGTCTAAGTGGCGGTATATGTATTGGTATAACGTTCAGTCGATAGTATAGATCCTCTCTAAAAAGTTTATTTGATATCATATCTTTTAAGTTCCTATTGGTTGCAGCAATTATTCTTACATCAACATTAACAATTCTAGGAGAGCCAACTCGCGTGAATTGTCTATCCTGCAAAACCTGCAGTAGTTTTGCCTGGACATTTAAAGGCAATTCTCCAATTTCATCTAAAAATATTGTTCCTTTTTGAGCTGCTTCAAAAAAGCCTTTTTTGCCTTTAGGGTTAGCGTCTGTAAAGGCTCCACCTTCATACCCAAAAAGCTCTGTTTCAATTAGATTTTCTGGGATGCTTGCACAATTTACTTTTACGAAAGGATAATTTTTGCGTGGGCTTGCATCGTGAATGAATTTTGCTATAACCTCTTTTCCAACACCAGATTCACCTGTAATTAACACAGTGGAATCAACATTTGCAACCCTTAATGCAAAGTCTACAATATTTACCATCTGAGAGCTAAATGCAATAATCTGATTATTGTTATTTTGTTTGCTCTCATAATCAATGTCACCCATATAGTGTACTTCACTTAAATCATAAACTGTATTTACTACGTATTTCAAATTCCCACTTTGGTCAAAAAAAGGTTTGCCTCTAGCTAAAAGTTTTCTATTTGTTTTTGTAATATAAGAAACCGCAGCAGGTTTTTTTGTTTTTATAACTAGTAGTGTTGCAGATGCTGTAAAGTACTTTTGTTTTACTAACTCTTCAAGTGTTTTCCCCACAAGTTCTTTAGCTTTTATTAAAGACATTTCTTCAAATGCTTTGTTTACGTACAGTGTTTTGCCTTTTTCATCTGTAAAATAAATTCCCACAGATAAATTATCCATTATTATATCTTTTCTTGTGCTATTTAAAATAATATCAATCATTTACTTTAAATTTTTAGATTAAAATTCTACAATATCAGAGTTTCCTACATACAGTTTGCTTTGACTGCCAAATTTTGCACTGCCTCCGACTACATTTATGCCTTTTTTTATCATATGTTCGACAGCAACCACACCTGTACAGTGATTTGCGGCAACTTTTTTTAAACCCCAGCTACCAAGTTTTTCTATTTCTTTAGCTTTTTGATCATTCCAATCTTCCAGTAGCGAGATGTGTAAACCGCCATATAAACCATAAAGGTTATTTCCATAATTGTTTTTTACATATTCCATCATTGCGTTAACACCTGGATGACAGCAGCCAGTAATTGTAACAAATCCTTTGTCTTTTAGATTGAATACTAAAATTTGTTCATTTTTTACACCCAGGATTATATCCATTTTGTAAACAAAAGAAGAAAGTTCATCGTTTTGAAATCTATCATCAACTTCTATTAGTTTACCTTTAAAATTGCTTTTTTCAATTATATCATAGCCTTTTGCGCTAAAACCAACAGGTATATACAAGTTAAAATCATTTCTAATTTTAGTTATACTGTTTAGACCCCAAAAATGATCCATGTGTTCGTGGCTTATAAAAACATCGTTTAATTTATCTTTTTTTAAAAGCTCAAGAACACCTTCCCTATCAAACACCCAGTCCATATATTTTTCTCTCCAGCCAACATCAAGTAGCGCGTAACCTTTTTGTTCGTTTTTTGTGTATTCTATCAAAGCACTGTAGCCACCTGCATTCTTATAATCCCAGTTAATCAAATATTGGTTTGTATTCATCCCGCCCGCTTTTTTAATATCGCTCATAAGCAAATTTGTATCAAACCAGCTTGTTTCAGATAAGCATGTAACTTTTAAGCTATCTACGCTAAACATAAAAACCCCCTAAAAAAATATATAAGTGCTAGCTAATTTTACTTCCTGGCTTAATGTCACCGTCAACAGTTAATAATTTTAAAGTTTTTCCGTCTTTTGCAGCAAGCAACATGCCATTTGATTCTACATTCATTAATTTTGCCTTTTGCAAGTTTGCTACCACTATTATTGTTTTTCCAACTAAATCTTGTGGTTCAAAATATTCTTTTATGCCTGCAACTAAAGTTCTTGGTTCTTCTTCGCCAATGTCTATTTTAAGTTTCATTAATTTATTTGATTTTTCAATGGGTTTTGCTTCTAAGATTTTTGCAACCCTAAGGTCTATTTTTTTAAATTCATCTATGCTAATTCGCTCCTGGATTTCTTGAAGTTTTTGCTCATATTCGTACCTTTTAAAAAGCATTTCCTTTTTTCCTATTTTTACAGTATCTGTTTTCCAGTTTAAGAAAAAGTCCATATCTTTAGTATTTATATCGCCGCTAAATCCCAATTGATTGTAGATTTTTTTTGCTGTATCTGGCATGAAAGGCAAAATTGCCCCACTAATAAATTTTATTGCACAAAATATATTAAACAAAACAATATCAAGTTCGTTTTTATCTTTAATTGTCCAGGGCTGTTTGTCTGTAATATATTTGTTTACAAATCTTACAAAGTTCATTATTGACTCAAGTGCTTCGTCAAATCTGAAAATATCAAAAGCAGTTTTTATGTTTTCAAATGTTGATTGGGCTAAATTTTTTATTGTATTATCCACAGTTGCTTCTTTTACAATACCATTGTTGTATTTTTCTATCATTGTAAGAGATCTATTGATTAAATTTCCAAGGTCATTTACAAGATCACTATTTATTTTTTCAACAAATTCTTTTTCGCTAAAATTACCATCCATACCAAACGGAACGGCTTTTAACAGATAATACCTATATGCATCACGTGGGTATTTTTCTATCATTTCGTTTGGGTCTACAACATTGCCAAGGGATTTGCTCATCTTTTTGCCATCAACTGTCCACCACCCATGCGCTACAATATGTTTTGGCAAAGGTAAATCAAGACTCATTAAAAACGCAGGCCAATACACAGCGTGAAATTTAAGTATGTCTTTTCCTACAAGATGAACATCGGCAGGCCAGATTTCAAGAAAATTTTCATTTGGGTATCCAATGGCAGTTAAATAGTTAAATAGTGCATCAAACCATACATATATTGTGTGTTTTCTATCAAAAGGTACTTTTATTCCCCAATCTAGATTTATACGCGTAACACTTAAGTCTTTTAGTCCGCTTTTAACAAAACTTACAATTTCATTATAACGAGACTTTGGCAAAACAAAATCCGGGTTTTCTTCATAAAACTTAAGTAGCTTATCTTGATATTTTGATAATCTAAAAAAATAAGATTCTTCTTTGATTAATTCGAGTGGCCTATTGCAATCTGGACATGTATTGTTTGGTCCTGGTTGTGTGTGAAATGTTTCGCATGGTACACAGTAGTAGCCTTCATATTCGTCTTTGTAGATATCTCCATTTTTATAAACTTCTTCAAATATTTGAGCAACGGCTGTTTTATGGTAGTCGTCTGTTGTTCTTATAAATTTTGTATTTGTTATGTCAAGTTTTTTCCATAAATTTTGAAATCTCACCACAACTTCATCTGCTAATTGTTTTGGTGTTTTATTTAGCGCTTTAGCTGTATTTTCAATCTTTTTACCATGTTCGTCTGTACCTGTTAAAAAAAATACATTTTCTTTCATTAACCTGTGAAAACGAGCAATAGTGTCGGCTGCAATTGTAGTATATGAGTGACCAATATGTGGCACATCGTTAACATAATAGATTGGTGTAGTTACATAGTAACTATTCTTCTTCTTCAATAATTTCATCTTCTTCTCCTTTTTCTTCTGCAATCTTTATTATACTTTTTATAGAATTTGCTTTTACCTCTATCATTTTATTTTCTTGATCTTTGATTGTTACAGTATTTTTTAAAGGATTTGCAAGTACAAGTTCACCTTCGCACTCTTCTGTTTTAACAATTGAGCCTTTTGGTGGTAAATTTTTTAGAAAATCTGAATAAATATGCTCTTCATAATACAAACAACACAACAGTCTGCCGCATATACCAGAGATTTTTTTAACACTTATGCTTAAGTTCTGGTCTTTAGCCATTTTTATGGATACTGGCTCAAAGTTTTGCAAAAAACGCTTACAACAAACTATTTGCCCACACAAGCCGATTCCGCCAACAAGTTTAGCTTCATCTCTTACACCAATTTGGCGCATTTCAATGCGTGTTTTAAAATAAGAAGCCAGTTTTTTTACCAAATGCCTGAAATCCACCCTAGTTGGTGATGTAAAGTAAAATATAATTTTGCTATTATCTATTGTATATTCAACATCTACTAGTTTTATATCTAAATTAAGATTTTTCGCTTCTTGAGAACAGTATTTTTTGGCTTTTTGGGCTAAAACAAGATTTTCATTATACCTTTGGTAGTCAGCTTGCGTTGCAACTCTAACTATGCTTTTTAACTTATCGTCTTTTTCATGAGAGATTTTGATAACTCTACCAAGGTTTAAACCTCTTTCCGATTCAGCAATTACAAAATCACCGACTTTTAGATCAAATTTTGAATATTTAAAGGGAATCATACTATTTGAATGTTTAAATACAACATAAGCTACACTCATTTCTTTATCCTCCAAAGCTCAATACACATATTAGCTAAAAATAAATCAATATTCAAATTATAGGTTCTTAAGTCTTTATATTGTCTAATTAGAAAAATTGAATTCTCTGGAAAATCATAAGATAATCTTTTTATAAAACTTTTTATATATTTTAAAAAAAGTGGTTTATTTTGTTTACTTAAATTCCTAATATTTAACAATTCTTTTAAAAAATTACTTTTGTCTTTTTTTTCAAAAAACTCAAATAATTTATCAATATTTTGATCTTCTATATTAAAATTGATAATTTGAGACCTTGAAATAAGAGTATCAATTATGTATTCTGTTTGGTAAAAAATAAAATAATTTAGATTAATCGGTTCTTCTGTAAGTTTTAGTAAAGCGTTTTGTGATTCAATATTTGCTTTTCCAATTAAAAAGGCATATGGTTTTTCGCTAATTTCGTATGATTTTATTTTAATTTGATTTACATCCTGCAGTTTTAAATCTTCAAATTCATACCATGTAGGTACATTTAAACTCTGACAAAAATCTCTTGCATCATCAAGAGTTGCATTTATTAGAGCAAATGTTGTAAATTTAGACAAATATTGTTTCATAACATTTTATAACATTTTTAAAAACATTTTCTAGGCTATCTTGAGCATTAATTGTAAAAAAATTGTATTTTTTTGCAAGATCCAAATAACCTTGTCTAACTTTTTCAAAAAAATCTAAATTTTTATTTTCTATTGCGTCAAGTTTTTTGCTTCTACTTAATGCTATATCTGGACTACAATCTAAATAAAATACAACATCGGGCAAAAAATTGTCTACGACAAATTCGTTAAGTTTAATAACAAAATCAATATCAATCCCACCACCGTAACCTTGATATGCAACCGTTGAATAAAATGATCTGTCACTTACAATAAAGTCAACGTTTTGATTTTTTAGTTTTTCTATGTGAATTGATCTATCAGCCAAAAATAAAAAAAGTAAGGTTTTGTTTGTTTGATTTTGTCTTATTAATGTTTCTATTTCTGTGGTATAAGGTTCTCTTGTATAAAAAACGGTGTAATTTTTACTAGATAGGTATCGGACAAACATTTTAGATACAGTAGTTTTACCACTTCCATCTAGGCCTTCAAATACTATATATTTCATATTAAAATAGTGTTAATTCTTCGTTTTTGCTATTTTTGGGAATAAAGAAACTCCTACCTAATATTTTTATTGATTCGCTCCAATTTGTTTCATTTGGTTGCAGGTTTTGCAATGGTTCCATTTTTGAATCCATTGTATCAATTAAATGAAGCAATAGTGCTTCTTTTGTTTTTGGAATTTTAGGAGATCCATACTCATATTCACCATGATGAGCCAATATGCAGTGCAAAATTTGAACTTCCTGCTCAAATGGAAGCTTTATCGTTTTTAATTTTTCTTTTACTAAATTGTAGCCAATTACAATGTGACCAATAAGCCTGCCTTCGTTTGTATAGTTAAATGTAGATGCATCTATTTCATAAACTTTTCCAATATCATGTAAAAGTGCCCCACTCACCAATATATCAACATCGATTGGCATATAAAACTTTGATACTTCTTTTGCAATTTTGGCAACTGAAACTGTATGCTCAATCAAACCACCAATATATGCATGATGCATACTTTTGGCAGCTGGAGCCTTTTTAAATTTTGAAAAAAATTCATCTTCGCCAAAAATACTGAGGAGTAATTTTTTAATTGCTTGATTTTGTAGACCATTTATAATCGCAAATAGTTCTTTTGTTAAAATATCAATATCTTTTTTCGTTTTTGGTAGGAATTCATCTTTTAGTTTTTCATCTATATCTACCTTTTGTATATCTTCTATTATAAGTTGCCAGTTATCTTTATAATAATTAGTTTTTGCTTTTAACTTTACAAAGTCACCTTCTTTAAAGTTTTCATGCAAATGGTATAAATTTTTCCAAATCTTTGCTTCTATAACACCACTTTTATCCTTTAATTTTAATCCAATGTATTTATCCCCATTTCTAGCATCAAGAAAATGTTTTTCTAACACCATGAATAATTCACCGTTTATTTCTTGATGCTTTTTTTCTTTAATTTCCTTTATTATTTCAAACAAATACCCCTCCTATTTTTTATAGTCTCTATCGTTAAGCAATACACTTGCTTGTTGGGTTGGCATTATTATCACATCTTCAATGTTTACATGTTGAGGTCTTGTAGCAATAAAATATATAACATCAGCTATATCTTGTGCATAAAGTGGTTTAATATTTTCATACACTTTTTTTGCCTTTTCCTTGTCTCTAAACCTTACTTCGCTGAATTCTGTTTCTACCATTCCAGGATCAACGCTCGAAACTCTTATATTTGTCCTTAAAAGGTCCATTCTTAAACTTTTTGTTAATGATTTTATAGCAGCTTTTGTTGCGCAATATACATTACCGCCAGGGTATGACTCATGCCCTGCTATAGAACCCAAATTTATTATGTGACCAAACCCTTGTTTTTTCATAATAGGTATAATAAGTTTTGTTATATATAAAACGCCTTTAATATTTGTGTCAATCATTTCATTCCAATCATCAATATTTCCTTGATCTAATGGCTCTAAACCGCGTGACAAACCTGCATTATTTACAAGGACATCTATTGGAAAAAAATCCTCAGGTATAGAATCAACAAACTCAAAAATCTCATCTTTCTTTGACATGTCAGTTTTTTTGTAATACACTTTAACTTTATTTTTTTCTATAAGGTTTTTTGTTAATTCTTCTAGTCTATTTATTCTTCTTGCGTTTAATATTAAATTATACCCACCTTTTGCAAAAATTTCTGCACAAGCCTTTCCAATACCACTTGAAGCGCCTGTAATTAAAACACTGCCCATAACACACCCTCCTATCTAATTTTTTATTATACTATAGCAAAGTGCTATATTCAAGGATACTTGACAATTTTTGGTATTGCTTTATAATCATTATTGAAAAATCATGAAATGGAGGTAAACATTATGATAAATACAGTCAAAACAGCTCTTTTATTAGGCTTATTGACTGTACTTTTTGTGATAATTGGAAATGCAGTTGGAGGTAAAAGTGGTGCTTTGATAGCCTTTGGCCTGGCTATTTTGATGAATTTTTTCAGTTATTTTTTTTCAGATAAGATTGCGCTTTCTATGTACAATGCTCAAGAAGTTACAGAAAGCGAATATCCTGAGTTATTTAGGATAGTAAGAAGACTTGCTCAAAATGCTGATATTCCGATGCCACGTATATATATAATACCTCAAGATGCACCAAACGCATTTGCAACTGGTAGGAATCCAAAGCATGCTGCAGTTGCTGTAACAGTTGGTGCTCTCAAACTTTTAAATGAGAATGAGCTTATGGGTGTATTAGGGCATGAGCTTGGACATATAAAACACAGGGATATACTTATATCATCGATTGCAGCTACAATCGCTGGTGCTATAATGATCATTGCAGATATGATTAGATGGGCTGCAATGTTTGGAGGACTATCAAGGGATAGAGATTCTGACTCTAACCCGTTTGTTTTGATTGCTCTTGCAATATTTGCACCTTTAGCAGCTACTTTGATTCAGCTTGCTATATCAAGGGCAAGAGAGTACGAAGCTGACAGAGCTGGTGCAGAATTCAGTGGAAACCCGCTTTACCTTGCAAGTGCGTTAGAAAAACTTGATAATTATTCAAAACACATTCCGCTACAAGGAAATCCTGTAACAGAAAATCTTTTTATAGTAAATCCCTTCAGTGTAAAAGGAATTATGAATCTTTTTTCAACCCATCCACCTATTGAAGAAAGAATTGAAAGATTAAGAAGAATGGCTTTGGGTTAAAATAGATAAAATTGTATCAAAAGCATTTTTATAGTTAATCTGTATACTTTTATCTTTAAACTTTGAATTAAAAAATGTTTTTTGTCGTTTTGCGTATTGTTTTGTTTCTTTAATTATGCTTTGTATCATTTCATCTTTGTTTAGTTTACCATTTAGATAAAGTAATGCTTGTCTATAACCGATTGATTGCATGGGTTTTGTTTGAGAAAAGCCCATGCTAATAATATTTTGTGTTTCAATTATTAAATCATTTGCTATATTGATTGTTCTTTTAATAATTCTTTCTTCTAGTTCTACATCTGGTATCTGTAATGAAAATATCAAACAATCTTTAAAAAAGTCTTCTTTTTTTCTTGTATTAAAATATTTTGTTAAATTTGTTTTTGTTTGTAAAAAAACACTCAAAGCTCTATTTATTCTTTGTTTATCGTTTTTATTTATTTTTTGTGCCCATTTTGGATCAATGATTTTTAGCCATTGATACAGGTTAATAAAACTCTCTTGACTTATATCATTAAAAAAATCTTTAATTTTTGCATCAACTTGAGGTATTACATCCAGTGAATTTATTAAAGCATCAAAGTAAAACAATGTACCTCCGCATAAAATTGGGACTTTTTTACGAGATTTTATTTCATTAATTAACTGTTTAGTTTGAATAGCAAATTCTTGTGCACTAAATTCTTCATTTGGTTCTTTAATATCTATTAAATGATGTTTTATATCTTGTAAATAATTCTTTGGTGGTTTTGCAGAACCAATATCAAAGTACTTATAAATTTGTATGGAATCAACTGAAATTATTTCACCTTCTAAAGTTTTTGCAAGTTTATATGCTAACTCTGACTTTCCAGTTGCTGTTTGACCCAAAATTACTATAGTTTTCATTGCTCTTATGTTACCAAAAATTGCAAGATTTTCAATATATTGTCAATAATTTTTACCAATAAAAATTATTGCTATAAAGTAAATTGTTAATTAAATGATAGAGTCCATATTAATACATTTTTTTTATCTCACTTATTATTTTAAAATATTTAAGTAAAAATTATTTGACAAATTAAATTTTATTTGATATATTTCTTACAAATAATTAATTTATTTGCAAGGAGGTCTTAGTATGGCACAAGACTCTGTACAGGTAGGTGGTGGTAGATGGCTTTATGTTATACTTGGTTTAATTGTCAATATTATGCTAGGAGCTATTTACTCTTTTAGTTTGTTTAGAGTACCTCTTGAAAAGCTTTGGCATATTTCAGCAACTGAAAGCGGTTACCCATTTATGTTGTTTTTAGCAGTTTTTGCTGTAGCTATGCCCATTGGTGGTAACCTAATGCAAAAATGGGGACCAAGAAACACCATGATTTTAGGCAGTATACTTGTAGGAATTGGTTGGATACTGGCAGGATTGTCCACAGGTATTGGCATGCTTTCCTTAATTTATGGTGTTATTGGAGGATTTGGTGTAGGTTTAGTTTATGGTTGTCCAATTGCTGTTGCAGCCAAGTGGTTTCCAGATAAAGGTGGCTTGGCAATAGGATTGACTGTTGGCGGTTTTGGTCTTTCTGCTTTAATTATGGCTCCAATTATTAAAACACTAATAGCTTCGGTGGGACCACTAAATACTTTTATGTATTTAGGTGTGGTATTTTTAATAATCAATATTTTGCTGTCACTCCCTTTTAAATTTCCTCCTGCTGATTTTAAAGTTGCTTCTGCTTCTACACCACAAGCTCAAGCCGCAACAGCAGCAAAAGATTACGATAGACCAGAAGCTATGAAACAACCAACATTTTGGATTTTGTGGTTTTTATATATAATAGGCGCAATGGCTGGACTTATGGCAATTGGCATTGCAGCACCCGTTGGAAAAGAGCTTAAACTATCAACAGGTTTAGCAGCTACAGCACTACAGGTATTTGCATTATTTAATTTTGCTGGAAGACCAACATTTGGATGGCTTACAGACAAACTAAAGCCAAAAAATGCTGCAGTTTTATCTTTTATAGTTATTGCTTTAGCTACAGGATTATTATATACTTCAAAAAGCATTGGAATGTACTTTGTGGCATTCTCCCTGCTATGGTTTACTTTAGGCGGATGGCTTGCTATTGCACCTACTGCTACCAAGACATTTTTTGGAACAAAATACTATGGTAAAAATTATGGTGTTATATTTACAGCATATGGTATAGCAGCAATATTGGGAACGCTTTTATCTGGTAAAATTAAAGATATGACAGGATCATACTATTCAGTGTTTCCAATAGTAATGATAATAGCAATCGTAGGTATCATAGTCTCATTGGCCTTAAGACCTCCCAAGTCTTAAACATTAGAGGGGATTTCAGCCCCTCTAATTTAATAATTGACATTTTTATTATAATTCGTTAAAATTTAAGTAGAAAATTAATAGGGGGTTTGTATGTTGCGTAAGTTGTTTTTATTTCTAGTTTCCTTTGCATTTGTTTTTTCTTTTGGCTTGGCAAATCTGGCGCAAGCTGAGCAGGTCGTAAAGGTTGGGGTAGATACTACTTTCCCACCATTTGAGATGGAAGAGCATGGTAAGGTTGTTGGTTTTGATGTGGATTTAGTGAACGCCATTGCAAAAGCAGAAGGATTTAAAGTAGAATGGCACACAATGGATTTTCAGGGTTTAATTCCAGCTTTGCAAACTGGCACAATCCAGATGGCAGTAGCTGGTATGACAATTACTCCACAGAGGGCGCAAGTTGTGTATTTTTCAAAACCTTATTATCATTCTGGACAATCAATATTGGTAAAAAAAGGTAGCCCTATCAAAGATTTGGCTGATTTAAAAGGTAAAACTGTAGCTACAAAACTGGGTACAACAGCTGATATAATGCTATCAAAAATGAAAGATATTAAAGTAGAGCGCTTTACAAATATTGATGATGCTTACAATCAATTGCAAAACGGTGGTGCTCAGGCAGTTGTATTTGATAACCCAGTTAATATTAACTATGCAAAAACTCATAAAAATGTACATACAGTTGGAAAATTATTGACAGGTGAAGATTACGGTATAGCTGTTAGCAAGCAAGACCCAAAATTACTTGAAAAGGTTAATGCTGGACTTGAAAAAATTATTAAAAATGGCGTTTATTTAAAATTATATAGAAAATACTTTGGAGATGATAACGCAGGTTTAATAACACAATAGATTAAAAAAGCCAGACATCTATTTGTCTGGCTTTTAATTTTTTGAAGGGATAAGTTAATGGGTGGTTTTTTTAGTGTTATTTGGCAAAATTTACCGCAATTGCTCTATGGTGCAAAACTAACGCTCTTTTTTTCTGTAGTTGTGATAATAGTAGCAACAATACTAGGGCTTATCTTTGCATTATTTAAAATTTCACACAATCCTGTATTTAAAAAAACAGGTGAAGTATATGTCCATATTTTTAGAGGTTTGCCTTTACTTGTAGAAATTTTCTATATTTACTTTGCACTTCCAATGATATTACCATTACACAAATGGTTTGATCCTTATTTTACACCGATTGCAGGTATACTGGCACTTTCTTTAAATGAAGGTGCATATATTACAGAAATTATAAGAGCAGGCATTTTATCTATAGGAAAGGGTCAAACAGAAGCAGCCTATAGTATTGGTATGACAAAATACCAAACCATGAGATATATTATTCTGCCTCAAGCTTTTAAGCGTATGATTCCTCCTTTAGTTAATCAATTTATACAAACTATTAAAGATACTTCATTATTGTCTGTAATTTCTATATCAGAGCTAACAAGGCAGGGTCAAATTATTATATCTACAACATTTGCATCGCTTCAAATCTGGACAGCAGTAGCCGTAATTTATTTAGCAATGATTTTTACATTAACTGGGATTTCTGGTTATCTAGAAAGGAGATTTAAAATTGATAAACGCTAAGAATGTTAAAAAAAGTTTTGGAAAAAATTTGGTACTAAAAGGTGTGTCTTTATCAGTTAAGCCAAAAGAAGTTGTTGTTATAATGGGTGCATCTGGTTCTGGTAAAAGTACTTTTTTGAGATGTTTGAATGGATTGGAAAAAGTCTATAGCGGGGAAATTTATATTAACAATGTCGAGATTACACACAACAAAACTAACTTAAATTTAGTAAGAAGAGAAGTTGGTATGGTTTTTCAGCATTTTAACTTATTTGCTCATCTATCTGTGCTTGATAATATTACAATTGGACCGGTTAAAGTGCTTGGAAAGTCTAAAGAAGAAGCCGAAAATATAGCCATGAATTTGCTAAAAAAAGTTGGTTTAGAAGAAAAAGCTAATAATTACCCGGATGAGTTGTCTGGGGGTCAACAACAGCGTGTTGCAATTGCCAGAGCTTTGGCAATGAACCCCATTGTAATGTTGTTTGATGAGCCTACAAGTGCTCTTGATCCTGAGATGGTAGGAGAAGTGCTTTCTGTTATGAGAAATTTAGCCAAAGAAGGCATGACAATGATTGTTGTAACTCACGAAATGGGATTTGCTCGTGAAGTTGGAGATCGAGTTGTTTTTATGGATGACGGTCAGATTGTGGAAGAAGGTTCTCCACAGGAAATTTTTACATACCCAAAACAAGAACGCACTAAAGCTTTTATTAGCAAAATTCTCTAGATGCAAAACACTAAAAAAGGTTATTTATACTTAGCAATTTGTATTGCATCCTGGGCGCTTATACCAATTGCATCAAAAGAAATTTTAAGTAATCTGGATAATATTCAGATGCTTTTTTACTCAAGTGTAATATCTACATTTGTTCTTTTTTTATTTGTAATTTTTCAAAAAAAAATTAAGCTTTTATTTTCATATAAACTTGAAGATTATTTCTATATGGCTTTGATTGGATTTATTGGAATTTATTTTAATTATCTCATGCTTTATAAAGCTTTTAGTATTGCAGATGCTGCTGTAGTTTTTATATTAAACTACACATGGCCAGTATTTTTGTTTATTTTTTCAATATTTGTATTTAAAGAAAAATTAACAATAAGAAAAATTTTTGCTATTTTAATAAGTTTTTTTGGTATAACTATTATTATAACAAAAGGAAATATAGCTAAAATTAACTTTGGGAATATTGAAGGGGATTTTTTTGCAATACTTGCAGCTTTAAGTGCCGCAACATATTCTATTATAGGGAAGAAAAAAGATTTTGAAAAAACTACAAGTGTTTTTTTCTATTTTTTATTTGTTTTATTTTTTATTACACCAACATTATTTATACTATCTTCTTTTAAAATTCCTGATATAAAGAGCTTAATTTGGTTATTTATAAATGGTACATTTATAAATGGTATTAGTTTTATATTTTGGTTTAAAGCTCTTGAGCATCTAAAAACGCATATTATATCAAATGCAATATACTTAACACCATTTTTATCTTTGATTTATTTAAATATCTTTTTGGGTCAAAAGATATTTATTTCGTCAGTGATTGGATTGATGTTTATTGCAAGCTCAATTATAATCGTGTCTATAAAACCACATGCTCTTGATTAATTTGCAAAAGTGATTATAATTTGAAAATAAAAGGAGGTAAGGAATGCCAAACAGTATTTTAAGAACACAAGAACAAGCAATAAGCGCGTCAAGCTTTATAAGTAAAGTTTACTTATGGATGTTTTTCGGTCTTGGCTTAACTTTTTTGGTATCTTATGCAGTTTCTATTAACAAGCAAATTACGATGGCTATTGCAGCAAATCCTATATTATTTTGGGTATTAGTAATTGGGGAGCTGGGTTTAGTTTTTACAATTAGTGCCGGGATAAATAAACTCAATGCCCAGGTGGCAGCTTTTTTATTTATTCTATATAGTTTACTAAACGGTGTTACTTTGTCTTTTATTTTTTTAGCATATACGCAAACCGTGATTGCTTCAGCTTTTGGAACAAGCGCTTTAATGTTTTTAATAATGAGTTTATTTGGATTAACCACTAAGAAAGATTTAACTGGATTTGGGCATTTTTTGTTTATGGGTTTGATTGGCGTTATTATTGCAAGTGTCGTTAATATATTCTTAAAAAGTCCAATGATGTACTTTGTTATAAGTGTAATCGGTGTAATTGTGTTTGCGGGTCTTGCAGCCTATGATAATCAAAAATTAAAACAAATGAGTTATTCAATTGATGTAGAAGATAGCTCTGGTGTATTAAAAGGATCTGTAATTGGAGCACTTGCTTTATACCTTGATTTTATAAACCTATTTTTAATGCTTTTAAATTTGTTCGGAATGGGGAAAAGAGAATAAGTACTAAATTAGTATGAATTCGTAAGGTTGTTATTTTTTTGTTTTTTAAAATGTGATATATCAGATATCAGATGGAAATAAATTTAAAGTCATTACGAGAGCAGGTATATGAATATTTAAAAGATCAAATAAACAAACAAAACTTAAAAGGTGGTGACTATATTGATATAAATGCTTTATCCAACAAGCTCAAAATAAGTAAAACACCTTTAAGAGATGCTCTTTTGCAGCTTGAAATGGAAGGTTTTGTTACGATTAAACCCAGAAAAGGTATATTAATAAACGAATTGAGCCTGGAAGAAATTAAATATTTTTATGAAATTATTGGAGCTTTAGAATGTTCTATAATACACAAGGTATGTAGTCATATTGATACCAATATAATTGAAAAACTAAAAGAATTCAACACAAAAATGCAAAAAGCAATAGATGATTCAGATTTTGACCTTTACTATAAAAACAATGTAGATTTTCATAATACTTACCTTTGTTTAAGTAAAAATCACCACGCGCTTAAGATAATTGATAACTTGCGCCAAAGGCTTTACGATTTTCCAAGAAAAAAATATTATTTACCAGAATGGGAAAAAAGGTCTATAAAAGAACATGATATATTTATAGATCTATTGCAAAATGATTGTTTAAAAGCTGCATTATTTATCAAAGATGTACATTGGTCATTTGATGTTCAGAAAGAATTTATTATGGAGTATTATTTTAAATGAAAGGTTTAATTTTCGATATAAAAAAATATTCCATACACGATGGTGAAGGTATTAGAACAACTGTTTTTTTTAAAGGTTGCCCATTGAATTGTTTTTGGTGCCATAATCCGGAAAGTCAAAGTTTTAAGACTCAAATTATTCATTATAGTGATAAATGCATTAATTGTAAAACCTGTGAAATTGTCTGTAAAAAACATGCTATTAAAGTAATTGACAAAAAAGTATATATTGATAATTTTTCTTGCGATTTATGTATTGATTGTACAAAGAGCTGTCCTACGGGTGCACTATCTTCAATTGGCACGCTCTACAGTGTAGATGAAATATTAGATGAGATACTAAAAGACAAAATATTTTACACAAACGGTGGTGTTACAATTTCTGGTGGAGAACCTTTTCTGCAAATAAATTTTTTAATGGCTCTTCTTAAAAAACTTAAAGAAAACCATATACATATTGCAATAGATACATGTGGTTATACAAAATTTTCAAATATAAAAAATGCGGCTGTTTATGCTGATCAATTTTTATATGATTTAAAAATAATGGATCCAGTTTTGCACATAAAATACACTGGTGTTTCCAATGAAATCATACTTGAAAATTTAGAAAAGCTATCAAACATTGCAAGAGACAAAATTAATATAAGGCTTCCCATAATACCAACAATTAACGATAATCTTGATAATCTTTCACAAACAGCTAATTTTTTAAAAAAACTAAAAATATCAAAAATAGATATACTTGCCTATCATAATTTTATGGTTGATAAATACAAAAGACTCAACATGGACTTTAAACTAAAACACATCAAAAAGCCTAAAGATGAAGAAATTAACTCAATAGTAAATTTTTTTAGATCTCAAGATTTTACAGTTGAGGTAGGAGGCTAATTATGCAAATAAATTGTTCTATAGTTGATTTTAAAAAACCGAAAACATTAAGAGGCTGCACCACGCGTGTAAAAAATCTCTACAAACAAAGTATTCAGGCTCAAGAAAAAATATCTGTAGAAAGGGCAATGCTTTTAACAGAGTTTTATAAAAATAATAATATTGATAGTATACCTTTAAAACGAGCTGCTGCATTTGATTATATATTGGAAAATAAAAAAGTAACAATATTTGAAGGAGAACTTATTGTTGGGGAAAGAGGTGAATTGCCAAAAGCAACACCAACTTACCCTGAAATAAATCTACATTCTTTAGAAGACTTAAAAATTTTAAATGAAAGAGAAAAAGTACCATATAAGGTGGATAAAGAAGTATTTGAGCTATACAAAGATGTAATAATTCCATATTGGAGTGGTAAAACCATAAGAGAAAAAATATTTTCAAACATGGATAAAGCATGGTTGAACGCATTTGAAGCTGGTATTTTTACAGAATTTATGGAACAAAGAGCGCCTGGACACACAGTTTTGGGTGATAGGATATATAAATTTGGTATGCTGGATATAATTGATCAGATAGATCAGATAATAATTGATTTAAAAAACGATTCAGATAGCTTAAGCAAAATTGAAGAGCTCCAAGCAATGAAAATTGCTGCAAAAGCAATAATCAAATTTGCCCGCAGGTATGCTGAACAAGCTTTGGAGCTTTCAAAAACCGAGCATGACCAAAAAAGAAAAGAAGAGTTATTAGAAATTGCAAGAATTTGTAATAAGGTTCCAGCCTATAAACCAGATAGTTTTTATGAAGCCCTTCAATATTACTGGTTTGTCCATCTGGGTGTTGTAATTGAGCTTAACGGTTGGGATTCGTTTAGTCCTGGTAAATTAGATATGCATTTGTATCCATTTTATAAAAAAGATATAGAAAATGGTAATCTAACAAAAGAAAAAGCTAAAGAGTTGTTAGAGTGTTTATGGATAAAATTCTATAATCATCCGGCTGTAGCAAAAGTTGGAGTAACAGCACAGGAAAGCGCAACATACACTGATTTTGCTCAAATAAATTTAGGGGGATTAGATGAAAAAGGCAACCCAAGCGTTAATGAGTTGTCTTATTTAATACTGGATGTAATTGAAGAAATGCGACTTGTACAACCAAATCCATCAATCCATGTAAGTAAAAAAACGCCAGATGAATTTATCAAAAGAGCCATAGATATAATAAAAACCGGTTTTGGACAACCTGCTATTTTTAATGCTGATGCTGTTGTTCAAGAATTGCTAAGGCAAGGTAAATCTATAGAAGATGCAAGGCTTGGTGGTACAAGCGGTTGTGTGGAATCAGGTGCTTTTGGAAAAGAAAGTTATACTTTAACAGGTTATTTTAGTCTTCCAAAAGTTTTGGAAATTACATTAAATAATGGTATAGATCCCTTAACAAACAAACAAATAGGTTTAAAAACAGGTGATTTTAAAGATTTTGAAACATTCAATGAATTATTTGATGCTTTTAAAAAACAACTAAAATACTTTATAGATGTGAAAATTAAAGGTAACCTTGTTATTGAGCAGATATATGCAAAATACTGCCCTGCCCCGTTTTTATCAATTTTAATTGATGATTGCGTAAAAAATGGCAAAGACTTTAATGCAGGCGGCGCAAGGTACAATACCTGTTATATACAGGGTACTGGCATTGGTACAATTACAGATAGTCTTTCAAGTATAAAGTATCTTGTATTTGAGAAAAAAACAATAAAGCCACAAGATTTACTTTCAATGCTAAAATCCAATTTTGAAGGTTTTGAAGTTCAAAGGCAAATTATGCTCAATAAAGTGCCAAAATATGGAAATGATGATGATTATGCAGATACTATTATGCAAGAAGTATTTGAAGAATTTTTTAATAATATTGATGGTAAAGCAACATACAAAGGCGGGACATTTAGAATAAATATGCTTCCCACAACTGTACATGTTTATTTTGGATCAAAAATGCTTGCAACACCTGATGGTAGACTAGCATATGAGCCGATTTCTGAAGGTATATCACCAGTGCAGGGTGCAGATAGAAAAGGACCAACTGCTGTTATAAAATCTGCATCAAAGATGGATCACATAAAAACTGGCGGAACACTGCTTAATATGAAATTTACGCCAGATTTGTTGAAAGACAAAAAAGGTACAGATGCATTAGTTAGTTTAATTAGAGCTTACTTTAAGCTAGATGGTCATCATGTGCAATTTAATGTTGTTGATGCGCATACTCTAAGGCAAGCCCAAAAAAAACCTCAAGATTACTCTGATTTGATAGTAAGGGTAGCAGGATACAGTGATTATTTTTGCCATTTAAATGAACAGTTGCAAAATGAAATCATAGCAAGGACAGAGCATAGTTTTAAATAATAATAAAATAGTTTTAGCAAGTTTAATTGGTATAATAGGCGTAAGTTTTGCATCTATTTTTATAAAAGAATGTGCAAATGTCCCAAGTATTGTTTTATCAATGTACAGACTTGATATTGCAGCTTTTATATTGCTTTTAATGAATTTTATAAACAAGAACAAATTATTTCCTTTATCCAGAAAAGAACTTTTATTGGGTTTTGCAAGCGGTGTTTTTTTGGCTTTGCATTTTTATTTTTGGATTGCTTCATTGAAATATACATCTATTGCAAGTTCTGTTGTGCTTGTTAGTACAAACCCATTTTTTGTTGTAGTATTGTCTTTAATTCTAATGAAAGAAAAAATTTCGCCAAAGGTAGTAATTGCATTAATCGCATCTTTTGTTGGTACAGTTATTATAACAGCAAGCGATGGCAATCTTTTAAGTGAAAAAATTGACAAAACAGCTTTATTTGGAGATATTTTAGCAATTATTGGTGCTTTTAGCGTAAGTTTTTACTTTATTATTGGCTCCAAACTAAGAAAAAATATGGATACAAATAGATACGTTACTTTAGTATATACTTTTGCAGCAATTTTTATAACTATATTGGCTATATTTGCAAATGAGGATATCATACATTACTCAAGCAGAGATTTTTCTTTTATTTTTTTACTTGCTATTGTGCCGCAGCTTATTGGACATACGGCTTTTAACTGGGCTTTGAAGTATTTAAAAGCCACTGCTGTAGCAATTACAACTTTAGGTGAAATTATTGGCTCTACGATGCTAGCTTATATTTTTTTTCAACAAACAATTAATTTGTGGCAATTTATTGGCATATTATTTATTATGAGTGCTATAGTTATATCATTTAGGTATGGAAAAGTTTAATTTGTTTTTTTCAAAAAAATACTTATAATTATTTAACATGAAGCATTATTACGCTTTAACCGTTATTGGTAAAGATAAACCAGGTATTGTAAGCAGTGTGGCAAAGGTTTTATACGAGTGGGATTTTAATATAGAGGATTCTTCGTCAACGCTTTTGAGGGATCAGTTTTCTATGATACTCATTGTGTCAACAGAAAAAGAAGTGGGTTTAATTGACCTTAAAAAAGCTTTTGCAAAAGCAAGAAAAGACTTACAACTCAGTATATCAGTTAGAAAGATTGAAGTTTTAGATGAACAAAAGCCACAAACCAAACATTATATGATATCAATATACGGCAGCGATAAAAAAGGTATTGTTTATAAAACCACAAAGGCTTTAAGTGATTTAGATATAAATATTGTTGATTTAAAAACAAGGGTTTCTGGAGCAAAAAAAGATATATACATAATGATCTTGGAAGTTGAAGTGCCACCAAAAGTAAATATAGGCAAAATAAACGAGATTTTAGATGACATTGTAAAAGAAATGGGTGTTGACTTTTCAATCAGACCTGTTGAGTCTTACAATATATGAATGATAGAAATCGTAAAGTTTCCAGATAAACTTTTAAAAAAACAATCGCTTTGTGTAGATACAATTAATAGTGAAGTGCTTTCTATTATAGATAAGCTCACATTTGTCCTTGATTTTTACAATCATTGTGTTGGCATTGCTGCTGTTCAGATTGGTCATCTAAAAAGAATTATTGCTATTGATGTATCAAAGACAAAAAATAAAAACCATGGTAGACTTATTATGATAAATCCTGTTGTTATAGAAAAAAGCACAGATGAAATAGTTACAAAAGAAGGTTGTCTTAGCGTGCCAGATTATTTGGGATATGTTGCAAGGCCAAAGAAAATAACTGTGGAATATGTAGATTTAAACGGAAAAAGACAGGTTTTGGAAGCAAAAAGGTTTGAAGCAGTTGTTATTCAACATGAGGTAGATCATTTAGATGGTATATTGTTTTTAGATAAAATTGTATCTTCAAACCAATTAATCAAGAGGTTGTAAAATGATATATAAGCTTCACTCAGACTATAAACCCACAGGCGATCAGCCACATGCAATAAAAAATTTAAGCGAAAATATAAAAAAAGGCATTAAATTTCAAACATTAATTGGTGTAACGGGAAGTGGTAAAACTTTTACGATAGCAAATGTGATTAAAAATATTGATAAACCTGTACTTGTTATTTCACACAATAAAACTCTTGCAAGTCAGCTTTATACAGAATTTGCAAATTTTTTTCCAGAAAATGCAGTTGAATACTTTATCAGCTATTACGATTATTATCAGCCAGAAGCATATGTACCAAGAACAGACACATATATAGCCAAAGACTCATCCATAAACGACGAAATAGATAGACTAAGGCAAAAAGCTACAATGAGTTTACTTACAAGAAAAGATGTTATTGTTGTTGCAAGTGTTTCTTGTATTTACGGTATAGGCGAAAAAGAAGACTATGAAGGTATGTCTTTTAAAATTAATGTAGGAGATAAACTAAACATAAGAAAATTTTTGGAAATTTTAGTTGAACTTTTGTATAAAAGAAACGATATTGATTTTGAAAGGGGTAATTTTCGCGTAAGAGGAGATATTGTTGATGTTTACTTGTCATACTTTAAAAATATGGCGCTGAGAGTTGAGTTTTTTGACGATACAATTGAAAAAATATCAATTTTTGACCCACTTACAGCCAGGTTAATTGAAAAAAAAGATTCTGCTGTAATTTTTCCAGCTAGCCATTATGTATCAACAAAGCAAAAAAGAGATATAGCCATTCACAGAATCAGGGAAGAGCTAAGAGAGCGTATTCAATACTTTAAATCTCAAAATAAACTTTTGGAAGCTCAGCGTATAGAAGAAAGGGTTAATTTTGATCTTGAAATGATTGAACAAACAGGTACATGCAGTGGTATTGAAAATTACTCTATCCATTTTTCAAATAGACTACCAGGTGAGCCTCCTATATCATTAATTGATTATTTTAATAAAAACTTTTTACTCATAATAGATGAGTCTCATGTTACAATACCTCAGATAAAAGGTATGTATGAAGGCGATTATTCTAGAAAAAAAACACTTGTTGATTATGGTTTTAGACTTCCTAGTGCATTAGATAATAGACCGCTTAAGTTTGATGAATTTATGCAAAAGATAGACCAGGTAATATTTGTTTCTGCTACGCCTTCTGATTTTGAACTTGAGCTTTCAAGGCCGTACATTATAGAGCAAATTATACGCCCAACTGGTCTTATGGATCCAGAAATTATTGTAAAGCCAATGGATAATGCCATAGACGATTTATTTTCTGAAATTAAAAATAGTACAAAAGCAGGCTACAAAGTGCTAGTTACCACACTTACAAAAAAAATGGCAGAAGATGTTAGTGAATATTACAATAATTTAGGTCTTAGGGTAAAATATATGCATTCAGAAATCGATGCCATAGAGCGCGCTAAAATTATATGGGATTTAAGAAACAATAAATTTGATTGTTTGGTAGGTGTTAACTTGCTAAGGGAAGGCCTTGATATACCAGAAGTAAATTTAGTGGCAATATTAGATGCAGATAAAGAAGGTTTTTTAAGAAGCAAAACAAGTCTTATACAAACAGCAGGAAGAGCAGCCAGAAACGCTACATCCAAAGTAATTTTTTATGCTAATAATATTACAAAATCTATGCAAGAAGCTATAAATGAAACATTAAGAAGAAGAAAGATTCAAGAAGACTATAATATTAAAAATAATATAACCCCAACCACAATAATAAAAAATAAAAATAGCAAAGTTTTAGAGATGTGTGATTTAGATTATTTAGAAAATCCTCAAATTGACAATGTAAAAAAGAAAGATATACCAAAAATTATCAGCAAACTTTATAGACAGATGAAAGAAGCATCCCAGAAAATGGAATTCGAAAAGGCAATTGAGTATAGAAACGAGATTGAAAGATTAAAGAAACTTGACATGGAGTTGGTTTAGGATACAATTAAAATCAGGAGGTATTATGCTTAGATTAGAAAATATCAAATATTCTCGCAATTCGAAAGAAATAATAAAAGGTGTTACTATAAATTTTGAAGATAATAAGATTACATCTATTATAGGAAGCAACGGTGTAGGAAAATCTACACTTGCCTATATTATCATGGGTTTATCAGATTATAAGCCAAATGATGGCAAAATTTATTTAGATGATAAAGATATAACAGATTTCAGTATTACTGAGCGAGCCAGGTTGGGTATAAGTTTGCTGTGGCAGGAACCTGCCAGATTTGAAGGTTTAACTGTAAAAGATTATTTGAGCCTGGGTGGAAAAATAAAACTTGATGTTATAAAAGATGCATTAAACCTTGTAAGGTTGAATCCAGATGTTTATCTGAGTCGTTATGTAGATAAAAAGCTATCTGGGGGCGAGAGAAAACGGGTTGAAATTGCAAGCTGTATTTTGTTAAAACCAAAGTTTTTAATTATGGACGAACCAGATTCTGGTATAGATTTAATGAGCCTTGATATGATAGTTGATATTATGAAGTATTTGAAAGATAATGGCACAGGTGTTATAGTTATAACTCACAGAGAAGAGATTGCAACTCACAGTGATTATTCTTATCTAATTTGTGATGGCAAAGTTCTAAAAAGTGGTGTATGTAGCGATATTATTGATTATTATAGAAGTACATGTGATCTATGTGATAATGTCAATGCACCAAAGGAGAACCTAATATGATTGATATAGTAAAAGCGTATGAAGATGAATTTAATAAGCTAGTTGAGTTATATGAGAAAAACACAAACGATAATTCTTTAAAAAACAAAGGTGTAGCATCTATAATTGTTAGCGGAAATAAAGTCGTAGGCTTAAATACGCTTAAAGGAATAGATGTAAAATCTAAAACGCGTGGTGATGGTGTTGTAATAATTGATGTAGATATTCAGGATAATACAGTTATTCCAATACCAGTTCATCTATGCACAGGTTTTCTTGAAAAAAAGGGAGAACAATTGTTGCAGTTTAATTATAATATTGGAGCCAATGTTAAAGTCAGGTTTAAATCACACTGTATTTTAACTAAAATCGAAAAATTACACCATAAAATGATATCGCAAATGTATATTGGCAAAAACTCATTTGTTACATACGAAGATGAGCATTTTCATGATGAAAATGGAGGAATATTTGTAGAGACTATAACATATGCAAAGCTGGATAAAAATGCATTTTTTCAAAGCAAATTTTATGCTACAAAAACCCGTATTGGCAGGATTAACGTGGTTATGGATTTCGACTTGGATGATTATGCCAAAGCTGATTTAGAAAGCAAAATTTATGGCAAAAAAGATGATAAAATAGATATCCAGGAGATTTTAAGATTAAATGGACAGTACTCATCAGGTATTGCAAAATCATCCATATTTGCAACGGATTCTACTGAAGCAAATGTAATAAATGAAGCCTACGGCAACGGTGCTTATTCTAAAGGCCACATTGAATGCAATGAGGTTGTAAAAGGCTCTAATGTTCTTGTATCAACAGTGCCTATTTTAAAAGTGGTAAATGAAAAATCTGAATTGACGCACGAAGCAAGTGTTGGACGCATAAGGCAAGACCAGCTTGATATTTTGATGTCAAAAGGATTAGATGAGGAAGAAGCAGTTAATATAATTGTAAACGGTTTGATTAGCTAATGATTTCTATTCTTTTGATTAGCATTATTGCACTTACTTTACTTGAAGCTATATTTGATGGAGCTGAGATCGGAATTTTATCTTTAAACCCAGAACATATAGATTCGAAATCAAAAATTTCTTCTATAATATTAAATTACACAAAAAATCCACAAAAATTATTATCTGCGGCATTGGTAGGTACAAATGTTGCTTTAGTACTATCTTCTTACATTGGAGCTTATTTAAGTGAAAAAATTTTTAATAATTCATTTATTGCTATAATTTTTTTATGGCCTGTAGCGGTTATTTTTGGTCAGATTTTACCTAAGATACTATACCGTAATTACCCGATTTTTTTAACAAGAAAAACTATTCTTGTAGTGTATATTTTTAATTTAATATTTTATCCCATCATTACTTTGATGTTTTATTTATCCAATGTTTTGCAAAAAAGTTTTTCTGATAAATCAAAGCAAAGTACACCCACACGTGATGAAATTAAAATGATTGTAAAAAGTAAGTATTTTAAACGCAACATTTCCGATTTAGAAGCCCAAATGATTAATCAGATTGTGGCATTTAAAGAAAAAAAAGCTCAAGAAATAATGATTCCTTTAAAAAAAGTTTTCATGCTTGAAGAAAATCAAACTATTAGTGATTTGGCTTTAGCTAACAAAGATAATGACTATACGCGAATACCAATATTTAGAGAAAGAGTTGATAATATTGTTGGTATTGTAAATGTGTATGATTTAGTTGATGCAAAACTAGATGAGCCACTAAAGAAATATGCACAAGAGCCAGTATATTTTCCCGAGCATACATTAGTTGAAAACATATTTTTAAAAATGAAGAAAGATGGCTTGAGAATGGTAGTTATAGTTGATGAGTATGGTAGTTGTAGTGGTATTATAACCATTGAAGATTGTCTAGAAGAAATTTTTGGAGAAATTGAAGATGAATACGATATAGCAGAACACAAGATTATAAATACAAAAGGTGGATTTTTAGTTGATGCAGACATTGAAATTGAAAAAATAAATGAAATTTTGCCTATAAATATTGAAAAGATACCCGAATATGAAACATTAGGTGGTTTTTTGCTTTATAAATTTGGCTACATTCCTCAGAAAGGTGAAAAAATTATTCATAATAACTTTGTTTTTGAAGTTAAATCTCGAGATAATAAGAATATTAAAAAGGTGCTTATAAGAAATGCTTAAGTTATTTTTGCTTATTTTATTTGGTATTTATATTTACTATGTTATAAGAAAAAAAAGAAAAATAAAGCAAAATACAGCTGGTTCACAACTGGATGAACTGGTAAAATGTGAGAATTGTGGCATATACTTTTCAAAAAAGAAAGCAATTCGTTACAAAAATTTGTTTTTTTGCTCTAAAAAGTGTAAAAAACAGTATGAAGATAAGGTAGGGAGGTAAAAAATGAAATTTTTTTTAGACACAGCAAATTTAGACAAAATTGTTTATTTTACAAGTTTGGGTTTAGTAGACGGTGTTACCACAAACCCATCTTTGATTGCAAAAGAAGGTAAAGAATTTTTACCAACAATTAAAGAAATTTTAAAAATTGTAAATGGTCCGGTTAGTGTGGAAGCCATAGGTTCCAGCTCTATTGAAATGATTAAAGAAGCAAGAGAGTTTTCTAAGTTAGCTAAAAATGTAGTTGTCAAAATACCATTTACAAAAGAAGGTATCAAAGCAACACAAATTTTAAGCAAAGAAAACATTAAAGTTAATATGACTTTGATTTTTAGTGCATCTCAAGCGTTAATTGCTGCCAAATCTGGTGCAAGCTATGTAAGTCCGTTTATCGGAAGACTTGATGATATCTCTTTTGAAGGCATTGAGTTAATTGAGCAAATAAAAACTATTTTTGATAATTACAATTTTAAAACTGAAATCATAGTTGCAAGCGTGCGAAGTCCCAAACATGTAGTTGAAGCAGCTGAAATTGGAGCAGATATTGCAACCATCCCACCAGAAGTTCTTGAATTAATGTTTGGACATCCTTTGACAGATGTTGGTATAAAAAAATTTATGAAGGATTGGGCAAATGCCTTTAGCACCTAAAATAATCGTTGCAACATCAAATGAACATAAATTAAAGGAAATAAAAGAAATTTTTAACGATTTTAATGTTGTTGGAATGTCAAAAGATTATATAGCTCCAGAAGAAACAGGACACACATTTTGTGAAAATGCTTTAATAAAAGCAAAAAGTATTGAACATTTAGGTGAGATTGTGTTAGCTGATGATTCTGGTATTGAGGTGCAGGCATTATTGGGTTTGCCTGGCATATTTTCTGCACGCTACTCTGGTGGAAATGATTATCAAAACAATCAAAAACTTCTTGAAGAGCTAAAACATCATGCAAACAGGAAAGCACGCTTTGTTTGCTGTATGGTAGCAATTGTTAATAAAAAAACAATTAGTGCAGAAGGTATACTTGAAGGTACTATTGCATTCGAACCAAAAGGCGAAAATGGTTTTGGCTACGATCCAATTTTTATACCATCTGGATTTAATCAAACATTAGCAGAACTAGGAAGCGATATTAAAAATAAGATTTCTCATAGAAAAAAAGCGCTTGAACAAATAAGAAAAAAGATTATGGAAATTTTAAAATGAAAAAGGTATTAATTTTTGTTATTGGTTTTTTTATTTTAACAAATTTATCATTTGCAGATAATCCTATTGAAAGTGCAAAAAAAGAAAAAGTACCAATAAACATAACGGCTGATAAATTGATAGCTCAAGAAAATATTGGTTTGTATACATTTATTGGCAATGTTGTGGCTAAAAGAAAAGATGCAACGCTTTATGCAGACAAGATGGATGTTTATAAAGACAAAAATACTGGCGATGTGTCAAAGATTGTATGTATTGGCAATGTAGTTATAACACAACCAGATAAAATAGCAAAAGCAGACGAAGGAATTTATGAACTTAAAGACCAAAAAGTTACATTAATTGGCAATGCATACGTTAAAAGTGGAAAAAATGTAATAAAATCTAATATGATAGTTTATTATTTAGATAAAAAGTATGCGGTAGCGCAAGGCACAAAAAACGAGCGCGTTGATGTAACAATTTACCCAAATGAGAAACAAACTTCAAACCAGACAAAGGAGCAAAGATAAATGGTAAGGCTTAGATTTGCCCCCTCGCCTACCGGACATTTGCATATTGGGGGCCTAAGAACAGCGCTTTATAATTATTTATACGCCAAAAAAAATAAAGGTGCATTTGTTTTGAGAATAGAAGATACAGATCTTGAGCGCTCAAGTCAGGTATATACTGAATCAATTCTCGAAGCCTTAAAGTGGTGTGGCCTAAATTGGGATGAAATATACTATCAAAGCCAGAGAACCCATATTTACCAATCATATATAGACAGTATGCTAAAAAATGGCACAGCCTACAAGTGTTATTGCACAAAAGAAAAACTTGAAGAGTTAAAAAAAACACAGATGGAAAAAGGTGAAAACCCGCACTATGATGGATTTTGCAAAAATATTAAAGAAGATTTAAATAAACCTTATGTTGTAAGAATAAATTTGCCACAAAAAGATGTGAGTTTTGTTGATAGTGTGCATGGAGAGCTTAAGTTTTCTTACAAAGAATTTGACGATTTTATACTACAGCGTTCTGATGGCAGTTTTATGTATAATTTTACAAATGTAGTAGATGATATAGATATGAAAATCACTCATGTTATAAGAGGAGACGACCACATAACAAACACAGCCAAGCAATTGTATATATATGAAGTTTTAAGTGCTAAAGTTCCTCAATTTGCACACATACCGATGATTTTAGGACCAGATAAAAAAAGGCTTTCAAAAAGGCATGGCGCTCAAAGTGTGCTAGAGTATAAACAAATGGGTTTTTTGCCTCAAAGTTTACTTAATTATCTGGCTCGTCTTGGATGGTCATCTGGTGATGAAGAAATCTTTAGTATGCAAAAATTACTTGAATTATTTGACTTAGAAGGGCTTAATAAATCACCAGCTGTGTTTGATCAAAAAAAGCTTTTATGGCTAAATGGTTACTATATAAGAAACACACAAGCAGAAGAATTATTAAATTTGTCATATGATTTTCTTAGTCAGAACTGTAAATCACATGAAAAAAAGTATTTAGAAAAAGCAATTGAAGTTATGAAACCTCGTGTTGAAACTTTAGTTGAGCTTGCACAATCAATTGAGTTTTTCTGCACAAGACCGATTTTCTATGAAGAAAAAGGTATCAAAAAGTACACCAACCAAAACACAAAGCAGATTTTACTTGACTTTATTGACAAAATCAAAAACATTGAATTTACGCATGATAATTTTCAAGCTCTAATAAACGATCTGGCATCAAAATACAATGAAAAAGTAGTTAATGTAGCTCAAGGAATAAGGATAGCTCTAAGTGGAAAAAGTGCAGGACCTGCCCTATTTGACATGATAGAGATTATGGGTATTGATGAATCCATTTATAGAATAAAGCAGTTTTTGGAAAAATTAAGTTGAAGGTTGCTATTGTTTTAGGCTCAATTCCTTATGGTGGTATAGAAAATCTGGTTTATGATATAGCACTTTACTCAAAAAGTTATAATGATTTGGAATTGAAAATTATAAATATTGCTGGTGTTGGTGAAAAACTTGGTGAGTTTTATGATGCAAAAATTGATGTTTTAAATATATGTAATTCCACGAAAGATTTAAAAGTTTACAAATTATCTACTTTAAAAAGGGTAAAAAGAGTTTTTAATCAATTAAAACCGGATATAGTTCACACAATGAACTTTAGTGCTGATTATTTTTCTAAATTGGCTTTGATTGGCTCTAAAACACCAATTATAACACATATCTACAACACAAAAATAGAAGGACACCTTCATAGAAGACTGATTAATAGATGGCTATCTTTCAGGACCAATCTTTATATATCCGTATCAAAAGCAGTGTACGATATGGTTGAAAAATTTCACAATATATTTAAAAGAAAGCATATTGTTTTATATAATGCCATAAATCTAAATAATTTCAAATGGATTAAAAGGACATACCCAAAAAACCACTTTAATATTGTAACAACAGCAAGGCTTATGCCACAAAAAAATTTAGATAATTTAATGAAAGCTTTTGCCAAAATTCACAAAGAATATAGCAACACCACGCTAACTATTGTAGGTGATGGAAAAAAAAAATAATTTAGAAAATCTCGCAAAATCTTTAAAAATAAATGTATTTTTTGCTGGCTACCAAAAAGATGTATCAATTTACCTGTATAAAGCAGATTTGTTTGTTTTACCATCAATTTACGAAGGTTTTGGAAATTCACACATAGAGGCAATTGCTACAGGTTTGCCTTCAATTGTTTCAAAAAATGTACCTAGTATTGAAGTAACAAAAGATTGCACATTGATTTGCGATACTGATGTTGAAAGTATTTACAATAATATAAAAAATATTATATCAAATCCTGCTCTTTACGAAAAACTGTCGGATAATACAAGAAGTGTTGCTGAACAATTTGACATAAAAGTCTATATTGAAAACCTCTACAATATTTACAAAAAGTTGTTATCCAGCACTATATGACAATATCTATGTAACTTATGGTTTTTAGTGTTTCAATTGATGGTTTTTCTTGTTTTAGTATGATTTTTATAGGTATTTTAACATAATCTTTAAGCTCTTTTTTGCAAGAATAAAGCAATTCATACGATTTTTTATCATAAACACATAAGTTTGCCCACGTAAACTCCATTTTTGTTATATCTATTTTTATTAACCCGATGGGTGTTTCACTGAAAATTGTCAGTGTTTGCCTTAGCTTTTTTTGTTTTGTAAGTTTTTTTCTAGATTTTACGTAAATGTTGAATCTTTTAGTTTCGATATAATAAGCTATTACAATAAATACATTTTCATTTATGTGTATATTATTGTTTAATAAAGCATTTGAAATGGTTTCAAACGATGTTTTGATGTAATTGCCAAATGTTTTTTCATCAACATTTTCAAGTGTAGATTTTGCAATATCATCTAAAATTACTTTGTTAACTAAATTGTCCATTGTCTTTAAATTTAAGTTTTCTTTTGAATCAATGTTTAAAATTTTTAGCTCAACAAAAGGCTCCAGTTTGGTTACAAGCAATTTAAGAGTGCTATCTTTTTCTAAGTTTAGGTTTGAGAAAGCTTTTATATTATTACCTTTAATATTTACAGTAGTCTGGCTATTTTCTACATTAAGCACTTTGGCATTAACGACCTCGCCTATTGTAAGCAGTTCTTGTAAATTTTTCAAGTTTATTGAGTCAATCTGGAGTTTTATTTCAGAAATATCACCAAAATTCATTTAAAAAATTATATTAAAAAACTCCTTTTTAGCAAGTGAGATTATTAATAATTTGAAATTTTTTTGAAATTTTCTTGACAGATAGAATGTGATATTATAAAAAAATTGTAATTTTTTTTAAAGTTTTTTTATGTTTAAAACTAATTTTAGTGATAAAAAAAGATATTTTACTTTAATTTTGACCTATATAGTGCTAATTGTGTTGTTTTCTTTTAGAGCACTTTCTGATGACAATGAAGGCTTATATGCAAATATAGCATTAAATATGCTTAAAACCTCAAATTTTTTAGTTCCGCACCTTGATGGACTTGTATATTTAGAGCAACCCCCGCTATTGTACTGGTTAAGTGCTTTATCATTAAAATTATTTGGTATATCAGAATTTTCTGTAAGATTGCCAGTTATAGTATCAGGAGTTTTATTAATCATTTTTTCTTATTTTTTTGTAAAGAAATTTTTGAATAGTTTTTTTGCATCTACTTTAGCAGTAGTAATTGTAAGCCAGATTTGTTTTGATACGTCGATAAGTATGCTTATGTTTGATATGTTGCTAACTTTATTTTTTAGTCTAGCGATGTTTAGCTTTTATATTGGCTATAAGCTTAATAATAAATACTACAGATTATTCTACATATTTTTAGCTTTGGCAATTTTTACGAAAGGGTTTGTATCGTTAGTTTTAGCTTTTTTGATTTTAACTCCATTTATAGCAATAAAAAAAATAAAACCTAAAGATCTTCATTTAATGTTTGGTTTTTTTGTTTTTTTGATATTGTCTATCTGGTTCGTTATTGTAAGTATTAAAATTCCGTCTTTTTTTTACTATTACTTTATAAATAATCAGGTTTTGCGTTTTTTGGGTAAAATGTATCCAAATGATACTATTAAAGGTCCTGTTTATTTCTATGTTATTAGACTGCTTGGATGTGATTTTCCATGGTCGGTGCTTTCTTTTTTTGCAATCTATAAGCTGATTAAACTAAAACTTTACAAAGATGATTTTAATTTTTATATGTTGCTATGGTTTTTTGCAATATTTATATTTTTTTCATTATCAAGCGGTAAAGCAAATTATTACCTTTTGCCAGCAATATTCCCTATAGCTTATTTTGCTACATATACAATTTTTAATGCTAATTTGAAACCAATTTATTATGTTTTATTGGTAGCTGGTTTTTTATTGTTAAGTGGCAGTATTTTGGCTAAACTTGGTTATATCAGATTTACAGATAATGCCTATATTGAAAAACTGCCTTTAATTGAGTTATCATTTGCTATTTTTATAATATATTTTTTTGCTTTATACAAAAAGAATTTTTTAGTAGAAAGTATCGCTTTATCAAATATTGTTATTTTAATATCTATTTATTTGTATTTTTCATTAAATGTCAATAATTTTAGTTCAAAATATGCAAGTATCTGGTTAAAAGCTAATATGAAACCAAATACTATTTTTGTTCAGTATGGACCATTTTGGCGTACTTCTTCAAGTATATTTTATCTAGGTAGGGATAGTATTTTATTGGACGATTTTGATGATGGCGATTTATACTACGGTATGACTCTTCTAAAAAATAAAAACGAAAAATTTATAGAAAAATCCGATTTAAAAAACTTACTTAAAAATCATAATGTTGCTATAATTGGTCAGAAAAAAAGACTTATAACATACTTAAATAAACAAAAATTTAATTATAAAATTAAATATTTTGGGAATAAATTTGTAATTATGTTAAATAAAACATAAAATACAATCAACCATAATTTAATTATTGTTTCTTACTTGAAAATATACCAAATAAAGTTATAATAAATAAAGGTGTAAAATGCAAAAGTTATTTAACTCTTTAAAAGATAATGGCACCAAAATTATTAATTTATTGAAGGAAAAAGAGTATAAAGGTGAAGAACTTTTAAGTGTATTAAACGAACGAAATAAACTTTTTGAAACTATATATAAAACAAAAATTACAAATCAATATTTAGATCAAATTAAAGAATTATTGGAACAAAACGCACAAATTGAATTTTTGGTTGAGCAAAAGAAAAAAGCTTTGCTAGAAGATTACATTAAATTTTACCAGAACTCAAAAAACATAATGAAATATTTAAAGCAAGGAGGTTGAAGATGAGCTTTTTAAGCAAGGAAAATTGCATTTTATGCGTAATTGACATGCAGGACAAACTTGCCAAAGTTATGAAGAATCTTGATGCTACAACTAAAAATATCTCGCTTTTGATAAAAGCTGCAAAAGAACTTGATGTGCCAATTTTTTACACAGAACAGTATCCAAAAGGATTAGGCGAAACGATAGAACCGCTAAAAAGCTTACTTTCTGATGTACAGCGTTTTGACAAGATGAGTTTTTCTGCCTTAGAAATCCCGGAAATTAAAACTTTTATAGTTGATTCAAGTAAAACAACAGTTGTATTGTGCGGCATTGAGTCTCATATATGCGTATTGTCAACAACCATAGATTTAATAGAAAAAGGCTACAATGTAGTAATTGCAAAAGATGCAGTAACTTCAAGAGAAGAAGAATTTTACAATACAGCTATTGCGTTTTATAATTCAATTGGTGCAAAAGTAATACCATCTGAATCTATTGTATTTTACTGGTTAAAATTTGCTGGCACTGAAAGTTTTAAAAAACTTCAAAAAGTAATTTTGGGTAAAGAATAATTTTTGGTTTCTAAATTTAATTATATCGGAGATAAATGAATGGTAGAATTTATTGCAGAGGTGTCAAGCAACCACAACAATGACTTAAATCGATGCTATGATTTTATTGAGACAGCAGCAAAAATTGGTTGTAGTGGTGTTAAGTTTCAACTTTTTAAAATTGACCAATTATTCGACAGAAAAGCACTGGAGTGTTTTGAAGAGCTAAGAAACAGGAAAAAATGGGAGCTAAATGAAAAGTATATACCAGAAATTGCTAAATGTTGTGCGGATAATAATATAAAATTTATATGCACACCTTTTTATCTTGATGCTGTAGATATTTTAGAGCCGTATGTGAATGCGTATAAAATTGCTTCATATGAAATTTTGTGGCAGGACCTATTATCAAAATGCGCTAAAACAAAAAAGCCAATGATCATATCTACCGGTATGGCAACACTTGATGAGGTAAAATTTGCAGTGGAAACAGTATTTGATAATCAATGCACAGATCTAACAGTTTTGCACTGTACTTCAAATTACCCTACCCTGCCGCAGGATTGCAACTTAAGTGCAATACAAACAATGAGAGAGTCATTGCCTAAAAATATCAAATTTGGATGGTCTGATCACAGTGTTAATTTTGGCGTAATACATAGGGCTATACATAAATATGATGTTTCAATGGTAGAGTTTCATATGGATTTAGACGGCAAAGGAAAAGAGTACCAAATGGGTCACTGCTATTTACCAAATCAGGTTGAGTCTCTTATAAAAAGTGTTAAAGATGCATTTTTAGCTGATGGTGATGGCAAAAAAGAACCGCAGGATAGTGAGTTTAAAGAACGTCTTTGGAGAGCAGATCCAATAGATGGCTTAAGGCCTCTTAGAGGTATAAGGGATAGTTTATGCAAAAGACAATAGCTATAATTCAGGCACGCATGTCTTCAACAAGGCTTCCAGGCAAAGTTATGCTTGATTTAGCAGGAAAACCTGTAATCTGGCATGTTTACAATAGGGCTTTGCATTCTAAATATGTAAGCGAGGTTATCGTAGCAACATCCAAAGACAAAAGCGACGATGAGCTTGTGGAGTTTTTGAAAGCAAATTCAATGAATTATTACAGAGGGAGCCTTGATAATGTGCTTGAGCGTTTTATGGATATAATTTATGATAAAAAACCAAAGTATGTAGCCAGAATAACTGCAGATTGTCCGCACATTTGTCCTGTTTGGATAGACAATCAAATAAGTGCGCTAAGTTTGTTTGATGCAGATGTGATTTATTGTGAAAATCTAGGTTGTGCATTTGAAGGGGCTGGCGTTATTAAAGCTGATGTACTTGATTATATTTATAAAAATACAAATGATGCTTTAAATAAAGAACATGTAGGTGCAATCTACATTACACAAAATCCCGATAAGCTTCGCATAGTAGAAGTTTGTCCAAAAGATTCTCTTATTTTGCAAAACTGCAGATTGACATTGGATGAAAAAGAAGACTATGAGCTATACAAAATAATATATGAAAAGCTATACACTCAAAAGCATTTTATGTATTTAGAAGATATAGTTAATCTTTTAAAATCAAACCCTGAGTTTACAAACATTAACAAAAATATTCAACACAAGCCACTAAATATTGAACTACAAACTAAATACACAAACATATGGAAAAACGCAAAAAAAGTAGGAAAGTTTTTCTGGCAGGATAATCCTTAAAAGAATACTTTTTGCTATATTATCTGTATGAAAAATGTACTGTTTAGATGCAATGCTTCAAGGGCTATTGGTTTTGGTCATTTGGTTAGATGCTTGGCACTTGCGTGTGAATTTAAAAAAAGAAACTGTCAAATTACTTTTGCTGTAAATAAAAATCTCAAGGCAATAAAACTCATTCAAAAAGAACAATACGCAATAATTGAAAAAAATGGAAAAGACTGCAAACAATGGCTAATTGACGCAGTTGAAAAATCCCAAGCAGATATATTGGTTTTAGATATAAGAGATGGGCTTGATAAAGAGACTCTTATTGAAATAAAACAAAAGTTTAATATTAAAATAGTAAGCATAGATGATCCTCAAGATAAAAGGCTTGTTTGCGATTATGTTTTTTATCCGCCTGTATTTCAGGTCAGGCATCTTAGCTGGGAAGGTTTTAAAGGTAAACTTTATTCTGGGTTTGAGTGGGTGATTTTGCGCGATCAATTTTTGCAGTACAAAAATAAACCAAAACCATTAAACAAAAAGTTAAAGATATTTGTAGCAGCAGGTGCAAGCGATCCAAAATGCATAACGCCGTTAATTGCAAAGGCTCTCAATAATTTAAATGTTGAATTTGAAGCATTAATTGTTATTGGTGCACTGTTTTCTTGCAAAAAAAATTTGGATATGATTTTAAAAAAAGCAAATTACGATTATAAAGTCTTTCAAAATGTTGACAATGTGGCTGAAATAATGCATATGTGCGATTTTGCAATTTGTTCTTTTGGCACAAGTGCTTACGAGCTAGCCTGTGTGGGTGTGCCTGCAATTTATTTGTGTATTAGCAAAGATCATAGTTTATCGGCTTCAATGCTTGAAAAAAGAGGTTTTGCGATAAATTTGGGAGAGTATGACAAGACAGACTTAGAAGAAATAACAAAAGCTGCTTTAAAATTGTCAAAAAATGCCGATTTAAGATATAAGATGGCTCAAACTGCTAAAGACTGTATCGACGGACTTGGTGCTTTTCGCATCACAAAGGAGGTTTTGGGGTGAGTGAAAAACAATGGCAAAATCACTATGGAGAAGTATTGGACAGTGTTAATGATTTTGATGTAATTGATTGCAAAATTTGCGGATTTAAACATATTATACCTATACCAAGTCCTCAAGAATTGCAAGATATGTATAAAAGCAAATACTATCAAAATGTAGAGTTTTTTAATGAAAGATTTTTGGAAGATAAAGATTGGTATGATTTGGTATTTAAAGACAGATATGATAGTTTTGAAAAAATATTGGGCTATAAAGGCAATATTTTTGATATCGGCTGCGGGGGCGGATATTTTTTGCTTTATGGTAAAAAACGCGGATGGTCTACATTAGGTTTAGACCCATCAATTCAGTCTATCAATCATTGTAAATCAATTGGTCTGGATGTAATAGAAGGATTTTTTGACGAAAATTTATCTGAAAAATTAGCCAATAAATTTGATGTGGTACATTTAAGTGAAGTATTAGAACACATACCAGACCCTGCAAACACTATTGCCTCTATAAAAAAGGTTTTAAAGCAAGGCGGTGTTGTATGTATTGTTGTACCAAACGATTATAATCCATTTCAACTTGCTTTAAAAAAAGCTTGTAATTTTTCTCCATGGTGGGTAGCACCACCGCATCATATTAATTATTTTGATTTTAATTCACTTGAAAAACTTTTAAGAGAACAAAGTTTTGATATTGTATTAAAAGAAACATCATTTCCGATAGATATTTTCTTACTTATGGGAGATAATTATGTGGGAAATGACAGTTTAGGCAGATTATGCCATACAAAAAGAAAAAATTTTGAAAAAAATTTACAAAACGCTGGGTTTAATAATTTAAAAAGGGATCTTTATAAATCTTTAGCACAATTGAATATTGGCAGAGAGGTAGTAATTTATGCAAGAAAGTAACACACAAGATTTAATTTTTTCATTTAAGCCTTTAATTTCTATTGTAGTGCCCACATGGAATACACCAGAACAGTTTTTGATTGAAATGATAGAATCTGTTTTAAATCAAAGCTACACAAATTTTGAGCTTTGTATAGCTGATGCAAGTGATCAAAGTCATGTAAAAAAGATTTTAGATAATTATGCAGACAAAGATAATCGTATTAAAATTAAATATTTAAAGAAAAACAAAGGTATAGCGCAAAATACAAACGAAGCAATTTTTATTAGCAAAGGTGATTATATAGCTTTTTTAGATCATGATGATATATTAGCCAAAAATGCTCTGTTTGAAGTAGTAAAAACTATAAATGAAAATCAAGGTGTTGATTTTATTTATTCAGACGATGATAGAGTAACTGAAGACGGGAAAAAGTTTTTTGATCCTAAATTTAAACCTGATTTAGCCCCAGATTTTTTAAGGAGTTGTAACTATGTATGCCATTTAAGTGTAATTAAAAAAAAGCTTTTAGATAAAATTGGATATTTGAAGGAAGATTTTGAAGGCTGTCAAGACTATGAGCTTATACTCAGGGTAACAGAAAAAGCAAAAAAGATAATACACATTCCAAAAATTCTCTACCATTGGAGAGTAAGTCAAAATTCAGTTTCTCGAAATCCTCAATCTAAAATTTATGCTTACGATTCTGCCAAAAAAGTTATAAAGGAGCATTTAAATAGATTAAATCTAGATGGTGATGTTTTAGATGGTAAAGTTTTAGGTTTGTATAAAATTAACTATAAAATAACAGATAGTCCAAAAATCTCTATAATTATACCAAACAAAGACCACAAAGATGACTTAGAAAAATGCATTAAGTCAATTATTCAAAAGTCTACATATAAAAATTATGAGATTATAATAGTAGAAAATAATTCTATAGAACAATCTATTTTTGATTACTACAGATTTTTGGAAAAAACATATTCATTTATTAAAGTAATTGTATGGGATAAACCATTTAACTATTCAAGTATAAATAATTATGCAGTGCGATTTGCACAAGGAGAGGTTTTACTTTTTCTAAATAATGATACAGAAGTAATTACACCAAACTGGATTGAAGAAATGCTAATGTTTGCCCAAAGAGATGATGTAGGAGCAGTTGGTGCAAAACTGCTATATCCAAACAATACGATTCAACATGCAGGAGTAATAATTGGTATAAACGGTATAGCAGAGCATTGCTTTAAGTATTCAAATTCAGATTACACAGGTTATTTTGCAAGATTAGCTACAGTGCAGAATTTATCAGCAGTAACCGGTGCATGCTTGATGATGAGAAAAAAAGTTTTTAATGAAATTAAAGGGTTTGACGAAGGCTATCCAGAAGCTTTGAATGATATTGATTTATGTTTAAGTTTAAGAAAAAAAGGTTATTTAGTTGTATGGACGCCTCATGCAGTTTTGTATCACTATGAATCAAAATCAAGAGGTTTTGATACTGAAGAAGAATCCATAAAGCGTTATAATAAAGAATTGTCACTTTTGTATATGGATGCACAGTATAACTTAAAACAAAAAAATAAAAATAGCTATGATTTTAAAATAACAAGAAAATTAATAATTTAATTAGTTGTAAATGGAGGAAACAATGTGGAAAGAAAAATTAGAAGAAATTATAGAGTTAGCGGAAGAAAATTCAGATTTAATTAGTTATAAAATTAGTGAGGAGTTTATAAAAAAATATGATAACTATGTAGTTTTTGGAGCTAGTGCTGGTGGTGCTAAAACAAAAGAATTTTTAGATAAATTAGGTAAAAATGTAGTATATTTTGTTGATAATGACATAAATAAAAAAGGAAAAGAATTTTTGGGCAAAATCGTGAAACATCCAAGTGAAATATTGTTTTTTGATAACAAAGTTATAATAGCTTCAATGTGGTGGTATGATATAAAAAAACAACTTGAGGAACATTATGGTCTTTTAGGTAATATTGAATTTTTTCTTGCCCCATTCGTATTCATAGAAAATGGTGATATGGAGTTAAAAAACACACAAAAAAAATTTTTTGATTTATTAAAATTAAATTTTTATAATTATTTACAAATATTCGATCTATTAGAAGACGATGCATCAAGAGTTTTATATTTTAGAGTTTTGAAAGGTAGAGTATTTTACGGTAAAAATTTAATTTGGCCTCCTATGCCAAAAGTTGAATATAATCAATATTTGCATCCAAAAGTAAAACCGGAAGATAATGATATTATAGTAGATGCAGGTGCCTATATTGGCGATACAATAGAAAAAATTATAAAGCAAAACATAAACTATAAAAAAATTTACGCATTTGAGCCAGATAATCAAAACTACAGCAAACTTATCGAAAACACAAAAAAATACGATAATATATTTTGCAACAAATTCGGACTTTGGAAACAATCTGATCAATTACATTTTATAGCTGATGGAACAGATGAAAGTACGATAACTGACAATTTTAATGAAGCAAACCAAACAATAGATGTAGTAAGTTTGGATGAATTTTTTAAAGATAAAGAAAAGCCTACATTAATAAAGATGGATATAGAGGGTGCAGAGTTAGAAGCATTATATGGTACTAAAGAAATTATAACCAAATACAAACCAAAACTTCAAATTTGCATTTACCACAAAACAGAACATTTATGGCAAATTCCAATATTGCTCAAAGATTGGGTAAAAGAATATAAACTCTATATTGGGCATCATAGTTTTGATTTTCGTGAGACTGTGCTTTATGTAAAGGTATAATATGCGATCAATAATCATACTTGGTGCAGGCATTATGCAGATACCTGCAATAAAAACAGCAAAAGAATTAGGTTTGTTTGTAATTGCAGTTGATAGGGATAAAAATGCAATTGGATTTGAATATTGCGACCTTGCTTTAGACATTGACACAAAAGATATAGATTCGCTTTTGAGATTTGCAGTTAATAATAAATATAAATATAATATTTCAGGCGTATTTGCAGCGGCTGACAATGCAGTTAGTGCAGCAGCTATTAATGAACAACTAAACTTGATTGGCGTAAATAGTTTTTCGGCCAGGTATTCCAATAATAAAAGTTTAAGCAAGCAACTATGGTTAAAAAATAATGTGCCAACTCCTTTAGCAAAAGAAGTAAAAACTATTGATGAAGCAAAAAATGCTATAGATAAAATTGGTTTACCATGCATGGTAAAAGCAGTTGACAGTTCTGCTTCAAGAGGGACACAAAAGCTGGAAAGAATCGAAGATTTAGAGGCTGCATTGTATGAGGCATTCATGCAGTCTACAACGCATACCGCTCTCATAGAAGAGTATGTGGAAGGGGAAGAATACAGCGTAGAAACTGTCATTTATAATGGCAAACAATACAGGTTTGGTATTGCAAAAAGAGAATACGATATGTTGCCTTTACCTATAGAAACAGGACATGTTAATCCTGCATTTTTACCAAAAAAAACAGAAGAAGAAATGTATGAAGTGGTAAAAAATGCTGCATTAGCATTAAAAATCAACAATGCGCCTGCAAAAGCTGATATGATCATTAGAAAAAAAGATAATAAGATTATGATATTAGAAATGGCAGCCAGGCTTTCTGGTGGTTTCCATTCACAATATACCACGCCTTTATCAAGTGGAATGGAACCTATAAAGTTTGTCATACAGTTGACAATTGGTGATATTCCAGATCCTGAAACATATACTCCAAACAAAAAGCGTGTAAGCTTATGCAGGGCTATTTTTCCAAAACCTGGTTTGGTAAAAAAAATTGAAGGCGTGGAGGAAGCGCTAAAAATTAAAAATGTTAATCAAATTTTTTTAACTATCAAAGAAGGCGAAACTATTTCTGAGTATAAAAATTGTGCTCATAGAGTTTGTTATGTAATAACAAGCGGTGATACTTATGAGCAAGCTAATTATGCATTTGAGTTAGCAAAAAAAACTATAAAGATTTATACATGGAGTTTTTGATATGCAACTTAAAGTCAGGCAATCTTATGCAAGTGATGGGCCTGTAAAAAATATCTGGCTATCACATTTAAATTTTTCAAAACAAATTGAAATTTTTGAAACCAATTTTGAGGTAGCCATTGTTTTATTATCAGGAGAGTTAAGCGTTTTTTTTGAAAAGGAATTTATATTAAATAGAAAAAATGTTTTTGAAGAAAAAGCAAGCGCTATATACATTCCGAGAAACACAAGAGTTTTGCTAAATCCAAAATCATTATGCGAAGTAGCAATTTGTAAAACAAAAATTGATAAAGACTCAAAATTTTCTGTGATCTATCCAGACCAGATAAAAGAACATATAAGAGGCAGCCTCGGCTATAGAAGAAAAGTATTTGATATTTTAGACGAAGACAGTCCTTCTGTAAAATTAGTTTTAGGTGAAACTATAAATTTTAAAGGAGAGTGGTCAAGTTTTCCTCCACATAAACACGATCAAAATAGCAATTCTGAAGTAAAAATGGAAGAAGTATATTTATTTAAACTAAACCCATCTGATGGTTTTGGTATGCAAAGAATTTACACAGAAGATAAATCGCTTGATAAATGCGTGGTGGTGGAAAATAACGATATTGTATTGATACCAAAAGGATACCACCCGGTTTGCTCCATGCCTGGATACGAGCTTTATTATTTATGGGTTTTGGTTGGAGATTCAAAAAAATTAATGCCAAATACGCAAAGTAAATACAGATGGCTCTTAAAGTAACTTTTTTACAATTTGGCACAGGTAAATTTATAAAAGGCTATTTTGATTGGATGCTATCAAAAACGGATATTAATTCAGAAGTTTTTGCAGTTTATTTTACGCCTAAAGTACAATATACTAACTTAAAAAATAATAAATGCATATTTAATGTTACACTAAAAGATATAAATTATACCCAAGCTGACAATGTAAGCGTGATAAAAGATCTTTTTTGGGCAAAAGATACAAAAGTTATATTTGAATTGGCAAACAGTATAGATTTTATTGTTTCAAATACAACAGAAAAAGGTATTTTGGATAAACGAGGTTACCCTTTGCTTTTAACATCGTTTTTATACAAAAAATTTGAGCTTGATAATAATAAAATGCTTGTTATTATACCGTTAGAGCTTATTCCCAATAACGGAGAGTTTTTAAAACAAACAATTTTGAAAATAATTGATGAGAATTATAACGATAGTTTTAAATTTTGGGTGTTAAGGACATGTGAGTTTGTAAATACAATTGTTGATTGCATTGTAACAAAAGAAAGCAATTTAAATATAGAAAGAGAAAGGTATTATGCATTTTACGTAAGCAAGAATAGTTTATTAGAAAAAATATTTAACAATAAGGGTTTGAATGTTTATTTTACAAAAGATATAGACAAAATAGCCCAAATAAAGATAAAGGTATTAAACGGTATACATACATTTCTGGTGCTAACAGCATATATGGAAGGTAAAAATACAGTTTATGAATGTTTTTTAGATAAACACTATATAAACTTGATTAATAAGATATTTTATGATGAGATATTTCCTACTATAAACTATGATAAAAATTTTGTAGAAGATTTTTATTTGACTGTGATTAATAGATTTAAAAACCCATACATTGAGCATAATTTAAAAGATATTGCTTTGAATACTTATGAAAAATTTTATCAGCGTATCGCAACAACTATTGTGGATTATGAAAAATTATACAATCAAAAACCAAAAATACTTATGAAAGCGTTTGATAATCTAAAAAAGATGTATCCAGATAGGGTAAAAAGTTTCGAAAACTATATTGAGAATTTTAAACATGAAAATTAATTCTTTAACAAAGATTAGCAATAAACCAAAATTTTACCTTATATTTCATTGTAATCTGGCGTTTTCATCAATTGATGAAGATCAGCTAAATGAAGTTATTGCTAAAAGCTATTTTCCATTGCTTGAAATAGTTAAGTCAACTAATACAAAAACCGGTATCGAGCTCAGTGGCTATACACTTGAAAAACTTTCTAAGCTTGCACCATTGTTTATAGATGAGCTAAAAATTCTTTCAAAAAGCGGTTTGGTTGAAGTTATTGCAAGTGGTTATCAGCAAATCATAGGTCCAATTGTGCCATATAAAGTAAATGTAAAAAATCAAGAGCTTGGTTTGAAGGTTTATGAGAATTTTTTGGGAATCAAGCCTAGGGTTGCTTTTTTAAACGAACAGGTATTTTCAAAATCTATGGTAGATATCTATAAAGAATTCTATGATGCAATTTGTATGGAGTGGAACAACCCTTACTCTATCAACGCACATTACTGGCAAGAATCGTATGGTTTTGCACCTGCAATAGCAAAAGGGATAAAAACCCAAATACCTATTATCTGGACCAATTCTATCCTTTTTCAGCAATTTCAGCGTACAGCTACCTCTCAAAATACACTAGAAAATTATTTATCCATGATTGAGCGCTTTATAAAAAAAGGCTATCTTTGCTTGCCAATATATTCTTCAGATTTAGAAGTTTTTAATTTTAGGCCAGGACGTTTTAATACAGAAAACAATATCAATGCAAACGAATGGAAAAATATAGAAAAGATTTTTTTGGCTTTAAAAAATTACGGAGAATTTTTACTGCCTTGTGAAGTCTTGCAATTTGCAAATAAAAAAATAGCTCTTGATTTGAGTAACCCTGTATATCCTATAATTGTTAAAAAACAGCCTAAATACTCATTAAGTAGATGGAGCGTAGCTGGTCTTGGTGGGCACTACATTAATACCTTATGTCATAATTGTTATGATAGTACGAAAAACAAAACTGACAATGAATCATGGAAGAATTTATTGAAATTTTGGGGAAGCGATTATAGAACACACACTACTTTAAATAAATGGCAGGCTGCGCTCAACTATTTGAATAAGTTTAATAACAATTTTAAAATAGAGATAAAAAATGCCACAGATTTTGATTTTGATAAAAATTCAGGGAAAATTTTATTAAAAGGCAAACAATACAGTGCTACATTCCTAACTAAAAAAGGTCTTGCGCTTGAAAGTTTATATAAAAATGAAAAAAAACTTTTATTTGGTAGCGTTAATCATGGGGAACTGGATTATATATCTCACGGTGCTGATTACTATACAGGCACAACTACAATAGAATCATGCTACTTTGGCAGGATTGCAAATTTAAACGAAACTTCAAATATAGAAGTTAAAAAAACAGGTGAGGATAAATTTTTCATAAAAGGAATAAATTATTTATCTGACCTGGCGGTTGAAGAAAGAATATGGCTCGTTGATTTTGCTTTTAAGAAAGTATCAATTTATGATACTCTAAAACTTTCAAAACCCACAAAAGCATCTATTAGAATGGCTACATTTACGCTTTTGCCTATTAAAAAAAATATTAAATTCTGGTATTCTTGCAAAAACGGTGGTCGCTATAATGAAAAATTTTTTATAGAAAATAATATGCCTATTTTGCATCACCTGCCAGTATCAATATTGCAAAGCTCAAATGGCGGACTTGGGGTTACAGATGGTTATTTATCTTTTGGGATTAGAAATTCTTTAATAGTCAAGCTATTTATTGATAAAACTTTCGGAAGCCCGTTGGTGCTGCTTCAAAATAGTCCTGATCACGATAGGTATTTAACAAGGGTATTTTTTAGCGTACAAGAATTTGATGATACGCTGAAGCCTACAATAGTAGAATTTAAGGTAGGATATAGCATTTTTTTTGATTAGACAATAGATTCTTTTTTGCGCTTTCGTTCAGAATGATGGGTAGAGCTTTAGCAGTTGATGAGATTCTTCGGGCACATTCGTGCCCTTCAGAATGACAAAAAGGGATCTTCATCCTGAAGCGTTAGCGAATGATCTACTTCATCCTCACAATCTCAAGTGAATTGTTTGCATCAGGGTTTTTCTTTGACGGACCTCTAACCAAAACAAAAGAAGACACATGTTCTCCAATAAGTGATTTTATATAACTTTTCCAGTCCTGAGGCAATTCTTGTTCATATACAGGGTAGACACCATATGAAAATTCTAAGTTTTGCGCTACATTTTCATTGTGTGTTACGCCAAGTATCCAGATAGGCAACTTAAAGCGGCTCATACGCCTTGCAGTTGCTCCGCTTGTAGTTGGTGTAACAAGCAGGAGTGGATTTAGGTTTTTAACTGTGGTAAAAACATTTACTGCCATAGTATCTTCGAGTGTTGGCGATTTTGAAGATAGTACTTTAAATAAGGTTTCGTATATCGGGTAAAGATAACGTTTGTTTTCTACGCTTTGGGCAATTTTAGAAAGCATTAAGACAGATTCTGCTGGATATTTACCTACGGCTGATTCTTCTGATAGCATTACGCAATCTGTACCATCAAGTATTGCATTTGCTACATCTGTGCTTTCTGCCCTTGTTGGTCTTATGTTGTTTGTCATAGACTCAAGCATCTGAGTAGCAGTAATTACGGGTTTTCCAAGTATGTTTGCTTTTTGTATGAGCTGCTTTTGCAATATTGCTATGGATTCGATTGGTGTTTCAACACCTAAATCACCTCTAGCTACCATTATACCATTTGTTTCTTGTAGTATCTCATCTATATTTTCTATTGCTTTTAAGCGCTCAATTTTTGCAATTATAAAGGGATTGTAAGAAATTTGTTCGCAATAGGCTTTTGCATCAAGTATATCTTGTTTGTTTTGCGCAAAAGATATGCTTATTGCATCTATTTTAACGCTTTTTGCAAAATCAAGGCATTTTCTTTCAAAATCACCTATAGCTTTTAAAGGTAGCTCCACTCCAGGCAGATTAATACCTTTGTGAGATGATAATTTGCCACCAATCAAACAAATACATTTAACCTTTTGACCTTCTATACTTTCCACCCTAAGCTGCAAAAACCCATCATTTAAATAAATAATTGTTCCTGAGCTTAAATAACTTGCAAAGTTTTCTAAGTTTACTCCAATTTCGTTACCTTCAGGATTGCTGGATAATACTATTCTATCACCTTCTTTTAATTCAATGGGTTCAATATCTTCAACCCTTATTTTTGGTCCTGGTAAATCACCTAAAATCACTATACGTTTGTTTAGTTTTTGGGCTGTTTTTCTTAGGTCTTCTATAATTATTTTGTGTTCTTCAAAGCTACCATGTGCAAAGTTAATGCGTGCAATATTCATACCATTTTGCATCATTTTTTCCATGACTTCTCTGTTTTTTGATGCAGGACCTATTGTGCAAACTATTTTTGTCTTATTTGGAGGGAAAATCAACATAAACTAACCCTCTTGATAAATTTTATAGGCTTCTTCTACAGATTTATTTTCTATAAGTATTGCATAAATTGCATTTGCGAAGCTAATTGCTTCTTTTAGCGGTTTTTGATGAATGTTTCTGCCTGTTGCAGCACCCTGAACACCACTTATGTGAACTTGATTGTATAATTCTTCTAAAAAAGCTTTTGGTTCTTTTGATGATCCACCGGCACACATTACACGTGTTCTACCTGCAGCTAAAACTGCTTCTTTAAAGGCTTCAAAAATATTTATACCTTCTTTTTTAGGAAAATTAACTTTCACAAAATCAGCACCCAGGCACGCGGCCAATCCGCAAGCACCTGCAACCAAACGAGGGTCGTATTCGTCTGCAACACTTTTTCCCCTTGGATAAGACCAGATTATAGCAATCAAACCTAACTGATGAGCTTCAAATATAATATGAGCTGCTTCTTTTAGCATTATGTGTTCAAATTCACTGCCTGGATAAATCGTATAACCAACACCAACAATATTTAAACCAGATTGTTTTTTAAACCTATCAATTTGCTCGATATCAAGCATTGCTGTACTAAGCGGATCTTTTAAATCTTTTTTAACCAAATTTGTTTTTGAATTGATTTTTATTACATACGGTATTTTGGGATAATCCACGCCGTATCTGGCTATAAGGCCAATTTGAGAAGCAAAAGCGCCAATTTTTGCATTTTGAGCAATTTTAAATAGATGTTCTGGTGAACTATCATCAATTGGAATATTTGGTCCAAAAAAGTCGTCATTCAAGTGTTCTATTTTTTGATCTCCAGCAAATAATGCTAATCTGCCTGTTTCGTGCGTCATAATATTAAAGTTTCTAATGTAGCTTTGTCTTCGCTCATATGGAACATCAAGAGGAACCTTTACATCCATTTTTACCTCCTAAATATAGTAGGTTGGTTTTAGTAGCAAACTTTTACCGCTCATTTCCGATGGTTTTTCCAAATTTAACAAATCCAAAACCGTGGGGGCAATATCACAAATTCCGCCTTGAGTTCTAAGGTTATACTTTTTGCCAATAATCAAAAAAGGTACTGGATAAATTGTGTGTTGGGTGTGAGGCTCTCCAGTTATTGGGTCAACCATTTCGTCGCAATTGCCATGATCAGCAGTAAGCAAAATATTATATCCTTCTTCTAAAGCAGCTTTTACCAGGCGGTTAAATTGTGTATCAAGTGTTTCAACAGCAATTATGCAAGCTTTTTGCACAGCCGTATGCCCTACCATATCCCCATTTGCAAAGTTTATTACAATAAAATCGTAATGCTTTTTTATAGCTTTAATTGTTTGATCTGCCACTTCGCATGCGCTCATTTGGGGTGCTAAATCATACGTAGATACATTTGGTGATGGTACAATCACCCTATCTTCTTTATCAAAAGGCTCCTCTTTCCCGCCATTAAAAAAATAAGTAACATGAGCGTATTTTTCTTTTTCTGCACAGTGAAATTGCTTTAGACCAGCTTTACTTATGACTTCTGATAGTACATTTTTAGGAAAAATGGGTTTAAAAAGCACATCAAAATCAAATTTTTCATCGTATTCTACCATACAGTAAACTTTAAACACATTATTGCGCTTAAAGTATTTAAAATCACTGCTTCCGAAAGCACTTACAATCTGACGCATCCTGTCTGCTCTAAAATCAAAAAACAATACTGCTTCATCTTTCTGAATTGGTGCAACACCTTCTATAAAAGTGGGTGTTATAAACTCGTCTGTTTCTCCTCTTGCATAGGCTTGTTCTATAGCAATTCTAGCACTTTTTGCAGACATTCCTTCATGATTTACAATAGCTTTGTATGCTTTTTCTATTCTATCGTAGTTTTGTGCTCTATCCATAGCATAATATCTACCGCTTACCGTTGCAATTGTACCTTTTGATAGCTTATTAAATAATTTTTCTAAAATATCTAAATAAATGGGCGCACTTGTTGGTGGCGTATCTCTGCCATCAGTTATCATATGTAAAACTGGCTCAATGTTGTTTTTTACAAGGAGTTTTATAAGGTAAATTATATGCTGTATATGGGAATGTACGCCTCCATCAGAAACCAGACCGATTAAATGCAACCGTTTATTTGAATTTTCTTTTATAATTTTTTGCCATGTGGGGTTTTCGTTAATAGTGCCGTCTTCAAAACTTTCTGTAATTCTAAGCAGATCTTGCTTAAGTATTCTACCTGATCCTAGGGTTAAATGACCCACTTCCGAATTGCCAAACTGACCATCTGGAAGACCACATGCAACACCAGAAGCTTCTATTACTGTATGTGGATTATTGGCAAAATAGTAATCTAAATTAGGCGTTTTTGCCAATGCAACAGCATTATAAGCCCTATTTGGGTTAACACCAAAACCATCAAATATAACCAATAAAACTCTATTCAACACTATCCTCCAAATATTAAATACTACATGTATTATATATTTGAAAAGTTTAATTTCAAGTTTAATTTAATTTTTTTGATAAACTTAATTTTTTTGATAAACTTTTTTTAGAAAAATCCTATCAAACATTCTCAAAAGGCGGCTGTCTATTATATTTATTTTTTCAAGACTTTCTTTCAATAAGTACGGGTTTAACAAAAAATCAAGAAAAAACAATACTTCTGATGCTTTTATATAGGCAGTAAATGGGTCATTTAGAGCATAAGGAATCGTATTTTTTATAATATCGAATACTAATTTATCGCAATGATCTTGAATAAGACTTGCTCTTTCAATAATTTTTGTTACATAGAAAACTACAATTTCTTCAATGGAGCTATGTTTTCTGTGTCCTGGTAAAATCGTATATTTTTCTAAAATTGGAAATTTTAGTAAAGTAGAACAATAGGCTTCATAATTATTGAACCTATCATTTTTATCATAGTCAACATCAAGCAATGGCGTTTGAAAAATATTATTTAGCAGGCAATCACCTGTTATTGCATAACCGTTAAATAAATAAACTGCATCACTTTTGGAGTGACCAGGGCAAAACATATAATTTAAGTCAATATCAAACTTTGATTCTTCTAAAATTTCATAATTTATGGGCAAAGGTACACTGTTTACAAAATTCAAAAGCATAATTTTTATTTTTTCAATGTAATCTGTACTAAAGCCATACTTTAAAAGCAGCTTTTTAGAAATTTCTATCCTTGTTTGAAGATTTGTAAATTTAAGGTGATCCATTTTTGGCATAAAAATTCTAGCCTGTGAGTTTTTTGCAATAAAATTTTCAAGCCCATAGTGATCAGCGTGAGAGTGTGTAATAAATACGTATTTCAATCTGTTTAGATTGATGTTTTTTTTGATATAGTCAAGTGCAACAAATGTGTATGGTCCTGTGTCAAACATAATTGTATCGCCACTTAACTCACAGGTATAAAAATGCACAGGACCAACAGGATAAGGTGTATCAAGCGTGTGCCTATCCATTTTTACTCAAATACCTTTTCTTCTATTTTGTCAGATGATTTGGCATCGTTTTCTATATCGCGTTTGATTCGCATTTTGTCCAATTCTTTATATAATTCGTGCTGGACTATTAAATCCATAATTTCGTTTGTGCCAGTCCAGATCATCATCAATCGTGTGTCTCTGAGGTATCTTTCGACAGGATAAACATTAGTATAGCCAATGCCACCCATAATTTGCATCGCATTGTTTACAATCTCCCATGCTGCTTGTGTAGAAAATCGCTTTGCTTCGCTTACAAGTCTGCGTTGAATACTTGAGTCTTGTAATTCATCAACTGCTTTTGCTGCTGTATGCACAAGGGATCTTGCTGCATCAAGCAATGCGCTTGATTGAGCTATTTTAAAGCTTACCGCTTCAAAATTTTTTATTGGCTGACCAAAGGCTTTCCTATTTTTTGAGTAGGAAAGTGCAATTTCCAGGCTTGCTTTAGCAATACCCAACGCCCCCGCTGCAGTAGTTAAACGTTCTGGTATCATCATTTGATAGAATATTTTTGAGCCTTCGTTTTCTTTTCCAATTAGATTTTCTTCGCCAACAATCGCGTTTTTTAGTACAATTCTACCCGTACCAGCTCCTCTTGCGCCCATTAGCTCATATAGATTTTCTACACTAACTTGATTTTTGTCAACCAAAAATGCGCTCATATTTTGCTTGTAATCGTTTGAAAAATTGGTTTTAGCATAAATTAGAAAATAATCTGCGCCTTTTGCGCCTACAATAAATCTTTTCTGTCCATTTAAAATCCATTTGTTGCCGTCTTTTTTAGCTATGGTTGTTGCACCAAAAAAATCAGAACCACCTCTTGGTTCTGTTAGGCCTTCTGCACAAATTAAATCTCCTTTTAATGTAGGTTTTAAATATTTTTCTTTCTGATAATTGCTCCCAAATTTTGAGATCGCCTCACCTACAATTGAAGGCATTACGCTAGCACACGACAAAGCAGCACCAAGAATGCCGATTTCTTCAATTAAAACTACTTCTTCTTGCCAGCTTAAATTTCTGCCACCAAATTCTTTTTCAAACCTTATACCAAGTAAATTCAAATCTCCAAGCTTTTTAATGGTTTGTCTTGGGTATTCTATTAAATCTGCGTCCATATCAATAAGCAATTGTTTGTCAACACTTTTTACAAACTCACTTGCTTCTTCAAAAATCTTTTTTTGATTTTCATTTAAAATTACATTGTACATAGATCACCCAAAAAAAAAGGAGGCATTAAGCCTCCTTTTAAATTAAAATATGTATTTTTCTTGATCTATTGCAGTATCTGCTAACAGTCTTTTAGCTTCAAGTAAGTCATTTGCATCATATTTTGTAAAACGCCTAATACCACTTAAAATGCTTTGTAATGCATCGCCTCCAATATAAAACGCAGCCTTTTTTGCAGCTATTTCAACATTGTTTGTGCACTCAAAAGCAACTGTTTTAACAACACTGTCATATAAAGGCAGTTTATTTGGGTTTACAATATCTTGTGCTTTATCTGCCCTTAAAACAGCACTTTCCAGAGCAAAAATGTTTATTGCAATATCAGCTAAAGCAAAAAGAACTTCTTCTTCTTTTTTAATACTATCCAAGTATTTTTGAACTGCCATACCACTTAAAGCTAGATACAAAGTTTTTAAATTTTTTATAAGATTTTTTTCAACGGAATATTTTTTTGTTTCATCAATTTCATCAAAAGACGGTGTTATTAGTGCTTCAAATGCCGCCATTGCACTCTGCTGCAATGGAAGCTCGTTTTTCATAGCTTTTTTTAGCATTATGCCAGGTACAAGTAGCCTGTTAATCTCATTTGTACCTTCAAAGATTCTGTTTATTCTTGCATCTCTATAGAATCTTTCTGCAGGGTAATCTTTTATAAATCCATAACCACCAAAAATTTGAACAGTTTCGTCTACAACAAAATCAAGTGCTTCACTACCGTAAATTTTTGATATCGAGCACTCTATACTGTATTCTTCGAGAGCTTTTTGTTTTTTTACATAATAATCTGGATCATCATGGTTTATTTTTTGAATTTCTTTGTCGTAGAGATCTGCAAGTCTGTAATTTAGTGCTTCGCCTGCATAAATTTTTGTAATCATATCTGCAATTTTTTCTTTTATTGCGCCGAATTTTGTAAGCGGAACTTTAAATTGTTTTCTCTGGTTTGCATACTTGATGGCTTCTTGGAGAGCCATTTTAGCGCCACCAACGGCTGCAACTGAAAGTAAAAATCTTCCTTCATCTAAAACACTAAAAGCTACTTTATAGCCTTTTCCAATCTCACCAAGTAGATTTTCAACAGGTACTTTTACATTATCAAACATCACAGGTGTGGTGGATGAACCCCTTATGCCCATTTTGTCTTCTTCTCTGCCTATACTTACGCCTTCAAAGCTGCGTTCTACTAAAAATGCTGCATAATCTGTTTTATTAATTTTTGCAAAAACAGTAAATAAGTTTGCTATGCCTCCATTTGTAATATAGGTTTTTGAACCATTCAAAATGTAATACTTGCCATCTTCCGAAAGTGTTGCATAAGTAGTAATATTCATAGCATCACTACCTGCATCTGGTTCAGTCAAACAATATGCTGCAATCCATTCGCCAGTTGCAAGTTTTTTAAGGTATTTGTCTTTTTGCGTTTTTGTACCAAAGTAGATTAACGGTAAGCTTCCAATGCCAACGTGCGCTGCAAATGCCACAGCAAAAGAGCCCGCAGCACCCATTTTATCAGCTATTGCAATTGTAGTTTTTGTATCTAAATCGACTCCATCATACTCTTCTGGTGCATAGATTCCCAAAAAACCTAGCTCGGCAGCTTTTGCAAGGTATGATTTTAGCAAATCCAGGTTATGTTTATCTATTTCATCAATATTTGGTAATATTTCATTTGTAACAAATGCTTCTGCAGTTTCTGCCATTTGTTTTTGCTCTTGAGTAATTTCCTCTGGTATAGTTATTTCATTTTTATCAGTTTCTTTAATAATAAATTCTCCACCTTTCATGATAACCTCCTAAAAATTTATACTTTTTCAAAAATTCCAGCAGCGCCCATACCGCCACCAATGCACATAGACACTAAACCGTATTTAACATTATTTCTTCTTTTCATTTCATGCAAAAGTGTTGTTGTAAGTTTTGCACCGGTGCAGCCAAGTGGGTGACCAAGCGCTATAGCACCACCATTAACATTAACAATAGATTCATCAAGTCCAAGTTTTCTTATGCAATATATCGATTGCGATGCAAAAGCTTCATTTAGCTCTATTAATCCTATATCGTTTAAAGATAAACCAGTAAGCTTTAAAACTTCGGGTATGGCAGCAGTTGGACCAATACCCATAATTTCAGGTGGTACACCTTTAACAGCAAAACCCACAAATCTTGCCATTGGTGCTTTGTTTATTTTCTTTAAAAAGTCTTCTGATACAACAAACACTGCTGCAGCACCATCTGTCATTTGGGAAGCATTACCAGCTGTTACAGTACCATTTACTTTAAAGGCAGGCTTTAATTTTTGTAAAGCCTCAAGTGTAGTGTCAGCTCTTACACCATCATCTATATCCACGATTTCTTTTTCTTTTTTAACCTTGCCATCGACTATAGAAACCTTTTCTATTTCAACAGGTATAATTTCTTCTTTAAACTTCTCCAATGCAGCTACTGCTTTCATCTGACTATTGTAACCAAAAACATCCTGGTCTTCCCTTGTTATGTTAAATTTTTCTGCTACAAGTTCTGCAGTTATACCCATTGCAGCATATGTTTGAGGCCATGTTTCAACTAAAGCCGGGTTTGCGCTGTATTTATTGCCGCCCATTGGAACCATTGTCATACTTTCAACACCGCCTGCTATAATGCAGTCTGCAAAACCAGCCATAATACGCTCTGCAGCAGTTGCTATTGCCTGCAAACCAGAAGAACAAAATCTATTTACAGTTTGAGCAGGTATCTCATAAGAAAGCCCAGCTTTGTGAGAAGCAATACGTGCTACATTCATGCCCTGCTCTGCTTCTGGAAATGCGCATCCCAAAATCACATCTTGAATATATGCTTCTTCAATGCCTGTTCTATCAATAAGACCTCTTATGGCTGCTGCAGCCAGATCATCAGGCCTTGTATCTTTGAATTTACCTTTTTTTGCTTTGCACCCTGCTGTCCTGTACGCAGCTAAAATATATGCACTTTTCATGTTTTTTCCTCCTTAATTCCTTAATGGTTTACCGGTTTTTAGCATATGTTGTATACGCTCCAGTGTTTTTTTATTACCGCAAGCTTTCAAAAATGCTTCGCGTTCTAAATCAAGTAAATATTCTTCAGTAATCAATGTGCCTGCTGGCACATCACCGCCTGTCATTACATTTGCAATAAGCCCACCAAGGTACTCTTCATATTCAGTTATATAGCCTCCCATTTTCATGTTCCACAATTGTGCCTTGATGCTTGCAGCTACGCTTCTTCCTGGTGCGCTTAAATTTTCTTTGGGTTTTTGTGGTCTATAGTTTGTGGATAATGCTATAACTTTTTGTTTTGCATCATAAATCAAATTATCAATGTTCATTGTTATGGAATCGCCACGTCGTAAATAACCTAATTGGAATAACTCATCTGCACTCATAGAAACTTTTGCCATTGCAATATTCTGGAAAGCTTTGAATACAAATGCAGAAACATCAGCATTGTATAAATTTGCTTCTTCAATTGACCTTAGCGCCATTTCTTTTGTACCACCACCACCTGGTATCAATCCAACGCCTACTTCTACAAGACCCATGTATGTTTCTGCGTGTGCTACTATGGCATCAGAGTGAAGACTGATCTCGCAACCGCCACCCAATGTTAAATTAAATGGCGCAGCAACAACCGGCACTTTTGCATATTTGATACTCATGGAAGCCTTTTGGAATGTTTTTACAGCTTGTGAGATTTGTGCAAAATCGCCTTCTGCTATCAAACTTGCAATTAGCATTAAGTTAGCACCAGCTGAAAACAATTTACCTTGATTTGCAATAACAAGACCTATACCGTCGCTTTGAGCTCTTACAAGTGATTTGTTTATCATTGTAATAATTTCTGCACCAATTGCGTTCATTTTTGTATGAAATTCAAGGCAAAATACACCATCGCCTAAATCAATTAAACTTGCGCCAGAATTTTTTTCTACGACTTTGTTTGCTGATTTGAGCAATTCAAGACTGATCTGTGTTTTTGGCAATTCTAATTCTTTGTAAGTTTTTCCTATGCAATCATAATAATATTTTTTGCCATTTTCAATTTTATATATTCGATCTATACCTTTCAACCACTCAGGAAATTTTACAGATTCTTTTTCGCATCTGTCAACAAAATATTTAATTCCAATTGCATCAAGCATCTCAAATGGTCCAAGCTCCCAGTTGAATCCCCATTTCATGGCATTATCGATATTAACTACATCATCGGCAATTTCTGGTATACGTTTGGCTGCATAAATAATTGTATCGCGTATGTTTTTCCATGCATATTGAGCTGCCTTATCATTAGATGATATAAGTGTTTTTAAAGCTTGTGCTTTATCATCAATTTGTTTTGTCATTTCTATTGATGCAAATTTTGGTTTTTGAGATAAAACGTATTCCTTTTTATTGTAATCAAAATAATAAGTTACATTTTTGCCGTCTACCTTTTCTTTTTTATAAAAGCCTTGTTTTGTTTTATTGCCAAGCAGTTTTTTTTCAACCATGTAATTTAAAAACTCTGGCACCCTGAAAATTTCTCTTTCATCGTCATCTTTTAGCAATTCATAAGTATTGTTTGCAACATGCACCATTGTATCTGTACCAACTAAATCAGATGTTCTAAATGCAGCACTTTTTGCCCTTGCGGTGGCTGGTCCTGCTATTGCATCAACTTCTTCAACAGTTAATCCCATATCAAGCATGTGCTTTATTCCATTAAATATGGAATATACACCAATCCTGTTGGCAACAAAATTTGGTGTGTCTTTAGCATAAACTATACCTTTACCAAGCCTGTGTGAAATAAATTCCGCCATTTCTTTTACAATTTTAGGATCAGTATACTTTGATGGTACAATTTCCAAAAGCCTCATGTATCTTGGTGGATTAAAAAAATGTGTAATTAAAAAATTCTTTCTTAAATTTTCTGGTAATGTCTCTGCCATTTCATTTATTGAAAGGCCACTTGTATTGCTCGAAAAAACATTATTTGGATTTAAATGTGGTGCAAGTTGATTCAAGAGAGATTTTTTAATATCCATCCTTTCGACTACTACTTCTATAACCCAATCATAATCCTTAACTTTTGGTATATCATCTCTAAAGTTACCCACTTTTATGAAAGATGAATAATCTGGCAAATAAAAAGCAGCAGGCTTTGTTTTTAAAGCAGCATCCAAGCCGGCTTTGGCAATTTTATTTGGGTCATCGTCGCTAGGTAAGTCTAAAAGTAAAACTTCAATACCGGCATTTGCCAGATGTGCTGCAATCGTAGAACCCATAACTCCTGCGCCAAGGACGGCGACTTTGTTAATTTCTCTCATCCCAAAAACCTCCTTTTGTCAAACATTATCATAAACCTCCTTTTAGCAACTAAAGCAATTGCCCTCTTCTGTGTACAAGCATTCAATTTTATCCATGTATTTTTTATATATTATTCTTCGCTTTAATTTCAAAGTTGGTGTTAATTCACCGCCTTCAATACTAAAATCGTGGTGTAGAATTGAAAACTTTTTTATAGTTTCGTATCTTGCCAATGTTTTGTTTACCGATTCAATTTCAGCTTTAAATAGATCAAGTATTTTTTGATTTTTTGAAAGGTCTGCTATATCAAAATAATGCAGATGATTTTCTTTTGCAAACTCTAAGACTCGCTCAATATTCATTGTAACTAAAGCTACCAGGTACGGTTTTCTATCACCATAGACATATGCATTTGAAATGTACTTGGATAACTTAAGTGCATTTTCAATAGGAGCTGGCGCAATATTTTTACCGCCTGCTGTAACTATAAGCTCTTTTTTTCTATCTGTAATATAAATAAAGCCTTCTTCATCAATTTTGCCAATATCGCCAGTTTTAAAGAATCCTTCTTCATCAAAAGCTTCTTTATTTAAATCAGGGGCTTTGTAGTAGCCTTTTGTAATTTGTGGCCCTTTAAATAATAACTCACCGTCTGATGCCACTTTTATTTGTGTATCATCTATCAAAGTACCAACAGAACCAAATTTCATTTTTTCAAAAGAATTAACGCATAATACTGGTGAGGTTTCTGTTAAACCAAATCCTTCTAACACTTTAATACCCAAACCCCAAAAGAATTTGTTAACTTCTATTTCAAGTGGTGCACCACCAGAAACAAATGTTTTGAAGTTAACAAGTCCTAATTTTTCTCTGACTTTTGAAAATACAAGTTTATCAAAAATCTTATATTTAAATTCCAAATTAGAAGTGAGGTTTTTGTTTACATATTTTGCATCTATATACTGTTTAGCTATAGTTAATGCTGCATGGAAAAGGTTTTTTTTGAAATTACTGGCATGGTGGACGCTATCTAAAATTTTGGAATATATTTTTTCTAAAAGTCTTGGTACCGTAACTATTATTGTGGGTTTAAACTCCAAAATATTATCGGCAATTTTTTCTATACTTTCTGCAAATGCAATTTGTGAGCCATATGCAAGCGGTAAGTAATAGCTATCTGCTCTACCCAAAATATGGCTGAAAGGTAAAAAAGTAAGAAATATGTCATTTGAATCAATTAAATTATTTGCTTTTTTATTAATATAATAGATATTAGATATGAGATTTTTATGCGTTAACTCAACACCTTTTGGCTCAGCAGTTGTGCCTGACGTATATATAATTGTAAAAGTATCTTCAATATCTATACTATCGATATAAGATTCTATTTCTTTTTGTTCATTTTGAATGAGCGGTTCTGAAATTTCTGAAACTTGATAAAAAGTAATAAGAGGTAGTTTTTTATCACCCAAAAATCTATCATGAGCTATGACAAATTCTATACTTGGAATCTGGTCTTTTACTTCAAGTAATTTCAAATATTGAGTTTTATCAGAAACAAAAATAGCCTTTGCTTCTGAATGGTTGATAATGTAAGCAATTTGCTCTGGTGTACTGGTAGGATATATCGGTACTACAATAGCACCAATATTCATAATACCAAAATCTGCCAAAGACCACATAGGTCTTGTTTCTGATAATATAGCTACTTTATCTTTTGGATTAATTCCTAATTTTTTTAGTCCTCTTGACATCATTAAAGTAAACTTGTAAAAATCTTCATAAGTAAATTTTGTTATACCGCCGCCTTTTTTGTATGCTATTGCAATCTTGTCTTTGAAAACAATAGCATTTTGTTTTAGCATATCTGGCAACGATTTGTATGGCCAGTTTTCCATAAATTCCCCCTGCTAAATTTTATTAAATAAAATATATCAATCTTTTACGTAAATGTCAAGTATAATTTTTAAGTTACGGTTAAATTTAAGATAATTAAGTTACTATTGACTTTTATTAAATTTTTTTGTATAAGGTTAATTAAAATTTTGTTTAATAGGGGGTTTTATGAAAAAGTTGTCTAAAGTTGCTATACTTGCAAGTCTAGGGTTGATACTGTCTGTAAAGGCATTTGCTGGTAATGTTGACACGTACGGTATTGGAGCAAAAGCTACTTCGTTGGGTGGTGCATATGCTGCCTGGGCAAATGATCCATTTGCTCTATACTATAACCCAGCTGGTCTTGCCCAAATTAATAAGCCCGAAGTGACACTTGGTTTTGAAAATGTAAAACCGTTTTTAACTGTAAACAGCTTGAGTGTAGAACCTCTTGGTGTATACCCAACGCCAAATCCATATTCTCCAATTGGAGTAAGTCCCGGTGGTACTTCTTTTGGCTCTTTTACGGACAACTCTGCTACAATGACTATACCAAACTTTGGCATTGCTTTGCCTGTCAGTAAAAAATTGACACTGGGCTTTGGTGTATATGTGCCTTTTGGATTATCGATTAGTTGGACAAATAGCCCTTTAAATCCCCTTTCTTACAACTCTTATAAATCCTGGTACTACAGGGAAGTTTTTGCTTTTGGCGCAGGTTATAAAATTACAGATAATTTATTTATAGGAGGTGCAATAAACATAGGTACAACGCAAAGTGGCGTTCAAAGATATGCGTTTGGTGTACCGCTTTTAACTGCAAAAGAAAGTCAACAAACTCATTTACCTTTAACAAGCAATGCAGCAGTAAAAACAAATTTAGCCGATTATCACAATTTTTCCTGGAATTTAGGTATTATGTATAAACCTGTAGAATGGTTAACGCTTGGTGCTACATACAGAAGCATGACTCACACGCATTTAACTGGTACTGCGCAAGTACAATACACAAATCCTTTAACAGCAAGCATAGCAAATCAGCAACTTAGTGCTTCCACTGATGTAGATGCGCCAGATCAGTTTCAGCTTGGTGTTAATATAAAACCATCTGATAAACTGCGATTTGAAGTGGATTGGCTTTGGACTAGATGGAGCGTTGTAGGAGGATATACAGTTTACTTTAGCCAGCCATTATTCGGAATAAAATCAAGTGAGTATTTCCCAAGAGACTGGAAAGATACAAACACAATAAAATTCGGTATTGAGTATAAACCAATCGAAATGCTTGCTTTGCGTGGAGGTTTTTACTATGACCCCACACCTATTCCTTCTTCTACATTCGATGCCCAGTGGCCTGATGCAAACAAGTACATGTTTACAGGCGGTGTTGGATTAAACTTTAAACGTTGGAAGATTGATACGGATGTATTTTATTCAACAACCGCAGGAAACACAAATATATCTAATTCTAAAAACTTAAATGCTACATATGGCATACCTGGAGTATTGCCACAGCAATCAACTGATGTTAATGCTAAAGCTCACATTTGGGGTTACGGTTTAAACGTTACATATGTGTTTTAAGCTATAAAAGGTCGGGCTTACAAGCCCACCTTTTTTGAGGGAGTTAATAATATGCAAAAAGAAGAAATAAGAGCTAAAACAAATCAGTATGTGGAAGAAGAAGGCTTTATTTTGCCAAAGAATGTATTTAGGGATTTTTTTTCGCAACTGATTAAATTAGCTGGTTTTGGTCTTGGGGGTATGTTTGTTTTAAGTGGGAAAAAGGCAGGCAAAAAAGCAGCAAGTCATATAAAAGAGATTCTTGGTGAAAACTTGAGTTTAGAAGATGTAAAAGAATGCATAATTTCTTATTTTGAAGAATCAAAACAATGTAAAATGGTAGTATTCAATATATCTGAAAACTCTGTAAACTTTAAAGCTCAACACTCTGTTTTTGCAGAAGGCATAGAAAGTAAAAAACCTACCTGTTTACCACTTGGCGGCACTATAGCTGGTATGCTAGAAGAATTTTTGGGTGGAAGCTGGGAACCAAAAGAAACTCAGTGTATAGCACAAGGTTTTAGTGAGTGCATATTTGAAGTAAAACGCAAATAATTAAATCTAAAAGGTTTTTTTATTGTGATTTTAGTAAATAATTATTTCTATTTTAAAACAGGTTTAATATCAAAATTTAACTTTAACGTTATAGATAAAAAAGATTTTGGTGAATTTTTTAAATTGCAAAAGAAAGGGGGTTTTTGTGTCAATTTGGTTAAGGCATTATGGTAATGTGCCAAAAAGCCTGAATTATCCACAAATAAGTTTGTATGAGTCTATCAGACAGTCCTGTTTAAAATATGAAGACCAGATTGCTTTTACCTATTTTGGCAATACTATAACTTACGTTAAATTGCTTTACTACTAGGTGCTATAGCAAGCTTTATTCATCCTTTATCCAGTGAAGAAGAAATAGCAAATTATTTAAATATCAGTAATTCTGAGTTTGCTATAACACTTGATTTATTTGTAAATAAAGTGTTATCTATAAAAGATAAAACGCCGTTAAAAAACATTATGCAAACAAGTATTTCTACATTTATGCCGTTTTTTTAAAAGCCGCCTACAATGTTTTCAAAAGACCCAAAAAATTGTAGATTTAACTTTTGAAAGTGCAATTAAACACTCAAATATTTTAATTGATATAAAACCACAACAAAAAGCTTTTGATACGGCAGTTATTTTGTATAGCGGAGGTACAACAGGAAAACCAAAAGGTATTGAGTTATCAAATTTCAATTTGATTGCAAATGGAACTCAAATAAGCGCCTGGGCAAATTTAAATCAAGAAGATAAAATTTTAGCGATACTGCCTATTTTTCACGGTTTTGGTCAATACGATATTGCGCGTATAATTCAAAAGAAAGGCATCCCTACCCTTTTTATTGAAGCCGATATGACAGATGAGCGCAAATTTGCACAGGCTCAGGTGGAAAACCGTATTGATTCATTTATGGAAGTTTTGAGTCAAATAAAGGGCTAAAAAAATGTTTATAGGCATAGATATAGGTTCAACAACAGCAAAAATAGTACTTATGGATCAAAACAAAAACATAATTGATAAATTAATTGCAAATGTAGGCTACAGCTCAAAGCAGGTTGCAACAAATATATACAAAGAAATTCTGTCAAGAAACAACATAAGTGAATCCGATATCAAAAATATTGTTTCCTGCGGGTACGGTAGAGAAAGCATTGATTTTGCAAGAAAAACTGCTTCAGAAATCATATGCCATGCAAAAGGTGTTAAGTTTTTGATTTACGATGTAAGTACGCTCATAGATATTGGCGGTCAGGACAGCAAAGTTATAATTTTAAATGAAAGTGGAAATGTTGTAAATTTTGTTATGAATGACAAATGTGCAGCAGGCACTGGCAGGTTTTTAGATGTCATGGCAAAAGCTTTGGAAACAGATATAAATGAGTTTGGAAATCTTGCTTTAAAAACTACTTCTCCTTCAAAAATAAGCAGTATTTGCACGGTATTTGCAGAATCTGAAGTTATATCATTGGTAGCAAAAGGTGAAGACAGAAACAATATTATCGCTGGCCTTTGTCAATCTATTGCAAGCCGTATATCAAGCATGTACAAAAGAGCTGGTGGCAAGCCAAAAGTTATATTAACAGGAGGCGTTGCCAAAAATATTGGACTTTTAAAAGCTTTAGAAAAGATTTTGGATACACCAATAGCCACGCATGAGTTATCCAGTTTTACTGGAGCTATTGGGGCTTGTCTTATTGGAATGCAAAATTAATTTTATAATATTGACATATATATAACATTTGTTATACTACATAAAAAACGGTGAAAATAAAATGCAAAAAGTATTGTTTTTTATGGATAATATACCACTAAAACAGTATTTAAAAGCTGTATTTGAGTCAAATTTTGTTGTCGAAGAAAGTTTTGATATAAAACGCATTCTTGAGCAAAATACGATTCTCGATTATAAAGCAATTATTGTAGGAAAAAATTTTGGCATTTTAACAAAAGCAAAATTATGCGAGGCAATTGCTGATTTTGCGCAAAACAACAACCATAAGATTCTTATTTTTATGCTAAAGGCACCAAATGAGAAACTGCCAAAGCGCTGCAAGGATATTTTTATTGTAAATATGCCAAATACGCATGAAAAACTCTCAAAAATATTAAAAGAAAATCAAATCCAGACATTTGAGCAAAAACAACTAAAAGATATGACCCAAACTGGTGAGATGAAAGAATTGGATCTTTATAAATTTTTTCATTACATTAAAGATAATCAAAAAGTCACTGCTTTGGTTTATGATAAAAAACTAGAATTTTTGACTTCAAACGGCAAAATTTTTATATTAAGAAACGATTTTGAAGATTTTAAAGATTTTTTTCTAAACACAAAAGTAAAAGCTGCCTATCATGAATTTAATACATTTAATTTTGCTGAGCGTATATCTATAGAAAAATTTAAACAGATAAGCATAAGAGAGTTTATAAAACAAGGCCTGGAAAATATTTTAGACGAAAAACACTTATATAAGCTATTGCCTGAAAATAAAACAAAAATATCGGTAAAGGCAAATCTATATATATTAAAAGATTTATTGCCCAAAGACTCTCAAATAAATATAAACTGGCTTCACAAACACACAGACCTCACAATAGAAGATGTATTAAAAAAATTTGATTATATAAAATCCTTGCGTGATATTGTTATAATGTATTTTGCAAAAGCAATTGATTTGCTTGATCCTGCAAATGACAGCAATTTTGATTTGACTTTGACATCTAATCTGCTAAGCCAGATAAAAAATAAAATTCAAAGCTTATAAACTATAAAAACTTAAATTGCAAGGAAAATACCAAAGCCTGCCTCAATGAAGCAGACTTTGGTTTAGGTATTAGAAGCCGGAGTATTGTCCGGAGCAGGAGTCGTAGAAAACAGGAGTATTTGAAGAGCCAGGACCGCTTGCAATTTGGCTATTAGTGCCTTTTACGGTATAGCCATAGGCACCAGCGTTTGCTGTATTCGAACCGCAAGCTGCATAACTAAATTCTATGGTGTTACCTTTTGAAATATTAACTGCACCAGTAGATGTATTAGTTCCATCTGACAAATTGCAGGGTGAATTACTGCAGTCCGTTGTGGTTGGTAGATGCCCATATTGAGCATTAAATGCCTCTATTGCCGTTACAGCATTTTTTACATCGCTTCTTACTGAATCCAGATAAGCGCCCTGTTTGTACTTTAAAAACTGCGGTATAGCAATAGCAGCCAGAATAGCTATGATTGCGATAACAATCAATAGCTCAATCAAAGTGAAACCCGCTTGCTTTTGCAAGCCCCTTTTTAGTGCCACATCGTGTTTTAACACGACACACCTCCTAAATATAAAAATATATAATAAACTTACAATCAAAATTACACAATGTCAAGGAAAAAATTAATTTTTTAAAAATTTTTTTGTCATTCTGAGGGCAACGCCCGAAGAATCTCATAAGTAGATCCTTCGCTTACGCTCAGGATGACAACAGGGGCGCTTCAGGATGACTGACTCTACCGTCATTCTGAGCGTAGCGAAGAATCCCACCACTTGACACCCCTTTTGTCATTCTGAGCACACGAAAGTGTGCGAAGAATCCCACTACTTTAATAATGGCACAAAGTAGATCCTTCGCTGACGCTCAGGATGACTGACTTCGCTTACACTCAGGATGACAACAGGGGCGCCTCAGGATGACTGACTCTACCGTCATTCTGAGCGTAGCGAAGAATCCCACCACTTGACACCCCTTTTGTCATTCTGAGCACACGAAAGTGTGCGAAGAATCTCACTACTTTATAATGGCACAAAGTAGATCCTTCGCTGACGCTCAGGATGACTGACTTCGCTGACGCTCAGGATGACAACAGGGGCGTTTAGGATGACTGACTTCGCTGACGCTTCAGAATGACAAAAAACACTTTACATTAACAAAAAAAAAATTACAATGACAAAAAAAGGACGCATCAGCATGACAGGATGTAATTATGGAAAAAATCACTAAAACAAAACTTGATCAATTTTTTTATCTTTTGCTTGCTGTATCAACATTTATTTTAACACATGCCTATAATGGCATAAGGCATGATAGCATACTTTATATGGGTCAAGCACTTTTAGAGCTTCACTCAAATCTTAAGCTTGATCCTTTTTTTGTTTTTGGCTCTCAAAACAACTACACTATTTTTTCGCCTTTTTATGCATTTTTTATTAAACTTTTTGGGTTGAATTTTGCAAGCATATTTTTGCTATTGATTGCACAAAGTGCTTTTTTTACAAGCGTATTTTTGCTTATAAAAAAATTTACAAATTTTAATTTTGCATTTTTTGGTATAATTGTTTTATCTATAGCAAACCCATTTTACGGTGGCTATGGGATTTTTTCTTATGGAGAGCCTTTTTTAACAGCACGTTCATTTGCTGAACCTTTAAGTCTTTTTGCTTTGTATTTTGGTTTGGACAATAAGTGGTTTTTAGCATTTGGTTTAGGTTTTTTGGCTGGATTAATACATCCTTTGATGGCATTGCCTGCAATGTTTATTTTATGGTTTTTGTTTAGCATGCAATACAAATCTGGTTACATTGCTTTGGTTTTAGGCATAATTTTTATTGTAATAGGCGCATATTTAGGCATTCACCCTTTTAATAAGCTTTTTCTGACATACGATAATGCATGGTGGCATTTGGTAAATATTCACAATCCATTTTGTATTTTAAGCAAGTGGAGAAACGGCAACTGGTTTCGCCTTGTTGTAAATTTTTTTACAGCAGTAGCTGGTATATTTTATATAGAAAACAAAAAGTTAAAAGATTTGTTTATAAGTATAGTTATTGCCTGCATAATTTTTTTTGCTTTAGCCCAAATTGGAGATATGATAAAGAATGTTTTTTTTGTGAGCCTGCAATTGTGGCGTGTAAATTGGATTTTACAGTTAATTGATATGGCATTTTTGCCTTATTTGACTTATAAAATGTGGACAAAAAATTATGTTGGCAAAATTTTGGCAATTATTTTTATAAGTATATTACTAAATCAAATAGAAAATGATTACACTACATTTTTTGAAGCTTTTTTGCTTGCCATAACTATCTTAATCTTTTATAAAACAAATATAGATTTTGATGAAAATATTAAAAGATTATTTGAAAGAAAGAATTTTGCCTGGCTTTTTACTTTGACAATTTTAGTTTTATGTGAGAGATTTATATGGCTTTATGAGATTAGTTTTTACCCTATAGATTTTCAATTTAATTTACTTGTAATGGAAAAATGTGCTTATTTTACTTTGGCAATGGTTTTGTTTTACGCTTTTGCAAAAGGTATAAGGATTGACGAAAAACTTCTTTATATAGTAAGCGCAAGTTCTATTGTAGCTTTAGCTATGAGTTTTTTTGGTATTGATTTTAGCAGTTTCAATTATTTTTTAGGTTTTAACGCTAATCCATACATGCTGAATAGAGCTTTTGTGCTGTTTATTATAGGAATATTGTTTATTTTAATTTTAAGGTTAAAGGCTTTAGGTTATGTTTTGATTTCTGGTTTGTTTGTTTTATCTATTTTGCTTTGGGACCAAAGGGGCAACTGGGATTTGTACATTGAAACTCATACTACAAATAATCCGTTTTACAAATACATTCCAGAGGATTCTTCTGTATATTTTAACGGGCAATTAAAATATGTGTGGATTTTGTTTGATAGGCCGTGTTTTTATTCAAGACAACAGTGTTCTGGTGATTTATTCAATAGAAAAAGCGCGTTTTTAATTGAAAGACGATTAAATCTTGTAAAAAAAAATAAAAAAGATATCATAAACCTTTGTTTTGAAGATAAAAATTTAGGTTTTATTGTAAGTCAAACAAAACTGATTTATAAGCCTGTAGCTATCTGGCATACAGGAATAAAAGACGGATTTGATAATCTATATTTGTATGATTGTAAAACACTTAGAAATTGAGTTTATTAAGTATCTTATAACAAGCGTGGTAAGCCTTGCTGTTGATATGGCAGTGTATCTAGTGCTTGGCAAATTAATGCATAATTATTTGATTTCTGCTTCTATTGGCTATATTGCAGGGCTTTTTGTAAACTATATATTATCTATAAAATGGGTATTTAGCTATAGAAAGATAAAAAAATACCACATAGAATTTGGAATTTTTGCAATTATTGGCTTTGGCGGACTTTTGGTAAATGAAGCGGTAATTTATGCAGGCCTTTTTTGGCTTATTATTGGGCCTTTCTGGGCTAAAATGACAGCTGCAGTTTTTTCTTTTGTTTTTAATTTTGGTGCAAGAAAATTGTTGCTTTATACAAAATGGAAAAAATATGACAGAATTTTTTGATGTAGTTATAATTGGGGCAGGACCTGCTGGTATAACATGCGCATTAGAGCTTGCAAGAAATAATAAAAAAGTGCTTATTTTAGAGCAAGACTCTCAGGTAGGCGGCATATCAAAAACAATTAATTACAAGCAAAACCGCATTGACATAGGCGGTCACAGGTTTTTTTCAAAATCAGAGTGGGTAAAAAGATGGTGGATGGAACTTTTAGAGCCATGTGAACTTGAAGAAGCTTGTATAAAAGATAAATGTATGCTAAAGCGGGATAGATTGTCTCGAATTTACTTTGAGAAAAAATTTTATGATTACCCGCTGAAACTAAATTTCAATACGGCACTTAATATTGGATTTTTTAGGGGAATTAGCTTTTTAAAAGATTATATTAAAGCAAGGATTAATCCAATAAAGCCAGAGAAAAATTTAGAGGATTTTTTTATCAATAGGTTTGGCGTTGGGTTGTATGAAACCTTTTTTAGAGACTATACTCAAAAAGTCTGGGGTGTATCTTGCAAAAATATCAGTAAAGAATGGGGTGCACAGAGGATAAAAAGTCTCGATATATCAAAAGCAATACTTCATGCGTTTAAGTCTTTATTTTTAAAAAATTCAGCATCTGCTACTACTTTGATAGAAGAGTTTGATTATCCAAAGCTTGGACCAGGTCAGTTGTGGGAAACGGCTATTCAAAAAGCCATAGATAGCGGTGCAAAACTCAAGTTAAACACAAAGGCGCTTTATTTTGAAAAAATTGGAGACAGGATAGATTCTTTAACTTTTTTAGATACAACTACCTCAGAGGTGGATGCGGTTAAATCGGATTATTTTGTTTCAACAATGCCTATAAAAGATTTAGCTTTAGGAATTAGACCAGAAATTGAAGAAGATGTGTTTAATATAGCTACAAATTTGCAGTACAGAGACTTTATAAGCATAGGCTTGCTTTATAAAAAATTAGCCATACAAAGCAAAAACTACCGCAAAGAAGCAGGTGCTTGCAGGATACCAGACAATTGGATTTATATTCAAGAACCAAATGTCCAAATGGGCAGAATTCAGCTTTTTAATAATTGGAGTCCTTTTATGGTAGCTGACATTAATACAGTTTGGCTTGGGCTTGAGTATTTTTGCAATGAAGGCGATAATTTGTGGCAAGCAAGCGATAAGGAGCTTATTGAGCTTGGTTTAGGCGAGCTTGAAAAAATTGGTTTTGCGAAAAAAAATGATTTTGTAGACGCTACAGTTATAAGACAAAAGAAAGCATATCCAGCCTACTTTGGAACTTATGAAAAATTTGATTTAGTTAAAAACTACTTTAATCAATTTGAAAATCTTTTTTTAATCGGCAGAAACGGTATGCACCGCTACAATAACCAGGACCACTCAATGTTAACAGCAAAAGAAGCAGTAGAGTGTATTTTAAAGGCTAAATCAGATAAGAATGCTATCTGGAATATAAATGTAGATGATGATTATCACGAGGAAAGTTAGAGTAGATTTAGGGTATCTTGGCATTTTATAGCGTTTTATTTCCACAATTAAAAATTAATTCACTTATCTAGTTTTACAAATCACTAATCACTATTTACAATTTTGTAGATTTATTTACAATTTTGTAAATGATAGCTTAATTTAAGCTCATATTTTCTTATATATTTGCTGTTATAACAATAATGGAACACTTTATGCTAATTATTTGGCATCTTGTTTTTTAAGGAGGGTGTATGAAGAAAATAGAAGCCATTATCAAGCCGTATAAACTTGATGAAGTAAAAGAAGCTTTATTGGAAGTAGGAATTGGCGGTATGACTATTGTCGAAGTTAAAGGCTATGGCAGGCAAAAGGGCCATACGGAAATTTACCGAGGCGCAGAGTATGTTGTTGATTTTATACCAAAAGTAAAAATTGAAGTAGTTGTAAAAGATGATCAATTGGATCTGGTTATAGAAAAGATTATAGAACACGCCAAAACAGGAAAGATTGGAGATGGTAAAATATTTATCTACAATGTAGATAAAGCAATAAGAATAAGAACACTTGATATAAATGAAGAAGCTATATAGGAGGCTCGTATGAAGAAAGTTTTTTTTATATTATTTTGGATATTGGGTATACCTGCTCTTTCTTTTGCTTCTGCTACGCCTGTACTAAACTCTGGAGATACTGCATGGATGCTTACATCAAGTGCACTTGTTATGCTTATGACGCCAGCTGGTCTTGCTTTATTTTATGGAGGGATGGGCAGATCAAAAAACATATTAAACACTATAGGCTTATCATTGATTGCATATGCTGTTGTAAGTGTAGTATGGATGCTTTGGGGATTTAGCTTTGCTTTTGGGCCGGATATTGATGGTATAATTGGTTCAACAAAGTATTTATTCTTAGGTGGTGTAAGCGGTTCTTCAATATTTCCCGGCACAACTATACCTGTTTTTGTAGAAGCTGCTTTTCAGATGACATTTGCTGCCATTACTGTGGCTTTGGCAAGCGGTTCAGTGGTAGAGCGTGTTAAATTTTCTTCTTGGATATGGTTTAGTTTATTGTGGGTTACTTTTATATATGCTCCTATTGCTCACTGGGTATGGGGTGGAGGATGGCTTTCTAAGCTTGGTGCACTGGATTTTGCAGGTGGCACTGTAGTTCATATAAATGCTGGTGTTGCAGGTTTAGTATTTGCTTTAATGCTTGGCAAAAGAAAAGGCTATGGAAGTCAGGCTATGCCACCTGCCTCTATTACCTTAACAATTTTAGGCGCAGCGCTTTTGTGGTTTGGATGGTTTGGGTTTAATGCAGGTAGTGCGGGTGCAGCAAATGGTTTGGCCGGTAGTGCATGGGTTGCAACAAATACAGCAGCAGCAATTGGCGCATTAAGCTGGATGTATTGTGAATGGATTGTAAATAAACACCCTACAATGCTTGGCGCAGCAAGCGGTGCAGTAGCCGGGCTTGTTGCGATTACACCAGCAAGTGGTTTTGTAAATTTAGAAGGAGCTTTAGTTATTGGGCTTATCTCTGGCATAGTGGGCTTTTTAGGTGCTGGCGCAATAAAGAGATTTTTTAAGTACGATGATTCTTTGGATGCATTTGGCGTGCATGCGCTAAATGGTATATGGGGTGCTTTGGCTACCGGTATATTTGCAGACCCTTTAATCAATGCTGCAGGCAAAGGCGCTTTGTATGGCAACCCAAAGCAAATACTCATTCAGGCAATAGCTATAGCTGCTACCATAACCTACACTGCTATTGGTACATTTATAGTGGTAAAAATAGTATCACTGCTAACAGGCGGCATAAGGGTAGATGAAGAAACAGAAGTAATGGGTCTTGATTTGGCTGTGCACTCAGAAAAGGGGTTTGATTTATAATAAGATAAAAAGGAGGAAAACCATGAAGCACGCTTTGTTAATAGTTTTTACGTTATTATGTTTTAGCTCAAGCGCATTTGCCTTTGATGTAAAAACAGATATAGGCAATATAAACATAAACGGCACATTATCTGGCTACAGCATTTTAACGGACAACGCAAACCCAAGTGGTTTTTTTGATACAAATGGAGAAGACAAGCATGTAAGATACGATATAAGCAATGCTTTAGTCAATGTATCAAAAACAACAGGAGTGGTACGGTTTAATGTTTTTGGCGGTGCTTATGCTTTTCCAACCGTTGGCATGCCCGGTAATAAAACCATTACCGATGATGCAAATACAGGACTTTTCGGACCACTGCCCATTGCCTATGTTGAACTTGATCCTGCTTCTTTTTTATCAATTAAAGCAGGCAAACTACCCACACTCATAGGGTATGAATCAGCCTTTACCTATCAGAACATAAATATACAAAGGGGTCTTGTGTGGAACATGGAGCCAGTAATTTCAAGAGGCATAAGGGCTATAGTTACAGCAGGCCCGCTAACACTAAAGGCAGGAGCAAACGATGGTTTTTACTCTAAAGATAAACTAGCGCTGGAAGGTTCTATTGGACTTACATTAGGGAACTTTTCAACATCGTTTAATGTTCTCATACCAAATAAAAATACGTCTGCAAACGATACGGCAGCTGTTGCAAACAAACAGGAATACGACCTTATAGCATCTTATACTATAGGAAAATTAACGCTAGGCTCTGATTTGCTCTACGTTTATTCTCCTAAAAGTTCTCAATCAGGTTTTAGCGATTCAGCTGCAGCTTACGGATTGGCTGGTTTTGCAGATTACAACATAAACGATAAATTTTCTGTAGGTGCAAGGCTTGAGTATGCTTCAAATAAATCTACAAATAACCCAAACAGTGCAAATGCTGATTTGGTAGGATATGGTCCTTCTTCAAAAGCTTTTAGTCTTACAATTACTCCAATGTATAAATATAAGTATCTATTTGTAAGGGCTGATCTGTCTTATGTGCGCATAAATAATTTTGCAGAAGGAAGTGGCTTTGGAGTTAATGGCAACAAGGCTAATCAATACAGACTGGGCCTTGAAGGGGGTATAATATTTTAAATAAATTTACCAACCACCTCCAAGTATATAAAAGAAGAAGCTTTATGCTTCTTCTTCTTCTTCTTTTAAAAATAAGGAGCGTTGTATGAGCAAAGTGCTTACTATAAGACATGTTAAAATTGAACATGCAGGGTTATTAGGTGAAGTTTTATACAATATGGGCTATAAGATACACTACCTTGATACGCCAAAAGGACAGCTCTTGGAAGAACCACTGGAAAATTATTCTTTAGTTCTTGTGCTTGGTGGCTATATGGGAGCATATGAAGAGGATAAATATCCTTTTTTAAATTATGAGTTTAAGATTATAGAATATTCTTTAAAAGAAAATATACCGCTTATTGGTATCTGCCTTGGCTCACAAATGCTCGCAAGGGTTTTAGGCTCTAAAGTATATAAAGGCCCCATTAAAGAGATTGGGTTTTTTGAGGTAAAAAAAGCTGAAAAACACCCATACTTTGATAGTTTCCAAGATAGTTTTAAAGTTTTTCAATGGCACAATGATACGTTTGACTTGCCTGAGTCTGCTATTAGAGTGTTTACTTCAGATACATATCCAAATCAAGGCTTTGTTTACAATAAAGCACTAGGTTTGCAATTTCACATAGAAGTAGATGAAAGCATGATTAAAGAATGGCTGCTAGAATACTCTGATGAGATAAACAAAGAAGGTATAAACACATCGGATATCCTTAAGTCTGCTTCTATACTAACACAATCGCCAAAAAACTACATACAGATATTTAACTTATTAACTAAAATATGCAAAACAAAAAACTAATAATTAGGAGGTATTTTTATGTCAGTTGAAAAAATTTTTCTTTTAGTGCTCATTTAATCACCCTTAAAACTGTCATACTGAAGGCGTACAAGTTTTCGAAGGATCTCATTGCCTCATTGATGGTACAGGGTAAGATTCTTCGCTTACGCATCAGAATGACACAAATGGGCGCATCAGAATGACATATTTGTCGCAATAACAAGGGGTGTTTTTTCATCATTTGCTTAAAGGTATTTTGTTTAATGGTTATTATATATAACCCAAAACTTATCTCTTGTATTTTTATTTTTTTTACTTTGATACATTGCTTGATCAATGTAGCGTATCATGTTGTCTGGTGTAGTGAACTGTGTTTTAGAGTATAAGTATACACCCATACTTAATCCTACTTTTACAATAATGTTTTGTTTTATTTCTATTGGAGAACATATAGCTTTTTCGATCTTGGCAAATATTTTTTCTAGGTGGTTTATATTTTTTATTGATTCGAGGAAAATTACAAACTCATCTCCACCCAATCGAACAATAAAGTCACTTTTTCTAAGTCTTAGAGTAAGTCTTTCTGCAATGGTTTTTAAAACAACATCTCCTATCTCATGCGAGAAAGTATCATTTATAGGTTTAAAATCGTCCAAATCTATCATGCAAACAGCTAGGATACTATTGTTTCTGTTTGCGCGTTCCATGGCTTTTGGAAGTTCAAGTTCCAGGTACCGCCTGTTTGCAAGCCCTGTAAGTGTATCGTGAAAAGCTTGAAAATGAAGCTGTTCTCTTGCCTTATACAATTTTGTGATGTCAATGGCGCTACATAAAATGTAAGGTTGTTTATTTATTTCAATTAAAGAGCCTGTTACTTCTGCCCAGATGGTTGAGCCGTCTTTGCGTTTAAAGCTATATTCGAGGTTTAAATTTTCTTTTGGGTTTTCAAACAGTTTTCTAAAATAGTTTTCAAAATGCTCAAAAGATTCCTGGTCTTTGTGGATTAATTGGATGTTTTTTCCTATAAGCTCTTTTTTTTCATAAAAAAGCACTTTACATAGAGTATTGTTTACATCTATTATGTTTCTGTTTTTATCTACAATCATCATAGCTGCAGCGTTGTTTTCAAATAGCGTTTTATGGTATAAAAAGGATTCCTTAAGCCTTTCTTGGGCTTTTTTGAGTTTTTCTTCAATAATCTTTTGTTGGGTTATATCTCTTGCTACTCCAAGAATGCCTGTAATATTCCCTTTTTCGTCTTTTTTTGGAACTTTGATTACATCTAAATAAAGGTAGTTTCCAGCTACATTGCCATATTCATTAAATCTGCCAGGTTTTTTTGTAGACAAAATCACATCATCTGAATCCATACACAGTTTTCCAAATGTATGGTAGTTTGGGTCATCAGGCTTTTGGGCCTTTATCCTTTGGGCAAAATACAAATCAGTTTTGCCTATAGGTTCATTTGTATCTTTTGCAAAAAGGAGTTGATCGCAGATTGCTTTATTTGCAAATAAGTATCTTTTGTGCGTGTCTTTTAGCCATATCATATCTGGTACTAAATCTGTTATTTCTCTTAAAAAACGTTCCTGCTGCTTTATTTTATTTTCGTTTTCTTTTAGCTGTGTGATATCTATGAAATAATACAGATAAATGTTATCATCTATAGGAACCCAATGAGACTGCCAGTATTTGTTTAATAGATAAAGCTCTTGGGTTAAATGCTCTTTTTTATTTAGTGCTTCATCTGAGACGCAAAAATAGCACTGCATATTTGGCAAAATTTTACCTTGCTTAAATAGTTGTTTGTGCTCTTGAGTTAACGTTTCACCTTTCCACAGCTCAATCCAACATAAACCACCAACTTTTGAATTGAAAATCTTAGAAGCAGCTTTGTTTTGAAACAGTATCTTATGGTTTTTGTCAACAAGCAAAGCCGGCATTTGTATGCCATCTAGCATTTTACGTATAAGCTCATAGTTTGAGTCTAGAATTTTAGTCATTTATCACCTTATACTAATAAAATAATAATAGATTTTTATTAAAAAAACAAGAGCATATAAAGAAAAATTCAAGGCAAAAAGTACAATTTAATTTTTAAAAAATCAACTTTGTAAAAATAAAACGTCGTAATTCTATTTAAAACAGGAAATAACGCAACACTTCTAATAACATATATTAATAATTGAAATTGGTGAAAGATTGTTGCAATTTAGCGCATTTATTAAGCAAAACGCCCTAAATTTGTAAAGATCTGTTATTTTTACAACTTCTTCTTTAATTTTGTTTTCTTTTAACAATTTAGCTCTACAAGTTCCCATTAATAAAGGGATAGCTGGAGTTACCCATTCTTTTCCATCATAAAATACGATATTTGCAATTGATGTATCGGTAATAAATCCATTTTTTATAATTAAAATGTCATCACAAGTTCCTTTTTGGTGCACTAAATCGTTTATTTGTGAACGGTCAGTAAATTTTAGAGAATAATTTATCTCGTTGTTTTCAACAATTTTTAAAGTAATGATTTTACGCGGTTTATAATGCAAAAATTCAAGTTTATAGCTTTTTTCAGAGTACAAAAAACGGAGTTTAACCAGACCTTTAGAAAAATCTTTTGGAATATTAATAATATCACTCAAAAGGAAAGGCGCTTTCTTTTGAAAATAGATTTGAAAAGAAAATTCTAAGCGTTTTTGATGAAATGATAAGTTATAGATTTTACCATCTAAAATTTTTATTGTTTCAAATAATGGGAACATATACTTTATCTTTTAATTCTCTATATTCATCTATTGGATTACTATTTGATGTAATACCACCTCCACTGCGAAACCGTATATGATTTCCGATTTTTTCTATAAAGCGAATATTTACAGCACTATCAATATTTGTGCCATCATAAATACCAAAAATGCCAGTATAGTATCCTCTGTCAATTTTTTCAGCTTCCTTAATTATTTCTACTGTTTTTTTCTTTGGAGCACCACTTATTGATCCTGCAGGTAATAAATTAACTAAAATTTCACCGATTTTGTTTTGCCAATTAGCGGGAAGTTTGCCGCGGATTTCAGAACTTACCTGTAGTAAATCTTTTCTATTGGTATATATTTTTGTAATAAATCTAAACCTTGTGACGGTAATATTTTTTGCAATTATAGATAGATCATTTCTTATTAAATCAACAATAGTATTATGTTCCCATTCTTCTTTTTTATTTTTTAAAATAATTTTCTTTGCATTAGGCAAACTTGCATCAATAGTTCCTTTCATTGGATAAGAAAAAATAAATCTATTTTTAGTTTTTATAAAAGATTCCGGTGAAAAAAGAATAAATTGGTTATCAAAAAAAAGTTTATAAGGAGATTTTGCAATATGAAAAAGCTCCAATAAAGAACAATTAGTTGTAATAGTTGTAGGAAATGTTAAATTTAATAAATAGGTATTACCTGCTAAAATATTTTTCATTACAATATCAAATGCTTTCAAGTATTCCTCATAGTTAATTGGATATAACTCTAATATAGGTTTTTCGCAGATAGAGGTATTTTTGTCATCAAAATTTCTTTTAGTACCAATTTGGTAGAGTACATTTAGCTTGGAAGCTCTATCTAAAGTACACAAAAAAAGTTTGTGCATTTCAAAATCAACTAAAAATAAAAAAGGAATATGTTTTGCACCATAAAAATTTGCTTTTTCTATAAATTCTAAAAGGACCATTGTTAAATAATCTTTTGCAAACTTTACAAATAACAATAAATTCTAAAATACTTTACCTTAACAAACATAAATATTATAACACAAATTTGTATAGAAGTGGATAAGTTTTTTGAGACTTATAAACCTAAATAAAAAGTTTGTAATTGAAAATCAAATAATATGATTTATAGGTTTAAATTAATAAAGTTTTTTATAATATTAAAGCCATATTGCGTTATATAAGACTCAGGATGAAATTGAATTCCAAAAATATTGAATCTTTTAGAAGATATAGACATTATAATGCCATATTCTGAAACAGCTGTAATTTCTAATTCTTTTGGGAAATTTTTATAATCAATAGCCCACGAGTGATATAAACCTACTTTTAAAGTTTTAGGTATGTTTTTAAATATTGGAGTTTGCTTTACTACTTTGATTTTATGTGCTTGACCATGTACAACTGGAAAAATATTAATAAGATTAGCACCAAAAAAACTACCTATTGCTAAATAACCCAAACAAATTCCCAGAATATGTTTGGATGTATGGTATTCTTTAATAATTTCATAGATAATAGGAAAGTCTTTTGGTAATCCTGGACCAGGAGATATTATTATTTTATCAAAATAATTTACTTCAGATAGGCTAATTCTATTGCTTTCTTGAGTTTCTATGTTTATGTTGTTAATTTTTCTTAAATAATCTACAATATTGTAGGTAAATGAATCTGCATTATCAATTACAAGAACGCTGATTTTTTTCATGTTTTATATAGTGTAGTTTTTAGTCAACTAAAACGCTACTATTTTCTAAACCAATTAAGGCTAAGATACATTATCTTATCCTTAAGACATCACTTTACTTAAATGGCAATTAGCAATATGGTGCCCCGAGCAGGAATCGAACCTGCGGCACCAGGATTAGGAATCCTGTGCTCTATCCTTCTGAGCTATCGGGGCATTTAGCCAAAGTTTTTATACTATTTTATACGGAATTTGTCAACTATACACCATATAAATAATTGACTTATTTTAAAGCAAAAGTATAATCGTAAAAAGGAGTTTTTTATGGAAAATATTTGTGAAAACTTAAAAAAAATAAAACAGGAATTGGAAATTTTAAATCCAAATGTCAAATTAATGGCGGTTTCAAAAAACTTTAGCTATTTAGCTGTAAAAAAAGCTTATGAGTGCTCTCAAAAAATATTCGGGGAAAACAGAGTCCAGGAAGCAATTGAAAAAATTGAACTTGCAAAAGCAGACAATTTAGATATTCAGTGGCATTTAATAGGACACCTTCAGTTAAATAAAGCCAAAAAAGCAGTTAGCTATTTTGACTATATTGATAGTGTTGACTCAATAGTACTTGCAGAAAAATTAAATAAATACGCTCAATCTGAAAACAAAATCATAAATATAATGCTTGAAGTAAACATTGCGGGTGATTCAAAAAAATTTGGCTTTTCTAAAAATGAAGTTTTAGATGCTGCAAAGAGAATAGTTAATTTTGAAAATCTAAAACTATACGGTCTTATGTGCATTGGACCACAAGCCCAAGAAAGTGAAATTAGAAAAGCTTTTAGGGATATGAAATCAATATTTGAAGATTTAAAGAAAAGCATTTGTCCTACTTTGAGCGAGTTATCGATGGGTATGAGTGATGACTTTCGTATAGCAATCCAAGAAGGCTCGACTATTATACGCATTGGAAGGGGAATTTTTGGAGAAAGAACTTAGTTTAATGGGTCAAATTACGCGCTTTAGCGATTTCCTTATACTTGTTGCAGTAATTATTATTCTTACAGTTTTAATTGTGCCCTTGCCACCTTTTTTGCTTGATTTTTTTATAACTATTTCTTTTGCTTCTGCATTACTTATTTTTTTTGTAAGTATTTATACACAAAGACCGCTGGATATATCGACTTTTCCTACAATACTTTTAACTGTAACCTTATTTAGATTGTCTTTAAGTATAGCAACTACAAGAGCAATTTTGCTTCACGGAGCTCAAAGTGCCGATGCAGCTGGAGAATTTATAAAAACTTTTGGTTACTTTGTTGTTGGAGGAAGCTATGTTGTTGGTTTTATAATATTCATTATATTGGTAATAATAAATTTTGTTGTAATAACAAAAGGTGCAGGTAGAGTTGCAGAAGTTGCAGCACGCTTTACTTTGGATGCAATGCCTGGAAAGCAAATGAGTATAGATGCAGATTTAAATTCAGGAGTAATAACTGAAGCAGAGGCAAAAAAACGCAGACAGGAAATAGCCAAAGAAGCAGATTTTTACGGAGCTATGGATGGTGCAAGCAAGTTTGTAAGAGGCGATGCAATAGCGGGTCTTTTAATAACTTTTATTAACATAATAGGCGGTATAATTATTGGCGTGCTTCAACATAAAATGGGTTTATCAGAGGCAGCTAGCAGATACACTGTACTTACTATTGGCGATGGCCTTGTTGTTCAACTACCAGCACTAATTATTTCTACAGCAGCAGGTATTGTAATTACAAAAAGCTCAAGCGAAGAAAGTCTTGCACCTGATTTAATTAATCAGCTTACAAAACAATACAAAGCTTTGTATTTATCCGCTGCAATTTTAGCTATCCTTGCATTATTACCAGGTATGCCGCATATATTATTGATTCTTTTGGCCGCTATTTTTACTTATCTGGCTTATTCAATTTCTCAAAAAAACCGCGAGGCTACTGAAGAAGAGAAAATTACTCAAGAACAATCGCAAGTTCCAATAGTTGAAGAAAACATCGAAGAAGCAATGAAAATTAATGTACTAGAGCTTGAAATAGGCTACGGCTTGATACATTTAACAGAAGAAACAGAAGGTGCCAATTTGCTAAATCGAATAAAATTAATGCGAAAACAGCTAGCCTTAGATATTGGTGTTATAATACCTTCTATTAGAATAAGGGACAATCTTACTTTAGACAAAAATGAGTATATTTTTTTAATCAAAGGCATTGAAGTAGGTAAATACAGGATTGAACCGGATAAATTGCTTGCTATGTCACCTGCCCCCCTAAAGCAAATAGAAGGTATAGCCACTAAAGAACCAGCGTTTGGTTTGCAGGCAATATGGATAGATAAGGAAAAAAAGAATGAAGCAATATTAGCTGGATACACAGTAGTTGATCCAGTTACTGTCATAATTACACATATAACCGAACTAATAAAAAGAAATATTTATGACATATTTACGCGCCAGGATGCAAGTAAATTACTTGAAAACTTAAAAGTTGATTATCCTAAAGTTATAGAAGAATTAGGACAGTATTTAACTCTTGGTCAAGTGCATAAGGTATTAAAAAATCTTCTTAAAGAGCAAGTACCTATAAGAGATTTGCTCACAATTTTTGAAACGCTTGCCGATTGGGCTCCACATACTAAAGATCTAGATTTGCTAACAGAGTATGTAAGAAGCGCTCTAGCTTACCATATCACAAATAAATATAAGGATGAAAATAATGTTTTAAATGTAATTTTGCTTGGCTCAAGTGCAGAAGGTATATTAAGCGCAAATATTAAAGAAGAAAGCGGTTATTCTTATATGAATCTGCCTCCAAATATTGCTGATAAGCTTATTCAAGCTACGCAAAATCAAATTGCTAAGGTTGCAGAAAATGGTATTGAGCCTATTATCGTTACATCTCCAAGGGTAAGAAGGCATTTTAAAGCGTTTCTTGAAAAATTTTTTCCTAGAGTTGCTGTACTTTCTTACTCAGAGGTTGCCAATAATGTTGAAATTAAAACATTGGGCACAATTGAATTATGATAATAAAAACATTTGAAGCAAATAACCTTCAAGAAGCCATAAAAAAAATAAAAAAAGAATTAGGCGAAGAAGCCGTTATTTTATCAACAAGAAAGGTAAGAAAAGGGTCTTTTTTTTCATTTTTTAAAAGAGAGGTTATCGAAGTAACTGCTGCTATTGAGCACAAACAAGAAAGTAAAAAGGCTAATTTTGTAAGCTTAATTGAGTCACAAAACATTGACTCGTCTAAACAAGATCTGGAAAAAAAGATTTTAGAGTTGGAAAATTTGTTAAAAAGCGCTACTAAAAATCCACTTCAGGAAGTTGTAGAAAGTATTAAAAATGATCTTGATAACTTAAAAAGTTCTCTTTCATATATGGCAAAAAAAGAAGGCGAAATCGATATTTACAATTTGCCTATTTCGGTCCAAAAGTATTTTAATCTTATGAATGAAAAAGGTATAAATAAAAAATACTCTTTCAAGATTTCAAAAGCCATGTATGATAATTTGTATGCAGAAAAATTAAAAGATGAAAATTATACCATTGATTATTTAACCGTTTTATTGTCGCAATTTTTTAAAACTGCTCAGTTAGACGAGCAAATAGTGGTACTAACTGGCCCAACAGGTGTTGGCAAAACTACAACAATAGCAAAACTTGCAGCTATTGAAAAATTAAAAAACAAAAAGAAAGTAAGTATAATTACAACCGATACTTATCGTATAGGTGCCGTTGACCAACTATTAACATATTCAAAAATCATGGAAATACCAATGCACGTTTGTATTACAAAAAATGATCTTCAAAAAGCTGTTAATGAATTTAGTGACTACGATAAAATTTTTATTGATACCGTGGGAAGAAGCCAAAAAGATATTAAACGATTAGAAGAATCATTTAATTTATTTAAAGATCAAGAAGGCATGCATTTTAGTTTGGTTTTAGCTTTGAATACAAAAGAAGAAGATTGTATGGAAATTTACGAGAAATTTTCTAAACTCAGAATTGATAGCCTACTTTTAACAAAATTAGACGAAACAAATACGCCGGGTACAATGCTTAATTTTGCTGTTAAAACAAAAAAACCAATTTCTTACATTAGTTTTGGGCAAGATGTTCCAGATGATATAGTTAAAGCTGATCCATTAAGTATATCTTCGTTTATTATTAAAAATACAATAAAAGAGGAAGAAAATGAACGATCAAGCTAAAAAGTTAAGAGAATTGGTTGATACAAACAAGAAAAACCAGAAAGTTATAGCAGTTTCAAGTGGCAAAGGTGGTGTAGGAAAAACCAGCATTGTTGCAAATATGGCTGTAGCATTAAGCAATATAAATAAAAAAGTTATATTATTTGATGGAGATTTAGGGCTTGCAAATGTAGACATTGTATTGGGTATTAAAACAAGTTACAGTATAATTGATGTGATTAACAAATCAAAAAAATTAGAAGAAATTATTGTTGACTATAATCAAAATTTAAAAATTATACCTGCAGGCAGCGGCATTGAAGAAATTTCCAATGTTGCAGAAAATGATTTAGGAGAAATACTAGATAAGCTTAATGAATTATCTGCTCAATCAGATGTGTTATTGATAGATACAGGTGCGGGTATATCAAAAAAAGTTATGACTCTTCTTAAAAATGCTATTGATATAATTATTGTGGCAACACCTGAGCCAACATCAATAGCCGATGCTTATGCAACAATTAAAATATTGACTTTAAATTACAAGCGAAAAGATATTAAAATGTTTATAAATATGGTAAAAGATAAACAAGAAGCTCAAAATGTTTTTAATAATATGAACAATATTTGTGAAAAATTTTTACATACAAAACTTGATATGGCAAGTTATAGTTTGTTTGATAAAAACCTGTCAAGTTCAATCAAAAGTCAAAAACCAATTATTCAATACAACCCTGACTCAAGTTTCTCTATTTCTATCAAAAGATTGATAAATTACTTTTTTTCTCAAAACATTAAACTTATTGACAATCCAATAAAAATGTTTTTTAATAATCTATTTGGGAGGGTTTAATGTATTTTAGTGCACTTTTTGGCGGTCTTTTGTCCTTTATTAGTCCATGTATTTTGCCATTGATACCAATTTATATCTCATACATTTCGGGAGTAACCGTAAAAGAGTTAAAAGAGTCTAAAGATAAAAATGTTTATAAAAAGGCAATTTTAAACTCTATAGCTTTTGTTTTGGGATTTAGCGTTATATTTACCCTCATGGGTACAAGTGCAAGCTATATAGGAACAATAATAGTAACAAATAAAATTTTACTTGCTAAAATTTCTGGTATTTTAATAATAATATTTGGAATTTTGTATATTTTTAAAATAGATTTTATTTATAAATTTTTACGAATTAATGTTCAAGTGAAAAGTGTAAATTTATTTACATCATTTTTGGTTGGTATTTTCTTTGCGTTTGGGTGGAGTCCATGCGTTGGACCAATTTTATCATCTATACTTGTAATTGCAGCTAACACTGCAAGTTTATCAAAAGGTGCTATGCTACTTTTTATATACTCGCTTGGACTTGGAATACCATTTGTGCTTGCATCTATATTTATGGGCTTTTTTGTTAACTCATTTAACTTTTTGAAAACAAATTTGATTACATATGTCATGAGTATTTTTTTGGTATCAATAGGGCTTTATATGTTTGTAAACGGTAGGTTACCAAGTTTTTGAGAAACTAAATAACCAGTTGAAAACGCTGCCTGAATGTTAAAACCGCCTATTGGGCCTGCAATGTCTAAAATTTCTCCACAAAAAAATAAGTTACTAACAAGCTTTGAAGAGCAACTTTTTGGATCTACTTCTTTTAAATTTATTCCACCTTTTGTAACAAAAGCTCTATCAAAACCACATAGTTTTACATTAATTTTATAATTGCAAAGTAGTTCAAATGCAAAGTGTATATTTTTTTTTGAAACTTGATTTATATTTTTTTCAATAAATGGAATTTTTTTTGATATATTATTAATAAAGCGTTTTGGTAAATAATCTTTAATAAGCAATTTTATACTTTTAGCTTTTTCTAATTCTTTAAAAAAAATATCTTTATTTTTTCCTAAAAAATTAATGTTTATTATGTCGCAATTTTTAACAAAACATGAAGCTTCTAAAATAACAGGTCCGCTTAAGCCAAAGTGAGTAAAAAGCATATCGCCAGAAAAAATTTTATTTTTGTATTTTATTTGAACATATAAAGATATTCCACTTAAATTTTCAAATAGGCTATCTTTAATGCAAAACGGCGTTTCAAATGGTTTTGGCGGTATAATTGTATGACCAAGAGATTTTGCAAACATATAGCCATCTGCACTTGCACCTAATTTTTTACGTGCTAATCCACCTGTTGCTATGACAAGATTTTTTGATTTGTATATGTTTCTTGAAGTATAAACTATAAACGTTTCTTTTTTTTCTATTTTAATGACTTTCTCGTTTTCAACTAGATGAATATTTCTATTTAATATAAAGTTTTTTAGTTTATTGACAAGAATTTTCCCATTTGAATTCTTCAAAAAAACTTTATTATTTTCGACTTCTATATCAAGATTAAGTGTATTTATAAATCTAAGTAGATCATCTCTAAAAAAAATTTTAAATGCATTTCTTAGAAATTCGCCATTTGGAACATAGGCTTTTAAAAATTCGTTTAAATCTGCAAGGTTAGTTAAATTTACACGTTCATTTCCTGCAATTGATAATTTTTTGCCCGCTGATTGTTTATCTATAAGAAGGGTTTTGCCTTTACAAAAACAGGCACAAGCAAGTCCACTTGTACCTGCTCCAACAATAATAGCGTTATACAAGCGTTATTTTAGTACTTTTTTTAATCAAACCAGCTTTATATGCTTCATCAAGCAATAGCTGACAGGCTTTTAATCCGTCTTCTCCCATATCTACTGTTAATTTATTTACATACATACCTATAAATTGATCTGCAAGTGAAGTTTCCATGCCTCTTGCAAATTCTAAAGCATAATTTACAGCTTCGCTTCTATGCTCTAAAGAGTATAGAATACTTTTTTGAAGGATATCAGATATTAAACTTTTGTCTTCTAGGTTTTTTTTGATGGAATTAACACCAAGGGGAAGAGGCAGTTTTGTTTTTTCATACCACCATTTACCAATATCAAATACATTGTAAAGATTAAAATCTTTATATGTAAGTTGACCTTCGTGTATTACTAGTCCAGCCTGTGCATCTCCATTTAATACATGATCAAATATTTTATTAAAAGGCACAATAAGTATATCTAAATCTTTGCCAAGCAATAATTGTAACTCTAAAAATGCGCTTGTATAAATACCTGGTATGGCAATTTTTGATTTTTTTATTTCATCTAAAGACATAGGTTTTTTTGACACTATAATAGGTCCATATTTAAAACCCATGCTTGCACCACTTTTTAGTATATCGTACTTATCCTGTATAAGGGGATAAACCGCAAGAGAAATTGCAGTTATATCATATACAGCTTCAAGTGCTTTTTCATTTAAGGTTTGTATATCGCTTAAAATTTGCTCAAAAGTATATCCGTGTGTCTCTATTGCGTTTATATTTAAAGCATAGAACATAAATGCATCATCTGAATCAGGGCTATGAGCTAAAGTTAATTTTTTCATTTTTACCTCCTATTTTTTTATTATAACATAAAAATTTTTTTTATCAATTTTAAAAAATTTTCTTGACTTATATATATGTATTATATAAAATCACTTATAAGATGCTAAAGGTATTAGATAAAAGCAAGAAAGCTTATTTAGTTTTAGATGATAATTTGCTTGCAAAAATCTTGCAGTATATTTTAAGCACAGATGGATGGTCTGTTGATTGGGTTGATGATCCCCGTCAGATTAAAGAAGATATTGCGAATTATAATTTAATTATAATAGGAAATCATAAAGGCTTAACTACTAAATCAAAACTTGCCGAAGTTTTTTTAGAAAAAATAAATGCAAATAATTTAGAGCCTGGCTTTATTAAGCCAACTATCGTCATTTTAAAAGACGAAACAGACATTATTCCAAATACAAAAGATGTTATAAGTATTGTTTATCCATCATTTCATAAAGAAATATTTGCAGCTATTTCAAACATTAATAATAAATTCAAAACTTTAGAAAGAATATCTTTTGATAATTTTAAAGAAGTTAGGCTTGGTGAGTTTTTAAATTCTATTAGAAGTAACCAAAAAATTAGTTTTTTGGTTGGCAATAGACAGCTTAAAATTCTTATAGTGGGAAGTGAAATAAACTTCATACATTCTGATTTTGAAAATTTTTATGATATATTTAACTATCCAACACTTTATGTTGCCCAAGACATTATAGAGATATCCGATTTATCAAATATATCCAATGAAAGAACTCCAAGAATTAGTTTAAAAAATTTCGTTTGGGAAGGGATTAAAAATATTGATAATAAAGAACATCTTATGTCTTTGCTTCCAAAAGATAGAAATATTGTAACTGTAAAAGCACCACTATATGCCGTAAAAAGCTCTTTATTGCCTGGTAGTAATTTAGATATTAATTGGTTAATGAATAACTCTAATATTAGCGTAGATAAAATTCTAAGACGATATGGCTATGATATAAGAGTTTTACAAAACCTTGTAGTAATGTACATGTTGAGAATAATTGATTTGTCATCTGATCAAGATTTAACAAATAAGTTCGATGTAAAGATAAAAAAAGGTGTTTTGCATAAAATTTTAGATAAAATTAGAGGTTTGTAAAAAATGGCTATTTACAAAATAATTGTTACAGGTAGTTTTAATTCAGGTAAAACAGAATTTATTAAATGTATAAGCGAAATTGATCCAATTACAACTGATAAACCGGTTACAGAAGAAGGGTTAAAAGATATAAAAAGTTTTACTACTGTGGCTATTGATTTTGGCACAATTACAATTGACAAAGAAATTATAATACATATTTACGCAACACCTGGCCAAGAGCGCTTTAAATTTATATACGATATATTAGAAAAAAATGCCCTTGCTTTAATAGTACTTGGAGATATAACGAGTAAAGAATCCGTTTCCAATATGTACAAATATTATCGCGAATTTATGAAAATAAAAAGACTGCCTGCGGTATTTGCACTTACAAAAAAGGATTTACCAAATAGAATAGATGATAAGGTTATAGAACAACTACTTTCCAATAAACCAAAAGACATACCTTTAATTAAGATTTCAAACAAAAACAAAGAAGAAGTAAAGCAAGCGATACTGCTTGCTTTAGAGCAATTAGTTGCAGAAGATTGATTTTAGATTAATCTTTAAAGCCTATCCTTAAAGCGCCCCAATGCTTTCCATTGATCATTACAGGCATGGAGATGTCATACATAATTTTGCCAAGGTCTCTTGGATATATTTGAAATAAAATAGGATCTGTATTTTTTGCAGCGGCAAGACCTGTTGGGTCATTAAATATGCGCATTGATCGGTTTCCTGCAAGGTCTTTTTGATAATCGCCTGTTAGTGGTTGATCATATATTGTATTGTGCGCGGGTAAATAACCGTTTTCATCAACCAACACTACAAAAACAAATTTTTTGTTTAGATTTAGTACTTCATCTTCAATTGGTTGAATGAATTTTTTCATGAAATCAGTAAATTTTGTTTTGTATTTTTGAGGGTTTGTATTTTCTATTGGGATATAATTTCTATCCCAGAGTTCTTCTTCGGATATCACACCATCCTTTAGTGCATTTTCTATTGTAGTTTGTATTTTTTCTACAGATGATTTTAAAATTTCATAAATTGATTTAAAAGCATCATCTTCTTCAAAGATAAAACTCATAATACAATCTTGAGGTTCTTTTTTCATGTAGCCTTTTTCTTCTTTTTTCATTTTGGGTGTTAAAAATGAAAGTGTATTTTTAGCTAAAACATCAAAATATGTAGAAAAAAGTGGAGGGTATGGACATACGCTAGTATCAACTGGACCGCCACCTACACCAACTGGGCAAAACATACAAGAGTCTTTTCTAATGTTTATTGTAGCTATCATTTTTGAATTTTCTTGAGTAATAGATACATTGTAATGATTTGCAAATTGGAGGTATTCGTTTAAAGCATCAAGGGCTTTTTTAATGTTAATATCCAGACTATCTTGTGGATTGAATTTTGGCAACAGATTTTTATACATTTGATGCAATACTAACCTTTGCGCTGTTGCTTTCATTGCAGGCACTATTATGGCTTGATTCATTATACCCAAATCATAAGAAGACCCAACCAAAGATGCCCAAAAAACATGAGCACCAGTCAATTTTTCAAGTCGTTCTTTTTTCTCTTCTTCGCTCACAATACGCTCCTTTACGACATTAATTCTTTTAGTTTTTTTGATGTGTTTTTAATGTCCAAATAAAGCAAACCCAGCTTTACATCAGGTTTTGCAAGCACAATTAAAACTGCTTCACTGCCAGCTGATGTCAATATAATGTAGCCTTTATCACCTTTAACTGTAACCTGCTCAGGTACGCCTTTTTCTAATTCGTCCACTGCCCGCTCACCCAATGTTAGCAATGCAGCTGACATTGCAGCAACCCTGTCTTCATCAAAATTAGCTGGCAACTGTGAGCTTATCATCAAACCATCCGAACTAACTAAAGCTGAACCTTCAATTTGCGGATTTAATCTAACTAATTCTGCCAATTGAGCATTGAGATCTTCTTCTTTCATTATTAAACCTCCAGGGCAATTTTTTAATTTATATAATAATCAATAAAGAATGTCAAGTCATAAGGACAAAACTTTATAATTATTTAATTAGTTAGCATATTATAGTAAATTTTATCTTTAAAGTCTCTAAATATTGTTTGTATTGCTTTTTTTGTATATTCTATTGAATTTGATATATACATATTATTTTTTAAAATCATATTTGAAAGAATTGCTGGATTTTTATCTAAAAAAATTTTGTATTCGTTTTTTGAGAATCGCAAAAACCCTATCTCAATTGAGTGCAAGTGTTTTATTTGTTTTAAAAAACTTACAAAACTTTCATATTGACTTAAAAATTCACCAAAAAAGGGATCAAAACGAATGCCAATATTAAAACCAGCATTATCTAATAATTTTATCGCTTCAAGCCTCCTTGGCAGGCTTGGTGTTAAATATTCAAACTTTTCTATCGCATTTTGCGGTGCAAGGGAAAAAGCAATTATTGTATTTTTAAAAGGTTTGTGTTGTAATAATTCTTTAACATTGGCTGATTTTGTCCTAATTTCTAATATTGCATCGAGATTTTCAAAGAACTCAGCAAATTTAATATAGCTTTTGTCAAAAATACTTAAAGCTATAGGATCAGAAAATGTTCCAAGGTAAAAGTACATTGGCCTTAGTTTATCTTTTGAGAGAATTTTTTTTATTTGCTCAAAATAATCTTCTATGTTTTTGAAAATAACAGGATTGAATGTTTTAAAATATCCTTTTAAGAAGCAATATGAACAATCGTATATGCAGTTATAAGATTGAAGAATTGAGTATCCATAAGTATTTTGTGGTGTGTAATGATCTGGAGTTTTCCTTAGAAATTCTCCTTTCTTATTTGCATAAATAACTGCGCATTTATCTTTTAAATTGTGAAAAATACCAACATAGTCGTCAATTTTTATATATTTTTGTTTAACATGTATTTCACTAAAGCTACGTTTAAGTTTAAATGGTTTTTTGATAATTTCTGTAGAATTAATAAGAATTTTTTTATAGATATTTTGACGCATTGTAAACGTGTAGTGTTTTTTTTCAAAAAGCCTTTTTAAACCAAAAAGTACTTTTACATCGAGAATGTGCGTTTTTACAAAAATTTCTGTTAGGTTATTATTTGCTATTATTTTAAAAGTATTTATCACATCTAAAGCTTTGGAGTAATCAATTGTAATAAATTTATTAGTTATATCATTATTATCACTTATAAGTTTTACAATAAGGCCTTTTGTATTTAATTGATTAAGTGCTTTTGCAAAAAAGTAGGCTTCCATATCAATACAATCACCAAATAGACTTAGATCTTTATTTAGTGCATAACTACCAAAAACGCTTATACAATCAACATTTTTAAAACCATTAACTGTATTTAGTTCTACAGGGTTTAATAATGGTGATAGACTCGTGTCAAATAATTTGGTCTTTTTAGCTATTATTATCTCACCTATTTTTAAGTCTGATATATTTCCTGCTGTGCCAAATAGAATGCTTAAATCCGGTTTAAGTGTCTCGTTTAACTTTGTAAATTCAAAAGCAAGGTTCAATGCGCCTTTTCCGAAGTTTACATATATTGCTATACCTTCTGTTAGGTATAAATTGCGTTGCTTTTGAGCCTTGAAATATTCAATAAATGGTTTTGCTTCGTTGTAGTGTTCGCAACATAAAAGCAACATTAAAAATCAAATATTATAATATTGCCATAAACATCTGTGATTTTAATTTTTTTAAGTTTTTGGTTAGTTAAAGAAAGCTCAACTTGTGCAATGTTTGTTTTTTGTTGTGGTGTAAGCAAAAAGCTACCATTTGTTTTTTTAATATCAAAAATTGAATTAATGTTTTCTTTTCCTAAAAAAAGATTGTATAAAACTTGATTAAAACCTTCAAGAGGGTAAACTTTAGTGCTATTGTCTATAGTATCATATACTTTTGCGTCTTTTAGTTTTACTGTTTCATCTTTATATGTAAAAACCATGTATTGTCCTTTTTTTATTGTCAATATACCATTTCTTTCAATTTTTTGTTTTGTCATTGCATTTATTGCAATTTGTTTAAAAGGCAAGACCTGGTAATTCTTAAGAGAAATACCCAAATCTTTTAAGGTATAGGCAAAAGCACTAGTTGTGAGCAAGACCAACAAGCTTGCTAACATCATCAATTTCTTCATTTTCTAAATACCTCATTATTCCATCTATAATTTTTAAACTAATATCTGGTTCAACAAAATTAGCTGTACCAATTTGTATTAAAGATGCTCCAGCAAGTAAATACTGAATAGCAATATCAGGACTATTTATACCGCCAACTCCAATTATTGGTATATTTATTTTTTCATAGGTTTCATAAACCATTCTAAGACCCACTGGATAAATAGCTGGTCCACTTAATCCGCCAAATTTATTTCCAAGGAAAGGTTTTTTTGTTTTTGTATCAATAACCATACCCGTAATAGTGTTTATTAAACTTACCGCATCAGCTTTAGCAGATTGAGCCGCCTGTGCAATTAGAGCAATATCTGTAACATTTGGTGTTAATTTTACAATTATTGGTTTTTCGCAAACTTTTTTTATACTTGATACAAGAACAAATATAACCTCTGGGTCTTTTCCAAATGTAGCTCCGCCTGCTTTAACATTTGGACACGATACATTTACTTCCAAAGCGGAAATTTGTTTGTAATTATTTAGTTTACTTGCAAGTTCCACAAATTCTCCAATTTCACTACCATAAATATTCACTATTAAGTTTGTATCAATATTGTCAAATTGGGGTAAAATATCGCTAACAAATTTATTATAGCCTATATTTTGTAAGCCAATAGAGTTTAGCATACCACATGGAGTTTCTATAATTCTTGGTGGCGGGTTGCCCTGCCTTGGGTTTAGACTTAAGCCTTTTACTATAATACCGCCAAGAAGCCCTATATCAAAAAATCTATTGTACTCAATTCCGTAACCAAATGTACCAGAGGCTGTCATTACAGGATTTTTAAATATTAAATTGTTTAATTTTACTGATAGGTTTACCATATTATCTCCGTATAGTTAAAGATTGGCCCATCTTTACAAACCTGTTTGTATCCTTTTATTGTGTTTACGCTGCAGCCTAAGCACACACCAAAGCCGCATGCCATGTTTGATTCTAAAGATACATCCACGCTAAAACCTTTTTCATCTGCAAGTTTACATAAAGCACTAAGCATAGCATTTGGTCCACAAGCATAAACATGATACGAATTATCTAAATGAGCCAGCATATCAATAACTGTGCCTTTTATACCAGAAGAGCCATCAATTGTCGCAATAGATCCAAAGTCTACAAAGCAATCCTTAGCTGTATTAAAACCAAAAAAACACTCCGATTCGATTTTTTGCTCGTCTAAAAAGTTTTTTAAACCAATAAGTGGTGCAACACCAATGCCACCACCTACTAAAGCAAGACGTTTGTATTTTATTTCAAAATTATTTCCAAAAGGTCCAGTAATGTCAATATATTCACCATTCTTTAAAGCTGATAAAATCTTTGTTCCAAGACCTACAATTTTATAGTATATATCTATTGAACTTACAGCTTTAGCTATACTAAATGGCCTTCGAAGTAATGGTTCATTTAAATTATTTACCTTTATCATTAAAAATTGACCTGGTTTATAATCAAAACCGTACGGTTTTTGCAGCTTAAGACAATATATATCATTCGCAACTTTATCGTTGCTTAATACTAATGTTTGCATAATTATGATATATCCTCTATTTCAAAATTTTTTACGCCCGCTGGAACTTTTACAGTTACGATATCTCCAACTTCTTTGCCTAAAAGTGCTAAAGCTATTGGACTGTTTACTGAAATTTTTCCTTCGTTTGGGTTTGCTTCATCTTCGCCTACTATCATATATTCAACTTCTTCATCTGTGTCGGTATTTAATAACTTTACTTTACAACCAAAGCTTATTTTATCTTTTGGAACACTATTTGGATCAATTATACAAGCTTTGTTTATTTTGTTAGAAATTTCTGTTATGCGTTTTTCTATGAAAACTTGTTTTTCTTTTGCTGCATGATACTCGGCATTTTCACTTAAATCACCTTTAGTACGTGCTTCTTCTATTTCTTTTATAATTTTAGGTCTTTCAATTTTTTGTAACTTTTCTAATTCATCAATAAGCTTGTTATAGCCTTCTGGTGTAAAAAAAACTTTATTGCTCATATTCTATCTCCTTATAATAATCTTGTATTGCTTTTACATCTATAGTTTGAGATTGAATCTTTGCTGTTATGGCTTCTATGCTTGTTAAAGCTCCCCAAACCGTAGTACAGTATGGTATGTTTTTTAATAACGATAATCGCCTGATATGGAATGAATCGCTAAAAGAAACCTTACCTGATGGTGTATTTATGACAAAATCTATTTCATCATTAATTATTAAATCAAGTATATTAGGCCTTCCCTCGCTAACTTTTTTTACATAATATACGTTTTCAAGATTTTTTATCATGTTGTAAGTTCTTTGCGTTGCAAATATCTTAAAACCTAAAGAAACTAATTTTTGTGCAATCTCATTTACATAAGCTTTATCTTTATCAGCAAGTGACAAAAATACATTGCCTTTTGTAGGCAAAACTGATCCACTCGCATAAAAAGCCTTATAATAAGCTAAAGAGAAATTTTTATCAATACCCATAACCTCGCCTGTAGACTTCATTTCTGGTCCCAAAACCACATCTACATCTGGAAACTTAGCAAACGGTAACACTACTTCTTTTACAGCATAATATTTAGGGACAACTTCTTTAACATTAAGTTCTTTTAGTGTTTTGCCAAGAAGTACTTTTGTTGCAATTTTTGGCCAGGCAACACCTGTTGCTTTGCTAACAAAAGGTATTGTCCTTGAAGCTCTAGGATTAACTTCGAGAATATAAATAGTATTGTCTTTTATTGCAAATTGTATGTTTATAAAACCAATAATCTTTAACTCTTTAGATATGATTTTCGTTTGGCGCTTTAGCTCATCTATTATTTGACTATTTAGAGTTCTAGGAGGTAAAGAACAAGCAGAATCTCCTGAGTGCACACCAGCTGCTTCAATATGCTCCATTATACCACAAATAACCGTATCAGTCCCATCTGATAATGCATCAACATCTATTTCAATTGCATCTTCTAAAAATTTATCTATCAATATAGGGTGATCTCCTGATACTTTAATGGCTTCCTGTGAATATTTTTCCATATGTGATTGGTCGTATACTATCATCATTGCTCTTCCACCTAGAACATATGAAGGCCTTACTAGCACCGGGTATCCAATTGTATTTGCTATCTCAATTGCTTGCTGTATTGTTGTTGCTGTTGCACTTTCGGGTTGCTTTAAACCTAATTTATTAATTAGCTGCTTAAATAATTCTCTATCTTCGGCTATATCTATGCTTGATGAGTCTGTACCTAATATTTTAACATTGTTTTTTTGCAGTTCGCTTGCAAGCTTAAGTGGTGTTTGACCCCCAAATTGCAAAATTACACCTTCTGGATTTTCATTTTCTATAACATTCATAACATCTTCAAAAGTTAAAGGTTCAAAATAAAGTTTATCTGAAATATCATAATCTGTTGAAACAGTCTCGGGGTTACAATTTATCATGATAGATTCGTAACCTTCTTCTTTTAATGTAATGCTAGCATGGACGCATGTATAGTCAAATTCTATGCCCTGACCTATTCTATTTGGACCACTGCCTAAAATTACAACCTTTTTTTTGTTTGATCTCTTGGATTCATTTTCCTCTTCGTAGGTTGAATAAAGGTAAGAAGTATATGATTCAAACTCAGCAGCGCATGTGTCAACCATCTTATATACATTTTTAATATTCAAACTTTTTCTTAAAGTCCTTATATCTTCTTCTTTTTTATTGACAAGATTTGCAATATATTTGTCTGAAAAACCATACTGTTTAATTTTTTTAATGTTTTCAATATTTACACCATTTAATTTTATCTCATTTTCCATATCAAGTATTTGTTTTATATTTGCCAGAAACCATTTGTCAATAAATGAATACTTGTATATTTCATCTATAGACATACCCATTCGCATTGCTTTTGCGATGTAAAATAAGCGTTTACTATTTGGATGAACAATTTTGTCTATAATTTTTACAATATCATTTTCTTGGGGATCTTCAAAACCATAGTAATCTAACTCAAGAGATCTTATAGCTTTTTGTAAGGATTCTTTAAATGTGCGACCAATTGCCATAACTTCGCCTACACTTTTCATCTGCATTCCAATTTCATCTTTTGTGTTAAATTTTTCAAATGTAAAGCGTGGTATTTTGGTTACCACATAATCCAATGTTGGCTCAAAGCTTGCAGGTGTTTTTTTAGTTATATCGTTTGGTATTTCATCCAAAGTGTAGCCAATGCTTAAAAGTGTTGCAATTTTTGCTATAGGAAAGCCTGTAGCTTTACTTGCTAAAGCGCTTGAGCGTGATACTCTTGGGTTCATTTCTATTACGTAAAATTCGCCATTTTGGGGATTAACACAAAACTGTATATTGGACCCACCTGTTTCTACACCTATTTCCCTGATTATTGCAATACTTGCGTCTCTTAAAAGCTGATATTCTTTATCTGTAAGTGTTTGCGCAGGTGCAACTGTGATTGAATCTCCTGTATGCACGCCCATTGGATCAAAGTTTTCAATTGAGCAAACTATAACAACGTTATCCGCTTTGTCTCGCATAACTTCAAGCTCAAATTCTTTCCAACCTATAACGGATTGTTCTACCAATATTTCTTTTATTGGGCTTTGATCCAATCCCCATTTTACAACTGCTTCAAATTCATCTTTGTTATAGGCAATACCCGCTCCTGTGCCACCCAATGTAAATGATGGTCTTATAATTACTGGAAACCCTATTTCGCTTACAGCAAGATTTGCTTCTTCAAGGCTTCTTACTACAGCTGATTTTGGCGTTTTAAGACCTATTTTGTTCATTGCTTTTTTAAATAATTCCCTGTCTTCAGCCTTTTTTATTGATTCTACATTTGCACCGATAAGTTTTACATTGTGTTTTTCAAGAATACCTGCTTCATATAAGCCCACAGCTGCATTTAATGCTGTTTGACCACCAAGTGTAGGCAACAAATGCGTAGGCTTTTCCTTTGCTATGATTTTTTCTATAAATTCTACGCTTATTGGCTCAATGTAAGTTTTGTTTGCAAACTGAGGATCTGTCATTATTGTAGCTGGGTTTGAGTTAACTAAAACTACTTCAATGCCTTCTTTTAACAAGGCTCTACAGCTTTGCGTACCAGAATAATCAAATTCACATGCCTGGCCAATTACTATTGGGCCTGAGCCTATAATAAGGACTTTTTTGATAGATTCGTCTTTTGGCATACATTAACCTCATTTTTCATAGTCTTAAACATAATACAAATTTTTATATTTATTGCAAAATTTCTTCAAGCGCATTGTTTGTAGATGCTCTTATAAAGAAAGGATAAGCATAAAATCCTTTTTTAAAGCCAATTTTTAAATTTAGTGCATTGTAACCCCCCAGTGTGGCTAATTCAAAAAAATAAGCAGGATCAATTGTGCTATAATATTTATATAAAAATTTCAACTCATTGATAATGCTTAAATCCCAGTTACTAGCAAGAGAATCTGTGCCAATTGCCACATTTATACCAGACTTTTTTAGTAACTCTAAATTTGGAAGAGTTTTGCTAATATAATAATTACTGCGTGGCGATATTACAATACTTGAGCCTTTAGATTTTAAAAAGTCAATTTCATGAGGTTTGATATATACACAATGAACAAATAAACCTTTTTTTATGTCTCCTAAGCTTTTTATGTATTCAAGTGCACTTGGATAATGTAATTTGTCTTCTATTAAACCCTTTTGTTGAAGCATTTCATATAAATCTCCACAGGAATTGGCAAATAGATTTTCATATTCACTTTCTAAAAAATGCAAACTGAACAAGTCGTTTCCAATCTTTAAATTGTTTTTGAGCAATGTATATTTTAATAAGTTTTTGTGTGTAGAATAAATAGAATGCGCACTAACATAAATTTTTACGTATTTTTTTTGTTTTATATTGTCAATATTATTTTCGATATAGGTAATTTTTTCATTTGCTATATCTTTTTTTAGTGAATAATTTTCAAAAAAAATAATAGGTTTTGGTATTTTAGTAAGATAATCTGCAGTTTTTAAAGTGTTGCTAATATCTGCAAGCGCGCAAACTCCATTTTTAATTTGAGTGTCAACTGCAATTTTGATAGAATTTTGTAATTGGTTTTCATTATCTTGTTTTTTGCTTTCTATCATTGTTTTAAGCCAGTTTACAAATCCCAGATATGGCTCAATTTTTATATTTGAAAGTTCAAGATGTGTATGTGCGTTAACAAAACCACTAAACAATACACCTTCTCCATAATCTATAAAATTCGAAAGCGGGTAGAGTTTTTTTGCAACTTTAAGTGGTAATAAATCTATTACAATATTATTTTCAAGTACACATGCTGTTTGCTTTCTAAGCTTTTTACCATCAAACAACCATTTAGCATAAACTATTTCCATCAAAGTTATTTATGCTACTCAATTTTTCTTAGAATGTCAAGTTAGCGTTATATTATTTTAAAAAAAACGCTTGACAAAAAACTTACTTTATTTAAAATTAAGTTCGTGAAAAAAATAAAAGTACCTATTGAAAAAAGCGTTGGTTTAGCCTTAGCTCATGATATCACATATATAAACAAAGATGAAGGTTTTAAGGGTGCGCGATTTAAAAAAGGTCATATTGTTGGAAAAAACGATATTGAGATTCTAAAATCTATTGGTAAAAAATACATTTACCAGTTAATTCCAGAAAAAGATGATGTTCACGAAGATGACTTTGCCATTGAGATAGCCCCTTTTATTGCAGGAAAAAATGTTTTTTACGATAGAGCTCCAAGCGAAGGTAAAATTAATTTTTATTCTTCAATTAATGGTTTACTAAAAATTGACAAGGATAAACTATTTAAAATAAATTCTCTTAGCGATTTATCTCTTCCTTGCATACATAATAACTTTGCATGTACATCAAATAAAACAATTGCAGCGTTTCGCATTATACCTCTTTATACGAAAAAAAACTTACTGGATAAAGCAAAAAAAATTTTAAGTAAACCCCTTTTTAATGTAATACCATATACTGTAAAAAAAATAAATGTAATAATTACGGGAAATGAAATCTACTACGGTCTAAGAAAAGATAAATTTAAAAGCCATATAGAATCAAAACTCAAAAAATTTAACTACTCAATTTGTGATTATAAAATTGTTCCAGATGACATAAACTCTATTGTAAAAGCCACACACGATTTAAGTGATGCTGATTTGCTATTTGTTTGTGGTGGAAGCAGCGTTGATCCAGACGATGTAACAAAGAAAGCGCTTAGTAGAGCAAAAGTAAAATTTATATTTAAATCAAATCCTATACAACCAGCAAATAATTTAAGTATCGGGTATTTTAATAATACTATTGTATGTGTTGTACCAGCCGGTAGCCTATACTATAAGGCAAGTGCACTTGATATTTTTTTACCAAGGCTTCTTGCAAAAGACAGAATTGACAAAAAAGAATTAAAATTCTACAGTGAAGGGGGTTTGTGCCACTTTTGTGATTATTGCACATACCCTATTTGTCCGTTCGGTAAATAATGATAAAAAGAAATGTTTTAGAAGCGCTCGAAATAATACTTGAATGCATCAAGCCCAAACCATCTCAGATGGTTTATTTAAATGAATCATTAGGCAGGGTAATTTATACCGATATAATTGCAAAATCAGATTATCCTTCATCAAATAAAACAGCTATGGATGGCTATGCTATAGTCTATAAAAACAAAGACAAACCATTAAAAGAAATTTCGGACAATGCCAATTTAGATGAAAATTGTGCCTTAAGATTAAACACAGGCAATGAAATACCAGAAATCTTCGATTGTGTGGTAGAAGTTGAGCTTATTGAAAAAGATAGAGAATTTATAAAAATCAAAAAAAACATTGAACAATACAGAAATTTTGTTTTTGCTGGTTCTGAGATAAAAAAAGGTGAAATTGTACTTAAAAAAGGCGAGCTTATAAATGAACAAAAAAGAGCCCTAATCGCTTATCTTGGAGAAGTTTTGGTTGAAGTTTACCAAAAACCTATTGTTGGAATAATCACAACAGGCGATGAAGTTGTTTTTCCAGGTTTTAACATAAACAATGGGTCTGTTTACAATACGAATTATTTTTATCTTGAAGGTTTTGTAAAAAGACTAAATGCTGAATGCATTTATTTTGGCCATGTGAAAGATAACCTAGATGATTTGATTAAAATTTATGAGTATGCAATTTCACGCTGTGATGTGCTTGTTAGCACAGGCGGTTCATCAAAAGGCACAAAAGATTTTACAAAAAAAGTTTTTCAAGATTTAGGAGTAGATATAAAATTTGATGAAACTACTGTAAAACCTGGCAAACCTTTGATATTTGGCCAATTAAAAGATAAATTAATATTTGGTATGCCAGGATGGCCTTCATCGCTAGTGGTAAATACTCAGGTTTTTTTAAAACCAGCTCTAAAAAAAATATCAGGCTACATAAACTATCAAAACAAACTATATCTTGCTAAAACAACAAAACCTATGCATTCAAGGATTGGAAAAGACTACTTCAATAGAGCAATTTATACGTATAGCGATGATGGTCTAATTGTAGAGCCACTTGAAAATCAGGAGACAAGTAATTTTTTTTCGATGGCAAAAGCTAATTGCCTAGTATGGCTAGATTCAAATATCGGGGATGTTGCAAAAGGATCACTTTTGCCAATTATAATGATTGACTAAAAATTATTTTATCAGGTTAAAATCTAAATTAGATCCCGGCATTGTAGAGCTTATTTTTATATCACTTTTTGCTTCTAAATACTTATTTTTTATATCGTCTGGGACGTCTTTGAATTCATATACAATCTTATCCAATGGAATTTTACCACCAATTTTATCTTCAAATGGAAAACCATAAGGCAATATAGCAAGTTGAATACCACCAGAAGATGGAATTACCTGAATTAATGCAACATCTTCTAAATAGTCTGAAACTTTTGTGCCAATTACTGTCTCACCCGTAACAATTTTTACAATTTTAATTTCCATAATTTCCTCCTGATTTCAAGATTATACAATATTGAAACTTTGTCAATAACAAAATGAATATTTTTAATGTTGACAAAACTATTTGCTATAGTCTACAATAGGCATAGAAAAAATTGATTTTTTAAGGAGTGTGTATGAAGTTTTTGGCAAGTTTATTTATGGTAATGGTTTTTTTGACGACTACTGCTTTTGCCCAGACTCAGGATAAAGTTTTAGCCACTGTAAACGGGTACGAAATTACACAATCGGCTGTGGATAATATTATGAAATCTCTTCCTGCTGGTGTTGTTAATGATAAAAACAAAGAACAAGTAAAAGAAAATGTGCTTAATTCACTTATTAGTGAAAGAGTATTATTGGATGAAGCAAAGAAACTTAATTTAGAAAAAGACCCTGTAGTTGCCCAAGAAATTAAAGCTCAAACAGACAATATTTTGATCAATGCGCTTTTTCAGAAGAAATTTGGAAATCAAAATTTTACACCCACTGACAAAGAAATAACTGACTTTTATAACCAAAATAAATCAAGATTAAAAGACTCTAAAGGACAACTGCTACCTTTAAGTAAGGTAAAACCTGAGATTGCTCAATATTTAACAAATATGAAAAAGAAACAAGCACTGGATCAATATATTGAAGAATTAAAAAAACAGGACAATATAAAAATTAACAAATAACAATGAAATTTTTAACGCTTATTATAGCGTTAGTTATGTTAGCTGGCTGCAGCTATACACCAAATATTTCTAAAATTGTAGAGCAGCAGCCAGTAATTGAGCAAAAAACAACTAAAGTTTCTACATTTTTGATTGCTGGTTTTTACCCATTTTGGGAGCAGAAAAAATTTCCACCACAAATTGCAATTAACGATAATATTAATTTGTTATATCATGCATTTGTTTGGCCCGATGAAAAAGGCAATCTTATTGTGCCTAAAAATTTTGATAATAGTGAAATTATAAATATAGCTCAAAATAAAAATATTAAAGTTTTATTATCAGTTGGTGGTGGTAATACCTCAAAGTCATTTTCTGTTGTTTTAAACAATAAGGATTTATTTTATAAGTTTGCTTATCAATTAATAAATTTTGTTGTTAAAAATAATTATGATGGTGTTGATATTGATTGGGAGTTTCCAAAGAACATTAATGATGAATATAATTTAAATAAATTTGTTGAGTTTTTAAGACAAAATCTAGGTGATAACTATACAATAAGTATAGATCTGCCTTTTGCCAATTACAGTGGTAGGTATTTTGACATAGATTTTTTGAAAAATTTTGTTAATTATTTTGTAGTTATGACTTATGATTATTCAGGCGCATGGAGTAGCATTAGTGGATACAATGCACCGCTTACACCAGGCTTTTGTAATTCACACAGCATACAAAAAAGTATTGAATATTGGCTTGCAAGGGGTGTTAAATCTAAATCCATATTACTTGGCATACCATTTTATGGAAGAGCTTTTAATTCTGATGAGCCTTGTCAGGAATTTAACCAGTCTTTTGCTGCTACTTATAGAAATATTCTATCGCTCTTAAAAAGCGATGATTATCAGTATTTTTGGGATTTTATGACAAAAACACCATATCTTATAAATAAGAAAAATAGGATTTATTATAGTTTTGATGATCCTTCGTCTATTAATGCCAAGATTCGTTATGCTTTTGATATGAATCTGGGTGGCGTTGCTATTTGGGAGATAACTCAAGATATAGTAAATAATCACCATACTTTACTGCCAGATATAGCTCAAACAGTAAAAAATAATGAATTATTAAATTAAGAACAGATTTTGCTATATCATAATGGGTAGGAGGTATGACGTGTTAAGTGGTATTTATACATCTGCAAGCGCAATGATTATAGCAGCACAAAGGGTAAATAATATTTCAAACAACATTGCAAATGCAAATACAATTGGTTTTAAAAGTGAAGGTATAAATCAAAAAAGCTGGTCAGAAGTTAATGGTTATGCAAATGCTAATCTTCCAATACCACCGAACACTAAACTTGCTGCCAATTTTATAAATGAAACGGTGAATTCTGTTGTTCATATGGATAAAGATTATATAAATTTTTCTCAAGGTTCATTGGAGCAAACAGGAAATAAACTGGATTTTGCTATTGAAGGCAAAGGTTTTTTTGCTGTTTTAACACCAAACGGCATACAATACACAAGGGATGGTCAATTTGGTATAAACAATCAAGGAATATTGGTTCAAAGAGGTACAAATTATCCAGTTCTTGGTGATAATTATTTTAAAAATGGAAAATTTATCAAAGTCAGTTCTCAAACAACTTTTTCTCAAACTGGGGCTGTGTTAGAAAATGGTGCCCAAGTAGATACAATTGCAATAAGAGATTTCAACAATTATGCAAATTTAAGAAAGGTTGGAGATAATTGTTTTGTTCCAGTTAATAATATGCAACCACAGTTAACAGCGAGCTTTACTTTAAAAGAGGGTTATTTAGAACAATCAAACGTTAATATTGTAAAAGAAATGGTTGAACTTATACAAAACCAGCGCTCATATGATAGTTATCAGAAAGTTATATCAACATTTGCAAATCAATTGGTACCAAATACAATTGCATTAGGTAATCTAGCATAAAAAAGGAGGAAGTAAAAAATGATTAGGGCTTTGTGGACAGCAGCCACAGGCATGCAAGGCCAGCAAACAAATATAGACGTAATAGCAAATAACTTGGCAAACGTAAATACAGTAGGATTTAAACGTTCCAGAGCAGACTTTGAAGATTTAATATACCAAACGCAAAAAGAAGCAGGTGTAAACACTACATCCAACACTGTAGAACCAACAGGTATTCAAATTGGTTTAGGTTCGCAACTTGCAGATGTGTCAAAAAATTTCATGCAAGGAAGTCTTCAAGAAACTGGAAATCCACTTGATCTAGCTATACAAGGTAGTGGTTTTTTTCAAATAACAATGCCAGATGGTACAATAGCATATACTCGAGCTGGAGATTTTAAATTGGACAATAATGGAAGAATTGTTACTCCAGATGGTTACCCCTTATCGCCTGAGATTACTATTCCACAGGATACAACTTCAATAAGTGTGGGAAATGATGGCACTATATCTGTGTTGGAAGCTGGTCAAACAACGCCCACGCAGCTTGGTCAAATTCAGTTAGCTTTTTTTGCAAATCCAGCAGGTCTTAAAGCTATTGGTCAAAATCTATTTCAACAAACAGTATCATCAGGTACACCTACGCTTGGTACACCTGGTATAAATGGTCTTGGCACTATTAACCAAGGTTATCTTGAAATGTCAAACGTTAGTGTTGTTCAAGAAATGGTTGATATGATTGCAGCGCAAAGAGCATATGAGACAAATGCAAAAGTTATACAAACATCTGATCAAATGTTGCAAACTGCCAATAATCTCAAGCAGTAGCTTACTATTAGTAATATTTATTTTAATATATGTTGTTGCACAGGCTTGTGATATCGATTTAATAAAAAATGTTGAAGTTAACTCAGATAGGATTTTTATATCTAATATAGCTTCAAAATATCCCAAAAATATAGAAAAAATGCCAGTTTCTTTAGCTCCTATGCCAAATGAAACTACAAAAATTGATGCCAATTATTTAAAAAGTGTATTAAATAGCAACAATATGCATTATAGTGTATGTGGAGAATATTCTATAGTAAAGAGAAAGGCATTTTTAATCACAGCTGATACCATATATAGATTAATGGGCGAAAAAGATTTAATTATACAAACAAAATTACCAATAGCTTTGCCTTACAATCATTATACTTTAAGTATTAGCGGTATAAAAAATTATGGCGAATATAGTTGGATCCAATTAACAGTTATGCTTAATAATCAAGTTTATAGAAATTTTTTTATACAATATTTAAAAAAAATTAATTCTTTGGTACCCATAGCCAGTCAGGATATAAGAAGCTATCAGGTAATATCTAAAGACGATATAGAATACAAAAAGGTAGATTATGTGCCCTCTTATGTAATTACGAGTAAAGACTCAATTATTGGTGCAAAAGCGCTAGGGAACATAAAGCAAGGTAGTTACTTTACTTTTTATAATACCCAAAGACAAATGTTAGTTAATTATGGCGATATTGTAAGTGCTGTATATGATAAAGATGGTATTGATATACAAACAAGCGCAAAAGCTTTGCAAATGGGTTATAAAGGTGATATAATAAAAATAGAATTTCATTCAAAAAGAATTGGCAATGCTAAGGTAATTGGTTTAAAAAAAGTTGAAATAATTCAATGAAAATTGTTGTAGGTATAAGCGGCGCAAGTGGTATTATATACGCAAGAAAATTGCTCGAATATTTAAGCTATACCAATAAATACAAAATTTATGCTGTAGCATCAAAAGAGGCAATCAATATTGCAAAAAAAGAGGCAAATATTGATTTAATAGATTTTTTTAAATTTTTAAACATAGAGTACTTTGATAACGATAATTTTTATTCTCCTATTGCCAGTGGTTCTTTTTTGGTTGATAAAACTATAGTTATACCATGTTCTGTTAAAACTCTAGCAAGCATTGCTTGCGGATTTTCTTATAATTTGATAACTAGAGTATGTGATATAGCAATAAAAGAAAGGCGAACTCTTACAATTTGTCCGAGGGAAATGCCTTTTTCTTCAATACATCTTGAAAATATGCTGAAGTTGGCAAAAATTGGTGTAAATATTGCTGTGCCTACTCCAGCTTTTTATGGTGACCCCAAAACAATAGATGACTTAGTCAATTTTGTTGTTGGTAAAGTATTAGATGTTACAGGTATTGAAAACGATATATATAAACGATGGAAATAAGAAGAACCTTTGGAAACATAAAACGATTTCGTGAAATATCATTTATACTTGCTAAATATGGCTTTGGTTTTGTTACAAAAAATATAAAGTTTCGAAAAACTAAAACCTCTACAACTCCAGAGCAGTTTAGAAAATTACTCGAAGAATTAGGGCCTACTTTTGTAAAATTTGGTCAGCTTTTATCCACTCAAGAAAATATTTTGCCATATGAATTTATAGAAGAATTAAAGAAACTTCAAGATGATGTTACACCTTTTGAATTTAGCAAAGTTAAGGCAATTATAGAAACAGAATTTAAAAAACCTTTGAATGAAATTTTTTCATATTTTAACGAAAATGTTGAAGCAAGCGCTTCACTTGGCCAGGTACACAAAGCAATTCTTGTTGATGGGCAAACTGTTGCCATTAAAGTAAAAAGACCAAATATAGAAAAAATTATACAATCTGATATAGAACTTCTAAAACAGATTGGTGATTATTTAAATTCAAAATTAAAATTATACTTTAATTTTGAAATTAAGCCTTTTATATTGGAGTTTGAAGAAACAATCAAAAAAGAGCTTGATTATGAGATCGAAGCTCAATACATGCAAACATTTAAAGAAAATTTGGCCCAATTTAAGAATGTTTATGTACCAAAGGTATTTTGGGAATACACCTCACGCAATGTGCTTACAATGGAGTTTATAGATGGCTTTAAGGCTACAAATATAGAAAATATTAGACAAGCAGGATTTGATACCCAAAAACTTGCTATTGAAGGCGCTAAGGTTTTTTGGACACAGATTTTTGATATTGGTCTATTCCATGCAGATCCACACCCGGGAAATATCATAATAATGCATGATGGAAAAATCTGTTACTTAGATTATGGAATGGTCGGTAGGGTTACAGAAGATGATAAATTAAATTTGGTAGAAATGATACTGGGATTTATACAAAAAGATGCTGATAAAATTTTGATATCTGTTTCAAATTTTACATTAAACCCAAATATCCTAAACAATGCTTACCTTAAATCAGATATTGTAGAACTAATAGACATATATCATTCTCTACCATTAAAAAGAATTGATATATCAAAGGTTTTGAGAGATTTATTTAGAATATTAAAAAAATATAATATTATAATAAGCAAAAACTCACTTAGACTTTTAAGGGCCATCATTATAGCAGACGGAGTTGGAAGACAATTTTATCCAGATTTTAACTTTACAGAAATAGCAAAACCTTATTTTGAAAGTTTTGCAAAGAAACTTTACTCACCTTTTAGAATTCTAAAAAAAATTCTACAACCTAATGCTACTTATGCGATAATAGCGAATAAAATTCCTTTTTTATTCAAAAAAGCTGAAGATGTTTTGGAAAGCGGTCAAGTAAAAATTGAAATTCAAATTAACGAACTTGATAAACTTATAAATACAATCCGTCTTGTAGCTAGGCAGATAGGTATTAGTTTGATAATTAGTTCCATTATACTTGGTACATCGATTTTAATAAAAGATCATTTAGGTAAAACTGTTTTTGGGCTCCCAATCAAATTAGTAATATCAGTAATTATTATAATAATTTTAGGGATAGGTATTTATAAAGCAGAAAAAGAACTCAAATAATTATACCAGCTATATTTATAAGAGGATTTTTAACCAAGTCTATTTCAAGTGGAGTTATTCTCCTTTTTGAAGAATTATATAACAATCTTATTGTAGGACGTGTTAAATTTTCTTGATTTACTTTTGAAACAACACCTATAAAATTTTTATATTTCCCGTTTAAAATGTACACGGTTGTACCAATAGGATAAATTGGAATAATATCAGAAAACACTCTAAATGCTTCAATATTGAGTTGCGTTCCAGCTAATCTTTTCATAATAAAAAAAGCCTGATCTGGAGTATAAGCAGATCTATATGCTCTAGGCGACACCAAAGCATCATAGATATTTGCGATGCTAACAATTTCGGCTAAAGGCATAATGTATCCTTCTTCTGTTGATTTATCTGGAGTTGGCAATAAATTGTTTCCTTTTAGTCCTCTTGGATAACCCAGACCATCTTGTTGTTCATGATGTTGGTATGCTATATGAGAAGCAATGATTCCAACTTGCGTAATGTCTTTTAATACTAAATAGCCTATTTGAGGATGTTTTTTTATTAATTCATATTCTTGGCTAGAAAGTTTTCTTGGCTGAGTATATAGACTTTTATTTATTAGAATCCTACCTATATCGTGTAGCAAACAACCTTTTGCTAATTCAATAAGTTTCTTTTTTGTATATAATAGCTTATTTGTAAGCGCAACAGAAAGAATTGTAACATCAAGGCAATGCTGGTAAGTAAAACTATCCTGCCTTTTAAGGCTTGATAATCCATTTAAAACTTTTATATCAGCCAACGAATTAACAATATCAAAAGCTATAGATTCTATCGACTTAATAAAAGGAGAATCAGCTAACTTTTTTTTAATTTCACCTTTTTCTATTTTTTTTACAATCTCTTTATAATCATCTACATTATCATCTTTCGTAGGAGTTACTACATCAAAAACTTTTTTGATAGTTTTTATTGCTTTATTTTTTAGCTCATCACTTATTTCATCTTCTATAATAATATCTTTTGTATCATCGTCTTCGACATATACAAATTGATAACCATATTTATCAAGTATATGAATGTAATGTTCGTCTAACTTTACACCTTTATTTAAAAGAACCTGGCCTTTTTCGTTTACAATAGCTTTTCCTAAAATGTCATTAGGTTTAAGTGATTTTACTGAAACTAAGTACATTTAGTATTAATTATTTTGCTCTTTTTTGTATATTCTTTCGTATTCACCAAGAAAACTATCTATACTATCTCTGAGATTTGTTAGTATCTCAGCCCATTTTGCTAAGTTATCCCTGCCGGCTTTTGTAATGGCATAAATTCGCCTTGCATTGCCCTTTTCTTGCAAATTCCATTTGGATTTAATAAGTCCCTCTTTTTCCATTGTACGAAGAGTTTTGTAAACATAACCTAGCTCGTAATTTTCATAATGTATACCCATATTCTTTAATTTTTCGATTAAATCATAGCCATGGGATTCTTCTATGCCAATGAAAAAAAGTAAAAAAGCTCTTAAAAATCTTGGTGGACGTTCTCCGGGATATTCTTTACACCAACCTTTTATTTTAATTTGCGATTCCATTAGACACCTCCAACATATCTATTTTAGTAATATACTTTACTTTTTCAATAGGAATAATGTGATTTTGACTGACACAACATAATTCCACAGCATCTTTAATACTAAATGGGAAAATATATAATCTCTCTAAATAGGTAACAGTTGCATAAGAGTTAATTGATCTTGCAATATCTCTTGCAAGTGCTCTAATGTAGGTTCCTTTGGAACAGGTTATCTTTATCTCTAAGACACCATTATTGTAATTTAATATATCAATAGATGATATGTAAACTGTTTTTTTGGGTAAAACAACGTGTTGGTTTGAAAGTGCATATTTATAGAGCCTTTTGCCATATACTTTAACATTAGAATATATAGGCACAATTTGTTCAATTTTACCGATGAAATTTTGTGTGATGGTTTTTAATATATCATCTAAATTGGGTATTTTATTATTTTGATACACAATGTTTCCTGTAATATCTAGTGTATCTGTCTCAAAACCAAATGTTATTTTTGCTTTGTATACTTTATAGCTTTTTTCAAAAAAAGATAATAATTTTGTGGCTTTTCCTATTCCAATAACCATTAATCCACATGCAAATTTATCTAAAGTCCCGCTATGACCAACTTTAACATTAAAAATTTTTTTTATTTTTTTAACGACATCAAATGAAGTAATACCGCTTGGTTTATCAATAAGCAGAATACCATTCATGATAAAAAAGAAAAAGCTTTAATAAGTTTTTCTTTAATACCTTCTATACTACCTTCCAGTTCAAATCCAGCGGCATTTTTATGTCCACCGCCACCAAAAGATGCTGCAATATTTGATACATCTACTTCATCTTTCGAACGTAAACTTACTTTTATAAAATTTGGTCTATCTTCCCTTAATAGAACTCCTACTTCACAACCTTTTACACTTCTTGCAATATTAACAAAACCTTCTGTATCATCTGAAGTAGTGTTTGTCTCATTATACATTTTTTGTGTAATATGCATTATTATAAGTTTATTGTTGTAATAAGGTGTTATTGTATTTATAGCCTGCCCCATTAATTTTAATGTAGATAATTTTTTAGATTCATATATATTATATGCGATTTTCCACGGCTTAACGCCTAAGTCTATAAGATCTGAAGCAATTCTAAAGGCATTTGCGCTAGTTGATGAATACCTAAAAGATCCCGTGTCTGTTAATATACTTAAGTATAAGTATTCTGCTGTTTTAAGACTTATTGGTATATTATTAAACTTTAAAATTTCGTAGATTAAGCAACCTACTGCAGCTGCCTGTGGTACGACATAATTAATATTGCCATATTGTGTATTTGTTGGGTGATGATCTATATTTATTAAAATCTTGTCTTTAACATAATTTTTGTCAAGTTTAGTCCTTTCAAAATCAGCACTATCTACTGTTATAATAACTTGAGCTTTTTCATTGTTTTGTAGTTGTAAAATATTCTTTACATCATCAAGAAAAAAGTATAAATCAGATATTTTGGATGTATTTGCTACGATAGTATTTTTACCATATTCAGTTAGCGCTTTATAAAGAGCTAAACTTGAGCCTATTGCATCACCATCAGGATCTTTATGCCCTACAATGAGAAAATCATTGTAGTTTTTTAAGTAATATCCTATTTTTTCCAATATATTTTCACTCATTTTTAATCTGCCTCAATATTTCATCAATTTTAAAACCATTTTCAATGGATTTATCGTAAACAAACCTAAATGTTGGCTTGTTACGCAACTGTATTTTTTCACAAGTTTTTCTGCTTATGAAGCCGCTGGATTTATTTATTAGATTAGTAATTTCTTTTTTTGAAATTTCACTTAATTCACAACTAAAGTAAATCTTTGCGTACTTAAAGTCTTTGCTTAATTCTACATCTGTTATTGTAACGCTTTTTAAGCGTTCGTCATTAAGATCAAATTCAATAACATTTGCAATTATTTTTTTCAGCGTACTTGATACTCTTTGTGTTCTTTTATAAGGTTTTGTATTCATAATATCTGCCTTTCTATATGTAAAATTTCTATTAAATAATTATTTAAAATGAAATTATAAATGTTGTCCATAAACTTTTCGGTTGCACTTTTTTTATTAGAAACCGTAGCAATTGCCAATGTAGCTTTATTATAAAGTATCTTTTCTGATACATCTGCAACAGACACATTATAATTTGCCCTTAGTTTGTTAATAATGCTTGAAATTATGTTTCTTCTATCTTTTATATTAAAAGCATCTTTTAATAATAATTCAACAATAAGTATGCCAATAAACAAAATACCACACACCTCTAAAGTGTTTTTTTAATCTCTTTTAATATATATGATTCGAGCTGATCACCAACATTTATATCGTTAAACTTGTCGATTCTAATACCACACTCATATCCAGCAACAACTTCTTGGACATCATCTTTAAATCTCTTTAAAGATGCAATAGATCCCTCAAAAATTATTACGCCATTTCTAATAACACGTATTTTTGAATTTCTTGTAACTTTACCGTAAGTTACATAACATCCTGCTACATTACCAATTTTTGGCACGCTGAAAACTTCCCTGACATCTATTCTACCTAAGATCTCCTCTTCAATGGTTGGTGAGAGTAAACCGGATAAGGCTTTTTTTATATCTTCTATAATATCGTATATAATTTTGTATGTTCTAATTTCGACTTTTAAATCATTTGCAAGTTTTAGGGCATCATTTGAAGGCCTTACATTGAATCCTATTATAATTGCATTGGAAACACTTGCTAAATTTACATCAGATTTTGTAATCTCGCCTACGCCAGAATGTATTATTTTAACAGCAACTTCATCTGTTGATACTTTCTGGACAGAATTTGAAATTGCTTCAATAGAACCAAACACATCAGCTTTTATCAAAATTGGAAGTTCTTTTATTTGACCTGAAGATAAGCTTTCAAATATATTTTCTAAGCTAACAGCAGATTTTTTTTGTAAACTTGCCTTGTATTTTTCTTTTCTTTCTTCAGCTATCGATTTTGCTGTTTTTTCATCTTTAACCACAAATAACACATCCCCTGCTTCCGGCACATCGTGGAGACCAAGAATTTCCACAGGCATTGAAACTGTGGCTTTTTTAACTCTTTTTCCTTTATCGTCAATAAGTACTTTAGCTTTACCGTAAGCAATACCAGCTACTATGCTATCTCCTACATTTAGTGTACCTTCTTGAATAACAACATCGCAAACAGGTCCCCTTTGCTTGTCAAGTTTTGCTTCTAAAACAATACCTTTTGCGCGCTTGTTTGGATTTGCTTTTAATTCCATAATCTCTGCTTGTAGCAAAATACTCTCAAGCAAATCATCAATACCAATATTTTTTTTTGCGCTTACATTTACAAATAAATTTTCCCCCCCCCACTCTTCTGGTATTATATTGTGATGAGACAGTTCTTGCTTTACTTTATCTGGGTTTGCATTTGGTTTATCTATTTTATTTATTGCTACAACAATAGGAACATTTGCTGCCTTTGCATGATTTATTGCTTCTATTGTTTGTGGCATTACACCGTCATCAGCTGCAACAACAAGAACAACAATATCAGTTAAAAGTGCACCTCGGGCTCTCATTTCTGTAAATGCTTCATGTCCTGGTGTGTCTAAAAAAGTAATTTGCTTACCTTTATAGTTAACAGAATATGCGCCAATATGCTGTGTAATTCCACCTGATTCTTTCGCAACTACATGTGTGTGTCTAATTGCATCAAGTATTGAAGTTTTTCCGTGATCAACATGCCCCATTACTGTAACAATTGGAGGTCGTGGCTGTAAATCTTTTTCATCATCGAGACTTTCTGTTTCTTCTAAAATGGTTTTTTCTAAAGTTTTTTCTTCAACCTCTACGCCATAGTCTTGAGCAATTATTTTTGCGGCATCTAGATCTATAATGTCGTTTTTTCTAACCATTATGCCAAGTGCAAATAATTTTTGAATTATTTCTGAAAAATCTACATCAAGCATCGATGCAAACTCAAACACTGTAGTGTTTTTTCCTATTTGAATTGTCTTTATTTGCTCTTCTTGTTCTTCTTTGGATGGTTTTTTATAGTGCTTTTTTTTGCCCTTTAATTTTTGTGGCAGCGATGCTTCAATAAGCTCCTTTTTTTTAGCACTTATAAACTCAGGTCGCTTTTCTTTTGGTTTTTCTTTAAGCTTTTCGTCAATTTTAGGTTTTTCTTCCATTTTTTGCTTTTTTTGTTTTTGTGATTCTTCTTTTTCTGGAGTTTTTTGTGGTTTTTCTTTATTTTCTAACTTATCTAATATATCATCCGGTATTGTACTAAAATTGCTTTTAACATCAATTCCCAAATTGTGTAGTCTTTGTATAAGTACGCTACTTTTTATATTAAGCTTTTTCGCTGCTTCATATACTCTCACTAATTACCCCCTTTAAGTGGTTTGATTTAATACATCGAAGATCTTTTGAGCTCTTTTTTCACCAATACCTTTTATATTTTTTAAATCATCGAGAGTTAAAGTTTTTAATTGCTCTAAAGATCTAATTCCGCTATCATAGAGCTTATTTGCTAAATTTTCTGTTATCGATTCAACTGACATTAATTCATCGATTATTTCTTCTTTTGTTTTTTCTGTTTCTTTAGGTTTTTCTTCTTGAATATTTTTATCCATTTCGGATTCTTTTATTATGTCGATATTAACACCAGTAAGTTTTGCTACAAGTTTCACATTAACTCCCATTTTGCCAATAGCAGCTGAAAATTCTTCATCGGGAACATATACTTTTGCCCTTTTTTCATCTTCATAAAGTTCTATATAGGATACTTTGCTAGGTGCTAGGGCATTTTTAATGTAAATGCTTAAATTTGCACTCCATCTTATTACATCAACCTTTTCGTCGCCCAATTCTTTTACAATTGCAGAAATACGAGTTCCTTTTGCACCAACACATGTACCGATCGGATCAATTTTTGAATCTTTTGAGTAAACCGCTACTTTTGTACGTTTTGACGGTTCTCTAGCTATAGCTTTTATTTCTACACTACCGTCTCTTACTTCTGGAACTTCTTTCATGAAAAGCTCTTTTACAAAACCAGGATGCGTTCTTGAAAGAATAAGTTTAACACCTTTTGGTTCTTCAAGTACATCCATTACATAAGCTTTTATAGTTTCACCAACCACGTATTTATCGCCTGGAGATTGTTCTTTTTTTGGTAGTATTCCTATAGCATTTTTAAAATCAACTATACAATCATTATAAACACCTACGCTCCATATTTCACCTGTTACAATTTTACCTATTTTTTTTGTGTAATCTTCGTATGTTACGCGTTTTTCTAAATCTTTAAACATTTTAGACATAACATTTTTGGCAGTAGAAACTGCAATTCTGCCTAATTCTTCTGGATCAAACTCCACATCTACATAATCACCAATATTTACATTTGGATCGATTTTTCTAGCTTCTTCAAGTGAAATTTCATTATGCTTTTTTGGCGTTTCAACAACCCTTTTTTCTATATAAATGTTAAAAATCTGATTTTGAGTATCTAGAGAAGTTTTTACTACACAATCCTCTCCATATTTTTTAGCAATTGAAATCTTTATAGCTTCAGCAAGTGATTCAATTACAGCTGAAGAATTTATATTGTGTTCCTTTGCTATTACATTTGCAATCTCAAATATTTCTCTCACTGCTTCCCCCACTAAATTAAGTTTAACTTAGCTTTTTTAATATCTTTATAATCAATGAAAATTTTTAATTGGCCACTTTGAATTTCAACGCCATCATCCGTTACACTAACAATTTTTCCTGAAATGTTCTTTTGATTATCTATTGGATTAAATAGATTAATTAAGCACTCTTTACCAATTGAGTCTTCATAGTGTTTTTTAGTTTTAAGGTTTCTGTTTATGCCAGGACTTGAAACTTCAAGAATATAACTTTCTTGTATAATATTTTCAACATCAAGGACAACAGATATGTGTTTACTTACCACTTCACAGTCATTTAAGCTTACGCCACCAGCTTTATCTATGTATACAGTAAGCTTTCCTTTTTTAGAACCTTTTGAGTATGTTAGGTCATACAATTCATAACCCATAGCTTCTATGGAATTTTTCAAAATTTTTGTAAGAGTCTCTTCAAAAACATTCATTTTACAACCTTTACGCCCTCATATAATGTAGGGAGAAATTACACAAAAAAATTACAAGCAACATTGTTAATATACATAAATTTATGAGATAAGTCAAGGTATAAAAACGGTTTAGTAGTAGCTTGACTTATTAAGAAAATTATTTACAATAACGAAAAAGTGGTGGGAGACCTTATGTTAAAAAATTTGGTTTTGCTTTGCGTAATCTTTTTGGTGTCTTCTTGTGTTTCTAATCAACAGATACAAAATATAAATTATAAATTGAGTAAAATTGAAAACGCGACAGATCAAAATAGCAGGGATTTGGATATTATAAAACCAAAAGTGCATGCAATAGAAGAAAAATTAAATGCACTAACAAAAAAAATAGATTTATTAGAAAATTCTACAAATTCAACTAAAAAAGTCAAAATTTCAGAAAAAACTGTTGTAGAAGCAAGTTTTGACAATAGCACAAATAATATAATAAGTAAAATTCCTCCAGCTAAAGTTGTATTTTCAAAAAACACTCAAGAAATTCAAAAAAAAGTTGAAAACAACGAAATCAAACAAAAAAAAGAACAAGAAAAAGCTAGTAAAAAAACCGCTTCACCTTCTTCTGAGGCTTTGGAAGTATATAATGATGCCCTATCTATATACATGAAAAGAGATTTTTCAAAAGCTTTGGAAAAATTTTTATTATTTTTAAAAGATTATCCACATACAACATTGGAACAAAATGCTGTATTTTGGATAGGAAATAGTTATTATAATTTAAACGATTATGATAAAGCATTGAATTATTTTTCTGATTGTCTAAATAATTTTCCCAAAAAACCTACATTAGAAGGTGGTAAAACTGATGCATGCTTGTTTATGTTATACAAAACCTACAAAGCAATGGGTAACACGCAAAAAGCTTATGATTATTTAATGCAATTAAAAAAAGAATATCCAATAAATCCATATTTTGAGTTTAGAGGTGTTAAAAAATAATGCTAAAAATATTTAATACACAAACAAAAAAGTTAGAAGAATTTGTACCTTTAAATGATAACATTGTTACAATGTATGTATGTGGTGTTACCGTTTATGATTACTGTCATGTTGGACATGCCAGAAGCGCTATATGTTTTGATATGATATATAGATATTTATTATATAAAGGCTATGATGTAAAGTTTGTTAAGAATTTTACAGATATAGATGATAAAATTATCAATAAAGCTAATGAAGAAAACAAGCCCTTTGATGAAATTAGTGAAAAATACATAAAAGAATTTTACACAGATATGGAAGCTATTGGCATAAAAAAACCAACATTTGAGCCAAAAGCAACCATGCATATAAAAGATATAATCGATTTTATATCAAAACTAATTGAAAAAGGTTACGCTTATGAAGTTGATGGCGATGTTTACTACAGTGTTAGCAAATTTGAAGCCTATGGTAAGTTGTCACATAAGAAAATTGAAGAGCTAAAAGCTGGGGCAAGGATTGATATAAACGAAAACAAGAAAGATCCACTGGATTTTGTTTTATGGAAAAAATCTAAACCTAACGAACCAAGCTGGGATTCGCCATGGGGTAAAGGCAGACCAGGCTGGCATATTGAATGTTCTGTAATGAGTATGTACTATTTAGGTGAAACTATAGATATTCACGGTGGTGGTGAAGATTTAATTTTTCCTCACCATGAAAACGAAATAGCTCAAAGTGAAGCCTTAAGTGACAAACAATTTGTAAGATACTGGATACATAACGGTTTTATTAAGATTAACAACGAAAAAATGTCTAAATCATTGGGTAACTTTTTTACAATAAGGGATGTATTAAAAAAATTTAATGGAGAAACACTTAGATATTACATGCTTCTTACGCATTACAGAAATCCAATTGACTTTTCATATAATGGGCTTTTGGCTGCAAAAGAAGCTCTAAATCGCTATTATACATTTTTAATGAGGCTTGATAATACTAAATTTGGCGATGAAGCTTTTAGGATTGATTCGATTGAAACATTAATTTTTAACTTTGAAAATGCTATGGATAATGATTTTAATACACCTCAAGCTATTGCCGAAGTATTTAACTGCATAAAAGATTTCAATCTTTATCTAGACACTTGCCAAAAAAACAATCTAACGCCATCTTTACAATTAAAAAAAACCTTTTTAAATTCTATGTCTAAAATTGCACAGGTTTTGGGAGTATTTGATAAATCTTATAAAGAATGGTATAATTTAGAAAATAACCAATGGATAGAAGAAAAAATTAAGCAAAGAAACAAAGCAAAAAGGGAAAAAAATTATGCATTAGCAGATAGTATACGTAATGAATTGCTTAATGCAGGTATTATTTTAGAAGATTATAAAGATAAAACTATATGGAAAAAAATAAAATAAAAATTAAAGAAAAAGAATCAGAAGTAAAAGATTCTATAAATCAATACCTTGATGAAATATCAAAAATCCCTCTTCTAACAAAAGACGAAGAAATTGAATTAGCTAAAAAAATTCAAAAGGGTGATAAAGAGGCGCTAAAAAAACTTGTTAAGCATAATTTAAGATTTGTCGTATCTATTGCTCAACGTTATAAAAATTTTGGTGTTCCGCTTTCTGATTTAATTAATGAAGGCAATATTGGGTTAATTAAAGCTGCTTCAAAATTTGATCCAGACAAAAATATTAAGTTTATTTCATATGCTGTATGGTGGATAAAACAAGCAATATTAAAAACATTAAGCGAGCAAACTTCACCAATTAAAATACCCATTAAAGCACGGGCCAAATCAAATAAGTTAAACTATATAAAAGATGCTTATTTTAGAGAATTTGGCGAAGAAATGGACAATGAAGAAGCTTCTAAAGTAAGCGGTTTTAGTGAAAAAGAAATTAGAGATATTGAAACTGGCAGACTCAAATTTAATTCTTTAGATAAAGCCATAGCAGAAGATGGTGACAACAATCTACTGGATGTTTTAGAAGATGAAAGCGTATCTGTAGAAGATGAATTCATTTATGAATCAAGTATTAATGTTCTTAGAAAACTTTTAAAACAATTACCAAATAGGCAACAAGATATTATTAAAATGAGATTTGGGCTTGATTTAGATAGACGATATACTTTAGACGAGATTGGAGAAAAATACCATATATCAAAAGAAAGAGTTAGGCAAATAGAAAAAGAAGCTCTAAATAAACTTAAAAAAATGTTTGATAGATGACAATGGATCCTTATAAAGTTTTAGGTTTAACAAATGATGCAAGTATAGATGATGTAATTAAAGCATACAGACAGTTAGCTAAAAAATATCACCCTGATTTAGCAAAAAACGAAGAAGAAAAACTATATTTGTCAAGCATTTTTCAAGATATTACAAATGCATATAACCAGATTAAAAATTCACATCAAAAAACGCAAAACGTATTTACAACACAAATTGACAGTGATTATGCAAAATACCTTATTTTTAAGGCAGAAAATTTCTTAAATAAAAATGAAATAGACAATGCGTTAAATACATTAAAAATACTTCAAAAAAATCATGAAAATGCCAAAATTTATTTTCTTTTTGCAAAAGCATATATGGCAAAGGGCTACTACAAACAGGCTATTGATTATTTTAGAAAAACATTAGAGCAGGAAAACTATAATGTAGATGCTTTACTTGGACTTGCAAACTGTTATGAAAAAATTGGTTTAAAAAATACAGCAAAAAAAGTATATAAAGAAATTTTAGAGTGGGAACCAAATAATAAAATTGCTTTAAATAGACTTAATGAATTTGAAAAGAAACAAACACTTATAGAAAAACTATTATCAGGTTTTGGGAGCAAAAAAAATAAAAAAGCTACTCCATAAACTGTTTACTCTAAACGATACGCCAAAAAAAATTGCTCTTTCATTTGCAATAGGGGTATTTATATCTATAACGCCAACGTTTGGATTTCATACAATACTAGCTATTATTATTGCTTTTTTGTTTCAGCTAAACAAAATATCTATAATAATCGGTACACTTTTAAACAATCCTTGGACAACTGTGTTTGTTTATGCATTATCATATAAAATTGGTGCTTTATTATTAAATACTAAATTGAATGTAATTAATAACTTTTCAATTGATTTTTTGCTACATAAAGGTTTGCATATTTACCTAATAACATGGTTTGGGAGCATAATAATTGCAATACCAGTTTCTGTATTTTTTTATTTTATTGTAAAATTTGTATTGGAAAAACGAAAAAAAATAAAAAATGAAGTAAATGAGATCGCATGAAAGCACTTTTTTTATCAGACATACATTATAAAGGTAATGAGGAATTTTTGGTTTTTTTAGATACAATATACAAACAATACGATAGAATATACATAGTTGGCGATTTATTTGAATTTTACTATGGTTATGAATTTTTGTTTTGTCAGCATATTAAGCTCATTAGCCTACTTAAAAAGATATCTGAGGAAAAAAAAGTTTACTTATTTGAAGGAAACCACGAATACAGGCTTGAAGCAATAAAAAAATTTTTACCAAAAATTGAGGTTGTTAAAAAAGAGTTAATAGAAAATATTGATTCAAAATTATTTTATATTGAACATGGTGATTGTATTGATAAAAAGGATAAAGCTTATCTAATGTTTCGCAATATCCTTAAAAATCGTTTTACTCTAATGCTTATAAATTTGATATCACCTGTTTTTTTGCTTAAATTAGCAAATATTGCATCAAAAATAAGCAAAAAAAACTTAAAAAACAAAACTTTAAGAAGAACAGATGCTGCCTTAGAAGAATTTGCCCAAAATCTAATTAAAAAAGGATTTGACTTTGTATTATTCGCACATACTCACAACCCTGTGCTAAAACAAATAAATAATGGAATATATGTCAATATTGGTGATTTTTGTGAAAATTTTACATATGTTGAATTTGATAAGACTATAAAAATCAGGCGATACCAAAGTGAAAATAGTTGAAGCTGGAAATTTTGAAATCTATAATATTAAACCTAACGCAATACCAATAATTCTAAACTGTAATGCATTTGGAAGTGGAGAACATGAAACTACAAAAAGCTGTTTAGAGATTATTTCAAAAATAGATTTGCATGGTAAAAAAGTGCTTGATGTAGGCTCAGGTACAGGCATTTTAAGCTTTGCAAGTCTAAAAAAAGGTGCAAAATTGGCTGTGTGCTTTGACATTAGCCTTGAGGCTTGCATAAATTTAAAAGAAAACGCTCAATATAACCGCTTAAACAAAATATACACTGTATGCTCAACTATCGATGCTATAAAATCAACATTTGATGTTATATTTGCAAATATATACTCAAGTATAATTTTATCCAATATTAAAAAAATTGATGATTTATTGAATAAAGGCGGTTTACTTATTGCTTCTGGTATAAATTATGAATATAATTTTGAAATAAGAAACGAATTTACTAAATTGGGTTATGAAACACTAAAAACTATGTTTTTGGAAGATTATGTTACAATGGTGTTAAAAAAATGAATGAAGAAGAAGCAAAAAAAAGGATTGAACAATTAAGGCGGGATATTAACCGTCACAATTATTATTATTATGTACTAAACAAACCTGTGATTTCTGATAGTGAATACGACATGCTAATGAGAGAGCTTATAAATTTAGAAAAACAATATCCACAATTTTTCGATGAAAATTCGCCAACACAGAAAGTAGGCTCTGATATTTCAGAAAAATTTGAAAAAGTTGAACACAAGTACAGAATGTATTCTTTAGAAGATGCTTTTAGCGAAGAAGAAGTAATAGAATTTGATAAAAGAATAAAGCGTAATTTAGGAATAGAAGAAGATATAGCTTATAGTGTTGAACCAAAATTTGACGGTGTATCAGTAAATATAGTTTATGAAAATGGTAAGCTCAAAGTTGCTTCTACAAGAGGCGATGGTATAATTGGTGAAGATATAACAAAAAACATAAAAACAATAAAAAATTTACCGCTTATTTTGCTTGTTGATAATCCACCTAGTTTTTTAGATGTCCAAGGTGAAGCTATATTAACAAAAGAAGAATTTAAAAAGATTAATGAATACAGAGAAGAAATGGGTTTGCCGCTTTTTGCAAATCCAAGAAATGCAGCAGCAGGTTCTCTAAAGCAATTGGACCCAAAAGAAACTGCTAAAAGAAACTTAAAAGTTTTTGTTTATTATATTAGAGGTATTGAAAATTATAAAAATCCTAAAACTCAAACTCAAAGTTTAGAAATTTTAAAAGAGCTTGGTCTTCCAGTAAGTGAACTTAACAGGTACTGTAAGAATATTTACGAAGCCATAGACTACCGTCAAACTTTTTTGCTGGCAAGACAAAATCTGCCATATGAAATAGATGGTATGGTTTTTAAAGTTGATGATTTTTTGTTGCAGGAAAAATTGGGTTACACCAGTAAATATCCAAAATGGGCAATAGCTTTTAAATTTCCTCCAATGCAATCTACCACAGTTGTTGAAAATATAATTTTTAATGTAGGAAGAACAGGGATTGTTACGCCAGTTGCAATCCTAAAACCTGTAAAAATTGGTGGTGTAACAATATCAAGGGCCAGTCTTCATACTTTCGATGAATTGTTTAAAAAAGATATAAGAATTGGTGATCATGTGTTTGTTCAAAGAGCTGGAGATGTAATACCAGAAGTTGTAGCAAGCATAAAAGAAAAAAGAACTGGCAAAGAAATACAGGTTAAAAAACCTACAAACTGTCCTGTATGTAATTCTTTATTACAAGAAGAAGGCGCATATTTGGTGTGTCCAAATATAGATTGCAGGGCACGTATTGTTGAATCAATTAAACACTTTGCGCAAAAAAATGCTATGAATATAGAAGGTCTTGGTGATAAAATTATACAACAGCTTGTAGACAAAAAAATTATTGAAAGTGTAAGCGATATTTACAATCTTGATGAAGACAAATTATTGAAATTAGATCGGATGGGCTCAAAGCTTGCAAAAAAGATACTTGAAAATATTCAAAAAAGTAAAAGAACAACTTTTGCTAGATTTTTATATGCACTTGGCATAAAGCATGTGGGAGAATTTGTGGCAAGTAAACTTGCTCTTAATTTTAAACTTGAAGAGTTAATTGAGCTCAAAAATGAGGAAAAATTGATGCAAATAGATGGAATAGGTCCAGAAATAGCTCAAAGTGTGGTAAATTTTTTTAAAGAACAAAGAAACGTAAATACTGTTAAAAATCTGCTTAAGCATATTAGCTTTATTGATACTAAAAGTTCTGCAAAATTGCAAAACAAAACATTTGTATTTACTGGCGCTTTAAATATTCCAAGAAGTAAAGCAAAAGAAATGGTAGAAAATCTTGGTGGTATAGTTAAAGATAACGTATCAAAAGACATAGATTATCTGGTTGTTGGTGAAAAAGCCGGTAGTAAGCTTGAAAAAGCTAAAAAATTTGGTATTACAACTATAAGTGAAGAAGAGTTTTTAAAGTTGGTTGGAAATGAATCACGAGATTGATCCAAAGTGGTTTGGGTCTTTATTTGGTATAATAGCATTTATTGTTAGTTGTTTGATATTTGTGTATTTAAGTAGTGATTTTTTTTATTCTACATTGAAAATAATAGTTACTTCAATAAGCTTTTATATGTTTGGCATAGTAGTGGCGACGATATTTAATTACATTTCAAATTCAGATAAAAGTAATCAAAATAGCATTTAATATTTTATGGGTTTTAATAATGTAAGTTTTAATGACGAGCAAATTAAATATTTCTACCCTATTGTTAAAAGGATGGTCAGAAAAATTGTTGTAAAAATGCCAGAATCTTATGATGAAGATGATTTTGTTCAGGTTGGAATGATTGGACTTTTAAAAGCATTTGAAAATATTGATACTACAAAAGATGAAAAAGCTTTCTACAAATATGCTTTATTAAAAGCAAAGGGTGCAATACTTGATAAGCTGCGTAGTGTAGATGTAGTTTCACGATACACTAGAGATAAATTAAAAAGCATTTCTAAAGCACATAAAGAATTTTTAAAAGAAAATATTTTTGATGCATCAGAAAAAAGCATTGCAGCAAAAGCAGGTATGACAATGAAAGAATATCATAAAACAATGCTTGAAGTATCAAATTTAGATATTGTAAGCCTTGATGAAATGTTAGAAGACGAAATTAGCTTACAAGAATCTATTGAAGATAAAAATTCAAAATCAGCAATAAACATTTTAGAAGAAAGCGAACAAATTAATATGTTAACAAAAGCTTTAAGTAAACTTTCAAAAATAGAACTTGATGTATTATCCATGTATTACTATGAGGATTTTAGCGTAAAAGAAATTGCACAAATTATTAAAAAAACTCAAAGCAGAGTATCTCAGATTAAAACGAATGCCATTATAAAGTTAAAACATTTAATTGAACAAGAATATACAAAATATTAATTAAAATTTGACACTATAATGAATTTATAGTAAAAATTATCTGATATTAAAAGAGGGGGTATCTATGTCGAAACAAATGAATGAAAATTATTTAAAAGAAAATCTAAAAAGAGATTTAAAAAATAGGCACATCCAGCTTATTGCTTTGGGTTCTGCTATTGGCGTTGGTTTATTTTTAGGTTCTGCAACAGGCATAAAATTTACAGGACCATCATTAATCTTGTCTTATATTTTGGTAGGATTGGTTGTTTTTATTGTTTTAAGAGCACTTGGCGAAATTGCCGTAGTGTATCCTGTATCTGGAAGCTTTAGTGCCTGGGCTGATCACATATTAGGACCAATGGCTGGTTATATAACAGGGTGGACTTATTGGTTTATGTGGACGGTTACAGTTATGGCAGAAATAACTGCCGTTGGCATTTATGTTACTTTTTGGTTTCCAAGTGTACCTCAATGGATTCCTGCACTCATATCCGTTATATTGATAACGCTTTTAAATCTAATTGCAGTAAAAGTTTATGGAGAAACAGAATTCTGGTTTTCTATAATTAAAATAGTTACAATTCTGTTTTTTATTGTAGTAGGGGCTTTTATAATCTTTTTTGGGTTTGGTAATCACGGAATTCCTACTGGATTTAGTAATTTGTATAAGTATGGTGGTTTTTTTCCTAATGGATTAAAAGGTTTTTTGTTTTCGCTTATTATAGTAGTGTATGCGTATTTAGGTATAGAAATTGTAGCAGTTACTGCAGGAGAAGCTCATGATCCAAATGTAACTTTACCTTCTGCAATTGATAAAGTTATATACAGAATAATTTTATTTTATGCTTTACCAATGATTGTAATATTATCAATATATCCATGGTTTAAAATCGGCACATTTGGAAGCCCTTTTGTAGAAAGTTTCTCAAAACTGGGTATAGCAGCGGCTGCAAGTATTATAAATTTTGTTGTTATAACTGCAGCGCTTTCCAGCACAAATGGTGGTTTATTTTCAACTGGACGAATGCTTTATTCTCTTTCACTTCAAAAAAATGCCCCTTCAAGTTTTTCAAAGTTAAGCAATAATAAAGTACCATACATAGGCATTATTTTTTCTTCGATAGTAATGTTAATTGGTGTAATATTAAATTATTTTATACCTAAACAAGTATTCACAATTATAACAAGTGTTGCTACCACAGGGGCATTGTATGTCTGGCTTCTTATACTTATAATGCATATGAAGTTTAGAGGTTCATTAGAAAAAAGTGAATTGCCTAAATATCGCCTACCATTTTATCCGTTTTTAAATATTTTGGGTATTGCTTTTTTGATTATGGTAATTATAGTTATGGCATTTATGCCAGATGGTAGAATTGCTTTGTATGTTGCTTTTCCATGGTTTGGTTTGCTTATTGCAGCATACTATTTGTTTGGATTAAACAAAAAAAGCAGTACGTAAAATAGCTTGACATAGGCTTTATAAAAATATAAACTAAACACTTGATTAATGGCTAAGGAGGTATCCATGCACCTTAAAAAAACCCTGCTTTCTATATCCATTTTAGCTTTGTTTGCAAATACTGCATTTGCTTTATCTTTGAGTGAAGTCCAGACTTTAAGCTCAAACAATAACTACCAGATAAAACAGTACGAATCTCTTTATGAGTCTTCCAAAGAATTAAAGCAAAGTGCTTTTAAAAGTTTTCTGCCAAATCTATCTACAAGTTACTCATATACAAGGCTTGATGAACCACCATACCAGATTGTTAATGGAAATAAATTGATTATGGGCTCAAACAATAACTACCAGTGGAATGTAACCATAACCCAGCCAATTTTTACAGGCTTTTATTTACTTAATAAGTACAAGTATGCAAAGTACGATGAAGCATTTTCAAAAGCAAACTTAGAGGTTATAAGAAACCAGGTTATAACAAATGCAAAAATAGCTTACTTTAATGTATTGTACAACCAAAAGATGCTGGAAACAAGACAACTTGCAGTTGCTCAGTATGAATCACACCTAAAAGACGCTCAAAGCTTTTACAAACAGGGTCTTATACCAAAGGTAGATTTACTAAAATCAGAAGTAGCTTACTCAAATGCAAAGCAAGAGCTAAAACAAGCCTACTCAAACCTTACAGATGCAATAGCTCAGCTAAACCAATTGCTAAATGAACCCATAGATAAAACACATACATTTGAACAGGTAGCAGATGTGGTGGATTTAAAAACACCACTTAACTCACTCTATGCCCAAATAGACAACCGCCCGGATATAAAAGCTCTAAGCTATGCAATCCAGAAGGCTAATGCACAGGTAGGCATGGTAAAGTCTGGCTATTACCCACAGCTACAGCTAAGAGCAAACTACAACAGAAATGGTCAAAACCTTGATATGAGCAATAACCCATACTCAGATAACTCTATATACAGCTTAAACATCATAGCAAACTGGGATATATTTGATTGGGGTAAAACCAAAAACGATGTCCAGGCTGCAAAACTACAGGAAATAGCATTGCAAAATGAGCTAAATAACCTCAAAACACAATCCAAAACTCAAATACTTAACGCATATGACCAGGCTCAGGTAGCATACCACAATATATCTGTAGCCCAAACTGCACTTACTCAAGCAAATGAAAACTATAAACTAACCAACGAGCGCTACTTAAACCAGCTTGCAACTTCAACAGACATACTTGATGCAAGAGCGCTTCTAACGCAGGCTGAAGCTAACTATTATGGAGCTATCTACGGTTACTGCATAGCTTTGGAAAAACTTGCAAATGCTGTTGGTAAAACAGATGAATTTGATTATTTGATAAGGTTTAGGTAGTTTTATATAGTCTTTTATATTTGATTGTTTCTATTAAAAATGTAGAAAGCCCAATGCCAACCACTACCGCGATTACCAGGAAAAAGCCAATATTTAGATTATGTAAATTGTGAACTTTAATTGGTGTTACTATGCTAAATGATAACAATTTTGGATCGCTCAAACCTAAAATACCCGATAAGGCAAACATAACTCCACCCAGCACAAGTGTTCTTGCAGCAGTTAACTTAGCTATATGCTGGCTTACATTTTCTGGCAAACTTAGCCTTTTACCCATAATACCAAAAAAAGCACCTGCTAAAATTTGAACTGTAGTTGTTCCAAGTCCAAATACAAAACCAGGTAACCAGGCAACATAAGCGTTTGGCATAGAAGGAGCAAGTACTGTATATAAAATTAAAGCAAATGCGCCAAAACCCCATCCGGCAATAAAGCCGTGAACTATAGCCATTTTGTAGGTGGTTTTTTTGTGTTTTTCGTCAATATATTTACCAGATAATGCTTCCTGATGGTGTATTTTATCTATTTTGCCAAAGTGTATATGGAATACATTATTAAATCTAAAAACATACAAACCGCCAAACACCATTGCACTTCCAACAATCACATACACTATATAATCTATGTATGGTTTTGACATAAAACTTATTAAAGAAAAATAAGCAAGTTCACTTGCAAGCGCGCGTTGCACACTAAATGCTAAAGAAAAAGCTAAACCAATTAAAAAACCTTTTTTGGCAGAGTAACTACCTATTGAATAGCTAAAAGTAATTGGCCATGTATGTTCATCAGGCGTAATACCATGAACAATACCCAATAAATAAGCCAAAACCAGTGTCATCAACACACTTGCTTGAGCATGAACATTAAATAAATCCATAAGCACCCCCCTTTTTGCAAATTATAAATATAATACCTACTAATTATATTGTCAAATTTGATAAAATTTTTATATAATTTTATCTTGAAATTTTATAGACAAAAGCAATATTTGAACTTTCATTTTTATTATTGAATGCATGAATTTTTACCGTGTAAAAATAGGTATCTAAAGCATTATTGTTTTCTGGCAATATCACTTGGGTTAAGACTATTGTAGCATAAACTTTGTAAGATCCAAGTTGCATAATAATATCTGGATTTGCATTTGAACAGTTCCAGTTACTCCAGGCAATGCTAGGTTTTTCTAATTTTATAGTCATACATATTGGGTTAGAAATTGTATAATAATCTGGTGGCAAATCAGGCGTTGAAGAATCAAATTTAAGCATAGATATGACAATATTGCTTGCACCTTTTGCCGCATCCTGAGCAGTCTTATACTCTGAGCTCATACCAGAAATTTTTGTGCTTCCTAAAATTAGCCAAAGCATTAAACCAACTAAAATTAATGCAAGTGCACTTATGAATATGACGATAATCAAAGCAATGCCATTTTGGTTTTTTCTCATTGATTTTGACCTATATTCATTGGTTTTATAGTCATTTTTATAACTTTCCACTCGTAATGCGAATCAATGCCAGATGGTTTAAAATTATACAGTGTCCCTACATCGCCATCACCAACAGGTATATTATTTGTGCTAATTATACTGTTTGAATATTTACTTGATTGTTTTAATATAAAAACTTTTATTAACTGTGTCTGACTATTTATTATATTTGGAGTTAAATTGCTTGTTGAGCTATACCAATTATTACCTATCTTGCTTTCTACAAAAAAAGCTTTTACGCAGTCTAAAAGTGGTATTAGCGTATTTGATCCGTTGTTCTGGCTTATCACAGAACGATAAAGTTCATAGGTATTCGGATCACAAAAACTTGGTAAATTATCTTGACTTAAAAAATAATCTACCCTGTTAAATGGCATACGAGGCTGCACAGTGGAGTCAATACCATAGATTAAATAAATTTGAGATTGGTTTAAGTTTAAATTATTTATAGAATTTGCAAAATCAGAAAAATTGAAATAAAAATTGCCATTTGGATTTTCTAACAATGTTTTGTTTGAATCCATAACTATACAATAGTCATTATCATTTAAAGAAAAATGACTTAATGAATTATCTGGGTTGTAATCAATATCCCAATTGTTTGTATTTGTATTGTAATAAGTAATAGCCCATTTTTGTGAAGCATTATTTATATCAGCAATTGAAGATCTTATAACTAAATAAGAAGAGTTTGGTTGCGTTTGTGAATTTTGTCCGATGTTATACGCGCTAGCTGGTAAAGTATTATAATTGTAGGCACTTGCTGTAGAATTTGTTGCTTCATGAAAATTTAGCGGAGTTTCTATAGGACCAGATAAAGGCAAACCATAACCAGACATAGAAATATCATATTGCAATAGAGAAGTACCAGACAACGTGGAAATTTGAGTGCTGCTTATACTGGATTGGAATAAAGAACCTTTCATAATTTTAATATATGTAAAATAGCCAATTGCTAAAACTATCATTGTGATAAATAAAGCAACTAAAATCTCTATTAATGTAAATCCTTTTTTCATAAATGCACCGCTGTTGTTTGAGTATGGTAATAAGTCTGACCTTTATAAACCCAGCTTACTGTTACGGTATATAAAATAACTTCATTTTGAGGTTCTATTGATGGTGATACACTTACAGTGTAGTTTTGAGAAAAATTATTAATTGGTACAGTCACAGTTTTAGTAAATGGTGTTGTTATAGGATTATTATTAGCATTGTTTAAAATTTCGTCAACTTGCGATTGCGCTACTCTTAGTGCCTGGTTTCTCAGTGCATTTTGCATATTTAAATTTATTGATAAATCCAAGCTATACAAAAGCCCTAAAATTACAATAAGCAAAATAAATAAAGCTACTATTGCTTCTATTATTGTAAATGCTTTATTCTTTACAGTTGCCATTAATCCACCTGCCAGTGCTTATTTTGGCAAATTCAATTTTAAAACAATTTGGGTTTGCATTATTTTGCTCGTTAACATAACAACTGACATTATTTTGAGCAATACCAAACGCATTTAATGAAATCAATGTAGCATTGTTAGAGCATGACATAGGATATTTAAAAATATCCTGAACTATAAGCACTGGATTTGTTTGATTCGTTAGAGCTTTTATCTGATTTTGAGTTATATTTATATTTATAGGTATTTGATGTGCTACACCGTAAAATTTTGCATAATTGATGTCTGCATAAAGCTTGTTAATTTGTTTTTGTATATTATAGTCTTTTATATAGCGATCAAAATTTGGTATTGCTATAGCCAAAACGATAGCAAGGATTGCTATAACCAGCATCACTTCAAGGAGAGTAAATGCTCTATTTACTCTTTTTTCCATTGTATAATAATCCCTGCTTGACCACTAAAAGGCGCAACAAATGTTGTTGATGTTTCTGGCGATACACCTTGTTGCCATGCAGTGGTAGGGTTGTTTTTTGTAAATGTAGTATTTGGGTTTATTTGTGTTACAGCTCCTGTAGAAGTTTGTAAAAGCAAACTACCACTTACATTGTTTACAACATAGCCGGGACAAGAATTATCCAAAGCAGCAGCACCTGTTGCACAATTTAAGCCCCATATGCGCGTTCTGCCTCCAAAACCACATAAATTGCTTGTGGGCTCTGTAGTAGTAAAAAATACAACATTTTGACCTGTAACAGTTGGATCTGATATATCCCGCTCTTTTAAATAGCCATTAGTTTCAGAGTTATCAAGACTTATATACCAAGAATTTAAGCCGTTAGTGGGACTATTAAGCTCCTGGCATGCTGAATTTGAAGAATGGGCAGCATTAATGTTACAATTGCCACCTGCCAAACAATTTGTTAAATCAACACCGTATAGCTTATCCGGATTATTTGGATTGTAATCGTCTTGCTTGTAAAAATATTTACCACTGCCAAAAAATATGTATGTTTTTCCAAAGCAAGACATATGAGCAATCTTTGCAGTTATGGGATTTTCAGTAGCCATAATTTTTTGGAATGTCCAATTACTTGGATTAGTGGAATTATTTGTTAAAAGAGTATAAACTGCACCGCTCCAGTTATTTCCGTTTTGAATAGAAACGCCAAAAGGAACAGCTATGGTGTTATCCGTTGCACTATCAACTATGCCTTGCGTAAACAATCTGCCACCGAAAGCACTGTGTAAACTAGGATCAATAGGCAATGGCGTAACGCTATTTTCACTAAAATCACTATTTAATGTTAAAACAAAAGCTTTTAAAGGCAAGCCCGCATCACCGTTGTAATCAGTTGGACCTGTTAAAAACATTACAAAATATTGTCCGTTTACTTTAATTACAGCGGGTCCAGAAAAACTAAATCCTAAATCTGGGTTTGTAAATTCCCACAGAAATTGCGGATTAAACGGGTTTGTAACATCTAAAGCATAATATGCAGAGTATCCAAGATTACTCATAGGCAAGGCAACTCCTGCTGATCCAGTTGCACCTCCAAGTCTCATACCGCCAATTAAAATTACGTGTCCATTTGCTCTGAAAATATATGGAGTTAAATCCTGATAATAGATATGACAATAATTCGGATTTGCAAGGTATTTCAAATATGGTAGTGAATCTTCTGGTATAAAAGCCCACAATTCGCTGCCTGGAGCGTAGCCATCAACATTTGAAGGACAGCTTGCATCATCATTTGCACAAAGTTTAGCTACTGCATTTGCAGGTAAATCAATATTTTGCCTTTGTCCAGCCAAAAATGCGTGGAGCATACCATCATTTGCACCAACATATACTACGTTAAAGCTTTGAGAAGGATCTAACCAATTTACATACTGGACAGCTTGAGGTGTAGAGTATATTATGTCACCTAATTTCCAAACATTAGTATCACTTCCTATTGTCACGGTTCTGTTTCTTGCGCCTGAAAGATCATTGCCACGGATATAGTTTACAAGGTTTGTAGCTGCTGTGTTTAAAGTACAGTTTTGTGAATTACCACATAAATAGTTATCATTGGTTAAGTTTATATTTAAATTGTTTTCAAAACCAGAAACATTGCTATCTGTAAATGGTATCAAAGAAATACCATCTGTTGTATAAATCGTTCGGTTTTGTGGGTTTGTACTCCATAAGATTTTACCCGCTTCCCAAAGCGGATTGAGCTGATCAATGGATACTGTATTTACAAGATTGTTATTTAAGTATTCTTGCGCTTGCAGTTGCCCATTGTTAAGCACAAAATTTAGTGTATAATCAGATTGTGGTTCAAGGTAATTTTGAGTATTGGCATTCAATATACTTACTGTTTGAAAACCTACCGGACTATAAAGCCACCAATCATATAAATAGCCTATCCAATTTACCTGTGTATTATTATCAAAAATTTTTTGCGGATAAAATACAGCTTGAATTGCACTTGAGCCCTGTTGTGTTTTTTGACTTATACTCGCTACACTGGATCCACTTGAAGCTTGTTTAATTATGCTTGAAAAGGCACTCATAAGAGAGTTTTTAATCTGGTTTGCATTGTTTGGGCTAAAAAATGTATTCGGTACCTGTGGAGGTGCAGTACATAAACTACCCTGAGCAGGACCACCACAGTCAGTGTTATCTGTGCAGCTTGCACTTGGAAAATCGCTTTGACTAACAGAACCGATAGGTTCAAAACTACCAAAATAAGCAATATTTTCTAAAGCGTTTTGACCAAATATTGTTCCATAGCCGCTATTCCATTGATAATTTTGTGTACCTAAATTTCCCAGATATATAGCATACAAACTGCAAAGCAGGTCCAGTTGGTGTGCCCTGGATAGGCATCTGGTAATTCATAAATCGCATGATATAGGTATAAGGATGAGTGCTTATAGTGCTTAAAACTGTACTATAATTATAGTTTGATTCTAGTGTTTGATTGTATGGATAGCCTCCAATATAAACTGTATGCGATATGGTGTATGGTATTCCACTAGATTTCAAAGGTGTGGTAAACATTAAAAGCCCCATTCTTGGGCGCAAGGTTGAAGACATATTTTGCAAAGATGGCAGTATAGCTTGATTTATACGTGATAGAGGTGTTAGTACAGAAAAAGATGGAGTACTGACTGAATTCCACCATGGAGTATATTTTCCAGCATTTGGATAATTATAGCTATTATAATTATAATAATCATTTATTGAAGGATATAACACTATACCTCCGCCATCTGCATTTGTTACATCTTGAGTGTTAAGCGTGGGATCACATTGTGGGCTTGAGTAAGAATTTCCCATTGCACAAGATTGTGGCTCTCCTCCTGTCATACTCCACTTTACAAGATCACTTCTAGACATTAAAAGGAAATTGAGGCAATTGCCAGTATAGCTATTATACTGATTACTAGAATCATTATAAGGAAAATTACTATCAAATACACTTTTTGGACAGCTTAAAGGTGTTGCAGAATTGTTTATATACCAAAAATTATTGTTTGTATCGTATGAGTAAACATCATTTGGTATAAAATAGCCTTCATAAGTCTGGTTGGGGTTGTATTTGCTTGGACAATTTGCAATATTACCATTATAATCATAATCGCTTTGAATGTCACCACAGTAACCCTGCCCTTGACTGTCAGGATTATAAGCAGACCATACCATAGACCCGCTTACATCTTGGACAATTAATACATTAGGTGATACATTCTGCGATAAAAAAGGAGGTGTAGAACAATATTGCGCCATATCTGCAAAAGCATTAATAGGCAGCATAAAGGCAATAATAATTGCAATTAAATAAATTTTTTTCATTGCACACCTTTGATATTTGGGTTTGCCAATAAAACTTTTGAACAATTTCTGTCAATTTGCATAACGAAATTTACTTTATGTATAAGATTATTAGGTATTGCTTGAGTGTTTTTTACATAAATTGTATGTTTTCCAGAGCATACTTTGGAATAAATTACTACTTTAGCTGTATTTTTATCTATTGACAAAATCTTTCCCACAACAAGTCTATACTGATCAGCATATGCTTTTGTTGCAAAAAATATAAATATTGCTAGGCAAAATAATATTTTTTTCATCAGTTGCCCCTTTAATTGTTAATATAGTGTTATTCCAAAAATCAATCAATAAAAAAACTATTTCTTGCAAAAATTTAATAAAAAAATTATAATCATAAAATGATTAAAATTGGTGTATCTTCATGTTTAATTGGCATTGAATGTGCATACAATGGTTCATCAAGAAAAGATGATTTTGTGGTAAGCTTATCCAAATACTTTGAATTTGTACCTTTTTGTCCAGAAGATGCAATTTTATCTCACCCAAGAGAATCTATGAGATTAGTTTTATACAAAGATGGGACAATTCACTTAATTGGCAACAAGACAAATACAGATTACACCAAAGCAATAATTGACTATTCTCTAAATGCTGCTTTAAAAGCAAAACAAGAAAATATATGTGGATTTATATTTGCAGCTAAGTCTCCAAGTTGTGGTGTATTTAGAGTTAAATTATACTTAGAAAACTCCATGCCAGCTGATAATACAAAAGGGCTTTTTTCCAAAACCATAATAGAACAGTTTCATTTTTTGCCTTACGAAGAAGAAAAACGCTTAAATGATCCTTGGCTTAGGTATAATTTTATTGTAAGTGTTTATGCTTATTCTGAAATGATACAGCTAAATAAAAACCCATCCAGAAAAGCCCTGATTGATTTTCACACACGATATAAATTTTTACTATTATCAAAAAGCACAAAAAACTATAAAAAATTAGGCCAAATTGCTTCATTTGCAAACAACAACACACATGAAACATTTAACTCCTACACTGCTCTATTTTTAGAAACAATGCTTATAAAAAGCAAAAAAAATCAAGTATATAATGCTTTAGAACACATGTTTGGATTTATAAAAGATTTCCTGTCAAGTGAAGAAAAAATTGTATTTTTAAGTACGCTTTTAGATTTTAAAAAAGGCATTGTTCCACTTGTTGCAGTAAATAGAATGTTTGAGCTATATATAGAAAAATACAATATTGATTACTTAAAAAACCAGGCTTTTTTTAATTTATACCCCAAAGACTTGGGGCTTGATTCTAATACTTTAGCGTTTAAGTAACTTTGATTTAGTAACTAAAATTATCGTTTCAAATACGATAGAAAGATGAGATACTTTGCGTTACACTTCTGCAAAGTGAGGAGATCCTTCGTCGCTATCGCCCTTCAGAATGACAAAAAGTAGGCAGCCATTGCCAGGCGCAAGAGATAAAGCTACCTTAAGTCTTAAACTTACCTACGCTAGATAACAGTCCTTCTGATATGTTCTTTAGGTTTTGGGCATTGGCTGATATTGTTTCTACTGCTTTGGCATTTTCTTCCTGGGCTTTGCTGATTTCTTTTACCTGCATCTCAAGCTCTGAAACTGTAGAAGAAAGCTCCTGTGTTGCAGCAGATAGAGAGTTTACCTGGTCTGATACATTGGAGATTTTATCTGATACAACTGAAACACTTTCTTTGGTTTTGGCAATGGAGTTTGCTTTTTCCTGTGTATTAAGCTGAGTTTGGTTCATTACTTTGACTACTTTTGTGGTTTTTTCCTGTATGGATTTTATTATCAAAGCTACTTCATCTGTAGCTTTCTGTGTTTTTTCTGCAAGTTTTCTGATTTCATCTGCTACCACTGCAAAGCCTCTTCCATGCTCGCCAGCACGGGCTGCTTCAATAGCAGCATTTAAGGCAAGCAGGTTTATCTGGTCAGTTATGTCGTTTATTATCTTTAGTATGTCTCCTACTTTCTTTGAAGCTTCTCCTAGATCATTTACATCAAGGCTTGCTTTGGATATAGAATCAGATAGCTCCAGTATTGCTTCTACATTGGACTCAATTTGTTTTACCATTTGGTCTGTTATTTCTTTTGCTTCATCGGAAGATACCCTTATGTCTTCTGTTGATCTTGCAATACCGGATAGTGCATTTGCTGTGTCTTCTGTTGCATGCGATATCTCTTTTGTGTTTGATGATACCTGCTCACTTGAAGCAGATATTTGAGCAGCTGAAGTGGCAAGAGAGTTTACAGAAGATTGGACTTCTTTTGCCTTTGAAACAATCTGGCTAACAATATCTTTAAGCGTTGATATGAATTTGTTGAGATTATCTGTTAGCTCTCCAAATTCGTCATTTGAGTTCTTTGGCAATACAATAGTTAAATCACCACCACCTTTGGCAAGGGTGGAGACAAGAGAGTTTACATGAGAGAGGGGTTTAAAGATTTTATTAAATAGTATTTTCCATACAACCAAAACTACCGCAAGCATTATAACCATTACTATGGCTACTATTAGAATTGTCAGAGCCATTGTATTTTCCATTTTCAGCTTAATATTTTCAAAGTTTTTTCTTTCATTTGAAATAAGCTCTAAAACAAAAGATCTTGCCTTTCTCCACTGAGGCGTTTCTTCTTTTACAAGCAAATTATATGCTTGTTTTTGATCTGTCCTTGATAAAGCCTGAACCTTTAGTTGCAGTATATCATCTTTTTTAAGCAACTCTTTTAGTTTTTCAAGTTGAGATTTTTGTCTAAAATCTGCAACACCAAAACACTGATCAAAAGATTTATCCATGGAAATTGAAGCATTTTTGTAATTTTGCATAGCCTTTGTATCGCTTGGGTTTAGAAGAATATTTGTTGTTGAATGGCCTTTTTGCAAACTTTGAGCATAAATATTATCAATATTATTTAAGTAAACAACCTGTTTATCTAAGTTGTGAATAATATTTTTTAAATTTAAACCTGCCATTATCACAATTGCAAAAAACACTAAAGCACTAAAAAGATAAAAACCATTTGAAAAATTAAGTAATTTTTTAATACTCATATTGCCTCCCTTAAATATTTTCTACAGCAAGACCTACTCTTATGCCACCAAAGTGTTTGCCTTCTATAAATACAGGAACGCCAATATCGCTTGTAACTTCGCCAGTGTCCCTTGGATAAGTTTGTATAATTAGGCTATCTGTATTTCTTGCCGCATTTAAAGCAACTGTTTCGTTAAATATTCTCATAGAACGATTCCCTACAAGGTCTTTTTCGTAATTGCCAGTTAGGGGTTTATCATAGATTGAGTTGTGTGCTGCTATGTAGCCATTATTGTCTGTAAGCAATACATATCTAAAGTTTTGATTCATATTCAAGTATTTATCTTCTATGGGCTGGATGTATTGTTTAAAAAAGTCAGTAAATCTTGTGCGGTATTTTTGCGGATTGGTATTTGGTATTGGCACATAGTTTCTATCCCATATGTCACTGGATGAAATTATACCTTTTTTGATTGCGTTTTCTATTGTATCTGTCATTTCTTTAGCGCATTTGTTAGCAAGATCTACAACTTCTTCTAATGGGTTTCCTACTCTTACTTTCTTTAAAATATTTGCGGATTGTTCTGCGATTTTGCTTAAATCAAGACTTTTTGAGCTTACATTATCAAGACTTGTTGATATTTCTTTAACAGAACCTGCAAGGTATTCTACCGTTTGGGCTACTTCTTCAATTGAACTTGACTGTTCTTCTGTGGCTGCTGTTATTGTATTTATCATGTTGTTTGCCTGATTAATTTTATCTGCAAGGTTATCAAAAGAAACAAGCATTTCTTCTACAGATTTTGTGTTTTGTTCAATTGTATCTCTTATTATTTTATTTCGCTCAACAAGAATGTTGAAATTTTCTGCAACAGAATTAATTGTATTTTCTATCTCTTTTGATTGCTTTTGTGTTTGCTCTGCAAGCTTTCTAATCTCATCTGCTACCACTGCAAAGCCTCTGCCATGCTCACCTGCCCTGGCAGCTTCAATGGCAGCATTTAAGGCAAGAAGGTTTGTTTGGTTTGAGATATCATTTATAACATTTACAATGGATAGTATATCGTCTATTTGAGAATGCAGGCTTTCCATAGATTGTTTATTTTCATTTAATACTTCAATTGAGTTTTGAGAGGCTTTACTTATATTTTGCGTTGTTTTTATCGTTTGCTCACTTATAGCGTTTACTTCTTCCATAAACCTCACAAAGTTTTCCATATTGTGAGATATATCGCCTATGGCTTTTGTGGAATCATTCATTGTTTTATTTATTGCTTCAAGGTTGTCTTTGGTTTCGTTCATATGATGTGTAATATTTTTTAGCTCAAAGTTAAATTTGGCGTTAAAAACAGAAGTTTTTGTAGCATTTGTGATAAGCTCGCTAAAGATAGATTTGGAAAATGTTAGCATGTCATTTAAAAAAACACCCACTGCTTCAATAAACTTTGGCATTTCATACTTTTTTGTTAAATCATGCTTTTCGTTTTGAAGCAACTGCATATACTCTTTGTTTGCTTTTATCGTTGGCCCAATTACTACTTTGTAGTAATACCAAAAATTTGCAATAGCAAAAGCTGTTGTAGCTATACTAAATGTATACATAAAGTACTGGTTAACAAATTCCCTAAAAAATATATAACCTATTGCTCCTCCTGCAAAATAAAGCAAAAAAGTTACGACAGTAAAAATCACAAGTTTATTAATCATAAATCACCCCCCATTTTTTAATAATTCAAAAAATTTATCTTTTGGCATTGGCTTATAAAAAAGATAACCCTGGAAATAATCGCAACCCATCGATTTTAAAGTATCAAACTGCCACCTTTCTTCTACGCCTTCTGCAATTGTTTTTATATTTAAGCTTTTTGCAAGATATATTATAGATTTAACGATATTTTTTGTCTTATCGTTTTGCAAATCTTTAATAAAAGATATATCAATTTTTAGAAATTCAACATTTAGCTTGGTAAGATAAGATAAAGATGAGTAACCTGTTCCAAAATCATCTAGTGCAAAATAAATACCATTTTGCCTAAATTCATCAATAAGCCGCTTTATATAGTTAAAATCGTTTAAAAACGCTCTTTCTAATATCTCAATTTTTAGTAAAGACTCATCAACATTGTGGTATTTCAGGTTTGTTATTATGAGGTCTTTAATATGCTTTCGCATTAAACTTTGAAGCGATAAATTTATAGAAATTGGAATGTATCTAACTATCTTAAATTCTTTTATGTCTTTTAAAACTTGTTCAAATAAATTATTTTCTACATCAGCAATCAAAAAAGTTTCTTCTAATATGGGTAAAAATTCTCCTGGCGATATGATATTGGCACCTTTTTTCCATCTTAATAAGCTTTCTGCGCCCGATATTTTTTTATTTTTATCAACATATGGCTGATAATAAACAATAAATTCATTGTTTAGTAAAGCAAGTTCAAGCTCTGCTTTCAATTCTAGTTTTTTTAATGATTCTTGTTCAATTTCTTTTTTAAAAAAACCAACCTGATTTTCGCCTTTAGCTTTTGCATCTGCTAGCGCAAGGCGTGCTTTGTTTATTAGATCCTTGGCTATTTTTGCATCATCCGGGAAAAAGCTCAAACCAATATTAAACGAAAGAGATATTTTACCCTGTTGTGTTTCATAAGGTTTTGATAACTCATTTAATAGTTTAATACATACAACAAATGTGTCTTCTTGGGTTTTTAAATCTTTTAATAAAATACCAAACCTATCGGATTCTAATTTTGCAATAATATCATACTGTCTTAAATTATTTTTTATACGTTGTGCAATATTTTGAAGTATAATGTTTCCTACATCATAACCAAATGCGTGATTTATGTTTTTAAATTGTATAGGGTTTATAATAATGACCGCTCCAATTTGATTTTGTTTTGCTGCCCTTTCCAAAAAAAGTTCAATTGAATATTCAAAGGTTGCAAGGTTTATTAGTCCTGTTATTTGATCAAAATGAGAAAATTTGAAAATCTTTTCTTTTAGGTCATCTTCTTTGGCAATTTCTTTTCCTATCAAAATGTAATATTGCTCACCTACCATATAATCATATAAAAACATGCTTATATAGTAGTCTTTTAATGTATTTTTAAGCTTATACTTAATAATGTTGCTAAACTCACCAGTGTTTTTTATAGTATCTAAAATCTCTTTTTTAAAAGTTTTAGGTTTATCAATTGCAAAAAAATTAATAATGTTTTTGCCTAAAAGCTCTTTTTTTGTATAACCTGATATTAAAATATGTCTATTGTTTACAAATATAATTTTAAAATTTTTATCGGTTATAATAACAAGTTCAAAGCTTTCATTTATGACCTTGTTGATAAGCCAAAAAAACTTTTCATCTTCGATTTTTTTGAGAGCAAAAATTAAATCCTGCTGGATTTCGTTTAACAAATGTAAATATTCACCATCAAATATATTTGGTATAACATCGAATATTAAAACTATATATGCAACTTTTAATTTTTTAACAACAGGTATTGCACATGTTGAGCTTATGTTGTGTCTTTCAAAAAAATCAGACATACAGTTTTTTAAATCAACAACATTTGAAATATAACTCACTTTTTTTGAATAAAATGCTTTACTGGCACTACATTTGCATATATTTTGAGCTTTAATTTCGAACATGAAAGACTTTAGTTCTTCCTCGTTATCTTTATTTTGCGCTCTTGCAAAAAAAGGTTTAAAAATTTTATTTTCAACTCTACCAACAATGCAAAAAGCATAATCAACTTTATCTACAAGTACATCGCATACAGATTTTAGTAACTTTTCTTCATCGTTTTGTCTGATTATTAACTGGTTTATTTGACTTAAAGCAAAAAATAGCTTTTCATATGCTTTTTCTTTTGTTTTATTAAATGCTACAACTAGTCCTGAAGGTTTTCCTTCATACTCAATTGTATATGCAAAAATAGAAACTGGTGCTTTAATTTTGTTTTTGCCAATAAGTACATATTCTTTGAGTTCTATGCCAAAAACCTCTCCTTGCGTGCGTCTTTTTGCTATATTTTTTATCATTTCTAATTCTTTATCTGCAACATCAATCAAATCGTAAAAACTTTTTCCTAAAAGTTCATTATGATCATAGCCTAAAAATTCATTAAATGTTTTATTTGTATAAACTATAGAACCATTATCCTGATAAATAAATATGCCAAATATTTTAGAATCTTTTAGTATTTCAGGAAAATTGTTAATTTTAACGCTCATTTGCTAAACCAAACAAATCTAAAACGCCAAAACCTAAAAATCAAAAGCGCATATTATTATGTTACTGTATTATATTAAAAAATTTTTAATTTGTAAATAAAATTTTGCCATATTAATTATAAAATTAAATTGAGTATCAATATAAAGATATTTTTTGAGATTGACTAAGTGCATTCATTTAATATACTAAAGCTTAGGAAGTGTTTAAAAAGTTTACAATGGATAGTTTTTTTCATGGCGCTGATATTTATAGTTTTGCAAAAAAACTCAATATTAAACCAAAAGATGTTATTGATTTTTCTTCGAATATAAATTTTGTAAAGCCAAAAGTTAATTTAAAAAACATTGATATTAGTCCCTACCCTGACCCAAGATATGTTAAACTCAAAAAAGCTATCTCAAAAAAATACAATATTGATAAAAACTATATTCAACTGTTTAATGGTTCAACAGATGCAATATTTACCATTATAAATCACTTTGACGATGTTACTTTATACGCACCTTTTTTTTCAGAATACAAAAGGGCAAATAAAGTACAATTAATCAATAGATTTTCAAATATTTACGAAATTCCGCCTAAAGACTCATTGGTTGTTTTTGTAAATCCTTCTACGCCAGATGGCACTTACTACGATTTAAAAAAATTTTTTGATATATGGTACAAGCAAAATAATACAGTGCTAATAGATGAATCTTTTTTGGATTTTAGTGGTAAAAAAAGTGCACTTTGCTTTTTAAATGATTTTGAAAAACTTATTATTTTAAAGTCTTTTAGCAAATTTTATGGATGTGCTGGTGTCAGAGTTGGCGTTTTAATAAGTAAAATAAAATTTAAAACACCTCTTTGGAATATATCTACATTTGATGAACAATTTATTTTACAAGCTTTAAAAGATAAAAAATTTGAAATTAAATCAAAAATTTATGTAGAAAAAAATAAACAATTATTGCGCGAAATTTTAGAAAATTCTGGCTTATTTGAAAAAATATATGATTCAAGCACTAATTTTTTGTTAGCAAAGCTAAAACACATAAGCTCTATTGCTCTGCAGGATAAATTATCAGCTTACAATATATTAATCAGGGATTGTTCAAATTTTGATTTTTTAGATGAATTTCACGTAAGATTTGCCGTTAAATCAAAAAAAGGGTTAAAAGCTCTAAAAAAGGCTTTAAAATGAACGATATCTTGGTTTTGGGCTCATCATCCAGCGCTGGAAAATCTACAATTACAATGTTTTTATTGAATATTTTAAAGCAAAACAATATTAAAGCCCTACCCTTTAAAGCCCAAAATTTCTCAAACAATTCAACTGTTGCAGATGATAATACTGAGATTGCATTTGCTCAATATTTTCAAGCAAAATCTGTAAATCTAAAAACTAATTATCTAATGAATCCGTTACTTGTAAAATCAGCAAACAATCAAAAACTTCACATAATTTTAAATGGAAAATTTTTTGGCCAGATGGATGCAACCGAGTTTTATGCAAATATTGATACTTTTAAATCCTCAATAGAAAAAAGTTACAATAGCTTGAAAAAAGATGGTTTAATCGTAGCAGAAGGCGCAGGTAGTCCAACAGAGCTTAATTTTTTAGAAAAAGACTTGGCTAATGTTTTTATAGCAAAAACATTTAAGCCAAAAATTGTATTTGTAGCAGATATTGAAAGAGGTGGTGTATTTGCAAGCATATATGGTACAAAAGAGTTATTAAAAAAAATTGGCCTTGAAATTTCTGGTCTTATAGTTAACAAGTTTAGAGGCGATATAAGATTGTTTGACCAAGGAGTAAAAATAATAGAAAATGAATTTGGCTTGCCAATTTTGGGTATTTTGCCCTATAAAACATTAAATATTGGATATGAAGACAGCTTCAACATAGATAATTACAATCAAAACAAAAAGCCATTAATTAGAGCAGGTGTTTATCGCTTTAGACACATAAGTAATTACTTTGATATAGAACCGCTTGTTTTGGATAAAAATGTTGAAGTTACATTTTTTAGTGATTTAAATTTGGCAGAAATGTTTGATGTGATAATTTTTCCTGGCACAAGACAGACAGTTTTTGATCTTATGCTTTTAAAAAAACAAGATTACAAGGTTTTAAAAAAATGCAAAATTATAGCTTTATGTGGCGGATATCAAATGCTATTTAGCGATATTTTTGACAATGTTGAATCAAATGTCAAGCATGCAAGAGGTTTGGGCTTAATTGATGGTCCTGTTTACTTTTTAAGAGAAAAAACACTAAAGCGTTCTGTTTACAAAATTATTGATTTCGACGTAGAAGGATTTGAAATGCATTTTGGATATACTGAAAAACTATTTTACGAAGATGAAAATATATTTGGCACACTTGTACACGAAGCGCTATATAGCGATAAACTAAGGACTTACCTGTTAAAAAAAGTAAACCCAAATTATCCTGGTTTCTGCTATAAAAAAGCTTATAAAAAACACCTTGCACAATTTATACAAACATCTAAAATGAATTTTTATGTGGATAAGTTTATTAAACTCCTATAGTTTTTTAGCCTTTTGCGCATTTATTGTGGATTATATTTTTGGATCAATAAAATTAAAATACCACCCTGTTGTTTTGATAGGTAAATTTATAAGTTTTTTTGAAAGGCATTTTTACAAAGATAGCATAAAAGCAGGAGCAATTATTTTTATAATTACGAACTTATTGGCACTTTGTTTTGTTGGATTTATCTATATTATTTTGCCAAAAATATACTGGTATGTTTTTGAAATAGGTCTATCTGGTATTTTGATTGCAAACAATATGCTTTATAAAGAAGTCAAAAAAGTTGTCCTTTCTGATAACCCGAGGCAAAAACTCAGGTATTTGGTTAGCCGTGATGTTGATAGCCTAAGTGAATCCGATGTTTACAAAGCCTGTATTGAAACTTATGCAGAAAACATAAATGACGCAGTTATTGCTCCGTTATTTTATCTGTTGCTTTTTGGTTTGTGGGGGCTTGTAGTTTATAAATGCACAAATACGCTTGATTCAATGATAGGCTATAGAAACGTTCGTTATGAAAAATTTGGCAAAATTAGCGCAAGAGCTGATGATGTTTTAAACTTCATTCCAGCCAGATTAACTGAATTAATTGTGCTTTTTGTAAACAAAAAACTTAACTACATTAAAAATATTTCAAAACTATCAAGATACTATACAAGTCCAAACTCAGTTTATCCAATAGGAGCCTTTGCATATTCTCTTGAAGTTTGTCTGGGTGGTCCTACAAGTTATTTTGGTAAAGTAGTTTTTAAACCAACGCTTGGTTTTAATAAATGCAAACTCGATGAATCTGATGTATTTAGAGCACTTAGGCAAAAAAATAAAATAGATTTAGCAATTGTTTTGATATTGGTGTTTTTAGTTATAATAGAAAACTGGAGGATTTTTATTCGATGAATGCGCTTTTTATTGGTCCAAATAAAAGTGGCAAATCCCGACTTGCATTGGAATATACACTTAAAATTGCCCAAACAAAACCATATTTTATTGCAACAGGGATTGCAGTTGATGAAGAAATGAAAAAAAAGATTGAACTTCACAAAAAAGAACGAAAAAACAGTTTTATTACAATAGAAGAACCACTTTTTATCTATGAAAAGCTACAATCTATAAAAGAATACAAGCTACTTGATTGCCTGAGTTTTTGGGTTAGTAATATGTTATTGAGCAATAAGGAAAACGAAATTGAAAATACAGCACATAATATATCAGAGATTCAAAATTGTGTATTTGTAATAAATGAAGTAGGAGCTTGCGTTATACCTGACAATGAACTTGCAAGAAAGTTTGCTCATTACAATGGGATTGTTGCTCAAATTATAGCCAAAAAATGTGATGAAGTGTTTTTATGCTCAGCAGGCATTAGTATAAAAATCAAATGAAAAAGTTTTTTATTGGTTTTGCAATAGCATGGAATATGCTAACAAATATACCATTATTTAGAATTTATACATTTAAAGAAGGCTACAATGCTTACGCATGTGTAAATTATGGTGTTGTGGGGTTTGTTTTAGGATTAATTGTCTATTTGCTTTGCAAAATTGCATGTATTGAGCCCTATATTCTGGTAAAAGTTTTAATATTTAGCTTTTATACGTTTTCTTATGGTGCACTTCATCTTGATGGCTTGTTTGACAGTCTTGATGCAATTTTTTTAAAAGCACCAAAAGAAAAATTATTGAGCATTTTAAAAGATCCCCACCTTGGTTCATTTTCTGTAATTTTTGGCACATTATTTATAATTACAAAACTGAGCGCTTTTGTTTACCTTAAAAATATGTCTTTGTTTATTGTAGCGGCAAGTGCTTCGCGCTTTAGTGTAATATTTCCTATGAGATTTTTCCCATACATTTCTTCTGGTATGGCACAAAAGGCAAAAAATGAGCTTAAAAGCTATCATTTAATAATTGCAAGCATTATTATGGTTGTTTTTTTATCGCCAATTTATAGGTTTTCTATTTTAATTTTAATATTTAGCGTTTGCTGTAGTTTATTTATTGGCAATCTTTTGACAAAAAAATTTGGTGGCCTAAATGGTGATTTTTACGGATTGTTAATTGAAACAAATGAGTTACTTTTAATTTTGGTTTTTGTTTTTTTGGGTAAATATTTATCTTGACACATTGGTACAAATTTCATAATTTATCTTCAGTGCGGGGCGTAGCGCAGTCTGGTAGCGCACCAGTTTCGGGTACTGGGTGTCGGAGGTTCAAATCCTCTCGCCCCGACCATTTAAGCTTTTTTGGTTTTCTCCCATTCTTCAATGTCGCCTTCAATTACATAAAACAAAGGGTTGGTTGAGATTTTGTCGCTATTTAATTTAAGCAAAAATTCATACCTATTTTTGTCCCTTAACTTGAGCTTATTTAACAAATGGTTGTATTCAAATTCAAGCTGACCTCTCTTTAGGGGAATTTTTTCGACAAGTAAGTTTAGAGTTGATATTTTGCTTACATTAAAATTATAATTCCTATTTCTTGCTTCTAAATATACAAAGTACAAAAAAGAATCGATAGCATTTAATGGGTCACTATAAGCTTTAAATCTATCAAGTTGTGGATGATTTTTATAGCCTTTGGTTAAAGACAAAAGGACTTTTTTTGCAAGTAATCCTTCTCTCCACAGCGCAAGTAAACCTTTTGTATCTAAATAAGCAGGATGCAAAGACCATAATCTCATGAAAATATTATAACTACAGGTATATTTTTTTCAATAAACAATTTTGCCTAAAAATCTTTTAATTTTTCTTTTATCATTTGAGCAATAGATTCGCTTATGCCTTTTATGGAGACAATATCTTTTAACGGGGCATTTTTTATATTTTCTATACTGCCAAATTTTTCAAATAATTCTTTTTTTCTTTTTGGACCAATAAATTCAATCCTATCAAGTGCACTTGCAATTGTTGTTTTGCTTCTTAGATTTCTGTGATATGTGTTTGCAAAGCGATGAGCTTCATCTCTTAGCTTTTGCAAAAAGTTTAAAACTTTTTTATTTGTTTCAACTTTGCCATGTTCTAAATACACGCTATCTTCAACATCATATAAGCTTCTTATGGTTTTATGATCAATCTTTTCTTTTGCTATAGCAATAGCTTTTACACCACAAAAACTTGCTGCTTTTAATTGTATAGGTCCGCCATCAAGTATAACTACATCTGGCAAGATGAGTTTTGAGTTTTTAATCAAATTAATATGCCTGCAAATAGCTTCTTTCATAGATTCATACTCGAATTTTGATTCAAGTTTGTATTTTCTATAGTAGGATTTGTTAAAACCTGAAATATCAAACCTTACAACACCTGCAACTACATATTCAAAGCTAATGTGTGCAATATCAAATACGTCAAAATAATAAGGTATTTTTTCAAGTCCAAGTAATAATTTTATCTGTTTGAAAACTTCCAAATTTGCTTTGAGTTTTGAAAGATGCAAATCCAGCTGTTCTTTGGCATTGTTTTTTGCCAATTCCAATATTTTGAGGTTTTCTCCTTTTTTTGGATAGACAATTTCTACCTTTTTTTCAAAAATACTATTGGATAATTCAAGGGGTTCGCTTATTAAAATTTTTTTAGGCAAAAGTTCTCCCTGAAGATAGTATTGTATGACAAATTCCTGTTTTGATTCCAAATCAAATGACTTATTAAAAAAGAAGCTTCTACCAGCAATAACCTTACCTAACCTTACATTTAAAACATAAATGCAAGTAATGTCGTCTTTTTCCAAAAACGCAAAACAATCCAAAATTTGTGCTTTTGTATCTGTTACAATAGGTTTTTCTTTTAATATATTGATTGCTTCAAGTGAATCTCTAAGCTCAATTGCTTTTTCAAATTGTTCTTCGTTTGCATATTTTTTTATCTGTTCGATGATTTTATTTTTTAGCACATCGTGATTTTTTGACAAAAGAAGCTTTATTTCATCAATTAATTTTAAATAGTCTTGTTTGCTTACCATCTGGGCACAGGGCGCAAGACACTTTTTCATCTGATAATAAATGCATGGTTTTTGATTTGTTTTTTGACAGCTTTTGTCATCTTTTTGTATAATTTTATACGAATCTTTTATAACTTTTATAAGCATATGCAAGCTTTCTGCTGAAGGAAAAGGACCAAAATAAAAATCATCTTTATTTTTTATGCGTCGTGAGTATGTAACACGAGGAAAATTTTCGCTATATGTTATTCGCAAATAAGGGTAGCTTTTATCGTCTCTAAATACAATATTGTATGGTGGACGTTGTTCTTTTATTAAATTTGATTCTAAAAGTAATGCTTCTTCTTCATTTTTTGTAACAATGATTTCAACACTATGGGCTTCCTGTATCATCTTTTGTTTATAAGGATCAATATTTTTTCTTAGATAAGAAGCCAATCTGTTTCTTAGATTTTTTGCTTTCCCAATATAGAGTAGCTCATTTTGACTTGAATATATTTTATATATGCCAAAAAGTTTTGGAATTTGACGCAATAGTGTTTTATCTAAAAAAATTTCAACACCGTTCATACAGTCAATTATAACAAAAAAATGTATTTTTAGAATATGTAAGCAAAGCTTTTAAGCTTTGCTTACAAAAAAGTATCAGAGGGGGGATGCACCTGTAACGATTGGTATATTTGGATTTCTTGATGCGCTAACCATTGAGCCGTTATATGTAAAAGCCAGCTCATTATCAAATAAAGCTCTTTCTATAAACCATAAACCGCTAGCAAAGTAACCTGTGTTGCAATATGAAATAATTGGTTTATTATTATCCACACCAGCTTTTTTAAGTAAGCTCTCAATTTCTTGTGGTGTTTTAATTAAAAAGTAATTATCAACTTTTTTAACGCACTCGCCTACTGGCAGGTTAACTGCCCCTTTTATGTGGCCATATTTTGCAAGTCGTTTATCACTTGTAAACTCACCTGTGTATTGAGCAAATGGTCTTACATCGACAAGTTGAATTTTATTTTCATTTTTAACTGCCCATTCAACAAAATCGCTAAATACATAAGTTTGTGGTGTATTGCGCTTTATTACAAAATGTGTTTTTGGTAGCGCAACTTCGCCTGATTGAACTGGTCTTTTTTCATCAACCCATTTTTCAAAACCACCATTCATAAAATACACATTTTCAATGCCAACCCATTTTAGAGCCAAAATAACCCTTGTAGCATTTGTTAAGAAAAATGCAGGATTATCTCCTCCAGAATAAACGATTACAGTGTCAGTTGGTAAAATTCCAGCATTTGATAAAGCTGCTTCGAGTTGCGAGTTACTAGCAATACTTGCAGCTTTAACACCATATTGTTCACTAAAAAGCTCGCCCGTTGGTGTTAAATTTACAGCATTGGGTAAATGTGCTTTTAGATATGCTTCTTGTGGTCTTGTATCTATAATTACCACACCTTTTTTACCAATCATAGATGCAACTTCTTGAGTGCTTAAAATACCAACTTTTGCAAAAGCAAAGTTAAACAATAAAAGCAAAGATAAACATACCATCCATGCTAAACGCTTTAGCATAAGTACCTCCTTTTAAGTAAGTTTCTCACTATATAATATACACATATTATTAAATTTCAACCCCAAAATTTTTTGCCAAAAAATTAAACTAATGTATTATAATATCAAAGGTATGAAAAGTGTTTTTGAAGTTTTAGAGTTTGATAAACTAAAAAATGTTCTAAAAGAGTTTGCTCAAACAACATACGGTAAAAATTGTATTGATAAGATAGAGCCTGTATTTGACTTCGAAAAAGCTCTCCAAAATTCAAAGATTTTAGATATTTTTTTTGAAAGTCTACAAAACTCTATACCAATACTTGATGATATATACATAGATGATTATCTGGAAAAAGTCATTTATTCGCAATTAAGTGCAAAAGAAATTTACTACATATATACTTTTATTGATTTTATAAGCAAATTAGACAAAGACTTAAATGAAAATGTCAAAAAATATATCAATTTTGTTAATCTTGATAAACTTAAACTTTTAATAGCCCAAACAATTGATGAAACAGGCTACATTAAAGACTCAAGCACAAAAAAACTCTCATTTTTAAGGTCAAAAATTAAAGCAACAAAAGACGATATAACAACGCTTTTGCATTTTTTTGTAAGGAAAAAGGGTTTGCAAAATATACTTCTTGATACGAATGTTTTTTTGAAAAATTCACGCTTTACAATACTTGTAAAGCCAAATTATAAAGAATACATAAAAGCAAGAAAGGTGGATATTTCAAGAGCAGGTTTTTTTGTAGAACCATACGAAATATTTGAAAAAAACAATTATCTTGAAGATTTAATACTGGAAGAAACAAAAGAAATACAAAAAATCCTTGTTGCTTTCACAAACCTTATAAGAAAACACACTCAAGATTTGATTCATAATACAAAAGAACTTGCAAAGCTTGATTGTTTTTGTGCAAAAATCTTATTTGCAAAAAAATTTAATGCAATATTGCCAAAATTTGATGAAAAAAAGCGTCTTGAAGCTTACAATTTAAAACATCCATTGCTTTTAAAAACTCACGAAAATGTTGTAGGGAATGATTTAAACTTAAATGGATCTTTAATTATAACAGGTCCAAATACTGGCGGAAAAACAGTATTTATAAAGCAAGTTGGCCTTGCAACGCTTTGTGCGTTTGCCAATATACCAATCTGTGCAGATTACTTTTCGATAGGTAAAGTGTCAAATATATTTGCTGTAATTGGCGACGAGCAGGAAACAGAAAGTTTGAGCACCTTTTCTTCGAATATGGTTAGAATAAAAGAAATAATAGATAAATCAGACGAAAACTCCCTGATACTATTAGACGAACCAGGAAGTGGAACAAGCCCAGATGAAGCATATGCAATCGTATATGCTATATTTTATTATTTAAACAAGAAAAACCCAATGCTTATCATGAGCACGCACTATAGAAATCTGGTATATAAGCTAAAAGATATTGACAATGTCTATTTAGCTGCATTTGAGTTTGACGAAGATAAACTGCAACCTACCTATAAGCTAACCTATGGCAAAATTGGCAAAAGCTACGGCATAGAAATCATGCAAAAGTATTTAAACACTGATATATCCGAAATAGCTAAACAAGCTTTTGAATCAAAAGAAAATCAGCTATTTGACAAATACGAAAAAGAACTTAATGAAATGCTAAGAAAAAAAGATCTATACAACAAACTCATAAAACGATACAAGATGCTATTTAACAGACTCAATCAACAAATAAATCAGTTAAAGGAAAGTTTATTGAGTGAACACATGCAAACGCAACAGCAATATAAACAACTGTTAAATACATTAAAAAAAGAGATTTCAAAGGTTATCAAGACCAAAGAAATAAAAGATGCCCAAAGGTTTGTAAGCTCAATTGAAAAATTTGACTTACCAAGTGAGCAAACTCCAAATTCAAGACAAGTATTTGAAAAAGGAGACACTGTAAAGTTAGGCAAATCCTTTGGTACAATTATTAACATAAAAGGACAATACGCTCAAGTAAGTATTGATGGTAAACTTATACAGGCAAAAATATCTATGTTGGAAAAAAAGCAAAGTCTACCAAAACAAAGTTCTATAAATATAACTGATTCAATACAGTACAGGCAGGAATTGAATATAATCGGCATGCATGCATTTGAAGCTGAACTTGAAGTATTGCAATTTCTTGACTATGCTGTGGCAAATGATATAAAAGAAGTCCGAATTATCCACGGAAAAGGAAGTGGTGTATTGAAGGAAATGGTAAGAAATCTATTAAAAGATCATAAATTTGTAGAAAGTTTTTCAATGGCACCACCAAATCTGGGCGGAGACGGTGCTACTATAGTGGTTTTAAAATGAACCTTGCACAAGAAATCAAAAATAGATTAGATATTGTAGATTTTATAAGCAGATATGTAAACTTAAAAAAAATTGGTTCTAATTATGTTGGCTTATGTCCTTTTCATTCAGAAAAAACACCTTCATTTACCGTAAACAAACAAAAACAGTTTTTTCATTGCTTTGGTTGCGGAGAAAGCGGTGATGTAATAACTTTTTATATGAAAATAGAAAACCTGGAGTTTAAAGAAGCAATTAAAAACCTTGCGCTGGAGTTAGGATTGGATGCAGACACTTTAGATGAAAGCACTAAAAAAGAAAATATACTCCTTGATATAAATAAGCTTGCTTGTGAGTTTTTTCAAAATAAACTTAAAAACTCAAATCTTGCATTGAAATACTTAGAAAAAAGACAAATAACAAGAAAAACTCAAGAATTATTTCAGCTTGGATATAACCCGGATGATAACTCATTGCTTGATTTTTTGCTCAAAAAATACACAATTAAGCAATTAAATGAAGTTGGTATTGTATCGAATTCTTATAATATATTTGGCGGCCGTTTGATGTTTCCAATACACGACGAATATGGTCGCATTGTAGGTTTTGCAGGTAGAGCATTGCATGAAAACCAAAAAGCAAAGTATATTAATACAAAAGAAACAGTTTTATTTTCAAAACAAAAAATACTTTACGGTTTTGATAAAGCAAAGGCTTTTGCAAAAGATTACCTTATTGTTTGCGAAGGTTATTTTGATTGTATTAGACTACATCAGGAAGGTTTGCAATGTGCGTGTGCAACAATGGGTACAAATCTATCTGATTATCACATAAGGCTAATAAAAAAATATACAAACAAGATTTACTTTAATTTTGACACAGATGAAGCTGGCATAAATGCAATGCTAAAAAACACTAAGGTTTTAGGTCAGCTTGATGCATATGTAATAGAATTTAATTTAGATGATGCAAAAAAAGAAGATCCAGATAGCTTTGTATTAAAATACTCTATAGATGAATACAAAAAACAATTGCAAAACGCAAAAGACTATTTTAGTTTTTTAGAAGAAAAGATACTTACCCAGTATAACCTCCAAAATGCAAGGCTCCTTCATTCAAAACCTATATTTGTTGCAAGTGCAATAAATGCTATAAAAACTGCAATAGATAGTATAAATGACCCAATAACAAAAAGTTTGTATTATTCAAAGGCAAGAAAGCTTCTTAATCTAAATCTCCTCCAAAAAAATCCTATCGCTCAAGAAAAACCTAAAAAAAAGTATACAAAAAATCACTATATAATCTCTTATTTATTAAAAGACCCTTTTTTGCTTGATTGGATTGAAGATAAAGAAGAATTTGCAAAAAATTTTGACGATGATCTTCGAAATATATTTTTAAAACTTACAGAAAATAACCAAATTAGTTTTGAAGAATTTGTATCAAATTTAGACAAACAAAGTGCATCATTATGCTATGAGCTATACTTGCTAACAAACGAAGAAACTATTTCACAAAAGCGCACAAACTTTTTAATGCTTATAAATGCTATAGAGATGGAAAAACTTAAAAAAAAGATGCAATATTACCTGAAAGAAATTGCCAAAAACCCAGAAAATGAAGAGTTAAAAGAACTCTACAGACAAACTAAAAATAAACTTCAAAGGCTAAAAAATGAATAAAATAAAAGTGCCATTTAAATTTAATTTAGAATACACGCTTGAAAGCGGGCAAATTTTCAGAATCTCAAAAATAAATGATGGTTATAGAATATTTTCAAGTGTAATATTTGATGTGTATTTTGATGGTAATTACTTATATTACAACAATGTAGATAAAAACTACATAATGAGATTTTTTTCACTGGATATTGATTTTGATAAAATTATTAACCAGATCATGCTTGACAATCACATAATTAAAGCAATAAAAGCATTCGAAGGTTTAATTATACTCACGCAAGATCCATACGAAACAACAGTGTCTTTTATCTGCTCTGCTTTCAACAACATAAAGCGCATAAGATTAATGCTTGATAAGGTAAGTGAGGTCTATGGCAATAAAACAGATTTAGGTTATACATTTCCTTCTTGTAGCGTTAACTTTGAGGAAGAGGTATTATCTAAGTGTGGTTTTGGGTTTAGAAAAAGATACATTTCAAATCTTACACAAAACAAAGACTTCTTTGATAATCTTTATAATCTCGATACAAAAACAGCAAAAATAAAGTTAATGAACTTGCAAGGCATAGGTTCAAAGGTTGCAGACTGTATTTTGCTTTTTGCATACAGGCGTTATGAAGTTTTTTGCACTGATGTATGGATAAAAAGAATAATTGAAAAGCTATACTTTAACAATCGTAAACAAAGTGTAAGAACTATTGAAGAATTTGGAAAAGATTATTTTGGACAATACGCAGGCATTGCTCAGCAGTACTTGTTTTTGGCAGCAAAAAAAGGAGTTATATGAGTTATTTAATTGATTTGGCTGATTTTTTGGTTAAAGCTATTGGGGCGTCTGGATATTTAGGTATTTTTTTTCTGATGTTTTTAGAAAGCTCCATTGTACCACTACCGGGAGAATTCGTAATTCCACCTGCCGGTTATTTAGCTGCAGTTGGAAAAATGAACCTTTGGGTTGTTATAATTGACGGAACGCTTGGTAGTTTAGCTGGAGCGCTTTTTAACTACTATGTATCCAAAACACTTGGACTAAAAATTGTCTTAAAATTTAGTAAAATTTTCAGACTGGAAAAAGCACTAAAAAAAACTGTTGTTTTTTTTGAAAAACATGGTGCAATAAGTGTTTTTGTAGGAAGACTTTTGCCTACAATCAGGCATCTTATTTCAATACCAGCTGGTTTATCTAAAATGAGAGTATTTGCCTTTTCACTTTTTACTACGCTTGGCGCTTTCATCTATACTGCAGGTCTTGCTTTAATTGGCTATTTTGTTGGTAAAAATCCTGATTTATTAAAATATTACATGCATAGGTTTAGCGCTGGATTAATTGCGTTTGCAGTGATTTTAATAATTGGATATATTTTTTATAGGAGAAAGTATGATAAGTGAATTTAAAAGAATAGGAGATATGCTTTTTTTAATGGGGCTCGTTGATGCATCAAGTGGCAATATGAGCGCAAAGGTAAAAGATGGTATATGGATAACAAAAACTGGTAAATCTTTATATGGTCTAAAAAGCAAAGATATTGTAAAAATTGGGTTTGAAAGGGATGTTCGCTGGAATGCAGCTTCAAGTGAAGTAGAGTTGCATGTAAATATTTACAAAACAATTGATAAAGCAAGCGCTATTGTACACGCACATAGCCCTTACACAGTAGCTCTATCCATGGTATACTCTAAAATCATTCCAATTGACCATGAAGGAAAGTTTTTTTTAAAGCAAGTTGATGTGCTTGATATAAAAAACTGGGATGAAGCCAAAGATGCAATTGCTCAACATTTTAATGAAACAGAAAATAAAATTGTAATAGCAAAAGGACATGGGGTTTTTGCATTTTCTGATAATTTATTTGATGCTTTAAAGTTGGTTAGTGCTTTAGAATTTAGCTCTAAAATAATTTACCTAAAGGAGAACATTAAATGAAAGTAGTTTTAGTAGACTTTTTAAATGCATATCCTTTATACTATGCGCTTGTAAATAAAATTATAGACAATGACATTGAGTTTATAAAAAAAATGCCTTATGTTTGTGCTAGGCTACTTTTTGAAAAACAGGTAGATGTAGGTATAGCGCCTTCCATAGAATACGCAAAATCTGATTACTATCTGGTACCTAACGTTTGCATATCAAGCGATAACAAGGTTAAAAGTGTAGCACTATTTTTAAAAAAACCGTTAAATAAAGTAAAAACCGTTAAGCTTGATAAAAATTCAAATACATCTGTTGCTCTTACTAAAATCTTGTTTGCTTATAAGTACAAATTGGAAGTTGACTATATACAGGATAGAGCCGATTGCGAACTTGTAATAGGCGATAATGCCTTATATAGAATAGAACATACAGACGAAGAAATTATTGATTTAGCTTATGAATGGAAAGAGTTTAGCGGATATCCATTTGTTTTCGCTTTATGGATTGCAAATGATAAAATCCCAGCTAAATATATAGATTTGTTTTTAAAAGCTAAAGAATGGGGTGTAAATAATCTTGATACAATTGCTGAAGCTTTTTGTGATACGCACAATTATGACTATGAAAAAGCTTATGATTACTTAAAAAACAACCTATCGTACGACTTAACAGAAAACAAAAAAAAGTCTCTTGAGCTTTTTTTTGATTACGCCTATAAATTGAACTTAATACCACAAAAACCAAAATTGCGTTTTTTAGATGAATAAAAGCACAAAGTATTTACTTTCTATTAGATTTTTGCGCAGCATTGGTCAGGGGTTATTAATTGTTGATTTTGCTTTGTATCTCAAAGCTTTAGGTTACAGCGCAACAACAATAGGTCTGGTTTATACATTTGTTAGTCTATTTGGTGCTTTTGGTAGTTTATTTGTAGGATTTGTTAGTGATAAAACCAAAAGAAAACCGTTTTTAATAATCTACACATTGCTTTTAATGTTTGCAAGCCTAGGAATGTTTTTTGCAAATAATATCTATGTAATAGCTATTTTTAGTGCTATTGGTAGCTTTGGTCTTGGAGCAAACGGTGCAGCTGGGCCTTTTTCTCCTGCAGAACAAGCATTGCTTGCTGAAAAGATACAACCAAACATGCGTGGTATGGTTTTTAGCTTAAATACAGCATTGGGTTTTTTGGGGATGTGTATTGGTTCTCTTCTAGCAATGTTTTTTGCTTTTTTAAATTTTACACAAAAAAACATGGATTACAGGTTACTTTTCTTTGTTGTTTTTTTGTTTGCAAGTATAACGCTTTATTTGCTTTTTAAAGTTGAAGAAAATTATAAACCTAAAATTTTAAAACAAGTGTTGGATCAAAAAGAAGCAGGTATTGATAAAAAAGAAAATCTTAATTTAATTAAACTTATAGGCTTAAACAGTATAAATGGTTTGGCAATAGGTCTAAAGGGTCCACTGATAGCGTATTGGTTTGCATTAAGGTTTGGTGTTGGCGCAAGATTAATCGCTCCTGTTTTTGCAATAACTTTTTTACTAAGCGCAATACTATCCTTCTATACAGGTAAACTATCTCTAAAATTTGGGATTGTTAATTCTGTTTTTGCACAAAGGCTTGTTGGTCTTGTATTTTTAATACTTTTGCCACTTGCTCCAACATATTTTTTGGCATCGTTATTTTATATTTTTCACCAAATTTTTAACAGAAGTTCAGCTGGTGCAAGACAGGCACTTACTGTAAGTTTGGTTAGAGACAAAAGAAGGGGTTTTGCTGTTAGCTTGAATTCTGCTTCAATGCAGTTTCCACGCTCCATAGGTCCTTATGTAACTGGAGCTTTGATTGAAGCAAATTCATTCGAGATGCCTTTTTTTATGGCAGCTTTTCTGCAAGCTACATATCTGATTTTATACAAAAAAGTATTTAAAAGCTTTAATTTTCCAGAAGAATAATTGTTTATTTGACTAAAATTATACAGTATGGTAATTTTAACTTATGATTTTGAATTTATTTTTTCTTATTATTAGCATTGCGTTTATTGTTGTTGCTAGCGAAATGTTTACAAATTCTTTAGAATATATAGGCTCTAAATTAAAACTTTCACAGGCAGTTATAGGTTCAATATTGGCTGCTGTTGGAACAGCCCTGCCAGAAACTATATTGCCAATTATTGCAATCTTGTTTTTAAAAAATTCAGCTCATGAAATAGGAATTGGTGCAATTTTGGGAGCACCTTTTATGCTTTCAACGCTTGGTTTTTTGATGATTGGTATTGGTGTGGTTATTAGACATTTATTAAAAAAAGGCTCATTTAGTCTGAAAATTGAAGAAAAAACAACAAAACGGGACCTTACTTTTTTTTTAATATCTTACATTATTGCAATTTTAGCAACTCAATTTAACCATATAAAAGGTATATTTGCATTTGTTGTAATTGGCGTATATATAGTTTATTTATATTTAACATTTAATGGCAGAAGCTCAGAGCTTGAATTTAAAGACAATTTATATTTTTTTAAACTCTTTAAAATAAAAGAAAACCTTCTATCCGGTTTTTTTCAATTAATTGTGTCTTTGGCTACTATTATTTTTGGTGCTTATGCTTTTGTCAATGGTTTAAGCACTATAAGTCAACATTTTGGCTTTAATCCTCTGATATTTTCTCTATTAATTTCTCCAATAGCAACTGAGCTTCCAGAAAAAATCAATTCTCTAACCTGGACACTAAAAAACAAAGACATTTTGGCTTTTGGTAACATAAGTGGTGCTATGGTTTTTCAATCAACATTTCCAGTAAGTGTTGGAATTTTACTAACCAATTGGACTATTACGCAAAATGCTCTTTTGAGTGCGTACATTGCATTATTTAATATTGCTTTAATGCTTTTGTGGGTTTGCCTGCTAAAAAAAATAAATGGGTTAGTTTTTAGCATAAACCTTATAACTTATATTTTTTATATAATTAAAGTTATATAGTTTTTTTGAAGTTGTTGTTTGCGTAAATTTGCAATTAGTTTTAAACAAAAGTTTTATTTTTAAATTAATTTAATTATAAATAATTGACACAATGTAACTAAAAAATTATAATTAAAATTAACTTTTAAGTAAGGGGGTTTTTATGAAACGTTTGCTGTTTAAAACAGTTTTATTTGCTCTTGTAACTATCTTTGCTATTGGCTATGGAGTAAGTAAAACTTATGCAGCTAGCAACACCATAAAAGTAGGTGTTGTGTATTCAATGACAGGACCGGTCGCTTCTTTTGGACAAAGTGCGTGGCAAGGTTTACAGGTAGCAAAGGAAATCATGCCAACCGCTTTGGGTAAAAAAATTGATCTGATCCTTGTTGATGATCAAGGCGATAAGGTTCAGGCAGCTAATGCTGTAAACAAACTAATTTATGACAACAAAGTAGATGCAATTATTGGACCTTTAATTTCGGGCAATGTTATGTCTGCAACTCCAATTGTAGAAAAAGCTAAAATTCCCTTAATCACACCAACTGGAACAAATCCATTGTTAACAGAAGGCAAAAACTTTATATCCAGAGCCTGCTTTATTGATCCATTTCAAGGAAAAGTTGCAGCAATTTATGCTGTAAAAGACTTACATGCAAAAACTGCTGCACTAGTAATTGATTCTGCTCAAGATTATTCAGTTGGTCTTGCAAAGTTTTTTGAGGAAAATTTTAAAAAATTAGGTGGCAGAATTGTAGCTAAAACATTTATACAAACAGGCGAAAGTAACTTTTCTGCTCAAATTGCTTCACTTAAGCCAGCAAATCCACAAATTATCTATATGCCTTGCTATTACCAGGAAATAGCTTTGTTTGCAAGACAAGCCAGAGAATTTGGATTAAAACAGCCCATACTTGCTGGTGATGGCGCAGCTGAAGCTGCTTTAATAAAAGTAGGCGGCGCTGCTGTTAATGGACTTACATTTACTACCGGCTTTGCGCCAGAAGCTATAAAAACTCCATTGGGTAAAAAATTTGAACAAGCCTACCAAGCAAAGTATCATAAACTTCCAGATAACTTTGCTGCATTATCAGCAGATGCTTATTTTATGTTAGTCAACGCAATTGATAGGGCAAAATCAGATAATCCAATTAAAATCAACACTGCACTTAGAGCAACAAAAAATTTCCAGGGTGTAACTGGTAACATAACACTTGTTAAAGGTGATGCAATAAAACCTGCGGTTATTGAGAAAGTGGAAAACGGTAAATTTGTATATGTTACTACTATTAACCCATAGTTTTGCAATATCTTTTGGAGCAGAAGTCTTCTGCTCCTTTAAACTTTTAATACATACCTAAAAAGGTGGCTAAATAGATGTTAACAACAGTATTGCAACAATTAATAAATGGTCTTTCTGCTGGAAGCCTATATGCCCTTGTAGCAATTGGATACACTATGGTATATGGCGTTTTGAGAATGATTAACTTTGCGCATGGCGACATCTTGATGGTTGGAGCATATCTAGCGTTTTTTGGAATTAGTGCTTTTATGCTACCATGGTGGGTATCATTTATTACTGCAATTATTTTAACAGGTTTTGTAGGTGTATTGGTAGAGAAATTAGCTTACAAACCCATTCGTAATGCAAGTAGGGTTTCTTTACTCATTACTGCTGTGGGTGTGTCGTTTTTTCTTGAAAATTTATTTTTAGTGTTATTTGGTGGGGTACCAAAGGCTTTTCCTATAGCACCAATATTTCATGGTGTTTTGAATTATAATCAATTATATTTGCCTGTTGTTAGTATTTACACCCCTATTGTTGCACTTGTTTTGTTATATATGCTGCTTTATATCTTACATCATACAAAATACGGTATGGCTATGCGCTCAATCGCACTGGATATTGATACTACAAGCCTAATGGGTATAAATGTAGATATAGTTATATCTTTAGTTTTCTTTTTAGGTTCTTCTTTGGCTGCTGTTGGCGGGATCTTGTGGTCTACACAGTATCCTTCAATAAATCCATTAATGGGTATTATGCCAGGACTTAAAGCATTTGCTGCTGCTGTTTTAGGTGGCATTGGTGATGTTGCTGGCGCTGCTATTGGCGGACTTATCCTTGGAATATCAGAAGTTTTAATAGTAGCATTTTTCCCTAGTTTGGCTGGTTATAAAGACGCATTTGCATTTTTGTTATTGATACTTGTGCTTTTGTTTAAACCTACTGGTATTATGGGAAAAGAACTTGAAAGGAAGAGATTTTAATATGAAAAGAAATACAATTTTAACAATCTTAAGTATAATATTACTGTTTGTTTTTTTATATTATGCAAGTCATCACTTTAGTCGTTATACAATAATTATACTAAATAATATAGCTATTACTATGATACTGGCTGTTAGCTACAATTTGATAAACGGTATTACTGGGCAATTTTCCCTTGCTCCAAATGGTTTTGCTGCAGTTGGTGCATATACTGCTGCACTTTTGAGTTTGACGCCAGCACAAAAACAAGCAATGTTTATAATAGATCCTATTATGCCTTTTTTGGGCTCAATCCACCTGCCTTTTTTGGCTGCACTTATAGTTGCTGGACTTGTAACAGCATTTTTTGGCTTTATTTTAGGATTCCCTGTGTTTAGAACAAGAGGCGACTACCTTGCTATTGTTACACTTGGATTTGGTATTGTTATAGATATTGTTGCAAACAATGCAATTACAATAACAAATGGCCCTTTAGGTCTAAAAGGCATATCAAACTATACGAATGTTTGGTGGAGCTATGGATGGCTTGTATTTACTATTTTTGTAGTTATGAGCATAATAAACTCCAATTACGGTAGAGCTATGAAAGCAATAAGAGACGATGAAGATGCAGCTGTAGCTATGGGCATAAATACATTTAAAATGAAAATGATCGCTTTTGTTGTAGGTGCTTTTTTTCAGGGTGTTGCAGGAGGTTTGCTTGCACACTTAATTACAACTATTTCTCCAACGCTTTTTACATTTTTCTTAACATTCAATTTGCTTGTAATTATAGTTATGGGTGGTCTTGGTAGCATAACAGGAACAGTTATAGCTACAATCGTTATTGTTTGGGGATCAGAACTGCTTAGAGTATTTGATCAACCAATGCATATATTTGGTATAACAACACCAGGCATACCTGGCTTGAGAATGATCATTTTTGCTTTACTGTTAATTTTAACCATGCTTTTTGCAAGAGAAGGCATAATGGGAAAGAAAGAATTCTCATGGGATTGGCTATTTAATGCTATAAAAGGTGGCATAAAAAATGGAAAATAATATACTTGTATGCGAACATATTACAATGAAGTTTGGTGGTCTAGTTGCTCTAAATGATGTTAGTTTAAATGTTACCAAATCAAGCATAACTGGTTTAATTGGACCCAATGGCGCAGGAAAAACTACAATGTTTAATGTTATAACATGCAACTTGAAACCAACCTTAGGAAATATTTTTTTTGAAGGCAAAAATATAACAGGTTTTAAGCCTTATAAAATTGTACCTCTTGGTATGGCAAGGACATTTCAAAATATAAGATTATTTGAAAATTTAACCGTTCTTGAAAACATAATGATAGGTTTTGCACATAAAGTTAAATATAGATTATTTGAGCCAATTTTAAAAACACCAAAATTTTTAAATCAAGAAAAAGAAATAAAAATAAAAGCGTTTGAATTATTGGAAAAGGTAAATTTAAAAGAAAAAGCGTATCTAAAAGCAACAGGTCTATCTTATGGAGAACAAAGAAAAGTTGAAATTGCAAGAGCTCTTGCAACTTCGCCAAAACTACTACTTTTAGATGAGCCTGCAGCAGGCATGAACCCAAGTGAAAAGATAGCCTTAATGTACTTTATAAAAGAAATTAAAGATTCATTCAATCTAACCATACTTTTGATAGAACACGATATGAAGTTTGTAATGGGAATCTGCCAAAAAATTTATGTACTTGACTATGGTGCTAAAATTGCAGAAGGTACACCTGAAGAAATTCAAAAAAATCCAAAAGTTATAGCTGCTTATTTAGGGGAAGCAAATGTTAAAGGTTAAAAATTTAAATGTTTTTTATAAACTTATACACGCAGTAAACGATATTTCATTTGAGGTTCCCGAAAGCAAAATAGTAACATTAATAGGGCCAAACGGTGCTGGAAAATCAAGTACGCTGAAATCCATTGTAGGACTTGTAGCATCAAGTGGTCAAATAAATTTTTTATCGCATAATATATCAAAAGAAAAAACATATCAGCGAATTAAACGTGGCATAGCACTTGTACCAGAAGGCAGAAAAGTTTTTGTTAACCTGACAGTTTTAGAAAATTTACGCATTGGCGCATTTAATAAACCAGCTTCTACATTAGAAGAAAAATATGAACGGATTTTTCAAATATTTCCTATATTAAAAAAACGTGCCAAACAATATGCTGGAACACTTTCTGGTGGTGAACAACAAATGTTGGCTTTAGGTAGAGCCCTTATGAGTGAGCCTTCCCTTTTAATGCTTGATGAACCATCGCTTGGTTTGGCACCAAAAGTTGTACAAGAAGTTTTTGAGATAATCCAGCACTTAAATCGTGAAGGTATGACAATTTTGCTTGTAGAGCAAAATGCAGCAATGGCATTAAAAATTGCTCATTATGGTTATGTACTTGAAGCAGGCAAAATTGTGCTTGAAGATGTTGCCCAAAACTTGTTACAAAACGAAGATGTAAGAAAAAGTTACCTGGGGGAGGTGTAAAATTAGCATAGAATGTATTTTTGATAATATTTACAAAATAGAAGTACCCCTACCTCAAAACCCCCTTAAATCAATAAACTCTTATGTGATAAAAGGAGAAAGAAGTTTAATTATTGATACTGGTATGAATAGAATTGAATGCGAGCAGACACTAAAATATGCTTTGGCAAAACTTGATATTGATCTTGAAAAAACAGATATTTTTATTACTCACATGCATGCAGACCATAGTGGATTAATTGGTAAATTATCAACACCACAATCAATTGTATATTTTACCAAAGAAGATGCGCCATACATATTAGGCACAAACTGGGAAGAATTCTGGCTTGAAGAAGCAAATTATGCAAAAAAATTTGGGTTTCCAATAGATTCTCTGTCAAATGCAATAAAAAAACATCCAGGTTACAAATACGCTTTTAGGGGCAATCTTCTTTCGAAAATTTCTTATGTTGAAGATCAGCAGGTATTAAATTATGGGAACTTGGAACTTAAATGTATTAAAACACCAGGCCACACGAAAGGTATTGTATGTCTATATGAAGCTAATAAAAAATTATTTTTTTCGTCGGATCATGTGTTAGAAGATATAACTCCAAATATATCTGCAGCATATGAAAACAAAAACCCTCTAAAAGAATATCTGGAAAGTCTTGATAAAGTTTATAATTTTGATGTAGATATGGTTTTGCCTGGACACAGAAGAATTTTTTATAATTTACAAAAAAGAATTGATGAGCTTAAAAAACACCATGAAGAAAGATTAAATGAAGTATTGAATCTTATTGATACAAAAACTCCAAACGATGCCTACAAAGTAGCCTCACTGATGCATTGGGATATAAAGTACAAAAACTGGGAAGATTTTCCTATTGCTCAAAAATGGTTTGCACATTCAGAAGCATTAGCGCACCTGTTGTATCTTGTTGATACAAATAAAGCAAAAATCTTAATCCAAGACGATAAATACTATTTTTTAAAAACTTGACATTTATTTTTCTAAGTAATATAAGATTAAATAATTTAATTAAGAAAGGAGTTTGTTATGCAAATAGCGTATCTTTTAAAACCAAAATCTCAAAGAAGAAAAGAACAATTAAAACCTACACAACCCTTACCTTTTGGTCAATTAAGAACGGATCACATGTTTTTGATTGATTATGAAGATGGAGAATGGCAAAACGCACGTATTGTACCATATGAGCCATTTACTATATCACCTGGTGCAATTGCACTGCACTATGGACAGGCTTTATTTGAAGGTGCAAAAGCTTTTATGCATCCAGATAATGAAATCTATACATTTAGAATAGATAAAAATGCAAAAAGATTAAATAAATCAGCCGAAATTCTCTGTATGCCATCCATTGATGAAAACCTTCAAATACAAGCCATACATGCATTGATAGATGTTGATAGATTGTGGTTTCCAATTCAGAATGGTGCTTCACTATACATTAGGCCATTTATGTTTGCAACTGAAGATTCTTTAGGTGTGCATCCAAGTAAGTCTTATAGATATGCAATCATTTTATCACCAAGCGGTCCATACTACCCAGAAGGATTTACCAAACCAATCAGGCTTCTTATAACCAAAAAATTCCACAGAGCTGTAAGCGGTGGCACTGGTGAATCAAAAGCCGCAGGTAACTATGCCGCATCTTTGAGAGCCGGAGAGTTTGCAAAACAATTTGGCGCAAGCCAGGTTCTTTATTTGGATGCTCAAAATAAATACATTGAAGAAGCTGGGGCAATGAATCATTACCATATAGAAAAAGATGGGACAGTAGTTATACCTGAGTTTACTGATACTGTATTAAGAAGTATTACTTCTGAATCTATTATTGAATTACAAAACTCTTTAGGACTTAAAGTAATACAAAAAAGAGTTGCTTTAGACGAATTCATTGGAAAAATTAAAAGTAAAGAAATAATTGAAGCAGGTGGATTCGGTACAGCAGCTGTAGTATCACCTGTTGGTGAATATGTTTTTGAAGACAATAGTATTTTAACTGTAGGAGATGGTTCTATTGGAGCATACTCAAGAAAAATTTACGAGTATTATACTGGTTTACAAACAGGAAAAATTGCTGCGCCTAATGGTTGGCTAAAAAAAGTAGAAAAAAGAATTTAAAGCTTTAAGACGCAAAGCCAGAACTTTGCGTCTTTTTATGCAAAGAATATATATAAATAATCAAAAGTGATAAAATTATAAAAAAAGAACCAATTAAATCTGTTAAGCTGAATTTTTCATGTAGTTGAATATATGATTCTATCATTGCAAATACAGGTATTGCAAGTGATGACAAACCAACAATGCTTGCTGGGAGTTTTTTTAATAGAAAAATCCATAAAAACCATGCAAAAGCCGTAGCTATTATACCCGTGTAGAGAATTGCAAAAATCAAATAACTATTTAAAACAACGGTTCTTTGATAAGGTATCAAAACATTAAACAAAATAACAACTAAAACGACAAATACCATTTGCCAAAATGTAAGAGAAAATACATCCCAATGAGGATATTTTTCCCAAATAATTACAGAAACTACATTGCCAATACCCCAGCTTACACCATATAGTATTGCGAATAAATATCCAAAAACACTTGCCCTGAAATACCAGGGCTGCATTATAAGTATCAGCCCTATAAAAGATAAGCTAATGGGAATATATTTTATTTTTTCCAGCTTTGTTTTTAAAATTAATCTTTCTAATAATATTGTCCAAAAAGGCATAATATAGCCCAAAACAGTTACTTTGCCAGCAGATGAGTAAACCAAAGCCAAATTGTAAAAAACAACAGGCAAAGCATTTTGAAATAAACCCAGTAAAAAAGCCCATTTTATACTTTTTGGTTTTTCAAGTTTTTTCATAAATGCTGTAATTAAAAATAAAAACAAAAATCCCACTAAAACTCGCCAAAGTGTAAATTCAAAAGGACCAATATAGTTTAGTGCAATCTTTGTAACAACAGCAGTATACGACCAACCAAGGATTAATAAAACAAAAGCAACATACAGCATATCTTATTCTTTTATTTGCCTAAACCAAACAGGCGTATCTTCAAGTTGTTTTGCTAATTTAAATAATATATGATCGTTTGCATAAGATGACATAAATTGAACGCCAAGCGGTATATTTTGTGAGCTAATTCCAGCTGGAATACTCATTGCAGGCAATCCAGTTTGATTTGCAAGTTGCGTAAATGGAAATACACTTAATTGCTTAAAAGCTATCTTTTTTATAATTGGTTTTATATATGAGCTTAGATTAACTGAGGATATGGTTTTTAATGCTAATTCTTCAAAGCTTGATGGTAATAAACTACCTAATTTTATATGAGGATTTGCAAGTGTTGGTGTCATATAAATATCGTATTGTTCAAAAAAACCTCGCATTAGATAAGCTGTTTGATCCCAGAAATGCTTTATATAAACATTCAATTTTGAATGAAGACTATCACCAATTTTTGCAAGTATGTATGTAGAAGGTTCAACATCGTTAATTGTAATCTTTCTATGTAATTTGTTTTCGAGATAATCTAATAAAAATGATGTTTCTATAAACATAGCATCAATGTATGTATCGTATAGTCTGGCAAAATCTAGCTGCGGTTGTGTTTCTTCTACCGTATGACCTAAGTCTTCCAATGTTTTTGCTACTTTATAAGTTACTTCTATTATTTGACTATCTACATTGCCAAGATATGAATTGGTATTTAAAGCAATTTTAAGTGGCTTTAATGGCTTATCTAGCTCTTTGAAAAATGATTCAACTGGTTTTTGACAATAAATTGGGCCGTCAAAACCATATTCCACATCTAGAAAAAATGCACTATCCCTTACAGTTTTTGTTAAAACATGATTTACAACTAGACCCATCCATGCATCAAAAAACTCGCTACCCATTGGTGTAAAATACCTTGAAGGTTTAAAACCAAATAATCCACACATAGAGGCAGGAATCCTGATTGAGCCACCACCATCGTTACCAGTAGCCACACTAACCATCCCGCTTGCCACACTTGCAGCTGAACCACCACTTGAGCCACCAGGTGAATATGCTGAATTAAAAGGGTTTCTTGTAGGACCAAATAGTTTCGGTTCGGTTGTTCCCATTAAAGCAAACTCAGGAACATTTGTTTTCCCTAACACAATACATCCTGCATCTAAAAGTCTCTTTACAAATGTAGATGTTTCTTTAGAAATATAGTTTTTTAAAAGTCTTGAGCCCATAGTTGAGCATGTATTTTCAATTTCATGCAAACTGTCCTTTAGTAAAATTACTACACCATAAAGCGGTGCACTTTTATCAGATGTTTCTATTTGTTTTTTCGCTAAATCGTAATGAGTACATATAACTGCATTGAGTGTGGGATTTAATTTTTCAATTTTTTCTATAGCTGCTTCTAATACTTCAAATGGGCTAACTTCTTTTTTTGTTATAAGACGAGCAATATCTATAGCATCATACTTTACATATTCATTTAATTTCATATTAATATTATACAATATTTAAAAAATTAATTCAAGCTTATAAAGCTACTTATTGCAGCACTTTTCTAAAAATTTGCTTAAATATTCCTCAGATAATCTTGGGGGCATTTTGCCATGAGAATAAAAGTAATATGCATCAAAACCCATTTTCATGAATTTCGGTATTTTACCACTAAGTGTTAAATCTCTATTTCCTCCATACATCCAGTCTGATAAAATTAAAGTTGCATTTTCTCCTCTATTCATGATACATAAAATTTCTGGTTTAAATGGTACAATTACATTTTTTTGCGTGATTTCGCTTATAATAACGCTTGCTGCTGTATAAGATTGCCTAACTGCAATATGACCTAACTTTGGCATCGAAGAAGCATTTATATCACCTGCTGCAAAAATATTTCCGTAATTAATATGTCTCATATATTTATCTGTAGGAATAAAACCAGCTTCATCAGTTAAATTTGAATCGATAAGAAATTGAGGTCCTTTGTATGGTGGAATAATTATAGCCATATCACACTCAAGTTTTGTAGAGTCTTCAAATTCTATATATTCTTTATCAATGCGCTTTAAAACTTTATTGGTTACCACATTAATATTACTTTTTTTAATTATCAGCTCCATATCTTTGTGAACTTTTTCGCCTACATCTTCAAAAAAGATCTCACCTGGCGTAAAAACTGTAATACTTGTTTCGTGTCTTCTATTGTGTTTTCTTAGATAATAGTCAAGCATAAACATAATTTCGCCAATTGGTCCTTCGCATGGTGCAGCAAGTGTCTTTACAGTTGATGCACTACCCCACTTTGTAAGACAGGCTCCAATAACTATTTTTTTACCAATAGACGATGCTCTTCTATCTAAAAATCTTAACGCTTGTGTATAATCGCATATAGAATAACCATACTCACTAAAACCTTCTATTGCATCATAATCCTTAACAGCCCCAACACTTATTAATAGATAATCATAATCAACAATGGTATCATCTGTTAAAATAACTTGATTTAATTGCGGTTTTATTAATTTAACTTCTTTTCTTATAAATTTATGATTGAATTTTTCAATAGTTGAACCAATTGGTATAAGTGCTTCATTTAAAGCCCTTTCTCCAAAGGCAACTTCAGGTAAAATTGGCTTTGATAGACTAAAAACACTCGAATCAATAACAGTAAGCTCGATTTTTTCATTTATTTTTTTTACTAAACTGTAAAATGCTCCAAATCCAGCAAAACCACACCCCAAAATAACAATCTTTGGCTTCATAATAAGCCTCCCAATCTATAAGATATTTAAATACTAACAAATGTAACAAAAATTGTCAAGTTTTTAAAAAATTATTAATTATATTGACAAAAAAAATTTAAACGATTAATATTGCTTATATGGAATTAATCTATGGTACTATAATTGGTTTAACGCTTGGTTTAACTGGTGCTGGTGGCTCAATTATAACTATACCTATACTGCTTTATTTGCTTGATATGAATGTTCATAGTGCAACAGGGACAAGCCTGGTTGTTGTTGGTGTAGGCTCTTTGGCTGGTGCTATACAATACATGCTTGGCAAGCAAAAGTACGTGCACTGGAAAATATCTATTGTATTTTCTATAGCTGGTATATTTGGTGCATTTTTAGGTTCTTACATAAATTCTTTGCTGCCAGCAAAAATTATACTGTTTGGATTTTCTGCATTGATGCTAATTATTGGCATACTAATGCTAAGGCAAAAAGAATACCAAAATAAAAAAGAATGTGAACAACAAATAAGTCTAAAAAACATAAAAGGTTTAAGCGCATGGTCGAAGTTTGTTTTGGCAGGTTTTGGTATTGGTTTGATGACCGGATTTTTTGGTGTAGGTGGTGGTTTTTTAATAGTACCAACGCTTGTTTTGATTTTAGATTTTCCAATGAAAGATGCCATTGCAACAAGCCTCTTAGTTATTGCCTTAAATTGCTTATGGGGTATTCTTTCAAGACTTAGTGGCGTAGGTTCAATAGAAATAACCCAAGCAATATACATAAGCGTGGGTGCGATTATTGGTATGGCCATTGGTGTAGTTATTGCAAAAAGAATAAAAGCAAACTATTTAACAAGAATTTTTTCATATTTTGTTATAATACTTGCTTTTTATATGTTTGCAAGAACACTTGGTTTAATACATTAATATTTGGAGGTTTGATGGCTACAGACAAATCTTTTTCATTTAAAAGCATATCAACCCTGGCAACGCCTATCAGGCTTGTGCTTGGATGGCAATTTTTTAGTGCATTTCTAAGAAGAGTTGTAAATGATCCACAAAAACTTGATCCAAATTCGCCTGCATTTATGGGGCACGCATTTAATCACTTTTTGCCTCATGCGCTATTTATTAAACCGATGATTGAATACCTTATTACACAACCTCATTTGCTTTATGTTTTTTTGGTAACATTTACAATAATAGAAGGTTTAGTTGGCATTGGTTTGTTATTGGGTTTGTTTACAAGACTTTCTGCTATTGGAGCAACGCTTTTATCTTTTGGAATTTTGCTTGGCTCTGGCTGGCTTGGCTCAACCTGTGTAGATGAATGGCAGATTGGTGTAGCAGGCATATCAAGCGGTCTTGTTATCTTTAGTTTAGGTGGGGGTTTATTTTCACTTGATAATATGTTTTTTAAAAATAAAAATTCAAAACTCCTTGGATATTTGGCTTCAAATAACTTAAAAACTAATGAGTCTTCTTTTAAAACAGAGGCTTTGATTTTTAGTATTATAGCTATGTTTATAACACTATATACTTATCAGGCCCTTCATGGTGGCTTATACGGTAAATTGTACAATTTATCAAAAATACCAAAGATTGAAATTTTAAATGCACATCTCAAAAAAAATGGTGAGTTAAATTTAACTATTTATCGCACAAATGGTCCTGATACTTACGGTGCTTTTATTGAAGAAATAGCTCTTCTTGATGAAAAAGGCAAAGTAGTTGAAACAATAAATCCAAACAATCAAAATTTATTTAAAAATGATATAAAAAATTTTTACTTTAATAAAATTGAGCCAAACAAATTTTCACTTGTTATACCACTTGGAGCAAAAGCCACAATAAATATCAAGCCAACAGGCAACATATCACTTAAAAAAGATTATTATACAGTAGAGTTAACCGATGTTAGCGGTTTGAAATGGTCTAAGAAAATAAACTTAGATTAAAACTAATATCACAAGCTTGCTCAATTAATTGGGCAAGCTTGTCTATACCTTTATGATATGTAGATGATGTTTTAATGTATTTTATGTTTAATGTTTCAATGGCTTTTTTTGTTTTAGCAAGATGAGATTGGCTTGCTTTATCTATTTTTGTAAGCACAATTACAGTACTTAAATTATTATACTTAAGCCAATTTAAAAAGATCTCATCGCTAGGCATTATTGATACCTTTGTATCTATAAGCAAAAAAATCAACCGCAACATATTGGCATTTAGCAAATAGTTTTCTATAGGTTTTTGCCAGGCATTGACCATGGATTTTGAACGCTTTGCAAAACCATACCCTGGCAAATCAACAAGGTAAAATTTTTCATCAACCAAAAAAACATTTATTGTTGTGGTTTTTCCTGGAGTTTTGCTTACTTTAGCTATTTTTTGATTTAAAATAGCATTTATCAGCGAAGATTTACCTACATTGCTTCTTCCGCAAAAAACAAACTGAGGTAATTCAAGCCTTGTGGGAGCTTCTAAAAAGCTACCCACAAATTTTACTTTTTTAAAATAAGCTTGTTTCATACCTCATGGATTGCTTTTGCTATTAGATCACCCATTTGTGCTGTGTTGACCTTTTTATCTGAGTTTGTTGCAATATCTGGCGTTCTATATCCCATTTTTAATACCAAGCTGACTGCATCTTCAACACATTTTGCTTCTTTATCAAGCTTAAGACCATATTTTAAAAGCATTGCAAGTGATTCAATCTGAGCTATTGGATTTGCAATACCAAGCCCTGCAATATCTGGAGCAGATCCATGTATTGGCTCAAACAATCCAACCTTGCCTCCCACAGATGCACTGGCAAGCATACCAATAGAACCTGTTAACATACTTGCTTCATCACTTAGTATATCACCAAATATGTTACCAGTTACAATTACGTCGAATTGCTTTGGGTTTCTAACAAGTTGCATCGCAGCATTATCAACATACATGTGATTTAGCTCTACATCGGGGTAATCTTTGGATACATCTATTACTATATCACGCCAGAATTGTGATACTTCAAGAACATTTGCTTTATCTACACTTGTTAATTTTTTTCTTCTTTGTCTTGCGATTTCAAATGCGAGTTTGGCTATGCGTCTGACCTCTTCATCTGTGTAAACCATTGTATTGAAAGCTTTTTTTCTATCTTGGCTAAAACCCCTTGGCTCACCAAAATAAATCCCCCCCGTTAGTTCTCTAACTACAATTAAATCAATTCCTTCAATGACTTCTCTTTTAAGCGTTGATGCATCGACAAGCTCATTAAATACCTTTGCAGGCCTTAAATTTGCAAAAGCGCCTAAAGCTTTTCTGATTCCCAAAAGACCTGCTTCTGGCTTTAAATGATGTGGCAGGTTTTCCCATTTTGGACCACCTACAGAACCAAAAAATAACGCATCTGTTGACAATATCGTATCAATTGTTTCTTGTGTTAGCGGTACTCCAAATTTATCAATTGAACAGCCGCCTACATCCACATACTTATACTCAAAAGTATGATTAAATTTCTTTGCTACTTCTTCTAAAACCTTAATGCCTTCCTTTACAATCTCTGGACCAATGCCATCGCCTTCCATTACGGAAATTACAAATTTACTCATTTTAAGCTCCTTTTTGAATCATTTTTTTTGCATAATTAAACAAACCGCCGCTTTCAATCAACTCTTGCATGAATTCTGGTATAGCTGTTGCCTGGTATGTTTCGTTTTTTGTTTTATTGAAAATTTTACCAGTTTTTGTATCTATTTCTAAAGTGTCACCTTCACTGATTTTGTCTGTTTCGGGTAACTCTAAAATTGTTAAACCTATATTAAAAGCATTCCTGTAAAATATCCTTGCAAATGACTTTGCTATAACGCAGGATATACCAGCTGCTTTTATAGCAATAGGTGCATGTTCTCTAGATGAGCCGCTTCCAAAATTAAAACCTGCAACAATACAATCACCTTTTTGCGCTTTTTTTACAAAATCTGGATCTGCATCTTCCATACAATGTTTGGCAAGTTCAGCTTCATCAGAAGTATTTAAATACCTTGCAGGTATAATTAAATCTGTATCAATATTATCTCCAAATTTCCATACTTTTGCAACAATCATTTTATCACCTCAACTGGATTTATTATTTTTCCTGCTACAGCGCTTGCTGCAACAACAGCTGGATTGGCAAGATAAACAAAAGATTTAGGCGATCCCATTCTGCCAACAAAATTTCTATTAGATGTTGACACTGCAACTTCTGAGTCAGCCAAAATACCCATGTGTCCACCAAGACATGGTCCACATGTAGGTGTGGATATAACAGCTCCTGCTTCTAAAAAGATATCAAATAAACCTTCTTTCATAGCTTGCTTGTAAATCTCAACAGTTGCAGGTATAATAATTAAGCGCACATATTTTGCCACTTTGTTGTTTTTTAAAATTTCAGCCGCAATTCTTAAATCACTTATGCGACCATTTGTACATGAACCAATAAAAGCCTGATCTATTTTTATATCTTCTTTAATCTCGCTTATGCCTTTAGTGTTTTCTGGCAAGTGTGGAAAAGCTACTTGTGGTTCAATATTTGAAGCATCAAATTCATATATTTTTACATATTGGGCATCTTCGTCGCTTTTGAGTATCTCATAATCTGCAATATTTCTTTCTTTTAAATAATTAATTGTGGTTTCATCAGCTTCAATAATACCGTTTTTTCCACCTGCTTCTATTGCCATATTGCACATTGTCATCCTATCATCCATAGGTAACTCACTAATTGCGCTACCGCAAAATTCCATAGATTTATAAAGTGCACCATCAACACCAATTGTGCCAATTATTTTAAGTATAAAATCTTTACCGCCAACCCACTTATTTCTTTTTCCATTGATAATAAATTTAATGGATTCTGGAACTCTAAACCATGATTTACCTGTGGCGAAAGCAAAACCTACATCAGAACTTCCCATACCTGTTGCAAATGCACCAAAAGCTCCATGCGTACAAGTGTGTGAATCTGCACCTACTATTAACATACCAGGTTTAATATACCCCTGTTCAGGCAAAAGCGCATGCTCTATTCCCACCTCTCCTGATTCCCAATAATGCTTTATGTTGTTTTGTTTGACAAAATCTCTCATAATTTTACACTGGTTTGCAGAATTTATATCTTTATTTGGTGTAAAATGATCAGGAATTAGCGCAATTTTATCTTTGTTTGCTATTACACCTCCCAAATCATTAACAAATTTTATAACAATAGGTGCTGTAACATCATTTGCAAAAGCTAAATCTACATCAGCCAATATAATCTCTCCTGGCTTTACAAAATCTTTTTTTGCGTGTTTTGCAAGAATTTTTTGACTAATTGTCATTTTTTCCATTAACCCCTCCTATACCTATATCAAAACTTTTAATGTAGTTTTCTATGCTCTTTAATTCTTTTATATTTTTTTCTTCTTCAATTTTTATAACTTCTTTATCGCCTTTTGATAAAGCTTGTATTTCTTTTTCTAATTCTTCTATTCTATGCAATAAGTATCTAAATAATTTACCTTCAACATCAGGTAATTTTGTATGATCAAAATCTTTCCTTTCTTCTGCAGGTTCTTTCTTAATAATTTTACCAGGTACGCCAACAACTGTTGAATTATCTGGCACTTCTCTTACCACCACGCTATTTGAGCCAATCTTAGAATTATCTCCAATCTTAAATGCACCCAAAATTTTAGCACCACTTCCTACAACAATATTATTTCCAAGCGTTGGATGCCTTTTTACTTTTTCCAGGCTCGTACCGCCAAGCGTTACACCCTGATACAGCGTAACATTGTCTCCAATTTCTGCAGTTTCACCAATTACTACACCCATACCATGATCAATAAAAAAATTTTTTCCAATTTTAGCAGCAGGATGAATCTCAATACCTGTTAAAAATCTACTTACATGCGATGTAAATCGAGCAATTAACTTTAAATTTTTATTCCATAAATAATGCGAGAATCTATGCATCCACAAAGCATGAAGACCAGGATAACACAATACTACTTCTGGTATGCTTCGCGCTGCTGGATCTTTTTCAAAAATATTATTTATATCTTGTTTTGCTTGTTCAATAATTTTTGTTTTTTTTCCAAAATAAATACCCACAGCAACAATAGGTAAAGTTAGCAAAAACTTTTTTCTCATAATTGATTCCACTCCTGCAAAATTTGTTTTTGTAAATCAATCATTGCTTCATAATCTTTTATATTATCGTGTGAATAACCCAATAGATGCAAAAAACCATGCGCAATTAAAAATAATAAAAAATCTCTTTCATTCATTTTAGCTTTTTGAGCTTCTTTTTTTGCTACTTCACAACATATAGCAATATCGCCAAGTATAGTATCATTATAACCATAAAAAGACAATACATCTGTAGCAGTATTTTTTTTTCTGTATTGTTTATTTAATTCTTTTATTTTATCAACATCACAAAACAAAATGTTAATTTCTTTTTTTTGTGAAATATTGAATTTTTTATACAAAAAATCAAGGAATTTTTTAAAATATAATTTGTTATTTACGCCACACTCATCAATTATTGTTTTCATTTATATTTTATCCTGTGATGGAAAATACCTATAAGTACATTAACAAAACTATCAACAATTAGATTTAATTCTCTTAAAGATAAATCAGATTCATCCAATTGTCCATCTAAAAAAATCTCGTTTGTTAAATTTTTAACGTAATTTTTTAAATGCGTAACAGTAGGTTCGTTTAAGTTTTTTGTAGCTGCCTCAACTTTGTCTGCAAGCATAACAATACCAGATTCTTTGGATTGAGGTTTTGGGCCAGGATAGCGGAAATCTTCTTCGTTAGGGTTTAAACCCATTTCTTTTGCTTTGTCATAAAAGTACTTAACAATCATTGTTCCATGATGCTGTTCTATAATGTCAATAATTTGAGAACCAAGCCTGTATTTTTTTCCAATTTCAACACCATCCTTTACATGGTTTTTAATAATTAAGCTGCTTACATATGGCATAAGTCTATCGTGGGGATTTTCTATATCAAATTGATTTTCAATAAAATATGTAGGTTTTCTTACTTTTCCAATGTCATGATAATATGATCCTACTTTTGCAAGCAACGAGTTTGCACCAATTGCCTGACAGGCTGCTTCAGAAAGGCTTGATACAACTATACTGTGGTGATAAGTTCCAGGGGCTTTTATTGCTAATTCTTTGAGTAATGGATGATTTAGGTTTCCAAGTTCGACAAGCTTTACATTCGTTGCTATATCAAATAACCATTCAAAAATTGGAAGTATACCGCTGATAATTATAGCTGTTAAAATACCATTTAGCGCACCCAATCCAATGCTAATTAATGTTACAGTATTAAATAAATTATTACTCTGTAACATATAAAATATGAGTATAAGCACAACATTAATCAGAGATATTATAAAACCTACTTTAACAATACCGCCTCTATTTCTATTTCCAACAAGGTATACACTTGCAACTGCACTATCCAAAAATGAATAAATAAAGACCATAAACCTCAAACTATTATCTACAGTAATAGAAGCTAAAATAACTGTAATTAACGAAATAGAAATTGAATATTTAAAACCTACAAGCAAAACACCTAGAATTGAAGCTACAGCAAAAGGTACTAGATAAAGTAAAACACTTTTTGGAAAGTCAGGCGAGTAATAACCCACAATTACTGACAAGAAGTAAAATACCTTTATTAAAATTATTTGTAAAAGTACAATAGTGCCAGTTATTACAATTAATTTCTTGTATGGAATTTTTTCTGTAGGCCTGAGTTTTTTATAAACAAATGCTGAAGTTACAAAAAAAACGGCCAATATTAAAATAATTCCAATTAAATCTAAAAACCTGTTTTTAACCTCAAATAAAGAATTTAATGCTTTTAACTTTACATAAGCGTTCTTATCTATTATGTCACCTTCTCTAACAACTACTTCGCCTTTGGATAACTTTAGATAAACGGGAGCTATTTTTTCTCTTGCTTGTTTTTTAAGTTCTTGAGTTTTTTCTGAATTATAGAAAGCATTTGGCTTAACTAAAGAAAAAACAAAATCTATAATCAGTTTTCTTAATTCTGAGTTTGGCACTGACCAGTGCAATTTATCATACGATAGAGCTTTAGCCGTATTCAAATCAATAAATTTCTCTGTATTAGTCTCTAATCTGCTGGTTCTTAACTCTGTGTTGTATATCAAAATCTGATTTTTTACATACTGGTAATCCGATGGTCCAGATAAAACATAATATCTGTTAATATCTTTTAATATTGTGTTTGTAAACCTTAGTATTATACTTTTATTTTTTAAAATTTTATTAAAAGTATCCAGGTCTAAATTTATATCTAAATCCTGGTTGAATTTTTTTAAAGCAAGCGTTTTATCTTTTATATTAGCTATATCATTAAATGCAGTGTATATTTTATTATATAAATTATCGTACAACTCAGGATTATAGTAAAAAACATTAGGCACAGCTTCTTCTGCTTGTTTGATTTTTGCATGTGTAGCATAGGGATCTTCAACTAACATAGATACATTTGAACGAATGGTTTTTGGCGCAACATCTCCAATTTTTAGCGAACTGATACCGAGTTTACTTTTTGGAACTATTAAAAAAACAATTAAAATAAAAAACACTATGGCTAGTAAAAATTCATTTGTAATTAAATGTTGATATTTGTCAAAAAGTGTTTTCGCTTTCTTGATTATTTTTATCTCTTTTTTCATATGCTTCAACTATTTTCGATACTATTGGGTTTCTCAATACATCTTCCCTTTTAAAATCAACAAAGCCAATTGATTCTAAATTTAGTTTTCTAAGCAAACTCACTGCATCAGCCAGACCACTTTTTACATTGTGCGGCAAATCAATTTGTGTAATATCACCCGTTATTACAACTTTCGAATCAAAGCCCGTTCTTGTCAAAAACATTTTCATCTGACTTACAGTTGTATTTTGAGCTTCATCTAAAATTATAAAAGCATTGTTAAGCGTTCTACCTCTCATGTAGGCAAGTGGTTCTATTTCAATTTTGCCTTGTTCAATTAACTTTAGCGCAAGTTCAGTTTCAATACAGTCATAAATGGCATCATATAATGGTTTCATATAAGGATTAATCTTTTCATATAAAGTTCCAGGTAAAAATCCAAGCTTTTCACCAGCTTCTACTGCTGGTCTTGTTAGTATTATTCTTTTAACTTTTTTTTCAAGTAGAGCATTAATAGCAGCAAAAACAGCCAGGTACGTTTTTCCTGTGCCAGCAGGGCCAATCCCAAATGTAATTGTATTTTTTTCAATAAGTTCTAAGTATTTTGCTTGATTAACATTTTTTGGCAATATCGCTTTTATTTTTGCATGAGTTTTTGGAGGATTAAAAACAGCTTTTGCATTTAGTGTATTGTTATTGTCAAGCTCTGAAATTAAGCTATCTATGGCATTTTCCCCTACAAGAATACCCTTATCCACCATATCATTGATATTTTTTAAATAATTGTAAGCAAGCTGTATATTTTTATCGCTACCTTTTATCAGAACCTCACCTCCCCTAAAAACAATAAAAACATTAAGTTTTTTTTCAACTTTTTTTAATGTATCTTTACGGTTATATAAAACATTACCTAAATATGCTGGATCACTTAATACAAGTCGTTTTTCCATATTACTCCCATTCAATAGTTGCTGGTGGTTTATTGGATATATCCAATACCACCCTATTTACATGTGACACTTCATTTATTATTCGTGTTGAAATACCATTTAAAACATCATATGGCAAATACGTCCAATTGGCTGTCATTCCATCTAAACTCTCCACTACTCTCACTACTATTGTATAATCATAAGTTCTTTTGTCACCCATAACACCTACACTTTTTAAATCAAGCAAAACTCCGAATGCTTGCCAAACTTTATCGTAAAATCCGCTTTTTTTTATTTCTTCTACTATTATATCATCTGCCTGTCTTAAGATTCCAAGCTTTTGCTTTGTTACCTCACCTATTATCCTTATTGCCAGACCAGGACCAGGAAAAGGATGTCTATTAATAAAAGAATCATCAAGATTAAGCTGTTTTGCAAGTTGCCTTACCTCATCTTTAAATAAAAACCTAAAAGGTTCAATAAGTTTGAATTTTAAATCTTTTGGTAGTCCTCCCACATTGTGGTGACTTTTTATTACATCAGATGGACCTTTAACAGATACGCTTTCGATAACATCAGGATATAATGTACCCTGAGCTAAATACTCAATGTCACCTAATTTTAACACAAAATCTCTAAATACGTCAATAAAAGTATGACCTATAATCTTACGTTTTTGTTCTGGATCTTTTACATTTTTTAGTCTTGTTAAAAACAATTCACTTGCATCAATATAGTTTATTTTAATTCCTAATTTTTCAAAAGCCTTTTGTACGCTTACCTCTTCGTTTTGGCGCAAAAGCCCATTATTTATGAAAACAGGTATAACATTATCACCTATTGCTTTATTTAGTAATACTACCAAAACAGAAGAATCCACTCCACCTGATATTGCACATAAAACTTTATTGTCTTTTACTTCTTGTTTTATATCGTATATAGCCTTTTCTAAAAAATCACTCATATTCCAATCTTTTTTTATACCGCATATACGAGAAACAAAATTTTCAAGAATAATATTGCCATTTTGAGTATGGGAAACTTCTGGGTGAAATTGGATTGCCCATATTTTTTTGTCCAAATTTCTAATAGCAGCATATGGTGAATTTTGCGTATGCGAAATTGTTTCAAAACCTTCTGGCAATTTATCAATTCTATCTGCATGCGACATCCATACTATATTTTCATTTTTTATATTAAAAAATAAATCATCCTGTTTATCAATATAGATTTTTGCATAACCGTATTCTCTTTTTTGAGCCCATGCAACTTTTCCTTCAAACTTTTCTGCTACAAGTTGCATACCGTAACATATTCCAAGTATTGGTACATTTAATTCATAAATAGAATTATCTGGTTTTGGTGCATTTTTTTCGTAAACACTAAAAGGAGAACCTGACAAAATTACACCTTTTACGTTGCTGCCTGGTTTTGCATTGTATGGCAAAATCTCGGCGTAATATCCCATTTGCCTTATGCGACGCGCAATTAATTGAGTATATTGAGATCCAAAATCCAAAATTACTAAACTCAATTTTCTCCTCCGATAACACAATCTGCAACCCAAACACTTGGGCTACCCACAGAACCAGTAAAATATAGGTCATTAGCTACTGCCATTGTTTTATTTAAAATATTATAAAAATTATCAGAAAATGTTGAAGCTTTTATATAATGAGTCTTTTGTCCAGATTCAATCAAAAACCCGTTTACACCAAGCGAAAAATCGCCACTTACTGGATTTGCCATATGCATTCCCATTATTTCTGTTATGTAAAAGCCGTCAATACTATCAAATAAATCTTGTAAGCTTTTATCAGTTGGTTTTAAATAAAAATTAGCAGGGCCAACCTTAATTGGGTTTACAAAACCATAACGTCTTGCATTTGCCGTATTTTGACTTTTTAATTTATTACTGGTGTAAGTGTTATGTAAGAATGTTTTTAATTCTCCATTTTCAACTACTATTGTAGGTGTTTTTTTAATTCCTTCTTCATCAACAAAAAACTTTATACCACCTTTTGCAAAAATATCGTCTATTATGCTTATTGAACTCGAAAATGCCCTTTTGCCTAATTCTAACTTTGTAGTTTTGTCAATAACGCTTTGCGCGCTAAAAATATTAAAAAAGTACCTAAGCATGTAAGACATTACTTCATTGGATAGTATAACGCTTAACTTTTTTGTAGAAAAACTTGATGGTGATAATTTTTCTATTGCTCTGATAGACGCAGTTTTGGCAATATTTTCAAAATCAATTTCATCTAAACTAAAACCTTTTTGATCATACCAGCCTATTTCTTCTATCTTGTCTTTGGCAAGAACACTTACCTGAGCATCTACTGTGTTGTAAGCCTGATGAGATTTAAGACCATATGAATTCATTAACCAGATATGTTTTTCAATTGTATTTATAGAAGAAGATTTAACATTTTGTATGCGCTTATCTGCATTTTTAGCAATTGAACTCATCTCGTATACTGCATCTTTGATTTTTGTTTCATCAAATAAGTTTATCTCACTAAAACTTAACTCTTCATTTAATTGTGGTAAAATTTGCACATCAATTTTTTTCGAAAAACCTATAGATGATGCATTATCTATCAAACGTTCAATGCTTTTTCCATCATTTACAGTAGAATTTACAAAAAATACAAATTTGCCTTTTACTAGTCGCAAAGCAACGCCTATTGTTTCCGTTAAACCCTTCGAAAAATCAGTTTCATTTTTTAAATCAAACGATTTTTCTAGGATTTTTTCAATGTATATTTCACATTGGCTAAAACCTTTACTTTTTGAATAATCTAGTAATCTTTCAGCAAGTTCAAACACTCAACCCCCTTTTTTCTAAGTAATTGCCCATGATTTTGGTATAAAAATTTTATAGTACAAATCCATTGCATACCTATCTGTCATACCAGATATATAATCAGCAACAGATTCTTCCTTTGTAGATCCATACTGTGGTATTAAATCTATATGTTCCATAAAATATTCAAACAAATCACTGATTACTTTAGAACTTTTTGATATTTCACTTTGTATTACATCTGACATATATACATTTTCAAATAAAAAATCTCTTAATTCACTTAAACATTCAAGTATATCATTTTCCATTAAAATTTGCTGATAATTAGACTCTTTTGTCTGTTTTATAACACTATTTACCATTGTAGTTATTCTTTTTGAGTGTGTATCACCAAGAACACTTGAAAGTCTCTGTGGTATCTTATCTATAATTTTTGCACGCTGCGCATCATCAATATCGTGATTTACATAAGCAATAATATCTGCTATGCGTACAATTTGTCCTTCGAGGGTAACAGCAGAATTTTTTTTATCAAGCAAAATATCGCCCCTGCCTTTTGAGTGTTTTACTATACCGTCTCTAACTTCGTATGTTAGGTTTAAACCTTTACCATCTTTTTCCAATACATCTACTACTCTTAAACTTTGAAACCAATGTTTAAATTTGCCATGCGTTTTTTTATTTAAAACGGTTTCACCTGCATGACCAAAAGGCGTATGACCCAAATCATGAGCTAAGCTTATTGCTTCTGTAAGTGTTTCGTTAAGCTCTAAAGCAACAGCAATAGTCCTTGCTATCTGAGATACTTCAAGTGTATGTGTCATGCGTGTTCTATAATGATCTCCAAGTGGAGAAAAAAATACCTGGGTCTTATGTTTTAATCTGCGAAACGATTTTGAGTGAATTATTCTATCCCTATCTCTCATATAATCAGTTCTGACATCGTCTTTTTCTTCTGGTTTTAGTCTGCCTTTTGTTTGGCTTGATTTTGCAGCAAATTCACACAAATAGAGTTCTTCGTTTTTTTCTATACGCTCCCTTATATTCAATCAACCTCCAAAAAGCGTTTAACAAAATCAAGCCAACAATACTCGTTGTGATCCACAAAACATGTATCTTTTTTTATATAAAATTGAGCTTTTGACATAAGTCCTACAACAAATGCATCTTGTGCACATATTGTCGTTTTAATGTCTTGTAAATCCTGTGTCTCTAAAATTAAATAAGCGCTTAGATTTTCTATATCTTCTATAACCACTGAGTTAACTTTTATACCAAGCGCATTCACAAAACCCAAAAAAACCTCATATATGGTCTTTTTTGGTACATAAGTTTGATAAACTAATAAATTTACAAGTCTTGCGCGCTCTTGTGATAAAGAAAAAGCATAAAAATCACCTTTTTCATCTTCAAATATAATTTGTGCTTGCTTTTGATCATCACTCATTATTAAATCAGTAAATTCTAATTTATACATATCTCACCATTAAAACTATGCTTATTAATTTTAGTTATTTTTACATTAACAATGTCACCTTCTTTTAAATTAAAATAAGTATTGTCTATATTTACTATTTTATTTGTTCTTGTTCTTGCTTGCATTTGATTTGAAATCTTTGCTTTGGATTCAATTAATACTTCATGCTCGCTGTTGAGATAGCTTTTATTTATTTGTTCGCTTATTTTTGATTGTAAATTCTGTATAATATTCAATCGTTTGGCTTTCTCTTCATCGCTAACCTGATTTGGCATCAAAGAAGCTTTTGCAAATGGCCTATTAGAATACTTAAAAGAATAAATTTCATCAAATTTTATTTCTTCTAAAGCTTTAATTGTTTGTTTAAAATCATCCTCTGTTTCCATTGGAAAACCAACTATGATATCACTTGTAATAGAACCTTTTGGGTTATATTTTCTAAAATATTCTACCTTTTTTGCAAACTCTTTAAAGGTATATTTTCTTCTCATTAATCTTAGCACTCTATCTGAGCCAGATTGAAGTGGCAAGTGTAGGTGCTCGCAAACTTTATCCAGCTGAGACATTGCTATTGCCAAATCTTCACTAAAATCCTTTGGATGAGATGTTACAAATCTTATTCTTTTTAATTTGTCAATTTTGTTTATCATTTCCAATAACCTAATAAAATTTACTCCATCAAAATTATATGAATTAACATTCTGACCTAATAATATAACTTCTTTTGCGCCATTTTCAACTACATTATTTATTTCTTGTAAAATATTTTTGTATGATCTTGATATTTCCCTTAAACGTGTGTATGGTACCACGCAATATGTACAAAAATTATTGCAACCATAAATTATATCAATATATGCTGTTGGTTTTTTTAAATGTCCAAATATATAATCTGGATTTATAATTTGATTAGATACAAAAATAGCTTTAAAATCTCTTAAATCTTTATTAAAAAAGTTTTTAAAATCGTAAATTGATGTTGTACCTAAAACAACGTCTGATATTTTAGAAAGTTTTTCTGGATAAATTTGCGCAACACAACCCATAGCAACTACTTTTGCTTTTTTGTTTATATTTTTAATTCTTCCAATCTCGCTAAAAATTTTTTTTTCTGATTTTTCTCGAACAGCACAAGAATTTACAATAATAACGTCGGCTTCTTTTAGATTTGATTTTTCAAAACCGCTTTCCTGCAATATCGATTCAATTTTTTCTGAATCTCGTTCATTCATTTGACAACCAAACGTTTTAATATAGTACTTCATCATCATTTCTTACCTTTTTGAAATATATCTACCCAATAATTTTGTTGTTTTAATGTAGTTGAAAATACATGTCTTCCATCATTTTTTGACACAAAATACAAATAATCCGTTTTAGCAGGATAAAATGCAGCTTTTAGAGATTCATAACTCACAGAACATATTGGTGTTGGGGGTAAGCCTTTGTGCATGTATGTATTATATTTATTCTCTCTATTTTCTAGATCTTTTAGTGTTAATTTTCCATTAAAATCTTTTATCCCATATATAACAGAAGAATCGATTTGTAAAAGCATACTTTTTTTAAGCCTATTGTATATAACGCTTGCAATTAACGGTCTTTCAGAATTAACTTTTGCTTCTTTTTCAACCATAGATGCAATTATTACTTTATCATATAAACTTTTATCAATACGATTAAAGTCTGCAAAATCCGAAAAATCTTTTTTAAATAACTCAAACATAAGCTTTATTAAAACAGATGGAGTTTCTTTTTTTTCAACAAAATAATCGCCTGCACCTAAAAAACCTTCCATATTTGGTGCATGATAGCCAAGTAATTTATAAGCATATGATTTAGAGTTTGCTAATTTGTAAAATTCATTACCATCTAGGCCAAGTCTATTAAGTCTATGCGCAATACTTTTTATATCAAAACCTGGCGGTATAGAAAATATGACATCATTTCTATTTTTTCCAATAAGCTCATTTAGCGTTTGTTTTGGTGAATTGTTTGTATAAAAAACATGAACGCCTGATTTTATATCTTTGGATTTACCGGACAAACGTACATAATAATAAAACCAATCGTATCTTTTTATAATGTTTTGCCTTTGCAATTCTTCAGATATAGATAAAACCGATTGATTTGGAACAATAATTACATAAACCTTTTTTTTGATATTTGAATTGGGCTGATTTATGAAATTTTGAAAAGAAAAAATAGCATAAATAACAAATATAACCGAAATAAAAAGTAAAACTGTATTAATTATAATTAGTTTTTTGAGTCTTTTCATCAAACTCCACTTCAAAACAAATCAAATAATCACAATACAACAAAAAACTCCTTGCAATAACAGCCGCTTGTTAGTATAATGTCACTCGATGAAAAAAGCAACAATTTTGATTGTCTTTCTTATCCTACTATTTTTTTCCAATGCATTAAGTCTAACATTAAATTCGATAAATATAGTAAAAATTTCTCAAACAAAACAAACAATCATACTTAAGTTTGATAATCTTGAAAATTACACATACATAAGACTTTCAAATGAACTTTTTTACATTGGAACAAATAATTGCGAGGTTAAAGCAAATTTAAAACCCGAATATAATATAGAAAACATTATCTTAAAACAACTTCCAAATCAAACACGTATTTATTTTAAGCTAAATAAAGATTATAAATACAATATTAATTTATCAAAGATAAATAAAAACACTCTTATAATAAACTTGATTTCATCAGACACCTCACAAAGTGATGACAATACAATCAAAACCGCACAAACTAATTCAACTCAAACTGCAAATAACATACCTATGATAATAACTCCGGTAAAACCGCCATCCTATAATCCAAAAAATATAACTATAGTGCTTGATCCAGGTCATGGTGGAAAAGATTCTGGAGCAGTAGGTACAGGAGGGCTTCAAGAAAAAGATGTAGTTTTAAATATAGCAAAATACTGCGCAGAAATTTTAAGAGAAAAAGGCTTTAAAGTAGTTATGACGCGAGATAGTGATGTATTTATTCCTCTTTTACAAAGAGTAAAAATTGCAAATGACGCTAAAGCAGATCTATTTGTATCAATTCATGCTAACGCTTCACTAGATCCATCCGCTAAAGGCATGGAAATATTTTTTTTAAATGCTACTAGTAATCAGAAAGCTTTAAGAATAGCTGCTGTAGAAAACGATGTTCCAATTGAACAGATGGGAACAATTAATAAAATTATAATTTCTTTAATAAATCAGGCCAAACTAAAAGAATCAGCAATTCTTGCTAAAGACGTTGATGAATCAATCTATTCTATTGCAAAACCAACATACCCTGGCTTAATAAATCGTGGCATCGATCAAGCACCATTTTATGTGCTTGTAGGTACAAATTGCCCTTCTATACTAATTGAAACATTATTTATAACAAATCCACAAGATAATAGTTATTTAAAAGATACCAATTATCAACAAACTATAGCAAAAGGCATTGCGTTGGGCTTGATAAAGTATCTAGATACAACAAAATCAATTGACAAATAAACACTTTGATATATATTAAATTGTAGGCAAGTAGGTGGGGGGTCGCTGGTTTAAAACCAGAGGAAAGTCCAGGCTCTATCGGATCAAAGCGCCCCTAAAAAGGGTTGGAGTAATCCACAGGAAAGCGCAACAGAAAAGAAGTTGCTTAAAAAGTGATTTACTTTTTAAGCAAAAAGTGAAATGGTGAGGTAAGAGCTCACCGCACAACCAGTAATGGTTGTGGCATTGCAAGCCCCGCTTAGAGCAAGACCAAATAGGGAGATTGGCCTGATCCGAGCCTATAATCTCCGGGTAGGTCGCTTAGATAAATGACCTCCAAAGGATTTATTCCTTTACAGAACCTGGCTTATAGCCTGCTTGCCTTACTCTTCTTTTTTATATGCAAGCGCTTGTTTAAAGTGAACAAGTTTGAGCTTTGTGTTTAATCTGGAAATAGATTCTGTAGCTCCTAAAAATAAATATCCATTTTTATTTAAAATATCATTGTAAATTTTATCTATTACTTTTTGTCTTGATTCATTATTAAAGTAAATCAGTACATTTCTTAAGAAGATAATATCCATTTTACCAATAGTAGATAAGTCTTTGTTGTCTACTAGATTCACTTGTTTATATGTTACTTTATTTTTAACAAAATCTTTTATTTTATAAGTATTTTTTTCAATATCAAAATACTTTTGCTTTATAGCAGGCGTAAGCTCTTTTAATGCATAATCATTATAAACGCCAATTTTAGCTTTTTCCATAACTTCTTGACTAATGTCTGATGCAAGAATTCTAGCAGGTATATTATTGCCATATTTTTCAGTTAAAGCAATTACTAAAGTATAGGGTTCTTCTCCAGTTGAGCATGCAGCACTCCATATATTTAGTATAGGTTTATAATTTAAAAGTTCATTCACAACAATTAAAAAGACTTCTATTTGCTGTGCGTGTCTGAAAAAATAAGTTTCATTTATTGTTATTGCATCAAATAGATAAAACAATTCATTTTTATTTAATTGTAAAAATTTCAAGTAATCTTCAAAATCTCTTAGTTTGAGTTCTTGTATCCGTCTGCTTAATTTATTTTCAAGTAAATATTTTTTGCTATATTCAAAAAAAATACCAGATTTTTCATAAATAAAATCTCTTAATTTCTCAAAAATTTCAGAGTCCATTTCAGGCATTTAGTATAGCTCCTTAAAGTAAGTCTTTTTTACTTCATCAATTTGCTCAAAAAGTTTGAATGTAAATAAAGCTAAATCGATCTTTTTTGAAATTTTTATATTTGAAGTTATAATTTTCCATCCTTCTTGATCTTCCATTGAAAATTTTGAGTAATTGCCACCAAAACCTATACCTTCAGAATAGGTCAGTAAATCTGCAACAGATACAATGGATGCCATTATTTGATTTTTTGCCTTTTGGGGCGCATGATGGTTCACTACCGCATCAATAAGATCTTCAGGTAAATCCCATCGCTTTAATAATTTTCCTGCTAAATCACAGTGCGTTATTCCAAAAAGCTCTTTTTCTGACTCATAAAATGATTTATTGTTTTTATAAGCATTGTTTAAAATCATATCAAAATCTTCTTGGTCATACAAATCTAATATTACTTTGCCTATATCGTGTATTACGCCTGCAGAAAATTCTAAACCTCCATTTTGAAAGTTTAAAATATTAGAGATAATTTTTGCTGTTATACCACAACCAAATGAATGATCCAAGAATTGATTTGTATTGAATCTTTTGCTAACAGGAAACTTTTTTATAGTTGAAAGTAAAGCTGAAGCTATAACTATATTTTCTATTTGTACAAAACCTAATAAATTAATAGCATGCATAAGGGAAGACACTTTTCCGTGAAGACCATAAAATGGAGAGTTTGCAGTTTTTAATATTTGAGAAACCAAAACAGGATCTTTCTGTATAAGATCGTATAAATTTTTTGCAGATGTAGATTCTTTTCTTAATAAATAAGTAATTTCAAGCGCAATTTGTGGAAAAGCCGGTAAATTTTCAATAGAATCTAAATTATTATATAGTTTTTCTACATTATTCATTGTCTGACCTGCTTATTTTGTTTTTCATTATACTTTTCATTTAAGTCATATATTATGCTATCAATTAAATCTTGTTCATCTTTTGTTAGGTTGTTTTTTGTTTTTTCTTTAAGCATTTCCAGTAATTCAATACTTGCTTTTGCCATATCTAAGTCAATTTTTTTTGTATTATCAAACGGATCTTCCACTATACCAAGCTGAACATAAGCACCACCTGCCACAGACAATATAAATTCTTCAAATGTCATTTAATCCTCCGTGTAAGTTACCTTAGATGTAGATGTTTCATAAACACTAACACTATAAAGCATGCAGTCTTTTATGCGAGGTTTTAATGTTTCAAAAATATATTTAGCAATCATTTCAGAGGTGGGATTTGTTTTAGAAAAATAATCAATTTCATTTAAGTATCTGTGGTCTAGCGTTGACAATATTTCTTTTAAGTATTTTTTTAATTCTTTGAAATCAATACCTATGTAGATTTGATTTAATTTTTTACATCTAACAACAACTTCTACCTTAAAGTTATGGCCATGCAAATTCTCACATGCACCAAGATAATTATTTAGCCTATGAGCAGCACAAAAATGACTTTCAACGCATATTTCAAACATGTTGGCACCCCTTTATACTATCAAAATGATACCCTACAAGACCGCTTGGAATTTTAGGATAAAAATATGTTGATTTTTGAGGAAATGTGAGATTATTTTTTGTTATCTCAAATAATGACTCATAAGTAACAGGCTTTAACAAAAAACCAACAACAGCTTCTTTTTTATCCACGCTTTTTATAACTTCTTCTTTAGAATGTGCGTAACCTGATATTTCGTTGTTTGCAATATCTTCATCACTTAGATTTAGCATTTTTTTAAATACTATATTTTCAAAAAGCTTAACATCGAGTTTGTCTATTAAATCTTTCGAATTTTTATCAATATATTTCAAATAAGTAAACTTACCATCATACATGACTATATCATAGTCAAAATCATCGCTTATTTCAAAATAATTATAAATTTTTTGTCTAAAATCATCAATATTAATTTTTTTTATCAATCTATGAATTGGCATCAAAGCCAATCCATCATTTTTGTCCACAAAAAATACAAGTGCATATTCACTCCCTGCCTTTTTTTGTCCAACTTTATTATAATAATTTCTGATAGATAAGCATGTTTCATACCTATGGTGTCCATCAGCTATAACTAATGTTTGGTTTTTAATTGATTCTTTTATATGATTTACTATTTCTATGTCATTTATTTTATAAACATTATGAATTTTATCTTCAAAATTAACTTCAAAAAGATTTTGTTTTTTGCAATTTTTCACAAAATTTGATAAATGCTCGTTATTATAAATCATCATTATGGGACAAAACATAGCGTTTGTTGAAGTAATAAGCTTAAACCTATCGATTTTTGGACCCTTAAGCGTTTTTTCATGTGGTTTTATCGAACCACCAAGTTCTTCAAGCTTTAGCGCTCCCAAAAAGCCATAAAGTGTTTTTTTTGTATTATTTATATTATATGTGCAAGTATAAATATAAAATGAACAATCACTATCAAAAATTAGCTTTTCTTGAAAAATCCAGGAATCTAAGATATCTTTAGCATTTTCGTACTTTTTGTCATCTTCGCCTTCTGGCAAAACTATCCTTACTATATTAAAATCGCTTTTTGATAATAGTTGTTTTTTATAATCTTTATCTATAACATCGTATGGTGGACATATGTAAGAATCAATATTTTTTTCTTTAAATAATATCCCTTTAAATGGCTCAATAACAGGCATAATTCCTCCTAATAAATTGGCTTTATATTTTGTAGGCTACATTTTACAAATAAGTTTTTATCTATCCTAAATAAATTTTTTATATCAGGCAATCCATTGTAATTTTGACAATTTTCATTGCAATTATCAAGTCTTTTTACAATATCGTTTATACTATAGCATTGTATTATTTCACCTATAGATGTTTTTTTCATCACAGCTAAACATTTGCTATCCATACAACTTGCCGCTATTAAATCCATAGAATTTATGCAGTACACTAGACCACAAAATCCAAAAAACAAACCTTTTATAGTAGAAAGTGTAACTCTAAGACTACTGTATCTTCCTGGACCAATTGTTACATACAATATTTTGATATCAGAAAAACTCAAATTGTTTTTTTTTAATAAGGTATCAAACGAAGAAACAATTGTAACAGAATGTATGGCTTTTTCTATAAAGATAGAATCAATTAATGATTCATCTCTAAAAAAAGCCATACTAAGTGATTCGCATGATCCATCAATTGCAAATGCAATATTGTTATTTTGTACTAGCGTTTGCATCAATATTTACAAACGGGTTAAAATTTATAGGTGGCAATACTACAGGTGCCAAACCCATCCTAAGTAATGTAGATTGGACAATTTCTCTAAAATACGGCCAGCTATCAACTAAAACAGTGGAATCAGCAAAAATCTTGAAAATCTCGTCATCCATGGGGCCACCTACCTGGAAATCCAAAATATAAACCGGGTTAATTCTTATTAATACTTCTTCAGGATTATTTTGGAGCGCAACCTTAAAGAAAAACTCCTGAAAAACTCTTACATGATTATCTGCTATAATTTGGTAATATGCATTTTTGTCAATAAAAACTTTCGATTCTTCCATTGAAACATTAATTTTTTCATCATCAAAGTTAGCTTCAAGCTTATAAAGTCTAATGCTATGAAAAACCAAATTCGTATTTAGTTTTGCAAACCTTTCCTGAATACTATCTGCCATTGTGCCTCCTAAAAAATATCATTTTCTGTTAAAATTTTTAAACCATACTTAAAAAAATTTACTTTTAATTCTAATGGTTTTTCTTTTACATTCAAAATAATTCCTTTGCCAAAATCCTTATGGTTAATGGTTTCTCCAATCCTATACCTTTTAAGTTGAGTTTTGTTGACAGCTATCTCTTTCAAAAAACGGGATGGTATAAAACTATTGTGAAAATCAGATAAATAATAACTTAAATATAAAGTTTTCTTAGCCCTTGTAATACCTACATACATTATGCGTCTTTCTTCTTCTATAACTGAATCTTGGTATAAGCTTGGCAAAATACCTTCATTTAGCCCAACAATAAAAACATGATCAAATTCTAAACCTTTAGCTGCGTGGATTGTCATAAGACTTACATTCGGCAAAGATAAATTATTTTCTCCATCTATGCTTTGAGAGTAATCATATAAGCTTGCATTTTCCATAAAAGATTCAATATCCATATTTTTTGCAAATTCAATAAGTTCACCAATATTTGATTGTCTTATATCTTGCCTGTAAAAGTTTTTATCTGAAAACACTTCATCAAATACAAACTTTAAACACTCGCTAATATTACCAAATTCAAGTTTTTTTTGCAAAATTTTTACAAATTCAATAAATCTAGCAACTTTTGCATATTTTTTTTGCGTGAGTGTGCTTGCTGCTATAAATAGGTTTGTATTTAAATCAATTGCTATTTTTTTAATGTCATCTATTGTTTTTAAGCCAATACCTCCAAAATTTCCAATGGAACGGATAAAAGAAACATCATCTTTCTCGTTATACGCAATTTTAATAAAACTTAATATGTCTTTTATTTCTTTTTTATCAAAAAATTTGTGAGCACCGATTTTTTTATAAGCAATACCAAACTGCATAAAATATTCTTCAAAAATCCTTGATAGGTTATTGTTCCTATAAAGAACTGCTATGCTTGAATTATCATTTTGCATTAAAATATTTTTTATTTGATTTGATACAAAGTAAGCTTCATCTTTATTTGTTGCAAATTCCTTTATAACAGGTTCTACTCCAGAAATATCAGAATAAAGATTTTTTCCTATACGTGTTTTATTATGTGTTATGATAGTATTTGCAATGTTAAGTATATTTTTTGTTGAGCGGTAATTTTTTTCCAGTTTTATAATCTCGCATGGCAAAAAGTCATTGCTAAAAGATAAAATATTATTGATATTTGCGCCTCTGAAAGCATAAATTGACTGATCTTCATCGCCTACTGCAAAAATGCGATTATCTCCATTATAAAATTCCTTTATTAATTCATATTGTATATTATTTGTATCCTGATACTCATCAATTAAGATAAATTTGAATTGATTTTGAAAATTTTGCCTTAATTTATCGTTATTTTTTAGTTCTTCTATAAACTTTATCAATATATTATCAAAATCAACAGCATTATTACTTTCAAGTTTTTCTTCATAAATTTTATAAATCCTTTCAAATTCTTTTGTTGGAAATTCTAAATTTGAAGAATTTTTTATTTTAGAAATATATGATGCAACTTTAGAAGGTTGGAATTTATTTTTATCTAAATTAAGGTATGTTATAATTTCTTTTACAAGCATTTCTTGATCATGTTTGTCATAGATTGTGTATTTCTTGCCAATTTGGCGCAAAAATCTCAATGATAATGCATGAAATGTACCAATGTAGAAATTATCTATACTCGTATCCAAAATATTTGCTACTCTGTCTTTCATTTCATCTGCAGCTTTATTTGTAAATGTCAAAGCCAATATTTCCCAAGGTTTGGCTAAATTATTTTTTAAAATATAAGCGATTTTATATGTTAAAGTTTTTGTTTTACCACTGCCGGCACCAGCAATAATAAGTAAATTTTTATCACAAATTTCAACCGCTTTTTTTTGTTGATCGTTTAGCGAATCAAACATTTAGACTTCCTTGAGCTATTTTGTTGAGTATTGCTTTTCGTCTTATTATTCCAATGACTTCCATACTTTCAAGAGATTTTACAACTGGGATTGTATTAATTTCTCTAAATCCAATTTTGTTTAAAAGTGTATATAAACTTTCTTGAGGCAAAACAACTACAAGGTCGGTGTTAGCCACATCAGCTGCAATTAAAAAATTATTAAGCAGATTTTCGTTTAATATTGTTTTTAATACATGTAGTGTAACTATCCCATATAGCTTATTGTTTTCATCTAATACAAGTATTTCGTTATACTTTTGATTTGCAAATATATCATAGATTTCTTTGAGCGTCTTATCTTTGCTTACAGTTAAAAATTTTGTTTCCATAAGCTCTTCAACTTTTATGTGCTCTAAAAGGTTGATTTTGTACTCATCAGCATGAACAAGTGAATCAACTCTGGTATTAACCTGAGCTTCTTCTAAGTTTACTTTTCTTGTTAATAAAAAAGCGATAGCAACTACCCATAATGCAGGTATAATTAACTCGTAGCCGCCGGTGATTTCAGCAGTCAAAACAATTGAAGAAATAGGCGTTTTCTCGCAAGCAGCTAAAAATGCAGCCATGCCCACAACAGCAAAACTTGAAGGATTAATAACTACAAATATGTCACTTTGCTTTAGTAAACTTCCAATACCCACTCCAAGTAAAGCTCCAATTATTAATAGTGGGGCAAATAAACCAACTGGCGTTTTGCTTCCTGCTGAAATTGAAGTAGTAAACATTCTTAAAATACCAACAATAAATAAAAAGAAATAGTTTTTTGGATCTGTAAATGCAGCTTCAAGTAAACCATAGCCCATACCAGCGCTTGCTGGCAAAAAAATGCCAAATAATCCTACAACAAATCCACCAACAGCTGTTTTTAAATAAATAGGATAATCTATCATACTAGCTAATGTTTTTACATGCTTAAATAACTGGATAAACAGTATAGAGCTAATTGCAATAGCTATAGCAAGTATTGTGTATGATACAAGCTCAAGTGGGTTGTAAAAATACATTGGCGACACACTAAACATATGTTGCCACCCAAACAAAGATGAAAAAACTGAGTAGGCGATAATTGATGAAATCGCGCTAGCCATTAGTGCTTCATATTCAAAATCTGCTTCTTTGTAAAGAACCTCTGTTGCAAATATTGCAGCCCCCATAGGTGCTCTAAATATTGCACCTATGCCTGCTGCAAGTCCGCTTACCATTAGTATCCTTTTTTCTTTGTTACTTAAATTAAAAGTATTTCCTAAAAAAGAACCAATTGAAGCTCCGATTTCTGCTGCAGGCCCCTCTCTTCCGCCGGCAAAACCACTACCAAGTGCTATTGAGCTTGCAAAAAGTTTTACAATTGCGGATTTTGGTCTTATGGTTGATTTATGATGAAAGTATTTTATAATTTTATTTACTCCACTTTCTTTATCATTGAATATGTATAATACAAGGCCACTTAAAAAACCACCAGCAGTAATAATTATTAAAAAAATCAATGGTTTAAAGGGCACATTTTTTAAAGTAAATAAAGATTTTTCATTTGTAGGAAACTTAAATGGAAATCCTGCTATATGATTAAGTAAATATACGCTAAAGAAATTTATCATAACAAATAAAAATATTGCACCAAGACCACTAAATATGCCAAGTAAAACATAAATTAACCATTTTCTGGCAATATTATTTTGCAAAAAACTTAAGCTTGCAATATCTTTCATTCAACAGTTACACTTTTGGCTAGGTTTCTGGGCTGGTCCACATCATTGCCTAAAATATTTGCAATATGGTAGGCAAATAATTGCAACGGCACAATATTAACAAAAGCAGAAAAAAAATAAGATGTATTTGGAGCCTGTACAAAATCATCAGCAATATTTGAAAATTTATCAGATAAAAGTATAATCTTGCCATTTCGAGCTTTCACTTCATTTGCATTTGATATTGTTTTTGAATAAAGCGGCTCAAAGTTTGGTGCTATAACAAAGGTAGGTGTATTTTCATCAATTAATGCAATAGGTCCATGTTTTAACTCTCCTGCTGGGTAGCCTTCTGCATGAATATATGATATTTCTTTTAGTTTTAATGCCCCCTCAAGTGCTAATGGGTAAGATACACCTCTACCTAAGTATATAAAATTTTTAACATTTGAGTATTTTTTTGCTATTTTTTCAACTTCAGTATTTAAACGAGAAAACTCGGTTTTTAGAATAGATGGTAAACTCATTAGTTCATTTAGGTAAGGCTTTATCTCTATGCCCTTTAGCTGAGCAATTTTTAAAGCAAATAAATAAAGCATTGCAAGCTGGCAAACAAAGGCTTTTGTAGAAGCAACACTAATTTCTGGCCCAGCAAGTGTATATAATACATAATCGCTTAACCTTGCTATTGTGCTTTCTTGGACATTGACAATTGATATTGTTTTTACACCAAAGCTTTTTGCAAGGTTTAGAGATTCTTTTGTATCTGCAGTTTCTCCAGATTGTGAAATTGCAATAAATATACTATTCTGCGTAAATATAGGTTTCAAATAGCGAAATTCAGATGCAATTTCAACATTCACCGGTATAGACAATAGCTCTTCAAAAAAATACTTTGATGTCAAACCTGCATAATAACTTGTCCCGCAAGCTACGATTGTTATTTTATCAGTTTTTTTTAATAATTCTTCATCAATATCCATATTAATTTTATCATTAACAATATGTGCGTAAATTGTATTTGCTAAAGCTTCGTCTTCCTCGCTTATTTCTTTTAGCATAAAGTGTTTAAAACCACCCTTTTGGGCTGTTTGCAAATTCCAATCAACACTTTTTATCGTCCTTTGAACTTTTACTCCGTTATTGTAAATTTCAAATTGACCATTTTTTTCCAAAACTGCTATATCATTTTCTTCTAATACAATAAACTGCTTTGTATGTTCCAAAAAAGCACTTAAATCACTTGCCAAAAATAGCTCATTATCTTTTATGCCTATAAGAAGTGGTGATTCTTTTTTCGCAGCATAAATTTTTTCTTCACCTAAATGTATAAGTGCAATTGCAAAACTTCCTTTTAATATGGAAATTGCTTTTTTTAGAGCTTCAAGTGTATTTATATTTTGGCTTAAGTAATCAATAAGAAGCAATATTGACTCTGTATCTGTAGCTGAAGTTTTTTTATAACCATTTTTTATCAAAAATTCGTCAATTTCTTTATAATTTTCTATAATACCATTATGTACAATTGCAAATTTTTTAGTCGAATGTGGATGAGCGTTTTCTTTGCTTGGTTTACCATGTGTTGCCCATCTGGTATGTCCAATACCAATTGTACCATTAAGCTCACTTCCTATAGATAAACACTGACTGACTAAATCTGCAACCTTGCCTTTAACCTTAATTACTTCTATCTGCTCATTAACAAGTGCAATACCAGCAGAATCGTACCCTCTATACTCTAAAGCTGACAAACCATTTAACAATATGCCACTGGCTTTTTTGTTTCCAATATAGCCTACAATTCCACACATTTATTTCTCCTCATGGCGTTTTCTATACTCTATAACCCAGTTTTCTTTTACTTGTTGAGGCACTCTTGATAAAACTAAACTGAATGGTGGAGTGTCTTTTGTAACGGTTGTGCCTGCTGCTATCAAACAATCGTTGCCTATTTTAACTGGTGCAACAAGTTGAGTATCTGAGCCAATAAATACATTGTCACCAATTAGTGTTTGATGTTTTTTATATCCATCGTAATTACACGTAATTGTACCAGCACCTACATTTACATTTTTGCCTACAATTGCATCTCCTATATAGCTTAAATGGCTTGCTTTGGTATTTTCATCCAGAATAGACTTTTTTACTTCAACAAAATTACCTATATGTACATTCTTTTTTATTACATTGTCTGGTCTTAAGTGAGAAAACGGACCTATAGAGCAATTTTCTTGTATAACCGATCCTGTTAGGACGCTGTAAGGTTTTACAACAACATTGTCTGATATATCACAAGAATCTATAATGCAACCTGTGTCAATTATACAGTTTTTACCGATTTTTGTGTTTTTTCTTATGTGCACATTAGGATATATAAGCGTATCTTGTCCTATCTGGACATTGATATCAATATAAGTTGTATCTGGATCAATAAATACAACACCATTTTGCATATGAGCTTCAATGATGCGCTTTTGCATAATTTTTCTTACATTTGAGTACTCTTTTTGTGTATTTATGCCCAAAATTTCATCTTTTTCGACTTCAAATAAATCACAATTTTTTGCAAACTTAACTAAGTCTGGCAGGTAATACTCGCCTTGAGCGTTGTTATTGTCTATTTTTGGTAAATTCGTTAAAGCGAAGTCTTTTTTTAGAAAAAAAATGCCACTGCTTACCAAACTTATCTTTAAAATATCATCATTTGCATCTTTTTGCTCAACAATTCTAAAACCACTCTCATGCTTTACAATGCGTCCATAGCCTGTTGGATCATCAACTTCTGATACAAGCAATAAACAATCTAAACCTCTGGTTGAAAAAAATTCCTTAGCAGTCTTGAGTGTATCAGGTTTAATCAAAGCCGAATCAGCATTTATTACCAAAAAGTCATCACTTATATATTGCAAAGCAAGTTCACAAGCTTTTGCTGTGCCATTTTGAATTTCTTGCAACGCAATACTGCCAAAAGCAGATAATTCTTGTTCATTTTCTTTGTTTGCTGCAATTATAATTTTTTCAAAACCACTGTTTTTTAGCGTATCGACAATGTGTGAAATAATGCTTTTGCCACACAAATCGTAAAAAATTTTACTTTTGGACGTTTTCATACGACTACTTTTTCCTGCAGCCAAAACTACAGCATCCATAAAAACCTCTATTAATGTCTAAAATGTCTTTTTTTTGTAAATATCATAGGTAGATTATACTCATTACATGCTTTAATTACCTCATCATCTCTAATCGAGCCACCTGGTTGAACAAATGCTGTTGCACCAAAAGATTTTGCCAAATCAATATTATCTCTGAATGGGAAAAAACCATCCGATGCCAAAACACTCCCTTCTAAATTTATACCTAAATCTTTGGCTTTTAAAGCAGCACATTTTACAGCATCAACCCTTGAGGTTTGGCCCGCACCAATTGCTAAAGCCTGCGAATTTAAAGCAAAACATATTGCATTTGATTTAGCAAACTTTGCCACAAACCAAGCGAACTTCAAATCTTCAATTTGGTTTTGGGTGGGTTTTGATTGAGTAACAATTTCATAACTAAAATCATCTAAATAATCGCTATCTTGAACAACAAAACCTCCAACTACACTTTTTATATCTTTATTTTCTTTATATGAATTTATATCAACCTTATCTACTTTAGCTAAAATTAAATTTTTCTTTTTTGACAAAATACTTAATGCTTCTTTTTCAAAATCAAAAGCAACAATAACTTCATAAAAACGCTCTGTTAATTTTTTTGCCAAATTTGCATCTACACTGCCATTTATTCCAACTATCCCACCAAAAGCACTTATAGGGTCACAAAATAGCGCTTTTTCATATGCATCCTGTGGATTATCAGCACAAGCTACACCGCATGGTGTATTGTGTTTGATTATGGTACACATAAAAGGCTTGTTTAAATAAGTAGATTCTATCATCATCCTGTAAGCAACATCAATATCTAATATGTTGTTAAAAGATATTTCTTTTCCCTGAAGTTGAACCATGTTTGGCAAACCTTTTTTTAGCGGCACTCTATAGAAATTTGCCGCTTGGTGAGGGTTTTCTCCATACCTTAGAGATTTTTTTAATTTCATACCAATATTCAGTGTGTCACCTTTATAACCAAATTTTTCAACAATCACAGAATCGTAATAAGAAGTTAAAGCAAAAGCTTTTAAAGCACATTTTTTTCTAAAATCTATATCTATGTTATCAAAGTTTTCCATTACTCTTGTATAATCTTTCGGATCGACTACAACCAATACTCTTTTATAATTTTTTGAAGCTGCTCTGATAAGTGTAGGGCCACCTATGTCAATATTTTCTATTAACTCGTTTGTATTGTTTGAGCGCATGGCAACTTGTTCAAAAGGATAAAGATTTACAACAACAATATCTATGGGTTCTATATTGTGAATTGATAATTCTTCTTTATGTTTTGGATTGCTTAAATCTGCAAGTATACCTGCATGAATTTTATATTGAAGCGTTTTAACACGGCCATCTAAAATTTCTTCAAAGCCAGTATAATTCTCTACACTTGTTGCGCCTATACCATTTTGTTTTAACAAATTATAAGTTGAACCCGTTGATATTATGGATACACCTTTTTCTTCTAGAAATTTTGCAAACTCCACAATACCTGATTTATCATATACACTAATAATTGCTCTCATTTTTACTCCTTATTATAATTTCATCTGATATTTTAGCATTTATAAGTTCTTTTGCACTATTTTTGTAAGCAGCAATCTCTAAAAAACCAAAAGAGCCTTCTATTACAAATAAACCTTCTCTAAACTGTCCATAATATTGAGCTTTTTTATTTATTACCTTATTATTTAATACTAATTCAAAATTATCTGTTTCTGATTTAATATTTGTAATTATGTTACCAAATTTATCTATCCATAATATTTCGCCTTTTTGTTCTTTATTGTCAAAAATCACCTCCAAACAATCAAATTTCTCATAATAATCCGTTTTTACCAATTTAATATCGTTATTTAGCAATTTGCATACTATTTTTGAAAAAACATCCCTTGCATGAAAAGTAGATGATTTGCTTTTAAATTCTTCATCAATATAAAAAGCTTCAAAATCACTATCAAATGTCAAAATACCATTATCTCTACCAACAAAAATATAACTATTCCTTTTAACAACGATAGGTTTTGCCAAAGAACCAACTTGGGGATCAACAACAACTAAAAAAATACTTCCTTTTGGAAAATACTCAAATGAATGCTTAAGTATAAACTGAGCACTCTTTAAGCTAAAAGACTCTATCCCGTGAGTTAAATCAATGATTTCAACATTACAATTTGACTTTATTACACCTTTTACTATGCCTACATAAGGATCAAAATAGCCAAAATCCGACAAAAACACTACCGTTTGCATCTTTTATATTTTATACTTAATTAAAAGTTTTTCAAGTTTATATAAAATACTAATTTGAAAACTTTGTTATTATTTGGTATAATTACAACCGTGAAAATTAGAATAGCTGAAAATGCTGGTTTTTGCTATGGTGTAAAAAGGGCTATAAAGATAGCAGACGAAGCTCTAAAAAAAAACGAAATAATTTATAGTTTAGGTCCTATAATACATAATCCACAGGTTGTAGGTGAATATGAAAAAAAAGGATTAAAGGTGGTTGAAACCATAGACGAGGCAAAAAATGCTGTGCTTATTCGCTCGCATGGTATACCACCGCAAGTATATGAGCAAATAAGCGAAAAAAACTTAGAGTGTATTGACGCAACCTGCCCTTTTGTAAAAGAAGCACAAGATTACGCAAAACAATTATATGAAGAAGGCTATTTTGTAGTCATAGTTGGAGATCAAAATCATCCAGAAGTTAAAGCTCATATTGCTTATGCTAACTACAAAGCTCAAGTAATAAATTCGATACAAGAAGCAAAAAATATTGAAGCTCAAAAAATAGGTGTCATATCACAAACTACACAATCTATGGATAATTTTGTGTCTATTGTTTCAGAGTTTGTAAAAAAAGCAAAAGAAATTAGAATATTCAATACGATATGCGATGCAACAGAAAAAAGACAGGAATCAGCTAAAGAGCTTGCAAAAAATTCTGACCTTATGATAGTAATAGGTGGCAAAAATTCTGCCAATACACGCAAGTTATATGAAATTTGCCTTAACTTTTGCAAAAAAGTCTACCATATAGAAACAAAAGAAGAACTAAAAAAAGAGTGGTTTGAAGGTGTTGAAAATGTTGGCATAACAGCAGGTGCAAGCACACCAAGCTGGCTTATAGAAGATGTCATAAAAGCCATAGAAAAAATCGAAAATGATATATATTGATTTTTTTAAAAATTTAGGGAAAAAAATCCAACAATTAAATAAATTTTTTGGCGAAAAAATAGCGAGCTTTGAGTTTGAAGAAAATCCCTTTGGTGATGTAAGTGTGTATATTGACAAAAAAGCTCAGGAAATCGTTGTCGAATCAATAATAAAAGAATCAATAAAATGCACATTACTTAGTGAAGAAAGTGGATTTTTAGATTTTGGACAAAAGTACCCATTATTTATAGTTGATCCAATAGATGGAAGTCTAAATGCTAAAAGGGGTATACCATACAGTGCTTTTTCTATTGCTTATTCTACATCAGATTCAAGCGACTTCATAAATGAAGCGTATGTTTTAAATCTATCAACATCAGATGAGTTTTTTGCTTCTAAATCTAATGGTGCTTATTTAAACGGTAAACAAATAAAAAAACTCTCACTAAAAAATTACATTGCAGCAATTGAAGGAATAAAGCGACAAACTAATTTAGATGATTTAAAAAAAATCTATAAAAGCTTTTATCGTGTAAGATCAATGGGTAGTGTGGCACTAGATTTGTGTTATTTAGCCTGTGGCAGGATAGATGTTTTTTTTCATATTCAGCCTTCCAGAATCATAGATTTTGCAGCTGCAAAACTTATAGTTGAAGAATCAGGCGGTGTTTTGCTGGAATTTGAATCCAAAAACCTGTATAATGTTCCAATAGACCAGGAAAAACACAAACCATTTTGGGCTGTAGCTGAGTTGACAAATATTGATGAGTTTTATAACAAGGTTTTTATGGAGGAAAGTCAATGAAAAAATCATTATTTATTGTTTTATTTGTTTTATTTTTTGTACAAAATGCATTCTCAAAACCACTTGTTGTTACAAGTACCTATATTTTAAGTGCCCTTACAAAACAAATTGGTCAAAATAAAATTGATACAAGATTCATTGTTCCAGAAAATGCAAACCCACATTTTTTTAATCCAACACCAAAAGATGTACAAGAATTATCTAAAGCAAATTTAGTTATTGGCGTGGGTTATGGTTTTGAATTCTGGTTTAATAAAGTAAAAAATAATATAAAAGGTAATACTTTAATGCTTTCGGACTATTACACAAATCCTATTGAAAAAAAAATATTAAAAGGACAAATAATTGCAAACCCACACATTTGGCTTGATATGAATTTTGTCAAAAATACTGCTGTATTTGAAATTGCAAAAAATTTGTGCAAAATTGATTCAAAAAATTGTCAATTTTTTATGCAAAACGCTAAAGTCTTAAGCCAACAAATATCGCATATTCAGACAAATTATGAAAATCTATTTAAAAATAAAAATATATGTATTGTAGAAGTTGACCCTGCATTTGATTATTTTCTTTCAAGCTTTGGTCAAAAACCATGCGCTAAAATGCTCCAAGAAGGCTCTGGTGAGCTTTCAATAGGAAATTTTAAACTTTTAGAAAATTGTAAATGCAAAAAAGGTATTGTAATTTATGCTTTTAGGTCAAAACAAGCTCAAGCGATAGCCAAAGAAAAACATTACAAACCAGTATACTTAAGTCCACTTGGAAACTCAAAAGACAATAATCAAGATAGCTATACAAAACTACTTGAGTACAATTTAGAAAAATTAAAAAGTGCTATAAATGATTGAAATTCAAAATGTCAGTTTGGTTTACGATAAAAAACTTGTCCTTGACAATATTAATGCTGTTATTAAAACTTCAGAATTCGTAAGCATAATTGGACCGAATGGAGCAGGCAAAACTTCTTTAATTAAAATTATGCTAGGGCTAATTAAACCAACAAGCGGAAAAGTCTTGATTGAAGGAAAAGAACCTAAAGAGTATATTGCAAAAAACAAAGTATCGTATCTACCGCAACAAACAAGTATAAATTGGTCTATGCCTCTTAGGGTAATCGATATTATGCTTATAGAAAATCTCAAACCATTTAGTGTTTTTAAAAAACCAGATAAACATAAAATTGAACACGCAAGATTGATGCTTGATAGATTTGGGATTTTAGATATTGAAAATAAATACTTAAAAGAATTATCTGGTGGCCAAAAACAAAGAGTAGAACTGGGAAGATGTCTACTTAAAAAACCGCAACTTTTAATTTTGGATGAACCAAATACTGCTCTTGATGCTGTATTTAATGAAAAAATGTACAATATTTTGGTTGAAGAAAAACAAAAAAATAATACAACTATCATTTTAGTTAGCCATGATATAGGTGCTGTAAGTAGGTTTGTGGATAGGATTATGTGTTTAAATGTAAAGCTTCACTGTAGCGAAAAACCAGAAAATATAGATTACTCAAAACTTGTTTCTGTATTGTATGGCTCTGACACAAATATTGTAGTACATTCAAATGGGTGTGAATCATGTCAATTTTACAAAACCAAATAATACTGGATGTTTTTATTAAATCAATGATTGTAGGCATAAGTTTATCAATATTGTTATCTATTTTAAGTTATTTTATAGTTTTACAACGATTAAATTTTTTAGGTGTTGGTATATCACATTCTGTTTTTGGAGGTCTTGCTTTTAATTATCTTTTTGGATTAAGCACGCTTCTTTTACCAATTGGGTTTGCTACTCTAACTGCCTTATTAATTGGTATTTTATACAGAAAAGGCTTAAGCAAAGATAGTGCCATAAATGTAATGTTTGTATTTACAATGGCTTTGGGCGCTGTAGTATTGAGTTTTTCTTCAGGGTACTCAGCAAATATACTTGGCATGCTATTTGGCGATATACTTGCAATAAACACAAGCGATATAGTTTATTCCATAATACTTCTGTCTATTGGGTTAATACTATTTAGTGTATTTTTTTCACACATGCAACTTATTACATTCAATGAAGAGTTAGCGAAAATAAACGGCATAAATGTTGATTTATTTTATTATCTTTTTTTGATTTTTTTGGGAATCGTAATTGTATTAAGTGTAAAATTAATAGGCATAATACTTGTTAATGCCTTTTTGGTATTGCCAGCTCTAAGCGGTATGAATATGGCAAGAAGCTATAAAAGCGTCCTTTTGTGGTCGATTTTATTTTCTATTATTTCATGTATAAGCGCTATTTTTATCTCATATTATCTAAACACTCCATCTGGAGCTACAATTGTAATAACATTTTTTATTTTATGGCTATTCAGTTCAATATTCAATAAAATCACAAGGAGGCTATAGATGAAAATCGCTGTACCTGTAAAGGATAATTCTCTGGAAATTTTTCCAAGAACTGGTCAAGCTCCTTACTTTGCAATATTTAATGATTCTAAATTTAGCCATTTGGTAAAAAACACTATTGAAGAACACGATGAAGAAAATGCCTCAATAGACCATGTAGAATTTCATAGAAAGCAAGTGGAAGCACTTGGTGACATTGATGCCGTTTTGGTTTTAAAGATAGGTAAACACATTAAACAGGCACTTGAAGAAAAAAATATACAGATAATCGAATTCCCAAATAGTAATTTCAAAAATGCAAAAGACCTTATAGAAGCCTATTTTAACAATAAAAACTAATAATCAAAATTATACTTGACATATGTCCAAAAAGATTTATATTTTTTTATGGGCATATGACCATAAAGGAGGCTGAGTGAGGGGCCGTTGGCGCAGAAGGTTTATAGAGTATAAACCTCAAATTAAATGCTTTAAGCCATGTGGTGTACCTTTTAATGAGCTACATGTAAATGTGCTTTTGCACGATGAACTTGAAGCTTTAAGGCTTGCTGATTATGAAGGTTTATACCAGGAAGAATGTGCACAGCGTATGAATATTTCTCGTACTACATTTGGAAGAACAATAGAAAGTGCAAGAAAAAAGGTTACAGATTGTCTATTATATGGCAAAGCTTTAGTTATTGAAGAAGGAGGTGATACTAATGAGAGTGGCAATACCAACCAGTGATGGCAAAAATATATCAAAGCATGTGGCGCTAAGTAAGTACTTCAATATTTATGAAAACAATCAATTGGTTTCTCAAATCCAAAACCCGCTTATTGAAAATATAAAAGAGTCAGTACCACTCCACTCACACAATGGCAGGGGTTTAGGTGCTGGAAGAATTATACCATCTTTGCTTGCAAGGCAAAATGTAGGTGCGTTTTTAGCAAGAGAAATTGGAGATGGAATGAGGTACAATTTAGAGCAGTCTGGAATAAAGTGCATTGAAACACAAGAAAAAAACATTGATGAAGCATTAAAAATGATTAATTAGGAGGTGTAGTATGCCATTTGGAGATGGAAGAGGGCCACTTTGGGCTAATGATAGCACATATGCGCCAAGATGGTATGGAAGAGGTTTAGGCAGAGGCTTAGGTAGGGCAAGAGGTTTTTGGACAAGAGGATATGGCTGGGGTTACCGATCAGGCTTTGGCGCCAACTATGATAAAGAATTTTTAGAAGAAGAAAAACGCTATCTTCAAGATCGCTTAAAGGAAATTGACTCTTTGCTTAACCGCTAAACAAACTTCTAAAGAAGGCTTTAAAGCCTTCTTTAGAGTAAATCAAATTTTATACTAAACATTGGAACATCACATTTAATAAATAGGCAGGTTTGCTGGTAAAGCTTTTCTATCCCGCTTTCAGATAAAGAAACACTATATACTGGAACTAGTAAAACTTTAGATGGTGTAAAATTTAGATTGAAGTAGATTTTTCTATAATTATCAACTAACAAAATATTATCCGATTCTTCTTCGATAAAAGAATCCATACTGTATTCTTTTTCATTTATAATTATCTGCTTATCAAAAAAGGCACTTAAAAAAGTAAAATTAAGCTCTTGGTAAAGTATATGTTGATCTTGTGTTTTGTAAATATCAACCATAAAACTTGCATTATTTATAGTATAAACTTTTCTTATGCCAAATTGTTTGTTTTCTAAATGGATGCTGTAATCCAATGCAGTGGTATTATATTTTAGAATACCATTAATTTGATTAAAAGAACTTTCAAAAATTTCCTTTAATGTTAATTCTTTGTCTACAAAATGATCCACCAGTGTATACCTATTATTTTTGTCATAAAAAATAAAGTTTTCTATACCACTTTCTTTGGCAAAAATTTCTGAATGTATACTTTCAACACCAGAATTTTGTTTTTTATAATCAATTTTTGTATGATAGAATTCTTTATGTCTTTTTATTGTATTTGTGATATTAAAATTAAAAGGTTTTATGTCAAACTCAAAAATTGAACCACTATAATTAGGTTTAACAAAAACATTAAAAATACTATTGCTCAAAACATGTTCAACACAATAATCATTATCTATATCAGCTGAAGTAACAGGATTTTCAAAATTAGCCGCAGATATAATATTTTCGTAAACTGCATTTCTTAAGTGTGGCATATATAATCCACCAAAAATACCATGCCAATAAGCGTCATTGCATTGTGCATCAAAAAATTGTTCAGTTTTTTGTTTATTTTTTGAATCCAAAAATTGCTTTGCAAATAATACGCGTTTATGCATATTATTTGCTTCATCATATTTTGCCAAAAAATTACGCCATGTACCACCTTGTATGAAATGTTTTTTAGAATCATACAAATTCATAGATTTAATTTTGTCCATATAATCATTGTATTGCTTTTGAGCCTCAAAACCTAAAGCCCACTCACCAAGTTCAGTGTATGAACCAGTGGGTGGGTTAGCTCTTTTTATTAAACCAGTGTAGCTTTTAAAAAAATCTTTTGGCAAAACAAACTCTACAACATTATTAATTTGATTTAAAAAATTTTCAAGCCAAGCGCTTTTGTAAACCCACTCGTATGTACCAGGCCATATACCAAATTTTTCACCATCATCTGCAAATACAAAAAATGCTTCATCATTAAAATTATTAAAGTAATCAATTGTTTCTTGGGGTTGCCTAAAAGGTATAGTATAGCGTAAAACTTCATTTGATGCCAAAAGTTTAACTTTTGAAAAAACATTGTCTGCCACAAATACTGTATTTAGAACCTCACTTTCTTGGATACCACAGCGCTTTAAATGTATATCATCTATTACTACATACTCAAGTGGATCAATGACACTCGGTAAATTTGGTTCCCAAGCGCGTTCAGCAAGCCATATTCCAGAAGGCTTGCAACCAAATAAATCATAAACCAAATTATTCATGTACTCAATTTGAGCTTTTGATGAATCAAAATCCCAAACAGGCAAAATACTTTCTGAGAAGCTCCCACCAAGTATCTCAACCCTGCCCTTAAATACCATATCCCTGATAAGACCTATAAAATCAGGCTTGTTTTTTGCAAGCCACCTTAAAAGCGGTCCAGAGTAGTGAATGGCAAACTTAAAATTATCAAATTTAGAGGCTACTTCAATAAATGGCAAATAAGCTTTACTAAAAGCTTCCTCAAATACACTATCAAAATTGCCTATAGGTTGGTGATTGTGTACTACAAAGATAAATTTCTTCACTTTTGCACCATCCAGTTAAAAATTTTTAATTTTAATGGTAATAAATTACGAATATTAGCACTTTTATACAACTTATCCAAATCATACAAAATAGTTATTAAACTTTCAAGTTTTTCCTTTCCTAACCGACGCACAATATTTGTGTAGTAAGTTTTTTTGGAGTCACTTACATTATAAAAACTCAAAAAAGCATTAACAAAAATTGTTGAAAGCGTAGAAATAAAAACTAACGGAAAATCATTATACTTATCAATAATGGCACAAAATATCTCAAAATTATTGTTGACTATAGTATCAATAGCTTCAAAAATAGATGGCTCATTATCTAAAAAATCAATGTCCTCATAATTTTTAGACAACGAAAGTTTTTCAACAAGCAAATATAAAGCCGTAGCATTCGAATAAAAAGGACTACTACTTATTTTATCCAACAAATGCACATCAATATCTTTAAGTTTATTTTTTAAATATGTTTTTATTTCTTTTTCACTTAAAGGTCTAAAATTTACAATTGAATCAGATTTAATTTTACTCGAGCACTTAATAGGATCTAAAATTAATATATTTTCTGTGTGTATAATGTCAATTAATTGTTCAAGTTCAAAGTTAAGCTTAATGTGTTTTATAACCTTACTATTAAATAAATCAAAGCAACACAAACGTGGAATATCCTCTAAAAATTCTTTAAATGTTTCATATGTGAATTTTTGAACGCTTAAACCAGTTGCTCTAGATAACCTTTCTATGTATGTCTGTTTTAGAAAATAATCATCACTATTAAAAATATATAAAGTTCTAAACTTATTTTCAGATATCTCTTTTTTTAGCTCGTCTTGATTCATATGAGTAACTAACAAAAGCTTTAATAAGGGGATGAGGGTTTAATGGTCGTGATTGAAATTCAGGGTGGAATTGGACTGCAATAAAAAAAGGATGATTTTTTAGCTCAATGATTTCTATCAGTTTGTCATCTGGACTTTTACCACTAAAGATAAAACCAGCTTCTTCAAATAATTTAAGATACTCTGTGTTAAACTCATATCTATGCCTATGCCTTTCATATATGAGTGTTTGATTGTATATTCTGTGAGCCAATGTATTTTCTTCTATAACACAAGGGTAGCTTCCAAGCCTCATTGTTCCACCCAGTCTTTTTGTGCTCCCTTCAACATATACGCCATTTTTTACCCATTTATCCGCTATATGAATTACTTGGTTTGGACTTTTTTCATCAAATTCTTGAGAATTTGCATCTAATTTTAAAACATTCCTTGCAAATTCAATTACAGCAGCTTGCATTCCAAGGCAAATCCCAAGATAAGCTATAGAATTTTCCCGTGCATATTTAATTGCCAGCATTTTGCCATCAATGCCTCTTGCACCAAAACCGCCTGCTACTAAAATTCCGTCAACTCCACTAAGCAAACTAACACCATCTTTTTCTAATTCTTCAGAATCAATCCAGCGTAAATTTACCTTGATATTTAAACTTCCACCACAATGAACAAATGACTCAATTAAGCTTTTGTAGGCCTCCTTTAATGAAACATATTTGCCAACAAAAGCTATTTCTACTGCATCTTTTGGATATTTAATAGAATGAACCATTTTTTTCCATTCATTTATATCAACACCATGATCTGGTAAATCAAGCTTAGATAAAACTGCAGAATCAAGCCCTTCTTGGTTTAGTGCAACAGGTACTTCATAAACTGTATCTACATCACATGCGTTAATTACATCTTTTTTGTCAACGTTGCAAAATAAAGCTATTTTTTGTTTTAAAGAATCATCAAGAGCAATCTCGCTTCTTGCAATAATTATGTCTGGTTGTATACCCAAAGACTGCAATTCTTTTACGCTATGTTGCGTGGGTTTTGTTTTAAGCTCATCTGTTACTTTAATGTATGGAACAAGCGTAACATGAATAAATACGGCATTTTTACTCCCAAGCTCTAATTTTAGCTGTCTTATAGCCTCCAAGTATGGCAAACCTTCAATATCACCTATTGTTCCACCGATTTCTACAAGCAAAATATCTTTATTTAATGCAGCTTTTTTAATACGTTGCTTTATCTCATCTGTGATATGAGGTATTACTTGAACTGTAGCGCCAAGATAATCTCCTCTTCTTTCTTTTTCAATTACGCTATAATACACTTGTCCTGTCGTAAAATTATTGTCTTTGGTTAATCTTAAACCTGTAAAGCGCTCATAATGACCAAGGTCTAAATCTGTTTCAGAGCCATCATCTAAAACATATACTTCACCATGCTGATATGGGTTCATTGTGCCAGGATCAATATTTATATACGGATCTATTTTAAGCATAGAAATATTAAATCCTCTTTTTTTTAATAAAAACCCTAAAGAAGAGCTCGATATACCCTTACCTAAGGATGAAACAACACCGCCAGTTATAAAAATATACTTAGTATTCATAAATTACCCCTATTTTTTCAACAAAATTAATCATATAAATATTATACCACAAGATTGTTTTTTTACAAAAATTATTCATTTTTTTTAGGAAATTTTATTCTAAATAAACTTCCAACACCAACTGTACTTTCCAAATCAATTGAACCATTATAGAGTAATACCAGATGTTTTACAATAGCAAGTCCAAGACCGCTACCTTTACTTTTTATTTTATAAAATCGCTCAAATATTTTTTCCTGATGGCTTTTTTCTATACCAATGCCGCTATCTTCAACTTCAAAAATATAATAACTATCATCTTCGTAGCATTTTAGTTTTATATAACCTTCTTTTGTGTAAAAAAACGCATTATCAAGTAAATTATTTAAAATTGTTTTTAAGTGATACTCGTTAAAATGTATTGTTTTAATTGAACATTCTTTTATAAATTCAATACTTTTGCTATTTAATAAATGGTTGATGTTAAGCTCTGAAAGTAGAGCCTCTACATTTATATCTGTTAAAACATCGTTGGATTGCTTGAAATGTTCTATTTCAGCTAACTGTAAAATATTGTTTATCAAATCATTTAGATTAAGTGCATTTTTATATATATACTTTAGAAATTTGTTCTGATCTTTTTTATCTATATCTTTATTTAATAACAATGTTTCTGCATAACCAACAATACTTGTAATTGGAGTTTTTAATTCATGAGAAGCATTAGAAAAAAAGTTCATTTTCATTGCCTGGTAGGATTCTTCCTTTGTTACATCTTCAATTATTATTATGTAACCATTTTCTATAGAAATTTTATTGAATTTTAAAATTTTATGCTCAAATTCAACTTTTTGAAAATTCTCTTTTATAAACTTATCAAAAAGTGCCAATACTTTATAATTTTTCCAACCATCAATTATAGATTGCCCCTGCTCTATATTGCAACCGAAAATAAAAGAAATGTAGCTATTTGACAATATAACGGTATTTTTGCTATCAACAAGCAAAACGCCAAGTTTGATGTTTTCTATAACTTTTAAAAGATTAGACCTATGAAGACTAAGTTTATCGATTTTTTGAGATTGCCTTTCGATAATCTTGCTAACAATAGGAAAAACCCTAAAAAAATCATTACCATGATTTTGAAAACTTTCTTGTATTAAATGACTAAATCCTTCTATAAGTACAATCGTTAAAATAATGTATAAAATTAAGCTTAATAAAAATAAATGAAAAAAATGAAAAAAAACTAAACTAATAAGAAAATTTAATAATAGAATTAAAAAAAATAAAAATTTATAAAATAAGGCCATAACCTACTTTTGGCTTTGATTTAATTATATCTGCTTTAGTACCTAATTTTTTACGCAAAGAAGATATATGAACATCAACTGTTCTTGTTTGTACTTGACTATCGTAACCCCAAACTTTTGTAAATAATTCTTCTCGCGAAAAAATTTTATTGGGGTTTGATAAAAAAAGTCTCAGAAGTTCGAATTCTTTGGTTGTTAAATCAAGAATTTTATTGTCTAAATACGCACTAAATGTATTTAAGTCTAGCTCTATACCGTTAAATATCAGTTTGTTATCTTTCTTTTCAATTCTTCTTAATAATGCTTTTATCTTAGCTATTAAAACTTTTACAGAAAATGGCTTGACAATATAATCATCTGCTCCGTCTGCAAGCAATTTTGTGATTATGCTTTCTTGCGATTTTGCACTCAAAATAATTACAGCAATATCTTTGTACTCATTTTTAGATTTTAATAATTTAAGAAAATCTTCCCCCTGTAAACCAGGAAGCATAAGATCCAATATTATAACATTGGGTATGAAATCCTTTAAAAGAAGCATTGCGTAATTAGCATCATCTGCAATAACTGTTTTGAAACCCTCTTTATTTAAATTAAACTCGATTAAGTGAGATATTGTTTCTTCATCTTCTACAATTAGTATATTAAACATTTCTTACAAATCTTTGATGCGTTTGTGCTTAAAAATTTCACCTGTTGCTATATAAAGTGATAATTCTGCAATATTTGTAGCTTCATCTGCAATGCGCTCTATAGCGCGTGCTATAAAAATCATTGGTATAGTCAAAATTGAAGCATTTTGCTCATTTGTTATCTGTGCCATCTCTTTAATTATAGATAACTCACATTTATCAACATAATCATCGCTTTTTATAACAGAAATAGCTTTAGTATAATCTTTAGAAAAAAAGGAATCAAGTGCTGTTTCAAGCATAATAATAGTCTTGTCTTTCATATTGGAAATTTCACTCGTATCAACTCTAAAATCTACAAAATCAATTTTTTCTACCCATTCTGCAATATTTGTAGCATTATCAGCAATACGCTCCAGAAATGTATTGATTTTTAAAGCAGATAAAACAATCCTTAGATCTTCAGCTAAAGGCCACCTTAGGGCTATTAAGTTTGCACAAAACTCATCTATATCATTATCCAAAGCATCAACTTCATCATCAAGTTCTTTTACTTTTTGAGCCAACTCCAGGTCTTTATTTATCAATGAATCAATAGAGTAAATAAACATACGTGTAGCTGCCTGTGCCATATTTGAAATTTTTACCCTCAATTGTCTTAAATCTTCATCTAATAGTCTCATATATGCTCCTATCCAAACCTACCCATAATGTAGTCTTGTGTTTTTTTATCTTTTGGGTTTGTAAACATTATATTTGTTTTATCGTACTCAATAACTTCACCATCCATTAAAAAAAGTGTATATTCAGATACACGAGCTGCCTGTTGCAAATTATGTGTTACTGCTATAATAGTCAACTTTTTCGAAAGTTCAACCATTAAATCTTCAATTTTTGATGTTGATATAGGATCAAGTGAAGCGGTAGATTCATCAAACACCAAAACTTCAGGGTCAACTGCAATTGCACGTGCAATGCACAATCTTTGCTGCTGACCACCGGATAAATTTGTGGCAAGCTTATCAAGTCTATCTTTTACTTCATCCCAAAGAGCAGCATCTTTTAGAGCTTTTTCTACTCTATCTTTTAATTCTGTTTTATTTTTGATACCTTTTAATTTTAAACCAAATGCAATATTTTCGAAAATTGACATAGGAAAAGCGGTAGGCTTTTGAAAAACCATACCAACTCTATCTCTTAATTCTATCAAATCTATTTTGGGATCCAAAATATTTGTATCATCAATAAAAATTTCACCTTCGTATCGATTATTTGCATATAAATCATGCATGCGGTTAAAACACCTTGCAAGCGTAGTTTTGCCGGATCCAGATGGTCCAATGAGTGCCAAAATCGTGTTTTCTTTCACGCAAAAATTTAGATCTTTTAAAGCAATCTTGTTGCCATAATAAAAATTAAAATTCCTTACATCAATTTTTTGTTTCCCATCGATTTTACAAATATATTTCAACGACTAAACCTCCAATAAGAAAACAATCTGCTTGCAATATTAAATAACAAAACGCTAAAAGTCAAAATTATTGCGGCAGCCCATGCTAAATGATGCCAGCTATCATATGGTCCCATAGCGTAATCATACATTGTTACAGTTAGAGTTGCTATAGGTTTGTTTAGTTTGTAACTTTCAAAATTACTGTTAAATGATGTAAACAAAAGCGGAGCCGTCTCACCTAAAATTCGCGATATAGCAAGCAATATAACACTCACTATACCAACAATAGCTTCTTTTGCTACAACTTTAAAAATTACTATGTACTTTGGTGCCCCAAGTGCATAAGCTGCTTCTCTTAACTCATTTGGCACAAGCTTTAATATATTATCTATAGAGCTTATTACAATTGGTATCATAAGCAAAGCAAGCGCAATAGAACCTGCAATAACAGAAAAGCCACCCATTGGCACAACGACCAACGCATAAACAAAAATACCTATTATTATGGAAGGAATACTTGTCATGGCATCAGAAACATTCCTAATAATATTAGATAAAAAACTATCTTTGCCATATTCACTCAAATATATACCACCAAGTATGCCAGTTGGTATACCAAGCAGTGATGCTAAACCTACAACTTCCAATTGGCCAAAAATAGCAAACTTTAAACCACCACCTTCATCTCCAGGTGATACAGCATTTTGTGTAAATACAGACCAGTTAATATAATGAAAGCCTTTTTCAATTAAACTGACAATTATCCAAAACAAAAAAAATAATCCAATAAATGCACTAATTGTAGAAATAGATAATCCAATATAATTTTTTATTTTGCGTTTTCTCATTTTAATTCCCCGTTTTTCTCAAAAAAAACATTTTTGATCCAATAATCAAAAGAAAACTCAACAAAAATAAAATAAGAGCCAATAAATACATTGAGGATAAATATAAGTGAGAACTTGCTTCTGTAAACTCATTTGCAATCGTTGCAGTAACTGTAGTGGTTGCAGACATTAATGATGTAGGAAGGCTATCCTGATTTCCTATAACAAATGTTACAGCCATAGTTTCACCTATTGCCCTACCCAAACTTATAAGCACAGCACCAATAATAGCACTTTTTGAATATCTAAACATAACCTTTGAGATAGTTTCCCATTTTGTTGCTCCAAGCGCATATGCAGACTCTTTAAGTAAATCTGGCGTTATCTTTAGCGCATCTCTAGCCAATGCTGCAGTAAATGGTATAATCATTATTGCAAGCACAACACTGGCCGTAAATAGACTAACACTTGAAGAATACCCATAAAAATATTGGCCAATAACAGGCAGTTTTGCAAGTGTAGAATTAAATAAAGGTTGTACATATTTTTCAATCAATGGACCTAAATAAAATAGACCCCAAAAACCATAAATTACACTAGGAATAGCTGCAAGCAATTCTATAGCTATCCCAATTGGTGTTTTTAAAAAATTTGGACAAATTTCAACTAAAAAAATTGCTATGCCAAGCGCTATAGGTATAGCAATAATAGCTGAAATAACTGTTGTTAGAAATGTGCCAACAAGCGCAATTAGACCTCCAAACTTATCAAATGCTGGAGACCATACGTTGCTTGTTATAAAGCTAAAAAAACCAAAGTGGCTTATCGCATCCTTTGAATTTATATAAAGGACTAAAAATAAACCCGCAATAACTAGTAAAGTAAAATATGCAAAAAACATGGAAATATGTTTTAAAAAAAAGTCAATAATAATAAACTTTTTTTTCATTAATTATTCCTCTTTATTTATTTTAATTTTAAGGTTAACATCACGTAAAATTTTATAATTTATTTTCATTTAAATACTTAATTATTTTATCTTTTGTGTTTTTTGGCAGTGGAATATAGCCCAAACTTTCAGCAGCTTTGTCACCATGGGCAAAACCCCATTTGAAAAACTCAGCTGCTTCTTTGTGTGGTAATGTAGGTTTTTTAGGAATAAGCACAAATGTGCCAGATACTATAGGCCATGTGTTTACACCAGGCTGATATGCTAGAGATTGACAAAAACCGTTTTGAGGAGCCCACTGTGCTTTTGCTGCAGCTTCTTTGAAGGCTGCTATGCTTGGTATAACCCATTTACCTGCTTTGTTTTGCAATTCTACGCTTGTTAGATGATTTTGTAGCCAGAATGCATACTCAACATAGCCAATCGAGCCTTTTATCTGCTTTACATAGTTTGACACACCCATATTGCCTTTTCCGCCAACGCCTACTGGCCAGTTTACAGATAGGCCGTAATGAACTTTTTCATTCCAAGCTTTGCTAATCTGACTTAGCCAGTAAGTAACATTCCAGTTTGTACCAGAACCATCTGCTCTATGGACTACAGTAATAGGAATATGCGGCAATCTCAAGCCAGGATTATCTTTTTCGATTTGTGGATCATTCCAATATTTAATCTCTCCCATAAAAATTTTTGGTACAACTGCATTTGATAGTTTAAGCTGATTGTCTTTCAAGCCAGGAATATTTACAACTAGCACTATACCGCCAACCAAAGAGGGAAACTGTAGTAGATTTTTTTTATTTAACTCTTGCTCTGATAAACACATATCTGTGCCACCAAATGCCACTACACCCTGACTTACCTGCTGTATGCCTGCACCTGAGCCTACACCTTGATAATTCACTTTATTACCAGTAGCTTTCTCGTACTCATAAGCCCATTTTGTATAAACTGGATATGCAAATGTAGAACCGGCTCCGTTAATATTTGTAGCATAAGAATTACCAAACCACGAAAAAACCAAAAACAATGTAGCAAAAAAAATACTTTTAAAATAACTCATACGCCCCCCTACAAAGCAAATTTTTATCTGCTGCAAACGTATTGTATATTAAAAGTTGTTAATTAAACATCAAAGAATTGTAAAATTTTTGTAAAGTTCTATTGCAAGGATTTAATTATTTCAATAAAATCACTTTCGCTAATTTTGCCAGGTACTCTAACCCTTGGAATACCTTTTTTGTCTATAAAAATACTTGTAGGTGTTGCAAAAATCCCTCCAAGAGGCGTAGTTTGTGAATAATTTCCCCAATAAAGAGGGTACTTAACGCCAAATTGAGAAGCAAAAGCTCTAATTTGATCAACATGATCAAAAGAATCAACACCAATTACTACCACATTCTTTTGGTTTTTTCCATATAATTCATAAAGCTTATTTAATGTTGGCACTTCTTTTTGACAATAATAGCAACCAACATCAAAAAAGGTCATTACAACAATCTTACCTTTAAAATTGTCAACATTTGTTTTTTGACCATTTATGCCTACTAATTCCAGATTAAACGCAAACGCATTACTTGTTATAATTAAAAAGATTAACAAAGTAAAAAAAATTTTTTTGAAATTCATAATGGATCCTCCCTTTCTAAATATGAAAGGTATCACAAATAAATAGAAAAATCAATTACTGATTTCTTATTGTTTTTTTTGTTCACTTAGGTTCATTAACCAATATACAATTCCCAAAACCAGTACAAGCAAACCAAGTATAGCCACTTCTTCTGACTTTTGGGGTTCAAGTGAAAATATTAAAATTTTTCGCAAAAGAGCTGCCATTGCAAGACTTATAAATACATTTAAAGCAAATTTTTTACCCTTTAATCTTTTGACTTCTTCTTCTAAAAGCTCTCTTACAGTCCACAAAATTAACATAGCACCAAGTATGTTAATTACCGTATGTTCAAACGAAGAATTAGAATTAAGTAAAAATTTAAATATATCGGATACAAACAAGAAAAATATCAATAGACTTGTCAATACAAGCAAACTAACTAAACCGACATCAAAAAAATACGATAATCTCGAGCTCAACCTAACTATATTAGTTTCTATTTTGCTTTTTGCAACATAGAATTGATTTTCATCAATATATGAACTTGTCATTATATCTAAATTTATATCTAGTATTTTATCAATTGATAGTTTAAGTTCTTCTTGTCTATGATATACATCATAATTTTCTAATACAATGCTGTGTAAAAAAGATCTAATAAAATTCATAGTAGCACTTACATAATGTGAAGGTAGTCCTATTTGAGCATGCACTTCACCTATTTTTTTAATCTTTCTTAAATAATCTTCATTGAATTGTGCATTAAATAAATCCAAAAACCATAATTTTAATTTCTCTTTATGACGATTTTTAATTTCTTCGCTTGATAAAAATTTGCTATAGTCATCAAAATTAGATATAAATTTATGAAGTTCTTCTACAAAACTATTAGCATTTTTCTTTGCCAAATCTTTTAAGCTTGCTAAATTTGATATGTCATCATCCGTCAAGTTATATATTTGAATAATCTTTTCCAAAGTTCCCACACGGTTTAATTATTGTAAAAAAAATGGATTTGTCAATATTTTAGCTGCCCGCTGTAATTGCAGGCAGCTAAAATATTTTAAGGGCATGATTCGCTATAAGGAACTTTACCTAAACCTATCAAAAAAGCTTTAAAAGGTGCAATAAATTGCATTGCTTCGCCTTTTGACCCTATAAAAGTCATTTTAGAAAACATTCCTATATTCATAAAACCAAAATTACCTGCTGCTAAAGATTTCCAATTTTGAGTTGTAGCATACATTGTAAACTCTGGATGGGGGTCTTTTTGAGCACCACCATAAATACATACTGCTTTTCCGTTTTCATTTTTAATTTCGACTTCTGAAATTATTTTTGGGTTACAATCTTGCCTATAAAAAGCTATGGTTTTGTAACCTTTTTCCTTATTAACATTGTATTTCGACCATTCTGCCATGGTAGTCTGCAGATGCTCGTTCCAATAAGAACAAAATTCTTTTGTCCAACTAGCACTCATCCAGGGTTGTTCCGCTAAAGATAAAGAACATGAAATCAACAAAATAAATGCACTTAACACAAATCCTTTAAACATCAACACCTCCAAAAAATGATAAATTTATTTAACTAGATTAATAATATATAACTAAATAATCTTGTCAATAAAAAAATACAAATAATTCCAAATTATATTTAAAGTTTTGGTGGTTTTGACTTGTTTGTAAAAAACCACTTAAGAGATCTTAGTAAATCAAACAAAAAAGGCACATAGAAACTAATAATCTTAATAATATTTTTTGGATAGAAAATTATTCTAAAACCTTTTTTATCTTCTTTATGTAGCCTTTTTACAAATGTTATAAATGCACTTTTATTTTTTGCCAGCAGAATTTTACTAAGCATTTTGTTGTATCTATCTAAAAGCATTGTATTTTTCCATTTTAAAAGTTGTTTTTTATCAAAACCAAGTCCAAGAGCATATCTATATGGAGATTTAATAAATTCTAAACTATCAAAGAGTTTATCTATATCAGATAACATAGAAACATTATTTTCATGGAGCCTCCATGTTGCAATAACTTTATTCGACAAGATAACATTTCCAAGAAGACATAATCTTAAAAAAGATTCTACGTCTTCATTTATAATATCATGTTTATAAAAACCAATTTTTACAGCAGCCTGTCTTAAATAAAGCGTTGCTGAATGAAAATAAGGTATTTTGTTCCAGTTTAAAAAAACATAAAAACCATTTATGCATGTTTCTTCTTTGCGCTTATATGTAATTTTTGAATCATCAAAAACAGTTTCAGCAAGTGCCATTACCATAACTATATTTGCGCATTCCTGTTTGTGATAAAAATTTATCTGGTTAACCATAAAAGAAATTGCATCAGTTGCAATTAAATAATCGTCACCATCTAAATTTAGCACATATTCACCTGTTGCATATTCATACAAAAGTTTTCTATGATTTGCTACCCTGCCAATGTTTTTTTCATTTCTATAATACTTTAGGCGTTTATCATTATATTCTTTTACAATTTGACGCGTATCATCCAAAGATGCATCATCTGAAACTATAACTTCTAAATTTGGATAATCCTGATTTAAGGCAGAATCAATTGCTTGTTTTATATATTTTGCCTGATTGTATGCTGGTATGGCAATTGTAACTTTTGGTTTATCCATTTTTTATCCTCAAAATTTTGTTTAAAACTAATATAAATAATATAAATTCGGTAAGCGAAAACGCAATACTTGCCCCCAAATCTTTTAAAAAGTATCCAAGAATTAAGCAAATTATTATATCAAATATTGATACAAATACAATGCTTTTTGTAAAATACCTTTCAAAGTTTAAATTTATAAGCCCAATCGTACCAAATAAATAATTAAAACTACCAAATAATATAACAAAACTTAAAACTCTCATATCGATTACAGCTTCAGGCATAGGCTTTGCAGAAATAATCTTTATTATAAAGCCTGAAAATACAAAAACAAATAGCATTATTAAAAATAAAATCAAAACATAGTATCTTGCGATAGAAAATAAATTTTTAACAGCATCTTTTTTTGATATATTGTGATATTTTTTTGATAGATGAGGATATAGGCTTTGACCAATAGGACTCATTAAAGCTTGCAAACTCATAACAATTTTTGAAGTTAAAGCATAATAACCCACAGCTGTATTTGTAGACACAAGACCCAAAAAAAAAGTATTTGCATTTCTATAAATGTTTGTTGACAATAATGCCAAAAATAAATGCCAGCCTTCTAGCAATTGATGTTTTATATTTTCAAAACTGAAAGTCAAACTAATATTAAATTGTTTTATGGCAATATAAAAAGCTATTAAACCACCAATTAAAAAACCTAATGAATTGATTAATGGTACATATAAATAATCTTTTTCTTGTTTAATAAAAACAAATATGCACAGTGTAAAAATAAGTTTTATAAATATATTGATAAGTGTAATATACTTCATTTTTTCTAAACCTTGAAAAAGCCAAACTGGAAACAACATTTGCCCAATTAGCACTAAAAGTGAAAAATAAAATATCTCATATTCATTATAAAATTTTTTGAAACTAAAGATTATAATTGTAGAAATAATCATACTAAAAATCACGAAAGCTAACTTTACATACAAAACAGATGAAAAAATTTCTGAAATTTTTTTAGAATCATTACGGTTTATCGATATTAGTTTAGTCGCAGATAAACTGAATCCATAATCTGTAAAAATAACAAAATATGCGGCAAACGACTGAGCAAATGCAACGAGACCATATTTATCAATACCAATCGTCCTTACCAGGTAAGGGATAGTGATAAAAGGCAAAATATAGTTAGCACCTTGCATTAAACCTAAAAAAATTATATTTTTAAAAACTAACTTTTTATCTTCGCTTAAACGCATTTTATCAAATCAGCATCTCTTAAAATCGTCTTCAACCCTTATAATATCATCTTCTCCTACATACTCACCAACTTGAGCTTCTATAATTACCAAATCAATTTTACCGGGATTTTCTAATCTATGAAGCTCGCCAATTTTGATATATGTAGATTCATTTGGTCTTAATATAAATTCTTTATCACCAACACTCACCTGGGCTGTACCAGACACAACAATCCAATGCTCGCTTCTGTGTAAATGTTTTTGCAAAGAAAGCCTTTTTTGCGGTTTAACTACAATTTTCTTTATTTTGTAAAATCGGTTTTGTTCTAATAACGTATAATTGCCCCATGGTCTGTATACAGTTAAGTGAGCATCTGTTAATTCTGAGTTTTTAGTTTTAAGCATAGAAACTATATCTTTTACTTTCTGACCAGAACCCTTTTTCGATATAAGTAAAGCATCAGCAGTATCAACAATAATTAAATCTTCTACGTCTATTGCTCCTATTGTTCTTGAATTTTCTTCTATAATAAGGTTATTTTTCGAATTTATAAGTATTGAATTATTTCTTGTATTACCATTTTGATCTTTTTCTAAAACCTCATAAAGACTATCAAAACTACCCAAGTCGTTCCAGTCTATGTCAAAAGGCACAATTTTTAATTTTTTACTTTTTTCTGCTACAGCATAATCTATACTCTTCGATTCAATTTTTAGCATATCATCAATTTTTATTCTTACAGGAGAACAATTTTTTGCATTTTTCCATGCAGTATAAGATAACTCAAAAATTTCTTTTTCGTGCAGATTTAACTCTTCCAGATAAGTTTTTGCTTTAAAACAAAATATTCCACTATTCCAAAAGTAATTACCGTCTTCAATGTATCTTTTTGCAGTTTCTAAATCTGGTTTTTCTTTAAATTCTAAAACATTAAACCCATCAGCTTTTATATATCCATAACCAGTATTTGGGCTTGTTGGCTTTATGCCAAATGTCACAATATAATCCAACTTAGCAAGTTCTTTAGCTTTTTTTAAACTTTCATAATAATTATTAGACGCTTTAATGTAATGGTCAGCACTTGAAACGAGCACAAGTTGATCTTGTTCAACCATAAAACTAGCAAAAGCAACTGCTGGTGCAGTGTTTTTGCCAACTGGCTCAAGTATAAACTCCACATTATTCATACTTAAACCGATCTCTTCAATTTGATCAAGCGCTAAAAAATAATGAGATTCATTTGTTACAAATATAAATTTTTCAGCAAATTCTTTATTTCTCAATACAGTTAGTTGAAATAAAGATTTATTATCGAAAAGCTTTATAAACTGTTTTGGGTAAAGGCTTCTGCTAAGTGGCCAAAGCCTGGTACCAGAACCACCACACAAAACTACATTTACCATAAACCTCCCCTTTTTATCAAAATTTCCAAAACATTATAGAAATTGTGATACTAAAAAGTCAAATTATTTGTTAAAATAGTCCTAGTATATTTTTTAATTCTTTAATATTTGATTTACTTACAGGTATGCGAGTTTTATTTGCATCTTTAACTACAAGCCAGTAAGTGCTTTTAAACCATGGTATAATTTCTAATACATATTCCAAATTTACAATATAGCTTTTTTGAACTCTATAAAATTGAGAAAAATTTTGTAATTTTTCTTCAAGATGTTTCATAGAACTTTTAAAAATAAAAGTGTCTTCTTTTGTGAAAATTTCAACAAACCCTTCTTGAGATCTGGCAAATACAATTTCAGAAAAATCTAATAGATAAATTTTGCCTTTTTTTTCAACAGGTATTTTATTAATTTTTTTATTCTGCAATTCGTTTTTTTTGACAAAATTTTTAGCTTTTTCTAAAGCTTTTTGCAATCTAGAAGCACTGATTGGTTTTAGCAGGTAATCAATAGCATTTAATTCAAAAGCTTCAACTGCATAATTATCATAGGCTGTCGTAAAAATTATAGCAATATTTTGATTTTCCAACATTTTTAAAAGTTCTAAACCATTTATTTTTGGGATATTTATATCAATAAATACAATATCTGGTTTCAAGTTTTTTGCTAATTTTAGACCTTCAATACCATTTTGAGCACAACCTACAATTTCAATATCATTAAATAAATGCAATAGATAAGCCAACTCATCAATTGCTGGTTGTTCATCTTCTACAATTAAAGCTTTAAGCATGAGCGATCTCTGCAAGTGGCATTAAAAAGTGCACATTTGTGCCCTTACCTTCTCTTGTGTTTATATGAAGCCGCGATATATTGCCAAAAATAGACACAAGACGTTCATTAACATTTTTTATCCCTATTCCAGCACTATTTTGAGACTGAATATCGTTTTTATAATTAGTATCAAACAAACGTTGTAGTTTTTCTTGATTTATACCGGGTCCATTATCAGTTACGCTGAAATGAATATATGAACCTTTCCTTTTGATTTTTATATTTAAAATTAGTTTTGATGAGATTAAAGGCATAGAATGTTTTATTGAATTTTCAACGAGAGGTTGCAAAATAAATGCAGGTATTTTTTCATTAAGCAAACTTTCGTCAATTTCTTCTTTAATCTCAATTTTACTACCAAAGCGAGCTTTTTCAATATAAAGGTATGATTTTATAATTTCTAATTCTTTTTCAATCGTAATAAAAGAACCAATATTTTTAAGGTTATATCTAAGATATTCGCTTAAATTAATCAAAATTTCTCTAGCTAATTGTGGATTTGTTCTGATAAAAGATATTACTGTGTTAAGCGTGTTAAACAAAAAATGTGGATTCATTTGAGAAGCAAGCGCAATTAGCTTTGCTTGAGAAGCTAGTTTTTTCTGCTCTTCAACTTGAGCTATTTCAATCTGATAAGAAATTAGCTGAGCAAGTCCTTTTGCAAGCTCTATATCTGTACTTGAGATAACTTTTCTGTTAACCTTCTTTTTCGCTCTATATAACTTTAAAGTGCCTATCGTATTATTAAAACATTTTAATGGAACAATTACAACACTATTTAACTGACACGTCTTGATTGAGCAACCTATTTCTTCTTTTGTCATTGCTATATTAATCTCTCCATTTAATATGCTGTTTTTCGTGGCACTTGTTTGAATTGGCATAGAGCTTTTGTGATGGTCATCCCCAACTCCAACATGTGCAAGTATTTTACTAGTATCTGTCAAGGCTACCGCATCCAAATCCGTTGACTCGTAAATAATTTTTGCTGTATTGTATGCAGATACCTCATTTAATCCGTTTCGCAAAAAAGGTAGTGTTTTGTTTGCTATCTCAAGGGATAATTTAGCAAGGGCTGCAGAGATATTTTCTTTTTCATCGAGGACAGATTTTACAATCATCATAAATACAGTTATACCAATAGCATTTGTAACTGTCATTGGCATACCTATATCATTTACTAAATCAAGCGCTTTCGAATATGGTTTTGCAAATAACAAAATTATGCCCATTTGCATACTTTCTCCCAGTACACCAGCAAATAAAGCCAACTCCCAAGGTATATATTCACCTTTGTAGTATTTGCGTATAAGACCGCCAAGTAATCCCTCTAAGGCAGTAGAAATTCCGCATGTTGTAGCTGTAAACCCGCCAAGTGTTAATCTATGCAATCCGGCAATCAATCCAGCACCAAATCCCACAATAGGTCCACCGATCAACCCTCCTACCATGGGACCAATAACTCTTGAATTAGCTATTGCATCTTTTATGGGCACTCCAGTATAAGTACCCAAAATACCAATACCAGCAAATATTAAAATTGCAAGAAGCAAATCAGTTTTTTTAACTTTTGCATTGTATAGAATATTCTTAAAAAATGAGGCTTTCGATAAAAAAAATGCCAATATTGCAATGATACTTAAGCGTTCAAACATTGTTAAAAGCAATGAATTTATCATATAAAACCCCTATTGAATTATATATAAATTAAAAAATTAAATCAAATATTTAAAAAAGGTTATTTTAAAAAAACCTCTTTAAATACTTTTAAAAATCTATATACTTACAAACTTGAGGTATTAAATGCCTTTTGCGAATTTTATGTGGTTTGATTTTTTTATAAATTTGATGGTATCTAAAAACAAAAAATGAAATTTTTATCTTTTGCATTTTCTCTAATACTGCATATTTTGCTTATAATTTTAATATATCTAATTATTTTTCATATTAATAAAAAACCAGTAGCTAAACTTTCACCACCACTCTACCATGTAGATATAATACAATTACCGAAACAAGAACAAAATACGCAAGAAAAACAACCCCATATAATAGCTTCAAATATTAACAAAAAAGCAAGCTCAAAAATATACTCAAAAACAGAAAAAATACCATTAAAAAGCCTGCCTCAAACTAAAATGCAAAGTATGCCTCAAAAAACACAAACGCAAGAACAAAAAACTCCTAAAATAACCGAAACTCAAAACAAAGAAATTGTTAAAAACAACTTAGGCAATCAACAGTCAAAAGCTAATATGCCAAGTAAGCAAAATGTACAGCATTCCACTCCATATAAAATTTTTGGCAATTTATTTTCACAATCAAATAAAAACACACCAAACATTAACCCAACACAAAATTATCAAGGTACAAGTAATGTAAGAGAATACGAAAGCCAAAACGCCAGGCAGGCAACTATTGAAATTGGAACAGAATCAATAAAGTATGTATCTTATATGAAATTACTTAAAGACAAAATTCAAAATGTGTGGGTGTATCCAGAGCAAGCTCGCCTTAAAAACCAGCAAGGAACATTACTTGTAGAATTTGGTATAAATAAAAATGGTTCCTTAGCTTATACGAAAGTTATACGTTCAAGCGGCTACCCTATTTTAGATGAAGTTGCAATTAAAGCAATCAAAGAAGCATCACCTTTCAATCCGCTCCCAGAAAGATTCGGTGTAGATAGGCTAAATATATACGCTACTTTTACTTATGAGCTTGTTTATCACTATGTTCAATAGCAGATTTTGCCAGTTTATCAGCTTGAGAATTTAAGTTTCTATTTATATGTTTAATTTCAAAATGCTCAAATTTATCAATTAGAGATAAAACTTTTTGGTTTAGTCTTTTAAGGTGGTCTTGCTTTACAGCATATTTACCTAGCACTTGCTTTACAATAAGCTCTGAATCGGAAAAAACTTCTATTGATTTTACGCCTAAATCCAATCCAATCTCCAATGCCCTAATAAGGGCAGTGTATTCTGCTTCGTTGTTTGTTTTTTCACCAATGTATTCACTTACTGTTTTAATAATCTCTCCATTTTGCATGAAAACTATACCAATACCAGCGCTACCTGGATTATTACTTGAAGCACCATCTATAAAAACTGTAAGAGTTGTATCGAGATTGCTTAATTGATTTTTTTTGGCAAGGTAGTTGCATTTTTCAAGTTCTTCACATATTTGCTTTATCTTGCCAAAAAAATCATCAATTGAAATACCGAAGTAATCAGCAGTTTTTTCTACAGATTTAAATTCGCAAAATTTTTTTAATAGATTTAAATTCATTCTTTTTTGTAAAGTATTCTACCGCAATTTGGACAATAAACAATTTCATCAGTTTCTTCTACAAGGACCGATATTTGGGGAGGTAGCTTAATAAAACAACCATAGCAGGTCTCATTTTCCACATTTACAACAGCACTACCTTTTGCCCAAAGTGATATTTTATTGTATTTTGCTAATAAATGAGGATTTATATCGTTTAACATAATTTCTTTTTCTTTATTAATTTGCTCGATTTTATTATCAATATCCTTTTTGAATTCAGCTAATTGAGCATCGAAATATTCTAACTTTTGTTTTACTTCGTCTATTTGTTGTTGAATCTCGCTTATTTTTTTATTTTTTTCATCTACTATTGTTTGTATTTCTAAAATTTTATCTTCCAAAATGCTTTTATTTGTTTTTGTAATAGTTATCTCGCTAGATAAAGCTTCTGATTGCTTTTGATTTTGAACCGAATTACTTTTTTCGTCAAGCTTTTCTAATAAAGCTTCTTTTTCTTCTAATAAATTTTTTTTAAATTTTAAATCCTCAAGTATCTCATTTAACTCATCTTGGAGCTGTTCCATATTCAATGTATGAGTAGTTATCAGTTCTTCCAAATTTTCCCTATCCTGAAGCCTTTTTGCAAACTCTGATTCAAGCTGATAAATTTGTTTATCATATTCTTGAATCTTTAAAAGCATCTCAATATCAGCATTCATTAACACCTCCTTTATATATAATCCCAAGGGATACGATCATTGGTACTCTTCAAAATCTTGACATTTAAATTTTTCAAACATTCAAAAAGGATATCCACAGACCATATTTCGGTATAAAAATGAGTTGCATCAATCATATTAATGCCATTTTCTTGTGCAAAAATAGCACTGTGGTGCTTAACATCACCAGTTATAAAAACATCAATATCGTAACTTTTAAGCTTATAAATATAATCTGCACAGCTCCCAGAACATATGGCTACTTTTTTTATGGGTTTGTTATGAGATGATACATACTTTAAAATTGGGATACCAAGGGTTTTTTTAACATAATCAATAAATTCACTAAATGTCTGTTCTTTTTCGATTTCGCTTATAAAAACAGGCTTGAGATTTTCTAACATGAAAGAGTTTTTTAATTGGAGTTTTTTACATAAATAGTTATTTAAACCTAATGGTGCAATATCTAAATTTGTATGAGCAGCATAAATACTTATTCTATCTTTTGTAGCATTATATAATACATTCTCTGGATAAAAATTATAATCAAAATTTTTAAGCGCCTGCAAAAATAAAGGATGATGTGAAATAATTAAATTACAATTGTTTTCTTTGGCTTCTTCAACAGTTTCTTTCCTTATATCCAAAGACAACAATATTCCACTTAGTATATCATGCTTGAATAAAACTTGAAAACCTGAATTGTCCCAACTTTCCTGGAAGGATAAAGGAAAATAACTTTCTAACGCTTCAATAACTTCAATAATAAACATCAAACTTTTTGGTGGGCCCACTAGGACTCGAACCTAGGACCAACCGGTTATGAGCCGGTGGCTCTACCAACTGAGCTATGGGCCCAAGCTGAGATAATTATAATAAGCAATAATTTTTTGTCAAGAATTTTTCTCTATATTCATAAAATAATTAAAAATTTAATTTTTATGTATTAAGTAAATTAGGCATTTACATCTCTTTACGTAAATGTAAATAAAATTTGACAAAATAAATTTTTTATAGTAATTAGTGCAAAAGGAGGTAAATATGAATTTTAACTTTTTTGAAGTACAACGTTTAGGTAATATTGAGCTTATTTCGTTTCTTAATGAAAAACACGCAAGTGCTCAAACATGGGAGTTTTTTACTGAACTTGTTGATTTGGTAAATGAAATAGAAAATGACAACAATATATTGATAGCAATATTTACAGGTAAAGGCAATCATTTTAGTTCTGGTTTAGATTTTAACGATTTTTTGAATCGTTTTGGATATTTAATTGGTAATAATAGCGAAAAATTATACGAAATAATAAAAACAATGCAAAAAGGCATGAATTTAATGTTTGATGGCAATAAAATTTATATAGCTGCAATTAATGGCTATTGCATAGGTGGAGGACTTGACTTCATAAGTGCTTGCGATTTTCGGTTTTGTTCCAGTGACGCAGTTTTTTGTTTGAAAGAAACGCAACTAGGCATAATAGCAGACCTTGGATCATTGCAAAGACTACCTTACATAATAGGATTTAGCAATACAAAACAACTTGCACTAACAAGCGAAAATATTGATTCTGAAATAGCTTTAAAAATAGGGCTTGTGAGTGAGGTATTTGAAAATAAAGAAAAAATGATTAGTGAAGTAATAAAATTTTCACAAAATATAGCAAAAAATCCAAAAAATGCTATTTTTGGTTCAAAAAAGTATATTAACAATCTCTTAAAAAGTACAATTTTTACCCAATTGGATGACATTGCTAGATTTAACGCAAATAATTTAAACCTTAAAAATATAAAAAATAATTTGCCTAATATATTTAAAAAGGAGAGTTAAAATGGAAAGATTTTTAATAAAACAAAAAGAAAAAATAGCCTATATAATTATGAATAATAAAGAAAATAAACATGATATTGTATTTGCGAATGAATTTTTAGAAGCACTAAATTATTGTATATCTGATAAAACAATAAATTCAATAATTATAACTTCAAGTGATGAGAAAAACTTTTCTCAAGGAATAGATGTTGACTGGGTACATAAAAATTTGAAAGAAAAAAACTATGACATAGTAAAAAAATTTTTATACAAAATTAATGAAATTTTTGAAAAAATAATATTTTCTTGCGTACCAACTATTGCTCAAATTAATGGTCACGCCTTTGGCAATGGCGCATTGCTTGCATGTGCATGTGATTTTAGATTTTCAAGAAAAGATAAAGGTTTTTTTTGTTTTCCAGAAGTTGATATTGGCATACCCTTTTTGCCTTCAATGATAGAATTTTCCAAAAAAGCAATAAATTATCAATTCTACCAGCAAATCGTATTTACAGGTAAACGCTGCATTGCCGATGAACTTGAAAAGGAAGGTGTAATATTAAAAGCAGCAGCAAGTCTTGAAGAGTTAGAACTCACAACATTTGAGTTTGCTAAAACACTAAACAAAAACAGATCAATTTACCAAAAACTTAAAAACAGAATTTTTGCAAACATAAAAGAAGCCTTTGAAAAAGACAAACAATACATTGAAAACTTGGATATCTTTGTTTAAATGGAGCGGATGACGGGACTCGAACCCGCGACCTCAAGCTTGGGAAGCTTGCACTCTACCAGCTGAGTTACATCCGCAAATTAAACTACATAAACATATATATAATATATACTTTATTTGTCAAGTAATTTGATTTTATAAAACAAGTATTGTATAATTTTGCGCCATGAATGATAAAAAAAAGCTCGCCAATATTTTTCTTTTGAGTTCTATTGCTGTTTTTTTGATATGCCATATATTTGCAACTCAAAATCTAGTAATATATATTTTACAAAAAGTTTCAGAAGCTGCCGTTGTTGGAGGTTTTGCTGATTGGTTTGCTGTAAGTGCACTTTTTAGGCATCCACTTGGCTTAAAAATTCCACATACAAATATTATAGAAAACAATCGTCAAAAACTTATAGATTCCATATCAAAAACTGTGAGTGATACTTGGTTATCAAAAACTTATCTTACAGTTCAAATCAACAATATAAATCCTAGCGATATAATACTCAATCTATCAAAAAAACAACGCCATATCAATTCTTTAAAAAATTTTATAAGAAAATACATACTAAAAATTTTAGCTTTTACATATACCAAACAGTTTGATTCTGTGCTTCAAAAATACGTAGATACCTATATATACAAATTAAACCTTTATGATTTTTTTCAAAAAAACGCTAAAAATTTTTTTGAAAGTAATCTTTATCAAGAACTCTATAATTCTATAAGTACTAAAATAAAGCATTACATAACAAACATAAACAACAAAACAATTTGTGAATTAATTATTAAAGAAATAGATACTAATGTCGAAACAAAACTTTCTCAAACTTTAAAAAATATTGTCGACAAGAAATTGGATAGTATAATAGAAAATTTATGTGATTTTTTAGAATTATTAATAGAATATAATGCTGATACAATATCTAATTATATAGAAAATTTTATCGAAAGTTATAAAAATAAAACAATTTCGAAAGATATTATAATAACATTACTTGAAGGGTTTAATATTATAGATAAAAAAGCGCTCTCGCAGGATCTAATAGAACAACTTAAATCCCTTATTTTAGAAATAAAACAAAATAAAACCAATAAAATCAGACTTAGTATTAAAAATTACGCTACAAATCAAATATACGAAAACCAAACAAAAATTCATTCTTACATAATAGAATTTCTATATTCTATATTAAATCAAAATATAGATAAATTTAAAAACTATATTGTTAAGTATTTAGATAACGAAAATGCCTCAAGAAAAATTGCAAAATGGATTAACTGGTTTATTGATAGTGATATACTGTCAGAATTTTATAAACAAAATGAATTTAACATAAAAATGCTTATTTCAATCAAAATTCAAAAAAGTATAAAAAATGCTATAATACAAAACAAATCACTTATAACAAACAAAATAAACTTTGATAAGAACTTTAATTATATTTACAATTATTTAATAAATCAGCTTTTGCAACATAAAAATGAGTTTAATAATTTTGTAAAGAAAAAACTTATATACATTATGAAACAAAATCACTATTTGATTGGAAAAACTGTTAAACAATACTTAAATAACTTACAGCATGAACAATTAATCAATCAAATAGAATCAAAAGTTGGCAACGATTTACAATATATAAGAATAAATGGCTCAATTGTAGGTTCAATTATAGGATTTGTAATAGCAATAGCAAGTTTAATAATAAAAAAAATTTAGGAGTAGTAAATGGCTTTAGAATGCGGTATTGTAGGACTACCAAATGTTGGAAAATCAACTACATTTAATGCACTTTCAAAAGCAACTGCCAAAAGCTCTAATTTTCCATTTTGCACCATAGAACCAAATGTCGGCATAGCTATAGTCAAAGACGAGCGCATTGATGCGTTGGTAGATTTAGTTAAGCCAGCAAATGTAGTATACCCTACTGTAAAATTTGTTGACATAGCCGGACTAGTAAAAGGCGCAAGCAAAGGCGAAGGTCTTGGTAATCAGTTTTTATCTCACATAAGAGATGTAAATATAATAGTACACTTAGTAAGATGTTTTGAAGATGAAGATATTATACATGTAGAGGGTTCTATTGATCCAAAAAGAGATATTGAAATAATAAGCACAGAACTTATCTTATCAGATTTGCAAATTATAGAAAATAGGCTATCAAAAGCAAAAAAAGCAAACAAACAAGAAGCTTTTATTTTGGAAGAAATAAAAACTAAATTGGAAAAGGGTGAAAAATTGATTAATTTAAAAACAGAAGAAGAAAATATTGCCAAAGAATTAAAGCTTATCAGTGCAAAAAAAGTTATTTATGTGGCAAATGTTGATGAAAAAAGCATAAATGGCAATAAATATACAGAAATTGTTGAAAAAATAGCAAGCCAAGAAAAAGCACCATTTATGATTATCTCAAGCAAAATAGAAGAAGATCTAGCACAAATGGAAGATGAGGAAAAAAAAGAATACCTAGAAATGCTGGGATTAAAAGAATCAGGTCTTGAAAAATTATCAAAGCTTAGCTATACATTACTTGATTTGATAACTTTTTTTACTGCCGGGCCAAAAGAAGTTAGAGGCTGGCCAATAAAAAAAGGCACGACAGCAAAAAAAGCTGCAGGAGAAATTCATTCTGATATTGAGCGTGGCTTTATCAGAGCAGAAATTACAAGTTTTGACGATTATATAAAAAGTGGCGGTGAAAAACAGGCTAAAGAAATGGGACTTGTAAGGCTTGAAGGCAAAGATTATGTAATTCAAGATGGTGATATAGTTTATTTTAGGTTTAATGTATGAAACCAGTTGTAATTAGAAACCTAAATGACTTTCCAAAGCTGAGCTATACAATAGTAGCGCTTGGTAATTTTGATGGTATACATTTAGGTCACCAACAACTTTTAAAAAAAATTGAAGAAATAAAGCAAAAAACAAATGGAAAAACCGTTGTATTTACATTTTATCCACACCCACTAAAGATTATAAAACAGTATAATAATGCTTTCATTATGCAGTCGTTTAGAGAAAAATACGAAATCTTGTGTAAATTTGATGTTGATTACATTTTTTGTGCACGTTTTACAAAAGAATTTGCCATGCTTCACCCACAAGCTTTTGTTAAGAAATACCTTTGTGATGGTTTGAAAGCTAAAGAAGTATGCGTAGGCTATAACTATACATTTGGAAAACTTGCTTTGGGAAACACACTTTCTTTAAAGGAATATTCTCAAGAATATGGTTTTAAATTGCATATAATTCCTGCTTATAAAATTGACAATATTACTGTAAGTAGTTCAAAAATCCGAAAATTTCTCCAAAATGGCCAAATCGAACTTGCAAACCAATTTTTAGGCAGACTATACAGCATAAATGGAATTGTCAAAAAAGGCAAACAAAGGGGAAAATCGCTTGGCTTTCCAACTGCAAATATCTATTTTAATCGTCCACTTTTATTAAAAGAAGGTGTTTATGCAGGTTTTGCTAAAATAGATGATACTTATTATAAAGCAGCCATAAATATAGGCTCAAACCCAACATTTTCTGATCAAATCGTTCATCTTGAAGCCTATTTAATCGATTTTGATGGTGATTTATACAATAAACGAATCAATATATACTTTGTAAAATATATAAGGCAGGAAATAAAGTTTGATTCAAAAGAAAAACTTTTAGAACAAATAAAAAGCGATGTGGAAATTATAAATTCAAGTTGCAATGAAAATACGCTTGCTTGTGTTTTTTAGGAGGTTAAAATGATTTTTAAAGACTTACAAGACTACATAAATGCCCTTGAGAAAAAAAAAGAACTCTTGAGAGTAAAAATAGAAACAGACCCAATATACGAGATGGCTGAAATCGCAGATAGGCTTGTTAAACAAAATGGCAAAGCAGTTTTATTTGAAAAACCAAAAGGTTCAAAAATACCTGTTGCGATGAATCTTTTTGGAACAATAGATAGAACACAATTTGCTTTAGGTGTTGAAAGCTTGGATGAATTGTCTCTAAGAGTAAAAGAGCTTATAAATATAGAAATTCCAACAAATTTTTGGGATAAACTAAGAAATATAATGAAATTCAAAGAACTTTCACATTATCTGCCAAAAATTGTTAAAAATGCACCTTGCCAGCAAGTTATTGAGGATGATGTAGATTTATTTAAATATCCGATCCTCAAAACATGGCCTCAAGATGGGGGAAGGTTTATTACACTTCCACTTGTTTTTACCAAAAACCCCATTACAAAAAAGCAAAATTGTGGCATGTATAGAATGCAAGTATTTGACAAAAATACGACAGGTATGCACTGGCATATACACAAAGATGGTGCTTACCATTTCAGCTACTACAAAAAAAATAAAATAAAAATGCCGGTTTGTGTATGCATAGGTGCAGATCCTATAACAATATATTCTGCTACTGCGCCTCTTCCAGAAGATATAGATGAAATGCTTTTTGCATCTTTTTTAAGAAAAGAAGGTATTGAGCTTGTAAAATCTTCACTTTGGGATGATATTTATGTACCTGCAAATGCAGAAATTGTTTTAGAAGGCTATGTTGACCCAGATGAGTTAATGCTTGAAGGTCCTTTTGGAGACCATACTGGATATTATTCTTTGGCTGATTACTATCCGGTTTTTCACATACAACGTATAACAAGAAAAAAAAATCCTATTTATCCTGCAACAATTGTAGGAAAACCACCCATGGAAGATGCATACCTAGGAAAGGCCACTGAACGCTTATTTCTACCAATCATACAAAAAATCTTGCCAGAAATTGTAGACATAAATTTGCCAATTGAAGGAATATTTCATAATTTTGCCTTTGTTTCAATAAAAAAGCAATTTCCTGGTCACGCATTTAAAGTAATAAATGCACTTTGGGGTTTGGGTATGATGAGTTTAACTAAAATTATTGTTGTATTTGATGATAATGTAGATGTGCAAAATATATCAGAGGTTATATGGAGACTGGGAAACAATATTGACCCACAAAGGGACATAATTTTCACAAAAGGACCTATTGATGTACTTGATCATGCATCAAATATAGCTCAAATGGGATCTAAAATGGGAATAGATGCAACAAAAAAATTAAAATCAGAAGGTTTTCTAAGAGATTGGCCAGACGATATAGAAATGCCAAAAGAAATAAAAGATCTCGTTGATAAAAAGTGGAGCAAATATTTTAAATAAAAGAGGTATCTATGAGACCTGACATGATAAAAAATGCACACGATTTAATAGCTGATATGGAAAAAAATTTTAAAGAAATCGACTTTCAATCAAAAGATACAGGCGAATCATTTAAAAACTTTTTAGATAAAGTATTTAAAGACAACCACCTTGACACAAAAACAAAGGCTTTAATAGCCATAGCGCTATCTGTCCTAAAGCAGTGCAAGTGGTGTATAACATACAGTGTTAATTTAGCTTTAGAAAATGGCGCAACAAAAGAACAGATACATGAAGCTGGGTGGGTTGCGGTTTCCTTTGGCGGATTCAGTGCTTATACCTATATGCAAATATTAACTAAAAGTCTCAATGACCTTGCAAAATAGCTTTTAAAAGAGACTCAACATTTGGTGTATTTTCTTGTAAAAATAACTTTATATTTGAGCTGTTGAGTTTTTTGCGCAATACATCCGGCAATTTGATTTTTCTAATATTTCCCAAAAGATCAATTTCACCCAAAAATACATAGTTTTTTTGTATGATTATCTTTTTTAAAGATGATATAATACTTGCAGCTACAGCCATATCTACAAGTGTATTATTAATTTTAAAACCACCTATAACATTTAAATAAACATCATATTCTAAACTGGAAATCCCAAGGCGCTTTTCTATTACCGCCAAAAGCATATTTAAACGGTTTAAATCAAAACCCACGCTTGTCCTTCTTGGCATACCAAAAGGACTTCTCACACATAGTGCTTGGATTTCAACAAACATTAGGTAAGAACCTTCTAAAATTGCACCAATTGCTTTGCCTTCAGATTCTGTTGCATCTTCTATGTATGTTAAAAATTCATCTTCAATTATTTTTAAACCGTTTTGAGTCATTTGAAAAATTACAACATGCTCTGTGCTTGCAAAACGATTTTTTGTAGCTCTAAGCAACCTGTGATTAAACTTTTCATCACTTTCAAGATAAAATACAGCATCAACTAAGTGTTCAAGTGCCTTTGGACCTGCAATTATGCCCTCTTTTGTTATATGACTTACTATAATTAGCGTTTTATTGTATTCTTTGGCTGTTTCAATAAGCTTTTGTGCACACAATCTAACCTGATTTATGCTGCCTACATATGAATCAACATCATTTGAGTAAATCGTATGAATGGAATCAATTATAAATATATCAAAATCCTGATTTAAAGCAAAGATAATTTCATCCAAATCGTTTGATTCTAAAACATGTATCTTACTATTTAATCTATTTGCTTTCAATCTTAACTGATTTGCTGATTCTTCTGCACTAATATACAATACGTTGTGATTATTTTCTAATAGATATTTGGATAATTGTAGCAATAGTGTAGATTTTCCAATTCCAGGAGAACCTGCTACCAAGTAAACACCGCCAGATACAAAACCACCTCCTAAAAAATCATCGATTTGCTTATAGTTGGTTTTGTAATTAATGGTTTCCTTTAAATCTATCTCGTCTAATTTAACGATATTTAAACTGTGACTTTTATGCTTATTTTGTATTTCTTGTTTTAGCGTGTTCCATTCGCCACAATTTGGGCATTTCCCTGACCATTTTGTAGTTTTAAATCCACAATTTGAGCATACGTAGTAAGTTTTTTCTTTCATCTACCGATACTAAAACAAGTTTTTGCATATTTTTTTAGAATATTTTTTTCCCAGATGTTTCTTCCATCAATAACAATTTTATCTCTAAAACGTTTAAAATCAATGTTTTTAAACTCATCCCATTCAGTTACAAGAATTAATATGTCGCTTTTATCCAATGCCTCATATTTATCTTTTTTAATAATTAAATTTTTATTGGCAATAGGCAAACTTTTCACTATTGGATCATATGCAAATACAATTGCATTATTTTTTAACAATTCATTTATGATATTAAGTGAAGCAGCTTCTCTAATATCATCTGTATCTGGTTTAAATGCAAGTCCCCATAAAGCAACTTTAGCACCATTTAAATCAATATTGGATTGTTTTAATATTTTAATAGGCTTAATTTTTTGATTTTCATTTACTTGCATCACAGCATCTAAGATAGATGAGTCAACATTGTATTTTCTAGATGTGTGTATTAAAGCTTTTACATCTTTTGGAAAACAAGAACCACCAAAACCTAAACCCGCTTTCAAAAAATATGGACCTATGCGTTTATCTAAACCCATACCTTTTGAAACTATTTCTATATCTGCGCCAATTTTTTCACTTAGATTTGCTATTTCATTTATAAACGAAATTTTTGTAGCTAAAAATGCATTTGATGCATATTTTATCATTTCAGCAGTTGGAAGGTTAGTTATTATCATTGGTGGATTAAGTGTTGAATACAAAGAAGCAGTTTTAAGGGCTATATCCTTATCATCTGATCCTATAACTATCCTATCGGGGTTCATGAAGTCTTCTACTGCTTTTCCTTCCCTTAAAAATTCTGGATTTGAAACAACGCAAAAATGTTTTTGCGGCTCTTTTAAGCCTTTTTTTAACAACTCATTTTCAAGTAATTTTGTAGCCCACCTACCTGTGCCAACTGGTACTGTAGATTTATTTACAATTATCTTAAAATCGTTTTCGTTTATATAAGATGCTATAGTTTTTAGTGCATCTTCAACAAAACTTAAGTCTGCAGAGCCGTCTGGTAAAGAAGGTGTACCAACTGCAATGAAAATAAAATCAGAATTTTTAATAGCATAACTATAGTCTGTTGTAAACTCTATATTGTCAGATTCTTCCGCTAATGCCACAATTTTATCAAGCTGAGGTTCATAAATTGGTATCTCGCCTTTTTTTAATTTTTCAATTTTTTCTTTATTTATATCAAGACAAATAACTTTATGACCAAGATATGCAAAACAACTGCCTGTAACTAAACCCACATATCCCGTACCCAAAATAGATATTTTTTCCATAAAAATCACCTTCTATATATAAAAAATTTATTTTATTAATTTTAAAACAAACTGCGGCAGAGCAAAACAAGCTTTATGAATTTGACTATTGTAGTATTTATATGAATTTGCATTTTTTTTGTATAATTCTTCATTAAAATAATCGTGCAAATCTATGTTTTTGTAGCCTATCGAAAATAACCACATACCCGAAGGATATGTTGGAATAAATGCACAATAATTGAGCGTGTTTGATCCAAAAGCTTTTTGCATATTTCTTCTTGATTTCAAAAACCAATCAGGGTTGTAATATGGATTTTCGGCTTGTGCAACAACTATGCCATCATTATTTAAAATATTATAAACATTACTGTAAAATTCTCCACTAAACAAACCTTCCGCTGCTCCAAATGGATCTGTAGAATCAATAATAACTAAATCAAATTTTTCATTTGTATTTTTAACAAATTCTACACCATCGCCAATAATTATCTCAACGCGCTTGTCATTATAACCACAAGCAGTAAAATCTAAAAATTTCTTAGAGTTTTCCACTACAACTTCATCTATTTCGACTTCTATAATTTTATCAAAATCATATTTTGTTAACTCTCTAGCAGTTCCACCATCACCGCCACCAATAATTAATGCTTTGTTTCTATTCTTTAGTGACATTACAGCAGGGGCACTAATCATTTCATGATAAACAAACTCATCTTTTTGTGTAAGCATAACAAGACCATCAAGTAGCATTACTTTACCAAACTCGTAAGTATCAATAATATCAAGCCTCTGATATTTACTGATTTGAGTCTTTAATATTTCTTTTACCTTGAATGTTAACCCAACATTGTTGCCATATTTTTCTGTAAACCATATTTCTGGATCCATGCCACCTCCATTGATTAAAATAAAAAAGAAGGGTTATACCCTTCTTTTTTATTAAAAGTGTAAATTTTTACTTTCCTTTTTCTGCTTTAAGTTTTTTTGCTATTTCAATGCCTGTCTCATATGCTTTCATGTTGAGATCTAAAAATGCAGGCGGTACTCTATCTGCTATGGCTTTTTTTACATTTTCTTTATCAAGAATGCCAGTTAATTCCACTGTCATACCTACTGCCAGTATATTCGCTGTAACTACATTCCCTATATCATATTTAGCAGTTTTTACGATTGGATAACCATAGACATCCCATTTTTTATGGTCTTCTTCCGGTATGTTAACAAGTCCGCTATCCACCAATACTATAGCACCTTCTTTTAAATCTTTTTTATACATATCGTATGTTCTCTGATCAAGTGCCAGCAAAAAATCAATATGTGTTGCTTCTGCAAATTGAATTGGCTCGTCTGAAATTATTACATCAGCTTTTGTTGGACCGCCTCGAACTTGAGATGTATATGTAGGAACCTGCGTAGCATACTTATTTTCATAATAGACTGCTGCTTCTGCAATTATAGTACCAGCAAGCATGTTGCCCTGTCCGCCTATACCTACAAACCTTAACTCATAATGCAATCCCATATCAATCTCCTTTAAGCCTTTGCTTGAGCTTTTTCGATAAGCTCTTTGTAGCTTTGTGTATATTCTTTCTTTGTAGGATCGTCTACAAAAATTCCTGTTATGTATTTGCCCTCAAGCTCTTCTTTTGAAAGTTTTGCGGCTTTTGCTTGGCTTACCGTAACGCTTTTTATATAATCAACAAGCTTTACTGGATCTCCAAACTTGTTTCTCCTACCCCATTGTATATGGCAATTTGATAATGCATCAATAACACTTGTTCCTTTGTGCTCAAGCGCCTTTTTTATATAATTTTTAAGCATCACAGGCTCTGCGACCGAACCTCTTGCTACAAATGTTGCACCTGCGCCTTTGGCAAGTTCTACAACGTCAAATGTAGGATCAATATTTCCTCTTGGCATAGTCGAAGCTTTCGTACCAGTTGGTGTTAATGGTGAATACTGTCCACCAGTCATACCGTAAATCCAGTTATCTACTACTATCAGTGTAATATCTATATTTCTCCTACAAGCATGTATAAAATGATTGCCACCGATAGCTGTCATATCACCATCACCTGAAAACACTATAACATGCATATCTGGATGGCACATCTTTATTGCTGTTGCAGCAGGGATTGCTCTTCCGTGCAATGTATGAAATGTGTGAAAATTTACGTATCCAGGACCCCTTGCAGAACATCCAATACCAGATACCATTGCAATGTCGTTATTATCCCATCCAAGCTCATCAATTGCAGTAAGTAAAGCTTTCAAAACTGTACCATTACCACAGCCAGGACACCAGTACAATGGTAATTTATCCATTCTTAGGTATTTTGAATAATCAACACTCATTTAGATACCTCCTCAATTTTTTCGAGTATCTGCTGAGGCCTAATAGGAACTCCAGCGGCTTGCAAAACAGTAAATATTTCAGAGTTTCCTTTTGAGGCTCTTTGAACTTCGTATAGCATCTGACCTAAATTTATTTCACTTACTATAATTTTTTTAAATTTTTTACTTAGATCAAATACTTGAGCTTCAGGGAAAGGCCATACCGTAATTGGTCTAAACATACCTACTTTAATACCTTTTGACCTAGCCTCATCAATTGCAACTCTTGCTGCTGTTGCATTTGTACCATAAGCTATTACAAGGACATCAGCATCATCTACTCTATAATACTCAAAACTTTCAATGTCTTTTATATTGTTCATTATTTTGTTTATCATTCTTTCTTCATCTTCTTCAACTTTTTTTGAATCGACTGTTGGAAAACCCGTTTTATCTTTGTTTAAACCCGTCATATGAAATTTATATTTTCTCCAGTTTTCTTTATTTGGAAGAGGTGGAATTATACCAAAGCGTTCAACGTCATAAGGATAATATTCTTCTGGTGGAACAGTTGGTTGCGTTCTTTCAATAATCTCAAAATTTGATATATCAGGAATTTCAACCCTGCCGTGTAAATGTGCAAGTACAGCATCTGTTAACAATAATACAGGTGTTCTGTATTTTTCTGCTAAATTGAATGCCCTGATTGTTTCCGTATAAGTCTCTATCAAAGTTGATGGAGCAATAGCAATTATCATATGATCGCCATGTGTTCCCCAACGAGCCTGCATGTAATCAGCTTGAGAAACACGTGTTGGTAAACCCGTAGATGGCCCACCCCTCATTACATCAACAACAACGAGAGGTAATTCCATCATACAGGCAAGGCCTATTCCTTCTTGTTTTAAAGATAAACCTGGACCACTGGTTGCAGTCATAGATTTATAACCAGCATAACTTGCGCCAATTGCAGCAATTACACTTGCAATTTCATCTTCAAATTGCATAAATACGCCACCTACTTCAGGCATCCTTTTAGATAAATGTTCTGGTATCTCACTTGAAGGTGTTATAGGATATCCTGCATAAAACCTGCAACCAGCAGCTATTGCTGCTTCTGCTACTAATTCATTGCCGTTTGCTATTTCTACGTTAGACATTTTTCCTCCCTTTATTTGGACTTTGTTACAATATTACCCTTACTATCTTTAAATGTTATCTCAAGACCAATATCTACCACATCAATTGCAAAATGAGGACAGGCGTTTTCGCAAAATTTACACCTAATACAATCTTCAGGCCTTACTACCTTGCACATTGAACCAGTCCAAACATGCAAATCTTCTACAAGCTCAAGCACATTTTTTGGGCATACTTTAACGCATATGCCACAAGCAGTACATAAAGCTTCGTTTACAACAACAGGTAATCGTTCTTCTGTCATCTTTTTTCTCCTTTAAAATTAAATTGAATCTATTATAGAATTTAATGTTTTGCTTGGCCTCATTGCCATCGATAATTTATCTTCATCTGGAAAATAGTAACCATTTATATTAGCAGGTTTGCCAGCTGCTGCTTTTAGTTCTTCTATAATCTTTGACTCGTTATCGCCCAATTCTTTGGCTGGCTTTGAAAATTTAGTTTGCAATTCTTTATCTTCTGTTTGTTGGGCCAAACTTTCAGCCCAATACTTAACAAAATAATAATGCTGGCCCCTGTTATCTAGCTCACCTGGCTTTCGTCCTGGCCATTGTTTGTTTTCTAAAAGTTTAGTTAGAGCAGTCTCGGATGTATCAGCCAAAATTTTTGACTTTTTATCTCCATATTTTTCTTCAAAAAATCTCAAAGCTGTTGTAATAGCAGTAAATTCTGCTGTTGAGTCCCATCTTAAATGCCCCTGTTCGATAAATTGCTCAACATGTTTGGGGGCAGAACCACCAGCACCTGCTTCAGATACCCTTCCGCCAGCAAGCAATGGTATAATGGAAAGAACTTTTGCGCTTGTGCCTACTTCCAAAATTGGGAAAAGGTCAGTTAAATAATCCCTTAATACATTGCCTGTAACAGCTATAACATCCTCACCTTTTCGAACTTTAGCTACTGTAAATTTCATTGCCTCCTGAGGCTTTAATATACGTATATCCAAACCAGTTGTATCGTAGGCTTTTAGATATTCATTAACTTTTTTGATTAATTGTGCATCATGAGCTCTGTTTTCATCAAGCCAGAATACAGTAGAATTCTTGGTCTGTTTTGCTCTTTCCACTGCTATTTGTACCCAGTTTTTAACTGCAGCATCTTTTACCTGGCATCCTCTCCAGATATCCCCTTTTTTAACTTTGTGTTCAAATAAAACATTGTTGTTCTCATCTACGACTTTAAAAATTCCATTTGATGGAGCCATAAAAGTTTTGTCGTGTGAACCATATTCTTCAGCTTTCATAGCCATAAGTCCAATGTTTGTAACTGATCCCATTGTTGTCCTGTCGAATTGGCCGTTTATTTTGCAGTCTTCAATTATTTCTTTATACATTGTAGCGTAACATCTATCTGGTATAACCACTTTAACATCATTTTGTTTTCCATCTGGACCCCACGCTTTACCACCATCCCTTACTATTGTAGGAAGAGAAGCATCTATTATTACAAGATTTGGCATATGGAGGTTGGTAATACCTTTGTCTGAATCAACCATAAATAATGGTGGATTTTTTTCATATACAGCTTGAATGTCCGCTTCAATTTCTTTTTGCTTATCTTCTGGCAATTTCTTAATTTTCAAGTAGATATCTGCAACACCATTGTTTGGATTTACACCAATTTCCTTGAATGTTTGTTCATGTTTTGCAAAAACGTCTTTATAATATTCTTTTACAGCAAAACCAAACATCACAGGATCGGATACTTTCATCATAGTCGCTTTAAGGTGAAGTGACCAAAGTATTCCTTCTTGCTTTGCTTTAGCTATTTCTTCTCCAAAGAATTTTTGCAAAGCTTCTACATCCATAAATGTTCCGTCAAAAACTTCCTTTTCCTGTAATGCCACTTCTTTTAGTGTCTGGGATTTACCAGTTTCATCAATAAATTCGATTTTTACTTTCATTGGTTTATCTGTTGTAATTGATTTTTCATGTTCGTAAAAGTCACCGCCATTCATATGCGCTACATGTGTTTTAGAATCTTTGCTCCACGGCTTTAATGGTAAACCCATAGAATCCGGATACTTTTTAGCGCTTTCTTTGACCGCTTTGGATATAGCTCTAATATTATTGCCTTCCCTTAGTACAGGATTTACTGCACTTCCTAATACTTTTGAATAAGTTTCTTTTATTTTCTTTTCTTCCTCTGTCTTTGGATCTTCAGGGTAATCCGGCACATTGTAACCTTTATTTTGTAATTCTTTAATAGCGGCAACCAATTGTGGAACAGAAGCGCTAATGTTAGGTAATTTTATAACATTAGTATCTGGCAATTTAACCAACTCTGCAAGCTCACCCAAATCATCTGGGACCCTTTGATCTTCTTTTAAGTATTCAGGAAAATTGGCAAGTATCCTACCCGCTACCGAGATATCTTTGATCTCAACATCAATACCCGCAGCTTTTAAAAACCTTTCAACTGCTGGTAACAACGAAAACGTTGCCAAATAAGGCGCTTCATCAACCTTTGTCCAATAGATCTTAAATTTGTCAGACATAGACCCTCCTAAATTAAATTTATATTCTATTTTTATAATACTTGCTTTACTCTAGCCCACCCCCCTTAAAATTTTAACGCATTTTATATGAAATATTATATAATGTCAAGCTTGCTATCACGGCTTCTTCTTCACTAATAAATAGAACATATAAAATTTTCTATTATTTACAAATTTTATGATTGAATTTTAAGTCTATTTAATAAAGTATTAAAAGCCTTTAATTCTAACGAATCATCCAATTTTTGTAAAGTAACATTTGAATCGTATTTATTTTCAAGTGCTTTTAAAATTATATAATCAGTCAAATGAGGGTTTTTTGGCAACAATGGTCCATGTAGGTAACAAGCAATTACATTTTTGTAAATGACACCTTCTGTTTTATCAAATCCATTATTACCGAAACCAATTTTCACATAACCGAATGGTTCAACACCTTTTCCTAAAAAAGTTTGACCGCTATGATTTTCGAACCCAATAATTTTTTTATTTCCAAGTTTGAGCTTTTTATTTGTTTCTATTACTACGTTGCCAATCATACGTTTTGGCGAGCTTTTAGTATATACATCTAAAATCCCAAGACCTTCAATTTTATTGCCATTTGAATCAATATAGTACTTACCCATCAATTGATAAGAACCACAAATTAGCAAAAAAACCTTACTTTTCTCAACTTCATTATTTAAAAAATCTATTTTTTGCTGGCTAAAATTATTTGAAACAATTTCTTGAGCTATATCTTGCCCGCCTCCCCAAAAATATATATCAGATGGATAAATGCTATCATAAATATCACAATAGTGTATAAAAGCTTCAACACCTCTCCATTCGCAACGCTTTTTTAAAGCCAAAATGTTACCACTATCCCCATATGTGCTCATTGTATTTGGAAAAAGAAAGGTAATATCTAAAGAAAGCTCTTTATTGTTCATAAAAACTTTTATAACCTAGCTTACTTAAATAATTTTTTAACTCAATTAAAGCTGTGTATGTTAAAAATACATGGAAAGTTCCATTATTTGACTGCTCAATTTTATCAAAAAGCTCCTTATATGTATCAAAAAAAACATAATTTTTCACACCAATATCAGCATATTTTATCCTCAATGCCATATCAAACATGCGAGTACCACCAAACATCAAATCGTTTATTTTGTTATTTAATAGATCAAAATTCACATCCCAGATCCAAGAAACATCTCTACCATCAGCTATGTTATCATTGAGAATGAATATAAAATTTTTTTTATTATCATCAATGCTTGATTCTAAAGCTTGTGTAAAACCAACAGGATTTTTTACCAAAATTAAAAAAATCTCTTTGTTCTTATAATTAATGAGTTCATACCTTCCAAATGTAGATTTAAAATCCGAAATATTTGCACATAACTCACCTATATTATAACCTAGCTCTATACACGTCAAAAATGATGCTGCAATGTTATAAATGTTGTATTTTCCTTGCAATGGCATTGTGGTAAAATATTTTTTTTCACGATAATTTACTTCTATCTTTGTTGAGTCCTGAAAAATTTTTCCAGACAAATCTGGTTCAGGCCTTTTAAAGTCGCAATTTGTACAAAAATAATCCCCAATGTGAGAAAAATATCGTTTTTTATAATCCAATCTGCCTCCACAAATTGGACAAAACAAAACATCTTTAAGATTGTCCTGTGTGATTTTATAATCGGTTAAACCAAAATAAGAAACTTTTAGATCTTTTTTATAAAATAAAGAAGCAACGGAAGGATCATCGGCATTAGCAATGTAATGCACATGAGGATTATTATGGATTAAAGCACTCCATCTCTTTCTAATTGTCTCTATTTCCCCATATCGATCCAACTGATCTCTAAATAAATTTAGCATAACAATATAATTTGCTTTTATATCCTGAGTTATCTTTTCTAAAGCAAATTCATCACACTCAAAAACAAAGTAATCAAATTCTTGAGTAAATTTTTTATTTAACGATAGATGTGGTACGATTGAACTAATAATTCCTCGCTTTAAGTTAGAACCGGCATGATTATTTATAACTTTTTTATTTTCTTTTGTTAATAAATGAACTATCAAACCAGATGTTGTTGTTTTCCCATTTGTCCCAGTAATTAAAATACAATTTTCTAATTGAGAACTTATTGTTTTTAAAAAATCTGGATTTAACTTTTCGACAAAATATCCCGGTAGTGCAGTAGCACCTTTATTCAATATGCCAGCTAATTTTACAATTGCTTTTGCACTTATCAAAGATAAGACATAATTAATATCATTAATTGGTAACATTAATAATCAAATTTGGGTGAGCGATAACTCACCCATTAAACCAATTAACAACCTTCAACTTTCGGTTTTGCAGCTTTTGATGAAGATGACTTACTTGCTGCTGGTGCAGCTTCTTTTTTCATCTCTTTGCTGCTTGATTTTGTAGCGTTAGTAGAAGTCGTTGCATTTGTAGCGTTAGTAGAAGTCGTTGCATTTGTAGCATTAGTAGCATTAGATGGAGCAGTAGTTGCATTTGTAGCATTAGTTACATTTGTTGTGTTTGTAGCATTTGTAGCTTGCTTTTTCTGGCAAGATGCCAAAGTTAAACTGCTTGCTAGGAATGCTGCCATCAACGCAATCTTAATACCTTTTGAATTCATGTTCCAAATACCTCCTAAAAAATATTTTACATAATATTGTAGCTCTTAATATTTTAATGTCAAGTATATTTTGACTAAATTTATACAGCATCTTCGCCTTTTTCGCCTGTTCTTATCCTTATAGCTTCTTCAATAGGTATTACAAAAATTTTTCCATCACCAACTTTTCCAGTTTTTGCATTTTCTATAATCTTTTCTATAACTGCATCAACCTGATTGTCACTTACAACAACCTCTATTTTTATTTTTGGTAAAAAATCAACAATATACTCAGCACCTCTGTAAATTTCTGTATGACCTTTCTGTCTACCGTAGCCTTTAACTTCACTTATTGTAATACCCTTTATCCCAATTTCATTTAGACCCTCTTTTACGCTATCAAGTTTAAAAGGCTTTATTATAGCTTCAATTTTTTTCATTTAACCCCCTTGGTATAGTTTAACAATTAATTCCACTTCACCTTTTGGAATATTTAATTGGTTTGATATTTCTTCAATTGATAGCTGCTTATTAAACATTTGTATAATTTTTTCTTTAGTATCATTTTCAAATGTTTTTATTTTAACACTTTTTATTAATTCTGTAAGTACAGTATTTTTTTGGCGTACATCATCCAATACTTTTACAAGACTTGCCTGTTGAGATTCAATTTTCTTATTAGCCAATTCTATCATATTTTTTTGCTGATTTAACAAATCTTTGATAGACATAATTAATGATGAATAAGATCTGTTAAGTTTGGAATCAATATATTTTTGCCAAATCAAATATGCCATTACGATAATATCAAACAATACCTGAAGAATAATAAAAATATTTTCTTTCATAATTCTAATTGCTTTGATTTCAGCCTTTCTCTGTCTAATAGTAACCCATAATATATAATTAATTCTTGATTGTTTTTGTTTATATCTAAAAATTTAGCTTTTGCGCAAGAATTCCCATTTTTTTGAAAAACATCTGTAATTTTAGCTGTCGCTTTTATTTCATTATGAGAAGAAATAGGTAGAAAAAAAGAAATAGATAAAAAATCACCTACTTGCAAAGAATTATTATTGATAAAATTAATCTCACTTGCACTAACAGAACAAGTATAGGTTTTATTATAATTAAGAAATTTTTCTTTTTCTTTGCCGTCACGCAAAAGTGTAATTAAATAATTTAATTTTGCATCGATTTCTTTCATCATAACAACAAATGCTTTATTTAGACTATCAAATGAAGAATCAATATTATTTTGTGCCATCAAAAAATTAAAACTATCGTCATGACTTTCTACTCTATAAATTTCTTCTTTTTCTTTTTGCAATTGCTCTTGCGTAATTTTAGTATAGTAAATAACAAACTTTGATTCTATTAAACGATAATCATCAGACATTTGCAAACCTTCCCAATAAAAAAGCAACAATCAACACTATGCTAATATAACTATTTATGTTAAAAAAAGCAATATTAATTTTCTTTAAATCTTTAGGATCAACCAAAAGATGTTCAATAACTAATAAACCAAAAACTATAAAGGCACCAATATAGGTAAAATAATTCAATTTATAAACATACATTGTTAAAAGTAAAAAAACAAATGCAATCAAATGGAATAAAGCTGCTAATATCCGCGCAATATTTGGACCAAATTTTACTGGTATTGAATAAACACCATTTTTTAAATCAAACTCAAAATCTTGTAAAGAATAAAGTATATCAAAACCCCCAATCCAAAAAGCAACAAATAATGCTAGATAGAAAATATTTAAGTCCAAATATCCTGCTGCAGCTACAAACCCACCTAAAGGAGCAATAGCATCTGTTACACCTAAATAAATATGACATAACCATGTAAACCTTTTTGTATAAGAATAGGTAATTAAAAAAAACAAAGCAACAAATGATAATTTAAAAGCTAAAAGATTAAGTAAGTAAGCAGATATCTCAAATATACAAATAGAAATAATAGTAAATAACCATGCTTCTTTTAGTTTAACCACACCACGTGGTAACTCTCTATTTTTTGTTCTAGGGTTTAAACTATCAATTTTATAGTCAATAATCCGATTTAATGTCATTGCAACACTTCTTGCACTAATCATAGCTATAGTTATTAAAATAGTTATTTTTAAATTGTAATGATTTGATAATAACATACCAATATAAGCAAAGGGTAAAGCAAAAATACTATGTTCAAATTTTATCATTGATAAAATTTGCTTTAATTTACTCATTTATAGCTTTCCAATACTTAATGTAATATTCAATACCTGAAGTCAAAGTTGTAATAACCGTAATATAAAGAAAAATCATACCGATCTCAAAAAAAAATTTATTTTGATAACCTACAATTAAAAAACCTAAAGCAATAAACTGGCTAAAAGTTTTAACCTTACCTTGAATAAGGGCAGGTAATATAAAATTTTTTGCTGCAAGTTGCGCTCTCAAACCTGTTACGGCAAATTCTCTAAAAATTATTATTAAAACAAGCCAATATGGTATATTTATAATTTTAATCATGGCAACAAACAAACTTATAACAAAAATTTTATCTGCAAGCGGATCTAGCAATTTACCTAAATTACTTACAAGTTTCTTTTTTCGCGCTAAATAACCATCAAGATAATCACTTATGGCACCTATTAAAAAAAGTACCAAAGCAGTGTAATTATGATGAAACTCAAGTAAAAGTATAACAGGAATTGTTATAATAATTCGTGTTATTGATAAAACATTTGGAATACTTTTATAAACTACCATGATACACTTGGAATATTTGTAAAAATTCCGTTTCTCTCCACTATCTTCATTGGTTTTTTATTAGACTTAAGACTCTTTAAGTTATTATAAACCATAACCGGAGTTGACCCATCAAAATATGCCATTACGGTTTTTACATAACTAATTGTTTCAGCAAATGGTGGGATACCATTGTATTTATCTACATTGTTTGGTCCGCAGTTATAAGCTGCTGCAGCTAAAGCGTAATTACCAGAATATTTGTCAAGCAAAAACTTTAAGTATTTCACACCACCATAAATATTTTGCTCTAAATTATAAGGATTAATATTTAACAATGAAGCAGTGGATGGAATTATTTGCATAACACCAATAGCACCTTTATTTGAAATAGCTGAATGATTTAAACCTGACTCTGCCATAGCGATCGCTAAAACAAACCTTTCATTAACACCATACTTTTGAGCAGCTTTTTCTAAAAGATCTTTAATGAAAGATTTTTTATAATTGGGATTATTAATAACATTACTAAAAAAAGTTGGTCTATTTTTATACACAATTTGACCATCTTCTATTGTGGCATAAATATTTGATGCAAAAGATACTTTATATAATAAAATAATGCATAAAAAAACTGCATACTTCATTTTAATACTTTTATTATTTTTTTTGCTGTTTCATTGTGAGGTTCCCTCTTTAAAACTTCAATTGCAATTTTTTTTGCTTTGGATTTATAACCCAGGGCTTCATAAACTTTTGCAAGATGCAAAGCAATTGTGCTTTCTGGTTTTTTAAGTAACCTATTTGCTCTTTCTAGATAATACTGTGCCAGTTTAAATCGTTTTTCCTTGAAATATCCCCAACCTAAACTATCTAAATAATATGGATTATTTGGCTGTAGTTTTAAAGCTTTTTTAACCATGTCTATACCAGCTTTAACATCGATATTTTCATCTATATACAAATAACCTAAATAATTTAACACTTCTGGATCATTTGGGTTAATTCTTAAAGCTTCATTTAAGAAATGTATAGTTTTTTGTTTATCATGTTTTTTATTGTAATATACATCGGCTAGATAAAAATATATTTTTTCTTTATCTTTTATTACTTTAGTTGAATTTTTAAGTGCATCAATCAATCTATCCCAATCTTTTTGCTGATTCAATATATAAAAATACGTTTTGTATAGTTCTTCGTTTGGGTTTAGTTCAATAGCTTTTTGAATTGTCTCTATAGCTTTTTGAGGTTCTTTTAGCTCAAGGTAGCAAAGAGCTTTTTTGGCTTGAGCATCTGTATACAGATCACTGGCAAAATCAACATTAGATAGCTCAAGCAACGCTTGTTTATAATTTTTTAAACTAAAATAAGCTACACCTAAAAAATACCTCAAGGTTGGCGAATGTTCTATATCTGGATTATTACTTAAAAGATCAACAGTTTCTTTATAATTTTTGTTTTGCAAAAGTAAATAAGAAAGTCTTTCAAGATTTATCTGAGATCTATCTAAATTATAAGCTTTTTTGTAGTATTCTATTGCCTTTTTTAAATCCTTGTCAATTGAATAATAAATACTTGCTAAAGCAGTATAAACATAAACCTCTTCTTCTTTATTCTTGTTTGGCAATTTTAGAAAATCCTCATAATATTTTAATGCTTTATTGTAATTGTTTTGTTGAGCATATAAATCGCCTAAAGCAATGTATGCTTTTGGATATTTATAGCTTGCTGACATTTGTAGATAATTTAATGCATTGTTATCAAGATTAAATTTATAGTAAATTTGAGAAATATAAAAATAAACCTCTCCTTTATCAGCAAATTGCCTTGCCTGCATTAAATAATTTATAGCATTGTTAATATTGCCAATTTGAGCATATAGTATAGCAATGTTTTTGTATACATCAAATGTTTTAATGCCCGATTTAACTAAAACATCAATTGCTTTTTGATATTGTTTTTGAATAACATAAACATCAGAAAGCAATAGATACAATTGATTATCTTTTGGATATTTTTCTATTGCTGTTTGCAAAACTTCCTGGGCTTTATTAAAATCTTGAAATCTTATTAGCAAATTTACAAATTCAATAAAAAAATGTTTTTTAGGATTATCTTTTAAAAATAATTCGTATTCTTTTATACCTTCTTTTATATTATTATTATAAAAGTATGTAAACGCCATTATGTAATGATAATCGCTTGTATTTGAATATTGGTTTAAATCCAATTCTTTGATATTGTAAGATGTATTAACAGAAGGCACAGTAGCACAAGAGGAAAGCACTAAAATAATCGCGCTAAAGCAACAAAATACTTTAATATTCTTTTTTAACATACTCTTCAACCTGATCTACAAAACTATCGAGCAATTCGCTTTCTCTAACTTTTTTAACAATTTTACCATTTTGGATAATTAAACCAAAATGCCTGCCGCCAGCTATTGCTAAATCTGCTTCTTTAGCTTCGCCTAATGCGTTTACAACACATCCCATAATTGCCACCTTTATTGGTTTTTTAATATGTGCTAATCTTGCCTTAACCTGTTTTGTTAACTCAATTAAATCTATTTCTATTCTACCACAAGTTGGACAAGAAATAAACTCTATTGATTGTTTTTTTCTTAAACCCAAAGCATTTAAAATTTCAAAAGCAACATCAATTTCTTTTTCTGGACTATCCGTTAAAGATATTCTTATTGTATCACCAATACCTTCTCTTAATAAAACGCTAACGGCACAAGTTGATTTTATTATACCTTCAAAATTACCCCCTGCTTCTGTAAGGCCTATGTGCAAGGGATAATCGACCATAGAAGATATTTTTTCGTAAGCTAAAATAGTATCTTCCACGTTTGAAGATTTTATTGATATTTTAAAGTTAGTAAATTCCATATCCTCAAGCCTTACAACCCAATTGTAAGCACTTTCAACTAAAGCATCTGCACACACATGATTATATTTTGTTAGCAAATTCTTTTCCAGAGACCCGCTGTTAACACCTATGCGCAATGGTATATTGTGGTTTTTTGCAGCTTCAACAATTGATTTTACTTTATAAAAGCTCCCAATGTTGCCAGGGTTAATTCGAACACAATCGGCATTATTTTCAATTGAACAAATGGCAAGCTTATAGTCAAAATGCACATCAGCAATAATTGGTATTGGACTTTTTTGTTTTAATACAGACAATGCCTTACAAGCCTCTTTGTCTACTATAGCACATCTTACTATTTCGCAACCTTTTGTGTATAACGAATTTATTTGTGCAAGTGTTGCATTAATATCTCGTGTATCAGTATTTGTCATAGATTGGACACTTATTGGCTCAAAACCACCTATCGCAACATTTCCAACGTATATTTTTTTTGTTTTTTTTCTTTGAATAAAACTCATCTTTTAATTACATTGTGCGTTGTAACATTTTTTGGTATAAAAAATCGTTTTATATCATTGTAAAATGCAAAAACCATTAATACTATCAAAAGCGCTATGCCAACCTTTTGAGCAGCAATCTGGAATTTTTCACTTACAGGCTTTTTTCTTATTGCTTCGATTGTAAAAAACATTAAATGCCCACCATCCAATACAGGTATTGGAAACAAGTTTAATAATCCAAGATTTATACTTATAATACTAGCAAATATCAAAAATGCGCCAAATCCAGCTTGTGCAGCTTTACTTGCAATATCAACTATCATTATAGGCCCCCCAACCTCAGAGGATGGTATAAACCCACCAATAAGCCTAATAATACCTTCAATAGTCAATTTTGTAATGTAAATTGTTTTTTCGATACCCAAATATAAAGATTTCCATATGGGATATCTAACAAGTGTTGTTTCACCAGAAGGTAAAATTCCTATAACATTAATTTTTTCTTTGTATCCCAAAGGATTTTTTACAATTTCTGTCTTTGGTTTAATATTTACTTTGACTATTTTACCATTCCTTTGAATAACAATATCTAAATTATTGTGAGTTTTAATTATTTTAGACATATCTTCCCATGTAGTTAATTTTATATTATTAATTTCTAAAATTTTATCTTTTGGTTGTAAGTGTGCATAATAAGCTGGAGAATCTTTCAAAACTTTTCCAATTTGTGGCGACAAAGTTTGAATGCCGATAGAATAGGCAATAGCAAAAAACAAAACTGCAGAAAGTATATTAAAAAAAGGACCAGCAAATACTATCAACATTCTTTTATAAACACTTTGAGCATAAAACGCACCTTCTTTATCATTTTCGTCAATACTATTGGGTTCTTCACCTTTCATTTTTACATATCCGCCAAGTGGTACAGCTGATATTACAAACTCTGTTATTTTGGTTTGTTTTTTTAATAGGACTGGTCCAAAACCAATAGAAAATCTTTCTACCTTTACTCCACTTAATACTGCAACAATAAAATGTCCAAATTCATGTATTATAATCATAACGACTAGCGCTAATATGCCATATATTATATACATTAAGACCTCCTTAAACTCTCTATTACTTTTTCAGTTTCTTTCTTAATTAGCTGTGTTTGATCTTGTAGATCAAAAATATTTTCAGGCATTTTATCCTCAAAATCCTCCATAATTTTTTTAATTATTTTTGAAATATCCGTAAATTTAATCTTATTTTGCAAAAAATACTCAACACATACCTCATCAGCTGCATTTAATAGTAAACCACAATTTTTATCTTTTTTTCTAAATGCATCTTGCGCCAAAGCTAAAAGCTCAAATTTATCTAAATCTGGTTTTTCAAAAGTCAAAGTCCCTATATCAATAAGTGAAATTTTATTTTCAAACTCAATTCTATCTGGTTTATATAAAGCGTAGGCTATGGGCAACTTCATATCTGGCTGAGCCATTTGAGCAATAATGCTTCCGTCGATGAGTTCTACTGCTGAGTGAACTATACATTCTTTATGAACAACAACTTCAATTTGTTTGCTATCCACATCAAAAAGCCATCCAGCCTCTATAATCTCAAAACCTTTATTCATCATAGTTGCTGAATCAATTGTAATTTTTGCACCCATATTCCATTTTGGGTGATTAAGAGCCATTTCTTTTGTTATACTCTCAAATCGTTCCTTATCAGTTAACCTAAAAGGACCTCCAGATGCAGTTAAGATAATTTTTTTTAGGAACTGTCTTTTGCCTTCCAAACACTGGTATATTGCAGAGTGTTCGCTATCAATTGGTACTATTTCAATCTTGTTTTTTTTTGCCAATTCTGTCAGTATCTTTCCAGCAACTACCAAACTTTCTTTATTAGCTAAAGCAAATTTTTTTTTATAATAAATCGCATAGTAAGAAGGCAGTATGCCTGCACTTCCAACAAAAGCATTTATAACAAAATCTATATCATTTTTTGCAATTAATTCAGACAATTCATTTTGTGAAAAAAATTCTATATATGGAAAAAGATTTTTTAATTGAGAAATGTATTCTAACTGTCCTACGTAAACATACTTTGGTTTTAGTTTTTCAATTTGCTCTATAGCTTTAGTGATATTTTTATTGAAAGCAATACCAATTATGTTATATTTTGAACCTTTTTTAATAACTTCAATTACATTTTGACCAATTGAACCTGTAGATCCTAATATTAAAATATTTTCCATAAAAACATTAAATATACTAAATATGCTGAAAATGCAAGACTGTCAAGTCTATCAAGCATACCCCCGTGTCCTGGTATGATATTAGAAGAATCTTTTTTGTTATATATACGCTTTACAACAGACTCAGACAAATCTCCAAAAATACCTGCCATATTAGATACTAAACCTACGCCAAAAGCTACTTTTAAATCAATATTTAAAAAATAAGCAAACATGATAGAAGAAATTGTGCCAAAAATTACGCCACATATGGCTCCTTCATAAGTTTTGTTTGGACTGATATTTGGAGCCAATTTAATTTTTCCAAATGATTTTCCACAAAAATATGCAAATGAATCACCAACCCATATGCTTACACAAACAAGCAAAAATAGCCATCTACCATTATCTAATTTTACAATGTTTACAAAAAATGTATATAGCGATACATATAATATACCACCAAGCAAATAGTAATGAGTCAAAATTCTATTTTTATCAATATTTTTAAAACCAATAATCATATGTATTAAAAAAATTAACATCAAAACAATAAATATATACTCAAAGTAAAACAAAACAGTTGATAAAAATACTGCAGTCAAAACAAAATACAAATATCTTTCTTTTAATCCAGTAAAATTTGACCATTCAAAGTATGATAATAATCCAACCATTAAAATTATAAGCTTTATAAGCCACAACGGCGCATATAAAATAATTGCAAGGACAAAAGGTATTAACAGACCTGCACTTATAATTCTTTTAATCATCAAGTCCACCAAATCGTCTTTTTCTTTCTGAAAATTCTTTTATGCAATACTCTAAATCATCTTCATTAAATTCTGGCCAGTATTTATCTAAAAAAATAATTTCCGCATATGCGATTTGCCATAGCAAGAAATTACTTATCCTTTTTTCACCACCAGTTCTAATTAACAAATCAACATCTGGTATATCTTTAGTATATAGGTATTGTTCAAATATATTTTCATCAATATTATCACAATTAAGTTTATTCAAACTAAAATCCATACATATGTTTTTACAGGCTCTTATAATTTCCATATAAGATCCGTAATTTATTGCAAAATTTATCGTTAAATCTGAATTGTTTTTTGTTTTTTCTTGAAGGTTTAATATAGCTTCCTGTTGCTTTTGAGGTAATTTTGTGATATCTCCAATACAGTTAAATTTTATATTTTCCTTCATCATAAAATCTGATTTTTTCCTTACCTGTATACCAAGTAATTTCATTAAAAAATTAACTTCATTTTGCGGTCTTTTCCAGTTTTCTGTAGAAAATGTATATAAAGTCAAATATTCGATTTTTAATTCTTTGGCTTTTTTTGCAATTTTATCAATAATTGTAGAACCAATAAAATGACCATAAATTCTTTTTTTACCATGGAGGTTGGCCCAACGGCCATTGCCATCCATTATAATAGCTATATGTTTGGGAATATTCATTTTAAACAGATAAAATCTCTTTTTCTTTTAAGCTAAATAAATTATCTATTTCTTTAATGTATTTATCCGTTAATTTCTGCATTTCATCTTCTTCTTTTTTTAGATCATCTTTAGATATAGCTTTATCTTTTTCTAAATCTTTTAGAATTGTATTTGCCTTTTTTCTTATGTTTCTAATATTTACTTTATATTTTTCACTTTCTTGTTTAAGTTGCTTCACAATACTTTTTCTATCTTCTTCGGTTAGTGGTGGCATGTTAATTTTAACAACTTTACCATCATTATTTGGTGTCAATCCTATATTTGATTTTAAAATCGCCTTCTCAATAGCTTTTAGTAAACTCAAATCCCACGGTTTAATTATTATCGTTGTAGCATCAGGAACCGAAATAGAAGCGACCTGCTTTAGCGGCATTTTTTTTTCGTAACTTTCAATAAGAATATTTTCAACAAGCAGACTGTGAGCTTTACCTGTTTTGAGAGACGTAACATAGTTTTTATAGGCTAAAAGAGCTTTTTCCATTTCAGAAGCAATGGGTTTAACTTCATCTATCATACTGCCTCCTTAGCTAACTAATGTGCCTACCTTTTTGCCTTCTATTATGCTTTTTAGGATACCCTCTTTGTTTATATTTAAAACAATAATAGGTAATTTATACTCCATACACATAGATATTGCCGTTGAGTCCATAACTTTTAAATTTTGATCAAGAACTTGAATGTATGTGATTTCTTCTATCAATTTGGCATTTTCATAAACCATAGGATCTTTATCGTAAACACCATCAACTTTTGTAGCTTTAAGTAATACTTGAGCGCCCATTTCCATAGCCCTAAGTGCTGCTGCTGTATCTGTAGTAAAGTAAGGGTTTCCAGTACCAGCAACAAATATTACCACCCTACCTTTTTCTAAGTGTCTCAAAGCCCTTCGTCTAATATATGGTTCAGAAATCTGCCTCATTTCTATTGCGCTAATAACGCGGGTGGGCACATCAAGTTTTTCTAAACTATCTTGTAGAGCTAAACCATTGATTACTGTAGCAAGCATACCCATATAGTCTGCACTTGCTCTATCCATACCAAGCGCAGCACCTTTAATACCTCTAAAAATATTTCCACCACCGATAACAATAGAAATACTTACACCCATTTCCCACACTTGTTTAACTTCGAAGGATATTTTTTTTATCATTTTGTCATCTATGCCAAAAGGAAGCTCGCCAAGCAAAGCTTCCCCACTGAGTTTTAATAAAATATTATTATAAGCAGGTTTAGCCACGACTTATTCTTCTCCTAACTTAAATCTTACAAATCTTCTAAGTATAATATTTTCGCCAAATTTTGCTATAGCGTTATTAATTAAATCTCTTACTTTAATCATATCGTTTTTTACAAAAGGTTGATCAAGTACGCAAATTTCTTCAAGGTATTTGTTAATTTTGCCTTCTAATATTTTATCAATAACATTTTCAGGTTTACCACTTTTTATTAGCTGCTCCCTTTGAAAAGTTTTTTCCTTTTCAATTACTTCTTGAGGAACACTTTCTTTGTCAACATAAAGTGGATTTGTAGCCGCAATATGCATTGCTATGTCTTTTGCAAGTTGAGCAAACTCGTCTGTATTTGCTACAAAATCCGTTTCACAATTCAATTCTACCATTACGCCGATTTTACCACCTGCATGTATATAGCTTACTATTTTACCTTCATTTGCAACCCTAAGCGATTTTTTTCTAGCACTTGCAAGCCCCATTTCTCTGAGTTTTTCTATAGCTTTATCAATATCGCCATTTGCTTGCTCAAGAGCTTTTTTGCAATCCATCATACCAGCGCCAGTGCGTTCTCTTAACTCTTTAACTAATTGGGCATTTATTTCCATTTCTTATAAATCCTCCTCTTCACTAAACTCTTCTTCACTTTCAACTTTTTCAGCTACAGCTTCTTCAAATTTTTCTGCTTCTATTTTATCTGCTACTTCTTTATTGTAGCGTTCTCTTCCTCTCAACACAGCTTCTTGCATCTTTTGTGCAAGCAAACTTATTGATCTAATTGCATCGTCGTTGCCTGGAATAATGTAATCTATAGGATCTGGATCACAATTTGTATCAACTAGTGCAACTACAGGAATTTTTAATTTATTTGCTTCTTTAATAGCAAGTTCTTCTCGTTTGGTATCAACTGCTATAATTACATCCGGTAATTTTGTCATATTCTTTATGCCAGAGAGGTATTTTTCTAGCTTTTCTTTCTTTTTCATTAAAATTTTTGCTTCTTTTTTGGTATACTTATTTATCTCGCCACTTTCTTCAAGTTCTGTAAGTCTTTTTAGATTCTCTACGCCTTTTTTGACAGTAGAAAAATTTGTAAGCAAACCGCCAAGCCACTTATAAGTAACATAAGGCATACCGCAAGCTATAGCTGCCTCCCTAATTTCGTCTTGACCTTGTTTCTTTGTGCAAACAAACAATATTGTTTTGTTTGCAGCAGCCTGTTCTTCTACAAATTCGTAAGCTTTCTCAAAGTAATAGAGTGTTTGCTGCAAATCAATAATGTGAATACCTTTCCTTGCAGCAAAAATGTAAGGTTTCATTTTTGGGTTCCAGCGTTTGGTTTGGTGACCAAAGTGAACCCCTGCTTCTAAAAGTTCTTTCATCGTAATGTGCGACATACAAACTCCTTAAAAAATGGATTTACCACCACTTGCTAAATGTGCACAAATCTAATATTAGACTCCATGTGCACACAAGATTAAGCAAGTGTGCGTTTTTCAGATTGGCATTTTATCATAAACTCTATTATATTACAATAATAAAATTTTAGCAGCATCGTGTGTAATTTTTTAATTTACAAACAACAGAAACTGAAGTATAATTCAAATAAATGAACCAAACATTGAGGTGAAAAAAGTGAAAACAATACTAATGGCAGGCGGATTTGGAACAAGACTTAGACCTCTTACTATTAAAATACCCAAACCAATGGTTCCGGTAGTCAATAAACCTATCATGCTACATGTAATTAATTTACTAAAACGTCATCAACTGCTCAACATAAGTGCTTTGTTATTTTTTCAACATGATGTTATAAAAAATTTCTTCCAAGATGGACAGGAATTTGGTGTTGATTTAAGTTATATTCTGCCAGATGAAGATTATGGCACAGCTGGAGCAGTAAAATATGCAATTGTAGAAGAAAATATAAACGAAACAATACTTGTTATAAGTTCTGATATACTATGCGATTTTGATCTCACAAAAGCAATTGAATCACATAAAAAAAAGCATGCAAAAGCCACAATTATTTTAACACACACAAAAGATCCCACATCATATGGCATAGTAATTACAGATTCCAATTCAAATATTGAAAAATTTTTAGAAAAACCATCATGGGGTGAAGTATTTTCTGATCTTATAAATACAGGAATATACATATTGGAAAAAGAAGTGTACGACTTAATACCAGAAAAAACAGAGTTTGATTTTAGCAAGGATCTTTTTCCACTTTTGCTTGAAAAAAACATAAAAATAAATGCATATATAGATAATGGTTACTGGAAAGATATAGGGAATATATCTGAGTATTTTGCAGCAAATATGGATTGCTTAGAAAGTAAAGTACGCATTGAATTAAACGAAGAAAGGATTGAAAATACAAATTTTTATGTTGGTAAAAATACAAATATAAATTTCACATCAACTTTAGAAGGTAGTGTTGTTATTGGTGAAAATTCTATCATTGAACCCAAGGCAAGAATCAAAAACTCTATTATTGGTAAAAATGTACACATTGGAAAAAATTGCAATATAGAAAACACTATTGTATGGGACAATACACAAATTTTGCAAGATAGTCAGATAAGAAACTCGATAATTTTAGATAATGTTACAATAGGCTGTCAAACAATTATTGATGATAATTGTGTTGTATCAAGTTCAGTAAAAATAGGCAATAATGTTATTATAAAACCAAATGTTAAAATCTGGCCAAACAAAGAAGTAGAATCAGGTGCAATTTTATCATCATCTCTAATTTGGGCCGAAAAATGGTCATACATGCTATTTGCAAAGTACGGTGTTACCGGACTTGCAAATTTGGAAATTACACCTGAGTTTTGTACAAAACTTGGCTCGGCATATGCAACAAGCTTAAAAGAAAAATCTACTGTAGTCTGCGGTAGAGATACGCACCCCGTATCGAGATTGCTAAATAGAGCTTTAATGTCCGGTGTTTTATCATGCGGTGTAAATGTAGAAGATTTAAGTGATACACCAATACCTATTATAAGGTACATTATAAAAACTACGGGTAAATCAGGTGGTTTTTACTTGAGACGTTCACCATTTGACACAGAATTTGTGGATATTAAGTTTTTTGATAACAATGGGATGGATATTGTTAGTTCAAAAGAAAAAACTATAGAAAGGCTTTTTTTTAGAGAAGATTTTAGAAAGTCACCTATTAATAAAGTGGGAAATTTAAATTTTCCATATCATGTAATAGAAAGCTACAATAACTCAATTTTGAATAAGCTAAACATCGATAGTATAAAACAAAAAAGCTTAAGGGTTGTTATTGACTACTCATATGGCAGTGCATCAAAAATTTTACCAAATATTTTAGGCAAAATAGGTATTGAAGTAATAAGCTTAAATGCTTTTATAGAACCCAATAAAACAACACGTACTAAAGAAGAATTTGATCAAGCTCAACACACATTATCAGTTATTACAAAAAGTACAAATGCAGATTTAGGTATAATGCTTGATTCTGGTTGTGAAAAAGTTTTTTTAGTTGACAACCATGGAGAAATAGTAGATAATGAAAGTGCTGTAAGAGCATTAGTCTTACTCCAGGCTCAAAAACTAAAGGGCAAAAAGATTATTTTGCCAATAAATGCTTCTTTTATGTGCGAAAAGCTTTGCAACGACTTAAATATAGAATTTTATGAATCGCCATTCACTATGAAAGAATTAATGTATAATGCTTATAATTTAAAAGCTGATTTTAGTGCAGATGCAAATGGTGGTTTTTTGTTTAGCGAATACCAGTATTTTTTTGATGGTATATACTCTACACTTAAAATACTAGAACTATTGAGTTTACAAGAAAAAAGCATATCTCAGTTCGTAAATATGTATGAATCAACACCAAAAAGAAAAGTTTTGATTCCTTGCCCTTTTGACAAAAAAGGTAGTGTAATGCGAAAGTTGTTTGAAGATACACAAAATACAGATAGACTAACTACCTTTGGTATTAAAATATACCATAAAGATATGGAAGGTTGGGTTTTGCTTTATCCAGAAGAAGATAAGTCTTATTTTGCCATAGAAGCAAATGCAAAAACTCAAAAAGATTTGGAAAATCTTATTGACACTTACAAAGAAATGGTAAAAAAATATATTTAATTTAGGAGGAAACATGAGCGCAATAATTGAAGTTAACGCGATTGAAATTTTAGATTCAAGGGGAAATCCTACCATTAAAACTATCATTAAAACAGAAGATGGTGCTATTGGAAAAGCTGAAATCCCATCCGGAGCATCAACTGGCTCAAAAGAAGCTTTAGAATTAAGGGACAACGATCCACAAAGGTACAATGGCAAGGGAGTACTTCAAGCTGTATCCAATGTAAATGATAGAATTGCAGATGAAATAATTGGGATGGAAGTTTTAGAACAATCAGAAATCGATAATTTATTAATAGAACTTGACGGAACTGAAAACAAATCAAATTTAGGCGCAAATGCAATTTTATCTGTATCGCTTGCCTGTGCAAAAGCAGCTAGCAGAGAGCTCAACATACCTCTTTATAGATACATTGGCGGTCTTGGCGCAAAAACACTGCCTATTCCAATGCTCAATGTAATTAATGGTGGTGTTCATGCAGATAATAACATTGATTTTCAAGAATACATGATCGTACCTGTTGGTGCCCAAAATTTTGCAAGCGCGATGCAAATGGCATCTGAAACCTTTCAAATGCTTAAAAAACTATTAAAAGCTGATGGTCATTCAACAGGTGTTGGTGACGAAGGTGGCTTTGCACCAAACCTAAAATCAAACGAAGAACCACTACAATACTTAGTAGATGCAATTGAAAAAGCCGGATATGTTCCAGGTGAAGATATCGACATTGCACTCGATTTAGCAGCAAGCGAGTTTTACAAAGATGGATATTATTATGTTTCAAATAAAAAAATATCCAGCAATGAGCTTATAGATTTGCTTGGCAACTTAATAGAAAAATACCCAATTTTCTCAATTGAAGATCCAATGTCAGAAGATGATTTAGAAGGCTGGGCAAAAATTACAGAAGAGCTTGGTGAACATATAATGCTTGTTGGAGACGATGTATTTGTAACAAACGAAAAAATCTTTGCAGAAGGTATAGAAAAAGGTATTGCTAATGCTATTTTGATCAAACTAAATCAAATTGGAACGTTGACTGAAACACTTAATGTTATAAATATGGCTCAAGAAAACGGCTATAACTATGTAATTTCTCACAGATCCGGTGAAACAAAAGATACATTTATAGCTGATTTAGCTGTTGCTGTAAATTCTGGATTCATTAAAACAGGTTCTGTTAATAGAGGAGAACGCATTGCAAAATACAATAGACTACTCGAAATTGAACAAGAGTTAAAATCTAATGCGATTTACCCGACTTGGTAAAATTTTTGAAAATGTTCTTATTGTGATTTTTATTATTGTCATAGGAGTTTTAATAAAAAGCTTCTATGACAACTATACAAATTTAAAAACACTTCAGCAAACTAAAGAACAACTAAACAAAGAAATATCAAAAGAAAAAAAAGATGTGCAACATCTCAAAGAAAATGTAAATTCTACAAACTCGACAATTGAACAAAAAGCAAGGAGCCAATATTACATGCAAAAAGATAACGAAACTGTTATAATATTTAAGAAGTAAGTTATGGAAGTAAAACTATTAAATTTCACACCAAATCCCGATGATATTTGTTTTGAAACAGCAAAAATTTGCTATCAATCAAAAACTAAAGATAAAGAAGGTTTACTCAGCAAAATTATCAAATCAGGTCATTTATCTATTTTAGAACATGCAAGTTTTACGTTTTTAATAAAAGGTATAAGCCGCGTAGCATCTCATCAGCTTGTAAGGCATAGAATCGCAAGCTTTACTCAACAATCTCATAGATATACAAAAGCTTCTGGTTTTTTTGTGCCTGAAAAAATCTTAAACAATACTAAAGCAAAAGAAATCTTTGATGATATAATCAAGAAAGCTCAGTCTGCCTATGAAGAACTATTAAACTTAGATTTACCAAAAGAAGATGCCAGATATGTTTTGCCTTGCGCAATAGTATCCGATATAATTGTTACTATGAATGCCAGAGAATTACTTCATTTTTTTACATTAAGAACGTGCAAAAAAGCCCAAAAAGAAATCCAAGATATTGCGATCGAAATGTTGAAAATTTGCAAAAAAACTGCCCCTATTATCTTTAAAAATGCTGGTCCTTCATGCATACGAGGCAGATGTTATGAAGCAAAACCATGCGATGATATTAGCCAGATAAGGCAATTTTTCGCCAACCTATGAATACCAGACTTTATGTAGTTGCCACCCCTATTGGTAATTTAAAAGACATAACATATAGAGCCATCGAAACATTAAATTCTGTAGATGTAATTTTTGCAGAAAATCCTAAGCATTCAAAGATATTGCTATCAACATACAACATAAAAAAAGACGTAACATCCTACAATGATCATAATTATCAAAAAAAAATACCAATTGCTTTAAATATAGCAAGTCAGGGTAAAACCATAGCTCTAATTACAGATGCTGGCACACCAACTATACAGGATCCAGGATATAGAATTGTTAAAGCTTTTATAGAGCACGGATACAAAGTAGAACCCATACCTGGAGCAAGCGCATTTGTATGTGCTCTACAAGCAAGTGGTCTTGCAACAGATAAATTTATATTTTTGGGTTTTTTACCAAAATCACTATCTAAACAATCAAAAATTCTTTTAAAATATGACCTTGACGCAACAATAATTATATATGAATCGCCAAACAGACTTATAAAAACACTTGAAAATATAAAACAAACTCTAGGAAATAGGCATATCGTATTAGCTAGAGAATTAACAAAAGTCCATGAAGAATTTATAAGAGGACCTGTTGATGATGTAATCAAATTGTTTGAAACAAAGAAAATCATAGGTGAATTTGTTATTTTAATAAAAAAAAATGTTTAAAAATATAAAAATTATTGCTTTTTTTACAATACTATCTAGAATTTTAGGTTTTTTCAGAGATTTTTTGATAACACGGTATTTTGGTGCAGATATTTATACAGATATGTTCTTTGTAGCTTTTAAAATACCAAATCATTTCAGAAGAATATTTGGTGAAGGTGCAATAAATTCTTCTGTGGTACCTGTTTTATCAAAAATAGATAAAGATAACCCAGAAAAAGCAAAAGTTGCTATAGGAAATTTAATTATAATTTTTGGAACAATATTGCTCTTATTTACTATTATTGGTATAATTTTTTCAAAAATCTTAATTTTAATTTCTGCGCCTGGCTTACTTTTGGACCCTCATGTTAAAACATTAGATTTGCTTGTTAAGATCAATTTTAGCTACATATTCTTTATTGGTATGGCAATATGTTTTATGGGTATAATGAATAGTTATAACCAGTTTGGTGTTGGAGCTTTTTCCCCATCTTTACTAAATATCAGCATGATTGTATCTATATTAATTCTATATGATTTTTTTAAACCTCATATTTTTACTTTATGCTTTGGTGTTGTGCTTGGTGGGATACTTCAGATGATTTTTTCTTATTATGGCTTAAGATGGGGTAAAATTCCAATTCAATATACATTTAAAATAGAAGATTCAACAAAACAGATTTTAAAACTAATGTCAGTTACAGCAATTAGCGGCTCTGTCTTACAAATTGGTGATATGATAGATACATTCATTGCCAGTTTTTTAAAAGTAGGCAGTATATCTTACCTTTATTATGCTAATATTTTATTTCAGTTGCCATTTGCTATTGTTGTTCTTGCAATCTCTCAAGCCACATTACCTCAGCTTAGTAAATTAGAAAAGCCTCAATTGGTAGAAAATACAAACCAATTACTAAAAATCATACTTAACTTATCCATACCAATTACACTGTATTTTATTTTTTTTGGTAAAGACTTAATTACAATAATTTTTCAACATGGCAAATTTACATCAAGTGATACTGCAAATACTGATATAGCACTGACTATGTTTATGCTTGGTTTTTTATTTTTTTCACAATTAAGAATAGTAAATAATGCATTTTATGCTATAAAAGATGTAAAAACTCCACTTAAAGCATCAATGATCTCAGTTTTAGCAAAACTAATAACCTCTGTTGTATGTGCCTATCTATTTGGTTTTTGGGGGCTAGCTTTATCTTTAAGTATTGTAGGATTTATTAATTTAGCAATACTGAACCACTATTTTAAAAGAAAAATTGGAAAAATTGTATATAAAATACCAAAAGAAAGTGTAATTATTTTTTTTGTACTGCTTTTTATATCAATTGGGCTAAAAAACATAAATTTTAGTAAAACATACGTTGTCAACGCTTTATTTCGTTTACTATTATCTGCTTTAATTTATGGACCAATAGGGTTTTATATAATAAAAAAAGAATTACTAAGCTATAGGATCAAGCAATGATTCAATAAAATCTCTTGCAACAAATGCCCTTAGGTCTTCTATTTTTTCACCCATGCCAATGTATCTAATTGGAATTTTAAGTTCTTGGCTTATTGCAAAAATAATACCACCTTTGGAAGTACTATCAAGTTTGGTTAAAACTATTCCGCTTACACCTAATGCATTATTAAACTCTTTTGCTTGTACAAGTGCATTTTGACCGATTGTTGAATCGAGTACAAGTAATATTTCTTGTGGGTAATTTCCTAGTTTTGCAACAGAACGCTTTATCTTTTTTACTTCTTCCATTAAATGCTTTTGTGTATGGAGTCTGCCAGCCGTATCAATTAAAACTACATCGTAATTTTTTGCAATTGCTTTGTGAACACCGTCATATGCAACAGCTGCAGGATCAGCTTTAGTTTGTAATGCTAAAATATCGCATGAGCTTTTTTTAGCCCATTCCTGAAGTTGCTCAATTGCCGCAGCCCTGAATGTATCCGCTGCAACAAGCAACACATTTTTACCCCTTTCTGAGTATAAACTTGCAAGTTTTCCAATAGTTGTAGTTTTTCCAGAACCATTTATTCCAACAACCATAATAACAAATGGAGATCCTTTTAGATAAAGAGGTTTCTCGACGCTTTCAAGAACACTTAAAAGAATATTTCTAATTACAAACTCAGCATCTCTAATTGTTTTAACAGATCCACCAATATTTTTGTTTATTTCTTCAATAATTTTCTGTGTAATTTCAACTCCAAAATCCGAAGTAATAAGTAATTCTTCAAGCTGATCTAAGTAATTTTGATCTATAGGCTTATCTTTGAGTGTTTCTTTTTCTTGAGTAAAACCAGATTTTATTTTTTTAAATATATCAAAAATGCTCATTTTCTCCTCTTTGTAAATTTATCCATTACAAATTGCCTTTTCCCAAGCATCCATGTATCAGAAAAAATATCACGTTCTAAAGCCATAGCATTAAAGTTATTCAAATGCTCCGATTCTTTAACAAGAGTTTTGATTGATTTAATAAGATCTAAATTTTCTTTCGAAAAACTTTTACAAAACTTTAAAGCTTCTTGAACTATTATTTCTTTGTCAAAGTAATTATTAATTAAGCCGATGCTTAAAGCCTCCTCTGGCATTATTGGCCTTGCACAAAGCAAAATCTCTAAAGCTTTAGATCTACCCACAAGATTTACCAACCTATAAGTACCCCCCCACCCTGTAGTTACACCCATTTGTATTTCTTTAAATTGAATAAAACTATCACTTTGTAAAAATCTAATATCAAAAGCCAAAATAAACTCTGCACCACCACCAACTGCACTACCATTTATACAGGCTATTGTTGGAATTTGCAAATTTTCTATCTCATTTAATATATTATGCATTAAAAAAGCCATATCTTTAGCTTTTTCTTTTGAATCCAAAGTTGCAAAATAATCAATATCACCACCTGAGCAAAAAACATTACCGCTGGATTTAACAAGCAAAGCTTTGATATCCAAATTTTTAATATCAGATATAATTTTACTAAGCTCATACATAAATTCTAAATTAATAGCGTTTCTTTTTTGGTAACGATTTAATGTCAAAATACCTATGTCGTCAATATTTTCAAATATGATATAACTCATAGCTCAAAATCAGGCCTGTATATACCTTTTTCGGTAATTATAGAATCTATCAAATAATTCGGTGTAACATCAAAGGCAAAATAAAGGGCTTTTGCGCCATCTGGTGTTAAATTAACACCATTAAAATTTAATATTTCGCTTGAATCTCTAATTTCGATATCAAGATCACTTAGATTATTAAGACTTCTATCTATTGTAGACTCTGGTGCAGCGACAAAAAATTTTACATTATGCAATTTTGCAAGTTGTGCTAAGCAATATGTACCTACTTTATTTGCTACATCACCATTTTTTGCAATTCTATCAGCACCAACAATTATACAATCGATCAACTTTTTTTGCATTAAAATGCCACATGCACTGTCAGTTACAATTTTATAATTAATATTTTCTTTTGATAACTCAAAAGCAGTTATTCTACTTCCTTGAAAATACGGTCTTGTTTCATCAACATAAACTTCTTCCACTAGATTTTGTTGTGCTGCATATTTTATTATTCCAAGAGCTGTGCCTATACCACCTGTAGCAAAGCTTCCTGTATTGCAATGTGTTAAAATTCTCATTTTTTTATCGAATAAAACAAGTGCGTTTTTTGCCATTTCATAATCAGCTTTCTTTTGGTCTTCAAAAATACCAAAAGCGTTCGCTCTTACTTTTTTTATTATTTTTTCTACAGGCAAAAATGCATTTTGTTCTATTAGTTTCTTTTGACTTTCAACAGCCCATTTCAGGTTTACAGCGGTAGGTCTTGTCGCAAGAAGGCTTGTATATGCTGTCAAAGAAGCTTGATTAAGTTCGTCTAAATCTTTAGCGTTTTTTATTGCAAGATAATAACCAAACGCAGCTACAATGCCAATCAGTGGTGCACCTCTTACAATCATATCCTTTATAGCCATACAGGTATCGTTTAAATTTTCTAATTTCACTTTTTTTATCTGAGGTAAAAACCGCTGATCTATAACAATAAATTCATCGTTATCAGTAAATATAAAAGGACTATAACCACCCATTTTGCCTATACCACCTTATGGTTTTATACATCCCATTAAATAAATTGTACTTAGGTTCAAAACCAAAGTCTAAGCAAAATTCATTTGGCTTACAAACCCATTTTTGTACTCTAATTTCATTTAGCTTATCAAAAAAAATCCCACCTGTTTTTAAACCAAAATTTATTGAATCAAATAAAATTTCAGGTAAAACAATTTTATTTAGACGTTTCCCTAAATGATATTCGATAATGTCTGCTATTTTATAAAAATCATAACAGTAATTTTCGCATATTGTATATATTTTTGGTCCAAAAAAGCTATAATTAAGAGCATAATCAATAGCATCAATTAGATCATCAATATAAATAAAACTTAATTTCATTTTTTTTACAATAAAAAACAAACTAGTTTCATATGCAAATTTAATCAGTTTATATACTTCTTGCTCATGTGGTCCATAAATAACAGGGGGCCTTAAAATTAACAAATTGTATTTGTGCGAATTTTTTAACAATTCTAGCTCTGCAAGTCTTTTTGTATAGCCATAATAAGAAACAGGCCCATTTTTTTCTAAAGGGCCTCTTGCAGCTAGTGAACTCACATATATTAGCTTTTTTACATTATGTTTAGCAGAAAGCTGACTTAAATTTTTTGCACCCTCAACATTTGTTTTATAAAAGGCTTTTTTTGAGCCCTTAATTAAACCAGCTAAATGTACTACAGTATCTACATGTGCTATAGCATTTTCTAAATCCTTAATATTTGATATATCTCCCTGAAAGTATTCAATTCCATTAATCTTTCTTCTTGAGAAACCATAGATTTTATATTTAAAGGATAACTTATCAATTAAATTTTTACCAACAAAACCGCTTGCACCTGTTAGGAGTATTTTCATTTAACCCAATAAACCCTTGCTACTTTATCATTTTCTTTATATTTAATATCCAAATCACCTTTAAAAGCTCTCTGAATAGCTTTGCCAATAGCTACTGCTAAGTGTTCAAATGTAGTGTATACATTCATTTCATTATCACTTATTTGTTCAATTTTTCCTATTCTTCTTAATGGATTAATATTTTCACTCTCTTTTTCTTTATTTTTCATTAAATTAATTATTTCTTCTTTTTTTGATTTTATAATGTCGCTTTTTAAATTCAATATACCTCCGTAATAATTATCTTGAATCCTTCTGCAAGCAGGGCAAATATCTTCAAAATATTCTCCTTTTGGTTTTTCAATTTTTTTCCAAATACCATCAATAAAAACAAGCCCACAAACTTTACAAACTGTTGGTTCTTTGTATTTCTTGTTTTTAAGATAAAGCCTTTCGTTTCTTTGCGCATAAAGGTTTGTTTTCATAAAAACCTCCATTTAAAAAATTTCTTTTGAAAAATTTATTCTTGCTAATATTTCTTGCAAAAAATCATCCATATTATCAATACGGATTTTTAAAAAATTAAACGATTCTACGTCTTGCAAAGGAACAGCTCTATAAGGCTTTATCCTTCCAATCGACAGCCAGTTAACTACATAATCAGAAAAATTAACAATAGCTGAAAGTTTGCCTGCATCTGTATCAACAAATTTATCGCTATGGTGAAGATAGATTGCCTCAACAATCAAATTATCAAAGTTCCATATACTAAGTAATTCTTTTGATACATCACAATGGTTAAAATTATACAATTTATTTTCTAACTCAATGCTTAACAAATTATCATTTGAATTAACTTGTTTTATAACAGTTTCATAGTTTATCTGCTTACTTTTATACATAACTGTTTTGCCTATATCGTGTAGTAAACCTGCTACATAACTTACGTTTTCATTAAATAAATTAAACTTAAAGCTAATTGCTTGTGCACATGTAGCTACGCCAATCATATGTTCCCATAAAAGTTTATCAAACTCATCATAGTCTTTGAATATTGATCTTGCACTAATGGTTAAAACTAACCTTTTTACACTTTCTAAACCAATAATTGATATAGCATGCATTAGGTCTGTAACTTTATTTTTAACACCATAAAAAGGAGAATTAGCCAATCTTATTAGAGTAGCTGCTATATATGAATCATGCGAAACCACTTTGGATAAACTATAAATACTGACATTTTCATCGTTTAAAAGATTGAGTATTTGATTTGCAGCTTGAGGAAAAGCTTCTAAATGAACTTGCTCAATCATGTTTTGTATTAAAAATCTTTTTTCTTGTTCTAAAGCCACCAATAAACACTCCTTATTAATATTGTTACTTGCAAATTATACACAATTCAAGTATAATTTACAATTGAAATATGAGAAAGATTGCAATTGTTTTAATTTTATTAGTTAGTTTTTCTATAGTATCGTGTCAAACTATGCCTTCAAGTACACAAAGCGATGGTAGTAAAGTAGCTCAAATATACTATGAAATGGCAAAAAATATCATAGTAAATAAAGATTATTCTAAACTTTCCGAAGCTTTTGTTTATCTCAATAAAGCAAAAGATATTGAACCATCAAATCCTAATATTTACTTTATTTACGCTTTAGCTTATAGACTTAAAAAAGATGATAACACAGCAAAACAATATTTGGAAAAAACTATTAATTTAGATAAAAATTACTATGATGCATACAATGAATTAGGTGTAATTTATTATGAAGAAGGTAATTATTCAAAAGCAAAAGAGTTATTTGATAAACTTATTGACACACTTACTTATCCAAATATCGATGTGGCATATTATAACCGTGCTATTTTGTATTTGACGCTAAAAGAAAATCATAAAGCAATAAACGACTTAGAAAGCGCCATAATGTACTCTGACTACAAAAATCCTCTATACTGGCAAAAACTTATAGAAGTGTATTTAAATGAAAATAATTACCAAAAAGTACTTATTGTGGCTCAAGAAATGGAAAGCCATTTAGGTCCATCCGATTACATACATTACATAAAAGCGTTATGTTATTATCATTTAGGCTTATTTGATCAAGCAAAAGATTCTTTATCAAAAATAAATAATCAAGATAATTACTTTTCTATTGAGAAAGATTTGCTTTTGAAAAAGATGCAGCGCTAATTTTACTTACTATCAATTCAACTAAAGCAATTAAAACAATGTATAAAAGCACCACAACTACGTTATTAATAGGGTTTATATGAATTATTTTTGTAAGATTGCTCAAAAAAATCAATATTTGAAAATAAATTTTGATTACAAAATCAAAAATAGCAAAAAATGGCCATTTAAAATAATATGGTAAAAAAGTAAATACAATACTCAAAAACGACATAGGCATTATTAAAAAACCAAAATAAGGATCAAGGATTAGGTTTGAAACAAAACTTGTTGTAGAAACATATCCAAAATAATAAACTGACAGTGGTATTGAAAATACACTCATGCAAAAACTAAAAACAAAAAATGCATACAATTTTTTTAATTTCAGCTTTTGAATTACAAATGCAGTGTAAATAGCAAAAAATGTCATTACAAAAGATAAAACAAAAGAAATATCACTAAAAATTTCAAATCCATAAAAAATAAAAAATAGAGTTGCAACAAAAAATAATATATTATAAGCATTTTTCTGCAAACCAAATATCATTGATAAAACAAAAAGCATAATCATAATAAAAGAGCGCACAGCAGGAATCTGTCCACCGCTTATACTAAAATATACCAATGTAGATACGATACCAAAAATAGATGAAATAATTTTTAAATTGTACCGTTGGTATATTGATTTTATATTTGAAACAATCTTGAAAAATAAAAAGTAAAATATAGCAAAAGCAAAACTCATATGTACACCGGAAACACTCAAAATGTGAATAGTTTGAGTATTTTTAAAATAATCTATAATAGGAGAGAGACGTTTTGTATCACCAAAAACTGCAGCTTCTATCAATCTATCATGCGGATCTTTTAAAAAATAATAGTTTTCAGTTATGATTTTTCGTCTAAAATTATCTAGCATATTGCCAGTTGACAAACATTTTGCATAATAAGCAAATCCGTAATAATAAATACCTTTACTTTTTAAGAAGTCTCTAAAATCATCATCTTTTAGCGCATCAATGCTTTTGATTTTAGCATAAAATAGGTATTTGCCACTATCGTTTATTGTATATTTTTTTGGTACATACAAAAAAACATTTTTAGAACTTTCGCTTCTTGCAATAACACTCAAAAATCTACTTTGTTCTTTTACCGATATTATTTTAGCTTTAAATTCACTGTCTTGTTCGAAATTTAGTGGCAAGGTTTGACTTTTTTTAAAAGCAAAAACCAAAATTACTAAAAATGCAGTTAAAATAATTAGTTTAAACCTAAATATTGCAATTGTAAAAGCTATAAGACTAAAAATTAGTAAAGAACTTTTTGTAAGAAAAAAATAAGTACTTAATATCCCGCTTAAAACAAAAGCAAATGGATATTGCCAAAGGATTTTGGAGATTTTCGATCTCATTGAATTAAAATACTTGCATATCCTACAGTTTGGTCCATTTGTCCATTTACATCAAAACTCGTTTTATGCTCAATTAGCTTTGCATTTTTAGCACCAAGATCTTTGCTTGCTACAAGCGCTGCATAAGCAATATTGGCACCACACATCGAAATATCGTATTTTTCAATAGTATTTGCAAATTCATTTTCAGATAGAGAAAGAATTTTTTCTATTGCTAAATTATCTTTATAAATGGTTGTTTTTTGATCTTCATAATGATTAAAATCACTACTTACAATAATTAAAGCATTTTTTGACTTTAAAGCATTGCTAAGCAAATGCCCAAATTCTGCCAATATATTCCAATCAGCTGTTCCAACAACAATAGGTACAATACAAAAATTATTTTTATTTGTAAATTGTATAAATGGTAACTGTACCTCAATGCTATGCTCTTTTATATGAGCCAGACTATCTTTTTTAACCAAATAACTTTTTGTTATTTCGTTAATTATTGACTCGCATGGCTTTATTTTGCCAAGTGGCGTTTCGTATATTCCATCAAATACAGATATATATTCTCCAAGTCCAGTGTGGTTTGGTCCTAGAACAACATATATGTCATATGGTTCGATAATACTGTATGCTTTTGCTGCAATATAGCCACTATAAACATATCCAGCATGCGGTACAATTATAGCTTTTGGCTTATACAATGGTTTATAATCAATTACACTATTTAGATATTCTATAAGCTCAATCTTGTCTGATGGGTAAAAATAACCAGCTACAATAGGCTTTCTATTCATGTTTAAAGTTTTTAAGTTCCTGTCTTAATTTTTCTATATCCTCTTTTGTTGCCATCCCAATTTTAGAAAAAAATTCATTCAAAGATTCTGATATAATTTTGTCAATATCTTCTTTCTTTTTTGTTACTTCAGAACTAATATACTCGCTTACATTTTTTTCTTTTAATATGCTTTTGCCATCTTCAATTGCTTTTGTTATTTTCTGGTTTATGTTGTATGCCAAACCAACACCTGCATAAAATAAATCTTTTAGCATACTATTCCTCCTTTTTATAAAGCGATTCATCAAAAACAAGTTCTTTATTTATTTTATCAATACTTACACCCGCCTGGGCGTATTGTTCTTTTCCGCCACCTTTCGCTCCAAATTTTTTGCAAATATTTTTAATAATTTCATTAGCTTTAAAATAATTTTTACATTCACCACTTACCATACATACAATATAAACCTTTTCTTCAAATTTTCCATACAAGACTACAACAATATCTTTTACACGATTTTTTACTGCATCACCATATTTTTTTAGCATTTCGATATTGCCTTCAACAAAATCAATATAAAAATTGCACATATCTATGTTTTTTATTTTTTCTTGGTTAAATTCAATCTTAAAGGTTTTTGATTTTTCTTTTGGTTGTTGTTTTAATTCTGTTATTTTTTTAGGAAGTTCATCAATATTTGTTGATAATTCCTTTAAAACAAAATTTAGTGCTTTTTCCAGTTTTAAAACATGGTCGTATGCAGACATACCAACTTTTGCTTCGATTCTTCTTACGCCTTTAGATAGTGCTTCTTCTGAAATAATTTTGAAAAATCCTATTTCTCCAGTATTTTTAACATGAGTACCACCACACAGCTCTCTACTAACATTACCCATTTCAACAACACGCACAAATTCATCGTATTTTTCACTAAATAATGCTATGGCACCTGATTCAATTGCGTCTTTAGTATTCATAATTGTAGTCTTAACAGGGTATGCTTCCTGTATCCAGCTATTTACTATGATTTCTATATCTTTAATTTCTTCTTCTGTAAGTTTAAAATTATGTGTAAAATCAAACCTAAGTCTTGTTGGTTCAACTAAAGAACCAGCTTGCTTAACATGATTTCCAAGCCTCCTAATAAGAGCAGAATCAAGCAAATGAACTGCACTATGGTGACGCGCTATATCTTTTCTTCTAGCAACGTTAATACTCAATGTATAGCTTTTGTCTTTTTCAAATTCGCCTTCTAAAATTTCAACTTTATGAATAAAATACTTATCTAAATGTTTAAAAACATCTGATACATAAGCTTTTGAAGTTTCAGAAAAAATAAATCCGCTATCTGCAACTTGACCCCCACCTGTTGCATAAAATGGCGTTTTATCAAAAACAAAATAAGCAATTTCTTTAGCATTAACAACGTTTTTATTGTTAAAATTCAAATCAAATATTGCTATTAAGTGTCCTTTGTATTCTAAATTATCGTACCCTACAAATTCTGTAGGCTCTAAGTCTCTAAGAGCTAAAGCCAAACTGTCTTTTAAATCTATATTCATACTAAAGCTTGACTTTGACTTTTGTCTTTGTGTTTCTAGGTGTCTATTAAAACCCTCAATATCGACAAAAATATTTTGTTCTTTTGCTATATCAAGTGTTAAATCGATTGGAAAACCATACGTATCGTATAATTTAAAAGCTTTTTGCCCATCCAAGATATTATTTGACCTATCAACAAGTTTATCAAATAAAGCAAGTCCTTCTTCAAGCGTATTTAAAAATTGCTCTTCTTCCAGTTTTATAGTATTTTTAACAAATATTTGATTTTGAACAATCTCAGGGTAAATATCACCAAGAGATTCATTTACGCTATCAACAAGTTTAAACAAAAACGGTTCTCTTGCACCTAATTTTGTACCAAACCTCATAGCTCTTCTTATAATTTTTCTTAACACATAACCTCTGCCTTCTTTATCTGGCAATACTCCATCAGCTATTAAAAAATCCATAGCTCTTAGGTGGTCTGCTATTACTCTAAGGGCTACATCTATACTTTCATTATTTTTATATTCAACAGAAAAATAATCACATACACTATGTATAATCGGGATAAACAGATCTGTATCAAAATTACTGTAAACACCTTCTAATACTGCGCTTATTCTCTCAAGACCCATACCTGTATCAATACTTGGTTTTGGAAGTGGGGTAAGTTTACCATCTATTGACCTATCAAATTGCATAAAAACTAAATTCCATATCTCTAAAAATCTATCGCAATCACATTCTATAGAGCATTCAGGACGTCTACAACCTACATTTTCTCCTTGATCTATGTGTATTTCTGAACACGGTCCGCATGGTCCTGTATCACCCATTGACCAGAAGTTATCTTTTTCGCCCATTCTAACGATGCGAGACGCATCAACACCTTCTTGTTTGTGCCATATTTCAAAAGCTTCATCATCTTCTTTAAAAATTGTAATCCAAAGCTTTTCTTTGGGTAAACCATAAACATTTGTAACTAAATCCCATGCATAATGTATAGCTTCTTTTTTAAAATAGTCACCGAATGAAAAATTACCCAGCATCTCAAAAAATGTGTGATGCCTTGCAGTGTAGCCTACATTTTCCAAATCATTATGCTTGCCACCTGCCCTTACGCATTTCTGAGAACTACAGGCTCGTGTATAATTCCTCTTTTCGTTACCCAAAAATACATTTTTAAATTGCACCATCCCTGCATTTGTAAAAAGCAAAGTAGGGTCATTTTGTGGTACCAGCGAAGAACTTTTCACACGAGTGTGAGAGTTTTTTTCAAAATACTCTAAAAAAGTTTCCCTTACAATTTTTGAATTCATAATTTATCCTCATACTTGTAAATTAAATTTTTAATGTCACTACTATCAAAGCCTCTATTTATTAAAAATGCGTATATTTTTTGTTTTTTATTATCCTTTATTTTTTGAATCTTACTTAAAAAAATTTCTTCTAATTTACTATTTGAAAATTCTAAATTATTTAAAATATCTTCACTTATACCCTTATTTTTTAACTGAAATAAAATCTTGTACTTACCATAACCTTCGTTTTGCTTTTTGTTTTTATAATCTATGGCATATTCCAAGTCATTTAGATAATTAAGTTCTTTTAATCTATTAATAATGGGCTCTGGATCAATGCCTTTTTTTTCAAGTTTTTCCTGAAGTTCTTTTGAAGTATATCGTTTTTTTGATATCAATTTAAATGCGTAATCTAAGCCTTCCACTAATAAATGCCTTTAAACTTCAAAGATAGGTCATTTGGATTGTTGGCAAATTCCAAAGCGCTCTCAATGCTAATTAGTCCTTTATTGTAAAGTTCCATTAAAGAAAAATCAAATGTACGCATTCCTTGTGTACCTAAAACCAAAGCTTTAGATAAATCAGAGCTTTTTTGTGGATCTAATATAGCCTGTCTAACAAAATCTGTACCCAAAAGTATTTCTGTAGCAACAACTCTTGACTTTTCTTTTGATGTGCTTTTTATTAGCCTTTGAGAAATCACTGCTTCAATAACGTTTGATAGCTGACTTCTAATTTGTTTTTGATCTTTATAATCAAATGTTGACACAATTCTATTTACGGTTTCTGTAGCATTTAAAGTATGAAGTGTTGACAAAACCAAATGTCCAGTTTCTGCAGCTTCAAGTGCAATTTTAATAGTTTCACTATCTCGCATTTCTCCAACCATAATTACATCTGGGTCTTCTCTTAAAGCACCTCTTAGTCCCCATGCAAAATCAATACAGTCAAAACCTACTTGTCTTTGGATAACTATACTTTTTTTATCATTAAAGATATACTCAATTGGATCCTCTATTGTAATAACATTTTTTGCTTTTTGTTCATTTATTAGCTCAATCATAGAAGCAAGCGTAGTTGACTTACCACTACCTGTTACACCAGTAATCAAAACCAAACCTCTGGGCTTTAGAGCAATCTCTCTTACAACATCTGGTAAGCCCAATTCTTCAAGTGTCGGTATATTATATGGTAAAAACCTGAATACAGCAGCATAAGAGCCGCGTTGATAAAATACATTCACCCTGAATCTACCAATACCTTCCAAGCCATATCCTATATCAATTTGTCTGTTTTTTATCAGTTTATCCATCTGATAACTTGTTAAATCAAGTGTATCCAAAATAGATTCAAAATCATTTGCAGAAATTACATCAAAATTACTTTCCTGAATATCACCTGCTATTCTATATTTTGGTTTTGTACCTACCTTCAAATGAATATCAGATGCTTTATTCTCTATAGCATCTTTTAAAACTTCTTTAATCTGCAACATCTTCTTTTTTTTGCGTAAAACAATTTAATTTTGTTTTGATTTCGTCTATAAGATTATTCAGTAGGTCAGGATTTTCTTTTAGAAAATCCCTTGCATTGTCTCTGCCTTGACCTAAACGCTGATTTTGATAAGCAAACCAGGATCCGCTTTTTTCTACAATTTCATGATTAACAGCTAAATCAAGTGCATCTCCAATATAATCTATACCTTTGCCGTATATGATATCAACTTCTGCCTCTTTGAATGGCGGTGCTACTTTGTTTTTAACTATTTTCACTTTAGTGCGATTGCCAACAATATCTTGGCCTTGTTTTATGTTATTTACTTTTCTAATATCAATTCTAACAGAAGCGTAAAATTTTAGCGCATTGCCACCAGTTGTTGTTTCTGGATTGCCAAACATAACACCAATTTTGCTTCTTATTTGATTTAAGAAAATTATAGCCGTATTCGTCTTGCTTATAGCACCTGTTAGTTTTCTCAACGCTTGACTCATCAGTCTAGCCTGCAAACCCATATGGGCATCACCCATATCTCCTTCAATTTCAGCTTGTGGTACAAGGGCTGCAACAGAATCAAGTACGATAATATCTACTGCATTGCTTCTAACTAGCGTATCAATGATCTCAAGTGCCTGTTCTCCAGAATCAGGCTGACTAATTAAAAGATTGTCAACATCTACGCCTAAATTTTTCGCGTACTCTACATCTAAAGCATGTTCTGCATCTACAAACGCAGCGATGCCACCTTCTTTTTGAGCATTTGCAACACAATGCAAAGCAAGTGTAGTTTTACCGCTTGATTCTGGTCCGTAAATTTCTGTTATTCTACCTCTTGGTATTCCACACACGCCTATTGCGTAATCAATAGATAGCGAGCCTGTTGGTATAACATCTATTTTAACTGCTTCGTGTTCACCAAGTTTCATTAATGAACCCTTGCCAAAACGTTTTTCTATACTTGATATGGCAACTTTTAACGATTCCAGTTTCTTTTCATCCATACAATCTCCCTTTTTTGTATTTTACAATATTTACAAAATATTTTCAATTCAATGTTGAAAAAAATTAGCTTCTTCTAAGATTTAACTCATCTGCAAAATCTGACTCTTTGAATTCAAATTCACCTCTTATGCCTTTTTTTCTTAATTCTTGATCGTAAGTTTTTAAATCTTTTCTCATAACTTTAGCACTTATTGTTTTTGGAAATGCGCTCATAAACTCAATTACCCTTGGCCTTTTATATGGTGCCATATGGTCTCTTATAAATCTAAAAATATCTAATGCCATTTCTTTTGAAGCTATATAATCGGGTTTCAACACTATAAATGCTTTTGGCACAATTCTGTCTTTTTCATCTACAGTTGGTATTACGCCTACTTCTAAAACTGCATGGTGAACCATAATTTCACTTTCTACTTCAAACGGACTTATCCTATAATCAAGACTCTTGAATACATCGTCTGCTCTGCCAACAAAATAAAAATAACCATCCTCATCTATAGAAGCTACATCACCGGTTAAATAATAACCACCTTTAAAAATTGCCGCATTCTTTTCTGGATCACCTAAAGCCGTCAATAAACCAAGTGGTTTTACAGGATAAATTTTAACGGCAAGCTGACCGTCTTCTTTTGGTTTAACTGGATCAAGAAATTCATTTAATGCAAAAAGCTCATAGCCCGGTGCGGTTTTGCCCATAGAACCTTCTTTAATAGGCTCTCCAATAAAATTTCCCACCATAGCTGTGCTTTCTGTTTGACCATAACCTTCCCTTAAATCGATATTTAATTTTTCTTTTACCTTTTTTACTATTTCTGGGTTTAGTGGCTCTCCTGCACTTACAAGTTGCTTTAGAGAAAATTTATATTGACTTAAATCTTCAATTAAAAACAATTTCCAAACACTCAGTGGCGCACAAAGCGTTGTTACTTTATATTTTTCTATTGCAGATAAAACTTTTTTAGCATTAAACTGCTTGTATCGATAAGTAAAAATAGTGCTTTGAGCGTTCCACGGTGCATAAAAACTACTCCAAGCATGTTTTGCCCAACCTGGTGCGCTAATATTGTAATGAATATCGCCTTTTTTGCAACCAATCCAGTAAGTTGTTGTTAAGTGGCCAACTGGATAATGATGAGAATGCATAACTAGCTTTGGTTTTGCAGTTGTGCCGGAAGTAAAAAAAGAATACATTTCATCTGTAGAGTACGTTATAAATGTAGGTACGTATTCATCTTTGTATTTATCGACTTCTTTGTAATTAAACCAGAGTGGTACTTTATCCGAATCTTCTTCCAAAACCGTATCCAATGGATCTCCAACATTTATTCGAGCGACCAAATCAAATAATGCTTCCTTTGCTTTCATTACCTTATCTACATATTCACTGTTAACGAATAAAAACTTTATATTTGCTGATTTAATCCTATCTGCTACATCTTCGGGAGGCAACATTGTAGCAGCTGGGATTATTACACCACCTGCTTTCATCAAACCAAGTAAAATTTCATACAAATACACCGAGTTTTCCATCATAATCATGGCTCTATCGCCTTTTTGCAAGCCCAAATCCTTAAAAAAATTCGCAGCTTGATTAGAACGTCTTCTCATCTCATCAAATGTAACCTTTTTTTCTAAACCATTTTCATCTGCACAAATTAGTGCCAGATCGTTATTATCTTTTGCAATATAATCAAAATAGTCTAATGCCCAATTGAATTTAACCAAATGAGGCCATTTAAATTCTTTTTTGCATGTATTGTAATCAGGTCCACTTAAAATAAAATCCCTAAGCTTCAAGAACTCCGATAATTCTTTTTTCATAAAAACCCCCTTTTTTAATTAGTTTATATAATAGTAGTATATATAAAAAGCATAATATGTCAATAAAAAACTATTTTTTTAAGTAAGAGTAAACTCTGGCTAAAAGAGGACTTGAATACATTTGCAAACGCATTTTAAACCAATTTAGATCAGACTTCCAAACCCTAAACCTCTTTATCTCAAGCACATTAGATCCAACTATATTCGCTCCTGTTTTAGTTGTAAATAAATATTTAAACCCAGCCTCTTTTGCTGCTTTTATACTAATCTCATCGTATGCACCCCACGGCCATGCAAATGAATATGTTTTTCTTTTAATCTCTGTTTCAAGTTCACCTTTTACAAGTTTTAATTCTCTCAAAACCCTCATGTATCTTTGTTCGTCTGTTTCAAATATACCAATTGAACCTTTTTCTTGTCTATAATTTTCAACAATCTTGTCAAGTTCTCTTTTGTAGTTTTCTTTTTTAAAAAAATCCAAGTAACCATTATCCAAAACATGCTTGTGCAACATATCGTTTAAATCTTTGTCAGGAATAAATTCATTGTAAGCAAACTCAGGCTTTCTGTCAAAATCAAGTGTTCCATACCTTTTATCACCAGCAACATCTCCAAAATATGATAGTTTTTCTCTTGGTCTATTGTAGCCAATAATTTTATCGCTTGCATAAACCTTTTGATGCATTTTAGAATGTGGTAAAACCTTTATAACACCGCTTTTATCCATAAAACGCACTTCGCTCCAGCATAGCTTGCTTTCTACTTTATGTCTAAAACCATCAATTATAGCATATTGCGCTTCACACTTTGGTAGTTTATCCATTTGAATTTTACCAGCATAAACATCATCTAAATTAAATCCCAATGATTCTTCTTCTTCTACATTCCATGTAACCAAAAAAAGCAAGGCTTTAAAACCATATTTTTTAAGTAAAGGATATGCCCACACCCAGGTATCTAAATACCCATCATCAAATGTTATAACAACAGCCTTTTGCCAATCTTTTTTGCCTTCAATCATATATTGAGCCAGTTCTTCATCGTCTATACTTACATAGCCTTCCTGTTTTAAATATTTCAAATGTTCTTCAAATACTTCTGGGCTAATAGATAAAACATCGTTATCGTAATTTATATGGTGATATAGTAATACTGGTACACTAAACATTGTTTTCCTCCAATAAACTTTTAACAGCTAAAAAAACCTCTTGTGGATGAATGTCTTTCATACATCTAAAATGACCTTCTTTGCAAACATTGCCCCCATGCAGGTGACACGGTCTGCAATCAAGTTGTTTTTCTATTATAACAGATTTAGTTCGTGGATAAAACCCGAATTCTTTTACAGTTGGACCAAAAATAGCAACAATTGGCACATTGCAGGCGCTTGCAATATGCATTAAACCTGAATCATTTGTAACGAAAACATCGCACAAACCTATTTTATTTACAAGCTCACTTAAAGACAAAACCCCAGTATAATTTTTTATATTATATGGGAGTTTATCGAAATCCTTTGATAAAATTTCTTCCTGTTTTGAGCCAAAAATAAAAAAAGTTTTTTTTGTAAAAGCAACATCTAAAAGTTCAATCAGTTCTATAAAATTTTGTTTTGGCCATATTTTGTTTTTCCACGCAGCAAAAGGCGCTATACCAATTATTAATTCCTTATTTTTTTGTTTTTTGCAAGTTAGTTTCGGGTAACCTTCTTTTTTGCCAATAAGGCTTAAATAATCTTCTATAATATCTTTTTGTTTTTTGTCTTTAATAAAATTAAATGGAAACCGTGATTTGTACAAGACTTTCAATCTATACAACCTGTGTTTTGGTGCCCTATATATTTTGCCTTTTAGTTTGGTTGATATCAAAAAACTTCTAAGATTAACCTGCAAATCGTATATTGCATCAAATTTTATGTTCTTTAAACATTTTATTTGATTAAAATCCAATACTTTGTCAACAAAATCTATATTTTTAAATAAATCAATAAAGGCTTTTTTTGTTACATAAAAGATCTTGCTATCTGGGTACTTTTTCTTTAACTCTTCAATAAAAGCTGTTGTTAAAACAATATCTCCAAGTGAGCTTAAGCGAATAATACAAAAGTTCATCCCAAAAACTCTATAGCTGTTTTAAATACTTCCTGAGGAATGATGCGCATCATACAATCAAAATGAGATTTTTTGCATGAATTGCCTCCATGTGTGCCACATGGTCTACAGTCTAAATCTTTTATTTCAAAGATCGCTTTTTTTTCACTCAAAGAATAAAAACCAAATTCTGGCAATGTTGGACCATATATTTCAATCGTTGGGATATTAAAAGCAGATGCTATATGAACAGGCGCAGAATCATTTGAGATAAGTAAATTTGCTTTTGAAATTACAGCAAAAAGCTCTTTTAAATTTGTTTGACCCATTAAATTAACAATATTTTTTCTATTATTTTTTATATATTCTCCGATATTAATATCTTTTTGAGTACCAACCAATACTATCAAATACCCGCTTTGCTCAAGCATAAAAGCTAATTCTTTGTAATATTCTTTTGGCCATCTCTTTGTTGGCCAGGCTGAAACTGGGTTAATAACAACAATCCTTTTTGTATGATCAATAGAATAAGCTTCCAGCACACCATTTATAAGTTTTTCATCATCTTTTGAAAAAAACAAATTTATTTTTCTAATCAAATCTTTTTCCTCAAAATCCAATAACGTAAGCAATGCAAGGTTCTTATCGATTTGATGTGGCATAGATTCTACACTGATAGTATTTGTATATAAAAAACTTAGAGAAACACTTGATGGTGCAATACGACATCCGGCTCTACTAAAGTAACTAATAATTGCCGTTCTAGCACTTGGATGAGAGGTAACTATGCAGTCAAAACCAATGCTTTTTAATAGTTTAATTTTTTTTATCATACTAAATATATCATTTTCTAAACCATGCTTATCATACAAAATAATCTTATCTATATTTGGATTAAGCGTGTAAACATCTTTGTTTTGTGGAATCGTAAGAACAAAAACTTCTGCATTTTTATGTTTGTTTTTTATTGAATCCGCTATAGGTACGCTAAGTATTGCATCGCCTAAAAACGCTGTTTGAATAACTAGGAATCGTTTCATTTTGTACAATTATTACCTATTATGCATGTTTGGTTTTCGTTAAAAAAAATGTAATTAATATTGGGCTTAGGTTTAGAAAAATATTTTTCAATATTTTCTTGTCCTACTATAAATTTCTTTTGATCTTTTAAATTCACAAAAAGAACTGGTACCTGGTTAATACCGATATTATTTAAAAAATTTTTATATTCATTCACATTGTATAAATTTACATTGATATGAGCATTTTTTAAAAAAGCAATAGTTCTTTCACAATGCGGACAAGTTTTAGAGTAAAATAAATCATACCCGTAACTTAGAGGAGAAAGGTTAGGCATTACAAGATAGCCTACAAAAAAAACGCTTATGAAACTGACAAACGCAAAAATCATTAAATAGTGTTTTTGTATCAACCTTACAATCACTATAATTAAAAAAATCAAAAAAATTGAAAAACAAAAATAACAAATAACCTTTAAAGAAAAAATCTGAAAAGATAAAAGTAAGCCTTCACTTGATAATGCAGCTATCAAAATCGCGTCAATTAGGTGCTCTTTTAATCTCAATTTTGATAACTCAAGCAATATTAAGCTCAAAAAAGTAACCACACCAATTAAAATTAATATAGATTCGCCGTATCTAACATAATTTGCAACCAATTTACAAGAATATGCATCACACAGGCTTTTATTAAAAAAAGATAAAACAAGTTCTATAAAAGATAAAGTAAAGCCTAAAAAATATACAACAATTTTTTTCACGCTACAAAGTATACATAAAGAGCTTTCAATTTTCAATAATTCTTGAAAATATTATTATTTTATGGTATTTATAAAATGCCATGGAAAATTTAGCAATAAAAGGTAGAAACTATTTAGGTTACGAAATACAAATAGACAAATCCAGCTCAAATGAAGAAATTATTAATTTTTTTAATAGCCATCTAATAAAAAATATTGAATTTTTTAAGAATTCCATACTTACTATAAAACTAGACTCACAAAGAAACATAGATTTTGCAATAGATTATTTAAAAAAACATAATTTATATATAAACGCAATTTATATAGATAATACAAAAACTGTAAATAACCTTGATGTACCTACTTTAACGCAAGCCATTACACACCCAAATTCTGTGGTATTCAAAGGTAATATAAGAAGTGGACAAACACTCGAATCCGATGATAATCTAATAATTATGGGCAATGTGAATAGAGATGCCTATATATATGCCAAAAAAAATATTTTTGTTTTAGGCAGCCTTGAAGGTATACCTCATGCTGGTTTTAAAACTAATAAAGAAGCATTTATATTTGCCTTTGAACTTAATAGTCCCCAAATTCGTATATTTGACTATCTTGCCAAAGCTCCAGATAAACCAAAAAATACTATTAAAAAAGAACCAGAAGTTGCATTTATTGAAAATGATAATATAATTGTACTAGCATATAAAGAATGGTTAAACTATAAAATGGAGTGAGTAAATGGGAAAAGTAATAACTATAACATCCGGCAAAGGCGGTGTTGGAAAATCGACAACAAGCGCAAATATTGCACTTGGTCTTGCACTTGCTGGAAAAAAATGCGTCGCAATTGATCTAGATATTGGTCTTAGAAATCTTGATATGATTTTAGGTCTAGAAAACCGAATAGTATATGATGTTGTAAATGTTATCGAAAATGTGGCCAAAGTTAGTCAAGCCCTCATAAGAGATAAAAGAACAGAAAATCTGTATCTTATAGCAGCTGCCCAAACACGAGATAAATCAGCAGTTAAACCAGAACAGATAGTTAAATTAACAAATGAATTAAAAGAAGAATTTGATTTTATTATTTTAGACTCACCTGCTGGTATTGAAGGGGGATTTAAAAACGCAATGATACCAGCAGACGAAGTATTAATTGTCACAACACCAGAAATTTCTTCTATAAGAGATGCTGATAGAGTTGTAGGCATACTTGAAGCTAATGAGAAAAGAAACATTAAACTTATAATCAACAGAATAAACCCACTTTTAGTAAAAAATGGCGATATGCTCAGTAAAGATGATGTTTTACAAATTCTTAGCATACCGCTTATCGGTCTTGTACCTGAAGACAAAAATATTATAAGCTATACAAATATGGGTGAGCCATCAGTATTACATAAAGATAGCCCATCAGGAAAAGCTTACTTTAATATTGTACGAAGAATTTTGGGTGATAACGTTGAATTCAATGAAATCAAAGAGGAAAAAAAGGGTTTTTTGCAAACAATTATTGGTTTTTTTAAGGAATGAAAATGAGATTGTTGGATTTTTTTACTAAAAGACGAGAATCTGCAAATGTTGCTAAAGACAGATTGCAAATAATACTTGCGCACGAAAGACAGCTCAATAGCGCACCTTTTGTAGAAGATTTAAGAAAAGATTTAATCTCTGTTATATCAAAATATGTTAATATTGATCCAACACGTATAGATGTTAAGTTAGAGCGCGATAATCATCTTGAAATATTGGAAATCAATATACCATTGCGCTAGACATTTACAAAAATTCTTTTACAAAAGCTATTGCTTCGTCTTTTGTTTTAATTTTTTGCAAAAATACATTTTTTCTAAGCAACCTAATAACTACAGATAATTTTTTATTTTCTATGCCAAGCTTAAGTATCTCATCTGATTTTAAAATTTGTGGAAGTTTCAAAAAATTCAAATATCTTTGAAAATAAAAACAAGTCATGTCTTTCAAAAAATCTATAAATACTTCTCTATTTACCATTTTTATTTTGCCTTTTGCCAAAGTGTCTGCTAAAGCAAAAACAAGAAGATCCACACCATTAATGCCAAATTTATCAAAAAAATCATATAGCAGCTCGTCAGTTAAAGTATTATTTTTCCAGTTCAAAAAAAGCCTAGCAGGTTCAATATGATTTAAAATCAAAAAAATTGTAATTTTGACAATTTTCTTTTGAAAATTGTACTGTTTGGCGTATTTTTTAAAAATTTCTGCACTATAAATTTCGTGATTTTTAAATGAAATTTCGCCGTTGTCTATCTGCTTTACAAAAGGTTTTGCACAATCATGAAATAAAGCCGCTAATTTTAGTGCAATTATAATTTGTTTTCTATTACTTTTGTAATAATCAAAATAATACTCAAAACATTCTTCACCAACAATTCTTTTCATTCTCAAAATTGACCATTCAACAAAATTATAAACGTTTAAAGAATGTGATTTCACATCAAACAAATGACTTGAGCTTTGCATGCATCCATTTTCATATGATAATTCTTCAAAAAGTTCATCGAGTAAACCAATTTTATCCATTAGCAATAAATAATTAAATGTATCATTTATAAGAAAAAACTTTTCCAGTTCCTGGGTTATTCTGTCATTTGCTATATTATGAATAAGATAAATACAACTTTTAGCTTTTTCTAAAGTGTTTTTTTCTATATCAAACTTTAGTTGTGCAGCTATGCGAAATAACCTAATTAACCTTATTGGATCGTCTTTAAATACATCAGCGCTTATACATTTAACTACACGATTTTTAATATCCTCAATACCTTTTGTTGGATCGATTATTGATTTCGTATCTAAATCAAAAGCAATTGCATTAATTGTAAAATCGCGCCTTTTTAGTTCTGAATCAAGATCATTAAAATCAAATTCTAATAAATCAACTATACAATCATTAAAAACATATCTAAAAACCCTAATTTTTTTTTCAAATAAAATATATTTTGTGTTTGTTACTTGCGAAAATTCTGCAGCTATCTTATCTATTTTACTAGATACTAAAAAGTCAAAATCAATAGGCCTTTTATTTAACAAAATATCTCTTACGGCACCACCCACTAAATAAAGTTTAACATTATATCTATCACATATTATTTTTAAAGATTTTAAAATTTGATAAGATTCAATATCAAAATTCATAAAGTTATATTTAATATATACTCGAATTTATCAAAAATAAAGTCAGGAGTAATTTTTTTTAAAATTGATTCGTTTTTATAGCCAAAACTAACCCACCCCATTTTTAGATTTGATGCTCTTGCAGCAAAGTAATCATTTTCGCTATCACCCACAAAAAGTGAACTATGTGGATTTATTTTATATTTTTTAATTAAATTTAGAATAGGTTGTGGGTCTGGTTTTTTATTTTCAAAGCTGTCTCCACCTATTATCTCTTCAAAAAAATTATCTATTTTTAACTCATTCAATAATTTTTTGGAAAATTTTTCTAATTTATTGCTCACAACAAATAATTTATACTGTTTTGTTAATAGCTGAAGTGTAGGTTTAACGTTATTATAAAGGTAACTATTATCACAAATATGCTCGTAATAGTATGATAAAAATATTTTTAAAAACTGTTCGTAATAATCAGTTGCATTTATAGAAACTAAATAATCATTAATTAGCCTATATATTCCATTTCCTACCAATGACAATATATATTCTTTGTCTAAAATTTCTAATTTAAGGTTTAAAGCAGTGGAAACCACTGCTTTTTCCAAATCTTTTTTTGAGTCTACAAGGGTTCCATCTAAGTCAAAAAATATAGCACTATTCATTAAATTTCTTAAAAACTAAAACAGCATTTGCGCCACCAAAGCCAAAAGAATTTGACATAACAGCATTAACTTTCTTTTCAATAGATTTATTTGGTACATAAAATAAATCACATTCAGGATCCTGATGCTCTAAGTTTATTGTTGGTGGTATAATCGAATTTTCAATTGTCATAACACTAAAAACAGCCTCAACTCCACCTGCTGCCCCAAGTAAGTGACCTGTCATTGATTTTGTAGAACTTACAGCTAATTTATATGCATGATCTTTAAACACACTTTTGATACTTAACGTTTCAATTTTGTCGTTGAAATATGTTGATGTGCCATGAGCATTAATGTAATCAATATCTTCTGGGTTTAGTCCTGCATCATTTAAAGCCATTTGCATAGCAAAAATGGCACCCTTGCCTTCTGGATCTGGCGCAGTTATATGGTAACCATCATCACTCATACCAAACCCAACAAGTTCGGCAATAATGTTAGCATTGCGCCTTTTAGCAAACTCATACTCTTCTAAAATTAGTATACCTGCACCTTCTCCAACAATGAAGCCATCTCTATCTTTATCAAACGGACGTGACGCTTTTTGAGGCTCATCATTCCTGGTAGAAAGTGCTTTCATATTCTGAAAACCTGCTATAGCAAGTGGCGTAATTGTAGATTCACAACCACCAGCCACCATAACGTCAGCATCACCGTACATTATATTTCTTGCTGCAAAACCTATTGCGTGCGTAGCTGATGCACAGGCTGTAACTGTTGCATAATTTGGGCCTTTAAAACCGTACTTTATAGCAATGTTGCCCCCTGCCATATTTATAACAGCAGTAGGTATAAAAAAAGGAGATACACCTTTGTAACCTCTTTCTAACAAAGCATGATCGTATTTTTCTATTGTTCCAAGACCACCAATACCAGAACCTACACTAACACCGCACCTAAATAAATTATATTTTTCCAGTTCTAAACCAGAATGCTCTATGGCTTCTTGAGCTGCAGCTAAAGCATATAAACTAAATAAATCATACTTTTTAACTTCTTTTTTTTCTACATATTTTTCTGGCTCAAAACCTTTTACTTCAGCAGCTATTTGAACTTCAAAATTAGAAGCATCAAATCTAGTAATTTTATCAATTCCACTTATACCGTTTATTGCATTCTTATAGCTTTCTTTAGCAGACAGACCTATGGGCGATACCATCCCATAGCCTGTTACAACAACTCTTTTTTTCATAATGTTTTATTTGTTGATATGACTTTCTACATAATTTATTGCATCTTGAACAGTTAAAATTTTTTCGGCGTCTGAATCGGGAATTTCTATGCCAAATTTCTCTTCCATAGCCATAACTAGCTCAACAGTATCCAAAGAGTCCGCTCCCAGATCTTCAATAAACTTTGCTTCTGGTTTAATTTCTTCTTCTTCTACCCCAAGTTGTTCTTTAATAATTTCTTTTACCTGATCTGCAATAGATGACATCTATTTATTCCTCCTTGTACAATTATTTTTTATATAGTAAGTCCACCGCTTACGTTTATTACTTCACCTGTAATGTAACTTGACTCTTCGCTAAGTAAAAACGCAACTACATTAGCTACATCCTCGCCACTACCAAGTCTTTTTAAAGAAATTTTATCTGTTAAAAGCTTTTTTTGTATTATATTAAGGCTCTCAGTCATGTCTGTTTCAATAAATCCAGGGGCAACTGCGTTAACTCGGATATTTCTTGAACCAAGCTCCTTTGCTAAACTTTTTGTAAAACCTATTATCCCAGCCTTTGAAGCAGCGTAATTTGATTGACCTGCATTTCCAAAAATACCTATAATCGAGCTAATATTTACTATCACGCCAAATTTTTGTTTTATCATGTATTTTGCAGCAATTTTGGAGCAATTAAACACACCGTATAAGTTTGTTTTTATTACTCGATCAAATTCTTCTTCTTTCATTTTAATTATCAGATTATCTGAAACGATACCCGCATTGTTTACGAGATAATCAATTGTCTTATACTTATCAACAACTTCCGCAAATGCAGCTTCAACTTCTGCGAAATTTGAAACGTCAAATTTCTTAATTTCACATTTACCCTGTTCTTTTTTTATAGTTTCGCTTAATTTCATAGCTTGTTCTTCGCTTGCATTGTAATTTATAATTACATTTAAACCTTTTTTTGCAAGCTCTACAGCAATAGCTGCTCCTATACCTTTTGAGGCTCCACTAATAATAGCTACACTGCCTTTGTAACCCATACACTTTCCTTAAATGTATTATAGCTTTTTAAATCAAAAATTCCACTAATATTTACATTTTTTATATTTCTTTTCAACATTGCAGATAAAACATCCTTTGGACCGCATTCAACGATTAATTCTATAGGATAACTCAAAGCTTTATTTACATTATCAATCCATCTTACAGGTTTTGCTATTTGATCAAGTAATGAATGTTTTATTTCATCGGGAAATTTAATGATATTTGAATTAACATTTTCTATAATAATTTTGCTAGCAGGATTTATCTTTATGCTATCAAGTATTTTTTGCATTTTTTCTACAACTGGCTCCATTAATTTACAATGAAATGGTGCTGATACATCAAGCATAATTGTTTTGCCTAAATTGTTTTCTTTTATAATTGACTGGAGTTTCTCAACACCTTTTTTATAACCAGAAACTATAATCTGCGTTGGGGCATTGTAATTTGCAATGTCACAGTAATAATCACTTTCTTTAGAAATTTCTTTACATAAATCTTCAACTTCTTTTATATTGTTACCTATTACAGCCATCATCGCACCAGTACCTATGCTGACGGCCTCTTGCATATATTTGCCACGATTGTAAACAGCAAAAACAGCATCTTCAAAACTTAAAGAGCCAGCGGCAACGAGACTTGAGTATTGCCCTAAAGAGTGCCCTGCGCTTATATCAAAATCGAATCCTAATTCTGATTTTAAAAGTTCGTAAATTGCAATTGAAGCTGTTAGTATTGCCGGTTGGGCATTTTGAGTTAAAACAAGCTCAGTTGAAGGTCCACTAAACATCAAATTACTTAAATTAAAAGGTAGTGATTCATCAGCTTTTTTTACAATTTTTTTTACTATATCAAAATTGTCATACAAATCTTTTATCATCCCTACAAACTGCGAACCCTGGCCAGTGAAAATCAAAAATTTCATATCAGGCTCCAAGTGCATTCAAATTTTCCAATGTTTTTTTTGCCTGACTGATTATATCATTTATGATTTCTTTAACAGGCTTTATATCTTTTACTAAACCAGAAATCTGACCTGCCATCACGCTACCATTTTCTACATCTCCATCTACTACAGCAAGTCTAAGCTTCCCAGAACCTAATTTTTCAATTTCTTCAATGGATGCTTCTTGTTTTTCTAATTTTTCGAACTCTCTTGCAAGTTTATTTCTAATAATTCTAACAGGATGACCCGTAGATAATCCAGTTACAACTGTATCTCGATCTTTTGCTTTAATTATAGCCTGTTTGTAATTATCTGATGCCTGGCACTCAATTGAAGCAATAAATCTTGTACCAATTTGGACACCTTTTGCACCCAAAGATAAAGCAGCCAAAAATCCTCTACCATCTGCTATGCCTCCAGCTGCTATAACAGGAATTTTCACAGCATCGACAACTTGAGGTACAAGTGCCATTGTAGTTAACTCGCCAATGTGTCCGCCAGATTCCATACCTTCTGCTACAACTGCTACTGCACCAATAGACTCCATACGTTTTGCTAAAGCTACAGCCCCAACTACTGGTATAACTTTAATATTGGCATCTGCAAAAGCTTGCATGTACTTACCAGGATTTCCAGCACCAGTCGTAACAACTTTTACTTTATGCTTTATCACCAATCTAACAATTTCTTCAACATACGGCGATAACAACATTATATTTACGCCAAATGGCTTATCTGTCATTTCTTTTGCAAGTAAAATCTGGCTCTCTAACCACTGCGGCGTTGCATGACCTGCTGCTATTATACCAAGTGCACCCGCTTGACTTACACTTGAAGCTAATTTTGCATCTGAAACCCAGGCCATGCCACCTTGAAATATAGGATACTCTATGTCAAGTATATCACAAATTTCTGTTTTAAACACCTGTTGCCTCCTACCAAACAATCACGCAAGCACCCCATGTTAAACTTGCGCCAAAACTATTAAGTAAAATTTTATCATTCTTTTTAATTTTTCCCTGATTATAAGCTAAATCTAAAGCCAATGGTATAGAAGCCGCAGCAGTATTTCCATGAATGTCAAGTGCAATTTGTACTTTCTCCATAGGTAGATGTATTCTTTTTGCAACACCTTCTATAATTCTAATATTTGCTTGGTGACTAACCATTAAATCTATATCATTATAACTTAAATTGCATTTGTTTATAGCTTCTTCTGATACAGCTGCGATACTTTGCACTGCCATTTTAAATGTCTGATTGCCAAGCATTTTTATATAAATGTCATGATTATCTACAGCCTCTTTTGAACAAGGTGATAAACTGCCACCTGCTGGTATCTGCATAAGATCCGTGTAATCTCCATCTGAGTGTAATACAATATTTAAAATACCACTATCATCATCGCTTGGCTGTAACAATACAGCAGCTGCTCCATCTCCAAAAATTACACACGTACTTCTATCTGTCCAGTCTACAAACTTACTCAATACTTCAGCACCAATTATAAGTACATTTTTTGCAACACCAGAGCGTATATAAGAATCACCTACGCTTAATGCATACAAAAAACCGCTACATGCAGCATTTATATCAAAACAAAAAGCATTTTTCGCCTTAAGTTGTGATTGCACAAATAAAGCCGTAGCAGGTAAGATTTTATCCGGAGTTACTGTAGCGACTATTATTACATCGATTTCTTCTGGACTGATAACGCCTTCTATGGTTTTTTTAGCTGCCATATAGGCTAGATAACTTGTAGGTTTATCTGAAATATGACGCTCTTTAATTCCCGTTCGTTGCACAATCCATTCATTTGATGTATCAACTATTTTTTCAAGATCAAAATTTGTTAAAACTTTATCTGGCAAATAAGAACCAATAGAAACAATTTTAGATCGCATTTTCCACACCTCTTTGAATATACTTTAGCGCTGAGCATTTTTCAATAGCTTCTTCAATTTTTGTATTTATATCAAGGCTTGCAAACTTTGCAGCTTTTAAAATGGCATTTTTTATGGCATAAGCTTTACTTCTGCCATGGCTTACAATACAAGCACCATTTACACCTAATAAAGGTGCACCCCCAAATTCTGCATAATCAGTTTTCTTTTTTAACATTCTAAATGCTGGTTTTGATAATAAATAGCCAATTTTATACACCAAACTTTTAGAAATTTGTGCTTTTAAAAATTCTCCAATTATACTAGGTACAGATTCAGATGTTTTTAAAATAATATTGCCTACAAAGCCATCACATACAGCTACATCTACTTTATCTGAAAATATTTCATTACCTTCTATATTTCCGTAAAAATTTAATGCTGATGATTTAATTAAATCATAAGATTTAATTACTAGGCTATTACCTTTGCCTGGCTCAGAACCGTTGCTAATTAAGCCTATTTTTGGTTTTTGTATGCCAAGCATATGTTTAATAAAAACAGAACCCATAATACTAAATTCAAGTAAATGAATAGGCTTACAATCAACATTTGCCCCTGCATCTAAAAGCAAAACACTACCATTAATAGTAGGCAATAAAGCACCTATCGCAGGTCTTGAAACACCTTTTAGTTTTCCCAAAACCATCATAGCAATAGCCATAACGGCACCAGAATTTCCTGCGCTTATGAAAGCACTAGCTTCATCATGTTTAACAAGCTCCATGCCTACATGCATTGAAGAATTTCTTTTCCTTACAGCTACGCTTGGTTTATCAAACATAGTAATGACAGTTGGAGCATCTTTTATTGTAATTCTTTGTGCTAGATTTGAGCTAAAATCTTTAGAAATAATTTCTATACTTTTTTCTATCTCATGTCTTTTACCGACCAACACTATATCTAAATTAAATTCTTTGGCAGCAAGAAATGCCCCTAAGATAATTTCTTTTGGAGCATGGTCACCACCAAAGGCATCTACGACTATCGGCTTCATTCTTCAATTTTGAGAATTTCCTCATCTTTGTAGTAGCCACAAGATGGGCATACTGTATGCGGTAACTTCACAGCACCGCATCGAGGGCACTTTGCCATAGCAGGCATAGATGCTTTTTTGTGCGTTGCTCTTTTTGCAGCTCTTGAATGACAGGATTTTCTTTTTGGTTGAGCCATTTTTATCTCCTTTATAATATTTCTATTGAACTAAAAAAATATGGTATTTCAAAATCAGCCGATTCTTTAGAGTCAGATCCATGTACAGCGTTTTCTTCTATATTTTTTCCATACAAAGCCCTGATTGTGCCAGGCTGAGCTTTAGCTGGATCCGTAGCACCCATTAAATTTCTGTAATCAGCAATCGCATTTTCTTTTTCTAAAACCATAACAATTATGTTACCGCTCGACATAAATGTCGTAAGCGAGTCATAAAACGGCCTATTCTTGTGTACAATATAAAAACCTTCAGCTTGTTTTTTGGTTAAACGAATTTTTTTCATAGCTTTAATTTCAAAGCCGTTTTCTTCAAGCATAGTTATAATTTTACCGCTATAGCCAGCTTTTACTGCATCTGGTTTAATGATTGACAGCGTTTTTTCCAGCATCTTTTTGTTCTCCTTTATTAGATTCATTATTAGAATTTAGTTTTGAATTATTTTTATAATCTGTGACATACCAACCAGAACCTTTTAGCTCAAAAGATGAATGCGAAATAAGTTTTTTTAGAGTATCATTTGCACCACATACAGGGCATTTTTTTGGAGTTTTAGAACCCATCTTTTGCATTAACTCGATTTTTTGCCCACAAGCAGAGCATTTATACTCATAAATTGGCATTTTTAACCACCTTCTCTAATTTGGTATTAAAAATTTGTTCATCTATATCTATATCAAGTGTCTTGAAAGGCGACCTTTCTCCGCTTATAATTTTAATCTTAGATTTTTTTATATTAAAATAAGAAGATATTAATGAAATTAATGCTTTATTAGCCTTACCTTCGCATGCAGGCTTTGAAACTTTAACTTTCAAATATCCTCCTTCGAAACTACAGATTGAATCTTGCTTAGCATTTGCTATAACTTTCAAATGCACAATCATAAAAAAGCCAGACTACAAACTACCATAATTTTTTTTATCAGTCAATATAGAAGCTACACATTTTTTAATAAACACCTTCTTTTTTTACCACAACAACAAATGTTTTTACTATAATAATAACATCAAGCCATAAAGACCAATTAGTTACATACCAAGTATCCATTTTGATCCGAAAATCATAACTAGTATCGTTTCTACCACTTACCTGCCACAAACCGGTAAGTCCTGGATTTACCATATAGTAAAACTTGGCATATTCTCTGTAATATTTTTCAACTTCTTCTTTCACAACAGGCCGTGGACCTACAAATGACATTTCGTTTTTGATAATATTTATTATCTGCGGCAACTCATCAAGTGAAGTTTTCCTTAAAAAATTACCTACTTTAGTTATCCTTGGATCATTTTTTAACTTAAAAAACTGATTCCACTCATGTTTTAATTGCTCGTTGTTTTCAAGTAAAACCTTTAGGCGTTCTTGTGCATCTTCGTACATACTTCTAAACTTATATATTTTAATAATTTTCCCATTTTTACCAATGCGCTCATGTTTAAAAAAAATAGGGCCTTTTGATGTAGCTTTGATAGCTATACTTATAAAAATTAACGCTACTAAAAATAATGGAAATATAATAACTACCAATATAAGATCAAAAACTCTTTTAAGGATTTTGTTTGCAATAGATTCTAAATTATTTTTTGTATGAATAAATAGAAGTTTCTGAGAAAAATTAAAATTAACTTTTGTATTAAAAATAGATAATCCATCGAAACTTGGTATCACTATTACATTTTTAAAGATTGTTTGAAGGCTTGTTAAATCAACCTTTGCATTGCATGCAGATATTATAAAAATAGTATCAATGCAGCTAGATTTAATTTCCGAAGAAAGTTCAATAAAAGATCTAATAATTTTTTTATCATTAATGTATTTTGTATTTGATTTTTGATCAAAAAAAGCTACGACATTATAGCCTAAATAATGTTGGCTATCTAACGATTTTTGAAATGATAATGCTTGAGAACAAGTACCGCAGATTATTACATTTTTTTGCCAAAATTTAATTTTAAATAGAAAAAATTTTGATAATGCATGAAAAAAAGAAAATATAACCAGACCATACAACCAAAACAAAAATATCAAGAGTCTTGAAAACAATAAACTGGATTTAGTTATTGAAACTAGTGAAAGTATGATAATTACAATAATTGTTATTGAGTTAAATATTTTCTTAACATCCTCCCAAATATCATAACGTTTTGTGTAAATACCCTCATAATAAAACAAGAAAAATACAACAAAAAAAACAAAAAAATACTCATAGTAATAAGAAAACGGTTTTTTATATTGAACAATATTGAATACATTTAAAAAAATTCTTGTTTGGTGAGCTAAATATAAGCTTACTATAAAAGCAATAAAATCAAAAAAAGCTATTATTAAGATTGAAATATATTCTTTAGTTTTATTTTTCATAGTAATTTTGCAAAAAATCAATTAAAGCATTTTGCCAATCTCTAATTTCAACATTTAAATTCCTGCAAAAAAGTTCGTTTGACATAGCACTAAAAAATGGCCTATTTGCTTTAAGATTAAATATTGACCTGTCTACTGGATACAAAAATTTATTAATACCAAGCAAAGAAAGTGTTAGCTTTGCCCACTCAAATCTCGAACAAAAACCACTGTTAACCAAATGATAAACACCGCTTAAACCTTTATTTATTGCAATTAAACTATAATAAGCAATATCATAAGCACTTGTTGGAACAGAAAATTCATTATATGCAATTTTTAGATATTCATTGTTTTTACACCAACCCATAAGTTTTGATATAAAGTTGTTTTTTGAGTTACCATAAACCCAGCTGGTGCGCAAAATTAAGCATTCACTTTGAGACTCCAATAAAAATTTCTCGCCTAAAAGTTTGGATTTTCCATACTCATTTAGCGGGTTTGGACTATCATTTTCACAATACAAACCACACTTTGAACCATCAAACACATAATCAGTACTATAATGAACAAAAAAACTGCCAAATTTTTTAGATAAATCTGTCATATGAGCTACTGAAAAAGCATTTACTTTAAAGCCTTCAAAAAAATTAACTTCACATTCATCTACAAGGTTGTATGCAGATGCATTTATAACAATTTTAGGCCTGAAGGTTTCAAATGCACTTTTTAGCTGAATATAATCTGTTACATCGCACTGTTTTCTGTTTAAAGCGATAAATTTTTTATTTTCTTTTTCGAGTTGAAATTGAAAGGCTTTTGCAAGCTGGCCATTGCCACCAAAAACCAATATCATTTGTATGCCTCAAACTCTAAAAAATTTTTAAGAAGCATATCTTTTTGTGATACGATAGGTTTTTGCACTTTCCAGTCAATATTAAGCGTTTTGTCATTAAAAATCACACCATCTTCGCAGTCTGGACAATACTCATTTGAAGCTTTGTAATGGACAATTGCAGCATCACTTAACACAACAAAACCATGCAAAAAGCCTTCTGGCACATACAAAATATGCTGGTTGCTATCATTTAACTCAAAAGATAACCACTTAGCAAATGTGTTTGAGTTTAGCCTCACATCAACTACAACATCCAGTATCTCGCCTTTGATGCATCTTACAAGCTTTGATTGTGGCTTTGGCTTTCTTTGCAAATGCAAACCTCTCACAACTCCTTTTTTTGAAAAAGAAAAATTATCTTGAAAGAAATCTTCACTAATGCCTGCTTCTAAAAACTGGCTTTTTTTATAAGTTTCTAAAAAAAAACCTCTCTCATCAAAAAATACTTTAGGTTTTATAAGCAAAACACCATTTATATTAACTTTTTCAAACTCAAATGGCATAAAACCTCCATTTTAAGCGATTTTGTAAGCAAAAAACTTTAATACATCTTTAAGTAAAAACTGAGGAAGCAACTCAAATCTACCTGATTTAGCAATAAAACTAAACTGATCTATAATATAGTTTAAACCTTCTTTTGTAGTTTTACCAAAGGTTTGCATAATCCAATTTTGTGATTTATAAAACTTACCTACAGCCAGGTAACGCTCAAATTCTTCCTTTAAGCTATAATTATGGGAGTGATAGACACAAGCTTTGTTATCATAATACACAGCCCATCCTGAAAGCAAAACTTTTGCAGCCATATATACATCTTCACCAAAATCCAATTTTGGAAAACCGCCTAGACTTTGCACTATATCCTTTTTATATGCTGAAAACGAGTTAGAGTTAAATGCTAATTTTACACCATACACATCTTTTTTATCAAAAGTCTTTTTTATAGAGTAATTTGGATAATTAAAGTATCTTAAGTGTTTAGAAAAAGCATCTGCATTTTTATGAGGCAATTGTCTACCATAGACAATAGCTACATCTTTTTGATCAAAATTTCTAATTAGCTTTGCAATTGAGTCTTTACACAAAATAGCATCCTGAGTTAAAAATACAACTATATTAAATTTTGCCATATCAAGGGCTAAATTTCTAGTTAAACCATGATTGAAATTTTCTCTTTTAATTACATAAACTCTATCTGTAAAAGCATTTGCAATTTTTTGCGTATTATCATCCGATGAACTATCTATTATAATAATATCTTTAACATCTTCCTGTCTTAATCTTAAAAGAACAGCAGCTATTGTTTTTTGCGCGTTTAATGTAGGAATTACAACAGATACATTCATATGAGTTCTTATAGCCTATTAACAGTAATTTTTCAAGCATTATTTTAAAATCTATACAAAGCAATTGCACTTGACACAATTGAAATAGTATAATACAATCTCAAAAAAAAGCGGAGGTTTGTATGGCAAAAGTTACAGTAGATCAGTCAACATGCATTGGTTGCGAAGTATGTGTTGATACAGCACCTGATGTATTTGAAATGGTTGATGGAAAAGCTCAGGTAAAAAATCCTGATGGCGCTTCTATTGATGTTATCAAAGAAGCAGCTGAAGCATGTCCAACTGAATCTATCAAAGTAGAAGAGTAAATAAAAAAGGGGAATTTTTCCCCTTTTTTATTAAATAAACGGATTATTTGATAGTTCGTGTTTTATGGTTGTCTTTGGACCGTGGCCTGGGTAGACAACACATTCATCGTCTAAAGTAAGTATTTTTTTAAGTGATTTCATTAGTTGGTTATAATTTCCAGTTGGTAGGTCGTATCTGCCTATCGATTCATAAAACAATGTATCGCCACTAAAGAGCACATGGTTATCTTTGTTAAACAAACAAATTGAGCCAATAGTATGTCCAGGTGTTTCAATTACAATAAATTTAATATTGTTAAGTTCAATTTCATCGTTTTCTTTAAGCAAAATATCGGCTTTTGGCGACTTTTTGGCATCGATCATAAATAAATGGGCATCAAGATAGGCATCTTCTAAATATTTTGCATCATTTATACCAATTGCAATGGGTATATTAAAAGCAATCTTTATATCCAGGTTAGCACCTGTATGATCAAAATGGTAATGAGTATTAACTATTAATTTTGGCTGCAAATTTTTTTCTTCTATAATTTTTATTATTTTCTTTGCATCGCTAGCTGGATCAATTATTATGGCTTGCTTATTATCGTGCACTATATAACAGTTTGTTTCCAATACACCAACGACTAAAGTTTCGATTTCCATATTTTTAAATTATAACCAGCAAACAGTTGAAATTCAAATGTTAATTTTATATACTTTGCTTAATTAACAAGTTGGAGGCCTAATGCATTTAGACAAGCTTTTTGATAAAGCTCTGGAAAAAAATATAGACTTTAACAATGCAATGGATATTTTAAAAACACCACAAAATGCTATGCTGGATCTGTTTAGCGTTTCAAACAAATTAAGACAATTTTTTAAAGGAAATACAATAAGTTTGTGTTCGATCGTAAATGCAAAAAGCGGTCGTTGCAGCGAAAATTGTGCTTTTTGTGCACAATCGGCTCACTTTAATACAAATATTGAATCTTACGATTTTCTACCACCAAGTACTATTGAACAAAAAGCAAAATACATTGCAAATTATCCAGTCGAGCGTTTTAGCATAGTAACAAGTGGACTTAGCTTAAATAACAAACAGGATTTTGAAAACCTAAAAATTTCTATCAATAAGATTTCTAAATTAGCTTTGATACCTGGTGTATCTATAGGCTTGCAAACAAAAAATCAGCTTCTTGAGTTAAAAAAAGCTGGACTTTTGGAGTTTCACCACAACTTAGAAACTTCAAGGGAATTTTTTCCAAAAATCTGCACAACGCACAGCTACGATGATGATGTAAATACTGTAAAAGTTGCAAAACAGCTAGGTTTTTATGTTTGCAGCGGCGGTATATTTGGTATAGGCGAATCTTTAGAAGATAGAATTAGTCTTGCTTTTGAGCTTAAAAATTTAGATGTTGATTCTATACCCATAAATTTTTTGATTAGTATTAAAGGTACACCACTTGAAAACCAAAAACCTCTTGAACCATTTGAAGCGTTAAAAATTATATCCATGTTTAGATTTATAATGCCAGACAAAGACATAAGAGTATGTGGTGGTAGAGAACATGTTTTAAAACAACTTCATGCGCTAGTTTTTTTTGCTGGAGCAAATGGAATAATGGTAAGTGATTATTTAACACAAAAAGGTCGCAGCATTCAAGATGATCTGGATATGATTAAATATCTTGGCTTAAATGTAAATCCTCAACGCTTTTAATCTCAATATCAACTTCCGGGAGTGATTTCAAAAAAATTTTACCATAAGATTTTTTTAACAACCTGTTATCTGCAATAATAATAAAGCCAGTATCTTTTTTTGTTCTAATCAATCTGCCAAACCCCTGTTTGAATTTTAAAATTGCTTTTTGAAGAGAATAATCTATAAATGCATTTTTACCTTTTTGTGCAAAGTTAGCGTACTTTGCTTTTTCAATCGGGTGTGTGGGTACTTCGAAAGGTAGTTTTGTAATAATTACGCAAGATAGGTTATCTCCTTTTATATCAATTCCTTCCCAGAAACTATTTACACCAAAAAGTATAGTTTTGCTTTTAAAAAATACTTTTTGCATATTGTAGTTATCCATAAAACCTTGTTTTAAAACATTATAACCAAAATCATTGAGTAAGGTATTTGTTTTATTGTAGACTTCATTTAAAGTTTTATATGATGTAAAAAGCACTAAAATTCCTTTATTAAAGTTTGATGCAACACTCAAAACCAACTTTGCAATATCTTCTTCATAATTGTTACTTTGTGGGTTATTTATATTGTTTATTACAAAAAGTCTGGCTTGTTTTTTATAGTCAAACTCCGTTTTAAATGTTTTTTCAAATGCATCTTCTATACCCAGAATGTTTTTTATAAAACTAAAATCACCATTAATAGAAAGTGTAGCAGAAGTAAAAATTATACTTTCAACTTTTGGATATAAATTTTTTCTTAGCAAATCAGCAAAATTTAAGTTTGTGATATTGAATAACACTACGTCTTTAAATCTTTCAAGCCAGTAAACACATGATAGAGCATCTTGATTTGCAAAAGATTTAAGTATTTTGAGATTGAAATTTAATTTATCAATAATAGCTTTAAAATCAACACTAAGCTCAATGTCAATTTTGTCTTTAAAATTTACAAAATCAAATACAAGCTGTTCTTGTAATCTTAAGATATTTAATAAATAAGTCTTTGCAAATTCTTCATCGTAGTTTACGCTAAAATCAATCAAATTAGAAAGCTTTAAGAGTTCTTCCTTGAGATCATCCATTGTCTTTGTAGCATTACTTATTAGTTCAAATAGTCTTAATTTACCCATAATATTAAAAAAATTTTTAATTGCATTTAGCTGATCATAAAAATTAAATGATAATGTCGCAAAGCTTGTTAGATTTTTTTCAATATTATGGGCTTCATCAAAAATAATCACATCAATTGTATCAAATACTTCTCCTATCTCAAACAAATCACTAAAAACAAGGTGATGATTTGTGATAACGATATCAGCATCTTTTAGTCTTGATCTTGCATTGAAGAAAAAACAATTCCGAAATTGCGGACAAAAACGTCCCATACAAGAATCTTTTTCAGATTTTATTTGTTCAAATAAACCTTCTTCAAGCAAGTCGAATTCATCTTTTGTACCATTTTTTAAACCTGATAAAAACGATTTAGGGTCATCTATATTGCTAAATATACTCGCTGCATATGCATAAAATTTTCTCTTGCAAGCATAATTTTGTCTACCAAGAGCTATTTCAAATACAATATCGCCAAAAATCTCTCTAATTACAGGTATATCTTTCAGGATAAGCTGTTTTTGAAGGTTAATAGTACTCGTTGCAATAATTGTTTTTTTCCTATATTTTTTTGAAAATAAACTTGCTGCAACAAGATAAGCAAAACTTTTGCCAGTACCTGTTGGTGCTTCAATTAAACCTATTTGTCCGTTTAACATCAAATTATATATATCTTTTGACATTTCTATCTGAGATTGTCTTTTCTCGTAATTATCAACTTTCTGGCGTAGAATTTCAAAAATTTCGTCTATACACATAAAGCTAATCTAAATTAAAATAATTCTTATGTCAATAGTTAAACTTGAAAGTAGGCAAAAAAATGCTAATATAACAAGGGGGTGAAATATGTCACATTTAATTTTAATAAGACACGGTCAATCAATTTGGAATGATAAAAATTTATTTACCGGGTGGGTAGACATTCCTCTTAGCCAAAAGGGCATTTTTGAGGCATTAAATGCAGGTGAAAAGCTCTCAAAATTTAACATAGATATTGTGTATACTTCAAAATTAGCAAGGGCTATACAAACAGCACTAATTTTACTATCAAAACTTGACACGCAAAAAACACCCGTTATTATTCACACAAAAGGAAAGATGAAAAAATGGTCAAACTATGCAAGTAGTATCGAAATAATACCAATTATACAGAAAAAAGCACTAAATGAACGTTATTATGGTACGCTTCAAGGCTTAAACAAAAAAGAAGTGGGCCTAAAATATGGCGAACAACAGTTAAAACTCTGGCGCAGGAGCTTTGATGTAGCACCACCTGGTGGAGAATCTCTAAAAGACAATCTGAAACGCACACTACCCTTTTTCAAACAAAAAGTTGTCGAACAACTGGAAGATGGTAAGGATGTTTTAATTGTAGCTCATGGAAATAGCTTGAGAGCTATTACAAAATACATAGAAAATTTGGATGAAAACCAAATTATTAAAGTTGAAATACCAACGGGCACACCTATTGTTTATAATTACGAAAACAAAATATTTAAAAACAAGGTTATTTTATGATTAATAAACTAAAAGAATCCTTAAAAATCAACAAAATAGAGCTATTGGAAGCTCAAAGTTTTGGTTTTTTGGCTGAAATGGGACTTGATATTTCAAAAGATTACTACTGCTTAAGCGACACTGGCTTTGTGAAAGCTCTTAGTGTATCAGCAGAAAGTGCTCAAGCTATAATAGACATTGATAAAAAAGAAAAATTAGAAAAAATAATGACTGTTCAAACACTCTATATTCTATTTAGCTTTAACGATATAAAAGAAAACCTCATCGAAGCCTATAATCTTGCAAAGCAAAAAAAGCCAAGTGCATATTTTATTTTTGTTTCACAGGAAAGCAAAACAGCCGATATAGAAAAAACACTTGTAAGTGGTGTACAAGGACCCAAAAAAGTAATTTTTGTATGCGAAAAATAGAAGATTATTCAAGCGATATTGCAATAATTATAAAGTCTAAAACCAAAGAAGGATTAATAAAAGAAGCAATATATGGATGTTTTGAATACCTATTGGGCAAAAAACCTATGTTAGGTAAAGAAAAAAAAGTTATCTTTTTTGAAATAAAAGGCAACTTAGAAGACGGTATAGTTGATGCATTGAATTTTTTTCTAAAGACATTTTATATTGAAAAATATGTCCCATATAGAATTTATGTAAAAGAAACAAAAGAAAAAAATTTTGAAATTAAAGCTTTTGCACGTTTGTTTAATGGTAATTTAATCCATTACATAAAAGCTGCAACATACCAGGACAATAAAATAGTCCAAAAAGGCGATATGTTTACTTTAAAGGTAGTTTTTGATGTTTAATATTGAAAAAGTTACAGATTACTTCTATAAAATCAAAACAAATACGGTTGATATAGAAATTTACGCAAATAAAACAATTCTAAAAAAAATAGAAGAAGATGATACTTTAAAACAGGCTTTAGATATAACAAAACTACCTGGCATAAAAAAAGTTTTGCTAATGAGCGATGCACATCAAGGCTATGGATTTCCCATAGGAAGTGTTGCTGCTTTTGATTATGAAGAAGGCATCATATCACCTGGCGGTGTTGGATATGATATAAATTGCGGTGTTAGAGCTATTAGCTTAAATGTTGATGTTGAAGAAGTGCAAAAAAACGCGGAAAGGATTCTATATGGACTATATGCACAAATTCCAAAAGGCGCTGTAAGTGATAAGGCAATCTACTATTTAAACGAAAAAAAACTCAGACAGGTAACATTTGAAGGTGCTGAATTTGCAATAAAAAATGGTTTTGGAGAAAAACTGGACCTTCAGGCAATAGAAGATAATGGTCGTATAGAAATTAACAATGATTGTCTGACAAATGATGCTATAGAAAGAGGAAAAACAGAGCTTGGATCGCTTGGTAGTGGTAATCATTTTTTAGAAATCGATAAAGTTGAAGAGATATTCGATAAAAAAATAGCCAGTGCTTTTGGTATTTATCAGAACTACCCTATTTTACTCTTACATACAGGCTCAAGGGGTCTTGGTCACCAAATTGCAATTGACTATTTAAGATTATTTAAAGAAAACGCTAACCAAAAAAAATTATCGTTTCCAAATAAAGAACTTACCAGCTTACCATTTTCTGACAAATTAGCTAAAGATTACTTTGAAGCAGCAAATCAAGCTGCAAATTATGCTTTTGCAAACAGGCAAATTTTAGGTTTTAAAGCTTTACAGATAATTTTTGAGATTTTAAAAAAGCCCATTAACTACACATTAATTTACGATATTGTTCATAATATCGCAAAAATAGAGCAACATAACATAAATGGCAAAAACCAAAAATTAATAATCCACAGAAAAGGTGCAACACGGGCATTTTATGCAAAACACTCAGCTTTGAAAAATTCACGTTATTTTGAGATAGGTCATCCTATCCTTATACCAGGTACAATGGGAAGCAACTCTTATATTTTAGTTGCCAATGAGTCAGACCAAACTCTAAATAGTATATGTCATGGTGCAGGTAGAATCCTGGGCAGAAGGCAAGCCATAAAAACACTAAAAAATCAAGACTTAATAACTCAATTAAAACAAAAAGGTATACTGCTTCTTGGAGATTCAAAAAAAGGCTTGCTTGAAGAAGCACCGCTAGCCTATAAAGACATAGACGAAGTTATTGATATAACGATAAAAGCTAATATTGCAAAAAAGATTGCAAAACTTAAACCCCTACTTGTTATTAAAGGTTAACAATAAAGAGGCCATTCATTATTCTGTGTCAAACCAGAATGAAAATGTGTAAAATATTTTAACTTTTTAGGAGGTTTGACCAGTTATGAATTTTAGTGAACAGGAAACTCAAAAGCTACTAAAAGGTATTGATGTTAACCCATCTTCGTCAAAAACCTCCCAAGTTTAGCTAAAATGCTTTACCTATAAAAGCATAAACATTATCCAGAAGGCATCTTTTGTAATTATCTTTATCATTTTGCCCAAAAAGCTTAATTGAGTGACTGAATATTAATATAACACTTAACAAATGAAATTTGATAGTGTATATTGCCTTTTATGTATATTCGTCCTGTCGCAAAATTAGACAAAAAGAACAATAAGAAATACACAGCATATGAGCTTGTCCAATCTTACAACACTCCAAAAGGACCAAGGCAGGAAGTTACCTTGTATCTGGGAAGTTCAAACAAGTTAAGCGATCTTACCAAAGAGGAGTTCAAGCTTCTTGCCAAAAGAATACGTGATATACTATACAATCGCCCCTAACCTCTTTTTGGGTTTTCTCCCAAAATAGAAGAGTTAGCCGAATTTTACGCAGACACAATAATAAAGAAAAATAGAAACAGCAATACAGTTGGTAATCATACTCCAGCGCAATTTACATCCGTTGATATTGACAGCATAGAGCATTCAAAGGTAAGGACAATAGGAGCAGAATATATTATTTTAGAGGCTCTAAAATCTCTCAGTATAGATAGAATCCTAAAAGGGCTCGGGTTTTCAAAAAAAGAAATAAATACAACAATAGCTCTTATAACGGGCAAGCTATTTGGAAACACACAAGAATGCTCCATCCATTCTTTCCTTCAAAATCAAAGCGCAATAGATGAACTTTTAGACACAAACTTCAATAAACTTTCTTTGTTTAGTCTGTATAGAGTTCAAGACAAACTCTTCAATCAAAAAGAACAAATAGAATCTAAGCTCTATGAAAAACAAAGCCTATACTGATTTAGTCCAATATGGCCACTCCAAAGAAAAAAGAACAGATTGTCCTTTGGTAAGTCTAGCCCTTGCTTTAAACCAATACGGCTTTCCTGTAAAAAGCTTTATATTCAAAGGCAATGTATCTGAACCCAAAACACTTTCTTCTATGATAGAAAGCATTACTATGGATGCTTCTATACAAAAGTGCATTGTGTTTGATGCTGGCTTTGCTAATAACATGCATTTTCCTTTGATTGTTGCTTTTCTTGTAGGTTTAGCTGAGTTTTGTGGTGGAATTTCTATGCTGACTGGTATATTTGTACGCCTTGGAGCGCTTGGTATTATGATTGTAATGTTTGGCGCTATAATAATTGTTCATCTGCCGCATGGATTTGACTTGCAAAAAGGCGGTATGTGCACTAACAGAATTTTTACTGGCTCTAAGCGTTTTTGTATATAAAGCTGGCAATATAACGTTAAAGTTTAAAAAAGGAGGAAAGTTATAAGCAAGGTAGTCATTATTTTAGCTAATCCAAATGACGAAGTTTTAAAAACCGGTGTTTTATATGGCGCTAATGCTGTAAAATACAAATGGTTTGAAGATGTAAAATTTTTTGTGTTTGGCGCAAGCCAGGAAATAATCCTAAAAAACGATGAACTTTTAAACACACTTAAAAAACTCCAGGCGGTAGCCTGCAAGTTTGTTGCCAAAGAAAAAAGCATTGATAAGCTATATAAAGAAAAAGGTTTTAACTTAGAATACATTGGCGAACCTCTATCTAATTTAATTAACGAAGGCTATATTCCAATGGTGTTTTGAATTCTACTAAAATAGAACACTTTTGCTATTTTTTTTAAACAAAAATGTGAAAATGCATTCAGAATTGAAAGTAGATTGAACTAAGCACAACACATCAGATCTTAATATTTAACAAACTACCTAACATTTGATTTTGTGCTTGAATAGCTTTAGTGTTTGCTTTATAAGTTATGCTGTTTAAATTCAAATTTACTATTTGGCTTGTTAAGTCAACATTATTGCCATTTAAATTTGATGGGGTGTTTGATTGGATTATGGTTTGCGTTACACCTTTATTGTTTGGCAAAGTCATTGATGTAACATTCAATTGTTTATAATTTTTTGAGTTTAAATTGGCAATATTACTTGCAGTTACATCTTGTCTTATGGATGCATCGTTGAGTCCGCTAATACTTGTTAAAAACATATTATGGTCCTATGCTTATGCCATCTGATCAAATTGATTTCCAATGGTTTTGGATTTTGGCACAAGATTTTCTTGATTGCTTTGATTGTTGATCTTTTGTGTATTATTAGTTTTTTGCTGCATTGCAATTAGATCACTCACCTGTTGTTTATTTTGATCTATAGCTTTTTTAAGCGTGTCTATTTGCACCTGAGCACTTGCATTAACTTGCATAAACACCTCCTTGCGTCTTTCATTCTTATCTACTAATATAAGCTTTAAAAGTCTTAAGTCAAGCAATTTAATGATCATTAAGCGACTGATTTATTAATCTGTTACAAAACTTTTGCAAAATAGAAAACAAAGTGCTTGTTATGGTCAACTTAAATTACCAACCTAAGGCACGTTTATTTTCTCAAGTCTGTTTTGTTCGCTTTTTCATTAACTCTTTCATACTATAACTTTTACCCATTATAATAAAAAATAGCGTTAGCGCATGATTCTGTTTGCAACATAAGGTTTGGTACACTTTATTTGAACAATGCTTTTTGGTTGGTTTAATAAATATAAAAATCAGTATAAACAAAAAAGATAGAAGTAGTATAGTACAATAAATCATAATAAACTGCAAATGTATATAAATGTCTAAATAAAGCTTGAAGCAAAATGCCTGTCTTTTGATGATTGTTGTTGTAAAGTGGTAAAAACTGGTTAAACCCTATTGTAATTTAAATCTTAAATCATATAATTATTATAGGTTTATTTTATTAAAATTTAGTCCAATAAAAATTTTTTAGGAGGTTGTGCAATGAATATTTGTAAAGGTTTTTTAGTGTTGATTGCTTTGTTTGGTTTTGTGTCTTTGGCTTTTGGTGGAGATGGAGTTAGCTCAAGAGCTTTATTTTTTAGTACCGCAGGCACGGCAATTTCTGTCCCATCAGTATCTAGCACTAAGATAGAAACCACTACTGTAGTTGAAAAGCATACTGTTACTAAAGTAACAAATAGCAACGAAGATTATGCTGCAAAAGCAAATGAATTTTATCAAAAAAAACCTTATGTTAAAAAGATTGCTCAAACTTTACAACAAAATATTCCTGCTGGGTTTTCGATTAAGATAGAAAAAGTTACCGATAGTGGGATTATAAATGTAAACCCAAGCGATTACAAATTCAAAACTGGTGATAAATTTATTGTCAATTTCCAAACAAATTTGCCCGGCATTGTAGAGGTTAGTAACATATCTCCAACAGGCGAAGAAACAAAATTAATACAAGAATATGTGGAAGCTTTCACGCCTATTCAGATACCAGGTAATGGTCAAGGTGAATTTGAATTTCAGGATAGCACAGGTGTTGAGAAGCTTGTTTTTAAGTTATATTCTTGTAAAAACCCGTCCAAGCAAACATATATTGCAAGCAGAAGCATTAATATTGTAAGAAATAATGATAATTATGGCAAAGTCAATAACGCAGTTTTTGAAAGCCTACCTAATTGCAAAAAAAGCTATGAAAGTAATGCTTCGAGTAGTAGAAGTATAGTTATATCAAACAACTCATATGTAGAAGATGCATCTTATTATGTAAGCAATACAGAAGCTGGTTCTTCACAACCAATAGTTGCCATAGTACGACTTATTCACGAATAGCAAGATAGGAGATTGGGATTATGAAAAAAGTTGTTACCATAATATTAGTACTATTAGCATTTAATATTATTACTTTTCAAGATTCTATTGCAGGATCATTTTTCGAAAATTTGATTAATAATATTAAAAAAGCTGTCAATAGTAATTCAACCGCTCAAACCCCGGCTAATCAAAGTCAACAACAAACAACACCTGTAGCTCAAAACGTTCAGAAAGATTATTCTTGTGAAGCTATGTTTAATAATTCACCTAAAACAATAATAATAAAGCAGATGGGTAAAAATGCTTTAGTATCAGGTATAATTGGCGGTCTTGTCGGAGCTTTGCTTGGTGGTAAAAACAACAGAGCTGAAGGTGCTGTGGTTGGTGCTGTGGCTGGAGTAGCAGGGGGAGCTTTATATACAGCTTTAGCACACAAAAACGAGTTAAGCAAAGATTATGATACAACTGCACGAGACGTCCATTATAATCCATCGAACGGACCATATTTTGATATTGCAAACATAATAATGAAACAAAATATTTTTCATGTGGGAGACTATATATACATAGATTCTAGATATGATATATTAAGCCCCGAAAAGGATCAAGCGGAACTTCTTACCTATTATGCAACTATTTATAGAAATGGAAAACCTGTATTGAGTTTTACAGATAATAGATATATGCCAGAAGGAGAGGTTTCCGATTTGTTTTATATCCCAGTATGTGAAGGAGCTATACCTGGTAATTACACATTAAAATTAAAAGCAGTATGCATGGGCATAGCCAAAGAAAAAGATGTTAGCTTTGTAATTCAATGATTGAAAGCGAGGTGTTTATGTATAAAAAAATGATTTTATTTTTAATAACTATGCTAGTATTTACATTTTCCATAGCTCAAGCTTCTGTTGTTAGTCAAATAAATGACGCTATAAAAGCTGCAGGTATTAGCGGCGGATATGTTCAAGAAGAAAACAATAAAATATACTTAAGAGGAAATTATTTAAATGAAGACCAATTTATAACAGCCTATCATATAGCTCAATCTATTGCTGGTGCTTCTAATATTAACCCTGGATATGATGTATTGTACACAAAAATTGCTATCACTAATTTTGAAGAGTGTATGTCGGCTGCGCTTACAAACAACCCTAGCTTATGCCCTTCTCCATTAGAGCTTATACCAAACTTAGCCAACGCTAATGCGACATCCGGAAAATATGCCTTAGTTTTTGGAATAGGATATTTTGAAAATTTTCCAAATGTTCCTTTGGGCACTGCACCTTTCAAGGATATGAAGTTGGTTGCCAAAGTTTTGAGCCAAAATGGCTATAAAGTAACAGAAATACCTAAATTGCCAACAAAATTTACAGAAAATGATGTTCGAAAGCTTTCATCACAAGCTACGCTTTATAATATTAAAAAAACAATCAAAGAAATGCTGGCTAAAATGCCAAACGGGTCAACTTTTGTTATATATGCATCAAGTCATGGAGCTACGCCAAGTCAAAATGGCGATACAGGAATAATTGTTTATGATACAAAAACCCAGGGACCGGGCTGCCAAATATCATCTATTGCCTCTAGTGGATCAAGAAGCATAGTTTTAGCAGCATCTAATTCAAATAGTAATCTTAGCCAAGCAAATGCTGATTGCAATGTGATTAACTCGTCGTTTACAATGCTTGGTAAAAACGGCATAATTAACATGGTTGAAGCTTCTGGAAAAAAAATAAACTTAATAGTTATACCAGATGTTTGTCATAGCGGTGCTTTAGCTGGTAGTCAAAAAAATGTATATTCTACAACAGGAAAAGCAGCCACTCAAATAGCAGGTTCTTACGAATATCCTATTATATTTATTGGAGCTGCTTCAGGTAATCAAGAGTCAATGCAGAAAAATAATGGAAATGGAGTTTTTACTTATTACTATTTTAGTAATCTTCCAGAAAACCAATACAATGCTTATAAAACTTATGAAAATACAAAATCCGAAATAGAAAAAGAAAGTGCAGATTTGTGTAAAAAAGCTGGATGGAAAGGATGTGATCCAAATGGGCAAACACCTGTATTTGTTTGGCAACAAGATAATAGTTTTGGTTTTTAGTCAAACATAAAAAAACGAGGTGTAATTATGATAAGAGATTTTATACTATTTAATTTGTTTAGTTTATCAAACGAAGCAATGGGTTTGTGGGTTTGGCAGTTATGGCTGGTATACATTGTTTTAATTTTAGGTATTGTTTTAGTTCACTGGCCATTAAAGCTCTTATATTTAGAAAACACAGGAAGCCCGAAGACTGCCAAAATTCTTGTTCGGGTAAGTTCTGTTGCTTGGGCTATAGCTTTATTTTTTTCAATATTTAATCCATTGTCTTTTTATAGTGCAATAGCCGCTTTGGCCCCAATATTAATAGCTATAATTATAACTTTATTTGAACTTATACTGAGCTATACTGTTCTAAAAGATAAGTATAAATAGGAGGACCAATGGCAGGCTTAGTAAATACGCTTTTTATAGGTTTAGGTGGCACTGGTATTCAGATTGGGACATATCTCAAATCTATGCTTGTTCATGACTTTGGTAGTCTTAGTGAAAATGAAAATTACAATGATAATAGAAACATAGTTCGTTTTTTATTTATAGATACAGACCAGAACTGGAACTCGCCATTTAAAGGAAAAAAGTATATGGGTATAGATATTGGCGTAAAAGATGATGAAAAAATAGCTATTAGCCTTTTGTCTAGAGACAAATCAGAAATTAAAAATCAGGAATTTTACAATTCTTTATATGGAAACAAAGGAAATTTTGTATCGCATGATTTTTCTCAAGGCGCTGGTGCCATAAGAGTGTATGGGCGTCTAGCCACTAAATACAACTTTGAAAAAATTTATGAAAAAATAAGCAACGTTAAAGCAGAAGTAGCATCTAATAGAGAAATATGGAATGTGATTGTCGCTTTTTCTTTGTTGGGTGGTACAGGAAGCGGTGTATTTTTAGACATAATGTTTATGTTACAAGAAATAATGACAGGCACAAGAGCTAAACCTTACTTTTATGCAGCAACTTCTATAGGCATACCAACTCCTAATGTTGCAATGAAAGCCAATCTTGTTTCTTCATTAATGGAAATGGAATATATTGCTAATAAGGAGTTATATAGAGATATCCAACTAGGTACCTACGAACACTTTGGTCGTAATTTAAAAAAATCTTTAGCAGACTTAGCAATACCGTCGACTATTTATTTGTTTGGTAATAAAAGAATAAATAATGCTGGAGTGGTTACAGAAGATATCAAAGCCGAAGATATATTCTCTGAAGTGGCAAAACATATTTACTATACACACATTTATAGTGCTACAAGAGGAGTATTCCATAGCTACAGAAACAATTTTCAAGGAATCCTAAACAAATCCCCAAGAGGTTTAACGCAAATATTTTCTACTTTTGGCGTATACTCAGAAGAAATACCTACAGAAAATATTGTTAATTTTTTTATAAAAAGAGAATTGATAGAGTACTTGAAAAATACTTTAAGTGAAAGAAATGAAGAAATAAGAATGAACTTAGATAGGAATTTTGTGTACAATAATTTAGTTGTTGACGATGATTTGAGTCCACAATACTTTAGCAATAATGATGATTTTTCTCCAAACGGTAAAAATAATATAAAAACTATTTTCCAGAACTTTATTGAAAAAGTAAATGAAAGATATGGTGACCCAAATAATAGAAATCCTTTTTTGTTTTTATCAAAAAATCAGGATAAAATACTTAAATCGGATGAGACAATTAAAGATTTTTACAAAAACTGCAAAAGCTTAGAACAAGAAAATATAAATACAATAGAAGAAAAACTTAAACAAAAAGGGGAATTTAAAAAACTTCTTAGTGCATTCAAATCTTTGAAATCTAACATAGATTCAGATAAAGAAGTATCGAATAATTTATTTGTTTCTATAAATAACAAAAGGGAAGAAGCTTATAAAAACTTAAAAGCGGCCACAAAAGCTCTTTTAGAAGAGATTGAATCATCGTCTAAAAAAGATGCCCAATGGTTGCTAGATAGAGTAAAAAAATCGTATGATATCTATTTTCAAAAAACAAAAGAATATTTAGAAATAGATATAAAGATAAAATTATACGAAAAAATAATAAAGTCATTGGATTCAAAAATTAATGAATTAGAATCATTAATAAATGATTATAAAAATCAAATCAAAACTAAAGAAACAGAGCTTGAAAAATTAAGAGAGGAGATCCAACAAAAACTTAGAGAATTCAATATTGACTTTCGAAATCTTATCTCTACACCAGAATTGGTATCAGGTTTTTTAAAAGAAGAAATTGCCGAAAACTGCAATTTTTGTAATATCAATAACAAAATAGACAACATTGATTCATCCACCTTATCTAATATTTGTCGCAATAAAGTAATTAGTAAAATTAACATTGTTGATTTCATCAGAGATAATAAAGAAGTATTACAAACAAAATTTAACGAGAAGTCTCATTTAATGAGTATAGTTATTAACGGAGCAGTAAATAGAGATCCAAAAAAAGATGATATTCAATATCTTTTTGTACCTTCAAATAGTACACAAATTTTTGTTACAGGTTTTACTTTAGATAATAAAGCTTTGGGTGAAAAAACCGATAGAATAATAAGCATAAAAGAAAGTAGCGGGTATCCTTTAGATGTTTTTACTGTTTTTAAAGATAACTTAGAAGATTTGTTGAATTTATCAAACAACTTAGGATTACAAGAATTAAAAAATTCCTTTACTTACGATTTTGATAGATTTTTCCCAATTTTTAAAGAAGCAATATCTACCAATACAAGAATTCAACCCGAAAAAATTGCTAACGAAAATGAGACAAAAAGTAAAATGGAGTCTCAACCTTATATTAAAACTGAAAAAAGCGAACCAAAAGAAATTTCTAACGACAATTCAACAAAAAGCGTGGTTGAATCTAAATCTTCTACCGAGGCAATATTAAACGAATACCAAATTGAACAGATTGGTAAAGCTATGGGTTTGATACAAACAGAAAACGGCAAAGATGCCTACTTTGACGAAGAAGGATTTGATTTGCCAACAAAAGATGAAGATGGATTTGATATACCTAAAAACATAATGCTTAAAAAAATAGAACAAATAATACTATCACTATTAGAGAAGGACAAAAATTCAATAAAAGAAAAAGTCAAAAACTACATTAAACAAGAAAAAGCTAAATTGTCAGAAGAAGATTATGCTAAACTATATAATCAAATCGTTGAAGATTTTATTAGGAGGTATTAAATGTCAGGAGAAAAAAATTTTTATCAAAAACCATCTTTTGTTGCGGGTTTATCTTTAGGGTTTGTTTTGGTAATTATTATACTATTTGTTATTATAATTAACTCAACAGACCCCAAAAAGAAATATGAAGAAGCCCTAACTAGAGCTCTTCAACAAAGCAACTGTACATTATCAAACGAGACAAAAACATATTTAAATCAACTTGCAAAAAGAATCCATTTGCAACAATCAGACAAAGAATTTATAACCGCAAAAGTTGAAGCTTCGTTGTGCCAGCCACATCAAAAAATCCAAGCACAAAGTAAAACTCAAAATGTTGAAAATGCTACTCAAAATCAAACTCAGTCAAAGCAAACTGTCAATGAACAAAATCAAATGGTAGCCGACCAACATATAAATCTTGGTGTGATGCTAGCATCACAAAAAAACTTTCAAAAGGCAGAACAGGAATTTTCAGCTGCAATTAGTGCTGCTCCAAATTATAGTCTTGGTTATGTAAATCTTGCAGCAACTTATATAAGCGAGGGTTTTTATGAAAAGGCAATTAATACAGCAAAAGATGGCATAACTAACGCTGGAAACAATGCGGATTTGTACTATGAATTAGCTTGTGCGCAATCACAAAAAGGAGACTTAGGTAATGCGCTTGATAGCTTAAGCAGAGCTCTTAGTTTAGGTTTTTCGCATATTGACCAGCTTAGCAATGATCCTGATTTAAACAATCTAAGAACAAAACAGAAATCCAATTTTTGCAATTTATTAGCAAAGAACCATATTGCAATTAAATATTGTATGTAGTTGCTTTGAAAATTGTTTTTTTTTAAGGGATTAGCAACGTAGAATATATTATGCCTAATTTGCTATAGCCAATTAGGCATAAGCCTTGCATAATGTTTTTTGATAATTAAAGTTGTTTAAATGAGGTTGCGCCATAAACATAAAACACAAAAAATTTTTACCCAGAGAGCAAATTTAATACTTTCCTTGTTTGAGTTAAATTGTTTAAGTAGTTGTTATATAAATGTTTTAATATGTTTTAGAAACTTATGAGGTTTATTATAATAGGGAAAACGAAATATATTTGCAACTTTTGTAAAGAAAAAAGTTTCAGTAGTGATAATATATATTTAAGGATATCTTTTTTACGACAAAAAATTAAAAAGTTTAGTAATAACAAATAGTAGTTTTAAAAAACGGAACAATTGATACTGTTTACAAAGACAAAGAAATATTATCCCATCTTTACCACTTTTCAACAAAAATCATCAAAAAACAGGCATTTTTGGTACCTAAACCCTATTTAGACAGGGTTTAGGTTTTTAACCCCCTTTGTAGTCCCCTATAATATATTATATGTCTTTTTTGTTAATAATATATTTTATGTTTGTTAAGCCGATTAAGAAAAAGAACCCTGGTTCAGATAAAGTATACACTTACTACAGACTAATGGAAAGCTACAGAACACCAAGTGGCCCAAGACAAAGGAAAATAATAGATCTTGGTGCTTTAGAAGAAATTGATCCAAAAGATCATAAAAAACTTGCAGACTTAATAGAAGACAGATTAAAAGGAAAAGAAAGTCTATTTAGATTAGATCCAGTTTTGGAAAATATGGCCGATTATTTTGCCAGCCTTATAATAAACAAGGATTTATCTAAAAGTATAGAAAATGTAAAAGAGAAAGAAAACAAGGAAGAAAAGGAAAGCAAAGAGTCCAGCATAGAAGTGTATGAGTCTTCAATATGTTCTTTATCTACAAAAACCATAGGGGCAGAATATGTTGGATACTCAATGCTAAAAGAGCTGGGCATTGATAGCTTTCTTTTAAGTCTTGGCTTTAGTAAATCCCACATTGACCTATCCATTCTATCAATCATATCAAGGCTCGTTTACCCTTCAAGCGAGCATGCTACAAAGTATTGGGCAAAAAGCATAACTGCTTTGGATAAACTTTTATCAACTTCATTTAATCATATAAGCCACAACAGCCTGTATAGAATATCAGATAAACTGTTTTCCTATAAAGAGCAGATAGAAAACTATCTGGCCAAAAAGCAAGAAGACTTATTTTCTCTAAAAAACACTTTAATACTTTACGATCTAACAAACACCTACTTTGAAGGCTCAGGCAAAGCCCAAAAGCTATCCTATGGCTATTCCAAAGAAAAGCGCTATGACTGTCCTTTAATTAGCCTTGGGCTTGTAATAGACTATAAGTTTCCAAATGTTTTTGCCATCATGATTTCTTCTTCGCTGCAAAATACTCTAGGATATTTAAATTCAGGCGTTAACATTTTGTAGTATTCTTTTGCTTCTGGCATAATTTTCTCCTTTTAAAGTCAAACAGCGTAAGCTACCAATTCTTTAAGCTTTTTTTGTAAATCTCCCTTATATTTTCAATCTTTACCGGCCTTGGACTACATACAAGAAGCCTTTGAACCTGCATAGCAGCCTGGGATAGTTCTTCTATGTCTTTTTCACTAAAGCCAACTGCTTCTATACCTGATGGAAAATCAATATCTTTCATTAATTCCACAACAGCTTCTTTTGCCAGATAAGCACCTTCTATATCGCTTAAACCATCTGTATTTTTGCCCATTAGCTGCGCAACCTTTTTTAGTTTAGATGCACTTGTTGGTATAATAAACTCAAGTGCAGCTTTAGCTGTAACGCATACCGATATACCATGCGGTAACTGATGGTTTCTTCCAGCTAAAGGATATGCAAGAGAATGTGGTATATGAACACCTGCGTTTCCAAATGCGCCGCCTAAGTGAGCAGCCAAAAGCATATTGCTTCTTGCTTCTAAATCGTATGGGTTATGACAGGCTCTCCTTAGATATTTGCCAATAAGCTCAATGCTTTTTTCTACAAATAGATCAGAAACAGGGTTTGCACCAATATAGACTGGTCTTTTATCTGGAGAATCTGGTCTTATTCTTGCATAATATGGAAGAGCAGTATAAGCTTCTATTGAATGCAGCAATGCATCCATACCGGTAGAAGCAGTATAGTAGCTAGGAAGTGTTACAGTTAAAACCGGGTCAAGCAAAGCTAAACTTGGCAGTAAATACTGATGGGATATGCCTACTTTAAGTTTTTCCTTTTCTAAATCAACAATAGCAACAGGCGTATTTTCGCTACCTGTGCCTGCTGTTGTTGGAATTGCAATTAAAGGCTTAAGTGGTCCTGGTATGGTTTTGCCAAGACCTGTGGGTGGTGCTACATAATCTTTGAAGTCTTGCGTTGGGTATGTGGTGTAGAGGTTAAGCATTTTTGCTGTATCTATGGATGAGCCACCACCAACGCCGACAAAAGCATCATACGTATTGCCTTTTATAGATTCGAGGCCTTTCATAAAAGCAGTGTCTATTGGTTCAACCGGAGAAGAGTCAAACACATCAAAACCAATACCAGCTTTTTCCAGGCTATCTTTTATAGTATTTAGTATATCTGTATTTTTGCTAATATTTTCATCTGTAACTATAAGAACCTTTTTTGCACCCATTCTTTTTACTTCATAGCCTACTTCACTTGCAACACCTTTGCCAAACTTTACCTGAACATTTCTGACAGTAAAAACACTGTCATTAGGAGAAAAATAGGATAAATTCATTTTAACCTCCTAACTTTCGTATTTTTTACAAACGATATCATATAAACCAGCGTTTTTTAACAAACTTATTGGTGCTAAAAAAGTAGCTGACACAGTACCTGGTAATCTACCTATTTCAATAGCACCTGTAATTGTGGCTCTATTTTTTACTTCAGGTATTGATATTCCTAAAACTTTAGACGCTCTTTGCAAAGCATTATCTGTTGCTTCATTTATGTTGGCACCACTTCCAACAAAAGAAATAGGCAAAGATTCTTCAAGTTCGACCATACCCCATATAGAAGCTAGTTTTTTTGCAATATCTTTCTCCTGGCATGAAAATGGTTTTGCTAAATAAGGTAAATCTTCAATATTAGGTAAAATAATTGGTCCTTCAAGTTCGACATTTTTTAAAATCTCAACTTGAGTTACAATAATACCGGATACATCTGTTGTATGACCTGCAATTTCACCATCACCCTGCATAGCGTGCATATCACCAAAGTAAACTCCAGCGCCATCGACTTTAACAGGCGCAATTACTATAGCACCTTGCCTTACTTTATTAATATCCATATGACCGTCTGTGCGCAAAGATAATTGTTCTTTTTCTACAGCATATTCATGCGGTGCGCCTATTAAAAATTGGCCAAAATCTCCAGCATTGTGAGAATCTGGCATAGCAATAGCAGGAAGCGTGCCAAGTTGACCCATAAACGGCCTTAAGCGAGCAGTTAATCTTGCTATGTCGGATTGTGCAAAAACAACAATTGGATTTTGTATAGAATTATCAGGTATTTGCATATAATTTTTTGCATCTTTTGCAGCAATTTCTGCAGCATTTTTGTTAAGTGTTATACCTATTTTATAGTTTTCATCAAATGCTATTGTGTATCCATTTGTAAATTCAAAAGGAGCTATACTCTCGCCGCATACTTTACATTTTATGGCATCTTTACCAATCCCATCTATATAGGTTTCTGGGTATAAAGTGTTGCATTTTGGACATTTAGCTGCAACAAAAGGATCACCTATAAATCTACCTTCCATAGCTTTTTCATTTCCAGATGAAGTCACAATTGAAGCAACTTTTATTGAATGAATTTTTATCGCAACACTGTCACCTACTTTTGCACCTTCTATAAAAACAGGCTTTGTTACTTCATGACCACCTCTTATGGCTGGAGTTATCATTGGACCCCAACATCCCGGTGCAGTGTTTGCAATAATGTAACCACCATTTTATAATGGACCAAGCATAGAAGCTTTTGGATCTAATATTCCATTTGTAAACTCATTAACAAATACAATTCTACCTGACATATAACCCTTCCTTTTACTCATAATATTCTGGTGCTAATTTTATTGTTTTAAAGAATTCAGGATCATGACCAAACCAGATTTCAGCATTTTCTGCTTTTGCAAGCTCACCCAGGGATTGTACAGAGTATGCAGCATCTGCAAAGTTAAGTGCAAAGCCAGATGGTATGTTTTTTTCAAAGTTATCTTTTAAGTAAATAGAATCACCAGTAATAATTACGCTCTTGTGCTTTTTAAGTCTAACAAGAACACTTTGGTGTCCTGGAGTATGACCTGGAGTTGGAATAATAAATATTGCACCATTAAACATACTTCTGAAGCCTACAATAGGTTCCCACTTGATATTTGGATCTTTAATATCATTTTTGATATAGGCTGCATCCATTAATTGGTCAGGAAAAAATGCATACCTTAATTCGTTTAGCTGGACAATTACTTTAGCGTTTGGGAAAAACCTTGTGCTTCCTGCATGATCTAGATGAAGGTGTGTTTGTATGATATAGGAAATATCTTCTGGTTTTATACCAAGTTTGGATAGTGCTACAACTGGCTGTTCTTCTTCTTTCATAACCGGGTAGTAAACATTGATAATATCACCCCATGTACCTTGCGGATCCTTTATGCAACCTGGAGATATTCCGGTATCTATAAGTACTTTTGTGCCATCTATATCAACCATAAAATATGGCACAGGAATATCAAAAGGTTCACCAATACCCGTGTTGAATAAAAACTTTTCTTTAGTGGATTTTAAAATTCCACTACTGAATGCATACAATTTAACACTCATCTAAACCTCCTTTTAAAAAATACTTTTAAATTAAAATATACCATAATTAACTAATTTCAATAAAAGATACAAAATTAATAACTTTATAAACAAAAATACTTGACCTTGTTATAATTTTAAAATATGATACATTAAAAAAGGGAGTTGTTATGGATTTTGTAGAACTATGTGAGCAAACCGCGCAGAAATTTTTACAATTACAAAGTAGACAAAAAGAACTAGAAAATATTTCCACAGTTATATTTAATGCCTTAAGTAATAACAATAAACTGTTGATTTTTGGCAATGGCGGATCTGCAGCAGATGCACAACATATGGCAGCAGAACTTGTTGGTCGTTTTTTAAAAGAAAGAAAAGCCATAAGTGCAATTGCACTAACAACAGACACATCCATAATCACAAGCATTGCAAACGATTATAGTTTTGATAAAGTTTTTGAGCGTCAAATAGATGCTCTTGGTAAAAGAGGTGATATAGCCTTTGGTATATCAACAAGTGGTAACTCAAAAAATGTTTATTTAGCCATTAAAAAAGCAAACGAAATAGGTCTTACAACAATTGCGCTTTTAGGTAAAGATGGCGGTATAATAAAAGATATTGCCAAAATTAGCTTTATAGTTGATTCAAATTATACACCAACGATTCAGGAGTTGCATATCTTTATAATTCACAATATATGCAAAATCATAGAGGATTTATGGACAAAATAAAATCTTTCGAACAGATAAAAGAAATCATTGACAAACTAAAAGCCTTCAATAAAAAAATTGTTTTTACAAATGGCTGTTTTGATATCATTCACGCAGGTCATGTAAATTACCTTCAAAAAGCAAAGCAGTTAGGCGATATACTTGTTGTAGGTTTGAATTCAGACAAATCCGTTAAATCCATTAAAGGCGAAAAAAGACCAATTAACAATCAAGACGATAGAGCTTGCGTTTTAAGCGCATTTTATTTTGTTGACTATGTTGTAATTTTTGATCAAGACACACCATACGAACTAATCAAGATTATCCAACCGGATATTCTGGCAAAAGGCGCAGACTGGGAAGGTAAAAACATAGTAGGAAAAGATATTGTAGAAAAATCGAATGGCAAAATAGTATTGATTGACTATTTAGAAGGCAAATCAACAACATCGATTATAGATAAAATTCTTAAAGCATATGGATATACTGGATAAATTTTTAAATTTTTTGCAAAATAATTATCAATCTAAATACACAATAAATGCGTACTATATAGATGTTTGCCAATTTATTGATTACAAAAAAACTTATGTTATAAACGAAAATGATATAAATGCTTACGTTTTATTTTTAAACAAAAACAAAAAAAGTCCATCAACAATAAAACGAAAATTATCTGCACTCAGTGTTTTTTACGATTTTTTGAAAAAAAGCGGCATTTATAACTTTGATCTAAAGGGTTTAGTAAGACCAAAATCACCAAAACCTCTACCAAAATTTTTAGATATAGACGAAACACTTTCATTTTTAGAAAATGTAAGTTCTCTGCGAGATAAAGCGATAATTTCTCTACTTTATTCAAGCGCACTTAGAGTTTCTGAACTTGTAAATCTAAACATTGAAGACATTAATTTTTCAAACAATACAATTTTAATAACTAGAAAAGGCAATAAACAAATGAGTGTCCCAGTCAGTCCAATAACCCTAAATATATTAAAAAAATATTTAGGTAACAGACAAAAAGGCAGCGTTTTTTTAAATAAATTTGGCAAAAGGTTAAGTCAACGCTCCATTGAAAACATAGTCAAAAAACACGCTAAAAAAACACTTTTAAAGGACATCTCGCCACACACCCTAAGGCATTCTCGCGCTACGCATCTTTTAAATAACGGTATGGATCTAAGGATCCTGCAACGTTTTTTAGGGCATTCATCTATACTTGCAACCCAAATCTATACGCATCTTTCGCTGCAGGATCTAATTAAAGCATACGATACATTCCACCCTTTAAACAAAAAAGATTAAATTATTTCTTAAAGCATAAATACCAATCTATACATTGGTAATTTTCATTAAGTCTTTGTTTTGCGCCTTCAACGGTAAGCGGTGCTCCAACAATAACTTTTTCTTCGCTAAATTCCCAGGTTTGTTTGGAACTTACCCAGTTTGCGGGTGTAGCAACTTTATCAGAATCGGTTTTTTGCAAAGCTTCAAGAAGTCTGATTATTTCTTTAATGTTTCGACCATTTGTTAAGGGATAATACAAAATAGCCCTAATAATACCTTCTGGATCAATAAAAAATACAGCTCTAACAGTAGCTGATGCACTTGCTTTTGGATGTAGCATTCCATACAGTGAGGCTACTTTGCCCATTGGGTCTCCAACAACGGCAAACTGTATTTTTTCGTTCGCTTTTTCTTCGATGTTCATTATCCAAGAAATGTGGGAATAAATTGAGTCTACAGAAAGACCTAAAATTTCGCAGTTTCTCTTTTTAAACTCCTCGTACTCTTTATTGAAAGCAATAAATTCTGTCGTGCAAACAGGTGTATAATCAGCAGGATGAGAAAAAAACACAACCCATTTTCCTTTGAAATCATCAGGAAAATTGATAGAACCTTTTGTTGTTTGTGCTTGAAATTCAGGTGCTTTTTCACCTATTAACGGTAATCTTTGCTCGTCCATATAAACCTCCTTAAAATAATTATCTTTTTTATTATTTTATTTATATATCTGTTTTATTTATATGTCAAGTAAAATTTTACTTAATATTTTATAGAAATTAATTTTATTTAATAAAAAACTGACCAAAGCAACATCTCTTAATATATTTGGCGGTATAGCACAATGCGATAATTTGCAAAAATATGGTTCGCTACCAGTTTTATAAAATAACAAGCTTGTTTACACTATATCAGATAGAGATATTTTTAAGTTAATTATAAGCATAACAGCTTCAAGCAAATGGATTAGAATATACGCTCAAATATTAGAAAGCCAATTAACTAAAAAATTTGGATTTGTATTAATTCAAAAGTTTTAATTTGTTTTAATCTGTTTTAATGAGTTTTTCTAAAAGCGCATAATTTGTTAAATCGGCTTTTATTGGTGTAATGGATACATAGTTGTTTTCCAGTGCCCAAAAATCAGTATTCTCAGAATTATTAGTTTTAATTAAATGACCGCCTATCCAAAAATAAGAGTTTTTTCTTGGATCCTGACGCTTAATAATATTTTCTTGATAGATACGAGAACCCTGTTTGGTAAATTTTATACCTTTTATTTGATCCAATGGTTTGTTTGGTACATTAACATTTAAAATTGTGTTTCCATTTAAATCTATGCTTTTAATTATTTCTATAACTTTTTGGGCATAGAAAAAAGCGCTGTCAAAATACTTTGGTTCATCATCAATCCATGCAAGACTTATAGCAAAAGATTTTATACCAAGCAATCTTGCCTCAAATGCTGCTGCAACAGTACCAGAATATATTACATCTTCACCCAAATTTGCACCATCATTTACACCAGAAATTACCAGATCAGGCAAATTATCTTTGTATAAATACCTGATTGCTATTAAAACACTATCTGCTGGGGTACCATCAATAACATGTACATTTTCCTGAACTTTCCTTAGTCTGAGAGGTCTGTGTAGAGTAAGAGAGTGACTTGAGCTGCTTCTATTTCTATCTGTAGTCACTATAAAAACTTCGTTATTTTTTGATAAATATTCCTTTAATTTACTTATACCTTCACTAAAAAAACCATCATCGTTTGTTAATAGGATTTTCATAAACAAAACCTTTGCCTAATTTCTTATAATAATAATCTGATTTAATGTCAAGAAAAATCTTGTATGTACCTAAAAATCTGGTATAATAAAGGAGTAGATGAAAAAAGTATTGCTCGTATATAAAAAATTATCAAACTATGGTGGTACAGAACGCTCCATTGTATATACAGCAAAAGAACTTATTGAAAAAGGCTACAGCGTAAAGATTTTAGCATCGCAGGTAGATAAAATAGATACATCAAATCTTGATATAAAAGTTATAAAAGTCCCCCACTGGCCAAGCTGGCTGAAACTTGCAAGCTTTGCTATTGTAAGCTATATTTACATAAAAAAAGCCCAAAAAGACAATTATATTTCATATTGCTTTGGAAACAGTATAGGTTGTGATATATTAAGAGTAAGCGGTGGAACTCATAAATGTTATGTCAAACAAGCCTATTTAAGACATACAAATAAATTGTCCTTAATGCTTGCCAAATTAAAACGAAACTTATCTGTTTATCATTGGTTGTTAATATATATTCAAAAAAAAGCTTTTACTTATAATAACACCAAGTATTTTGTTGTCCCTTCTGAATATGTTAAAAACCAATTAATACAAGGTTATAATGTTGATAGTTCAAAAATTGTTATTCAATATAATAAAATTGATTTAAAAAAATTTAATCCCGAAAACAAAAATAAAGTATTTTTAAAAACCCTAAACCTAAATCAAGACAAATTTTATTTCTTGTATGTCTCAACAAACTTCTGGCTTAAAGGTTTTTTTTACTTACTTGATGCTTTTAAGATTGCATGCAAAGATAAAGAATTTTTTGCCAGAGCACACTTAATTGCTGTTGGACAAGATAGCGTTAATAAATTTAAAGCAAAAGCCAAAAAACTATCAATTGAAAACAAAATATCATTTTTTGGAAAAAGAAATGATTTAGAAAACTTTTATAAGTCTTCTGATTGTTTTGTTTATCCAAGTTTATACGATAGTGCAGGTTTTGTAATAGAAGAAGCGCTTGCCTGCGGTCTACCAGTTATTGCAAGCAAATTTGCAGGCTACAGTGAGCTTGTAGAAAAATCTAAAGCAGGCATTGTAATAGATCCTACAAATCTTAAAGAATTTTCAAAAGTGCTATTAGATTTTTTCTACAAGAAGACTGATGAGCTTAAATTAATGTCTTGTAATGCATCTAACTTTATGGTACAATTAGACAAATTAGAAAATGAAGACATTTTTGATAGATTTGGATAAAACGTTATACAAACCTCAAACTGGTATATTTGACCATATTAACAAAAATATTAAAAAATTTATGATGCAATATCTAAATATGGAAGAAAAGTTTATAGAAAATTTAAGATCTTTTTATGTAAAAACATATGGTTCTACACTTATGGGATTAATTAAAAATTACAACATTGATCCTTATTTTTTTTTAGAATATGCACATAATGTAGATTTATCCTCTATTAAACCAAATAATAATTTGAAAGAAAAACTTAAAAAAATAAATGGCAAAAAAATCATCTTTACAAGTGCACCCAAAAAACATGCTTTAAATGTTTTAGAACGCCTAGAAATCCTTAGTGAATTTAATGACATATTTGATATAATAGAAGCAGACTTTATAGCAAAACCAAATAAAGAACCTTACATTAAAATTATTAAAAAATTTCCTTCTTTGTTTTATACAATGATTGATGATATGGAACAAAATTTAATTACAGCAAAAATGTTTAAGTTTAAAACAGTACTGGTTAATACAAAAAAATCTGATTGTGTAGATTTATGTGTTGAAAGCTTTGAAGAAATACCTATTGAGTTTTTATAAAAAACACAAGACTTCCCTTGCAACACTTGCTGCAACAATTGAAGAAACGCCGCTTGTGTCATATTGTGGTGATAATTCAACTATATCGCAGCCAACAATATTTAAAACGCTAAGTTTTTTGAGACAATCAATTAGTTCTTTGTAAGTAACACCACCAGGCTCTGGTGTACCTGTGCCTGGGAAAATTGAAGGGTCTAATACATCTAAATCTATTGTTAGATAAACTGGCCTATCACCAATCCTTTCAACAAAATCTTGAGCTTTATCAAAATTAAACAAACATAAGTTTTCTTTTCTATATGGGAGATTTAGATCTGTGCTATTTAAACTTCTAATCCCAAGTTGGTAAACATTTTCAAAACCTACTATTTCGCAAACACGCCTAATTACACTCGCATGAGACAATTTTTCTGAGCGATAAGAATCTATTAAATCACTATGAGCATCTAAGTGTACTACTGAAATATTTTGGTATTTATTTGCAAATGTTTTGATTAAAGGAAAAGTTATTAAGTGTTCTCCCCCAATAGATAAAAGCTTTTTTCTGTTTTTAATAAGCTTGTAAGAAAACTTTTCTATTATATCAAGTACAAAAGCTTTATCACCAAATGGCAAAGGCATATCACCCATATCGCATATCTTTTTTTCTCTTAAATCTTTATCAAAATACACAGAGTAAGACTCTATACCGTAAGAATTTTCCCTTATAGCGTTTGGAGCAAACCTTGAACCAGGTCTAAAAGAGGATGTGCCATCATAAGGCACACCCACAATAACTATTTGAGCTTTTTCAAAACTTGAATTTGCACAATAATAATTCATTTCCACCACAACACAACACAGGCAAAAGCACAACCGCATTTTTCAACTGTGTGTTCGGCAGAAATACTAACAATTTTTTCTATTTCGTAACCTCTTCTATCCATTCCCCACTTTGCCATCTCAATAACTATTCTTTCTGCCTCATTTTTTGAGATATCGTAGTTTTCGTATTCCATAATAAGACCATTTTTTGTTTTGTCTTTAGGTATTGCTGCTGCAACAGCTGCAGCAATTTTTTGTCCTTTTTTATCTGACACTATCGATGCATAAGCAACGGGCACTAGTGCACCCAATGGAAGCTTGATTTCTTCTTGATACTCGCAGTTTGGTGGCAAAATTGAACTCATTTTTACAAGGTTAGTATTTCCTACACCGCTTTCAAGTAAAGCTACATCAAATGCATTTAACAAAGTCAAGCCTTCTGCGTTAGAAGAAGAAAGCTTATAAATATTTGGAACACTTGAAAAGATGTCTATCATTGCTCTACCACCAAATTACATTGAGCTTTATAAGTAAAATGTTCTAAGTCGAGGACACCTCTTAAAACCTCTTGCTCTTTTGTGTAAAGTGGTTTGAGCAAATTCTTTAGATACTCATGCGCTTTCCATGGATCTGCAGAATCCCCGCATGTAAAAAAGTCTATTGCTGCATAACCATATTCTGGCCAAGTGTGGATCGCCAGATGAGATTCGGCAATTATAACTATACCGCTTACGCCAAAAGGCTGGAAAGTTCGAAAAGATGAAGAAATAACAGTAGCGTTTGCAGCTTTTGCTGCATCGTTCAAATACTTTTCCAAAGCAACCACATCATTTAAAATGTCTTTATCACAGCTAAAGTACTCCGCTAAAATATGCCTCCCGAGTGCCTTCACCCATGTGCCCTCCTTAAAACATAAAATTTTTTACTAGCTTTTAAAATGCTAGCAGCCTTTTTTAGCATTTATTTTAAAAATTGTCAATACCTTTTTAAAAATTTTACAAAATTACTGACCCAATGCATAAACAAAATCAAGACCTGATTTGTCAAGCCTTGTAGAGTTTGTTGCATCAATTGAAACCGAATAGTAGTATTTTGCAGGGCTTGAAGATGCAGCACAAGGTGGCGCAATAGTCGTAGATGTTATAGTAACATTTACAGTGTAATAATCACTGCTTGAGTTAATCTTGCCAAAATTTATAACAAGATCTGGGTTAGAATTTAAACAATTTCCCCAATACTGTATTGGATTTTCTCTTTTTGTTCTAAAGCATGTTTGATCATTTATATTGTAAGAATTATCTGGCAAACTTGGGTTTTGCCCCCAATACAGAGTATCTATTATAACCTCAGCACCACCAATTGCTGCATCGTGCGCACTTGCGTATTGCTTGTACATGCCACTCATTTTTGTCCCAGAAATGACAAGCCACATCAATGCACTAATTAAAGTCAATGCCATAAAACTAAGCAGTATCGCTACAATTAATGCTATGCCTTTTTGGTTTTTTAAATCTTTCATTGAACTAAATTCCTCGGTACTATTGATAAATTAATTGTCTTCCATTGGTAATGCACTTGATTGCTAGACGGTGTAAAAGTGCTTAAAACACCCGTATCGCTATCGCCAAGATTGATTGTTTTGGAATTTGTATATTCTTGGTTAAACTTTCCAGATTGTTGGAGTATAAATATTCTTATTTCTTGAGTGTTTTGAGCATCAATTTGACTACCAAGAGGGTTTTTGCTTGTATACCAATTATTGCCGCTTTTAATTGCAACCTCAAAATCCTTAACACAATCCAAAAGCGGCTGTTTGTTTATTGCACCATTTGATTGGTTTATGGTAGCTCTATATAATTCATAAGTTGAAGGCTCACAAAATTTTGGCAAATTAGTATTGTCCAAAAAATAATCTACTCTATTAAAAGGCATGCGAAGTGTAGTATCTGCATCAACACCATACACAACATATGTATAATCGGATGGTGGTATATTGGCATTTGATGGAAGTGTGCTAAGCTTAAAGTAATACAAACCGTTTGATTTAGCATACAGGTCTTTATTGTGTAAAATTATTACATAATCATTGTCATCTGTGCCTTTTGTAAAATGATTGTCAGCTTCATTTTTTGGCCAGCTTAAACTATCGCTGTAACCCTGAATTTGCCAATTTGTGCCATCATAATACATTACGCTCCACTTCCTTGAAGCAGAGTTTATATTGGCTATAGTTGAACGTATAACTAAATACGAAGCATTGTTATATGTGCCAATTTGCACTGGCCAAGGCACACCTGGTGCATTATTGTAATTCTTAGCTGGACTTGAGGATGCTTCGGCATAGTTGCTTGAGTCGACCCCTTTGGGTATGCTTTGCGTAAGACCATAACCTGCCATCTCGCAATCGTACCTTAGCAAATCAATACCCATTAATGTATTAATCTGGGATTTTTGCGTGCTTGAATGATAAAAGGATAACTTTAAAACTTTGACAAAAGTATAATAACCTATTGCCAAAGCCACCATAACTATAAATAGCGTAACAATAATCTCTAAAAGCGTAAATCCTTTTTTATTGTGATTCATTGTTTCCTCACTACAACAATCCTTGTTGTGTGCTCTAATTTACCTTTATAATTCCAACTAAAATTTGCAATACATATGGTATTTGAAGTCTGGTCTTGTTTTGTAGTTTGTATTGTATAGCTTGGGATATACTTTGATATGGTTGAGTTTGTAATATTTATATTTGTTGAATTAGTGTAATCATCACAAAGCGCAATATTCGATTCAATCTCATTGCGCTTTTGATCAATGATTTTTAGCACAGCATTTCTTACTTCATTTTGGCTTTCTACATTCATTGCCAGGTTTAGTGCACCTAAAAGCCCAATTAAAGCAATCAAAATTATAAATAGCGCAATTATGGCTTCTATCAAAGAAAAACCATTTTTATTGCGTGCAGCTTGCACCATCATAAACTCCTGATATTATTCTTGTAAAAGATACGCTTGTGCAGTTTGGGTTATTGCTTTCAACAGTATATACGCTTGCTGGTGTAGGATATCCAAGCGGGTAAAATATTATTGGTAAGTTGGCTGGGTTTGTAGAACAACTATACTTTAAATTTATTGGTCCTTTAATAATTTTGTTGTTTGTAGAATCCCTAATTGTGTAATTATTTGCAGTAAAATCTACCTCTACCTGGACTTTGCGTGTAAATGCGTATGTTTTTGACCAATCTAAATCTGATTCAATCTGGTTAAACTGACTTGTAATCTCAAAGCTTTTCATGTATTTATTAAAATTTGGTATAGCAATAGCAAGTACTATAGCCAAAATCGCTATAGTTACAATAACTTCAAGCAATGTAAAAGCTTTCACTTCTCCAACCACTGAATAATAATACCTTTATTTGTTCCAGCTGGGACTTGCGTTGGTTTTTTAACAGCTGGTATACCGGTATATGTGCCAATAATTCCTGTTGTATTAGAAGTATTTGCACTTGCTGAATACAAGCCTCCAGAAGATGTAGAAATAATATAGCTTTGTCCGCTTGTATTTGGTGCACCCGTTCCGCAAGATAGAGACCACACTCTTGTTTGGCCGCCATAACCACTGATGCATAAAGATTTAGAAGCATTTCCCCCACCTGATGGTATTGCTGTTGTAAATGTAACAGAGTTTGAATCTGCTGCAGGATCACTAATATCTCTTTCTCCCAATTTTGCATCAAGTGGTACGTACCATGAAAAACCTGGTACGTAAGATTTTCCTATTTGATTAGATGGTGTAATTTTTGTTAAACTAACAGTACAACTTTCTGAATTTATACAGCTTGTCACATCTGCGCCAAAGATATTTTCGTTTGGACTTGTAATACCATCTGTAGCTTTAAAGTACCTGCCTGTCCCAAAATATATATATTGTCTGCTATTTTGGCACTTTGAAGTCGCAACCTGAGCGGTAACTGGCCCAATATCAATATTAAAAGTAACGGGCACGATTTTCCATTTTGTATAATCAGCATTTTCAAAAGTATTAAGTAAAAAAACCTTCCCATGCCAATTACCACTACTGTCTTTATAGGATGTACCAAATGGTATTGCTGCTGTTAAGCTATTTGAATTATCCACTATGCCTCCAGTAAATAATCTTCCACCAAATGCATTCTTGTAAATTGAGCCGCCAAAATTTGTAATGGTTTGTTTAAGCTCTCCAGAAAACAAATCTAATATATATGCGCTCAAAGACTGATTTGATGTTCCATCATAATCGGTTGGGCCAGATAAAAACATTACAAAATACTTATTTTCTTTATCATATTCTTTTATTATAGCAGGTCCAGAATAGCTAAAACCTAAACTTGCGTCGCTAAACTCCCACAACAAACTTGGGTTTTTGGGGTCTGTAACATCAAGTGCATAGTATGAAGAATAACCTGAACCGTTTGCATCACTTGGTGGATTTACACAACCACCAAGCCTCATACCTCCAATTAGGATTGTTTTCACACCGCTTGATGTAAAAACTCTAAATACAAAAGGTTCTAAATCATTAAAATATATATGTTTGCTTGCATCATAGTTTGGATCTGCTAAGTATTTTAAATACGGCAAGGAATTTTTTGGTATAAATGCCCAAAGCTCACTGCCAACCTTATCGTTGTCATCAGTGCAGGTTATGTTTCCTTGACTATCTGTTGTAAATTTATCATCATTGCAAAGTTTTACTATCGTATCTTTTTGGTAGGCATTTATGGGCTGCCCCATAAGAAACGCATGCAGCATACCATCGTTTGCACCAGCAAATATAACATTGTAGGTTTTTGAAGCGTCGTTATAGTTAACTGCCTGCATAACAGCTGGAGACGAATATACAATATCACCAAGCTTCCAGACGCCTTTAGTTGTACCACTTTGAGTAACGGTGCGATTTCTTGCGCCACTTATATCTGTGCCTTGTATATAGTTTATTAAAGTTGCTTGATTTGAGCTACCCAGATAGTCTGGCAAACTGCCAAAATAAGGACTTATTTTATTAAGATTAACACTACTAAAGTCTATTAAAGTTTTGCCATCAACTGTAGTATAAATAGTCCTTTTGTCTGGGCTTGTACTAAGCAAAACCTCGCCTGATTCAAATATTGGCTTGTTGTTGTCAAATACACTTGATGGGTTTGTGCCAAAAGTTATTGTAGGGTCTGTCGTGTCAAGCTGTTTGTTGCCATTGTCTGCTTTCAGCAAAGGCGCAGAACCAGGGCTCTGGTATAGCCACCATGCATATAGCTTTCCTACCCAAGAAAGTGTATTACCATTATCAAATGTTTTTTGGGGCCAAAATACAGATTGCAAAACAATAGAACCCTGATTGCTTGAGCTTGCAATGGCTGCAGATGAGCCGGATGAAACATTTTTTGCTATATCTTCAAATATCGCAGCAAGGCTGTTTTTTAGCTCAAGTGCATTGTTTGCACTAAAGGCTGTTGGAGGGTTTGTTTGAGTTGGATCCGGGTTTGGCGTGTAGCAGTAGCTGCCGTATCTGTTATTAGAATCTGTTTTTAAGCAATCATTATCACAACTTGGACAATTAGTAGGATATGTAGGAAAATTATTTGACCCATAAAGTGAAACATTCTTTAGTGCCTTAAAACCACAATAACCGCTTCCTGTGCTTAAAAACATACCCACACTGTAGACTCTGTTTATCTTAAAATCTGTGTTATTTAGCGTCCTTTTAAATTTATTGTGCATATACCATGCAGGCTTTAGTGGATCACCACCTGTATTCCAATCACCATCAGACATCAAAATTACATAGTTATTGGCGCACTCTGCAGAGCAAAAATCACAGTTTTTTGTTATACAGTCTTGGTTGCAGGGCTGATACATAGGATCCTTCCATGTACCCTGGCCATAGCTGAAACCGTGGTCGTATGAGTAGCCTTGTCTTTCACAATCTTTACCTATATCTAGAGTGCCTTGATTAAAATAATCCAAAGCTGCTTTCATCGCTGGTCCTGTTGCCGTTGCACCATCTGGAGTTGCACCGTTTATCATTCTAATTAAAAATGTATAAGGATAATTTGGATCAGTCTCACCTGATGAAGTATAATCGCCAATATATACTTTTTTTGTATCTACGTTTGACGAAAACATTTCTAAACCAATGCGGGGCTTAACATTTTTGGAATCGTTAGCTAAAGATAAAAGCAAAGAATTATTTATTCTACTAATTGGAGAAAGGATTTGTATACCATTATAAGATGATAATAAAATACCACCGCTTATGTTATCATTTTGGTTAGTTCTTGGGTCGCAGTCTGAATCTGCAGATGAGCAATGCGCTGGTGAGCCTCCAGTTAATACCCACTTCAAAAGGTCAATGCGTGTCATATAGTGGTAATTTAGACACGATCCTTTATAGCTTCTATTAGAGTTAATATAATAACTGCTATCTGGACATCTAGCTACTTTATTAGCATTATTATTTATTATATACCAATAAGAACCATTGTTAGAATAAACGCTATTTGGGTCAAAATAGCCCTCTTCGTTTCCTTTATATCCGCCAGTATAAGCAAGCCAGCTCATAGAGCCACTTATATCCATAACAATTAATACATTTGGAGCTATAGCAGTCTGCTTACCAAGAAACGGTGGTATTGCAGCAGCACTTGGCGCACTGCAATCTGCAAAAGACACATTAGCAGAAAAAACCAAAAACGCTATTGCCAAAAACAACTTCTTTATCATCTTTTACTCTCCTGTAATTACAATAGCTTCTTCACAATCTTTTACCAAATACAAGGCAATGTTTGAGTGCTCTTTTAATTTTTTCAAAACTTCATCATTTTGTATTGAAAAAGTATGAATGCCTGTGCATCTTTTAGAGTATACATCCACTTTGATCGAGGAATCCTTCAAATTAATGCTAATTACTTTACCAATAACCATTGTATATTCTGCCGCAAACGATACATTGATATACACTAACAAAGTTATGCTTATTACCAAAACAAATACTTTTTTCATACTGCAACTCCAAATTTCTTTAATTTTAAATTATATTTTATATTGGATAATTTATAAATGCAAGCAAAAAATTAAAAAATGCAATAAAAAATACATAATATTGACAAAATATTTTAGTCAAGTAAAATAAGTTTGATTGTTTTGGTAAACAAAAACTTTGGGAGTATACTTATGGATGAAACAATTAGATTCAGCATATCTTTACCAAAATCCCTTTTGAAAGAATTGGACGAAAAAATGATTAAAAAAGGTTACGCTTCAAGGTCTGAGTTTGTTAGAGATTTAATAAGAAAAGAGCTTGTAGAAGAAAAATGGTCAAGTACGAGTGAAGAAGTCTACGGCGTATTGACTATAATTTATGACCATCATAAAAAAGAATTAGCAGAAAGACTCATTGACATTCAACATGATTGGCCACTTAATATTGTATGCACGACACATATCCACATGGATCATCATAATTGCCTGGAAAATACTATTTTAAGAGGCATACCAGAATCAATTGAAGAAATTGCAATAAAAATAGGCGGATTAAACGGCGTGAAGTTTTCCAAACTCACGCGCGCAGCAAGTATTGAAAAATGATTTAAAAGTAAGGAATGCATATCTTTTTTCCTTTTTGGTTTAATATATCCATTTTAACACCGTATGTTTTGTCTATGACACAGTTATCTAATTGTTCTAAGCTGCAAAAATCAATAACATAACCATCCCTTAGAAACAGTAATTTATCAGCATAATTAAAAGCGATATTGAGGTCGTGCATAGCTACTATAACTATAAGGTTTTTTTGTACAATCAAACTTTTTAATAAACGCATGACTTCAATCTGATTCTTTAAATCAAGGTTATTTAAAGGCTCATCTATTAGTAAAATTTTTGATTCCTGCGCTAAAAGTTGTGCAATGCGAACTTTTTGTGCTTCTCCCCCGCTTATATGGTCTAGTTTTTTTAGTGATAAGTGGGCTATATTTAGCATTTTTATAATCGATTGAACAATTGCATAATCTTTTGCGCTAAATGAATTTTTAATGTGTGGTTTTCTTGACAATAAAATACTTTCAAATACACTTAAACCACTATTTCCAGAACTTTGGGCAAAATAAGAAACTATTTTTGAAATTTCTTTAAAAGACATTTTGTTTAATAATCTACCGTCAAATATTACTTCTCCAAAAGGTTTTAAAAGCCCAGATATACATTTTAGCAATGTTGTTTTTCCTGCACCATTTGGCCCTAAAAGTGCCAAAAGTTCACCTTTTTTTGCAACAAATGATACATCTTTTAAAATTTTATTGTATTTGTAAGAAAAACTCATATTTTTAACTTCTAAACTCATTTTTTACCTCTTATTATAAGATAAAAAAATGCTGGAGCACCAATAAATGAAGTTACTATACCAACAGGCAAAACAACGTTTTGTAAAACATTTTTAGCAAGTAAATCTGCCCCAACTAAAAAAATCGATCCAGTAATTGAACTTGATATTAAAAAATAATCAAGACCCATTATCCTTTTTGCAACTTGAGGCGCAATTAAACCAACAAAACCAATAATGCCGACAAATGCAACAATACTTGCACTAAGCAAAGATGCAATTACCATACTGGTAAGCCTTAAATTTTCTACGTTTACACCCAAAGACTTTGCTTGATCATCACCAAAAAGCAATAACTTATAGTCTATCGAGTTTTTTAAAAAAAACAAAAAACTTAAAATATACAAAACAAAAATTACAAATATTTCATGATAACTAGCCCTTGAACAATCACCAAACATCCAAAAAATAATAGCGCTAATCTGCGTATCACTTGAAAAATACTGTAAAATTGCAAGTAACGCGCTAAAGAGCGATCCGATTGCAACACCAGATAAAATAAGTGTTTCATTTGATGCATTTTTTAATTTTGAGATAAATACTATTATAAATGTTGCAATCAAAGAACTTAAAAAAGCACTAAAACTTACAGCGTACGGATTTTTTAAAAAAGCTGAACCAAAAAAAATTGCCAAAGCTGCACCAAAGGCACTTGAAGATGAAATTCCAAGTGTAAATGGTGAAGCTAATGGATTTTTAAGAACAACTTGTAACACAGCCCCGCATAGCGCAAGTCCACCTCCTGCTAAGCTAGCAGTAAGCGCTTGGGGCAGTCTCATTTGCCAAATCACAAGCTCTGAATTTGAATTAGCCTTAAAAACAAGCGCTTTTAGACATTCGTAAACTGAAATATTGTAAGAGCCAATCATTACAGAAGCAAAAATTAATACAAAAAGAATAATTACTAAAGCCAAAAGATAAAACAATTTTATTCTTTTTTGCTTAAGGTATGTTTTTGCTATCATTAAAAATTTAACTTGCCTAAATTCCTTTTGTAAACTTTAAGCATTTTATCGTACAAAGGTTTATTAAGCAAAAATTTGTATATTTCATCAGCTATTTGCTTTATATTATAATTTTGTTTATAAACAACATTGGCTATAAAGTATGTATCAATTAAAGCATTATCTATATTTGTAGCGTAGTAATTGTATGGCCACTCAATATACACATTGCCATTTTTAAAAGCACTTAAACTTTTATAAAATTGTTGATTTTTTTTATAATCTTTTTCAACCAAGGCTAAGCCGCCCAAATCAATAAATATATACTGGGGATTTAATTTTAGAATTTCTTCTTTACTAACCATAACTGCACCTTGAGATTTTACGCTTTTGATAACATTGTCTATACCAAGTAATTCAAAAGGTAAAAAATTGCCTTGAGTGCTTTCTATGCCATGTGCGCCCTTCATGCCCAGTGCTCCAATATATGCACTGACTTTTGGTTTATTTAAAGAAATTTCTTTAATATAGTTAAATTGCTTATCCAAAAAAGATATGATCTGTTTTGCTCTGTCTTGTTTGTCGCAAGTTTGCCCTATTAACATTAATGATTTTTTAAAATCATCATTATTGAAGGTTGCAATCTGACCATAGCTTAAAACAACAACTGGTATGTGTGTTTTATCCTGTATTAATTGTGCACCATTTTTGTCTAGCAAGTATGTTACAAAAATAACATCAGGTTTTAAGCTTAATATCTTTTCTGTATTTATACTAGAATTTGGACCACCCTGGCCTATAACAGGCAATTTTAACAAATGTGGGTTTGCAATCATATATGGTGCAGTAGATTTTTTTTCTATATTTTCTATACCAACTACTTTATTAGCTAAATCCATATAACAAATAAGCCTCAATGTGCCAGGACCAATAGCCACTATTCGCGAGACTTTGTGATTAATAGAAACGTGCCTTCCCAATAAATCCACGACTTCCATCGCGTTAGCTTTATTTGCAATAATAACGAAAAAAACTACAAGAAGTATAATAAATCTTTTCATTTAAACCTCCAAAAATAAAGATTGTGTCATTTGGATACCTCTTCCAATTAAAGCTGGCATTGAAATATTTGCACACGTAGCACAATAATGCTTACCGTTTTGTTCTATGATTTTTGTTGACATAACAAGCTCAGAACAGTTATCACACTTAAGACTGTCAAAAATTGGTGCTCTTTCAATAGGTTTTATTTTTACAGGCTTTATATCAAATATACTATTATCAATCTCTAACATTTTATAGCCTGTTTCTTCCCATAAAGCAGACATTTCTTTGATTTCCTCTTGGTTAGCGTTTCTTTGCTTAACAACTTTGTCAAAAAGCTCAAGTCCTCTTTTTGGAAAGTAACCTTTAACTTTATCGGAATCCATGTATAACCTTAAGCCTTCAAAATTATTTCTTCTAACTATTGATAGAGAATTTTTACCAGTATCTAAGTAAATGAGGCTATTGTTTCCTATTGTGCATCCTGTTGCAATCTGAACACCATCGAGAAAACAGTTATTACACTCAACAATTGCAAGCAAATTTTCATTAATTGTATCTTCCGTGCTTGCACGTTTTATATTTAACTTTGATAAAAGCAACAGAGATGCTTTGACACCAAGCGCTACATAAGGGCAAATATGGCCGTGAAATTTTTTTGCATAATCCAGCCATTCTTTTTTGTAATTCATTAAAGCCCCCTAAAATGTTAAGCTTGCAGTTAAACTCGCATTAAACGGCTCGCCTGGATAAAAACTTGTATTTCCAGCAAGCGCATCATCCATTGAGTTTATAACAGCAATGTATTTTTTATTTAATATGTTGTTTAATTGGAGTGATAGTTTGAGTTCGTGCATTTTGTAGATATTTTTAAGTGTATAATTTATTTGTGCATTAAGTGTAGCATAAGATGCCACTTCTTGTGTGTGACCTGCGTCTGCATACCTTGATCCTACATAAATAACAGAAGGTATAAACTGCCACTTATCATAATTTACAATAAATCCGCTTTTTATAAGCCATTTTGGCACATCAACAATTTGCTTATCCTTGCAACCAATCAAGCTACCTTGGTAGCTAATATCATTATCGTAGGTTAATCTAGTAAATGAAGGATTAAAAAAGAATGTGAGGTAATCATTAACATAAGCATTAAATGCAAGCTCAAAACCATAACCTGTAGCTTTGCCGATATTTTGTTGATAGTTTAACTTAACACGGGGGTCATAAACTGTTGTTAGTAAATCTTTTTGTTTTGAGTAAAAAAATGTTGGCAAAATATCAAACCATGAACCTCTAATGCGTGCACCTAAATCAATATTATCTGAACGCTCAATATTGTACCCATCAAAAAGATCATTTAGCGTTATGTGCGCTTGTTGAAATTTTGCTCTATTTGAATTATATATATTTACAAGTGGCATGTAAGCATATGGTCTAATAAAGTTTCTGCCATAGTTTATATAAAGTTCAAACTCATCACTAAATTTATAAGATAGGCCTACGTTCGGCAACCATATATCGTAAAGTCTTTTCTTTCTGTCTAAGTCTGGCGCTCTAACCAAACTATATGGGGCAGTTTTGCTTGTTACATAGCCTTGTGAAGCAGAATCGTTAAATCTAAAATACTTTATACCTGCCTGGGCTTTAAATTTTTGGTCTTCAAAAGCAACCTGTAAAAATGGTGATTTTATATATGAATCACCAGTTGTTGCAAATACACCATAGCCTCTATAAGATAAATTATCACCTAAAATTGCATAATTTTGTGAATATATATCCATATTGGAAACTTCGTATTGCATACCACTTGAAACTTTAAAATGATTAACATTTAGATCAAACTGTGCAATAATACCTTTTTTATCTATATCTCTTGTTCTTTTTTGAACAATATTTTGTGGAGAAATACCTTGCCAGATATGTGTATTTTCCTTAGAATAATACGGTTTTAGCACTACATCAAAAATATTGGTTGGTTTTATTGTTAAAATGCTAAAAAAATCAGTATTTTGAAAATCACCATGATTATACCCAAAATAGTTTATATCTTTTGAAGCAACAGATGTTTTTGAACTATTATAATCAAGGTTTGTATCGTCAATTTGAGCATAACTCAAAGCTCTATAAAGATTTTGTTTTACAAAATTATAATTGAAAAAAACTTTAGCATCAAACACATCGCCAACTGGTTGATCAAGCATAAAATTTACATTGTTCCTTGGGCCGATCTCACCAGGACCTCTCCATTTATTTGCAATGCCGTATGAGTATGACACACTAAATCTTGTATTGGTTTTATCGATATTTCCAGAATCAAACCTGAAAAAATTTTCGTACAATTCATAAGAGCCATAAGTTTGCTGCATTTTAAACTGTGTTGTTTTAAGTGGCCATAATGGTACAAGCTCAATTGCTCCACCTCTATTTCCAACGCCTACGCCTAAGCTTGCTGGCATTGCAGATTCGTAAACTTTTATTGCCTTAAAATTTTGCATATTGTAAATATAATCTCTGGGTCCCATAGGGTTTCCGCCATAATTTGGTATGCCTTCTACTGTCATTGCCCCCAAATAACCACGCACACCTCTAATTCTAACATTTGTGCCTTCTGCATAAAGTCCACTTGAATCTGCATTTTCAATGCTAACATCAGGCAATATATTAATCGCATTATAAACGCTTGTTTGTGCTTGTGTTCCCCCTAAATCCATACCTTGTTTTGTTACCTCTAAACCGGAAAAAACAGTTTGTTCTGTTTGTTTGGTGGGTTCAATAATTGGTGTTGCGCTTATATTTACAGCTTCTAATTTTTTTGAATCATCGGCAAAAGCGTAGTTCGAAAGGATTGTTAAAAAAAGACACACTAACCACACTCGCTTCATCTTCCCCCTCCTAATATTATAAATTATAGTTCCGTAATATTATTTATCACAGTGGTAATTGTTTGTCAATAAAAAAATTAGTTTTTGAGGTTTTTTTCTAAAGAATAAGAAATTAAAACAACAAACATTGATATAGAGTAACTCACAAGCACATTGCTCAAATAATGCTTACATAAAAACATTCTTGATAGGCCAACAAGTATTGCCCACAAAATAAGTAAAATTCCAATTTTTTTGTTTTTTGCAAAAATGCTAAATGCTAAAGTTGCATTTAAAACAGTATGACCAGAAGGCATACTGTCGAAATCATGCCTAAATGTAAACGGATAAAAACCATAAATATTATCTTTTATATACATAATTGGCCTTGCCTGTCCAAGCATATATTTTAGTACTATAACCAAGGTATCTGCAAGAATTATTGATACACACATTATAAATACAAACTGTCTTAAAGGCTTAATCCAAAAAGATAAAAAAACGATCAAAGAAACAGTTAAAAAAACCCACTCAAAAGACCCAATTTCGCTGATTTTGTCAAAAAAAGGTAAAAATATTTTTTTATTGCATAAAAACACGCAAATATATCTATCAAATGCAAATATTGATACTACACCAAAAATAAGCAAAATAAAGGCTGTTATGTAGTATTTTTTCACAAAACCTCAACCAAAAAAATTAACAAACCTGCTGTAAATGATAAAAGAGAAACATACCAAAAAATTTTTCGTCTTGTAATAGCTGAAATAGATGCAACGGCTATGCTAAGCTGTATTATGATTTGTGCTATTAAAAACTTATGGTGTTTTTCAAAGTTATGATTACTTTTTTCCTGAAATTCTTTAACTTTTTCCTCAAGCTTTTGTGCATCTTGTTTTATTTGTTTCTTTTCTTGACTGTAACGCTGGGCTTGCAATTTAAACTTTTCCTTTTTTGTAAGGTCATAGGCAATTGAATACATATTTTCCCTTATTACCTTAGCTTGATAGTAACCCCAAGTATCAGAAGCCTTATTTTGCATTAAAACAGCATCGTTTTTATTTAAAATAGTTTGAGTAATATAAAGTTCAGAGTTTAATCCAACCAAAGCCGCCAAGATTGCCATAAAGGTAGTTGTAAGAGATACCCAAAATAACCATTTGTTTTTTTGACTAGCTTCTTTTAAAGCTTCTTCTATTAGTTCTTTTGATTTTTCTTCAACCGGCGATTCCATAACTTAAATATTACAAATTTTTAAAAAAGAAGTCAACCAAGACTTAAAGCAGTCTTGGTCAATTCTTTTTTACTTTTTCACAGGAAAGCATATTTTGTCTATTCAATCTCAAATGTGCTATAAAAATTAAAAAACTGATAATTAAAAACTCTACAATTGAAGCATTTAGCGTTCCAAGCTCCAAGCCGTGCATATTAACAGGTTTTGTTAACAAGTCGCCAAAAGTTGCCCCAAATGGCCTTGTAAAAACAAAAGCAACCCAAAACAGTACAACCGGGCTTACCTTGCTAAAATAATGCAAACTCAAAACAATCAAAATAACAGCACTTGTTACTAATGTGCCGCCTAAATAGCTCAAACGTAAACTATCTGATAGAAAATCTCCGAATGCTGTCCCCAAGCTATTTGAAAAAAGCACTGCTACCCAAAAAAATACTTCTTTTCTAAAGTCAGTCATTGGGTAAATACTTAAGTCTCTGTATTTTTTATACCACAAAAATAATGTTGCAAACAATGCGCTTGACAAAATTAAACTACCCAAAGGATAACCTAAATGAAGTGTCCTATCTAAAAGATCGGATATTTCTGTACCTACAGTGGTTGTGCCAATAATTGCTAGCCAAAAATACAATGGTACATACTTTTTAGAGCTTAGCTGCGCAAAAAGTGTAATTGCCAAAAAACTCATTGTAATAACAAGCGTTAAGCTATAGCCCAAACTGAGCGTCATTGACAAAAAATCCCCAAACGTTTCACCAAGCGTTGTTGCAACAATTTTTGTAAGCCAAAAAATCACACCTACTTGAGCTACTTTGTTTAAAAGTTCAGGTTCTTTTAGATCTTGCATATACACCTCCTTAATTTTTTTCAAAGAGGATTTTATTTATTAAACATTAATGTATGATTAACGTTTTGGCTCAATAGAGTCTTTTAATTCTTTTAATGCATTTTTTAGAGAACAAATACCACAAGAATGGCACAAAAAAACCGGTTTATTTGTTTTTTTTGAAAACTTAGCCACTTGATTTTTTGCTGGATGAGAAACTTTGTTTGTAAACACAATAAGCGCATCAACTTCACCAATTTTTGATGAAAAATCTGTAACGCGCTTTGTAAAAACTTTGAGCTTTATACCCATTTTGTTTGCAACTTTAATATAATCATCTTCTAACCTATCCATGCCTCCGACAACTAACACACACATCATACACCTCCAGAAATTATATTATTCTAATTTTATTATATTTATCTAACATTGTCAATAAAAATTTTCAAACTAAAATACTTGAAAATTGGCTCATATTTGTTATACTAACAAAAGATCGGAGGAGTGGCCGAGTGGTTTAAGGCGGCGGTCTTGAAAACCGTTGAAGGTGCAAGCCTTCCGTGGGTTCGAATCCTACCTCCTCCGCCATTTTTTTATTTGGAGAGGTGGCCGAGTTGGCCTAAGGCGCTCGCCTGCTAAGCGAGTGTAGGGGCAAAACCTCTACCGCGGGTTCGAATCCCGCCCTCTCCGCCAGTTTTTATGCAAATTCAAATTGTTTATTCCAAACGAAAAACTATAAGCCTTATTATTTCAAATGATGGTAACTTGCAAATAAGAGCTCCTTTTGGCACAAAAAGAAGTACCATAGACAATATTGTACAAGACAAAAAATGCTGGATTGAAAGAAAAATAAGCGAAATTAAACAAATTGCTTTACCAGCAAAAAAAACTTATAATAACGGCGAAAAATTTTACTATCTGGGTAAAATTTATGAACTTAAAATAGTAAAAGCCGATAAAAACAGTGCTTCTTTGCTGGATGGAATACTTTTATTATCTATAAAAAAACAATCAAGCACAAAAACAGTTTTAATTAATTGGTACAAAGAACAAGCTCTAAATTTTATAAAAACTCGTTTAAATTACTACTCAAACCTGCTTAATTGTACATTTAAAAGCGTAAATATTACAAGCGCAAAAAAAAGACTGGGCTCTTGCGATTTTAACGGTAATTTAAGGTTTAGCTTTTATAATATTTTGCTTGATCAAGCTTATATTGATTATGTCGTTATTCATGAGCTTTGCCACTTGTTTTACCTAAATCACTCAAAAAATTTCTGGCAAAAAGTAGAAAGTATCATGCCTGATTTTAAACAAAAAAGATTGTGGATTAGAAAAAACTTTTATATAATAGCAAACAGCTTATGATAACAAAAACAATAGTAAATGAAAATCCTGTAATTTATAGTTCTTTTCCTACTATGACAACCTATAAAGATTATTTAGTAATTTTTTTTAGGCAGGGTTTGGTTGATAAAAGTAATCCACACGGCTTTCATGGTAAGGTAAAATGTGTCAAAATTAAACTAACTGACTTGAAAAAACTTTTTGATCAAAACTGTTCACTTAATATCCAAGAAGAAATCGTTTTTGAAAGCCAAAACGAGTTAGATGCAATCGTATCAAAATTAAGCGATAATCTGTATACGCTTGCCACAAGAATATTTGTTAAAGACAAGATAAACGATGTATTTTTATCCGTATCAAACGATTGCAATTTTAAAGAAAGAATTAAAATAAACATTAAAGGTGTTACTTTAGCTGCAATGTATGGCAAAGCAATAAGTTTTGGTTCATATTATATATTTAGTGCGTATGGTAGCTTAAAAAATGAAAACTTTACAAGACCTTTATTTATTGCAACAAGTGATTTTTATCATTTTGAATTGTTTAGTTATTTACAAAGCTCAAAAGATTTAATGCTAAATGAAACTTCTGTGGTTAAAATTGACAGTAACTACATTGCATTTTCTCGCAAAGATACATATCCAGACTACGCGATATATTATAGTAGTAGCAAAAATTTATTAAATTGGGATTCACCAAAAAAATTAATTGATTTTGCCCTAGCCCCTATGGCAATCAATATAGATGGCAAAATTTTTGTAAGTTTTAGGGATAATCAAAATAATACAAACAAAATCAGCATCATTAATACAAAAACCTTAGAAAAAAAAGTAATTGATACATACAAAGGTAGTCTTTTTGATGGGGGTTACACAGATTTAGTTTTTATTGATGAGAATATATACATAATATACTATACAAATAACATAGCACCATTTATAAAAATGGTTAAACTCGAACCCTTTTAGATGCTTTTTTTGGTCACGCTTTCCAAAATAGGATAAACACGGTTTCGACCGTTTTCTTTCGCTAAATAAAGGTTTTTATCAGCTATTTTTACAAGTGTATCTATCTCCATCCCTTTAGTAAATTCAGCTACTCCTGCAGAAATTGTTATACTAAAAGATATTGTTTTGTATTTATTAAAAGTCATTATTGTTTGTGAAATTGTGGAACGTATTTTATTTGCAAGCAAACATGCACCATAAAGGTCAGTATTTGGCAGAGCAAGGCAAAATTCCTCGCCACCATATCGGCCAAATACATCTGCTCTTCTTGTCATTTTTAAAACAATTTCTGCAAGCTTTTTTAAAACAAAATCACCTATATCATGACCATAAGTATCATTAATCTTTTTAAAATAATCAATATCTAAGATTACAAAAGAAAGCGGTTTGTTTTCTCTAACACTTAGTGCTGTCAAATTTTCCAAAAAGTGAAAAAATGTGCGTCTGTTATATATACCCGTTAAATAATCCTTTTCAGATGTTTCTTTTAATTTTTTTATTAATTTGGAAATTCTTATATTTGCCCTAACTCTAGAAAAAAATTCATTAATATTGTATGGTTTATATATAAAATCATCGGCACCTAAATTTAAAATCTCAGATAGAATATCTTTTTCTTTAAATGCAGTAAGTCCAACTATTGGAATAAAGCTAAAACGCTCATCAGACTTTAAAATACTAATAAGATCATAACCCGTGTATTGAGGTAAAAAAATATCCATCAATATAACATCTATATCTATACCACTAAGTAAATACCTCATAGCTTCAACGGCATTATTTGCGCTTATTGGTTGCATGTTTTTAAGCCTAAGCTGCTGGCAAATTGTTTCATTTTGTATTGTGGAGTCTTCAATTACAAGTACATTACCTTCAGTCAATTCTTCATTGAAATAATCTAAAAGATAACGTAATAGTTGACCTTGCTTAAAAGGCTTTTTAAGAAAATCAAAAGCACCTAAATTAAAAGCTTTTTTTTCGAAGTAATCGCCTTCATTTGCCGTTAAAATCACAACAGGTAAAAAAATTAAATTTAGTTCTTCCTTTATCCTTCGAAGCAATTCAAAACCGCCCATTTGCGGCATTTCACCATCAATTATGGCAAAATCGAACCTTTGGTCTTTTAGCAAAAAATCATAAGCATATATACCGTCATCAAAAATTTCCAAATCATAGTAATCTTGCAATTCTTTCTTTATAATTGCTCTAATAGTTGAGCTATCATCGCAAATTAAAATTCTTTTTTTCACTTACTTTATGTATTTTGGGTATGAACCTAAAAATTTAACAAAAGGTACTACTTCACTTAAGTTATCAAAAGCCCTTTTTACGCTTTCAGATTCTATATGTCCATCTATATCCACATAAAATATGTAAGACCAATTTTCTTGTTTTGAAGGCCTGGATTCTATTCTTGTCAAATTTATCTGATTATCGTAGAATATTTTTAAAATAGAATAAAGCGCTCCGACTTTGTCATGTATTGAAAACATTAAAGAGGTTTTATCTTCACCGCTGGGTGATGGAATGTGTTTTCCAATAACCAAAAAACGGGTAACGTTGTTAATTTTATCTTCTATACCTTTTGCAAGTACATTTAAATCATATAAAGCACTTGCAGCCAAAGACGAAATGGCAGCAGCGGTTTTATCTTTTGCAGCAATCTTTGCAGCTTTTGCTGTAGATGTTGTTTCAAGCAACATTGCATTTGGTAAGTGTTTTTTAAGCCAACTTTTACATTGTCCAAGTGCATTTGGGTGAGAATAAACCGTTTTTATCTCACTTAAGCTATTGGCTTTGGAAAGTAAATTATGCTTAATGTCAACCATAATCTCTGAGACTATCTTGACATTTGAGTTTACAAACATATCCAGTGTATAGTTAACAACACCTTCAATAGAATTTTCTATTGGTACCACCCCAAAATCAGCTCTATCCTGCTCTACATCAAAAAATACATCTTCAATAGATTCTTCACTTTGATAGTATAAACTCGTGCCAAATTTTTCGATTGCAGCCTGATGTGTAAATGTAGCTTCCGGGCCTAAATAGCTAATTGTAAGAGGTTCTTCCATTTTAATCGAAGCACTCATAATTTCCCTAAAAATTGCTTTTAGGGAATTTTTATTCATATAGGTAAGTTTTAAGCTATCAAGCGTTTTGTATATCTGGTTTTCCCTTTCTGGAGCATAAAAAGACAAACCTTTTTCGCGTTTAATCTTACCTATTTCTTTTACAATTTCTGAACGCTTTTCTAAAAGCTCAATTATATTGTTGTCTATATTGTTAATCTGAGCTCTTAAAGTTTCTAAATCTTTATTATTCATCATTGCCTCTTACAAGAAATTTGTTGTCATAGTGCGCCACTTTTCCCATCTTTTATCAAGTAATTTCTTTGCGTTATTTCGTGTTAATTCTTTTAAATTGTCTATTATATAATTCTTTATTGAATAGGCTGCTTGCTGAGGATTTCTATGTGCACCGCCAAGAGGTTCTTGTATGATATCATCTATAACTTTTAAATTGTATAAATCTTTTGCCGTTACATGCATAGCTTTTGCAGCTTCAACTACATGGTTGCCATCTCTCCAAAGTATTGATGAGCAGCCTTCAGGTGAAATCACACCATATATTGCAAATTCAAGCATAGCTATTTTATCTCCAACGGACAATGCAAGTGCACCGCCACTTCCACCTTCACCTGTTATTATGCAGATTATAGGCACTTTTAAACCAGACATAATATACAGATTCCTTGCAATGGCTTCAGACTGGCCTCTTTCTTCTGCACCTACACCAGGGTATGCACCAGGTGTATCTACAAATGTTACAATTGGCAAGTTAAATTTTTCTGCCAGTTTCATAACTCTTTGGGATTTGCGGTAACCTTCTGGGTTTGCCATGCCAAAATTTCTGTATAAATTTTCTTTAGTATTGCGACCTTTTTGATGACCAATTATAGCTACTTTGTACTTATCTATATAGCCAAAACCAGCTACAATAGCCTTATCATCTGCAAACAATCTATCGCCATGAACTTCGACAAAGTCTTTAACAATATAATTTACAAAATCAAGCGTATAAGGTCTATTTGGATGTCTTGCAATTTTTATTACTTTGTCAATAGATAAATTTTCAAATTCTTTCTTAATTATTTCATTTTTTTTGCGTTCGAGTGCTTCAATTTCTTCATGTACGTCAATCGAGCTATTTTGTGCCATTTGCCTTAAATTTTCAATTTCTTCTTCTATTTCATAAATTGGTCTTTCAAAATCATATATGAACATATTTCACCTCTTGCTAACTAAACCATCATCTTTCATCAATTTATATATAATTGAATCAAATAATGCTTTCTTTGACGCTTCAATAACATCTTCTCCTACGCCAACTGTTTCCCACCTATCTTTTTTATCCGTCGATTGTATAAGAACCCTTACACTTGCACCCGTACCTTTTTCACTCTTTAAAATTCTAACTTTATAATCAATAAGCGCTAATTCTGCAAGATTTGGGTAAAATACAATTAAAGCTTTTCTTATAGCATTGTCAAGTGCATTAACCGGACCATTGCCTAAACTTGCAGTGTGTTCTACTTTATCTTTGACTTTTACAATGACTGTAGCTTCAACAGGACTGCGCTCGCTATTGTCGCAACGCTCCCTATCAATTACGGTATAAGATAACACCTCAAAATAATCCCTAATCTCACCTCTATGTTTTCTTAATAGCAATTCAAAAGATGCGTCTGCAGTTTCAAAATAATAACCTTCATTTTCAAGTTTTTTAATCTCAGCCAATGCGCTTTTACCTGCTTTTGAGTCTTTATCTATTGGTATACCCATATTCTGGGCTTTGTACATAATATTACTAATACCTGATAAATCCGACACCAAAACTCTCTGTGAGTTACCCACAAGCTCTGGCACAATATGCTCATAGGTTTTGGAGTTTTTAAGTATTGCGCTTACATGAACACCACCTTTGTGGGCAAATGCACTTTCACCGACAAATGGCAAATGTTTATTGTGTGGCAAATTAAGTATTTCATCAATCTTTTTAGATACGCTTGTAAGTTTTTTCAAATTTTCGTCGCTTATGCAATCGATACCCATCTTTAGTTTTAAATTAGGAATAATGGAACATAAATTAGCGTTTCCACAACGTTCACCATAACCATTAATTGTACCTTGAACGTGAACTATGCCATGCTTTACAGCTAAAATACTATTTGCAACACCAAGCTCGGAATCATTGTGCTGATGTATGCCAAGCGGGACATTCGGAAATCTGGCTTTAACATTCTCTATGATATCTTCAAGTTCCCATGGCAATGTACCACCATTAGTATCTGCTAGCACAATTACATCAGCTCCGCCTTCAATAGCTGATTGAAGCGTTTTTAGGGCGTACTCTGGATTGTGTTTAAAACCATCAAAAAAATGCTCTGCATCGTAAATAAACTCATCACAATGTTTTTTTAAATACTGAACAGAATCGTAGATTATTTCTAAGTTTTCATCCAATGTTATTTTTAAGGCTTCTTTAACATGCAAATCCCAGCTTTTGCCAAAAATTGTTATAACCGGTGTTTGACTTTCTACTAACTGTATAATATTTGGATCTTCTTCTACTTTAAGTTTGGCTCTTCTTGTAGAGCCAAACGATGAAATTTTAGCATGTTTTAAACGTAAGCTTTTTACCTGCCTAAAGTAATCTTCGTCTTTTGGGTTAGAACCAGGCCATCCACCTTCAATATAGTGCACACCCAAATCATCCAGTATCTCTGTTATTGTAAGCTTATCTTCTACAAGCAAACTTACATCTTCTGACTGTGTCCCATCCCTTAACGTTGTATCAAATATTTTAACTTGATCGTGCATACCCCCCTCCAAATCTTATTTGATTATTCTTTGTCTAACCCAAAAGCGCTATGTAAAGCCCTTACTGCTAACTCTAAATACTTTTCTTCTATTATACATGAAACCTTTATTTCAGATGTTGTAATCATTAAGATATTTATACCTTCTTTTGCCAATGTATCAAACATTTTGGCAGCAACACCAGGATGAGATCTCATACCTACACCTACTATAGATACTTTAGAGATATCTTTTCTAATCTCAATATCGCTTGCGCCAATCTCTTTAATGACAGGCTTTAAAACATCAACGGCTTTGTCTGCTTCATTTCTTGCAACTGTAAATGAAATATCGGTAAAACCAGCTTCACTTGCGTTTTGTACAATTACATCAACATTGATATTTTTTTCTGCAATAGCTCCAAATATTCTTGCAGATATACCTGGTTTATCTGGTACCTTGGTAATAGTAATTCTTGCTTGATTTTTGTCATGAGCAATGCCTGATACTAATACTTTTTCCATATTTTCATCCTCCCATGTTACTAATGTGCCTGGATTATATGTATAACTTGATATAACCATAATTGGTACATTGTACTTCATCCCAAATTCAACTGACCTAATCTGCAAAACCTTAGCACCTAAACTCGCAAGCTCCATCATTTCTTCGTATGTTATCCTGTCTAATTTTCTTGCTTTTTCTACAATCCTTGGGTCTGCAGTATATACACCATCAACATCCGTATAAATTTCACAAACATCAGCTTTTATTGCAGCAGCTATAGCAACAGCTGTTGTATCAGAACCACCTCTGCCAAGCGTTGTAACATCATCTGTATCTTCTGATATACCCTGAAAACCAGCCACTATAACAACATAATCATCATCAAGCATCTTTAAAATTTTTTTTGCATCAATGCTTTTTATACGCGCTTTTGTATGAGCTGAGTCTGTTATTATCCCACACTGTCTTCCAGTTAACGCAACAGCTTTTACACCAATTTCATTTAAATGTATGGCTACAAGTGCGCTTGATATACGCTCACCACTTGAAAGTAATAAATCCATTTCACGCTCTTTTGGATTTTTTGCTAAAGCATATGCCATTTCAATAAGTTTATCTGTTTCTCCAGCCATTGCAGAAATGGTAACAACAAGCTTATGGCCTTTTTCTTTCGTCTCTTTGATGTGCTTACAAACGTTTTTAATTTTTTCTAATGTTCCAACAGAAGTACCACCGTATTTTTGAACTATAAGGCCCATTTAAACCCCCTTTTATATTAATAATTCCCTTTTGCCTTTGTCGTCTGGTTTTGACAATATTCCCATTTTCTCCATTTGTTCTACGATACGAGCAGATCTATTATAGCCAATTTTTAGCCTTCTTTGAATGTAAGAAATTGTAGGCGAACCACCCTCTTTTATGATTTTTAATGCTTCATCAAAAAGCTCGTCTTTTTCTTCATCAATCGCTTCTTCTATGCCACTTTCTTCTTTAGCTTCGTTTATCAATTCTTCATTATAAATTGGTGTGCCTTGAGATTTTACATAATCAATAATAGACTTTAGTTCATCATCTGCGATATATGCACCATGGACACGCACAAAATGTGATGTACCAGGTTGCAAAAATAGCATATCTCCTCTTCCAAGTAACATTTCAGCACCTTGCGAGTCTAAAATAGTTCTAGAGTCTATCTTTGAGGATACTTTAAAGGATATGCGCGCACTGAAATTTGCCTTAATTAAACCGGTCAATACATCAACGCTTGGTCTTTGCGTTGCAACAATTAAGTGTATGCCAGCAGCGCGTGCCATTTGAGCTAATCTTGCAATAGATAATTCAACCTTTTTGGATGATACCATCATTAAATCTGATAACTCATCTATCACCACTACTATGTAAGGAAATGGTGAATAATCGATTTGACCATTTCTTGCTTTTTCGTTAAAACCATCAATATTTCTAACGCCTGACTCACTCATAATTTTATACCTTGTTTCCATTTCTTTAACCAAAGCAGCCAATGCGCCACTTGCCTGTTTTGGATCTACAACAGGTGGCATTAATAAATGAGGTATACCATCATACATTGAAAGCTCAATCATCTTTGGATCAATAAGAACAAATTTTACCTCATCTGGCGTTGACTTGTAAAGTATACTAATTATCATTGTATTTAAGCCAACACTCTTACCTGCTCCTGTTGCCCCAGCAATCAATAAATGGGGCATCTTAGCTAAATCCGCTACAAAAGGATTACCCATTATATCTTTACCTAATGCTAATGTCAATGGAGATTTTGAGTTAATAAATAATTTAGATGACAAAATCTCTTTCATATAGACTGTTTGAATTTGTCTATTTGGTATTTCTATGCCTACAACATTTTTGCCAGGAATAGGTGCGATTATTCTAACAGCAATAGCTTTCATAGCCATTGCTAAATCATTAGAAAGATTTGCTATTTTGCTTATTTTAATCCCAGATGACGGTTTAAACTCGTATAAAGTAACAACTGGCCCTGGCCTTACTTCAACAGTTTTACCAGTGACACCAAAATTTCTTAATTTTTCTTCAAGTATTTTTACATTTTCTAAAATTTCGTTTTCTTCAACTTCTTTGTTTATGTGCACAGGATCATTTAAGAGATCAAGACTTGGCAACACATAACCATTTTTTTCTTTAGAGTCAATTTTTTCCACAGGATCATCTCTTACAATATTACGCTTTATACTAATGCTAGATTTTTTTTCTTTTAAATCAATAATCTTTTCGTCTGTGTTTTTTTCAGATGATGTTTGAGATTTTAAAGTTACATTTTCTTCTATTGCTGTCTCGTTTTTTTCCTTAATCTTTGGTTTTATATCAATTTTTTTTTTGAATTTAATCTTTTTTAGCTGACTAATAATAAAAATAAACATTTCTTTCGTGGAAAACAATAAACACAATGCAGCAATTGGTGAAAATATTACCATTATGCCTACCCTACCAAGGTAAAATTCTAAATACTTTCCTATATAATACCCACTTAAACCATATATAAAATAACCATTTTGAGTTAAGAATACCCTGTTTTGATCACCAAATAACACAAACATCATGATATTTATTGATATGATAAACAAAAATACAAAAATTATGCTTCTTATAAACTTTATTGGTTTAATTAAATACGCAAAAACGCTTCCAAACAGTAAAACAGGTATTGCATATGAAAGTATCCCAAAATTTGTAAACAAAAAATTAGAAACATCAGCGCCCACATATCCAATTAAATTATGTATCTGCGTATGAGGATAAAACATATCGTGAAAATCATAAGAAATTACTGCTAAAAAAATTACAAGCAAAATAAATATATATATAGCCAAAAAAGTTTGTTTATTCAAAATCAAACCTCCATTATAATAGGCAATACCATAGGATTTCTCATAAGCTTTTTATATAAAAATTTGTTTAGAGCTTTTCTTATTTTTTTCTTTAATTCCAAAGAATCCATTCTAACATTTAAGTCACATTGATTTACTAAATTTTTAACCATGCTTGTTGCTTCATTAATGAGCTTTTTAGAACGTTCTTCATAAGTTAAACCTTTTGTTATAATATCTGGACCACTAATAAGCTCACCGCTTGAGCTATCAAAAGCCAAAATAACTATAACAAAACCATCAGTTGATAGCTGCATCCTATCTCTTATTACTACATCTTCTACATCGCCAACACCTTTTCCATCAACAAAGACTCTGCCTGCCGGTACTTTTTTTGTAGCCTTCACATTATTGTTTAACTCAAATACATCACCATTGTCAAGCATAAATATATTTTCTTTATTAATTCCAACATCTATTGCAATGTCTCTGTGAGCCATGCGCATCATATATTCACCATGTATTGGTATAAAATATTTAGGCTTTACGACACCCAGTAGAATTTTTAACTCATCTTTTGAAGCATGACCTGAAACATGCACTTGACTGTTTCTATCATGATAAATTATTGCACCTTCTTTTAATAGTGTGTTTATAATTCTATATACTGCCTTTTCATTGCCAGGGATTGGTTTTGCTGAAATAATAAACGTATCCGTTGGTTTGACTTTGATTTTTTGATGCTCTTTTGAAGCAATTCTTGATAATCCACTCATAGGTTCACCTTGAGAACCTGTTGTAACAATAATAAGTCTGTCATCCGGGTAATCTGATAATTGCGATTCTTCAATAATACAGTTTTTAGGATCTTTTAAAAAACCTAATTCTTTAGATATGCTTGTGTTTCTGACCATACTTTTGCCCATTATACATACTTTTTTATCAGTTAAAGAAGCAACATCAATTATCTGTTGTACCCTGTGTATATTTGATGCAAATGTAACGACTATAACTCTGCCTTTTACTTCTTTAAATATATTATAAAATGCTTCGCCAACTTTTTTTTCAGACTTTGTAAAACCTTCATTTAAAGCATTGGTGCTATCGCTTAACAGCAACTTTACGCCTTTTTCTCCATAATATGCAAGGCGAGCTAGATCAATAGGCTTACCATCCACTGGCGTTTGATCAATTTTAAAATCGCCAGTATGCAAAATTATACCTGCTGAAGTTTCAATAGCAAAACCTACACCACCTATTATCGAATGCGTCATAAGAATAGGCTCAATTTTAAAATTTCCAATTTTATAAATTTTTTTTGTTTCAATCTCAACTAGATCAACATCATTAATTTTAAACTCGTCAAGTTTTTTTTGTAAAATACCCAGTGTAAATTTTGTACCATATACAGGAAGTTTTATCTTTTCAAGTAAATACGGCACAGCACCTACATGGTCTTCGTGCGCATGTGTTAAAAATAAACCTCTAAATTTACTAGCGTTTTCATAAACATATGTAAAATCAGGTATAACCAAATCTACACCAAGCATATCCTCTTCTGGAAACATTAGTCCCGCATCAATTAAAATAGCATTTGACTTGTCTTCTATTACAGTACAGTTTAGTCCAATCTCAGATAAACCTCCAAGAGGTATAACATTTATACCCATCTTTTCTCCTTTAAATATTTAAAAAAATTATATATTTCATGAATGTCAAGCTGTCTTGGTCTTGCATTCAAGATTAAATTTTCATTTGTATTTAATTTAATAAATTTTCTTATGTTATTTCTTACGGTTTTGTTTGGCTGAGCAAAAAGTATTTTTAAAAATTCAAAAAAATCCTCTTCTATTGGAGTATTAAATAAACTAACATTATAAGGTACAAGCTCCACTACGCTTGATACAACCTTTGGTGGCGGTTTGAATGCACTAGGCTCAACATCAAAAACCTTTCTAACTTTGCAAAAAAGCTGAACAAAAATGCTAAACTTTGAATATTCTTTTGTATTTGGCTTTGCAATCATTGTTTGAGCAACTTCTTTTTGTACCATAAAAACCATTTTTTTTATAAGGTCTTTTTGTTTAATCATATTGGATATAATTTTTTTGGATACATTATAGGGTAGATTACCTACAACACAATATACTTTATTTAATTTAAACGAAGTTGCATCAGATTTTATAACATTTACATTTCTATAATTGCTAAATTTTTCTTTTAGATACTCTATCATATCGTTATCTAGTTCAATTGCATCTATATTAAATCCTTTTTTTATAAGACCTTCTGTTAAAGCACCCTTTCCTGGTCCGATTTCTAAAACCTCACACGATTCATCAATTATTAAAGATACAATACGCCAAACAACACTTTTTTCATACAAAAAATGTTGCCCTAACGATTTTTTAGCGTGCATTTAATCATACTATAGGCTTGAAGTATTGCTTCTTGCATACTTTGAAAGCTTGCTATAAATTTACCTGCTATATCAAATGCACTACCATGGTCTGGAGAGGTTCTAATAATTGGCAAGCCCAATGTTATATTCACGCTTTTATCAAAATAAAGCGCTTTCAATACGCTCAAGCCCTGATCATGATACATACTAACAAATAAATCATAAATTTTTCTATTTTGAGGTATAAATGCAGTATCCGCAGCAACAGAACCTACCACATCTATGCCTGATTCTTTTGCCTGCTGAACTGCTGGTATAATTTCTAATTCCTCCTGACTACCAAACATACCATTTTCTGAATTATGAGGGTTTAGAGAGCAAACAAGTATTTTAGGTTTTTTAACACCAAACTTTTCGATCAAATCTTTGTGGCTTATTAAAATTGTATCAAATACGCGTTCTTTTGTTACAAGATCGCTTACCTGCCTTAAACTCACATGCGTTGTAACAAGACTAACTCTAAAATTTCTATAGCCAAGCATCATTACATATTTTTTTGTATTTGTTTTTTGCGCCAAGATTTCAGTGTGTCCTGGATAATTAAAACCTGCTAAATTCATAGCTTTTTTGTTTATTGGAGCGCTTACATAGGCATCAATTTTTTGGCTTATTGCCATATCTATAGCATAATTAATAGACTCAAAAGCTAACTTACCAGACTGTTTATCAATTTGGCCAATAGCTACTTCTTTTGGATTAGAACTCGTGCAATTAAATACATTTAACGCTTCTTCTTTTATATTATCCAAACGGTCAATTGCATTGATTTTAAAATCCAGCTTAAACAACCTTTTATAAAATTCAAATACATTGCTTGCACCAAAGACAACAATATTAAAATCACCTTTTTTACCATATAAAAAATATTTTATTATAATTTCAGGTGAAATACCTGAAGCATCGCCCATACTTATACCAATTAGCGGCTTATTTCTCATAGAATTCCTCGCTTAAAATATCGTATAATAAAGGAGATTGGGATTTATTTATAACTTTTTCTGGCAAACCTAAAACTTTGTAAACTACCTTTTTAGAAGGAAAGTATATAGTAATAATATCATTTACCTTTACATTGCTTTGGGCTTTTGCCTTTGAATCATTTAAAAAAACAAAACCACCATCACACATCTGCTTTGCAAGCGTACGTCTTTTAACAATACGCGATTGTTTTAAAAAAAGATCAATTCTCATCAAAAGTGCTAATATCCATAGAGCTTTTTATCCCGCTTAACCAGCTCGAAAATCTCTCATTTAATTTTTCTTCAAATAATAAATTTCTAATTTTATCTTTTACGTCGTCAAATGACAAATTAACATTTTTTTTATCTAAAACTTTAATGATAAAGTAACCATTGGTAGATTCTATTATTGGACTAATTTGGCCAACCTGCATTTTTTCTATGATACCTTGTAATTGTTTATTAATATCTGCTACATCGAGTTGTTTTGGTTCACTTTTGTTTATTGAATATTTTCCTTTTACGCTATCAAAACTAGACCCAAGCTGTAATTGTCTCATTGCTTCTTCAATATCAGATTTGCTTTTTGTCTCTATTATATCTAATGTAACAGTGCTTTGATTAAATAAGTTTGGATGATTGTCGTAAAAATTTTTAATTTCTTGCTCATCAATCTGGATTGTTGGAGCAAAAATTTTTTGCATAACTTTTAGTTTATATGCATTGAATTTTGCAAATTCTTTGTAATAATCGTAACTTAAACCTTCCTGTTTTATTTTTTGCTCTAATTCATCTTTTGTTAATTTATTATTTTTTGCAACGTTTTCTATAAATTCATTTATATCCTGGTCCGTTAATACAATACCATCTTTTTTTGCAATATCTTCTATTACATAATCGTTAATAACTTCATTTAGCAGTTGTTTTTCATCTTTTGCATGGTAAAATGGCGCAAGCTCTTTTAAGTCATAAGTTGTAATGGGCCTATCGTTTACTGTGGCAACAATTTTGTCAATCACTTCGGCTCTAGCAATATTAGCCAAAAAAAACAAACCTGTAATAAAAACTAAAATTTTTTTCATAGTCTCTCCTTTTCATAGAATATCAATTTATACAATATTAATCAAGAAGTTTTTTAACACATTTAAGTTATCTTTGTCAATATTTAAAAAAACCATTGTTTCGCTCAAAAATTTTCCTTTCAAAATATTTACCTGTTTTATAAGTTTATCAGTATCAATCTTAGCATCAATATAAAATTGCACTGAAACACCTTTTTTACCAAATATTAAGCTTTTTACAAAAGCCTTTTTTGCATATAGCTTTATAATACTAATTTCTATAAGTCTTAAAACTATTTTCGGTATTTTGCCATACCTATCTTCAATGTAGGTTTTTATGTCATTTAACTCTTCTTCGCTTTTAGCTTTAGAAATAAGCGTATAAATAGCTGTTTTTTCGTTATCAATATACCAATCTGGTATATACATATTATCTATAAATTTTATCTCTACTTCGCGCTCCAGATTTTCATTGGAAATTTGAGATAATGCTTCTTGCATTAATTCAACATATAAATCATGCCCAATAGCTTTTAAGTTGCCGCTTTGATCTTTACCAAAGACGTTACCTGCACCTCTGATTTCTAAATCTTTTAACGCTATATTGAAGCCAACCCCTCTTTCCATATATTCTTTTAGTGTAATAAGCCTCATAGAAGCCTGCTCACTTAGTGGTCCATCGTATAACAAATAAGCAAAAGCTTCTATATCAGAGCGCCCTACTCTACCTCTTAACTGATATAAATCACTTAAGCCAAAATTTTGCGCCTGCGATATAATAATTGTATTTACATGCTTTAGATCCAAACCGGATTCAATAATCGAAGTAGATATTAAAATAGGGAATTTTCTATTTACAAAATCTGTTATTATCTTTTTTATCTCATTTTTAGGCAATTTTGAGTGAATAATATGTTTTTCATACTCAGGCACCAATTTATCTAAAGAATCCTTAACTTCATAAATAGTTTCAATTCTATTGTGAACAAAAAACACACTTCCGTCTCTTGAAAGCTCCCGTTCTATTGCCTCTTTAATTATTTTATCAGTTTGTTTTATTACGTATGTTTGAATACGTTTTCTCGATAAAGGTGGAGTTTTTATAACGCTTATGCCAAAAATAGAGTTTATTGCCATATTTAATGTGCGCGGAATTGGTGTTGCAGATAGGTAGAGCATATCTACAGTCTCATACTTTTGCTTGAAGTGTTCTTTTATTTTAACACCAAAATGTTGCTCTTCGTCTATAATTACAAGACCTAAATTTCTAAAATTAATATCGGCAAAATACACTGAATGTGTTGAAATCAGAATATCAATACTGCCGTCTTCAAGACCACTTTTTATTTTTTCTCTATCCGATTTTTTAGTAAAACTATTTAGAAGTGCAATTTTTACAGGAAAATTTGCAAACCTATCTGTAAATGTACTATAATGTTGCATTGATAGAATTGTTGTAGGTGATATTACAATGCATTGTCTTGAATTAAAACATGCAATAGCGCAAGCTCTCATTGCTACTTCTGTTTTACCAAATGATACATCGCCGCAAATTAGTCTTTCCATAGGTGTATTAGAGCGCATGTCATTTTTTACATCTTCAATTGCTTGCAATTGGTCTTGTGTTTCTTGATATTCAAATTCTGCTTCAAATTCTTTTATTTCAATTAAATCTGTATCGTAGGGAGCGCGTGTGAGTATTTTTCTTTTTGCATAGACATTTACAAGTTCTGTAAGTATTTTCTTTATGGCTTTTTGTGCATTTTCTTTTTTTATATGCCATGATTTTGAGTTTAAAGAATCAATTTGGGCTGTTCCACTGTATTCAAATAAACAATCAGCGTTTGTTACAGGCACATAAACTTTATCTTGATTTGCATATTCAATTTCAAAAAAATCCATTAAAGCATCTTCTACTTTTAATGTTTTAATACCTCTATATATTCCTATACCATAATTTTTATGAGCAATAAGCTTATCCTTTTGAAATTGAACTAGATGCATCTTTGGAGAAAGCTCCTGGTCTTTTTGAACTGCTACGCCAAATATCTCTTCGAAACTAACAAAGGCTATTTTGCTTGTTCTAAAACCTTTTTTCAGATATCCATTGCTTAAGTAAATACCATACTCATCGTCTGTAACAATTCTGGCACCTTTTGATTGAAGTATGTTTTTTAACTTATCAACACGAAAATCACTTGCGCATGCAATTACAACCTTCATTGATCTTGAAAGTTCTATAAGAAAATCTAATTTTTGAGGGGTTGGGATATTTGATGCAAAAATGGTTTCAAACTCATTTATAAAATTCATATAATCTATTGTTTTTTCTTTGAGTATCCTCAAATCATAAATACTATCATCGGATTTTGTACGTTTGAAAGAAAGCTCGCTTGTACGCTCATCAAAGTAGCAGTATTTAGTAAGTTCTTTAACCTTTTTATAATCCAAAAGATAACCTCTTATATTTTCTCCAATAAGCGAAAAACCGTATTCATCTTCAGCAAAGTTGTATTCTTTTGCATATGTAATACAGGCTTTGTCTATTTTTGAGTGAGTTCTTTGGTTATAACAATAAAACATTCTTATATCATCAATTGTATCACCAAAAAAATCTATTCTTAAAGGTTTCTCATAAATTGGTACAAAACAATCCACCAAACTACCACGTATACAATATTGACCTATATCTTCAACGTTTGATGTAGGATCGTAATATAAATTTACCAAAAGCTCAATAAATTCTTTTCTGTTTAGGCTTTGATTTCTCTTAATTGAATTTAACAGAAAACTTTCTTCTTTTATAGTTGGCTGCATTAATGCTTCTTGGCTTGCAACTAAAAAATGATTTCTATCTATGCTTTTAAGCTCAGCCAATGTTTTTAAACGCATTCTTATAGTTTGACTTGATGGAGCAATACTGGAGTGTGCACCAATACTGTAAGCTTCAAAAAAATTTATATATACATCTTTTTTGTAATATTCTTTAAAAAAAATTAACGATTCATAAAAAGTTTTTGCTTCAAAATTGTCATTTAACACAATTAAAATATTTTTTTGAGAAATGGTTTGATAAGCAAGATAAGACAGTAATGCAAAATTATAATACATATGATTTTTTTAGCATTTTTATTGATAAAATTCAATTAAACTTTAGAGGCCAAAAAGGCCTCTAAATATTTAGAATATACCTGCAATTTCGCTTGAAATGAGATTCTCAAGTTCTGGCGTAACTTTTTGCAAATCCATGTTGGTTTGCTTTGCTTCTACAACAATCCTTGTTCTATAGGCTTGATAATTTGATTCTTTCTGGTACTGACTTGAGACTGTTGTACCTTCTTTATTTTCCTGGATTTGTGTTGTGGAATTATTTGAATATGAGCCTTTAGTATAGTTTGAGTTGCTATTGTAAGTGCCGCTTGATTTATGAGTTATGGTTGCGCCAACAACCGGACCAGATTCACCCTGGGAATAATTTGAAGTTACAGTTTGCTTAATAACACCATTTACCCTTTCTGAAACTTGAATATCAACAACACCTAAATAAGTATCTACATGTATTGCACTGCCAATAGCCGCGCCAAGCAATGATCCAACCGCAGCACCACCAAGCGCTGCTGCACCCTGACCATAGCCTTGTCCAATACTTGCACCAGCTAAAGCTCCGCCAAAACCACCTGCCAAAGCTCCATCAAATGTAGCAAATTGGGTTTCTTTTCCCATATATAACACATTTGCTTGTAACCAGTAGTGAGCTTTTTGTGGATCAGCGATTACCTTATACCCGTTTGCTTCAAGTTTCTGAACTATCATGTTTTTTAAATCGGGCATAGGTACCTGTGATGTATTTCTGATTTGAACATATATAGTTTTTTGAGCTGGACCCACAGGTGTCAAAAAAATCGTGTTGCTCATCTTGGCTTGAGTTTGCAATTTTGCATTCTCAATACCACTCATTACGGTTGCACACGATGATAGATAAAAAACCAATCCTAAAGCAAATAATACACTAAAAAAGTGTTTGTAAAAACGTTTCATAAAACCTCCAAAAAAATTTCTACCCAACTAAATAACGATAATTTCTAAGGATATTTGACAAAATTTATTGCTTGATAAACACTTTATTTCTCCCGGAATTTTTGGCAATATACAGTGCTTCGTCCGCTTCTTTTATTAAAGACTCAATTGTTAATAAATCACTAGGTTGACTTTTTGATATGCCGATAGAAACTGTTGCTTTTATTTCAAAGTCATTAAATAAGAAAGTAAGTTTTTCTATTTCTTTTCTTATAGTTTCTGCCTTTTCGATAACATTTTCAAATTTGCAAATAAGACCCGCTACAAATTCTTCTCCACCGTATCGCAAAAAAACATCTTCTATTCTCAATAAGCTTTTTATAGTTTTAGCTATCTGATACAAAACATAATCACCCGCTTGATGTCCAAAAGTATCGTTAATTTTTTTGAAGTGATCAATATCAAACATTATTACATAAAAAGCATTACCAGAGCGCTTAGCCCTTGAATAATCTTCGGCTAATCTTTGCATACCAAACCTTCTGTTGTATATACCGGTAAGTTCATCTAATGCAGCAATTTTTTGCATATGCTCATACGCACTTGACCTGTCAAGTGCCAAATTATATTGATAAATTAATCTTTTGAAAAAGTTTATATCATCTTGTTTCAAATATGAGTTAAAATACAGTGCTATTAGATATTTTTCGCTTTTTTTTGTTTCAATGGGTAAAAATACAACTTCTTTTGGCTTAACAGATAATGTAGCAATACTTATTTCTATGTTTGAATCTCTAAAGCTTAACAATTGACCTTTATCCAATATATTTTTAATGGACTCTTTTTGCTTATCATTAAGTTGCTCTCTAGATAAATAACTGAATATTACATTTAAATTTCCCATTCTATCAAGGTTAAAAATCTCAATACCCAAACAATTAAAATTATCAGTAACAAATTTGCAAAATTCCTATTTAGCTCTTTTATTTCTAAAGATTCGTTGAGTTTTAAATAAAATTCATCACTTTTTTGATACTGCCAAAAAAATTGTCTAATAATGCTGATAAATAAATTGTATTTTGTACCTAAATCATATACATCCCTGTTGTTTTCAACAAAACAATCCGTACAAGATTCAACGTATTTTATCTTTCCTTCAATGTAATTTTGTATATTTGTTGAAATCGTATCAATTTTATTTTTAAGATTTGCCAATCGTTTTATGATTGTTATTTTTATTATTAAAAAACCTATTAAACCAACAATTATACCAGAAATTATGCATACTGTAAAAAATATTGTTGTATAGACTTTTTCCTTTGGCAAAGCCAAAACAAAATCACTGAAAAAAGGAAACAAAACACCAATTAAAACACCAAAACCAAGCATCAATATAGCAGATTGAATTATTGCATTATCTTTAATAGTACGCACTAAACCACCAAATAAATATTTGTGTTAGCGAATTAAACCACAATTTAATGAAAATTGCAAGAAAATTTAAAATGTAAAAAATAAAGACTGGTAATAATTTACAAATTCTATTATTTATGGTAATATCAGCTTTGAGTTGCAAAAAGGAGAAAACTTATGAGGAGTGCAAAACATATTTTTGTAATCGGAAGAAAAAATCCAGATTTAGATAGTATAGCTTCGTGCATTGGATATGCTTATCTAAAAAACAAAATATCAAACAGCAACGAATATATTGCATGTGCAAGCGGAAGTATAAATGTAGAAACACAAAAAGTTTTAAGTTACCTAGGCGCACCTCTGCCTAATTTCATAACAAATTTAAATCTAAAAGTATGTGATATAATGACGCAAAATATTATAACAGTAGAAAAAAATGCACCAATAACAGATGTATTTAAATTAATGCTAAAAAAAGATTTAAGAATAGTACCTATTGTTGATGAAGAAAATAAATTTTGTGGATCTATAGATATGCTTGATATAGCAAGAAAAAGCATATCTGCCATAATACCTGATATATTTAGAAAAATTAAGACTAAAGTTAGTTTAATAGCAAAATCGCTTGATGGTAAAATTTTAAATGATCCATTTAGTGATGAAGAATTTGTAGCAAATGTTATTTTAGGTACAATGGACGCAGATAGTTTTTTAGAAGAAATACAAAACTTTGATCCACAAAATGTTATTTTAATTGTAGCAAACAGGCATGATATTCAAAAAAAAGCTGTAGAAATAGGTGTTAAATGCCTTATTATTTCAAACAATGCGAAGCCTTCCAAGGATATTATTGATCTTGCAAAAAAAAATCAGGTAGCAATTATTCTGTCTTCTTATGGTTCATTTGCGACAGCTGGTCTTGTCGAATGGAGCGCTCCAATATTTACTATAGCAGATAAAAACCCATCTACAGTACAAGAAGGTGAATTTGTAAAAGACATCAAAGAAAAGGTTTATAGCTCTAAAAATCGTGCAATCATTGTTTTAAATCCTTTTGGCAATATACTTGGCATTATAACAAGAACTGATATTATAAAATATTCAAAAAGACAGGTAATACTTATTGATCATTCTGATTCGGTCAATGCCCCAGAAGGGATATTTGAAAGTGAAGTATTAGAAATAATTGATCATCACAGGTTAGGAGATATAAAAACTCCAAATCTTACACGCTACAGAATAGAACCATTTGGCGCAACAGCAACCATAATCGCAGATGAGTTTTTTAAAAATAATGTAATACCAGAAAAAAAGATTGCGTTACTTCTTGCAAGCGGTATAATTGTTAATACTTTATTCTTGCAACCAGATAAAACATGTGATTATGATCTAAAAATGCTTCAGTGGCTTTGTGAGAAAGCAAGTATTGATTACCAAACTTTTTCTTTGCAAATAAGAAATATTATTAATACTTAAGGGAGGTTTTTGGATGGATGTGGCAAAGGTAATATTGCTAATTGCTTTTGGTAGCTCTTTGGTCTCTATTATTTATGCTGTTATAAGTGCTTATTTAGTTATGTCAAAAGAAGAAGGCACGCAACGCATGAAGGATATAGCAAGAGCTATCCAAGAAGGTGCCTATGCATTTTTAGCAAGAGAGTATAAATACATAGCAATAGTTGCTATTGTGATTTTTGCTATTCTATGGGCTTTGGGTTCTGTATCAAGCCATTTTGGTCTACTCACAGCAATGGGATATTTGCTTGGAGCTTTTTTATCTGGGCTTGCAGGGTTTATCGGTATGGTGGTTTCCGTAAAAAGCAATGTTCGAACAGCAAATATTGCAAAAGAAGGGTTAAAAAAAGCTTTAAGATTATCATTTACAGGTGCTTCTGTTACAGGTTTTCTAGTTACAGGTTTTGGACTTTTGGCAATTGCAGGTTTTTATTATATATCCGTTTATTTACTTGGAAACTCTGTAGATCATACAATAAAAGCACTAATTGGACTTGCTTTTGGTACAAGCTTAATTAGCGTGTTTGCAAGACTTGGAGGTGGCATTTACACAAAAGCGGCAGATGTTGGAGCTGACCTTGTAGGTAAAGTTGAAGCAGGGATACCAGAAGACGATCCAAGAAACCCAGCAGTTATAGCTGATAATGTGGGCGACAATGTAGGTGACTGTGCTGGAATGGCAGCAGACGTGTTTGAAACATTTACAGTTACTACTGTTGCTGCGATGATTTTAGGTCACTCTTTATTTGATCCAAAAAATTTAATGGGTATAGCTGGAATGCTTCCTTTGTTAATTGTTTCTATTGCTTCTGTTTCTGGAATAATTGGTACTTTCTTTGTAAAAGTTGGAAAATCAGGAAATATTATGGGAGCATTTTATAAAGGTTTGGTTGCAACAGCCATTATTTCACTGATTGTTATATGGTTTGCTATGAATAATCTTATACCTGGCTCAATTGGACAATATCCAACAATAAATATATTTATTGCAAGTGTGCTTGGAATGATCCTAACGGGTCTTATAATGTTAATTACAGAGTATTATACATCATATAGCTTTAATCCGGTAAAATCTATAGCAAAATCATCAGTAACAGGTCATGCAACTAACATTATTCAGGGTATGTCTGTAATGTACAAAGCACCTGCACTTCCTGCAATAGTTATTGCACTTACAACTTATTTTTCATACCAGCTTGCTGGTTTATACGGTATTGGAATCGCAGCTGCTTCGATGCTTTCTCTAACAGGTATAATAATCTCCATTGACTCATACGGACCCATAACGGATAACGCTGGTGGTATAGCTGAAATGGCAGAACTGGATGAATCTGTAAGAAAAGTAACAGATCCATTAGATGCAGTTGGAAATACTACAAAAGCAGTAACCAAAGGATTTGCAATAGGTTCTGCTGCTTTGGCAGCACTTGTTTTATTTGCCGAATATACAAGGGTTTTAGCTTCATCAAATATAGGTGCTCAATTAACAAGCTTTGATTTAAGCAACCCATACGTAATAGTAGGCTTACTACTTGGTGGTTTACTACCATTTTATTTTGGCGCTATGTCAATGGAAGCTGTTGGACAAGCAGGCGGTTTGATGGTCGAAGAGGTAAGAAGGCAGTTTAGAGAAATCAAAGGTATTTTAGAAGGTAAAGCAAAACCTGATTATGCTGCATGTGTTGATATCGTAACAAAAGCATCTATTAAAAAAATGGTTGCTCCAGGACTTATACCTGTTCTTGCACCGATTATTGTCTACTTTTTATTTGGACCTGTTGCTTTAGGTGCACTCTCAATAGGGTCAATTGTAACTGGTTTCTTTTTAGCAGTATCAATGACAAGTGGTGGTGGTGCATGGGATAATGCAAAAAAATATATAGAAGACGGACAATTTGGCGGAAAAGGAAGTGAGGCACATAAAGCAGCAGTAACAGGCGATACGGTTGGAGATCCTCTTAAAGACACTGCAGGGCCTGCTATAAACCCAATGATAAAAATTATAAATATAGTTGCAATACTTATAGTGTTGGTTTTTGCTTAAAAAGGTATAAAATTATGAAAGCGACAATTATAGTTAAACCTAAAAAAGGCGTGCTTGATCCTCAAGGAAATGCAATAAAAAAAGTTGCCGAGAATTATTTTGGGGTGATTTTTGGTGAGATTAGATCTGGGAAATATTTTGAAGTAGAAATTGAACATGAAAATGCAAAAAACATAATTGAACAGCTTGCATCTAAAATACTATCAAACGAAATTATTGAGGATTATGAGATTATTTATGAAAGTAGGAATAGTTAGGTTTTTAGGGACAAATTGTGATTATGATTGCGAATTTGCAGCAAACTACATGGGTGCACAAACAAAATTTGTATGGCACGAACAAACAAATCTTAAAGAATTTGATTGTATCATACTTCCTGGCGGTTTCTCTTATGGTGATTATTTAAGGGCAGGAGCGCTAGCAAAATTTACTAAACTTGCCAGCGCACTAATTGAATTTGATAAATACGGAGGCTATATTTTGGGTATTTGCAATGGTTTTCAGATTTTATGTGAGCTGCATTTGTTAGATGGTGCCCTCATTACAAATGTTAATTTACGCTTTATACACAAGCAAGTGCATATAAAATTGATACCATCTATCTGCAAATTAACTCAAAACATAGAAAAAAAAATCTTGCAAATGCCTATCGCTCACAAAGAAGGCAATTTTTATTGCGATGAAACAACACTTAAAAAATTAAATGATGAAAATAGAATCGTATTTAAATACTGCGACAAAGACGGCAATGTGGATATAGGTTCAAACCCAAATGGAAGTCTTGAAAACATAGCTGGCATTTGTAACAAAAAAGGCAATGTTTTGGGTTTGATGCCTCACCCTGAAAGAGCTGTAAGCTTTTTAGGGCAAGATGGCGAGCACTTTTTTAATTTTTTGAGGTAGAGATGTTTGAAGAAAGCAAAAGACTTTTTTTAGAAGCAAAAAAATACATCGTAGGCGGCGTTAACAGTCCGGTTAGAGCTTTCAAAAGTATTGGAATTGACCCCATATTTATAAAAAAGGCAAAAGGTGCATATCTATACAGTGAGGATTCAAATACTTTTATTGATTATGTTTCAAGTTTTGGACCAAATATTCTTGGAAATGCAAACAATACAATTATAAATAAAGTAAAGGCCGCACTTGAAAACGGCTTTACATATGGCGCTTGCACGAAAGCAGAAATAGAACTTGCAAAAAGAATTGTTGAAGCTTTTGATTCAATTGAATTAACTCGTTTTGTTAACTCTGGCACAGAAGCTGTCATGAGTTCTATTAGACTTGCAAGGGGTTTTACACAAAGAGAAAATTGTCTTAAATTTATTGGATGCTATCATGGGCATTATGATGGCATGCTTGTTGGTGCTGGATCTGGTGCTGCTACATTTGGTGTACCAACAAGTAAAGGTGTTATAGAAGATATAGCAAAACACACGCTACTTTGCGAATATAATGATTTTGACGCTGTTAAAAAGATATTTCAAGATTATGGGCATACCATAGCATGCGTAATAGTTGAGCCAATTGCAGCAAATATGGGTGTGGTGTTGCCAAAACCTAACTTTTTAAAATTTTTAAGAGAAATCACACAACAATACGAAAGCTTGCTTATATTTGACGAAGTTATAACAGGATTTAGAGCATGTTATGGCGGTGTACAGACTTTAGAAAATATTAAGCCCGATTTAACAATTTTAGGTAAAATTATAGGAGGAGGCTTTCCCCTTGCTATGTATGGGGGAAATAGAGAAATCATGAGTTTAATAAGTCCGGAAGGACCAGTTTACCAAGCCGGTACACTATCTGGCAATCCCATCGCTGTCCAGGCAGGTATAGCTACACTTGATATGCTAAAAAACACAAACCCTTATGAACAATTAAAACTAAATACACAAATTTTAGTTTCAAGAATAATGGGACTTGCAAGAACTTACGATATACCTATGAGCGAAAACTCTTTTGCTTCCTGTTTTACATTTTTCTTTACAGAAGAAAAACCTACAAATTATACTGAAGTTGTAAAATCTAACGACCGTTTATTTAAAAACTTCTTTTTAGGAATGTTAAAACGTGGTATATATTTTGCGCCATCTCAATTTGAAGCAAATTTTCTATCAACTGCACACACCAAAAACGACATAGAGTACACAATAAATGCTGCGGAAGAAATATTTAAAGAATTACAAAATGCAAAATTTATAGTATGAAGAAAAATAAAAATAATAAAGATTTTTATAAAGGTTTATATGATGCTTCAACGATTGGTATGAGTTTTGTTTTTTCTATAATAATTGGGGGTCTTATTGGCTATTTTCTTGACAAACAATTTCCTTCCACACACCCATGGCTTTTATTGCTCTTTATTTTTTTTGGTATTGTTGCAGCTTTTAGAAATTTATATATTGGAACAAAAAAAATAAATAAAGAAAGTATAGATAAAAATGACTCAAATAAAAAAACTTGAAATTATTTTAGTAATGTTGTATTTTATATTCGCAATAATTGCATTTTTTGCAATTAATTTTTTATTTGTAGGTGTTTTGGTGGGTTCGAGTATAGCTTTGATTGATTGGTTTTTGTTAAAAAAAATGTCTTTTAGATTGGTAAAAAAAGGTAGATTTTCTTTTTTTGGGTACATTGTAAGATTATTAGTAGTTGCTTTTTTAATAATTGTAAGCTACAAGCTATTAGTATATAGTTTTATAGGTTTAATAATAGGCTTTTCTATTTTGCCTATTTCCGTTTTAGTTTATTTTATCCTGTTTAGAAAAAATTTTAATAAGGAGGCCTAATGGAAGCACCTAACTTTTTGGAATTCATAGCACATGCACTTCATCTTCCAAATTTTATGGTTTTTACTTGGTTTATAATGCTTGTTATAATAGTGTTGGCTATAAGCGTTCGTTTTTCTCTAAAATTCATGCCATCAAATTTCCAAAATGTGGTTGAAGCATTTATATCTGGTATGTATAATTTTGTAGAAGATATACTTGGTCCAAAAGAAACCAAAAAACATTTTAAGCTAATAGCATCGCTTGGTATATTTATATTTTTTTCAAATATAGTAGAACTTATACCCTGGTTTGTCCCACCAACATCAAGCTGGAATACAACAATTGCACTTGCTATTTTAGTGTTTGTTTACTACCAATACTTAGGCATAAAACACAACGGTCTAAAATATATAAAGCATTTTATGGGTCCTGTGTGGTGGCTTACACCTTTAATGATACCTGTTGAGATAATCGGTCATTTTGCAAGGATTTTATCGCTATCTGTCAGGCTTTTTGGAAATATAGGTGGTGATGATTTACTTTTAGCTGTATTGTTCTTTTTGGTTCCAGCACTTGTACCAATTCCAGTTATGTTTTTAATACTATTTGCTGCTGTGTTGCAATCTTTTATATTCCCACTACTTACAACACTATACATTGCAGATGCTGTTGCAACACACCATGAATCATGAGTAAACAATTTTTTTATTGTGAGGAGGTTTTATGAAGGGTAAGGTCTTATTACTAACGGCGCTTTTACTACTTGCTGCAGTTCCAGCATTTGCAGCAGGCGCTCCACAAGCGGCAAGCTCACTTAAAGAGTATTACATGCTTGTAGCTATGGGTGGCGCAATCGGTCTTGGACTAGCTGCTGGGGGTGGTGGTATTGGTCAGGGCCATGCTGTTAACGGTACAGTCTTGGGTACTGCAAGAAACCCAAGTCTTTCTGGAAAGTTACTTACCGTTATGATGATTGGTCTTGCTATGATCGAGTCGCTAGTTATCTATATGCTTGTTATTGTTTTGATTATTTTCTATGCAAATCCATTTCATATTGTGTTTTAAATTTTGAAACTATTTTTAAAAGAGGGTCTATTGGCCCTCTTTTAAACCTCATTTCTACCTAGCTTAAGCTTTTTATCAACATAATTTTCAACTAATTGAAAAATTATTTGCGTTTGTTTATTTTGTGCCATTGTGGAAAATATCTTTTCTAAGTATGATTCTCTAGTTATCCTTTCAAATGTGTAAATAAAATTAATATCAAAAACCCAGCTTAGATGTAAAACTTTTAAATCCATTATGGTTTTTAAATCTTCATATTTGACAGGTTTTTTATTTAAAATACTTTTATAAACATTATCTGAAATAAATGCTCTATCTTCTAATTCAAGATTTACAATACTATTAGGTTTTTTGGAGACATAGTTTTGAGTAACAATACGATATATATCAATTTTATCAGCATCTCTAATAACCTTTGATAAAAAGTTTAGTTTGTAATCACTACATTTAGGTAATTGAGCTTTATTATGATTTTCTATAGCTTTTATTATTATGTTTTTTGTATAATCATTTATATTTTTAAGCAAATTGTTTTCTAATATAACTTTAATAGAAAGCTCAGCATGGTCTTTAGATATTCTATCGTTAAATGTATTAAAAAACGCATATTGCTCAAATCTTCCAATGTCATGAAACAAAGCTATTATATAAGCACTGAGCCTGCATTCATTGTTTTTTCTATAATATTGCATAATTTTTAAGGATTCTTTGCAAACATTATGCGTATGTATGCGCTTTAGTTCAAGGTTTTCTTTTTTTTCTGGATAATTTTTTATAAAATCATCAACATAATTTTCAAACCAGAGTTTGAACTTTATAATCTTCCCTATACTTAATTTTTCAAGTTCGCTCATCGAATAGGAATTATATCACAAATGTTAAATTTTAAGCTATTTATTTTTTAGCTTTTCCAAACCCAGTAAAGCTGTTGGCAACACAAATAAAACCATAAATAGTTGAGCAAATAAGCCAGAAATAATTGCAATTGCAAGTGGTTTTAGCATATCAGAACCATGTCCTAAATTAATTGCGATAGGCATTAATGATAAAATTGCAATTAAGGTAGACATAACTATTGGCCTCATTCTATTTTTTCCAGCATTTATAATAGCTCCAACATTATTTTTTGTTTCTATAAATTCTTTGTATTCGCTAATATAAAAAATTGCAGTTTCAGTGTTTATACCCACACTCATTATAAGGCCCATTATAGATGCTATATTTAATTGAGTTTTTGTTATATATAAACCTATAAAGTCCGCTGCTAAAGCCAAAAGCGACATCAACAAAATTAAAATAGCCATAGAAAATTCTTCATACATAAACAATAACACAACAAACACCAAAACAACAGCGCTTACAAGTACGATAAAAAGACCAGCAAATGCTTTCTTTTGCTGCGCGTAAAGACCACCAAACTCATAATATACACCTTTTACATTTAGTATTTGAGATTTGTTTAAATCCTGCTTAACCTGACTTACTGCCTGACCTAAGCTTGTATTGCTAATTCTTGCTGTTACTGCAATCATATTTTTTAAATTATCGTGTACAATTTCTGGTTGTCCAGACACTATCTGTAGATTTGCTATGCGCTTTAGAGGTATAAGCTTACCATCCTGAGTTCTTATAGGAAAATTTTCTATATCTGTAATGTTTTTCCTAAAATTTTGGGGTGTCCAGACCCTTACACCAATTATTCTTGGGCTTTCCAATATATTTGTAGCATCAATTCCATTTAAGTATTGATTTAGTTGTTGTGTAATGTAGTTTGGATCAACACCTTCTATTGCAGCCTTTGATCGGTTAATTTCGATATTTAAAGCGTCTCCAGCCAATACAACACCACTTTTTACATCTACTACACCTGGCACTTTTGATATTATATTAGCAACTTTGGGTGCAATGGAAAGTAACTGAGAATAATTATCTGAGTAAATTTTGATTTCGATTGGAGAAGGAGTACCAACTAAATCGCCTATCATATCTTCCATAAGTTGTGCCATATCAATATTCACACCAGGCACTGTTGTTTCGATTTTATTTCGTATTTCATCCATTATTTTTTGGACAGATGGTCTTGGAAAAGGTTTTAATTTTATGAAAAAATCCCCTGTGTTTGGCTCAGTTAAACCACCCCCAAGCTGCAATCCAGTTCTTGCAGTGTAGTTTTGAACATACTTATTTGATTGTATAATATTTTCAATTTTGCTCAATGTATACTGCGTTTCATTTAAAGATGTACCAGGTTTTGTAACGTAGTCAAGTACAAATCCACCTTCATCCATAGAAGGCATAAAACCACTTCCAATATTTTTAAAACTATAAATACCACATATAACTAAAATCAAAACAAGTAAATATATAATAATAGGCTTTCTAAAAGAAAAATTTATTGCATTCTTGTATAATTTTGCCAAAAAATCAACAATTATGTTTTTCTTTTCTTTGCCTATACCACGGTTTAATAGTTTTCTTGCTATTATTGGCACCAAAATAACCGTAACTAAAAAAGAAATTATAAGGCTCATTGCCATAGTAATAGAAAGTGTCTTAAAAAATGCGCCTGTTACACCTGATAAAAATGCAAATGGTATAAATATTACAGTTGTAGAAAGTGATGAACCTAAAAGTGGTTTTAAGAAATCCTTAACAGCTAAAGGTATAACTTTTGATATATCTTCATTTTTGTGTTCTTCAACAAAACGCATAATATACTCAATCATAACTATTACATCATCAATAATTAAACCTACAGCGGCTGCAATACCACCCAATGTCATTAAATTAAAACTCATTTTAAAAACATATATCAAAAGTATAGTGGTAAATAAGATCGTAGGCAAGCTGATTAAAAGTGTAACCGTGATTTTAAAGTTATTTAAAAAAACAAGAACGACAATAATAGAAAGAATAATACCTATAATAATAGCATCCCTTAAGCTATGCGTAGAAGAAACTATCAACTTGCTTTGATCATACCACTTGGCAATTTTTATACCGCTTGGCAATTTGCTTTTAAACTCATGTAATTTTTTATCTACATCATGCGCAATCTGAACTGTATTTCCTTGGGGCGATTGGATAATTTGTACAATAACAGCATTTTTACCATTGGCAACAACTTTAGTCCAATTAGGAACTATGGATTTTTTAATGGTTGCTATGTCGCTTAAACGCACAATACCATTTGAGCTAGTTTTTAAAACTGTATCTTCAATTGATTGCATATTGTGCAATTGAGATTTAGAAACCACTAAATAAAGCTTATAATAATCTTCAAGCCTGCCAACAGCACTAATAACATTTGAATTCGACAAAGATTTTATCACATCGCTCATTGTTAAATTGTAAGTGTAGAGTTTCATTGGATTAACTAACACATGGTATTCTTCTTTTTCGCCACCTTGAACCTGGACATTTGCGACACCTTTAATATTTAAAAGCAAAGGTTTAATCTCGTATAAAGCTATATCCCTTAACTCTACAAGTGAATGATTATCTGAAGTCAAACTATAAGCAATAGCTGGATAAACGGTTGGATACATCCTGATTGCATGAAATGTTGTGCCTTTTGGTAATGTTGGCAAAATTCCATTTAGAGCAGATTCAACATTTAATAGATTAACATTCATGTTTTGTCCCCAACCAAAATCCAGTATAAATTCTGCAGAACCTCTGCTGGTTGTTGATCTTATATGCACTACATCTGGCACAGCTCTAAGCGTCTGCTCAACTTTCTTTGTAACCTCAATTGCCATTGTACTTGCAGGAATATCGCCACTATCAACAGTTACTCTTATGCGAGGAAATTCAACATTTGGAAACAAAGCAACTGGTGTTTTAAAAGTTGCAAAAATGCCGCCAAAAACAATTACTATGATTAAAAATATAATCGCTTTTTTCTTTCTCCACAAAAGTTCCTGAAATTTCATTTTTGAACCTTTACATTCATATTATTTTTTAATTCATATGCTCCTTGTGTTACAACCATGTCTTTATCTGTAAGATCGGCTGATGAAACAAGTGCGTAGTTTTCATTCTTTAAAATTACATTTACAACATGCTTTTTAGCTACACCGTTTTTTACTGTATATATCACATAATGGCCATTTTCGTACAACAAAGCAGATTTTGGCACACCAAGGCCTGTCTTTGTAAGAATCGGAATATTGACTTCTACATAACTATTCAAGATTAAATCTTTTTTCGTATCGGGCAAAATGTAAATATTTATCAGGTGGGTTGCAGGATCAATAATATTTAATATTGAAATGATTTTACCTGTAATTTTTCTATTATAATCAATTAATGAAATTGTAGCTGGCAAATCTGGCTTTAAAAAATTAACATCTTCTGGCTCAACACCGCATTTTATTGCAATATTCTTAACATCTGCTATCGATAAAATTGGACTGCCAGATACCACACTAGAGCCCTGCGTATAATTGATTTTGGTAACAACACCATCTATACTGGAGTAAACTTTATCTGTATAAGTTTTTTTTAAATTATCATAAATTATCCTAGCCTGATTTAATGCATTTTGGGCATTTAAAATATCCTGCTTGCTTACAAGATGGAGCTTAAATTTTTCCTGTACAATTTTTAAATTTTCTCTTGCCGAATTTAGTGAGTTTTCTGCCTGCATTAATTGAGACTGCACAGTTGGAGACGGTATTACACTAAAAAGCAATTGACCTTTTACAACATTTTGACCATCAATCACATATAGCTTGTTAATGGTAGCATCAAAATTTAAAGAAACGGTGTTGGCAGTGCCAGGTTTTGATTCAACAATTCCATAAGCTACTATATATTTTGACATTGTTTTAACTTTAATGGGTGCCACATTTACTGTAGCAATGAGAGTTCTATTGGACAGGTTATCTGGGGTTGATTTATTTTTATTGAATAAATATGCTACAATAAAAATAATTATAATTGCAAAACCTACAATTGCCAATACAACTCTTTTCATTCCTCACCTACCTAAATTTTTTTTCCTGATGCAATTTCCAAAGCTATACGCATACTGTATAAAGATTTTTCTAAATTTAATATGTTAATCTTTTTATCAATTACATCATTTGAATTTTTATAAAATTCGATTATGCTTATATAGCCATTTTTATACGCTTGTTCATAATTAGTTAAAAGTTTTGAGCTCTCTTTGTAATCTGCATTTAAAATTGCAAGTTGGCTTTGAATATTTTTTATATCAGATACGAGCCTTTTTATATCAAACCTTGCTGATATAATCCTAAATACATATTCATCATATATCTTTTTTCTTGTTGCTTCCTGTAAATTTATCTGTGCTTTGTTAGTATTAAATATTGGAAAATCTATGGAAATACCAAAACCCAATGTTTGTACATTCGACGTATCACGACTAAAAGGAAAATTTATAGAAATTTTTGGAAATTGCTGGGCAAAAGCAAGGCGTGTTTTTTCTTCCTGGGACTGATATGCTAGCTTATATGCAACTATATCTACCCGATTTGTTACATTACTATATAAATCTTCAAGATCCGGTAAATCAAAATTATTGTTAGGCACAAAATTAATTTTTAATTTTGCACTTAAAGGAATGCCCAGTATATTATTTAAACTATCATTTTCTTTTTCTAACATGGTTTTAGTATCCAGATATTGAATTTTTGATTTTTCGTACTCATTTTTTGCTAATTGCAAATCACTTAATAAAACAAGATGTTTATTGTAGGCTACCTTTACAGTATCGTAAATTTTCTTATAAAGGTTTAATTTATCTGATAGCTCTTTCAATACTTGTTCTAAATAATATATGTTTGCTACCTTTATTTTTGAATCCTGCATAATTTGGTATGCATTAAAATTATAGCTTAATTTTTTTGACTCGTATTCAAACAAAGCACTTTTTACTTTTAAATTATGTGAAAATATCCAATCAATTGGATAAGAAAGTCCAACTGAATATCCATTGTATGTATTGACAATATTTCCAGCTACAGGAAAACTCGTATCAAATGAAATGCTCGGATTTGGTATTGTTTTTGAAATACCAATTTGAGCTTCTGCAATTCTTAAATTATCTCTTTCAATTTTTAAAGTTGGGTTAAGAATTAAAGCCAGACTTGCAATATCATTTTCATCCAAAGGTTCATTATTTTCAAGTTTTGTTAAAATAATTTTACCTCTGGGATACTTCATGAGTTCTTTTTTATCAATATGACTTATTTTTTTGTTAATCTGGGAATTATTTATTTCTAGTGGTTTATATACAGCACAAGCTGATACAAAAAAAATTACAGCAAAAAAACCAAAAAAAACACGTTTTAACATACCTACACCACCCTAGTTGATTTTACTTTCTAATTTATTTCACGAATCTTACAAGATTTTAATGTTGGAAAATTATACAAAAAATAGTTCCGCAATTCAACTTGCTTTTTACCTTTATTTTTGCTTCATGTGCTTTAATGATTGCTTTTACCAAAGAAAGTCCAAGGCCTAAGCCTTGTTTAGATCTACTTTTATCTGCTCTATATAGTCTTTCAAAGATATATGGTAAATCTTTAGCATCTATACCTATGCCTGTATCACGTATAAAAAGGCATATTTTATCATTAATTTCCAATGCTTTAATTGAGATTTTGCCGTTTGGTTTGTTGTATTTTATTGCATTATCCATTAAATTAGATAATGCTTGTCGCAATCTATTAAAATCACCATATATGTATATATTTTCATTACATTTTACGCTTAAGTTCATATTATGTTCTTCAATAACGTAATCGTACAAATCAATAACATCGTCTATAAGCTTTTTAAGCTGTATCTTTTCTATATTTAATCTTAGTGAACCTGTTTCAATTTGTGATATATCTACAATCGCATTTAATAATGTTAATATTTTGTCAGATTCATCAAGACAACTAAGTAATGCATCTTTTGGGTTTAGTTTAGATTGTTCGCTTAATGCAAGCTCACTGGTAATTTTAATTCTTGTTAGAGGCGTTCTTAGATCGTGGGCTACATTGTCAATTGTTTCTTTTAAAGACTTTACAAGTACTTCAATTTTATCAAGCATCTTATTTATGATAACGCTTAAGTCGTAAAGCTCATCCTGAGTGTTTTCTACTTTTATGCGTTCATTTAATTTACCTGTATTTATAATGTATTGAGCGGTTTGTGTAATACTTTTTATTGGTAAAAGTATTTTTCTTAAAGCAATAAGACCGCCAATTATACCCAAAAGCATTGTAAATAAAATCATACCGAAGAAAATTTCTCTAAATTTTTCAAGCAACTCTTCTGTACTTGCTACATTTTTACCAACAACTATCGTATAGCTTGTAGCTTGGTAAATTTGAAATTTAAATGTTTTATCATCCAAATTAATGGTAAAAAACTTTTTTTTGGATTTAATGTTTTCTATTATTTTATTTCCTAATTCCAACTTTTTAAAATTCTCTGAAACATATAAAGGCTTATTCTTAAACAAAATCTCGATAACAAAATCTTCTTTTTCTTTATGAGAAATATGTTTGTCGATATTTGATAAACCATATTTTTGTATATCAAGCAAAATTTTTTCCATTTCAAGACTAATAGAAGTTGTTTCTTTATCTCTAAGCGTAGCAGAAACTATAAAATATGCCAGCAAAAATAAAAATATAGCATTAGATATGAATATAGCACTATACCACAGTAAAATTTTTACTGAAATTTTAGAAAAAAAATTACTTTTCTTTAAGAACATAGCCTACGCCATGTACAGTATGTATAAGCTTTTTATCGAATGGATCATCAATTTTTTTTCTAAGTCTATGAATAAGCACATCAACAACATTTGTCTGTGGATCAAAATCATATCCCCATATGCTTTCTAAAATCATTGTTTTAGTTACTATGCGTCCAGCGTTTCGCATTAAATATTCAAGTAAAGAGTATTCTTTTTTTTGCAATTCTATCTTTTTACCATCTTTTGTAACTTCTCTTGTTAGTATATCCAAACTTAAATCTGCATATTGTAAAACCGTTTCCTTAATATTATTAACCCTTCTGTAAATGGCATTAATGCGCGATAAAAGTTCACTAAATGCAAAAGGTTTTGTTAAATAGTCATCTGCACCAAGCTCCAAACCTTTTACTTTATCATCGGTGGCATTTTTTGCACTAAGTACAATAATAGGTGTCTTATTTGCTTTTTCTCTGAGTTTTTGTATAAGCTCAAAACCATTTAGTTTAGGTAGCATAATGTCAATAATTGCAATATCATAATTTTCATTCATAAGAAAATAATATGCATCTTCACCATTATCAAAAACTTGAATAATGTAACCTAATTCCTTAAAACCCTTAGCTATAAAGCTACTAATTTTTTCATCGTCTTCAACTAAAACAATTTTCATAGCGTCACCCTCTTATCTTTAGTTTGTTTTGTTTTTATAAAGAATATTAAAAAAAATAATGGTAATGTAAAGTAAATAATTAAATGGAATACATCCTGATAACCCATAATTGCACTTTGTGCTGACAACAAATTATTCATTAAATCAATTGCTGCGTGGTAACTATCTGCAAAAGAAAATCCGTGTGTCACTAAATATTGCCTTGTGCTATCTAAAAAATTTTGAAAAATAACGCTCGATTGACTAAAATTTTGGACCAAAGCATCTCTGTGAAAAACCTCTCTTCGCTGAAGCATTGTTGCAGCAAATGATATACCAATAGAACCCCCAATATTGCGTGCAAAGTTTATTACACCACTTGCATCTCCCATATCTTCTTTTTTTAGAAACTTATAAGCAACTAAATTGATTGGTATAAACATAGCTGGCAACCCAAAACCCATAATAATCCTTGCCCATGCAAAAACATCGAAAGATGCAGTTAAATTAAATTCACTCATTAAATGAAGAGAGTATGCAACAAGCAAAATACCAGCTCCTACAAGCACTTTAATATTAACCTTATTTGATAATTTACCGATAATTGGTGCAATCATCAAGCTTGCAACACCACCTGGTGCAATAACATATCCTGCTTTAAGTGCATCATAGCCCATAAGTGTTTGGACCAATATTGGGAGTAAAGCCAAAGAAGAATATAGCACAAAACCAGTCATAAACATTAAAAAAACACCTATAGAATAATTTACGTCTTTAAACAATTTAAACTTTATTATAGGTTCTTTAGAAAAAGCATTCTTTATGATAAACATAGAGATAAAAAAGAATGCAAACAAAGCCAAAATCACAATTAAATTTGAGTGAAACCAATCTTTATTTTGCCCTTGATCAAGCATTATTTGAAGAGAAGCTATTCCAATAAAAATAAAACTTAAAGCCAAATAATCAATTTTTAACTTAGAATTAGCCCTCGCATAAGGTGGATCTTCTACTAAAATCATAGTTAAAATTGTAGCTAAAATGCCAACTGGAACATTGATATAAAATACCCACCTCCACGAATATTGATCAGTAAGCCAACCACCAATCACAGGACCTAAAATTGGTGCAAAAATTACACCAATTGAAAAAATACTCATAGCCATTCCGCGCTTTTTTTCTGGAAAACTCTCCATCAGGATTGCTTGAGATACAGGCTGCAAACCCCCACCTGCAAAACCCTGAATTGCCCTTGCAACAAGCAAAAAATAAAAATCAAAAGATAAACCACACAATGCAGACGATATTGTAAATAAAACAATACTTCCAATAAAATAGCGCTTCCTGCCAATTTTTTGTGAAAGCCAACCAGTTATGGGCAAAACTATTGCATTTGCTGCTAAATATGAAGTTAAAACCCACGTGGAATCTGTAACAGTAACAGAAAGTGAACCAGCTATATGAGGCAATGCTACATTTGCAACAGATGTGTCAAGCACTTCCATAAATGTGGCTAGCATCACAGTAAGAGCTATAACGTATGGGTTTACTTTCTGTTGTGTCATCTATAGCCTCTTAATGTTTAACATGAACTGTAACTTCACAGTTTAAACCAACCCTTAGAGGATATTTTTTGTAGTCGTATGGGTAGAGCTCTATTCTTACTGGTACCCTCTGGACTATCTTTATGTAGTTTCCAGAAGCATTCTGTGGTGGTAGTAGTGAAAACCTATCACCTGTTCCTGCATCTATGTCTTTTACGTAGCCTTTAAATTCTACACCTGGGTAAGCATCTATGGTTACTGTTGCTTTATCGCCTATTTTTATTCTGTGTATCTGTGTTTCTTTGAAGTTTGCATTAATCCATGCAGGCTTTAGAGGTACTACCATAAGTAGTGTTTGACCTGGCTGAACATATTGACCAACCTCTATGTTTTTTTGAGTTACAATACCATCTACAGGGGCTATTATGTTTGTATGTTTTAAGTTGTTTTGAGCTATGTTTATCTGGTTTTTCAAGCTTTTTAATTGATTTTCATAAGATTTTATCTGTTCATTTATCTTGGCTACCTGGTATGTATAGCTTGATAGGCCAGAAATTTGTGATTGCAACGACTGAATATTGCGCTGCTGGGCTTCATAGGCAGATAAAGCCGCATGGTATTTTTGATTTTCTATTTCAAGCTCATTTGCAGATACCACTTTCTGGTTGTAGAGGTTTTCATATCGCTTTAGATCAAGACGAGCTTTGTGTAAATTTACCTTGTAGGATTCAAGCTGAGCAAGGGAAGCTTTTATGTTTTCTTCCAAAGAACCAATCTGACCAGTTGAACTTTTTTGTATGGATAAGCTTTCCTGTTTTAGACTATTTATTGTATCAAGTGTTGCATTGTACTGGTGCATTAGACTCTTTAGCTGGTTTTCATAGTCAACTGGGTCAATCTTTACAAGAAGCTCACCTTTTTTAACATGAAAGAAATTATCAACATAAACATACTTTATTAAACCACCTACTTTTGGTGATAAATAATAGATATGTGAATCTACCTGAGCATCATCTGTAGTAACCAAGTTTCTTGTGTATATCCAGTAGATTATACAGGCAATGGTAATTACAACTACACTTGCAATAAGAATAAGCTTTTTTTTAGAGTTGGACATGGATTTTCCTCCAAACAAACGATTAATTAATTTTTCTTATAAAAAAATTACAAAATGTACTTACTTAAATCTAAATTCTCAACAATATCAGCAACTTTTTGCATCACATATTCATCATCAACAGTTATATTATTATTTTCAACATCAGGTGCTTCAAACAAAATATCTTCTAAAACTTTTTCAATTAGAGTGTGGAGTCTTCTTGCCCCAATGTTTTCATTTTTATCATTAAAATATTCAGCAAGTTCTGCAATTTTTTTTATGGCGTCATCTGTAAAAGTTAAATTAATGCCTTCCGTTTTTAATAATTCAGTATATTGCTTAATTAAAGCGTTTTTGGGTTGAGTTAAGATTTTGTAAAAATCATCTTTAGTTAATGCTTGTAATTCCACACGAATTGGGAACCTTCCTTGGAGTTCAGGTATTAAATCGCTGGGTTTTGTTTGATGAAAAGCACCAGCAGCTATAAATAAAATATGATCTGTTTTAATTACACCTATCTTTGTATTTATTGCACTACCTTCTATAATAGGCAATAAATCTCTTTGAACACCTTCTCTTGATATATCAGGTCCGCCTCCTGCAGTTTTACCAGCAATTTTGTCTATTTCATCAATAAATACAATTCCCATATTACTTACAAGCTCTCTAGCAATTTCTTTTACTTTTTCTTTATCAATTAAATTTTGAGCTTCTTCCTCTTTGAGTATTCTTTTTGCTTCTTTAATTGTTACTTTTTTTGTTTTCTTTTTCGAAGGCAGCATATTGGAAAGTAAACTTTTTAAGTTTGAGTCAAAATCTTCCATCATTGGCTGTGATATTTCAATAAAAGGTATTTGCATAGATAAATCTTTTTCTTCTATAGTAATTTCAATTACTTTATCGTCTAATTCACCTTTTTCAAGTTTTTCTCTAAATTTTTCACGCGTCTTTTTTATACTTTCTTCTTCATCACGATTTTCTTCATAAATGGAAATTTTCTTCTTAACAGGAGGGACCAAGATATCTAATAATCTAGACATTGCAATCTTTTGGGCCTGCTCATCAACTTTTTCTAATTCTTGCGCTTTTGCTGTTTCATAACCTACGCTTGCCAGATCTCTAATAATTGACTCTACATCTCTTCCTACATATCCAATTTCTGTAAATTTTGTTGCTTCAACTTTGACAAATGGTGCATTAACTATCTTTGCCACACGTTTGGCAATTTCGGTTTTGCCAACACCAGTAGGTCCAATCATCAATATATTTTTTGGTATCACATCTTCTTTAATATCATCGGGTAATTTACTTCTCCTATACCTTGATCTTAAAGCAATTGCAATGGCTTTTTTTGCCTGAGCCTGGCCAACTATATATTTATCTAAAAATTCTACTATTTTTTTGGGTGTTAACTCTTTTAAATCATTCTTCATGTTCTCTCCAATTTATCAACTATAATGTTTTCATTTGTATAAATGCATATTGAAGATGCAATCTTTAGCGATTCTAGGGCAATTTGTTGGGCATTTAAATCAGTATGATTAAGTAAAGCTTTTGCAGCAGCTAGCGCATATGGGCCACCAGAACCAATTGCGCATATATTTTCATCAGGAGATATTACATCTCCACTTCCCGATATCAAATACATACTATCTATATCGCATGCTATAAGCATAGCTTCTAGGCGGCGCAATATTTTGTCAGTACGCCAATCTTTCGTTAACTCAACTGCAGAACGCGTTAAATTTCCGCTGTATTTATTAAGCTTTTCTTCAAGTCTCTCAAACAAAGTAAAAGCGTCTGCACTTGCTCCAGCAAAACCTACTAAAATACTATCATTGTAAAGCCTTCTGATTTTTTTTGCTTTGGCTTTCATTACTGTATTTCCTAGTGTTACCTGTCCATCGCCTGCAATTGCTACCATATTGTCTTTTTTTACGGCAATTATTGTAGTTGAATAAAACTGTTGCATTATTTACCCTGAGTTGCAAACTTGGATTTTTTTAACAAAATAGGCTCTTTACCTTCCTCTACAGTTTCTTTTGTAACTATACATTCTTTTATTTCGTGCTTTATTGAAGGAACCTTGTACATGATGTCATTCATTACTTCTTCCATAATGCTACGTAAACCCCTTGCACCAACTTTGCGCTCAAGAGCTTTTTTTGCGATCGCTTTTAGGGCATCATCTTGTATAGTTAGTTTAACATGCTCAAGCTCAAATAACTTCTGGTACTGTTTAACAAGTGCATTTTTTGGTTCTGTAAGTATTTTAATAAGTTCATTTTCTTTTAAATCTTCCAATGTTGCAACAACATGAAGCCTTCCCACAAGCTCTGGTATTAGTCCATATCGTACCAAATCTTGTGGTGTAACATTTTGCAATAACTCTGATATATTTAGTTCTTCTTTGGACTTTATAGGGCTATTAAAACCAATACTTTTTTGGTTTAATCTGCGAGCTACAATATCAGCCAATCCTTCAAATGCACCACCACATATAAATAGGATATTTGTTGTATCAACTTGAATAAATTCTTGTTGTGGATGCTTTCTTCCACCGTATGGGGGCACATTTACTACGCTGCCTTCAATAAGCTTAAGTAAAGCCTGCTGAACTCCTTCGCCTGATACATCTCTTGTAATTGAAGGGTTTTCGCTTTTTCTTGAAATTTTATCAATCTCATCAATATATACAATGCCTTTTTGTGCTAAAGCTACATTGTAATCAGCAGCCTGCAAAAGCCTAACTAATATATTTTCTACATCTTCTCCTACATAGCCAGCTTCGGTCAAGCTAGTAGCGTCAGCAATAGCGAATGGTAAATTCAAAATCTTGGCAAATGTCTTTGCAAATAATGTTTTACCCGTACCTGTCGGTCCAATAAGCAAAATATTGCTTTTTTCTAATTCAACATCTGAGTTTAGCAAATTTTGGTTTGAGTTTATTCGTTTGTAATGGTTATAAACCGCTACGGATAATGTTTTTTTAGCTCTTTCCTGCGAAATTATATACTCATCTAATTTTTTCTTGATTTCTTCGGGAGTGAGGTTGTATTTTTGAGTGTCTTCGTTTTCTTTTCTTATATCTTCAGCTAAAATATTATTGCACAATGCAATACATTCATCACAAATATAAACACCAGGTCCTGCTATTAACTTTTTTACTTCATCCTGAGACCTACCACAAAATGAACATCTAAGTGGCTCTTTTGGTTTTGCCATAATTATTTTTCTCCTGTTTCTCTTTTTTGAAGCACTTTATCTATAATACCATACTCAAGTGCTTCCTGTGCGCTCATAAAATAATCCCTTTCGGTATCTTTTTCAATAGTGCGCAATTGTTTGTTTGTGTGTTTACTTAAAATTGTATTTAATTCCTTTTTTAATCTGAGTATTTCTTTTGCGTGAATCTCAATTTCACTTGCCTGCCCCTGAACGCCTCCTAAAGGCTGGTGTATCATTATTCTACTATGAGGCAAAGCGTATCTTTTGCCTTTTGCGCCTGCTGCTAAAAGCACAGCTGCCATTGAAGCACAGCTACCAATGCAAATCGTTGACACTTCTGGTTTTATGTACTGCATTGTATCATAAATGGCGAGACCACTTGTAATAATACCACCTGGAGAATTAATATATAAATATATGTCTTTATCTGGGTCTTCAGATTCCAAAAATAACAATTGACTAACTATTATATTTGCAAGGTAATCGTCAATTTCACCACCAAGCATTATTATTCTATCCTTTAAAAGTCTTGAATAAATATCGTAGGCTCTTTCACCATGTGGCGTTTTTTCTATTACTATTGGAACTAAACTCATACTGCTTCCTCTTTAACAGCATTTTCAAGCAAAAAATCCAAAACCTTATCACTTAATAAATCAACTTTTATTAAAGGTAGCATGCCTTTTTCTTCATATTCTTTATAAAGCTGTTCAAAACTTTTTCCGCTAATATTTGCTTCTTTTTCTATAGCATTTCTTACCTCTTCGCCGCTTACATCGATGTTTTCTTTATCAGCAATTTCAAGCAATAAAAATGTTGCTTTAACACGTTTAACTGCTTCTGGCTCAAATCGTTCTCTAAGTTTTGCAGGTTTATATTCTTCTTGCTTTAAGTCGATACCCCTATAATATGCATTTTTTACAAAATCCATTATCAAATTGCTCGTTTCCTTACTTACAACTGTCTGAGGAAGTTCAAAATCATGAGAATCAAGTAGCTTTTCTAATATTTCTTCTTTTTGTCTTTCTATTTCTTGAAGTCTTTTATTTTCAGCCAACCTTTTTTTGATATCTTCTATTAAATCATTTACTGTTTTAAAATCTTTGTTTATTTTTTGTGCAAATTCATCGTTTAATTCTGGTTCAATAACCTTTTTTATATTTTTTAAGGTTATTGTCAACTCAACTTGCTTTCCTGCAACTGATTTTATAGAGTGCTCTTGCGAAAATGTGACAGTAATTGTTTTTTCATCATTTTCTTTCATGCCTACAATTGCATTTTCCACTTCACTTATTAGTTGGTTTGTCCCAAGCTGAACATACAAATCTTTACCAGTTAAATCTTTGATTTCTTCGCCTGTTTGAACATCTTTTGCTTTAATATCAAACACAACAACATCGTTTAACTTTGCTTCTTCGTGTGAGTCTTCAAGCGAGCTAAAAGCACTTTTTAGTTGTTTAATTGATTTGTCAATGTCTTCTTGGCTAACCTCGTATGGCTTTTGTGACACCTTTATGCCTTTGTATTCTTTTAATTCAATATCTGGCTTAACCTCAACTTCTACTTCAAAATAAAAACCTTCTTCGTTAAAATCTTTAACATTTAAAAATATAGGATCTGATACAACCGATAAATTATTTTCTGAAACGCAAAAACGATAGCCTTCTTCCAATAAATCTCTTTTTACATCTTCATCAATGTCTTTACCATAGTTTTTAAGTATAATTTCTTTTGGTACTTTACCTTTTCTAAAACCTTTGATATTAACAGTCTTTTTAAGGTGATTTATGATATCTTCCTTTGTCTTTTGAACTTTTTGTATTGGAACTTTTATAAACATCTTCCTTTTTGATGGTTGAACTTTTTCTACTTTTACTTCAAACATTTGACCTCCATAAATTTTACACGCTTTTACCAATATAACAAATAACAATCTATTTTTCAAATAAAATTACACAAAACCAAAGTTTTAATTTACTTGACTTTTTTTATTAAAGCTATATATTGGAAATAGCTTGGTTTTCCCCCTCTTTTAAGGCGTGAAAAGTTTCCCCCTCGATAAAAACTTTTCACGCCTTTTTTATTAAACAATAAAACTTGAAAAATTTTAGTTAAAATTGTAATATTTGCAAGTTATGAGCATTGCATCGCTTATTGCAAAAAAAAAATTGTTAACCATAGAATTTAACCCTCCTAAGAATACTGATATACAAAAACACATTTTAAAACTTGAGCCATTTAAAAACATTGTAGATGCTATTAATGTAACAGATTCTCCAATGGCAAAACCAAGAATGAATTCAATTGTTTCTGCAAATTTTATTAAAGACATAAGCGAACCAATCTTTAACCTAACATGCAGAGATAAAAATAAAATTGCAATTCAATCTGATTTACTAGCAGCAAGTGCTTTAGGTTTAAAAAATATTTTAGCTATTACTGGTGATCCTGCAAAAGACAATGACAGTGTATATAAAATCAATGTATTTGAGTTAATTAAATTGATAAAAAATTTAAATGAGCAATTCAATACTGGTTTTTTTATTGGATGTGCAAGCGACATACCAAAAACAAATAATATTTCTTCAATAGAGTCAAGACTTAAAAGAAAATCTGAAATTGGAGCAGAATTTGTTATCACGCAACCAATATTTTCAAAAAACGATCTGGAAAGATTTTTAGAAGCAAGCAATAATATAAAAATCCACAAAATTATAGGTATAATGCCGATTGTAAGCTACCAAAGCGCGTTGTATCTAAATAATAATGTAAAAGGTATCAATATACCTAAATTCATATTATCTAAATTTGAAAACGCTTCAATAGAAGATTTTAAGCTTATAACATTTGAATTACACAATAAGCTTTTAAATGATATCAAGAATTTATTGCCATATATTGATGGTTTGCATATAATGAAGCTTGATTATGAAATTGCTCAATTAACAAAAAAATTTTTGGAGGTTTGATGGATATTTTTAAAGAAGGTTTAGAGCCTGTAAAAGAGCCAACACAAGAAGATGTTGTTGATGCTATAAATATGATTCTAGATAAAGCACCAAAATGGGCCATAGTAGAAGAATTAGAAGAAATTGCTGAGTATATATTAATTTTAGAAAAAGCTTTAGAAAAAAATGGTATAGCTCTTGATAAAAATGATATGAACGAAATTAAATTCGAAGATGAAGAAGAATTTAAAAAAGAAAAAAAATGGTTGTTGCTTCATTTTGTTGGAAAAATTATTAAAAAAGAGGGCCCTTAACTATGTCAATTCTATCAGACAAAGAAATTATTAAAAGAGCTAGACAGGGTATGATTGAACCTTTTGCAGAAACACAAGTAAAGTTAGTAAATGGCAAAAAGGTTATCTCTTATGGAGTATCAAGCTATGGGTATGATATGCGTATATCCAATGAGTTTAAAATCTTTACCAATGTAAACAATTCTATTGTTGACCCCAAGAACTTTGATGATAAAAGCTATGTGGATTTTGTAGGTGATGTTTGTATAATACCGCCAAATAGTTTTGTTTTAGCAAAAAGTGTAGAGTATTTTAGAATCCCAAGAGATATCCTAACCATTTGTGTAGGTAAATCTACATATGCAAGGTGTGGAATAATTGTTAATGTAACACCTTTTGAGCCAGAATGGGAAGGATATGTAACAATTGAGATATCAAATACAACACCACTACCAGCTAAAATTTATGCCAATGAAGGTATAGCACAGGTAATATTCTTAAAAGCAAGTGAAGTATGTCAGGTTAGTTATGCGGATAAAGGGGGTAAATATCAAAAACAAGAAGGTTTAACATTACCAAAGATATAGAAGTAATGAGAGGAGTTTTTATGTCAGGACACAATAAATGGAGTACAATTAAGCACAAAAAAGCAAAAGAAGATAGTAAACGTGGAGCTATTTTTACAAAAATAATTAAAGAACTTACAATAGCAGCCAGACTTGGCGGAAAAGACCCAGAATCTAACCCTAGACTAAGGCTAGCCATAGATCGTGCAAAAGAAGCAAACATGCCAAAACAAAACATAGAAAAAGCTATTTTAAAAGGTGCTGGTGAACTATCCGGTGTTTCTTATGAAGAAGTACTCTATGAAGGTTATGGTCCATTTGGTGTAGCAATGATAATAAAGGCTACAACAGACAATAGACAGCGCACCACTTCAAGCATAAGACACATATTGAGTAAACACGGAGGCAGCCTTGGTGAAGTGGGATGTGTTTCATGGATGTTTGATAATGTAGGCTATATAACTTTAAAATCTGAAAAAAGCGAAGAAGAAATGCTCGAAATAGCACTTGAGATTGGAGCAAAAGACGTAAAATACAATTCTGAAGATAATATTTATGAAATAATTACAGAACCTAAAGATTTAATGAGTATAAAATCACAACTGGAAAAGAATGGTTTTACAATTGAAAGTGCAGAGTTAACCCTGTTACCACAAACAACAGTCAAACTAGACGCAGAACAGGCAAAAAGTATGATAAAACTTATGGACGCTTTGGAAGATGATGACGATGTGTCAAATGTTTATGCAAACTTTGATATACCAAACGCGATATTAGAAGAACTTGAATGAGTGAAAAATACCTTGGGATTTTGAAAAGTGATGATCCGCTTTTTTTTTATTTAAATAAAATTAAAGAACTTAAACTTCACAATTTTGTCCCTGTAGATTTTTATTTGGTTCAATCATTTTCAAACATGAAAACAAATGTTTATAAATACACATCAAATTTTGACGGCACTTCTTTTGTAGTCAAGTTTTTTGGAAAAAACTCAACGGTTAATAAAAAAATAGCAATAAAAAGACTTTTATGGGAATTCAATAAGCTAAAATTCTTTCAATCATGCTCAAATAAAAAGACTAAAGTTATAAACCCCTACTGTTATCTGCCAGATATTGATTGTGCTTTAGTTGAACCATACATTAATGGGAAAACACTTGATTATTATATAAAAAGTGCTATTGAAAAAAATGAAAAAAATAAACTTTACAAAAGATTAGAATTACTAGCTTTGCTTTTTAGTTGTATTCACAAAAAAGTTAATCAAGATAATTACGATATGATTGTAGAAAAAAACTATTGTTCAAAAATCCTGCATACATTGTACAAAAACAGTTTAATCGACAAAAACAAAATGCTTAGCATAAAAGAAAAATGTATAAAAAAATTTTCCGAAATTAGACATAATACAACACACATACATGGTGATGCAACCACTACAAATTTTATATATGCAAATGGGTCAATTTATGCTATTGACATGGAAAAAGCAAAAATTGCAAGTCTTGAGCTTGATTTAGGTTTTATAGTAGCAGAGCTTAAACATCATTTCATGTTATTTGGACAAAAAGATAATGATGCGTCAGAATACATATCGTTTTTTTTAAATAATTATTGCCTTTTATCATCTAGAAATATAAACGATATAGAAAATAATCTGGAAATTTTCATATCTTTGGGTCTATTTAGAATTGCACGCAATATGTATTTAGATGCAAATTATAGGAAACTTTTGGTAAAAAAAGCTATAGATTTGATACAATGAAATACAAAAACATTTTTTTCGATTTATATGGAACACTTATTGATATAAAAACAGATGATTATAAACCTGAAATCTTTTATTATTTATCAAATTTTTTGAATTATGAAGGGATAAGGGTCGAAAAAGAATTTTTTCAATTAAGATTTGAAGAAAACATAAAACATCAACTATCAATCTCTCAAGAAAAATACCCGGATGTTGATATCAAAAAAGCTTTTTATGATACAATTTTGAGTTTTGGCTATAACACCTGTGATTATCTTCTTGATACAATAATGAAGATATATAGAACTTTGAGTATATTAGAATTCAAGGTCTTTGATGATGTGCACAAAGTGCTTTCAAACTTAAAGAAAGATTACAATTTAGGTTTAATATCAGACGCACAAACAATTTTTTTATATAAAGAAATAGGAATACTATCTTTAGAAAGCTATTTTTCAAGCATTACACACTCAAGTGTACTAGGTTTTAGAAAACCAGATGAGCGGATATTTAAAATTGCACTGGATAAGCTTAATGCCAAAGCTAACGAAAGTGTATATATCGGCGATAGTATAAAAAGGGATATTGGTTCGAAAAAAGTAGGTATGACATTTATTTTAGTCAAACGTGGAGAATCTATTTATGATAAGGAATTTGGCGAAGCTGATGTTGTAGTTAATACACTTGAAGAAGCCCAGCACTATATTAGGTCAAATGTATGAATTTATTAGAATTTGCAGATATTAAATTAAAACAAAAAAAAATCTTATTTGAACAGCTAAGATCGTTAAATAAAAAAACAAAAAGCGGCAGAAGTTTATTAAAAATACACTCAAAATGGGTAGATGAAGTTATTCAGGAATTTTATAAAAATTTTTCACAAAACACTCAAAACTGTATAGTTGCACTGGGTGGATACGGCAGAAACCAGCTTAATCCTTACTCTGATATTGATTTAATGATACTATATACAAAACTTGATAACTCAATAGAAAAATTATCAAAAGACTTATCTGACCTATTATACAAGCTAGGTTATGATACATCTGTTATAGTAAGAACACTAAAAGATTGCTTTGAGCTTTCAAAAAAAGACGATACCATAAAAACATCTCTAATGGATAGTAAGTATATATGTGGCAATCAAAAACTCTTTTTGAGATACGAATTTATACTTAAAAAAATAATTGAAATGGACAAAGTTTCATATGTTAAAACAAAAATAGAATCTTATCAAATACGACACGCAAAATATGGGAATACTGTATTTGTCTTAGAGCCAAATATTAAAGAAGGTGTTGGCGGACTTAGAGATTACCATAGTGTAGTATGGATTTATAAGGCTATTTTTAACACAAAAAACGCTCTTGATATGAAAAAACATAATTTAATGACAGACTTTGATTATGAAACACTTACATCTGCCCTTTATTTTTTGTGGCGCTTAAGAAACGCAATGCATTTTGTAGCAAACGGCAAAAATGATATACTGTATTTAAACCTTAGAGAAGCTATTGCAAGTGAAATGCAAATCTACGCTTCATCGTATTTTAGTGCTCAAGAAAGATTAATGAGAAAATACTATTATTACGCTAGAAAAATGCAAGATGTGTGCGAAAAACTCATTAATAAAGCTGCTATCTATATTAGCGAAAATAAAAATCCTGTCGTATTTGAAATAGATAGCAAAACCAAAGTAGTAAACAATCACCTAGAGTTTTATGATGATCTTAATCTATACAATATCTTGATTCTTTTTTACTACAGTGTTCGCTATTGCGTAAATCTTTCTTTTGACACCATTTATTCAATAAATACAACAAATATATCAAATCAAAAAAATGACCCATTTACTTTTAAATTATTTAGGCTTATATTTTCTTATCCCAAACCCATATACAAACAAATATATCAAATGCACAAATCAAATTTATTAAACAAATTAATCCCGGAGTTTGGAAAAATTTATTGTTTAAGTGAGTATAGCATGTATCACAAATATACAGTAGATGAACATTCGTTGCAAGCATTGTATTTCTTGGATAAACTTTTTGAAAAAAAAACAGATAGTCCTTTTATTATGAGACTTCAACATATTTTTTTATCCTTAAACGAAAGGGATTTGTTTCTGCTTAGGTTTGCTGTACTATTGCATGATATCGGTAAGCTCAAAAAACAAAAACATGAAGTATTGGGTGCTGAAATGTCGCTTAAGATATCTGATAGATTTGGTTTAGGAAAAGAATTAAGACAAGATCTTTATTTTTTAATTAAAAATCATTTACTCCTAAATAGAGTTATTTCATACCAAGATATTGACGATACTAAAACAGTTTTAAATGTATTAAATACAGTAAAAGATAAAAGAATGCTAAATTTGCTCGTACTACTAACCTATGCAGATATGAATGCAGTAAATGATAATGTGTGGAGTAAATGGAAAGAACAATTGCTTGAAACGCTGTATATAAGATTAATATTATCGCTTGAAAAAAAAGATCAAAACTTTCTTATCTTAACAGATGCCAAAAAAAAGAAAAAGAACTTACTAAATCAAATTCAAGAAAAAGATATCCTAGATTTTTTAAACCGCATACCAGAGAGTTTAATATTTGACATGGATGAACAAACTATTTTACAATTATTAAAAACATTTTCAAAACCACAAAAAAATAATTATTTTATGGTTGAACAAAAGGACGAGTATGCAAGATTGTTTGTGCTTGCCAAAGAAAAGATAGGACTTATTAACAAAATAGCTGGCATAATGCTTTGCGCAAATGCCAGCATAATTTTAGGCAAAACATACACCCTTGACAAAAATAATACAATTGTTGTTTTTACAACAAAAAATAAAAACTTAAATGAAAAATATATTGAAGAGCTTTTTTTAAAGTCTGAGCAAGATGAGTCTTTTTTGGACGAATGCGCTCGAAAAAATACAAATAAGTTTTTAAATAGATTAGAAAAAACAAAAATAGAAATGTCTATAAAACGTATTGAAGTAGAAGTTGATAATAACCAAAGTGATATATACACAGTTGTTAGAATTCATGCACCTGATAAATTAGGTCTTTTATACGATATTACAAAAGTATTTAAAGATCTAGAAATTTTTATTGGATCCATTATTATTGACACTAAAGGTGAAGTGGCTGTGGATACTTTTTATGTTTTGTCTTCTGGGTTTAAAAAAATTTACGATAGTAAATTTATAGACTTGCTCAAAGCAAGGCTTTACGAAATTTTATCATAATAAAAATGGAAAAAGAAAAAGTATTTCCAAAAGATATAAATGAAATTATTAGTGTTGGTCAAAATATCAATATAGAAATACTTACTGGTAATTATAAAGGAATTTATTACTCGTATGTTTATGATGAAGATAAAGATGGTTTTTTAATTTTCCCTCCAACAGATAGTTTAGGTAGAATGGGTTTTGTTAAAGTAGGGGATATGGTATCAGTTAGTTGCATATCAAAAAAAAATATGAGAGTCGCATTTGACTCTAAAATCTTACAAATTATAAAACACACCGACAAAACATTATACAAAATCACCAAACCAACAGAATTTTACAAATACGAGTTTAGAGAAAATTTTAGAGTAGATGTTTTGTTAAATGCAACATGTTATTTTTATGACACATCAAACAAACTCCAGACAAAACAGGCAAGTATATTAAACTTAAGCGCTTCTGGTGCGAAAGTATCGTTAAGTGAGTTTTTTGAACTAAACAAACCAATTATACTTGAGTTCACTTTAGAAAATAAAACATTTAATGTTAATGCAACAATTGTAAGAAGATTACAAATTGATAAAAATACATATCACTATGGTGTGAAATTTGAAGAAATGGATCATAAAGACAAAGATTTTTTGATTAAATTTTGCTTAAAAAAACAAATGGAACTTTTGCGCATGCAAAGAGGTTAAAATGATAAAAACTATAAAACGTTTAAAAATTGCTGTTATCGGAGATGTAATGCTTGATCATTATGTATTTGGAAATGTTGATAGAATTTCTCCTGAAGCACCTGTACCTGTTTTAAATGTTAAAGACGAAAAATTTTATTTAGGTGGGGCAGCAAACGTTGCAAGGAACTTAAAAGATTTAGGCGTTAATGTTTACCTTATTGGTTGTATTGGCAAAGACGAATCAGCAAATATTTTTAAAAAACTTTGTGAAAATGAAAATATAAATGCAAAACTTATAGAAACAAATAGAATTACAACAAAAAAAACTCGTATTGTGGCACATTCTCAACAAATTGTTAGGGTAGATAGAGAACAAAAGCAACCTATAGATTACAAAACAAAAAATGAAATTGTAAAAGCAGTAACAAAAGAAAATATCGATGCGATTATTATTTCTGATTATGGAAAAGGAGTAATTTCTTCTAAACTTATTGAAGAATTAAGAAATATATTTGATAAATTCATTAGTGTGGATCCAAAAGTAAATCATACAAAAATGTACAAAGATGTAGATCTTATAACACCAAATTTAAAAGAAACTCAAGATATGAGTAAAATTGAGATACAAAATGATAATGATTTAAAAAAAGCTGCAAATATAATTATCAAAAACACAAAATGTAAATATTTGCTCGTTACTCAAGGCGAAAACGGTATGACTCTTTTTTCTCAAAACGGATTTACATACCATGAAAAAGCTTTAGCAAAAGAAGTTTATGATGTAACAGGGGCTGGAGACACTGTAATTGCAGTTTCTACTATGTGCTTTGCTTTAGGTTTTGATCCTATAAAAGCTGTTAAGCTTTCAAGTATTGCAGCATCTATTGTTGTAGGAAAACGTGGCACATCTAGTGTTAAATTTGAAGAAATAAAGGATTATCTATGAGAATAGCAGTTTTAATACCTGCTAGATTGCATTCAACTCGCTTTCCTAAAAAACTCCTATACAAAGTTAAAGATAAAAGCATCATTGAGTGGACCTATCTTGGTGTAAAAAATTCTAAACTAGCCAATACTTGTGCAGTTCTAACGGATTCTAAAGAAATTAAAGAAATTATAGAAAATATAGGTGGCAAAGTCTATTTAGTGGAAGGTAATTTTCCAAGTGGTACTGATAGAATTGCCCATTTTGTTGCTGATAAAAATTATGAAATTATTGTTAATGTACAAGGCGATGAACCATTAATAGATGGGCAAACAATAGATAATCTCATAACATTTTTTATTAAAAATAAACTACAAATGGCAACTTTAGCTGTAAAATGCAATGAATGCGCAGATAATATAAACGATGTTAAGGTTGTTGTTGACAAAAACAACTTTGCACTGTATTTTTCGCGCTCTAAAATACCATACAACGCTAATTTTTACGATAACTATTTAAAACATATTGGTGTTTATATATACGATAAAAATACCTTGCTTTTTTTACACAACCAAAAACCTACTGCACTAGAGTTAGCTGAAAAGCTAGAACAGTTAAGAGCTCTTGAGTATTCAATAAAAATTGGCGTACTTCAAGTATCAAAGCACTTTATTGGTATTGATACAAAAGATGACCTACAATTATTTGAACAGTATATTAACTTTAAATAGATGTCATCTTTTTAAATAAATCTACCTCATATTTTGAACCAATAATAAGCGGCGTCCTATCGTGCAATGTTTGTGGGGTTTTATCCAATATATCAACCAAACCATCGCATGAAGCTCCGCCTGCGTGCTCCACAATATATGAAAGCGGAAAAGCTTCGTACAATAATCTTAGTTTTCCTTTTTTATTTTTTTCATCTGCTGGGTATAAAAATACCCCACCTTTCAGTAAATTTCTGTGAAAATCAGAAACAAGAGAACCAATATAACGAGATGTATAACCTTGATCCTTTAAAGTTTCAATATAGTCTCTTATCTTTTTGTCCCATTTATTAGAGTTTGCTTCGTTTACACTGTAAATATTGCCTTTGGGTGGTATTTTTATATCCGGATGGGACAACAAAAACTCACCAACGCTTGGATCAAGTGTAAAACCATTTACACTCCCACCAGCACAATATACAAACATTGTAGAAGATCCATACACAACATATCCTGCAGCAATCAAATCTCTGCCTTTTTGCAATAAATTGTCTTCTAAAGAACACTCTTCTTCTTTTTTTCTAAAAATACCAAAAATTGTACCAATACTAACATTAACATCTATATTAGAAGAACCATCAAGTGGATCAAATACAACAACGTACTTTCCTTTTTGATACTTAGGTGGTACTTCTATTGCAGTTTCTACTTCCTCAGATGCCATAACACATACTTTGCCTATATGGTCCAATGCTTCAATCATCTTTTGATTTGCAAACACATCGAGTTTTTGCTGAGTCTCACCAAAAATATTTTGTGTATCTAAACTCCCCAAAATATTCACCAAGCCTGCTTTATTAACTTCTCGTGCAATAATCTTTGAAGCAAATGCAATCTGCTCTAAAATAATTGTAAAATCACCTGTAGCTTCTTTAAATCTCCTTTGTTCTTCAAGGATAAATCTACTTAAATTTATAAGCGCCATAGATTGCCTCCTTTACAAGTAAATAAATATCATAGACAAAATACCAACAACCAAACACATAAATAATACTGGCAAAATTGTTGCTTTTATAAATTGGGCTTCTTCTTTTCCACCAACACCAATCGTTGCTGCTGCATTTGTAATTTTTGACGGTGTGATAGCTGATGCGATGCCACCTCCTACAGCATGAGCCGCATAAATCCACATAAATGCATTTGCACCTACAGTTGATATTGTAGCTTCCCACTGAATTTTTGCAAACAAAACATTAGACGCAGTAGCGCTACCTCCCACAAATGCCCCGATCAAACCCAAAAATGGTGCAACTAACGGATAAAAAGATCCAAAACTTTTGGCAAAACTACTTGATATTATAATGTCCATATTGTTTTGAGTAAAGTTTAAAGATGGAACTAATTTTGAGCCAACAACATCCATACCAGACCATGCCATTATGTATGCAACGCTAAAAAATAATGAGTAAGCCAAAAATGGCCCCCAAATCCTTTTAAGCCAAAGCTTTGTAACCTTGTTTAATTGTTCTTTTGTGGGCTTTAAAATAAATATTGATAGTATACCAACAACCATAATCCAAAACCATACACTGGAAAGAATATTTAAATCTTCTTTTTTATCAGCAAAAATGTGAATTATTTCATAAGGATTTAGTAAATTACTCAAATAAAGTTTAACAGAATGCATATTTACAATAAATGATAATAAAATAAGAATAATAAAAGGAGAAGATGCGACAAGTAGATCTTTTTGAAAAAAAGTCCGTCTTTGAGTAGAATTCGAGCCATTTTTATAATAAAAGTATACAAAAACCATAGTGGCAAGTCCTGATAATACACCTATAATTTCAACCGGCGCAATTCTTGACCATGCCAAAAATAAAGCAGTTAAAGATAATACCAGACCAGAAAGCGTCGCAGCAATCCAGTTCTTTTTTAACGCATGCATCCCTCCAACGGTGTATAGCATCAAAAATGCAAACAACATAGAAATAAAAGGCAAAAATGCCGTAATCTTAAAAGTATACTCCCACACAAAACTCGACAAACTATCTATACCAGGTGGCTTTATACCAAAACCCATAGCGACCTTTGCAGGCAACGTAATGGGTATAGAAAATAACGCAAATGAAGTTAGTGGATCATAGCAAAGAATGCTTATTGCAATAGCTGCAACAGGACTGAACCCAAGGAGTCTAAATATCGGTGGAAACATAGCAGGTGTTACCATACCAAGAGCAGTTGATAAACTACCAAAACCCATACCTAAAAATAATGTTTGTTCTTCTTTGTTTTTAGTTATGCCTTTTATATAATCGATAATTTTAGATAAAGCTTTTGTTTCATTCATTAAAAAAATTAAAAACATGGTAAATGTAACAGCCAGAGAAATACCAAGCGCTTTTACAATACCCATTATTGTTGCGCCCCATACTACAGCATATGGTGTTTTAAAATAGTAAACAGCTATTGCAAAACAAAGCAACCAGCCAGCAACAGACACAAACGTACCAGAACGATTAAAAACAAGCATACCTGCCAACACAAGCAAAATAGGTAAAATGGCAAAAAGAAAGTCCATACCCCCTCCGCATTAATTATTTACAGATATGTTAATTAAAAATAAAAACATTGTCAAGAAAATGTAAAGTTATAATTTTAAATTACAAGATTTATAAACTAACTATAAAATTAAATACCTTCGTACTTTTCTACAATTTTGTTATCTTTATCAACTATAACAACTTTTGGTACAACTTTATCTGCTTCACTATCGTCTACCAGCCCAAAAGCTGCTATTATAATTTTATCACCTACAGCAACTTTTCGTGCTGCTGCTCCATTTAGACAGATTACACCCGAACCCCTTTTGCCTTTTATTGTGTAAGTTTGAAACCTCTCACCATTATCTATGTTCCAAATATGCACATACTCATATTCTTTCATGTTTGCCGCTTCCATTAAATCTTCATCAATTGTTATGCTACCTATATAATGCAGGTCTGCCTGAGTAACCGTAGCCCTATGAATTTTACCAATAAGCATATTTCTAAGCATAATCCCCCCTTTAAATCCACATATTGTCAATTAGTCTAGTTTTTCCAAAAAACACTGCCAAAGATATCAAAGTTTTACCCAAAACTACTTCCTTTAACTCACTCAAACAATCAGTTGAATTTATGCTAATGTAATCAATACGCGCTAAATCGTAAGAATTTATAACATCTTTCATATTCTGGATAATTGTTTGTGAATCATAAATTTTTGCATCTATTAACTCTTTTGCCTTATCAAGAGCTTTTTTTAAACAAATAGCTTGAGAGCGCTCTTTAGCATTTAAATAAACATTTCTTGAACTCAAAGCTAAACCATCTGCATCCCTTTTAATTTCACAAGGCACAATTTCTACATCAAGATTTAAGTCTTCCACCATTTTTTTTATAATAATTAGTTGCTGGGCATCCTTTTTGCCAAAATATGCCCTAGTTGGTTTAATAATATTAAATAGTTTTAAAACAATTGTTGTTACACCTTTAAAATGAGTGGGGCGCGATTTTCCCTCAAGCGGTTTACTTAAAAAAGAAACCTCAACGTAAGTTTGATAACTTTGTGGATACATTTCTTCATAGCCTGGGTAAAATATTACATCAACGCCATTTTGTTCACACAAAATTCTATCTTTCTCAAAATCTCTTGGGTATGTGTTAAAATCTTCATTTGGCGCAAATTGCAATGGATTTACAAAAATGCTAACTACTACAATATCATTTTGTGATCTAGCTTTTTGGATTAAAGATAAATGCCCTTCGTGTAAATAACCCATCGTAGGCACAAAACCAATGCTTTTTTGTGCTAAAATTGCTTTTTTTGAAAACTCTTTCATTTGCTCAATAGTGTGTATAACTTCACTCATATGAATACTCCAACGTTGGAAATTCATTGTTTTTCACTTCTTTAATATAGTCTTTAATACCCTTTAGAGCATCTTGTTTTAATGAAGCGTATCTTTTAACAAATTTTGGTTTAAAATCATCAAAAAGCCCAAGCATATCATGAAAAACCAATACCTGGCCATCACAATAAAGCCCTGCCCCAATACCTATAGTGGGAATTTTTAGCTTTTGTGTAATTTCTTTTGCAAGATTTAGCGGTATAGCTTCCAAAACTATAGCAAAAGCACCTGCTTGCTCCAAACTAATCGCATCATTTATTAATTTTTGCGCTTGTTCTTCAGTTTTTGCTCTTACACTGTATGAACCAAAAATATTGATAGACTGCGGTGTAAGCCCCAAATGACCAATAACTGGTATACCACTTGAAACCAATTTAAAAACGGTTTGAGCAAACTCTTCACCACCTTCAAGTTTTACACAATCGCAAAGTGTTTCTTTCATTATCCTACCAGCGTTTTCTAATGCTTTTTCGGTTGATGTTTGGTAACTCATAAATGGCATATCAACTATTAATAACGCGTTGCTTACACCTTTTTTTACGATTTTACCATGATAAATCATCTCATCTAAACTAACTGGCAATGTAGAATTATTTCCCTGCACAACCATGCTTAGAGAGTCTCCAACAAGTATCGAATCAATACCAGCTTCATCTGCAATTTTTGCCTGGGTATAGTCATACGCTGTAATCATAGTTATTTTTTCTTTTGATTTCATACTCACAAACTTTGGTACAGTCATTTTCATAAATTACTCCTTATTAAATAAAAAAAGCCCAAACGCATTTTACACGCATTTGGGCTTTTTATTCTAATTTGTTCGCTTAAAGCTCCCACGGGAGTCTTTGTGCTATTTAACAAAAAATTTAACCTCTTAACAAACAATTTTTATTGAGTCGCGATCCCGTTCGCGCTCAAGTAAAACTTTAACATTTTTACCTAAAATGTTTAAGTTATCATTTAACTCATTTAAAGCTACAAGCCAAAAACATCTATTTAGTAAATACCTATGGGGAATGTTCAAAAAATCACCCTTAATAATGATATCCCAAAATATTAAAATGTCAATATCGATATTTCTTGGACCCCATTTTATGATAGTCTGCCTACCCATCGCCTTTTCAATTGACTTTACAAAAATTAAAAGCTCGTATGGATCTAGATCAGTTTCAATTTCTATAACCTGGTTATAAAAGTTTTCCTGGTTTTTATAACCCCATGGTGGGCTTTCGTACAAACTTGAAAATTTTAAAATATTTATTTTGTTGTTTTGTTTTATATAATTAATAGCATCTTGTATATTTTTCTTTCTATCGGCTATATTTGACCCCAAACCTAAAAAAACATTATTGTATTTCATAATGATTTTATAGCATCAACTGCTTTTTGTATATTTGGGTTTGTGATGCTTATCCTAAAATAACCTTCACCGTAGTCTCCAAAACCTACACCAGGCGTTACCACAATCCCTTTTTCTTCAAGTAATTTTTTAGTAAAGTCTTTAGAATTATAACCATGCGGTACTTTTACCCAAAAATAAAATGTAGCAAGTGGCTCTTCAAACTCAAAATTTGCTTTTCTTAGTGCTTGAGCCATCTGGTTTTTGCGCTCTTGAAAGATGTTTCTTATAGGTTCATTTAGCGATTTGTAGTTATTTAGGGCAAAAATGCCAGCTGTTTGCAATGCTCCAAACACACCTGAGTCTACATTTGTTTTAATTTTGGCCAGACCATAGATACCCTCTTTATTGCCTACAGCAAAACCTATCCTCCAGCCGGTCATGTTAAATGTCTTTGAAAAAGAATGTAGCTCAATGCCAACCTCTTTTGCTCCATCAATTTCCAAAAAACTCACTGGTTTGTAATTATCGTAATAAATTTCAGAATATGCATTATCTGATGCAACCAAAAAACCATATTTTAAAGCAAGTTCAACAACTCTATTGTAAAAATCTTTCGTGGCAATAGCGCTTGTTGGATTATTTGGATAGTTTATAAACATAATTTTTGTTTTATTCAACACGCTTTTATCAATTGCGTCCAGATCTGGTAAAAAGCCATTTTCTTTCAAAAGTGGCATCTTATAGACAGAACCACCAGCAAACATTGTGGCAGTAGCATAAACTGGATATCCTGGATCTGGTACAAGCGTATAATCGCCTTTGTCAACAAAAGCAAGTGGCAAATGAGCAATGCCTTCTTTTGAGCCAATTAGAGCAAGGCATTCATTTTGTGGGTCTAAATCTACATTAAACCTATCTTTATACCAGTTTGCTACAGCTGCTCTAAACTCAAAACTTCCTTCGTATGAGGGGTACTGATGGTTTTGAGGATCCTCAAGGGCTTGTTTTGCAGCTTCAATAATTTCTTTTGGCGTTGGTATATCTGGATCACCTATGCCTAAATCAATAATCTCAACGCCTTTTTGCTTTACCTGTGTCTTTAGTTTATCAATTTCTGCAAACAGATAGGGTGGCAGTTTTTCAATCCTTTCTGAGAGTTTAAACATTTTTACTCCTTTACTGGATTTATTAATTTACCTATTTTTTCTATTTCGATCTCTATAACATCACCTACTTCAACGCCGCCAACACCGCTTGGCGTACCAGAAGCTATTAAATCACCCGGATATAATGTCATTATTTGAGATATAAATGAAACAAGCTCATACACATTAAATATCATATGTGATGTTGTAGAATTTTGCCTGATTTGCCCATTTACTTTTGTTGTAATTTTTAGATTCATAGGATCAACTTCAGTTTCGATAAAAGGACCAATTGGTGCAAATGTATCAAAACCTTTTGCCCTGGTCCATTGCCCATCAATTGATTGTAAATCTCTTGCTGTAACATCGTTTATAATTGTATAGCCAAATATGTAATCTTTAGCTTGATCGACAGATACATTTTTACATACTTTGCCAATTACCACACCCAGTTCTCCTTCATAATCAACTCTTTTTGACATATGTTTGGGATAGATAATAGGTTCGTTTGGACCAATAACAGTACTTGAAGGTTTAATAAACATTTTAGGCACACTTGGCTTTTCATCTTTCATTTCCTGAATATGATCGTTATAATTAAGACCAATACCAATGATTTTTGAAGGTAAAACTGGTGGCAAAATTTTTATGTCATTTATGTTAGCTTCTTTAATAACTTCAAAATTGTTATACAAAAAATTATTTGACAAACACTTTACACTTTCATTTTCAAGCAACCCATAATACTCTTTGTTCTCATGATAACATCTCAAAAACTTCATAAACCCCCCAAAAAATTTTTAATAGTTTCGGCTCTATCGCCTTCTCTTAATATAACTTTATTTTCAAAATCTACAATAGTGGATGCTGTGTTTTTTGTTTTACCTGTTATAATAACATCAACAATACCAAAATAATACTTTATCAATTCTTTTGAGTTATTAATTGGTTGTTTTTTTGAGATATTAACACTTGTTGAAGTTAGCGCAGAACGCTCTACAATTTTTTTAATATAAGGACCAAAGGCAAGACGATAAGCAGTTTTTCCATCCTTTGAAACATAAAAAGGCAAATTTATTTTATTTTTTAAAATTAAAGTAGCGCCTAAATTTAACAAATTCAAAGCTTCTTCATCCACGTACGCACTTTTTAAAACAAAATCAAGACTGCACAGAACTATCAAAGGATTTGATAAATCTCTTCTTTTTATCTTAAAAATCTTTTTGTTTGCATAAGTATTAAATATAGATGCACCAATACCATATATGGTATCTGCCGGGTAAATAACAACACCATTTTTAATGTTATATAAATACTTAAAAGCATCTTTATCTTTACATACAATTGTTTTCATAAAAATTTATAGGGTAAGTAGTGGGCTTAATCAACTCACCCTAAACAAATTCTATTATTATTTGTAACCATAATTCAACTCAAAACCTGTATTTTTTATTTGTAAAATGAAAGCAATACAAAACTTTGCTCATGAGATGAAATTATCTACTATTTTACTATTAAATCTTTCTGACATATCAAAACACATTGCAACTTACGATGATTTCATTTTCAGAAATTCGAAAAATTTGGCAAAACTTACTTTTACTCATCATTTATATTTTACCAAATTGTTAATCATATTGCAACCGCTTTACATAACTATCAAATATCAGATAAAAATAATTGACAATTTTTTATGTAAGGTATAAAATAATACTATAAATTTATTTTAAGAGGATTTATTGAGAATTAAAATTATTCTTGAGAGCCCAAAGAGTATTGTTTTACAGGTAGGGTTTAATTCTATTATTCAATGGTTTATTTATAGTAACATTAAAGATTCATGGCTACACGATATAGGTTTTAAATATGAAAAAAGACAATTTAAATTATTTTGTTTTTCATTTTTTTTAGAAAAAGCTCAATTTATAAACGAAAAAAAATTATTCATTTTTCCAAAAATTGTAAGTTTTATATTTTCTTCACCGGTAGATTGGATAATAGAAAACCTAGCTTCAAAAAGCTTTACAACTAAAAAAATAAGTTTCTGGCAAAATGAATTATACCTATCAGAAGTTTCGGTATTAAAACCCCCACAAATTACACAAAATGAAATTAAAATTAGAGCTATTACACCCATAGAAGTTCACTCAACCTTTCAAATATATAAACAAAAGAAAACATACTATTATAATCCATATGAAAAAGAATTTTCTCTTTTAATTGCCAATAATGCAGCAAAAAAATGGGAAGCATTTTATAAAAAACCACCAGAATCAGAATTAAAATTAGAACCAATAGGTTTTAACAAAGAAAAAATTGTCAGATTTGGATCAAAAAATAGTTTAATAATAAAAGGTTGGACTGGTAATTTTAAGTTGCTTGCTGATTCTAAGATGTTAGGGTTTATTATTGATGCTGGTTTAGGTAATAGAAACAGCCAGGGTTTTGGAATGGTAGAAGTAATCCAATAATTTTTACTTAGGTTTTCTGAAATTTTTAAAATACGCTTCAGTGGAGGATTAATGATTGAAGCTATTTATCAGATAAGTCTAACACAAAAAACTAAAGATTTTCTGGAAGAATTCATAGAAGACATTGGAAACAATTACAAACATGTTTTTAAAATAAAATTAAACATATCAAATATTGATCATCCTTTATATGAAGGAATCGATAAGAATTTGATGCAAATAAAAAAATGAAATACTTTTACAAAAGAGGCAATCCAAATGTTCCTGACAGAACCCCTACTTCAAAAATTACAAAAATAGAAAAAACATTCAAAAATAAAATAAAAAATTTTTTCTTAAAGTATTCTCAAACAAATGAAGATCAATTGACAAAAGATAATAAAAAACTTCCGAAAAGCTTTTAGCTAAATATCTACTGTTTACTTTTTTAATGTTTGTGTCATTCTGAAGCGATAGCAAATAATCTATTCATTTTTTATGTTTAGGAGATCCTTCGTCGCTTACGCGCCTTTTAGGATGACAAAAAGGAGCGTCATTGTAAACCACTAGCGAAAAATCTGCATTTAGTAATTTTTTTTAAGCAATGAGATTATTCATCAGCCACTAAAGTGGTCTTCCCAATAAAAAAATAATTCAGTAATAACGTAAAAATCTGGTTATTTCCCACATACTTATTACACTATCTAAAATATTATTGCAAAAAATTAAAAAATAAATGGGGTGAGTAGTGGGACTTGAACCCACGGCCCCCAGGGCCACAACCTGGTGCTCTAACCAAACTGAGCTATACCCACCACAATATGGTGAGCCGCGAAGGGATTCGAACCCCCAACCAACGGATCCGAAGTCAACCCCTATTAAACTCACCCGTTTTTATTATTCTTATTTTAATAAGCATAACTCAAAGCCAAATAAAACTTGCAATTTTTTGGGTGCAAATATGGTGCAACAGAAAATTTTGCATACCAAAAACCACATAATCTAAATTTCTCTGCCATACCATACCACCCTGCCGTTTATCACAATTTCGTCTTCCGAAACTAAAAACGTTTGATACAGCTTGTTATCACTCATCACTAATATTTTGCCAGATTGATAATCGTATTGCAACCGCTTTACCATGATGGAATCTTCACTTTTAACAGCTATAGCATATATTCCGCCGGCTTTATCCAAATAATTTTGATTATGATTAACTAAAATTATATCGCCTGATTTAAACGTAGGCTCCATGCTGTCACCGACAATTTCTATAAGTGACAACTTTTGAGGATCGCCAAATTTGGAATGCTTTACCCAGTCGCCTTCCACAATACAGGAAAGACCTTTTGCCTTTTCTGTATTGTCTATAAGTTTTAAATCAGGACATACGCCTTTGGCAGTGATTTGCTTGCCGTCAGATAAAAGCTGTAAAATAGCAAAAGAACTTTCTTCGTCATAAAAGGCAACCGTTTTAATTGTAGCCTCAATCTTCAAAAAAAGCCTCCATTAAATACAAATAATGCATTACTTTTAAACTTTTATTTTTTTAAAGTTCTTATAAGATTTTCAATATCCAAAACAGCCATACTACCGCCGTCAAAGCTTATCAATTTGTTTTTAATAAATTCTTCTCTTTGGTTTTTATATATATACCTTCTAATCGTATTCTCTTTTAAATTTGTATTTTTTGCTATAAAATCTATTGCTGCATTTGTATGAGGTATTGCAATCTTATCTACTAATTGTTTATCAAAATAATAGCTTATTATAGCAGTATCTCCTTTAAATTTTATTTCCCAACTTCATCACTTTTCCACCTAAAACCCTTCTCTAAAGGGTTTTTGTTTTTTTAGGCACTACGTTATCCTATACACAGATGTTTTTAAACTAACATCCATAAGTTTATAGATTTTTTGAATTATAATATACCCGCAAATCAATACAGAATTTTTGGAGTTTTTATTCCTTTAAAAAAATTCTGTTAATGATTTAAAATGTATTGGTTTTATTTTAAGAGTTTAAAATTACAAAGGGTACTTAAATGAGCGTCAAAAGTAAAAGCAACTCAAATGAGTTTAAAGCAAAAGTAGTGGTAAAGGTTTTGGAGAACTCTAAAGTATGAAAATGTTTATCTGTTAAACTATTCTACAATAAGCAAGGCAAGAGAAAAATAGCAGAATACATTTGCTTTTACAATTACAAAAGACCACATGCAAGCGTAGACTATAAAACACCTATGAGTGTCTATATGGCTGGTCTAGAGAAGGTATCGCAAATGGGGAATAAGAAAATTAAAAAAATTGACTTAGCAAAGGGTTACAGGTTAATCCGTTTCTTCTGTTTTATTTTCCCTTTAAAGCTTCTTGAGCTATAAACGAGTCTATTTCAGCAGATAGGGTTTTTTCAACTATAGTTTTTATCAAAGGGGTAAATATACCACCCTCTCCAAAAAAGTTGTCTTGCAATGCTATCCTTTTTACAATCTCATTAACCCATCTTCGTCACTTTAGTGCAGAATAAACTGTCATTATAGGATCTTGGATTCCTTTCACAGCCATTATGGATTTTGTTTTATATTTAGAGCTTGGATATTGTTTAGGAGTTTTTTATTGTATTTTTTGCATTTGTTTGCAATAGATAGATAATAATTTTGTTTTTATTGCACTTCTTGTTTTATTTTTGTCTGTATTGCAGAAATTATACGGTTTTAACATAAATTCTTTTATTCTTTTTTTTATCTTATTCATTTACTGTTTTTAATATCTTGGCACTTAAGCCCAAGGCATTTAATATTTTTTCGTGTGTGTATTCGGGCTTGGAAGTTTTTCTTACTTTCATTGGACCACTTTTAGTGTTAAAAGAGATTGTTGAGCGAACAAGAGTGGAAAGCTGTTTTACAAGTATAGACCACCTTGAGTTAATGCCGTGACTTTTAAGCTTTGTTCTTATGTAGCAAACTACATGGTAGGAAAGAGTGGTTATGAATAGGTGTGATATAATACTTTCTTTTCTTTGGTGGTATATAGGCCTTAGGCTAAAATCACTTTTTAGGGTTCTGAAGGTTTGCTCTACATCATTTAGCATGACATAAGTATTGTATATTGATTGGGCATCAAGGTCTGTAAGGTTTGTTCTTTGAATGTATGTTCCGCCAAAGCTGTATTGGGCTTTATCTTTATCTTTATCTTTATCAAATAACCACTTTATGTCTGTTACCTTGTTTTTGTCTGCTATTACCTCTATTGTATAAAACCGTGCAATTCTACTGTATCTTTCTTTAAGCGCTCCAAGGCGTTGCATTATGGCATTGTAGCTTTTTCTTGAGTTCTTTTTAGAAAGGCTTGATTTTAAGTTTGAGAGGAAAAGCTCAAATTTCTCTTTAAACTTCTCCATCATGGAAGTTTCTTTTAGCTCTTTGGCATCGCTTTTTACATACAGGTAGGATTCATCGTCTTATTTTTCTATGTAGGCTTTTAAAGAGTAGTTTTTTAGATCTATTGAATCATTGTAATCTATATCTTTGAGCTTTAGCGATCTATCCCTTGATACAACTATGTATTTGTAGTTGTGTTCTTTTAAGTAAGAAATATTTTCTTTAGTAGCAAAGCCAGCATCAAACACAATGCACTTTTGTATAGAAGCATCCATAGTAATGCTTTCTATCATAGAAGAAAGTGTTTTGGGTTCAGATACATTGCCTTTGAATATAAAGCTTTTTACAGGAAAGCCGTATTGGTTTAAAGCAAGGGCTAGACTTACCAAAGGACAATCTGTTCTTTTTTCTTTGGAGTGGCCATATTGGACTAAATCAGTATAGGCTTTGTTTTTCATAGAGCTTAGATTCTATTTGTTCTTTTTGATTGAAGAGTTTGTCTTGAACTCTATACAGACTAGACAAAGAAAGTTTATTGAAGTTTGTGTCTAAAAGCTCATCTATTGCGCTTTGATTTTGAAGGAAAGAATGGATGGAGCATTCTTGTGTGTTTCCAAATAGCTTGCCCGTTATAAGAGCTATTGTTGTATTTATTTCTTTTTTTGAAAACCCGAGCCCTTTTAGGATTCTATCTATACTGAGAGATTTTAGAGCCTCTAAAATAATATATTCTGCTCCTATTGTCCTTACCTTTGAATGCTTTATGCTGTCAATATCAACGGATGTAAATTGCGCTGGAGTATGATTATCAACTGTATTGCTGTTTCTGTTTTTCCTTATTATTGTGTCTGCGTAAAATTCGGCTAACTCTTCTATTTTAGGAGAAAACCCAAAAAGAGGTTAGGGGCGATTGTATAGTATATCACGTATTCTTTTGGCAAGAAGCTTGAACTCCTCTTTGGTAAGATCGCTTAACTTGTTTGAACTTCACAGATACAAGATAACTTCCTGCCTTGGTTCTTTTGGCGTGTTGTAAGATTGGACAAGCTCATATGCTGTGTATTTCTTATTGTTCTTTTTGTCTAATTTTGCGACAGGACGAATATACATAAAAAGCAATATACACTATCAAATTTCATTTGTTAAGTGTTATATTAATATTCAGTCACTCAATTAAGCTTTTTGGGCAAAATGATAAAGATAATTACAAAAGATGCCTTCTGGATAATGTTTATGCTTTTATAGGTAAAGCATTTTAGCTAAACTTGGGAGGTTTTTGACGAAGATGGGTTAACATCAATACCTTTTAGTAGCTTTTGAGTTTCCTGTTCACTAAAATTCATAACTGGTCAAACCTCCTAAAAAGTTAAAATATTTTACACATTTTCATTCTGGTTTGACACAGAATAATGAATGGCCTTGTTTTAGGTGGAAAAGTGATGAAGTCGGGAGGATTTTAGAATGTACCACAAAGAAATCTATTTACAATAAGTTCTTTCCACAGCCAACTGGAGGAAAAAGATGAACAGTATCACTGTTTTTTAAAATAGTGTTTAGTTTGTCCAGGTGAAGTATGTTAACACCATTTACCAATATCATAGCACCTTTGATAACTTCTCCTTCTTCTACAAGCTTTTCTTTAATAACTGGGCTAAATTGATTAGACAGCTTATCTAAAAGCTCTTTTACACTTATTGAATCTATATCAAGTATTATTTCTATGTTGTTAGTTATTTTTCTTAAAACTGCGTAAAATCTAATTTTCATAATTGATTGTCTCCTTTTTTAAAATTTGTTTTTATTATTTCTAGTCCTCTGATTCAAATTTTGATATTATTTTGTTTTAGAGAGCAAGGATTTAAATTGATGCCTCTTACAACATGCCCACGAGAATTGCTTTCTAAAAGGACCATGCCAGAATAATCAACACTTATTGTAAATATTTTTTGTAAAGGCATTTCAAATATACTTGCTAAAATTACTCTAATTACGCCAATATGGGTTACTATGAGAATTTTATCGTTTTTTAAGGCTTTTGAAATAACATTTTGAAATTCTTTCATTACTCTATTTTGCAGATCTCTAAAACTTTCTCCATTAGGAGGACTGTAATTAGCTAAATCAGCTCCTCGTTGGTTGTATTCGTTGGTAAGTTTTTGTCTAACGTAATCCATTGGCAGACCTTCCCAATCGCCTAGGCTAATTTCACGAAATGCTGGATTTTCTTCTATATTGTGTTTTTCACTAAATATATTATACACTGTTTGTTTTGATCTTGTAAGGTCGCTAGTTATAATACGTGTTAAATATTGCCTTTTAAAAAAATTTCTCCATTCTTGAGCTTGCATTTCACCTTTTTCGCTTAGTGGTAAATCAATCTGACCTATGTATTTTCCACTGTTATTATTTACAGGTTCAGCGTGGCGTAGCAAATAAATTATCATTTAATATTGTATCCTATACTACTTAATAGAGAATTTATAGACATACCTATCTGTTTTTCTATACGTTCTTTTGATTTCAAAGCACATTTCAGCTTATTTTCTATAGAACACTTAATCTCTGCATCTTTTTCATATTTTTCTATTTTTAAATGATATCTTTTTCTATATCTATAAAACTCTCCTCTAAAGTATATTTATCTGCTATGAAAACAATTTCTGCAGGAGTAATCGGATCACTGTCTTTTATACACATATCCATATGGTTGCGTATCGCCTCAGCTACCTCAATAAAACCAAGATCATTCAAAATTTTGGCACCTTTTACATCATGATTTTCTTCATAACGCACAATATCATGAAGCAATCCAGCGGCCTTAACTATATCTGGATTGATATTTAAACCTTTTTCATTTAAACTTTTTGCTATAGTTTCTGCAAGCAAAGCAACTAATTTTGAGTGAGTTTTTATTTTATGGCTCACTGAGTAATATTGTAAAAGTGCAAAACATTCTTTTAGGTTTGGAACATTCAGATAATTTATAGAATTTTTTATTATTTCGTAATCTTGAGGTGTATCTACATCCAAGAGCATATATTCGTTAGGTGTAAATACTTCAACAATATGAGTCTTATAGTTTTCTAAAAAACCTTGTAATCCATTTTTGCCATCCCATGAAAGCAGCTTTTCTGCAACACTGGAAGGAAAAAGCGGAGGATGACCTCTTTGATTTTTAAAAGTAGGTATAATAATTCGAGATCTGTCGTTAAGCCAAGTTTCTAAAACTAGTTTCAAAGTACAATTACGTATTAAGGGAATATCAACTGGCAGAACAAAAAAAGCATCACACATAGAAGCTATATGTTTTACTCCAAGACATACAGAGGAAAACATTCCTCTTGATGGATCAGGGTTGTGAATTTCCATTACTTGTTCGCTAGAAATGACTCTATGTATTTCTTCAGTATTATAACCTGTAACTACAACTATTTTATCAATACCAAAATCATGAAAAGATTTATTTCTTCCTCTATAAAAGTTTTGTTATTTATAGGCAGCAGAGCTTTATTTTTGCCCATTCTAGATGATTGACCTGCTGCTAGTATTATCGCTCCAATATTTGAGCTTTTTATGTTTTTTTGATCAAATAAAGTTAAATCATTCATATTTCAAAATACAAAATTTACTAAGCTATTTATCCTCCAATATTAGAGAATGGTTGGTGTATGTTGTTGTCTAAAAGTTTGTGTTGACGAGGTTTTATTTTAATTGATTGAATTAAAGTAAAAACTATGTATGTAGTGTTTTCTAACATATAATACTTGCTTAGCACATTTGTTTTATAATATGTTGTGGGCTTTAGAATATGGTGTTTTTCGATGATAGTTTTTACTTCATCAATTGAAACAAAGTTTTGCTTAAAGCCTTTGTTATAATCCGAAGGCATATACTCAATAAAGCGTATTTTGTAATTTCTAGTTAATGCAAATTTTAAAATGTTTTCAATCCATTCCAGGTTATAGTTTCGCATAACAACGGTATTAATCTTAGTGTTTGCAAATCTTACTGCATCTAGCGCGTCAAAACTCCTTGTAACATCTTTGATGTTGTCAAATTTTGTAATTTGTTTGAACTTTTGCGGGTCGAGAGTATCAAGACTTACTGTAACTCTAGAAAGTCCTGTGTTTTTTAAATGATTTACATAAAGAGTTAGTAAACTACCATTGGTTGTTAACGAAATATCTTTAAAACCTATTTTAGATAACATTTCAACTAATTTAAAAATGTGTTTTCTTATTAGCGGTTCGCCTCCGGTTAGTTTTATTTTTTTTACTCCTAGATCATAAGATGCTTTCGCACAAACTGCAATCTCTTCGTAAGTCAATATCTCACTCATAAAATGGAACACCTTATGATGGCATACAATACAAGCATCTATAATTACATCTATTAGTTACAGATGATCTTAAGTAATCAATCTTTCTGTCAAATGGGTCTATAAGTTGTGTCATTTATACCTATTTTAATATTAAATTGTGTTTTTCAACACCAATTCTATGTTTTTTAAACTCAAAAAACAATAGTTTTTATATTTCAAATACACTGCCAACGCTTGCAAAGAAAAATCTATCTTTGAGCTTGTTGTATAATTTTGCTCCAACTTCTAAACCTGTGCAATGTGAAGCACCTAGTTTCTGTATATTGTATTTTTCTATCACTTCAAGTACGCTATTAATATGCTCTTGTGATGCAAAACCTAAATGTGTGCCGCCTATTACAGCATAAATTTCTTTTTTGCCCGTTTTATTTATGAAGTGATTTAAAATATTGATGATACCAGCATGAGCACAACCTAGTATAATAACAAGACCCTTTGAAGTTTCTATGGCCAAAGAGAAATCATCCCATATCTCATCTTGTATTAACTCGCCATTGTTTATAACTTTCATTTCTTTATCAATTTTTTCAAATTCTGTTTTACGTTCAACTTCTCCGGATGAAAAAATACCTTTTTCTATTTCTTTAAATTCTTTATGAAAAACAAATTTAACACCAAGGCTTTCTAGATAAGCTTTACTAAACGGTATCCCTATATATCTTTTTATTTGACCTATAGACCAATATCTATTAGAAAAAATGTCTGGATGTCCAAATGTCTCAATTGGAGATTTAAATTTCAAAAGATCGACAATGCCACCTGTATGGTCGTAATGTCCGTGAGATATATACAAAAACTTTATGGTGGATAGGTCCTTTTTTAAAGCAATCGAATTATTCAACAATGCTTTGCCTTGTCCAGTATCAAATAAAAAGTTAAAATTAGGCGTTTCTACAAAAGCACTAAAACCGTGCTCTCCGATAACATCAAATGGTACTACTACACTATTTTCTGCTAAAATAGTAATTCTTAACTCCATATTATTCTCCTCCATTTATAATTATTTAAAAAAATTTACTTTACACTTAGCATTTCTTCAGTTATTAAATCTTCAATGTCGCTTACTTCTTGGATTATTTTTGTAACAGGATCAGGGAAAAATTCCGCTAACAAGCCTATGGAAATTGCAGAAAGAAATGTTTCATTGTTATCCGTTTCAAATATTACGTAAGTACAAGGAAGAAGAGTAGACATTTCGTCTTGCGCATTTACTATCTGGCTTGCATAAGAAGCATTACATAAAAAATAAATAACCATATTTTTGATATTTTTAAGCTCGAAACCACTAGAAATAATTGATTTATTAAAATCCCACATTGGAACGGGAAAACTCCAACCTTTAGACTGTTTTACCAAATTTTCAAACTTTTCTTTTGCTGCTTCAAAACCAAATGGTGATTTTACCTTTTTGATTAGTTCGCTACTTTTCATTTTCAAACCCTCCTTTTAAAATACCGCAATTACCAATACAAGCCTGGAAAATAATTTCATAAAGTACACCCTATATAAAAAAGAATTCGAGCATCTCACCTTTTTTTGCAATTTCTACTTCTTTTGGTATAGCTAAAAACGCATTTGCTTTAGATAGGGCACTAAAGTCACCAGAACCATTGTAATTTATCTTATAGGCTACATAACCGTCTTGACAAAAAGCTACTTTTGTTGGCAAAAAATGCATTCTATCCGATTTTTTTTTGTAATCAAAATCAATCTTGCACTTTAGAAAATCCACATCAAAATCTTTGCATTTTAACATCTTTGAAATAATATTTCCTACAAACAACCTAAAGACACTAAATGTTGATACCGGGTTTCCTGGTGAACCAATAATAAAACAATTGTCTTTTTTTGCTATAATTGTTGGTCTTCCTGGTTTCATATCAATGGTTCTAATTAGTATTTTGGCGCCTATGGCGTTTAGCGCTTCCTGGGTATAATCCTTATCGCCAAATGAAGATCCGCCTGTTATTATTACGATATCACAGTTTAAAACAGCACTATGCAGTGTATGTTCGATCAATTTTGGGTCATCTAAAATACGTCCATAATCAATCGCTTCTTGATTAAACTGTCTTATCTGGGCAATTAAACTGTAGCGCGAGGTGTCAACAACGCTTGTTGGTTTTTGTGGCTCACCAATATCAACTAATTCATCACCTGTTGTAATAACGCCAATATTGAGCTTTCTGTAAACTTTTACGCTTTTATAGCCAAGTTGTGCAAGTAAATTGATCATATTTGGTTTTATTAGAGTACCTTCTTTTAAAACAAGCTCATTCTTTTTTAAATCCTCTCCAAGGTAAGCTATATTTGAACCTTTTTTTGGTGGTTTTATAAATTCAATAAAACCGTCTTTTTCTATTACAGCTTCAAATTCTACCACACTATCGCAATCATCTGGCACTTTAGCGCCTGTCATTATGCGCACGCAATACCCTTTTTGGGTCTTAATGTTTGTTTCTTGGCCTGCATAAATTACATCTTGGATTTTAAGCCTTTTAGGCAAATCATCTTCAAATCTGAAAGCAAAACCGTCCATTGTGGCTTTGTTAAATGGGGGAAAATCTATATTTGATATAATATCAATTGCCAGTACTCTGTTTATAGACTCAATTAAATCAACCTGTTGGGTTTGAGCTACAAGCTCTGGCTGAATTGATTGGATTGCTTCATAAAATGTGGTCATGAGAACCTACCTATAGTTAAGCTTACTTAAAAATTTTGGATAGTTCATAAATTGATTTAGATTATGAAAAATATCTATTTTGGTGCGTGTTTTTACTAGATTATAGTAAAGTCCTGCATCGTTTGTGTCTTTAATAAGTGTTGCTCCAATTATAAAACCAGATTCATCAAAAAAGAGTTTTCTATAAAAAAACCTGCCTGGATCGTAAAACTCTATATTTTGTGCATCGTCTTTATTGTAACCAACAACAGCAACATCTATACCAAAAACCTCTGTTGTGTTGTTTTTTATACTACCGTCGTAGGCTACATTGATACCTAAAATATTTTTTGCTGCAATAATTGCTTGCTCAACTGCCGTTATCCAGTTACCTTGAATGACGCTTTTTCCTGTGACAAAATCTCTACCTTGAGCACAATCGCCAGCTGCATAAACATCCTGAGCGCTTGTTTTGCAAAAATCGTCTATTATGATTCCTTTGTCTGTTTCTATCTCGCCTTTTAGAAAATCTACATTAGGCACAACACCTTTTCCTACAAGGAGTAAATCACAATCTATTTGATGATTGGATTTTAAGCTAAGTTTTATTGAGCCATCCAAATTATCTTTTATGCTTTCTACATCATCATGTTTGTAGATAAATACATTTTTGTCTTTAAATATTTCTTCTAAGATATATGAAGCGCTTTTATCCACCACCTGAGAAAAAATTCTATCAGATGAAACTATTATGTGTTTTTTAACATCATCTTTTAAATGAGATAGCGTTGGTAAACTAACAAGACCTGCACCAAGTGCCGCAACAGATTTTGCATTTGAAAATAACTTGCGCAATTTATCTGCATCGGATATATTTCTCAAAGTTAACACCTTTTCATGCTTTATATGCGACTGTTTTGCAAAAGCACCTACTGCAATAAGCAAATACCTGTATGTATATGTATCAAACTGCGTATAGATTGTTTTTTTATTTGTATCAACTCTAAATACTTCATCTCCTAAATAAGCGTCAATGCCATTTTTTGCATAAAAGCTTTTATCTACAATGTAGAGATGATCTTTATCTGTATCAAATCCTGCATAGTAAGGTGTTAGGACCCTTGAGTATGCGCTCTCAGCTTCTTTATCAAATACAGCAACAGACATTTTCTTATCAAAAGCTCTTATAGTCTTTATTGCACTTAAACCCGCTGCTGAGTTGCCTATTATAATTAAATCATAGTGCATTTATCCCTCACTTTGGTTTTAAGCGCAAAGCTTTAAAAGACTTTGCGCTTAAAATTTTATGCAATATTTAGCTCTTTTAGCTTTTCTTGCGTTGGCACTCCGTCAGATCCCCAACCACGCTCTTTGTAGTACTCAGGCAAAAGCTCAGATAACTTTGCAACCATGCCTTTTGCCGGGCCTTCTTTTACTGGCTCTTCAAGCAAGCGTTTTGGAAGTGTGTCCTGAGATGGATCAATACCAGCTTTGAGGTTAAATAAGCGCTCTATATTATATATGCGCTCTCCTGCTTTCATCATATCGTTTTGCGTGTAATTCAAGCCAGTAGCTGCAGTAAATAGGTTTGTTATGTGGTTTATGTTTATTGCAAATGTGGTAAACAAACACATACCCACAGAGTCCACCACTGCTGTCACATCCTGGAAAGTTTTTGTCCAGAAAGCTTTATTTTCTGTTGTATAAGGATCAAGTTTTTCCGGTACACCCATAATTTCTGGTGAAATCATATAGCCTCTAACATGGCAGGCACCACGGTTTGAAGTAGCATACTCCAAAGCCATACCTTGAGCTACCCTACCATCGTATGCTGGAAATTCCTGTTTTTTTACTGTCATGGAAAACTCTGGGTGTCCATACAAACTTGCAAGTCTGTATGAGCCAAGCGCAAGCTTATCCCCAAATCCTTCTCTCTTGCCAGTTAGCTCAATCATTTTAACCATTGCATCAGCATCTCCAAACTTTAGAGGCATTCCTATATCGGCTTGAGGAATTATGCCTTTTTCAAACATCTCCATAGCACATGCTACAGTAGCGCCTGCACTTATTGGGTCCATACCATACTCGTTACATAAATAATTTGCTTTTGTAATTGCACTTAAATCTGATACGCCGCAATCTGAACCCAAAGCAAATATTGTTTCGTACTCTGGACCTTCACCTGTTTGAGCCTTGTACCTAGGGTCAACTAATTTTGTAACCCTTGCACATCCTATCATGCAGGACATACAGGCTTTATTTCTAACAAGCAAGGTGCTAGCAAGTGTTTCACCAGATATTTTTTCTGCATCTTCAAACACATCTGCCTGGAAGTTTCTTGTTGGAAGCAAGCCATTTTGGTTTATAACATTCACAAGCACAGCTGTGCCATATGCAGGAAGCCCAGCTGAAGTTACAGGCGATTCTTTTATTGCCCTGAAAGCATCTGTTGCCGCTTCTCTAAACTTCACTCTATCTGCTACCTTAACACCCAATGTGCCCCTTACAGCTATAGCTTTTAGATTCTTTGAGCCCATTACAGCACCAACACCGCTTCTGCCTGCTGCCCTGTGCTTATCATTCATAATAGCTGCGAATAATACCTGCTTTTCACCTGCTGGACCAATAGAAGCAATCTTTGCATCTCTATGGAAAGTTGAATGTAGATAATCTTCTGCTTCATCAGAGGTTTTGCCCCATATTTTAGAAGCATCTTTTATGGCTACCTGGTTGTTATAGATTGTAACATAAACCGGGTGAGCTGCTTTGCCTTCTATTATTACAAGGTCAATACCCGCATACTTTAGTTCAGCTGGGAAATAACCACCAGAATTTGAACAAGCAATCGTGCCTGTTAGAGGAGATTTTGTAATCATCATATAGCGACCATTTGCTGCACCGTATGTACCAGTCAACGGTCCTGGGGCAAGTATCAGCTTATTATCTTCAGAAAATGGGTCAACCGTTGGGTCTACTTCTTCCATGAAATACTTTGAACCAAGACCCCTGCCGCCTAAATACAGCTTGGCCCACTCGTAGTTTAAAGGCTCAAAAGCATAAGTCATTTTAGAGAGGTTTATCCTTAAGACATTTCCTATCCATCCACCAAACATACTACACCTCCAATCGTCCTTCTTTTACAACATTTACATAGTTTAGAATCTTTGTCCTAAGAGGTGCATCCTCTTCCTCAAATGTTAGACAACCTGTTGGGCAAAATGCGACACACTCCGGGTAATCGCCGCCACAAAGGTTACATTTATCCGCTTTTTGTTTGTACTCCACATACTTTATCATACCAAACGGACAAGCACTTACGCATGTTCTACAACCTACACATTTTTCTTCAATTACCTCTACCACACCTGTGTCTGGGTGCTTTACTATAGCACCAGATGGACATGCTCTAGCACACCATGGATCATCACATTGCTGGCATGTAACCGTAACAAACGAAGCTTCTTCCAAAAATACTTCATTGTAGATGCGAGACAAACTTGGGGCAAACATACCATGATGTTTAAAAGAACAGGCAAGCTCGCAGGTTTTACAACCAATACACTTTGAAGGTTCGATTCTAATTCGCTTTGACATAGAAACCTCCCTGATTAACTTTTTAATTAATTATAACCCAAATTTATATTTTTTCAATTTTTTATATAAATCCCTTTTTTTGATTTGAAACACATTTATTGTTTGCTATAGTTTCGGCTATTATAGATATTGCTATTTCAAAAGGAGTTTCAGCTTCTATGTCCAACCCGATTGGAGCAAAAATTTTATCTAAAAAACCATTATCTAAACCAAGCTCCTTGGCTTTAGTAAAACACTTTTCCTTCCTCTTTAGACTCCCTATCATGCCAATATAACCAAATTTTATACCTTTGTTGAATAAAGATTTAAGTATATACGGATCGTCTTTGCCACCAGCTGTAACTAAAACAATATAATCTCCTTCTTTCAAAGGCATTTCTGAAATGCTTTCTTTAAATTTCTTATTAAAAACCGCAGCTTTTGGAAAATTTTCGGTATTTGCTAGCTCAGGTCTTTCATCGCAAACAATTATATTAAATGTGTCGTCGAGGCATATTATTTCATAAAGCTTTTTTGCTATGTGACCTGCACCAAATATAACATAGTTTGGCTTTTCTCCAATATATTCTATAAATATCTGTATAGACCCTCCACATACCATACCAAGAGAACTTTCACTGTCTTCTTTTAATACATATGTTTTAAGTAAACTTTTATGAGTTTTGAATATATTTTTAGCTTCATCAATAACATCTTTTTCTACTAATCCTCCTCCAATGGTTCCATATATGGTGCCGTTTTTGTCTATTATCATTTTAAAACCAATTTTACCAGAAGTTGAAGATTCAGCGTTGACAACAGTTGCTATGACGAATTCTTTACCATTTTCGATAAATTCGGCTATTCGTTTATAAATTTGTTGCATTGCTAAATTCTCCATTGGCCATTTTTAAAATCTCCTTTTTTGTCAGCTTATATTCACTTATTCAACTCACACATGTTTCTTGCCTATAGATAGAAATTTTTCTATGTCGCTTTGATCTATTATATGTCCTTTCTTAAAAAAAGCGGACCCTTTTTAACGCCTAGAATAATCTCAGTTACATCTGCACCTAAAGCCTTACCTACAGCATTTTCCGTTTTAACTTTATTCATAACAAAAACTCTATCATTCTTATCCTCAAATAAATTAAGCACTCAATTTGCAGTCTGCTTTAAAAAGCAGACTGCAAATAAATTTAAATTACAAAGATAAAAGAGTCCTTTTTACAACCACTTTAGACAATTTCACTTTATAAGCATTTTTGCTTAGAGGTGTTGCTCCTTGAACAGATTCTTCACATGCTTTTTTAGCAACGTCAGGAGTAATTTTTTGCCTTTTAAAAAGTTTTCTGCCTGTGTAGCCCTAATAGGTTTTGGGTCAACAGATCCAAGAAATATTCTAACGTCTTCAATGGTATCACTTGACATGTTAGCACAAATTGCTGAAGATACAACAGATTCATCGATAAATTTCCTAAAGCTTATCCTCATGAAAGCTTGTTTTATTTTTTTATCAGGCTTGGGTATCTGAATTTCTTTTACTATCTCACCTTCGGCAAGAATTGTATTGCTAGTCACACCCATCTTATCTTGGTAGAATTCTTCAATTGGAATAGTTCTTTGTGTTGTTACAATTTTAGCATTAAGAGCTGAAAGCGCAACAGCTATATTTGAGATATTAACAGCGTATCCCATATCTGATCCTCCAAATATGCTCAGGTATTGATTCATTCCTTCATTTGCAATATAACTAGGATCAGAAATCAATTCTCTTGCTATTGGGTTTGGGTTCCACATATACCAGGAGTATGGTTCTTTACATACTTCTCCACCTATGGTCATTAGGTTTCTATGTTGTGGAGGAGCAGATGTCAAAGCCGCTTCAGTTAGCGCCTTGTAGGTACTATCCACTATTTTGTTTTCCAAAATTTCGGAGAATGTTGTTAGGGCGCCTATTTTAAGGAAGCCAGATTCTTCTTTAATGTATTTTAGCTCTTTAATGCCTTTAAGGTTAATGATTTTTTCAGGGTACACAGGAAATATCTTCAGTCTGAGGGCGGGAATAATATTTGTTCCTCCAGCCATTAATTTAGCTGACCCTTTATACTTTTGTAACAAGTCTACAGCTTCCTCAATGGATTTTGGTATAAGGTAATCAAAATTGCTTAATTTATCACTAAAATAATAAGGTTTGACTGTCATACTCATTTTACCTTACCTCCTTTTTATCTAATGCATCAAGAAGTCTAATTGCTGTAAAGGGGCTTTCGTAGTTATCTGGTGCTATACCTAAAGCATTATGGACTGCATTGCCTATGGGTGATAATGCAGCAGTAGAAGTATCTTCTCCTACTCCAACAATTCCATAAGCTCCTGGACCTTTACCTACTTCAATAACCCGTGCGACTATCTTATCTGGAACTTCTCCTATTGTTGGGACTTTGTAATCTTTTAAATTTGTAGTCAGTAATACACCTGTTTTTGGATCCCATACTTCCTCTTCAAACAATGTTCTGCCTATAGGCATAAATAAACCGCCATATATTTGACCGGCTATACCACTTGGGTACATTGCAGTTCCAACGTCATGAACATGAACCGTTTTTTTTATCTCTGTAAGGCCGGTTTCCGGGTCTACTTCTACTTCTATAAAGTGAGCTTGAAAACATTCATATTTTCTCTTTCTATGGTGCCCATAGGCGCAATCATAAGAACCCAGAGGTCCGTAGTCACATTGAGACATTGGGTAAGTTGTTACGCTTACAAAAACGTCATATGGAGCTATAGCTTCGGATATCGTAAGAAATTCTTTCGGGTTGTGTTTTGGAAATACTTTTCCGTCTTTAAGTTCTAAAACTTCAGGGGAAAGCATCATTTTCTTTGATGCTCTATCTATTATTATGCTTTTAGCTTTTTGACAAGCATTCCAAACAGCATCTCCATCAGCTGCTGTAGTCCAAGAACCTCCAATGTCACCTAAAAGTGCTCCTACATCGTTAGTTTGGCTAGCAGCTGCAGTAAATCCAACCTTCTCTGGGTCTATACCCAAAACCTCTGCTGGTATGTAACGAATTGCCGGATGAATACCTACACCTGTATCAGGAGTCATTCCTATGATTGATACCGATCCGTCTTCCATTACTCTTAATCCTACAGCAGCATGAGCTCCTGCTCCCCATTCCCAGTATCCAGAAAAACCAATACCATGGTATTTCCCATTAGATAACAATTTATCTCCTGGTTTATGCCACTTTTTATCCCATTCTATTTCTTTTTTCCCTATTTCTATTGCTTTTTTAAGACTAGGTACTCCTGATTCACATGCATTTTTCAATGTTACTTCTGTTGGGTCAAGATTTAAATCCACAGCCACACGATTCATAATGGCACCGTATATCCATGCCGTACCATCCTGTTCACATCTAGCCCACCACATAGGTGACTTATTAGTCCAAACTATATGCTGATCATGAAATAAATTGGGTATTTTAGTAAATATCTCAAAATATCGCATTGGCATATTCCAACCCTTAGGAAACCAGAAAGTTGCTCCTCCACCATCATCTCCACCATTATCTACTATGCTTCTTAGATGTATAGCGGTTATAGTACCATCATTTTTTGCACCTACTTTGTAGTATGCAACATGAACTGGATAATGGTAGTCAAAGTAGTATCTTCGATTTCTACTGGCTATTTGAACTGGTCTTTGCTGATCTTTCGAAATTATAGCTGCAGCAATTTGATCTCTTGTGCCTGATCTTTCAGTCATCAAATCACCACCACAAGATCCCCCAACATAAGCCACTTTTAAATGAAGATTTGATTTTGGTATACCAAGAGCACTTACTATTTTCCCTTCTCGCCATCTTGGATCTTGAGCTTTGATCCATATATGCAAGTGGTCACCTTCCCACCATGCTGTTGCAGTTCCAATATCATCACAAGAATGTAGCTTACTCCTATAAACAATCTTGCCTTCAATAATGCGATCCGCCTCTTTAAAACCTGCTTCTATATCACCTAATGACCATGTATCGGATATAAGTTCATTGCTATTAGAATTTATTTCTGGATGAATTTTTGGAGCATCAGGCTTTAAGGCATCTTCTGGGTCCAATACAAATGGCAACTCTTCCCATTCTACATCTAGTGCATTTAAAGCTTTATCGCACAATTCTTCAGTTTCAGCTACAACTATAACTCCAGCTTCATCTCCCTCAAACTTTGGTTGGTTGGTGATAATTGGATAATAATTGTTCCATCCAACTTTAGGCAAATCTTTAAATAAAGGATGTTCCCATGTATATACCTCAAAGACTCCAGGGATTTCTTTTGCTTTGCTTGCATCAACCTTTTTAACAACTGCATGAGCATAAGGAGATATCAGCCACTTAGCATATAGCATATTTGGAAGAATCATATCGCGCGAGTATTTTGCTTGGCCAGTAGCTTTCGGATATGCCTGATCGGCTCTAGTCAAAATATTGGTTCCGATAAATTGATAGGCGCACTCATCTCTTTTTTCAATTTTGAAATCAACTATTTCTTCTGCTTTTTTTATTTCTTTTTCAAGCTTTTTGGGATCAGATTTCTCGCACATTTTCGCTGCTTTTAAAACAGCTACAATATCTTTTGGGTAGAGTCCTTCTCTTCCAAGAACCCCAGATAAAGCCTCTTTAACGTCTTCTAAAGTGGGATTTGGATTTTTATCCAACAAAGCTTTGGCGGCAACAATTTTGCCGGGAATATCATAGCCACCTTGTATGTGTTCTTCTTCTACAAAAGCTTTAACAAGAGGGTGTTTTTTCGCTGCAATTCCTTCAATGGTTTCTATGTTGCTTCCATCAGCATCCATAGCTAATACAAAAGACGCTGGCACTACCTTACCATCCATTATAACCGTATCCCAGCCACCTTCTCCTAAACTTATTCCATCTTTAGTTCCAGTTAAACCAAGCTTATTTCTTAGTACATCAAGAAGTGTATCGTTGGGCTGAACAACGATGGTTTCTTCTTTACTGTTTACAGTAAATTTAATAATGTTCATATCTACCTCCTTCTAAAAAATTTTGTCTCACAGTTAAGATTCTTCACAACTTACGCTCAACTTTTTAATAATAAAATTCTTAATTTTATATTAATACACATAAAATAAAATTTTACTATTAACCAAAAGTATAAAAATTATATATACTTTTGGTTAATGAAAAGGTATACTAAAGTATAGATAACAAAATTATTTATATTTGTTAAGCATAATAATCTATGTCCATAAAAAATCTTCTTTACCATTCGTATACGAATAAATGCTATCATAATGGAATTTCATATCTATGGGGACTGCAAATTAAACGAATAAAATCCTATCAAATAAGTTTTTTTGTTCGTGTAAAATTAAAGTAATAAAAATAGGAAAAAGAAGCTATAAATTATAAAATTTAATTGATTCTATGATTGCTAAACTAAAACATGTGTGATTTTATAGAAGAGCACATATTGGTTTTAAATTTAGACAAAACAAAAAATTAATTTTCGTTAACAACATAAATTTTAGTTAGTAAAATAATTAAATTACGTAAAATTTAAAAGTCATTTTTTTTAAATATCTACTAGACCTCTTTTTAAAGATTCTCGAACAATTAATGTTCTAGAGGTTACTCCTAGTTTTTCCATAATCTTGTGAACATGCATTTTAACTGTACTTTCACTAATAAAGAGCTTTTCAGAAATTTCATTATTTGATAATCCTTCAAATATCAATTTTACAATTTGCTGCTCTCTTTTAGACAGAATATTTTTTTTATTAGGTTTTCTGATTTCTTCTAAAACTGTGTCTATAAGATTGAAATCTATTGCATTTTTCCCTTCATGAATTAATCTGATTTGTCTTAATAATTCTTCTATGTTTGAATCTTTTAGTACATATCCCTTTGCTCCAGCACGAATAGCACTTATCATATCTTTTTCACTATGAAAAGCAGTAATCATTATGACTTTTAATTGAGGATAGTTTGTTAATATTTCTTCACAAACATCAATTCCGTTTGAATCAGGTAACTTAATATCCATAAGCAATATATCTGGAAGGTTTTTCTTTAGAACTTTTATAGTTTCATTTTCATTTGAGGCTTCACCAATAACACGTATATCTGATTCTAACTCAATTACTGCTTTTAAACCTTGCCTAAACATTATATGGTCATCAACAATAACAATCTTTATCATGTTTTATTATCATCGGGAATAGTGAAAATTATTTTTGTTCCTTTTGGCTCTAAATTGATAATTTCTATATTGCCGTTTATTTCTTTTATTTTTTTAAACATTATTTTTAATCCAAAATTTTTTCCCGAAGTCATTTTTTTTATATTATTTCTTTTAATGCCCTTTCCATTATCAGATATTTCTATTATAGTTTTCTCCTTAAAAAGCTTAACACTTATTGTTGCCTCGGTTGCTTGAGCGTGTTTAATAATATTGTGTAAAGATTCATTAATTATAGTGTATATAACTTTGTTTTGTTGGATCGTATACCTCTTAAGTTCTCCATGCACAAAAACATTTATTTTTATGTCTGTAAGGTTCTCAAATTCTTTAACTAAATCATGTACTAAGTCTAAAAAAGATCTTTCAGGGTTAAAAGACAAATCAAAAATCGTATCTCTAATTTGAGAAACCGCTTTTTTCGACAAGTCTTTAGTGATTTTAATCTGTTTATAGACATCCGATTCTTCTGGTATTTTCCTTAAACACCATTCCATATTTAAACCTATAGTTAAAAATACTTGAGCAATAGTATCATGCAAATCTAATGCTATTCTATTTCTTTCTTCACTAATAATTTGATTTTTCTGTGCTTCAGTTATTTTCGCATTAGCTTTTTCTAATTCGCAAATTTTTATTTCCAGTTCTTTTTTTCTTTCTTCTAGAATTTTTCTCAGATATTCTCTTTCATTTATATATCTACAGTTCTCGATAGACACTACAAACAAGTTTGACAAAGTTTGCAATAAATGATGATCAATATCTGAAAAATAACTCGTTTTATAAATTTTAAAACATATTGTTCCAATAAAATGCCCACCTTTTCTAATAGGCAAACATACAGTATTAAATATATCCGAATAATCTCTATTAATGTATAATTCAGATTTATCTGCAATATAATCAAGAATTGTTTGAAAATTTTTTGGTATTGAAGAATAATACAAAATACGTTTAGAATTATATATTATAAAGGGAGATATAGCTTTGTAAATTTCATTATTCAGAAAGAAAATTACATATTTGACTTTAAATACACTAATGATTATTTTTGAAATTCCTATAAAAACTTCTTCTAACTCTTTAGTTACACTATTTATTATTTGAGAAACATTTTCAAGCGAATAAAATACTTTTTCTAGTTGTAAATTTTTATTTTTTACTTCTTGAAGTCTTTTTTTTAACTCTGCATAATAAGATTTTTTAAAACCACTTGCACCTGTTATAACATCAATCAGTTCATTCTTTCTAATGTAATAATTTTGTCTATCTCGCTGTCTACATCAAAATTCATAGATAATAAATTTACAAAGCCTTTTGAAAAATATTTTGTATATCCTGTTCATTAGCATCTCGTGGATTAGTTAAAATGCAAAAGTCCGATAAAGCATTTTTGCTAATGTGAGGTATATTGCTTTCGTTTACGCCCGAATAACTCAGTCCTTCTTCAATGCCTAAATCAACACACAACTCTTTGACAAGTCTAACAACCATATATGAAAGTTCTCTTGTGTTTGATGCTTTTATATGTTCATCAGCAACATTAGCTATATTCACAAACTTTTCTGTACATGCTATTAAATTGAATTCTAAAACATAAGGTAGCAAAATTGCATCAATTTCGCCATGCGGCTGATCCAAAAGACCACCAACTTGATGAGCCATTGCATGAAGCAATCCTAAACCAGCATTGGAAAAAGCAATTCCGGCTTGAAGGCTTGCTAAGGCCATTTTCTCTTTAGCGTATAAATCAGTTTTGTTTGCTACCGATCGTCTTAAGTATTTAAAAATTATTTTTATTGCATTTAATGCCATTGTGTTAGTAAATTCATTGGCAGAAACTGATAAATATGATTCTATTGCATGACTAAGAGCATCAATACCGGTATTTGCAGTTAATTTAGGATCTTTGGTTGTTAACAAAAAAGGATCAATTATGGATATGTCTGGAACCAGTGACCTATCAATTAAAGACATTTTGATTTTACGCTTAGTGTCAGTTACGATTGCAAATTGAGATACATCTGCACCAGTTCCTGCAGTTGTAGGTATCATAATCATTGGTGGAAGTGGGTTCCGAATTTTATTTGCTCCTTCATAGTCATTTATAAGTCCACCATTTGTAGCTATAATTGCTATTGCTTTAGCCGCATCAATAGAACTCCCTCCACCAATTCCAATAATTGAATCACATTTTGAACTCAAATAAAGTTTTACACCTTGGTTTATTTCAAAATCTTTTGGGTTTTGAGTTATTTTGCTAAATACTTTATACTCTAAGTTTGCATTATTTAGTATCTTTGATAACTTTTCAAGCCAGCCTGCTTTAATAATACCTTCGTCTGTTACAATAAATGGCTTTTCTCCGCCAAGTTGGGTTAAACTTTTTCCAGCTTTATTTATTGAATTTACTCCAAAAATAATTTCTGGTATTAAAATTTTTGCAATATCACCCACTAGAGATGCCTTTTTTGTAATAGATTAAATATACTACTTTCATCTTGTGTATTCCGTTTTAATTGGACACCGATTACAATTTTAACTGGACATTCAAACACCTGGGTTAATCCCTTAGTCTCTTAGTAGCACATTCTAATCTTTCTGTTAAAATTTAAGTGTTTTTATTGGGTCTTTTTATTAACCAGGTTAAGTGTTAGTTAGTGTATTGTTTTTTTTTGCAATTGTTTTTCATTGATTCTCCTTTCAATTGTATCTAATTTTTTCCAAGCTATGGTAATCTAGTGCTTCTTGCTTTAGGGTTTTGTCTTGCATTTTGTCTCCTTAGATTACGCCACGCCCTCCAATCTATCATAAAGCAACAATACAGGGTGTAGGTTATTTGCAGATAGTGTAGAAATAGAGTTTAGCTGGCTTATATAGCTATCAAAAAAAGTCTTTTTAGCATTTAGCAGTGCTTGAATACTACTGTCATATTCGTTTAGAATTTTCATGGATATTTTTACCATAGCCATAGTGTATTTTCTTATCATAGAAAATTGAGCAAACCTGTCCCACTCGTTTACAATTCTTATTGAGTTTATGTAGTCTATGACTTTTTGGAAACCAAAGACTTCGTTTGTTTTTTCTATTGTTTGAACCACCTGGATAAAGTTTTTGTCAGTTTTTCTTGTTATGTAGTATGCCAATATAAAGTCATCCATAAAGTAGAATTGAGCGATTTTTTCTGCTAGTTCTTTTGAAAAGTATTTAGATAGCTCTTTTGTTTTTTCTTCGTACTTTGATTTAAATACACCTTCTTTTATGGTATTTTCAACATAGTAATCCATGTAGCCTAATATTTCTTGTTTGTACACATACTCTATAATTGAATCACCAAATAGGTATAGCTGGTTTGTAGCAAATTTTTCTACTGCGTAAAACATATCTATTATGGTGTTATAGATTACTGATTGATCAATCTTATCTTCAAAAGAAAATATTTCGTTTCTTATATTTTGCACATCAAGAAGATCGTATATGAAAATAAGCGTTTTTATTATAGATGTGTAAGGCTGGTTTGTAAGCATGTTTAGCTTTATCAGACAACCCACACCATTGCTGTTCACAATAAGGTTTGTAATGTAGGTTGAGCCTATTTCTTTTTTCAATAGGTGCTTTTGTATGTGTTCTTTGTAGACCTCTCTTGCAGAAGGTGGAAAGTAAAGCAAAGCGTATTTATCTATCAGGTATTTGTCAAAGTTTGTTTCTTTTAGTATGTTTGTATACATAAATATCTTTAGAAAAGAAAGCATAATAGAAAGCTCAGGTTTGGTATAGCCAATACCTGAGTCAATGCGAGCTGCAAGTGTTAGCTTGTTTGGAAAGTAATATTCAGATTCGCTAAATAGCTTTTTTTGCTTGAAAAACTCAACTAGCTCATAGAATATCTCTGGTTCTTTGATAGACCTTATCTCGTCAAGAGACACAGCCAGGCTTTGCATGTAGTTATGGTCAAGCACCCTTTGTATGACTTCAGGTGTAAGTTTTTTTAAAATAGCATTGCGCTCATCTAGGTCTTTAATTACTTTAGATTCCATTAGATCATTTAAGAGAATTTTGAGGTTTACTTCCTGATCTGATAGATCAACACCTGCTGAGTTATCCAGAGAGTCTGTATTTATTTTACCTTTAAGCAGTGCATACTCAATGCGAGCTTTCTGTGTGAAACCTAAATTTGCACCCTCTCCTACAACCTTTGCCATTACCTGGTTTGCATTTATACGTACATTGTCATTGGTTTTATCGCCTGATTCTTCGTTTGTTTCATCGCTTGCTTTAACGTATGTTCCAACACCACCCATCCATAGCAGATCGACATCTGCTTTGAGTATCAGTTTGATTAGATCTTCTGAAGAGACTCTATCTTCGTTTGTTTTTAAAAACTCTTTGGCTTGAGGTGATAGCAAAATGGATCTTTCATCTCTTTTGCATATAAAGCCACCTTTTGATAGTACCTCTTTGTTGTAAAAACTCCAGCTTAGGGCATTGTCAAATAACCTTTTTCTTTCTTTGTATGAAGCTTCTATATCTGGGTTTGGGTCGATAAATATTTCTTTATCGTTAAAAGCTGCTTTTAGCTGTATATTTTTTAGTTCAATCATAGCATTTCCAAACACATCTCCACTCATATCCCCAATGCCAACGACGCTTATTGGCGTTGAGTCAAGTTTTATGCCAAGCTCTCTAAAGTGTCTTCTTGTGCACACAAGGGCGCCTTTTGAAGTAATACCAAGCTCTTTATGGTCATAGCCGAACTTACCACCGGAAGCAAAAGCATCTTTTAACCAGAAGTTGTATTCATTTTGGGCTATATCATTTGCAATGTCCGAAAACTTTGCTGTGCCTTTGTCTGCTGCTACAACAAGGTAAGGGTCAAAATCATCATAGCATACTACTTCATCTGGCCTGATACGCTCTTTTGAGCTTGAATAGTTATCTGTGATATCAAGCATGCCTCTAATTAGTGTTTTGTATGATTCAATGGCTTTTTCTTGTAAGTCACCCCCATTTGTGTGCTTTATTATAAAACCGCCTTTTGAGCCTACAGGGACAATGACAGCATTCTTTACCATCTGTGTTTTCATTAGTTCTAAGATCTCTAATCTGAAGTCATCTTTTCTATCGCTCCATCTTATACCACCTCGCGCTACCTTGCCGCCTCTTAAATGACAGCCTTCCATTAAAAAAGAGTGTACATATATCTCATACATAGGTCTTGGAAGGGGCATTTTTGATACCTTAGAAGAGTCTATTTTTAAAGATATGTAGTGGTAAGGTTTTTGTTTGTAAAAGTTTGTTCTGATTGTAGAGTCTATTATGTTAAATATAGCAATTAGTATCTTGTAGTCTTGTATATTGTTTATTGTTTCCAATTCTTTATTTATTTGCTCAAAGAGTTCTTTTGTATTGCGCTGTTCTAAAGTTGGGTTAAACTTTTGATCAAATGCTTCGATAAAGCGCTTTGACAAATGGGAGTACTTAATTAAAGAACCAAGCATTGATATCCTTTTTACGCTAAAATCTACCTGCATCAGGTAATTGCCAAATGTCCTTAATAAGTCTATCTGTTTGTAGTCCAAAAGCTCTTTTGTGGTAAGTATATTTAGCTCATCGTTTTCTACAACCTTATCAATTACAGCAAGAAAGTTTTCTTCTACAAGACGGGCATTTTTTTCTATGTCAAAGTCAAAGCTCTTTTCTATATTGTACCTTTGGATAAGTATATTTTTATCTTTAATGTTTAACTCAAAGAAATCTTCATACAATGCATTTAATCCTAAGTTTTTTAAAACAGGTAAAACTTCGTATAAAGGTATTTTGCAAAAAGCATAAACCTTAAAAAACAACTCATCTTTGTGCTTAAAAAACCTTACCTGTTTATTTTGAGTTGCTATTACATCCAGTATTGCCTGTGTATCAATCAGTGCTTCATCTGGTTCAATGTTTAGCTTGTAGTCATCATTAAAGCAAGATAAACACGAGTCTTTGATATTGTGTCTGGCTAAAAGCTCAGAGTAGGAAGAAGACCAGGCTGCCTCATTTTGAAAAGTCATTGTTGTCTCCTTTAAAAAGCTTTACAATTAATTTGTATTAGATAATTAATACAGATCATTTTCTTGAATAAACCCTATAGTCTCTAAATCAATCTTTTTACCTCTTTTTTTAAGGTTTTTAAGCAAGTTTGATTTGTTTTCATAAGATTCATGTTGATTAAATCTAAATTTTGCGCTAATACTATTAATATCAATTTCTAAAACTAAAACTTTATCAAGCATTTCTTTATACAAATTGTTGGGGTAAATTGGTTCAAAACCACCTTCGGGCTGGAATTTATTCATTAAAGCCATAAGTATTTGTGATTTTAGATCGTCATTTTTTATTATATTAACTACTCCGATTGCATGAATAGATGCAAAAAGCTGGCCAGCAAAACATGCAATATCTTCACTTTTAAAGTACGATGGTATTTGAGAATAAGCTTTGAATGTTGTAAAATAAACTAGTGGTTTAGTTTTAATTATATCAATCTTTTTACCAGAATTTGCACTATGAAAATAAATATGTTTATTATGATAAACAAAATTAACAGTTGTTGCGTATGGTTTATTATTAAAATCCACAAAAGAAAGTGTACAAAATGAGCTATCATTGAGTAATTTATCTATTTTAGCTCCCTCTGTAATTTCAAATTCATTCCGTCTCATATGTGTTTCCATTCAAACTCAACAATCGTTACTTAATCTAACCCAAATTTATCATAACCATCTTTATATTTGTCATTTCTTCAATGGCAAATCTCACACCTTCCCTGCCAATACCAGAGAGCTTATTTCCGCCATAGGGCATATTGTCTACTCTAAATATTGAGGTATCGTTTATCATTACACCACCTACATCAAGGTTGTCTATAGCATAGTGGATTTTTCTTATATCGTTTGTGTATATGCCTGCTTGAAGACCATAGTCTGAATCATTTACATGCTTTATTGCTTCTTCAAAGTTATCGTACTCTACAATAGACACAATAGGTGCAAATACTTCCATGCACATTACCTTCATATCTTTTGTGGTGTTTCTAAGCACTGTTGGGTATAGTATCCTGCCTTCTGTTTTGCCACCGCATACAAGTGTTGCCCCTTGAGAGATTGCTTCGTCTATCCAGGACTTTGCTCTAAGCGCTTCTTTTTCATCGATCATGGGACCAAGCTCTACATCTTGATCTAATGGGTTTCCTACTTTGAGACTTTCTGTTGCCTGCTTGAATTTTTCGCTAAACTCATCTGCTATTTCATGGTGTACATATATGCGTTGCAGTGATATGCAAACCTGACCTGAGTTTGAAAAAGCACTTGTTATGCATCTAGGTATGGCTTTGTCTATATCTGCATCTTTTTCTATTATTGTTGCTGAATTGTTTCCAAGCTCCAAAGTTACCCTTTTTATCCCAGCTTTTCTTATAATGGAATCACCTACTGCAGGTGAGCCTGTAAATGTTACTTTCTTAACCGTTGGGTGAGATACCAAATAATCACCTACACTTGAGCCAGAACCAATTACCACATTAAATACACCTTCTGGCAAACCGGCTTCTTGCAGTATTTCAGCCAATATCAATGCAGTAACAGGTGTGGTTGACGCTGGCTTTAGCACAATTGTGTTGCCTGATGCTATGGCGGGTGCTACTTTGTGGGCAACAAGGTTTAGTGGAAAGTTAAAAGGTGTAATAGCAGCAATAACGCCCATTGGTACCCTTATATAGTAGCCTACCCTGTTTGTACCAGATACACTTGCATCCAAAGGTACAGTTTCACCGTGAATGCGCATAGCTTCACAGCTTGCAAACTTGAATGTCTCATAACCCCTTATTACTTCACCTATTGAATACTTCCATGCTTTGCCTGCTTCTTTGCAAATTACAGTAGCTATCTCATCTTTGCGCTTTAGTATCAAATCCGCAGCTTTTTGAAGTATCTCGCTGCGCTTGTAGGCAGGGGTTTTTTTAAACTCATCAAATGCTTCTTGCGCAGAATTTACTGCCAAATCAACACTTGATGTATCGCACAATGGAACTTTTGCAAAAACTTCACCCGTATATTTTTCTGTTACATCCAATAATTTTCCTGTTTCAACCCATTTGCCGCCTATAAAGGTTTTGTAAGTTTGCATAAAAGACACCTCCTGCTAGTTTTCAAAGAAATTGTTTCAAAATTAATTTTTAATTTTCTAAAAAATAAAACATCAAACTTTTTTTAATTTAATAAAAACTTTCTATAAAAAAACACCTAAACATTTAAAGCCGGCGGAACTTTTTTATAACCTTTTGATACAATAGCACCATAAATTATACCTAAAATTAACCATGTAAAACCTAATATTTTAGCATCTTTATTCAAACTTATCCATACATAAAAAATGATTACAAATCCTATTATAGGGAGTACTAAATATTTAAACAAAGACACAACGTCTGTCATTTTCTTGCGTATTACAAAATAGTTAATTACGGTAAGATGTATGACTAAATAAGCAGTTAACGCTCCAAAATTTATTAGATTAGTAATGAAATCCAAACTCATCGAAATAGATGCAATTACTGATATTATTGCAATTAAAATCGAATTTATATATGGTGTTTTATATTTAGGATGAACTTTAGACAAAAATTTTGGTAACATTTCATCACGAGCCATGCTATAAATAAGGCGTGCAAATCCTGTTTGAGTAACTAAAGCGCAAGTTATAGCTGAAACTATGACTGCTAAAAATACTAAGAAACGTAGCCATACGCCACCAGCTTTTTGGGCTATAAAGTAAAAAGCTACATCTGGATTAGTAAAACTATTATAGTTTGGCCAAACTGATGCTGCCATATAAGTTTCAAGAACAAATAATGCACCCATTACAATAACAGTTGCAATAATCGCTTTGCCCATTATTTTTGATGGGTTTTTAGTTTCTTCAGATAAAGTACTAAGAGCATCGAAACCCAAATAGCCCATAACAGCAACAGAAGTAGCCGAAAGTAGACCACTTATATGAAACTTTGAAGCGTCAAAAAAAGGTTTTATATTAAAACTACCAATATGTTTATAATATACACTCCAAAAAGCAGCTAATACAAATAGAAATATAACAATTAATTCAAATATAAGTATAGTTATATTTGTTTTTGTAGTCAATTCAATTCCTATTATACTAATAAACGTATTAATAGCTATTACAATAATAATCCAACCCCAATATGGAATAATAGGCATTAATTCTGATAACCACAATCCAGTAACTAAATATAAAAAACCTGGTAACAAAACATAATCTAACATTATAGTCCATCCGACAACAAAACCTATATGCGCATTAAAAGAACGTTGAGCATATGAATATATTGAGCCAGAAATTGGGAATTCGGTTGCCATTCTAGAATAGCTTAAGGCAGTAAAATACATTGCAACAGCTCCAAACAAAAAAGTTAATGCTATCATACCACTACTAGGTCCCACAACAATCCCGTATAAGTTCATTGGTGCCGTGGGATTTAAAAATGTTATTCCATAAACTAATAATGCCCAGAAAGATAGAGATCTTTTTAGTTCTTGTTTGTAACCAAAACTCTCAATACTGTCTACATTATTTTCCATAACACAACCTCCAATTTAGTCTATACGACTGTTTTCATAGCTTTTTCTAATATCTCTAAGCCATTTAATAACTGTTTCTCTGTTATCGCCAACGGCATCAAAAACCTAATCACATTACCTCTTGTTCCAGCACTTAAAAGCAACAATCCATTTTTCCAGCATTCATTAATAATTTTTGTTGTTTCTTCTTTTGCTGGTTCTTTTGTTTTTCTGTCTTTTACTAATTCCATAGCTATCATTGCTCCACGGCCTCTTACATCACCAATAATTTCGTATTTTTCTTTCATCTCATTTAGCTTTTCCATGCAAGTTTTTCCTATAAAATTTGCTTTGTCACAAAAGTTATTTCTTTGCATAATCTCTATAACTTTCAATCCCGCAACACAAGCGAGGGGATTGCCGCCAAAAGTTCCTCCTAACCCTCCGCTATGCGTAGCATCCATAATTTCCGCCTTTCCTGTTATACCAGCTATTGGTAGCCCGCTACCCATTGATTTAGCTGTGGTAATAATATCAGGATAAACGTTCCAATACTGGCTAGCAAACATTTTGCCTGTTCTGCAAAATCCACTTTGAATTTCATCGGCTATTAGCACTATTCCATATTGATCGCATATAGATCTAAGTTGTATGATATATTCATCTGGTGGAATGATAAAGCCACTTTCACCTAGTACTGGCTCTATAATAATGGCTGCTATCTCTTCTGGAGCAATTTCTTCTATAAAAAAATCATCAAACAATTTTACACATTGCATGCTACACGTACTTTTTTCTAGCCCTAAAGGACATCTATAGCAATATGGATAATACATTCTATGAACACCTGGGGCAAAAGGTCCAAAACCAAACTTGTATGGCTTTACTTTACTTGTTAGCGTCATTGTCATTAACGTCCTGCCGTGGAATGCACCATTGAAAGCCACTATTTCTGTTCTACCTGTATATTTGCGAGCTATTTTTATAGCGTTTTCTACAGCTTCTGCGCCACTGTTTACAAAAAAAGTCTTTTTCTTGAAATCTCCCGGAGTTATTTCGTTTAATTTTTCCGCTAATTTAATGTAAGGCTCATAGTTTACTACCATTGAACATGTGTGAAAATATTTTTCTGCTTGTTCTTTAACCGCGGATACTACTTCAGGATCACTGTGACCAATATTCATAACACCAATTCCACCAGCAAAATCTAAAAAAATATTACCGTCGACATCTTCAATTATTGCACCTTGAGCTTTTTCTATAAATGTTGATGTAAGTTGTGAGACACCAACCGGGACATTGTTGTTTCTTTGCTCCAATAAATTTTTAGCTTTTGGCCCTGGAAGCTCGGTAACGATTTTTGGTTCCTCTACTAAATTAAAATCCATTTTACACCTCCATAGTAAATTAATAATTTTCTATTTTAATACTAAGCAATAAGTGTTCCACTGCTTTAAAATAAACTTTATATTAATAAAATTATTAATTTAAGATAAAGCTTTAATGCAAAAATGACTTAGTAAAAATATAATTCTTTTTTTGTAAGTAAATCGATTAATTCAAATATGAATTTTTAATCCATATTTGAATTAATATCTATTTTATATTTCTTTAATTTTCTTACAACACTGGATTGGCTAATTCCTAGAACTTCAGCCATTTTATAAGTGTTTTTGTGAATTTTATAGGCTTTTTGTAACAATTGTTTTTCTAAATCATCTATAGATTTTTTTAAAGGAAAAATATAGTCAATTTGCAAAGTTGTAGAATTTTGGTTAAAAAAGAGTGATGGTAAATCTGATTTTTCTATTAAGTTTTTGTCTATAGTAACCACCAGTCTTTCTATAATATTTTCCAGCTCTCTTACGTTACCAGGCCATTGATATTCTAAAAAGGCATCAAATACTTTTGGACCAAGTTTTTTATTGGTGTTATATTTTTTATTATACTTTTCCATAAAGAAATTTGCAAGCAATGGTATGTCATCTTTTCTTTCGCGTAATGGTGGTATATTAATTTGAATTACATTTAACCTATAAAATAGATCTTCTCTGAATTTATTTTCTTTTACTAATTTTTCTAAATCTTTATTGGTAGCGGCTATCAATTTAAAATCAGATTTAATAGGTTTTATGCCACCTACTTTTATAAAACTTTTTTCATCCAATACTTTTAATAGTTTCACTTGCATTCGCAAAGGCAATTCGCTTATTTCATCTAAAAACAAAGTTCCATTATTTGCTAATTCTACATATCCAATCTTACCTTCATTTCTTGCTCCCGTAAAAGCTCCTTTTTCATAACCAAAGAGTTCTGATTCGATTAAATTTTCAGGTATAGCCCCACAATTGATATTAACAAATTCATGGTTTTGCCTGTTACTTAATTTATGAATGATTTCCGCAAAAAGGGTTTTTCCTGATCCAGATTCTCCGCTTAAAACGATATGAGAGTCAACGGTAGAGATCCTTTTAATTAAATCCACTAAATTTTTCATTTGCGGGCTTTTATATACAACATATTCAAATAAGTTTTTCTCGTTTTTTATTTCTTTTAATTTTAAATAATATTTTTCCATTAGTTTTTCGGTTTTATTTAATTTTTCTTTTAATGTATATATTTCAGTAAGATTTTTTGATGTGCTAAACACTTTTAATAATTTAAAGCTATTATCAAATACAGGTAAACCATAAACCATTAATACTTTTCCAGTTTGAGTTTTTTGGATAATAGAAATATGTTTTTTCTCCTTGATAGCTTTAAGAGTTACAGATGGTTTAAAAATTCCTTTATTCTCTAGTTCTTTTACATTTAAATTAATCAAATTTGCTTCGTTTAAATTATAGTATTCTTCACAAACTGGATTGTTAATACCGATAATTGTACCTTTATCATCAGTTACCATTATCTCGTCATAATACATTTCGTAAAACATTTCTATTTCCTTGTTTATATTGTTTAACAATTGAAATGTAATATTAAAAGATTCGCTATCATACTTTTCATAAATTACGATCAATCCCCCAATGATTTTAGAATTTAACGTTATTGGAGCTAGATCCAAATAAAAAATATTGTCTTTAAAAAATACTTTTATTGAAGAAAAGGCTTTTCCTTCTAGGCACAGTTTAATATAATCTTTGTCTATATTGAAGAAATTTTCAATATCATTATAAATTGTAGCTTTAAAATATTTCTTGGATTTTGTATTGAGGTAAATAACTTTACCTTCTGAATTTACGATGAATATTAATTCATCGAATGAATCAATTAAAATACGCATAACATTAGATGTTTTTCTTTGACCAAAAATATTTTCGAGAATATTTTCTTTAAAATTCTTAATATTTTTCTGCATAATTCGATTGTAATTCTATAATGAAATCAAAATATGGTCAAGTTTTTCTTGGCACTAAGCTATTGTAAGCATTCTCTGCATGATAGGAGCTTCTTGTAAAAACAGAAGATTCCACATATTTAAAACCTATTTTTTTGGCAATGCTTTTATAGTGTTCAAACTCAGACGGATCTAAGAATTTGGTAACCGGAAGATGATCTTTTGATGGTTGCAGGTATTGTCCTATAGTTAAAATATCGCACCCTGTTTGTGCAATATCATTCATGGTATCAATTACTTCATTTTGTGTTTCGCCAAGACCTACCATTATGCCAGACTTTGTTATAAGGTCTGGCTTGAGACGCTTTAAGCTTTTTAAAACGTTCAAAGATCTGTTATAATCAGCCTGAGGTCTTGCTTGAGGATAAAGTCTTTTTACAGTTTCTATATTATGTCCAATGATCTGAGCTCCAGAATTTGCAACTGCTTGCAAACATTCAGTTTTAACTTGAAAATCTGGTATTAAAAGCTCAATTTTAACATTGAGTGGTTTAAGTTTTTCAACTACTTTTACAAAGCATGATGATCCAAAATCAGGTAAATCGTCCCTCGTTACGCTTGTTATTACAACATATTTCAAGTTTAAATATTTTACAGCCTGAACAATCATGTCAGGTTCTTTGAAATTAATAGGTTCTGGTTTATGATGAACTACGTTACAAAATCTACAATTTCTGGTACAGTACCTTCCCATAATAAGAAACGTCGCGGTTTTTAACGCAAAGCATTCGCTTATGTTTGGACAAAACGCTTCTTCACATACAGTATGTAAGTGTAAATTTCTTAAAATTTCTTGCATGTATCCAATATTTTCCATATTTAAGTTTTTTTTAAGCCAATAAGGTACCATAATCTAACTCATATTTAAAAATTTTAGAGAAATTTTCTTCATAAACATCCATAATGCTATCTAGTGGAATACGATTTTGTGTTATTTCAAAAATAGAAGTCATATGCTCATTTGAAAGACCGCATGGAATTATAAAATTAAAATGATTCAAATTAGGATTAACATTCAAGGCAAATCCATGCATGGTGATTTTTTTTACTATTCTGATACCTATTGATGCAATTTTTCCACTATCAGTCCAAACACCCCTGTAATTTTCTTTTCTATAAGCTTTTAATCCAAAAACAGATAAAGTATCTATTATCGTTTGCTCAAGATTATGTATGTAATCGTGAAAGGTTAGATTTTCCTCTTCAATGTCTATAATGGGATACCCCACAAGCTGTCCTGGGCCATGGTATGTTACATCGCCGCCTCTGTCAACAAAGTGTAACGCAATATTGTGTTTTTCTAATACAGTTTTTTCAACCACTATGTTTTCTATTTTACCTGATTTGCCAAGTGTTATAGTAGGTGGGTGCTCCAAAAGCAAAAGCACATCCTGCAAAGATTCATTAAGCTTTTTTTTTACTAATTCGTGTTGGATTTGGTAAGCTTTTGAATATTCAACGACACCCAGCCTATAAACACTGCATTTATTCATAACTATTTGGCAAATTTATCTAAAGCGTTTTGAACATATTGGGTATACATTAGAGAAGGACCACCACCCATTAATACTGCTACCCAGGAGGCTTCCATAATTTCCTCTTTGGTTGCACCTTTATCAAGAGCAGATTTAACATGGTAATCTATGCACCATTCACATTTTACTGCAATGGATATACCAATTGCAATGATTTCTTTAATTTTTGAAGAAAGGGCACCATCTGATTCAATAGAGTTCATTAAACTAAAGAAAGCTGTTGTTTGCTTATTCCACTCTTTTGAGAAGCGATTTAGATTGTCATTTAATATATTTAATAATTCTATAGGATCATTCATATTTTCCTCCATATATTTTGCTTGCATTTTCCAAAACTTCTTTGAGTTTGTTTATAAATTTTGCTGCCAAAGCTCCATCAATAACTCTATGGTCGTAAGTAAGATAGTATGTCATAATTGGTCTTATAACAATCTCTTTATTTACTACAACTGGTCTATCTACAATACCACCTGTACCTAAAATGGCAGATTCAGGCTGATTTATTATTACAGTTTCAAAACGATACCCTCCTCCAAAAGCTCCAAGATTTGTTAAACTGAATGTTGAACCTTTAACATCTGAAATCTCAAGTTTTCTCTCTCTAGCTTTATTTGATAAATCTTTCAGATTTTTGCTTATTTCTATGAGAGTTTTTTTATCAGCATTTTTTATTACAGGTACAATTAGTCCATCTTCAAGCGCTACTGCAACACCTATGTTGACATCTTCCCAAATCTTTATTTCATTGTCAATTATGCTTGAGTTAATTAGGCTGAAGTCTTTTAGAGTCCTAGAAACAAAGTATACAAGTAAGTCAGTGTAGGTTATACGTACGCCTAATTCTGATTCTTTATTTAATAATTGTTCTCTTAAATTAACAAGCTCATAGGCGTCTATTTCTCCCATTACAGTAATTTGTGCAGAATTTGACAAACTTGAGTGCATATGTTCTGCAATTGCTTTTCTGGTACCAGTAAAAGGAATTACTTCTTTAACTTTCCTTCCATCATAAGAAGTTCCTTGGTTTTGTAAAAAAGCTTCAATATCTTCTTTTACAATTCTTTATTGAGCCTTTCTGTTACAAAAGTTTTTAAAAATCAAAAAACATTTTACAGGGGTTGCGCCTAATTTGCCATAACAAATTCACACAATACATTTTACACTACCATTTTAGGGTATTTTATTGTTACGTCATTTTCTATTAAAAATAATTTTTCAACACTAATTTTTGACTTTCACAAATCTTTGCTTATAATACTTATAAAATACAAGTATTGTATAAGGAGGGTTATATGCCAGTTTCGATAAGATTACCAAAAGATGTAGAAGAAAGATTAGATAAATTATCAAAACTTACTGGAAGAAGCAAAACATACTATATAACCGAATCCATAAAACAGCATTTGGATGATATTGAAGATATCTATCTATGTGAGCAAAGACTGATTGATTTGCGATCTGGCAAAACCAGAGCATATACTTTAGAGGAAGTGGAGAAAGATCTTGGCCTGGGCGATTAAATTTGAAGAGTCTGCAAAAAAAGAATTGGCTTCTTTAGATAAACAAACAGCAAAGCGCATTATTACTTTTTTGAAAGAGCGCATAGCCTTATCTGACAATCCAAGAAAATTAGGAAAAACTTTAAAAGGCTCAAAACTTGGCGACTTCTACAGATACAGAGTAGGCAATTACCGCATTATATGCGCAATAGAAGATGATAATCTTCTTGTAATTGTTATCAGAGTCGCATACAGAAAAGAAGTTTACAGGTAGGTTTAATTTAGTCACCTTTACAAAATCATACTCAGAATCCAACTAGATAAGATTGTCTAAAAAGCTCTATAATAAATAATAACAACAAACAAACCTTTTCAAGAATGTGGGTGAGATATTTACAGATGAAGTTATATCTTCTGCAATTTTAGACAGGCTTTTTCATCATTGTTTTCCATTCTTTATAACAGGTCCAAGTTATAGAACAAAAGAGTTGTTTCAGAAAACATACGATAGCCTGTTAAAGTCCATTTAAATTCTCCACCTTTAGCGCGTTTAAATTCCTCAGGTGAATTTGACTATTTTTTATAAAACACACACAAACATTTTAAATATTTTTATTATTTTTTATTGTTTTAACAGGATGTTTTATATATAAACTGAGTTATAGTTTTTGCAATTAAGGACTTACCTAGTGGGGAAAATAAACGCGCTTTAGGTGGGGAGATGACATGCTCTTTAACAATAGCCAAACAAACAAAGATACAAATAGCAATAAAAAAACGTAAAACTTTTTCAAGGAGGTGGATAATAAAATGGATTTAGCACAGTTACACTTTTTAAAAAACAAGGCGGTTCAAATTTATTGGCCTTGCTGGCTAAATTTTAGTTGACTTTTTACACCCTTAGATTGCGCGCATATTGACATTTTAATTAAGCTGCTTATTAATACTGTTAAGAACTTTTTAAAGGAGGTTGTAAGAATGATTGTTGCAGCAAATGATTTAAAGAAAAAAGGCGTAAAATTAATAGACGAGTTAATAAAAAAAAACAACGAGATAATAATAAGCGTAAGGGGTAAACAAAAATATGTAATCGTTGATGTCGAAAGGTATGAAAAGCTCAAAAACAGCGAAATAGAACTTGCCTATCTTGAGACTATGAAAGATTTTAAAGAAAAAAGATATCATACTGATATAGAAGTCCACATTAAAAATATTTCTTAAGCAGCACACATTATGTATGAAATTGTATTTAGTGAATCTTATGAAAAAAGAGCAAAGCAGTTTTTTAAATTACACTCAGAATTAATCCAGCGTTATCAAAAAATACTCTACATAATGCAAAACAACCTTAATCATCCTTCCTTAAGACTGCATAAACTAAAAGGCAATCTTAAAGAATTATACTCCGCATCAATAGATTTAAAATACAGAATTATTTTAGACTTCATAATAAAAGACAAAATGATTATTTTGGTTGATATAGGCGCTCACGATGATGTGTATTATTGAAAGTAGGCTTTCACTTTATCCTAAATAATCTAAAATCGTATAAATTACCCGCTATCCAGTTAAACTGATATTTTTAGAAATATTATTTAAAAGGCATTTTGAAAGTTTTATAGTTTTTCAAAGTAGGTTTAGATTAAAATGATTTCATACGATTACTTTAGCCTAATGAGGTAAATAAATTATTTTTGGAGAACGTTTTTTACTTCATCTAAGCTTTGGGCTTTGATTGCAATCTTTCTAAGACCTCTCAGTTTTTCTATATCCTGGATGTTTTTTATTACAAGAATTATGTCTTTTGGTAAATTACCAAACTTAGCCTCTAATGTATCTATCAAAGAGTTTCTGGCTTCGGTTGCAATACCTATTTCTAGACCTTTCTCCATACCTTTCTCCATACCTTTCTCCATACCCTCAAGTAGTCCTTCTTCTCTTCCCTGCTTTATCCATTTATCAACCAATGGTGCCATTTTGTTACCTCCCAGTATTTCTTTGAAAGTTTTTTCTACTTCTTCTTCGTCATATGTCTCTAAATGAGAAATATAATCCAAAAAGACAAATATTGTATCCTCTTTTGTGTTTTTTATTATTTCAATTATTGTTTTTATGTTTTCTATGTTTTTTTCAAACACATGCTTTAGAAGGTATACTCCTGCTTTGAATTCTATATTGTCTATAGCTTTAAGGATTGTATCATCTGATATTTGGCTTGTGTCTGTTAGTATGTATTTGAAGTTTGGCAGGTAGTCGATTATGAGGTCTTTGTGTTTAAAGTAGTCTGCAAAGAAAATAGGTTTTTTCCAGGGCTCTATGCCATGGTAGAAGACTATGGGAATTATAGGTTCATAGGGCTGATTGTTTTTTTGATTATAATCCCATACAGCATACATGTATGACAGTATCTGCAAAGGAGAAAAAGATAAGCTTTCTGATTTGTGTTCTATGATAAAGTATATTTGGGCGTCTTCTTCTTTGAACTTTACTCTAAAGGCTGCATCCATATATAGCTGTTTGTATTTTTTTGAGATTCTTTGGGTGTCTAGTGGGACTATTGAGTTTAAGTCAATGTATGGAAGGAGCTTTTTATCCAGTGTAAATTCTATTAGAGATTTTGCATTTTCCTTTCTTGAAAAAAGTGTTTTAAAGAATACATCATACTGCTGGCTTTTTATATTATCGTCTTTGTCCATAGAAAGGCTCCTTGGTTCAAATTATAGCATAGAAAAAAGAGGAGTCCGATTTAAATTGCAATTGGTGTTAAACATTTAATTTTATTTTTTCACTTTAACAAATTTTTCCATTTTTTGCTCTAAATCGTTTTAAAAAGATGGGGTCAATTGTCGCTTTCGCTTCCTCATAATTATACACAGAATAACAGATCAGATCAAGAGGGACAGAGCTTTACTTTTTCATATTTAAATGATACAATTTAAAAACTAAAGGAAAGCTGGGGTATTAAGTGGCCAGAACACCAAGATTAAATATTGCAGGTTTTTATCATATCATTAATGCAGGTATTAAAAAAAGAGATATTTTCTTGGAGGATAGCGATTTTATTCAATTTCTCTCAATTATTGATGAATATGCAAAGCTATATAGCTTTGAGATTTACTCTTTTTGCTTGATGAAAAACTATTACCACCTTTTGATGAAAACAAATAAGGGTAATATTTCAACTATAATGAAACAGATTAATATGAAATACGCAATTTATTTTAATAAGAAATACAAAATGGCTGGTTCATTGTGGCAAGGTAGGTTTAAATCAAGGTATGTGTGGGATAGCAGCTATCTTGAAATCCTTGTTAAATATATTGAATACAATCCAGTTAAAGCAGGTATTGCTTTAGATATTGGAGGATATAAATATTCAATGAACAGCAAAAGATTTGAGTTTGAGATGCTAAATTATGAGTTGATAAACAGAGTTAATCTTAATGAATTTACTTATGAGGATTTGAAAAAGATTGATGATTTCTTTAATTCTAAAATAGCAATAAAAGACAACAAAGTAGAAAAAATTGAAAAAGTAGATAAAAAACAACTCAACTATTTTTTTGATAACTTTGAAAGAAAAAAAGCAATTTGTGAAGCAATAAAAAATGGATACTCACAAGATGAAATTTCCAAATACTTAGATTTATCTATTAGTGCTATATCTAAATTAAAAAATAACTATCTAAGCAAAGAAAGGCTTTTTAATAAACTAAAAGACAAAGGAATATTTTGGAGCTTTGATAAAAACATAAAATATGATAATTTTAAAGACAATGTGTTTATTGAATATGTTTTAAGATATGGTGATTTTGACGATATCAAAAAACTTATAAAGCTTTTTGGGAAAAGAAATGTTAAAAAAGTTTGGATGAAAACCCTTGCTCCTGACAAACGATTTATAAAAATAAATTTGATGCTTGCTAGAGTATTTTTTGATATGAATGTGGAAGCTAATTATTTTAAAGAATTAAAAAATGGAAGACTTAAAAAACTTAAAATGCTTGCTACCTGATGCACAAAAGGTATTGCAAGAATTAATAAAACATAGTTTTTTATCAAAATATGTGCTGGTTGGTGGCAGTGCTCTTTCTTTGCATTTGTGTCATAGAAAAAGTGAGGATTTAGATTTTTTTACATACGAAAATAATTTCAATACAGATGAAATTTTGGGATTATTTAAATATTTTCAAAAAAAAGAAATACTCAATAGAACAAATAAATTAATTGATGTATTATTAGATGGTGTAAAGGTCACATTTTTTAATGCCCATTGGGATTTTTTAAGATCTGCAAAAATTTCCAATTTTAATTTAGCAACGCAAGAGCAAATTGCAATAATGAAAACTAATGTTTTGTTTTTAAGAGCAAAATACAGAGATTATTATGATTTATATTTTTTGATAAAAAAATTTGGGATACAAAAGGTTTATGAAATGTCCAAAGGTGTAGTTGAAGGTATAAATTTTAAAGTTTTTGCAAGCGCTTTATTATACATCGATGATATCGAAGATGAAAAAATAAATCATCTTCAACCTAAAGAAAAATTAAGTTTGCACAAAATCAGAGAATTCTTTGAACAAGAACTGAAAAAATAATATAAGAAAGAAAACTTATTTATACGATAGCTGTTTGTGCTAGACATAATAGAAAATGGATATAGTAAACTAAAATCTAAAAAACATTATTCTAATGATCCAAAATCAAAACTCAATTATAAAAACACTCTAAAAGATTTCTGTAAAATGCTTTTAAATTCAGTTTTATAGTATTTATTAAACTTTCATCTGAATCATTTTTATACAATTGGGACAAAAGATTTGAGACGCTAAGATAATCTTTTTTGTCACCTATGGATTTATAAATGTCTATAGCTTTTGTTAGGTAATCTTCTGCTTTTTTATAATTGCTTTTGTCTAAGTATAACATGCCCAGATACTCGTAAGCTCGGGCCTGCCAATATCTATTGCCAATTTTTTCAGCTAAATCTTTGCCTGATAACAAATATTTTTCCGCATCGGAATAGTTTTTTAATAACCTGTAAATATTTCCTAAATTAAGTTTGGCTTGTGTTTGCCCCAAAAAATTTCCATTTTGTTCGAATATATTTAAAGATTTTTTCAGATATTCAATAGACTTTTGATATTTTCCGTCATTTGAATAGACTACAGCTATATTGTTGTAATTAACTGCTTGGCTATCTTGGTCATTAATTGATTTATTGATGCTTAAAGCCTGTTGGAAATAATCTAAAGATTTTGCGTAATCACCTTCCAAATTATACATTTCACCTAAATTATTTAATTGAGCTGCCTGGCCATTCATATTTTTTAATATTCTATAAAAATTTAGCGATTTTGTGTAGTAATAAATCGCATTTGTTTTATCATCTATATTCTGGTATGCAATACCCATTAAGTTTGATGTTAAAGCTAAATTTTCTATGGAAGTCGACATATTGTAGGCAGTTTTAAAATTTTTCAGTGCTGAATTAAAATCAGATACATTAAGATATGCTTTTCCAAGACATATATATGAATATATGTCTTTAGGCTGCCAAATTACAGCTTGTTTACCGGCATCTATAGCTTTTTTAAAATCTTGAAATTGTAAATAATTAGAGCACTTGAGAACATAATTTTCCTTAGCTGTAACTGTCTGCCTTAATAAAACAAAAATCAAAATACAGTAAAGAGCAATTGCGATAGCAAATCTAATTTTTGTTCTATTGATTTTTTTTCTTTCTAAGCGAAGCATACTGTTTGATCAATTGCATGCGTTCTTTGTTTTCTTCATCTTGCGAAGCTTTTTCTATAAACTCTTTAAAAAACGCTACAAATATGGATAGGAAAAATGCGGCAAAAGTAGATACTATAACAATTAACGCTCTTTTTGGGCTTATTCTAATTTGCGGCGGAGTTGCTTTGTCAATGACCTGAATTAAAGATGCACCTTTTGCTTCTTTTACAGATGCTTCTTCATATAGCTTTAAAAGCATCTCGTAGACTGTTTTTCTAAAACCAAGTTCGCCTACAACATTAGTATACTTTCCATAAAGGCTGGGAATTTTACCCAATGGTGTAATTGCATTATTGCTATTATTTGTGTTTGATTCAAGTGCTGAAAGTTGAGATCTTAAGCTAGATAGGGTAGCCTGCGCTTTCTGGTAGGCTGGATTATTAGGGGTTGCATATGTTCCCATTGCTGCAATTTGCGCTTCTTGCACCGCAATTTGCGCTTTAAGGTTAGCAATACTTGCTATAGAAGCTTTTGTTTGTTCGCCAAGCTCAATAACGCCAGTTTTTTTCTGGAAATTTTCTACATTTTTTTCTGCTTCAACTAATTTTATATAAGCTTTTTTAAGTTCACTCTCAAAAAATTTCCTATCAATGCTGGCCTTTGTAATGGCAAGGTGATTATTTAAATCCCTCAATGCAGCCACAAAAGCATTAGCAATTTGAGCTGATCTTGCTGGATTTTTATCTTTATAGCCAACTGTAATGATGCCTGTCTTAGTATCGATTTGAACATCCAAATGTTTAAGTACAGCTTTTCTTGCCGAATCAATATTTTTTGCTTTATACAGCTTCATTAGGTTAAACTGCTTGATAATTCTATCTACAACAAAATCACTTTTTAGTAAATTTTCATAAATTTCTGATGGATTTTTAGCAGAGATCCCTAACCCCACTGCTGCAGCAGCAGTTTGAGCAAATGCTGAGCTCAGAGATGATTCTGCTCCTTGAGGGGGCATCAAAGTAGTTTTAGCTTCATATACTGGCGTCATCAAAAGACTTATTATTATGCTCAATACAGCAACGCCAAATGTTATGGAAAATATAAGTTTTTTGTGCTTCAGTAAAACAATAAATAAATCAAGGAGATTTATTTCATCGTCATCCGAAACGTTTTGATAACCCAGATTGTTTTTTTCCTGATTTTCAACCATTAAATATTTCTATATCCCAAAAGTTTCAATTAATCCAACTTTCCAACTGCCATTTTCTTTGTACATTTTTAGATCAAAAGGCTCTTGAGCCTTTTTGTATTTTATAAGATTGCTCAAGCGGTGATACAAGCATATTCTTTACGGGCGATATAGACGCAAGATACAAAACAACAGCACAAAAAAGACTCAAATAAAACACGAACTTTTTCTTTGTCGAAAATAAGGATATAACCAAAAAGGCGATTATTATTGAGCCTGGTGGAAATATGGCGTATTCTATAAGCTTTTTTGCTGCTTCAATCATAATCATGAAATTTTTTTAATAAACTAACTAGAAACAGCCGTTTAACTATAATTTTAAAAAATACAGTATTTAGTTGATTTCGTTTATTTTTTAACCTGTTGAAAAAAGTGTTATGCTGAAATTGTCTTTCTAATATTGAAATATCTTTTTTGAGACCACAAAAATGATCAATTAATGTTTCTACAATTTTGTCTTCGAAATTTTTTCTCATAATTTTTTACCATATAAATTGCCATTTAACCCACTTGAGCTTTTGTTAGACAGTTTATTGTTCCTTTACAAAGCTTTGGGGCTGATTCTATAATTGATCCATTCGAATATTGACATGTTGAATGTCTGCCATTTATTAGTCTTTTTTTCATATTAAAAGAATTTATACTAAGCTTTGCTATTTTGCAAGCATTAATTGTAATTATTTAAAATATTTATGCGGATGCCTGCAAAACAATTCAAATCCATATTTATGAGATTATTATTTTTAAAAGAATTATGAAATTAAAGGAAAAACACAAAAACAACTTAATCATTTAACCAAGATATTGTAAACAAAGTTTATAAATATTAAAAAAATCTATTAAATCATTGTAATTTAAAATCACAACTTTATTAGTTATTTTATGTAACATAGTTAAAAAGTTGTTTTGTTAAATTTTATATCACATAGATGTAATACCTAGCTAATTTGTGTCTAGCTTTTAGAAGTTTCTGTGCTCACATAAAAAATTTTACAAAAAATCAATATAAAATTTTTTTATGTGAAAATTTAATGCGCATTAAAATTTGCACAAAAAGTGCGCGCTAAAAATTGCACAAAATGAGAAAAAGGACCGAACACTTTGCTATCAAAAGGACCGAATTTTTTGCATAATTATAAAACAAACTGAATAATATATAAAGTGTCTAATCACTAGCGATCAAAAGGACCGAATTTTTTGAGTTTGATTTTTCCCCTTTCATTCCCCTTTCATTCCCCTTTCGTGCACCAAAAAACTTTAGCAAAATGTCTTTTAAATAAGCTTTCTAAAATTCAGTACTGCATTTTTTTACACATTAACAATGCGCAAATTTTTTGCAAGATTTTTTTTGGAAGGTTTTTTGTATAATTTGCTATAAGCAAATGTCTGCAAGGTATTTTGCACTACCAAACCTTTTTAAGTAAATCTGCATTAAATTTTTAGTCTTACAATGATTTCTAATAACAAAATTTTTAATATTATTTTTATAATTAATACACTATTTAAAAGCATCAATCATAAAAGCGTTATTATAAATATATTATGTATAATATTGTATTAATAGTAATATCTAGCATATAAAACGCTTACAATTGATTTATATAGATGATGATTTTAGTTTTTATTATTTTAACAGGATTTGTATTTTTAAAAAATATCTTCAGACATAAAATTACATTACCGGTTATTAAACATTGCGAATTTGGGGGGTTTTTATAGCGATTCCGGGCAAATTTTTAGAACAGCAGGATAGTAAATTTGGCTGTGTAAAATTAAAATAAAAAATTACTATTTTCTTGGAGTTGTACAGTTGATTTTTCTTCTGTAGACTGTTTTTCTTTAACGGGCTCAATATCTACGAATACACTGCCATTATTTTGTTGCTGGTTTGAGATTTTACGAAATGTTTTTTTATTTTGCTGTTTTATTGTATAATTCATTTCAACAACACTTACAATGCTTTTTCTATAAAGCCTGTCTATAGCAAGATAGAGCCTATTGGTTTCCACATCCGTAGCCATATATTCTATTTCCTTACTGTATGCATGATAAGCATCAAATATTTTCTGCAACCCGTTTAAATCATTATTATACAATTGATAAAACATTCTAACTAATTCTTTAGCTCGACCTACATCCATTTGCACCACCATTACAGCAAGCACTGCTATCTGCGAACTTCTACGGCAACACTGTTTAATTTATGCCCTAATGATTTAATCTCCGACAATATTTCGGTGTTGATATTAACAAAAGTATTCGTTTTAAAATGCCAGTAATAATCTTTTGTACTGGTTTGACTGATATCTTCGCACTCTATATACAGTCTTGCATTTAACGTAAGCCAATTTCTTGTTGTTCTAGTTGTACTAATGGCTTTATTGCTCTTATCACCACTACTGCTGTTACTATCGGCAGTTTGATTATTAATACCTTGATTAATACTGTTTGAACTACCTATCAATTCTTTTAATTTATGCATAAACTCTATCAGATAATTAAATTCTGTCAATTTATTGTAATTTATCTTTATATGCAAACTTTTAAAGTCTTTAAATTCGCTTTTAATATCTGTCCACTTGGTAATATCTCCAAGATACCGGCTGTACGAATAATTTTTAACGCCATTAAAATCTTTAACTTTACACGGTATTCTGATAGGGTGTGCATCAAAAAAATCTATTGCTGAAATATCTATATCACTATTTTCATCTTCTTCTTGCGACTTTTGCAAATAAGATTTTTTTAAAATTAACTTAATATCTGATACATCAAAAACAGCGATTTCAAACATACCAGAATGATTTATCAAATACACTTTAAATATTTTTTTACCGTTTTTTGTTTCTTTCATTTCTATGTTGCATACAAGCCCCAATAAATTCTGCACACTGCCGTCAGACAAACCTTGCTGCTTGTTGTCATTAAATTGATAAAACGATAAAATCTCATACTGCTGCAGCAGATTAGTATAATTGACAGTTAATGGAATGCCGAAAACCTCATTCTCATAGTTCATTATGTCTTTTTGTGTTGTAACAATAATAGGTTTCTTATCTGAATACAGCATCTCTTGATTTTCATTTTTCTGTTTTTTGTTTTTCTTACTGTAAAAATCATTTTTAATATCTATTAATAGTTTTTTTCTATTGTTATCAAATAAATCAAATACCCCTGCTTTAATTAAACTTTCAGCAACTTTTGAATTTACTTTTGATTTATTTACTGCTTCAAAAAATTCATCCACACTTCGAATATAATTTAATGAATTTTTTATTGACATTATCTCTTGAATAGCTGTAGTGCCCAAATTTTTTATTGACAAAAATCCGAATCTTATGGCTTTTCGGTTATTGTGTTTTGTTATTGAATAATATTCTCTGCTTAAATTAATATCAGGCGGTAAGATGTCAATTCCCATATTTGTGCATTCTTCAATATATTTTTGCGTCTGTTCGGGATCTCCTATGTCTCCATTCATTAACGCACACATAAAATATTCAGGGTAATAGTATTTTAAATAAGCAGTCTGAAAGGCAATATAAGCATATGCGGTAGAATGAGATTTATTAAACCCGTATTCTGCAAATTTTTCCATTAAGCTGAATATTTCTTCTGCTTTTTTTGATTCTATATTTCTTTCTCTGCATCTTGCTAAAAACTTTTCCCTTTCGTGCCCAATTTTTTCAACTTGCTTTTTACCCATTATTTTCCGCAAAACATCAGCTTCCGACATTGTATACCCAGCCAGAACGTTTGCTATCTGCATAACCTGTTCCTGATATACAATAACACCATAAGTATCTTTCAAAATAGGCTCAAGCTGTGGCAAAAAATACTCAACAGACTGTCTTCCGTGTTTGCACTCAATAAAATCTTTAACCATACCGCTGCCAAGAGGACCTGGCCTGTAAAGTGCAAGAACAGCAACAAGATCTTCAAAGCATGTAGGTTTTAATTCTCTTAAAACACCTTGCATGCCACTGCTTTCAAGCTGAAACACCCCAGCTACATGACCGTTTGAAAGCATTTTATATACATTGCTGTCGTTAAAATCTATATTTTGCCAATCGATAGATACACCTTCGTTTTCTTTTATCATTTTTAACGCATTATCGATAACTGTTAAGTTCTTTAAGCCTAAAAAATCAAATTTTATAAGCCCTATGTCCTCTAATATATCTTTCTCATACTGTGTTACCAGTATGCCTGTGTCTGATAACGCATCAGATTTATATAAAGGACATAGTTTGTAAATTGGTTCTCTTGAAATAACAATACCTGCCGCATGTATTGAAAAATGCCTTTTGCAACCCTCAAGAGTTTTAGACAGCTTAAACAGTTCTCTATTATTATCGGCAATTTTTTTAAACTCGGTATTATTGGATTCAACCTCACTTATGGTTGAATTAGAATCAGGTATATATTTTGTTATTCTGTTGGTTTCTTCAAAAGACATACCCATAACTCTGCCGACATCTTTCAAAACATTTCTTGCACCCAATGTCCCAAAAGTGCCTACTTGAGCAACATTGAAAAACCCGTATTTTTTCAAAACATATTTTATAACTTCATCACGTCGTTCAATACAAAAATCCACATCAATATCAGGCATTGAAATACGATTCGGGTTTAAAAACCTCTCAAATAATAAATTATTCTTTATCGGTTCAATATCTGTTATGCCAAGACAATACGACACAAGACTGCCTGCGGCAGAGCCTCTGCCAGGGCCAACAGGAATACTTTTGCTTTTAGCATAATTTATAAAATCCCAAACAATTAAAAAGTACCCGCTGAAGTGCATTTGTCTTATAACGCTGAATTCATATTCAAGCCTCTGTTTATAGATTTCATATTGTTCATCTGTTAATCGTGAATTGCCCTTTCTGCCGAAACGCTTTATAAAACCATCATCGATAAGGTCTTTTAATTTTTTATCATCCGTATCAAAATCTTTTGAGTAAATTGGAAATATTAATTGTCCTACGGGTATTTCAATATCGCTTTTGCTTGCAATTAAATAACTACTATCAACTGCCTCTTTTAAATCTTTAAACTTATCATACATTTCTTCCTGTGTTTTAAAATAAAACTCTTGAGTTTTCATACGCATTCTGTCTGGATCACCGATTAATTTATTTGTCTGTATGCAAAGCAATACATCTTGGGCTTTTGCATCGTCTTTTTCTAAATAATGACAATCGTTTGTAGCAACTATCGGAGCATTAGTCTCATTTGCAAGTTTAAGTAGTAGCGGTTCTATCTGTACCTGTTCTGGTAGGTCATGTCTCATTATTTCGATAAAAAAGTTATCTTTGCCAAAAATTTCCTGATACTCAAGACAAGCCTTCTTAGCTAAATCATAGTTGTTGTTTAAAAGATAATAATTGATTTCACCGTGCAGACAGGCACTACCTGCCATAATGCCTTCTGAATAAGCCTTGAGAAGTTTTTTATCTATCCTTGGTTTATAATAAAAACCTTCTGTATAAGAAAAAGTAGAAAGTTTAAGCAAATTATGATAACCCTCGTTGCTTTTTGCAAGCAAGGTTAAATGGAAACCGCCTTTAGTATCTTTATTCCTATCAAAGCGGTTTTCTGCTACATAAGATTCAAAACCTATGATAGGCTTTATGCCTGATGCTTTACAGGTTTTATAAAAATCTACAGCGCCAAACATATTGCCGTGGTCTGTTAAAGCAATATATTCCTGCTTGTCTTTTTTTGCTTTTGCAACCATTGCATTAAGTTTTGTTGCTCCATCAAGCAAACTGTATTCTGAATGATTGTGTAAATGAACAAATGGCATAAACCAATGCTCCGTTTTTAAAAAAAATTACATACTGTAAGGGTTTAGAACGCTAATTTCTGTATTATTACCGTTAACACTACTTTGCAAAACATAATACACATCGGTATTTTTATCAAAATTGGCAGAATTGGTAGAATTGTCGCTGTAGTAAATTAATGCTCTGCAATAGCTTTTCTTCAGTGTTTTGCTACCTTTTTTGTAAATACAAACACCACCAATATTGTATGGCTTTGTAGGATCAAATCCATAAGCATTTTCTATTTCTTTGGGATGTTCTGAAAGGATTTGTTGTAATAATTGGATATTTGCATTTGACCCGCAATTAGGCAAACCGTTTGCATTTGGCTTAATTATCTGCGTACCGTTTAAAGCAAAATACAAAGCAAAGCTAAAAAGAACTAAACTTCCAATTATAGCAACAATTTCCCATAATTTTTTTTGTCCATAAAACCCCCTTAAAAATCTTTAAATTCTAAAAATAGAGCAAAATGCAGTACTTAGCTTTGCTTTTTGATTTTTAACACAGACACTTTAAATTTAAAAAACTAAAAATAAATAAATCATAAGCCAAAACCAACTCAAAAGAAAATCAAATTCCGTTTCGTTTTGTCAGCCAATCGCCAATCATCGTATTTGCCACATTTGCCACGTGTGGACTGTGTGTGGACTGTCTGCCATTGTGCGTTGAGCGGTGCAACTGGTGAGATTTTTTTTGGGGGGGGGATAAAGGGGGGTACTTTTTTCTGCAACAAACTTGTTTTCGCTTTTCTCCGGGCCCAAAAAGCGCAATGGCGTTGCCTTAAAAGGCATAAGCCATTGCGCGCTAGCTATTAAATACTATAAATTCTATAGTATTTAATAGCTATAGATATCTATAGAGTACCCCCAAAAATGTAGTATATGCAAAACCCGGACTCAAAAAATATAGTATATGCAAAACCAAATGTAGTATATGCAAAACCAAGAGTGGGGGCGGCGGTAGGGGGGTAGTGACATTTTAATTAAAAAAATATTAAAAGTGACATTTTACTTAAAAAAAGCTTAAAAAAGCTTATCTTATAAGTAATATTATAATTGTAGGTTTTTGTGGTAAGGGGCGGCGCGTCTTTTTTTCTATGCTTCTATGCTTTTTTATAAACGAAGCAAGCCTTCGGTTTGCTCTGACTGCCGACAAGTGGCAGTCAGAGATTTGCGGGGGTGAGTAAATTAAAAGCCCTAAAAACCGTCACACCAAATACCTATGTTTTTGCCCAAAATCGCTACGCATTTGCCCCAGATTGCAATGTTGGACACTTGGCAATTTTTTGTGTTTACATTGCCCGACCCCGAACATGAGCTCCTAGACCCCTTAGATTGCGTGTATGGACAAACTGTAAAGTAACTTTAAAACACTTTTGCAAAAATAAATTGACATAAGAATTAAAAGCAGTAGATTAAAATTAAGGAGCTTGAATCATGGAAAAACTTATAAATATCAAAATAGAAAAACTTCCAGAAGGTTTTTATCTTGCAACATCTGATGATATTCAAGGTTTTATTGCCCAAGGCAGAACAATTGAAGAAACTATTGAAATAGCAAGAGATGTAGTTAAAAAATTAATAGAGCTTCAAAATAAAGACTTTAGCGAAGAAGAAATTGTTTACAACAATCTTCAAATCCCAATTATGTAAAAAGATTAAAAAAAGTATCTGAACACCCGCGATTTCATTAACTCCGTTAAATACTGTTAGCATTTTTAATAAATTCTGCATTACCAACACTTAACGGATCAGGCACAAACGGGGTGATGCAACACTGCCTGATGTCTTTAAAATACCGACTAATTATGTTTTTAATTGTCCATTTGCTGAGTTTTTTTGGTTTTAATCTGCCGTAATCATCGGTATTATGAAGATTTGTTTTCAGAACATCTGAGACAAATCTTAAAAGAATATTTTTACTTGCGTTTAAGTCTGCGTTAGCTTTGTGTCCGCAATTTTCACACTCAAAATCTTCCTGTGTTTTTCTATTTGATCTTGATATATGTCCACATACCGGGCAGGTTTGAGAAGTTTGACCTCTTCTCCTTGCTTCAGCAAGGGGAGGAGGTCAAGATGGCAACAGGCGATTTTTTGTCAATGAATTTATCGCTTCTTTTTTGATGTCAGGTATTAAATGAGCGTATCGTTCTGTCATTGCAAGGCTTTTATGTCCCATAAGCTCTTTTATTGTGTATATTGGTGTCCTTGTATTGCAAGCCAAGAGGCAAAAGTATGCCTTAGGGTATGAAAAACAACCTTTTGTCTTGGGTCTGATATACCGTTGTTTAGCCCAAGCTGATTTACAATAGCGTTGAATTTTTTTCTAATAATTTCATCGTATTTTTTTCCTGCTTTATTTAAATAAAGCAATGAATCATTTGTGCTATCTTTGTTCGCACTTTTCTTTTGTGCCATTATTTCCTTTATAATCTCTGGCATATAAACTACACGTGCTGTTTGGTTTTTCGGGTTTCTTATATACAGCCTTTCATTTTCTAAATCTATATCTGAATAATGCAGGTTTGCAATTTCTCCAAATCTTAGCCCGCAGTATAAAGATAAAACACACATCTCATAGAGTGTATTATCTTTTTGTTTTGCAAGATCTAAAAATTTATTAGCCTCGTCTACTGTTAAAAATCTTATGCGCATATTGTTTGGTTTCGGCAGCTTAACTTTTCTGACAGGGTTATCTTTTGCCAAGTATCCAAAATCAATAGCAACGTTAAAAACATGCTTTAAAATTATTAGTGTTTTTTGTATTGTTCTTGGAGATTTATTATTGTCTGCCATAAATTTTTTTATTTTTTCTATGTGCATTTGAGAAATTTCTGATAACGGATTTTTAGCAATTATAGGCGATATCCATATTCTAAAAGCTGACTCATCATCAGCCCAAGTTTTTTTATCCTGTTTTGCATGCGGTAAATAAATATTATAAAAAAAATCATTCATCAGCATATCTTCTTTTCTTTTTTGCTTTCTATCAAAATATTCTCCGCTTATAAGCTCAGATTTTATTTTAATTTCAATTTCTTTTGCAAGCTCTAGTGTAGGAACTCTTCTAACCACTCTTTTGTAATTGTATGAAACTACAACTTTATAGGATTTTCTATCTTTTGGGATAACTTCCCCGCATTTTTTACAGGTTTTGTTCTTGATATCCTGGTCTGTTCTGCAAAAAGGACAAACTAAATAAATCATAAAAAATCTCCTGTTGTATAAAATGTTTAAAAATGAAGTTACAAATACATATATTTAAACTTTGGGTGCAAATATGGTGCAAATAAATATCAAAAATGCATAAAAATAAATAAAAGTCTTTAAAAAACTTTCGTTCATATCGGCATATTATTTTTTAAAATTTTGATTGTCAATGTATATTTTTAAGTATATGGTTTATTTTTTTTGTTTTTGGTTTTTGTTGAAACAAAAAGAAAAATAAATGGGGTGAGTAGTGGGACTTGAACCCACGGCCCCCAGGGCCACAACCTGGTGCTCTAACCAAACTGAGCTATACCCACCACAAAATGGTGAGCCGCGAAGGGATCGAACCTTCGACCGACGGATTAAGAGTCCGTTGCTCTACCAGCTGAGCTAGCGGCCCACACATCAATTATGATAATTATAAGAAAAATTTTGTCAAGAAAAATGAATTTTTAAAAAACAATATTAATATATTGAAAAATTATTACAAACTAAATTTTAGTGGATTTTTTTTATTTTTTGACTAAAATTACATCAGAATAGTATATGTGGGGCGAGACTGAAAAAGGAGGTTTTATGCAAATTAAGAGGAGAACCTTTTTAAAGGGTGCTTTGGCTGGGTCTGCATTATTGTCTGTGCCTTTAATTTTTGATTCAAAAGCACAGGCAAGGGAAGAATTAAAACCGTATAAGCCCGATAAGGTAACCTTTAATTTTTGTGAAATGTGCTTTTGGAATTGCACGGAAAAAGTTTTTGTAAATGATGGCAAAGTTATAAAACTTGAAGGCAACGACAAAAGTCCATTAAATTGGGGCAAATTATGTGCAAAAGGTCAAGCAGGTATTAAAACTCTATACGATGATAATAGACTAAAAACTCCATTGATTAGAGTTGGTGAACGCGGTGAAGGCAAATGGAAAAAGGTTTCTTGGGAAGAAGCTTTTGAGTTTGCTGCAAAAAAATTTAAAGAAGTCATAGATAAATACGGACCAGAAACAATTGCACTTGAAATGCATGGTACAGGAGAGCCTGGAATTCACAGGCTTTTTGAAGTCTTAGGTGGAACAACAAACTTTGCAATACCAGCTTATTCTCAATGTACAGGTTCTAGAGACATTGGATTTTATTATACATTTGGTGCAGCACTTGGTGGCCATGAGCCGTATGACTTGTCAAACAGTAGATATATAATTTTAATTGGTAGAAATGAGACAGAATCACTCCATGTAAGTGAGCTTTACCATTTTGCAAAAGCTATTGGCAATAAGGCTAAAATAGTTTATGTTGATCCAAGGTATACACATACAGCAGCAAAAGCTGACAAATTCTTGCAAATTAAACCCGGAACAGATACTGCTTTTGTTTTAGCGCTTATCAATGTTATGGTAACAGAAGATTTGATTAATCACGATTTTGTAGAAAAATATACAACAGGCTACGATAAACTAAAACCGCATATAGTAAAATACACACCGCAATGGGCTGAAAGCCAAACAGGTATAAAAGCAGATGAAATTATCCAGATTGCAAGAGAGATTTCCTCTTTTGCACCGAACTGTATTATAGTCCCACCTCGAAGGTCAACCAGATATGGCTTTGATACACAGCTTTCACGCGCTATTGCTATTGCAAATGCCTTGCTTGGTAACTGGTTTCAACCGGGTGGTTTTTTCAAGGCCAACAAAATCAAAGTTCCAAATGCAGATATGCCAGATGTTGAAGAATCAAAATATGCTCAACTAGCCCAACAAAGAAATGCAGCTAATGCTGTTTTGTCACTTACAAATTTACCTAACACTACACAAGAAATTGTAGGGGTGCTTGGACTTGATAATGTTTTATGGGAAGCTATAAGAACACAAAAGCCATATCCAATCAAAGCAATGATTAGCTATGGAACAAATCCATTATTCCATAATGGTGATTCAAATAAGATTAAAGAAGCCATTAATAAACTTGATTTTTATATGGTAGTTGACATATTGCCATGGGAGCATACACTTTATGCAGATATAGTTTTTCCCGAATCTACATACTTAGAAAAATACGATGCACTAAAATCTATCAGCTGGAAATATCCTTATGTACATTTTAGAGAGCCAGCTGTAGATCCAGTTTATGATACTAAAGACATATGGGCAATAGTACATGGTATTGCAAAACATATGGGTCTTGGTGAGTTTTTTCCATATAAAGATGCAAAAGGCGTATTCTTTAGCTCATTAAACCAAATGCCAAAAGACCAAAGAGACAAATTACTAAAAGATGGTGTAATATCACTTGGACCAATACCAGAAGATGTTGATTTAAGCGGTGATATTGATCCAAAAGTTGCCTATCAAAAAATGCTTGATGCATACAAAAAAGCACCATTTAATCCATATCCAATTGCTTTAGGAGAAGATGTAAGTTTTAATACTGGCAGCGGGAAAATCGACATTTACTGCGAATCCTTAAAAGAAGGCGGGTTTGATCCACTACCAACCTACACTCCGCCAAATAAATCAAAAAAACAAAATGAATTCAGGCTTGTTTTTGGTAGAGTAGCAGTTCATACACACGCAAGAACTCAAGATAACGAATGGTTGCTTGAGCACTATGATGACAATAGTGTATGGATCAATCCAAAAGATGCTAAAGCTATAAATATCAAAGATGGTGATAAGGTAGTATTGGTTAAAGGTAATCTTAAATCACCCTACCCTGTTAAAGCTAAAGTGACAGATAAAATCATAGAAGGCACAATATTCATTGCTCATGGTTGGGGAAGGTTTTCGCCGTACGTTACAAGATGCTATAAAAAAGGTGTTTCAGACGCTGAGTTTTGTTCTAATGATTCTGATCCGGTAAGTGGGGCTGCTGCTTTCTTGAATTCATTTGTTAGCGTCGAAAAAGCCTAAAGGAGGTTAATAGCAATGTTTGAAAGGCCAAAAAAAGAAAAAAACTATGCTATGGTTATAGTTCAGGATAGATGTGTTGATTGTAAAGCCTGCGAAGTAGCATGTAAAGCTATGTGGGAAGTACCAGATGGTAAATTAAATTATCGCACAAAGGTTTTAGACATAGAAAAAATAGAAAATGGTATTAGAAAAATGACATTTATGCCTATTTTGTGCAATCAATGTGATAATCCACCATGTGTATGGGTCTGTCCAACAGGTGCAAGTTATAAAAGAAAAAGCGATGGCATTGTGCTAGTTACACCTAATATGTGCATTGGTTGCAAAGCATGTATGGAAGCATGCCCATATGATGCAAGGTATTACAATGAAGAATTAGGTGCTGTAGATAAATGCACATTTTGTTTGCCAAGGCTTGAGAGCGGTTTGGAACCTGCATGTGTTCAAACATGTGTGGGTGGCTCAAGAAATTTTGGTGACTTAAATGATCCAAACTCTATTGTCTCTAAATTACTAAAAGAAGCTACAAACTATTGGGTTTTAAAACCAGAAGATGGCACTTTTCCAAATGATTTCTATATAAGCAATTCCGCAAAAACTGAGTAAAAAAAGGGGCTCAAAGAGCCCTTTTTTTACATTTCTTTTTCTAAAACTTCAGCTAATTTCTTGAGATCTTTCATTAAATTTTCAAATTCTGGTATCGTTAGTTGCTGCGAAGCATCTGATATTGCAATTTCTGGTTTATAATGTACCTCAATAATTAGCCCATCTGCACCAGCTGCAATAGCTGCCTTTGAAAGCGCAGCAACATAATCTCTTTTTCCTGCTGCATGAGATGGATCAATAATTACGGGAAGATGAGTAAGTTTTTTTAAAACTGGCACAGCGGATATATCAAGAGTATTTCTTGTAGCTGTTTCAAACGTTCTAATACCTCTTTCACAAAGTATTACATTTGCATTGCCTTCACTCATTACATATTCAGCACTCATAAGAAGTTCTTCTATAGTTGTTGACATACCTCGCTTTAATAAAACTGGCTTTGTTGTTTGACCTACAAGTTTTAATAGTGCAAAATTTTGAATATTTCTTGCTCCAATTTGTAAAACATCAGCATAATCCAAAATCAAATCAAGATCCTTTGGGTTCATAACTTCTGTTACAATGGGCAAACCTGTTTCAATTTTTGCTTCTTTTAATAGCTTTAAACCTTCTTCACCAAGACCTTGAAAAGTATATGGATTTGTGCGAGGCTTGTAAGCACCACCTCTTAATAGCTTTGCGCCAGCTGATTTTACTCCTTTTGCGGTTGTTAGTATTTGATGACGATTTTCTACGGAACATGGTCCTGCAATAACTGTAAATTTTCCTTCACCAATAGCAATTCCGTTAACATAAACTGTGGTTGGCTCTGGCCTATTTTCTATACTTGCAAGCTTATATGGTTTTGATACTCTGTATACTGTTTCTACCCCACTTTCCATAGATAACAACGATAAAGGGTCTATCTTAAGCTTATCTTTTGAAAATTCCCCAACAACACCAATAACGGTGCGTTCACTCCCCTTACTTACATGACTTACAAAGCCTAATTCGCTAATTTTTTTAACAACGTTCTCAATCTGCTCATCTGTAGCAGACTTTTTCATTATAACTATCATAAAACCTCCTCATAAATTTTTTGCAAAAAAAAAGCCGGTTGGAGTAGTCCACCCCAACCGGCTAATTAAAGCCTAAAAAGGATAGACTACTCCTGCCAGCTATAAAAGTAATACCACCAATATGATCTATTTATATTCTCAATAGCTAAAAGAGAGTCAAATTTTTCCATGTTTTTCTATATAGCATAAATTTTTGTATATTTCAAGAAAAAACTTAAAACAAACAATCTTAAAATAATAAGCATTTTACAAATTTTTAATAAAATCTTGATATTAGAATAAATTTAGTTTATATTCTAAATGAAGGAAACAATTATGGAAATATCTGAATTAACCGTTTACATTCAAAAATATGGTTTGTTGTTTGTATTCATTTTTACATTTTTAGAAACCGTTGTTTTTGCAAGCCTCATTGTTCCAGGCGAAACCGCGGTAGTATTAGCTGGCATAATGGCCCAAAAAGGATACTTAAAAATAGAATCTTTACTAATTGTTGTTATAGTTGCAGCTTTTTTAGGGTATTTAACAAGTTATTTTATAGGAACTTTTTTTGGAGACCTTATAATAAAAAAAAGGCTACTTAAAGATAAATACTATAAGCCTACCCAGTTCTTTTTTGAAAGATATGGTGGTATATCTGTTTTATTTAGTAGATTTTTATCGCTTTTAAGAAGTTTCACTGCATTAGTTGCTGGTATTTCTAAAATGAACTTTGCTGTATTTGTTACATTTGATGCTATAGGCGCTGTTTTATGGAGCTTTTTTTATGTGTATTTAGGGTATTTTTTAGGTTTGCAATTCCAGGAAATTGAAAAGTATTTTGGAATAGTAGGCATCATAATGTTAGTAGGAGGAATTTTGATCTTGTACCTATTTTATAAATACAAAGCTAAAAGGAGGTAATTATGGAAAAACTTATCTTGAGCATCCCTTTTTTTGCTGCAAACTCTCACGGAGAATTTGTAGCAAGATTAACAAGTGCAAACGGCTTTGAATCTGGACCGTACCCTGAAGGATTTAATCTTGATGGTAAATTAGATTGTATTGTTGGTTTTAATGAATTTGAAAAACTTCAAAGAATATCAAAAGACGATTATCAACATATAATAATATTATTTAGAGCTATAGTTCACAATGATCAAGTAAAACATTTGATAATTGGTTTTTATGAAACAGACAAACTGGATTTAAAAGAAATAGCACCAGGTAAATATCAAATAACAGCACAAAAACCCCATTTTGTTACAACCAATGAGTCAGTAGACGTATCAGACAAAATAATAGCCTACAACCTACAAAATAAAATTTTACGCTCAAATAGCCAAAACCATCCAGAGTATGCAGTTTGGCTAAACGATTGGTACAACAATATTTCTTCAAAAGAAAATAAATTCTTTCAATATAAAGATTACTGCCTGCAATTAAGGCAAAAATCGCTTACTTAAAGGGGGTTATTTATGGGCGAGGTTAATAAAAAAGTAATTGCAATATGTGGAGCAGGAGGCTGTGGTAAAAGCACACTTGTAGAAGACATACTATTTACAAACAAAAAAATAACAAGAAAAGGCTCAGCTGAAAAAGGAAACCTTACAATGGATTTCGATAGTGAGGAAATTGAAAGAAAAGTCTCAATACAGCTTTCCATTGCAAATATTCAAAACAACAATAATACAATTTATTTAATTGACACACCAGGTTATCATAACTTTATAGGTGATGCACTCTGTGGTATTAGAGCCAGTGATAGTGCTATTTTGGTAGTTGATATACTAGAAGGTGTAAAAGCTCAAACAGAAAGGTTTTATTATGAGCTTGAGAAAGAAAATAAACCTTTTATTGTTTTTGTAAATGCTATCGATAAAGAAAATAGTAATTTTTCTAATGCTTTGAAATCTATAAATGAGTTATTTAAAGCTATTGCATTCCAAATACCAATTAAAGATAAAGAAAAAGTTATTGGCTACATTGATACATTAAGCTTAAAAGCGTACGATTTTAATCAAAAAGAAATAGAGTTACCCCAACAGCTAAAAGAAGAAGCAAACAATTATCATTCTTTGATAATTGAAGAAGTGTCTTCTTTAAATGATGAATTATTAGAAAATTATTTATCAGGTGAAGAGTTAAATCAAAATTTATTTAATAATACTTTAAAAGAAGCTATAGCTTCTCAAAAATTAATACCAGTACTTGTAGGCAGTGCTCTGGCAGGTTATAATACCCAAACATTAATTGATTTCGCAAACACATATTTGCCTTCAGCTAAAAATGAAGATAATACTTCAAAAGGCTTTGTTTTTAAAACCTACAATGATCCTCAATCTGGAAAATTAAGCCTTATTAGAATCCTAAGCGGTAAATTTACACCAGATAGCATTTATTACAACTTAAACAAAGACCAGGAAGAACGCATTGGATCTATACAAACTTTGATTGGCAAAAACCCTATAAATCTTACATCAGCTGAAGCAGGAGATATAATTGCAGTAGCTAAATTAAAATATACACAAACAGGCGATACATTATCAAATGACAAAAAAGACACGCCAGTTGAGTTTGTAAAAATGCCATTGCCTTTTATTTCCTATGCAGTATATGGTTCATCAAAAAATGACGACGAAAAAATCTCTACATACATGAGCAAAATTCTGGAATCAGATCTAACACTATCTTTTAAGAAAAATACCGAAACAAACGAATTTATACTAACAGGTATGGGTACAAATCATTTGGAAGTTGTAGTTTCGCGCCTTAAAAAATTTGGTCTTGATATCAAACTAAAACTACCAAAAGTAGCATACAAAGAAACTATAAAGGATAAAACCACACACAAAGCAAGATTTAAAAAACAAACAGGCGGTCATGGACAATTTGGAGACGTAACAATAGAAATAGAACCCTTGCCAAGGGGTGCTGGGTTTGAATTTGTTGATATGATAGTAGGTGGCGCAATACCTCGCCAATTTATACCATCAGTTGAAAAAGGTGTAAAAAGCGCTATGGAAAAAGGACCACTTGCAGGATACCCTATGACGGATATTAAAGTTAAGCTTATAGATGGTATGTATCATTCTGTTGACTCAAGTGATTTTTCTTTTCAAATGGCTGGTTCCATAGCATTCAAAGAAGGTGTGCTAAAATGCAAGCCAACGCTTTTGGAACCCATTCTTGAAATGGAAGTTTTTGTGCCAGAAGAAAATGTAGGCGATATAATAGGAGATATTAATGCAAGGCGTGGCAAAATGCTTAAAATGGAAACATACGGCAAAAGGCACAACTTCAAACAGGTAATTGTATTGGTGCCAGAAGCAGAAATTTTAGAATATGCCCCAACGCTTCGTTCTCTCACAGCCGGTAGAGGCTTTTTTAGAACAAAATTTTATGGCTACGAAGAAGTACCAGCTCAAAAAGCACAAAAAATTATTGAATCAGCTAAATCTCAAGAAAACTAAAGGGTCTTTAATGACCCTTTTTATTGATTTTTAAGATTAAATTATTATAATCTTTACTTGTGAGTAAAAAGGATCTTATTGAATTTATTAATAATGCAAGCAGTCAGGAAATAGATTTCTTAAGCGAAATAGTAAAAAATTTAGATGGTTCGCATTTACGCTATTTTGACAAATTAATTGGCATAAAGAGAAATGAAAATGTTACTTTAAAGCCAGGTATAAATAACAAAAACATATATGGAGTGGTACATGGCGGTGCTATTTGCAGCCTTATAGATATAGCACTTGGCGCTGAAATTTTTAAAACTATTGGCACAGATAAAAAAATATACACGCTTGAGTTAAAAGTAAATTTTACAAAAGCAACAAGCGACAGTGAATTAAAAACTCAAACTAAAATTCTACACCTTGGTTCTACAACCATCGTTGCCCAATGTCTAGTAGTAGACGACAGTGAAGATATAGTGGCTGTTGGTCTTGGGACATTTTATATAGTTCAATGAATTTAGATACTTTTGATTATAATCTTCCAAAAGAACTTATAGCTCAAAAACCTCATATTCCACCAGATGAATGCAGGCTTTTTGTATATAACAAAAAAAATAAAAGTATTTCTCATAAAATATTCAAAGATATTATAGAATTCTTATCTCCAGGTGATTTAATAGTACTAAATAATACCAAAGTAATACCTGCAAAACTATCTGCAAAAAAAGAAAGTGGTGGTTCTATTGGAATTTTGCTTATTGAACAAATTGAAAAAAATACATATTATTGTTTTGTAAAAGGAAAAATAAAACATGATACAAAAATCAACCTTGCCAAAAATCTAAAAGCTACAATTATACAAACAAATGGGCAAAAAAAAATTATAAAATTTGACACCACTAATGATATCAGAGAATATCTTTATGAAATAGGTTCTATGCCGCTTCCACCTTATATTAAAAGAAAAAACAAAGAATTTGATGCTTTAGATAAACAGTATTATCAAACTGTTTTTGCTGAAATTGAAGGTTCAATTGCAGCACCTACTGCCAGTTTGCATTTTACCAGTAATTTGCTTGATCAAATTAAACAAAAAGGAATTCAAATAGCCTATATCACTTTGCATGTTGGACTTGGTACATTTAAAAGCGTTGAAACTCAAAATATACAAGAGCATAAAATGCATGAAGAGTATTTTGAAATATCGGCAAAAACAGCACAAATATACAATAAAGCTAAACTTGAAAACCGAAATATTTTGCCAGTTGGAACTACCGTTGTTAGAGCACTAGAGAGTGTCTCAAATGATCAAGGTTATATTAAACCTACTTCTGCTAAAACGGATATTTTTATTTACCCAGGTTATAAATTTAAAACAGTTAATAATATATTAACAAACTTTCATTTACCTAAATCTACGCTTATAATGCTTGTTGCGGCTCTTATTGGCATAGAAGATACACACTTTTGCTATAAAAAAGCTATTGAAGAAAAATACAGATTTTTTAGCTATGGTGATGTATTTTTAGTTATTTGAATGCATAATCTGTCTTAGTGCTTCATACAATACGATTGCTACTGAATTTGACAGATTAAGTGATCTTACAGTGGATTTCATTGGTATATTAATACATCTATCAAAGTACTTGCTTATATAATCAGACGGAAAACCGCTTGTCTCGGACCCAAACATTATAAAATCGCCAAGGCTATACTTAACTTCATAATAACTAAGTTTTGCTTTCGTAGTAGCTATGTAAAAATTAATATTGCTATTTTTTTGAA